>CAVPLZ010000025.1:0-28892 GCA_963706185.1 uncultured Actinomycetota bacterium | reverse complement strand
GACGATGTATTGCTCGGCCGTCCAGGATCGTCTGCGCGAGCATGATCATCCCGGCGCACGAGCCGAAGGCCGGCAACCCGTCGGCCAACGCCTTCTCCAGCGGCCTGCGCAGCTCGAACACGTCCAGCAGCCGGGACATGGTGGTCGACTCGCCGCCGGGGATGACGATGCCGTGCAGCCCGTCGAGTTCGGATTCGCGGCGCACCGGGCGGGCGGTGACGCCGAGGCCGGCCAGCGTGCTCAAGTGCCGCGGACATCGCCCTGCAACGCCAGCACCCCGACGACGAGACTCACGGTTTCCACACCATGAGGACGACGGCCACCACCAGCAGCAGGTGGCCGCCCCCGAGGGCCCCGCCACCCTGCCCGACCGCCGCCTCGGGGTCCCCCCCGCCGCCCGCTGTTCCCCCGCGGCCCCCCTTGGCGGCCCCCCCCACCGCCGGGTGGGCCCGACCCCCGCGGCATAGCCGAACCACCACCCGGGGATCCCGGGAAGCGCTGATCGACAGGTCGTACTTGGGATCGCTGTAGGCCATCGCGCCGAAGCTGAAGACCACCACCAGCAGGGACAACAGCGCCGTGACGAAGGTGGCCCAGGTCACGGCGACCACGTGCAGCACCGACATGATTGTGTCCATGGCGCCGAGGTCAGCGACCTTCCAGCTGCTCGGCCTCCGCCAGGTCAGCCGCGTCCGCGGCGCGGGTGACCCCATCCTCCAGGCCGGCGAGCGGGGCCGGTCGGTCCACCCGCAGTCGCGGCAACAGCACGTGCAGCAGCGGTCCGATGGCCACGGCGTAGATCACCGTGGCCACGCCGACCGGACCGCCGAGCAGCCAACCGATGCCGAGCACGGTGAGCTCGATGCCGGTGCGCACCAGGCGGATCGAGCCGACGCCGCGGGCCACCAGGCCGGTCATCAAGCCGTCTCGCGGTCCGGGCCCCAGCCCGGCGCCGATGTACAGCGCACCGGCCAGCGCATTGCCCAACACGGCAACCACCAGAAGCGTGATCCGCCAGGCCATCCCGTCCACCGGCGGGACCAGGGCCAGGGTGGCGTCGGTGGTCCAGCCGATGATCAGGGCGTTGGCGATGGTGCCCAGCGCCCGGCCGCTGCCGTAGCGGGATCCACAGCAGCAGCACGACGGCCGAGGTGAGGGTGATCACCGTGCCGTAGGACAGCGGGATGATCGACATCAGACCCCAGTGGAAGACGTCCCACGGATCCAGGCCCAGCGCGGCGCGCACCATCAGGCCCATGGTGATGCCGTAGAGCACCAGCCCGACGATGAGCTGGACGCCGCGGCGGGTGCGCCGGCCGGCAGGACCGGGGAGAAGCCGCATCGGCGACCATCGAGTGCCGACGCGCTCCGCGGGTCGGGGGCCTCGCGCAGCCGGGGGACGACGTTCGGTACTCACTGGACCAGCCTGGCGGCAAGTGGACTGGACTTCCATAGCCACTTGCGAGAAAGTGGCTCGTATGACCCGGGCCACTCCGCGCATCTCCGCCACCTCCCTGGCCCGACGGCTCGGCACCGACGCCCCGATCGTGGGCGCGGCGTACCGCACCCTCGCCCAGCGGATCAGGGCAGCCGTGCTGGACGGCCGGCTCCCGGTGTCGACCGGGGTGCCGAGCGAGCGGGAGCTGGCCGACGGGCTGCGGGTCTCCCGGACAACGGTGGCGGCGGCCTACAGCCTGCTGCGGGACGAGGGTTGGCTGGAGAGTCGGCGCGGATCGGGCAGCCGGATCCGGCTGCCCGAGGCGCGATCGGGTCGCCGGGTACCCCGGTCCGTGGCGACATCTACGGGTTCGGTCCGACCGCGCCCGACGTCATCGACCTGACCACCGCATCGCTGCCGGCACCGTCGGCGTTGGCCACCGCCGTGCGGGCTGCGGTCGACGCGCTCGGTTCGGCGCTGGAGCCGGGCAACAGCGTGCACCTGGGCATGTCCCCCGGCGACGGCTACCATCCGTTCGGGCTGCCGGCGCTGCGGCACGCCATCGCCGAGCGTTACACCGCAACCGGGTCTGCCCACCACGGTCGACGAGATCCTGGTGACCAACGGGGCACAGCACTCGCTCAGCCTGGTGCTGCACGAACTGTCCGACCCCGGCGACCGGGTGATGATCGAGTCCCCGACCTATCCGGTGGCCCTGGACGCGATCCGCGCCGCCCGCCGGATCCCGGCCCCGATCGCCGTCACCACGTCCCCCGGGCGCCCGGACGTTCACCGGCAGTTGGGATCTCGATCTGATCGGCGCAACCCTGCGGCAGACCGCACCGAGCCTGGCCTACCTGATCCCGGACTTCCACAACCCCACCGGTGCGGTGCTCGGCGCCGCCGACCGCGCCGCGCTGGTCGAGGCCGCGAACCGGTCCGGCACCGTGCTGCTGGCCGACGAGTCGTTCCGCGACATCCCTTTCCCGGACAGCGATCCGCTGCCGCCGCCGCTGTCCGCGTTCGGCGACGGCACCAGGGTGCTGTCGCTCGGGTCGGTGTCCAAGTCGTTCTGGGGCGGGCTGCGGGTGGGCTGGATCCGGGCCGCTCCGCCACTCATCCGTCGGTTGGCCGCGGCCCGGGCGCTGGGCGACATGGCCGGGCCGGTCATCGAACAGCTCGTGGTCACCGAACTGTTCGCCGACCCGCAGCCGGTGCTGGCCCAGCAGCGTGCCCGGCTGGCCGCCGGCGCCGTGGCCCTGCATCGCATGCTGGCCGAACATCTGCCGGACTGGCAGGCGACCCGTCCCGGCGGCGGGGCGTCGTTGTGGGTGCGGCTGCCCGGCCCGTTCGCCACCGACCTGGCCCGGGTCGCCCCCGCGGCCGGGGTACGGATAGCGCCCGGTCCCCGGTTCGGCCCGGACGGCACCATGGAGTCCTACTTGCGGTTGCCGTTCACCGCACCACCGGACACCCTGCTCGCCGCCGGTCCGCGGCTCGCGCTGGCCGCGGAGCGGGTGCTGCTGGCGACGGCAAACGGCACCAGCAGCACCCTGCCCGGGTGGCTCACCTGACCGTTGCACCTGGCACAGGTGAGCCTGGCTCAGTCGCTCCCGGAGTTCGCGAGACGGGCGCCGCGACTCCACGTAGGTCTTCAGACCGGACAGACTCCACGGCCAGCCGCCACCGCCCTGCACCGGGTCGCCGCCGCCGGCGACCTCCGTCGGCGTACTCCGGGGCGGCCGACAGGTCGTGGGTGAGGACGACCTTGGTGACCGGCCCGTCGAACTCGGTCAGTTCCCAGATCAACCGGGTGGGCTTGGACTCCGGATGCCAGGCCGGTTGCCAGGTCCAGTTCCAGCCTGGCGTTCTCCTCGGCCGCGCACCACGGTCCCGGACACCGCCACCTCTCCCATGCCCATCTGCCGCATGCCCTCGGTGGTCAGGTTGCGGAAGTCGCCGCCCGGCGGTCAGGTCGTACTCGACGTCGCCGCCGTAGCCCCACTTGGTGGTGCCCGCCGAGGTGGTGATCGCGGCCCAGATCTGACTGGCCGGCGCGTTGATATACACGGTGTACACCTGGATGAGGTTGTCGCTCATGGCTTCTCGTTCTCCTTGTCGTCGGGGACCGGGTCCGCGGATGCGGCCTCGAGGCGTCCCTTGAGTTCGAGCAGGACCGAGGCGATCCCGGCCCGCTCGGTGAATTTCCCGATCCACCGCTGATGGATCTGCTGGATCGGTACGGGGTTGAGGTGGTGCAGTTTCTCGCGTCCCCGTTTGCGGGTGCTGATCAGGTTCGCCTGCTCCAGCACCCGAAGGTGCTTGGCCACACCGAATCTGGTCATCTCGACGTGCTGGTTGACCACGGCTTCGATCTCCCCGAGCGTGCGGCCGTCACGCGCGAAGAGGGCATCCAGGATCAACCGGCGGACCGGGTCCGCCAGCGCCTTGAACACCGTGTCGCCGTCATCCACGTCTCGAAAATAGGTGACCTTATAGTCACATGTCAAGGCTCGACCGTGGCGACGGCACTGCTGATCGGCGAGCCGATCACGTTGGCCACACACGATTCGACGATGAAGGTCGTCGCCGAGCAGCGAGGACTACTCGTGATCGATCCCGTTGAACTTCGGAGATGACGCGGGATGAAGTCCGGCCGTCACCAGCCGCGCTCGGCCAGCCGGTGCGGCACCGGGATGTCGTCGACGTTGATGCCGACCATCGCCTCGCCCAGACCGCGGGAGACCTTGGCGACGACGTCGGGGTCGTCGAAGAACGTGGTGGCCTTGACGATGGCGGCGGCCCGCTCGGCCGGGTTGCCGGACTTGAAGATGCCGGACCCGACGAACACGCCCTCGGCGCCGAGCTGCATCATCATCGCGGCGTCGGCCGGGGTGGCGATGCCGCCCGCGGTGAACAGCACGACCGGCAGCTTGCCGGTCGCGGCGACCTCGGCGACCAGCTCGTACGGCGCCTGCAGGTCCTTGGCCGCGGCGAACAGCTCGTCGGGCGACAGCGAGGTCAGCCGGCGGATCTCGCCACCGATGGTGCGCATGTGGGTGACCGCGTTGGACACGTCGCCGGTGCCGGCCTCGCCCTTGGACCGGATCATCGCCGCGCCCTCGGTGATCCGCCGCAGCGCCTCGCCCAGGTTGGTCGCGCCGCACACGAACGGCACGGTGAACTGCCACTTGTCGATGTGGTGGGCGTAGTCGGCCGGGGTCAGCACCTCGGACTCGTCGATGTAGTCGACGCCGAGCGACTGCAGCACCTGGGCCTCGGCGAAGTGCCCGATGCGGGCCTTGGCCATCACCGGGATGGACACCGCGGCGATGATCCCGTCGATCATGTCCGGGTCGCTCATCCGCGACACGCCGCCCTGGGCCCGGATGTCCGCCGGCACCCGCTCCAGCGCCATCACGGCCACCGCGCCGGCGTCCTCGGCGATCTTCGCCTGCTCGGCGGTGACCACGTCCATGATCACGCCGCCCTTGAGCATCTCGGCCATGCCGCGCTTGACACGCGCGGTTCCGGTGGTGGTCTCGGCTGGGTTGGACACGACGGACCTGCTCCTGTTCAGGGGTGCCACCGGGGCCCGTGCACTGGGCACTCGGGGCCGGTCAGCAGCTGCGGCACCACGCCGCAGGCACTCCCGATGCTACTCGGGGCGCGCCGGCCCGGATGACGCCGCGGCCCGGGGTCCTGGTCCGGACCGGGCGTTCAGCCGACGGTGATCTGGGAGGTCTGCGGGGCCAGCACCACCCAGGTGTTGCCCGGCTTGAACGTCACCGGCTTGCCGGTCGACCTGTCGATGAACGTGGTCGGGTCCTCGGCGTCTTGCCGCGACCAGGTGCCCGGCGATCGCCTGGCCGTCCCGGTACAGGGTGAACGTGCCGGTGCCGACGGTGTGTGCTGAGGAACGACGGCGATCCGATCGAGTCGTACGTTGCCGTCCGGCTCGTCGACGACGTTCTGCACCAGCACGTTCGTGGCGGTCAGGTCGCCGCCGGTGGCATCGACGGCGGTGCCGCCGCCGTTGAGGATCCCGTAGTGGCCCTTGGCGGAGACGAACCTGAAGCCGGTGTAGCCGGCCTGCATGGTGACGTCGATCGAGGTGACCTTGGGTGCCTTGGCCAGCGGCGGGTAGGACGCGGCGAAGGTGAAGCCGACGTTCTGGGCCGGGCCCTCCCCGGTGACCGACGCGACGACCTTGGGCAGATCGGCGTGCAGGTTGTAGGGCGAGTACGCCGCGTCGGACCGCCAGTAGCCGTCCGCACCCGAGGCGTCGATCACCGGGGAGGCGGCGAGCACGGCCATGGGACCGCCGGCGCCGCCGGAGAACACCAGGATCGGCTTGCCGTAGGCGCGCAACAGCTCGACGTCGGTGGTGCGCACGCTGCGGACCGGACCGACCTCCGTCGGCAGGTGGGTGTGGAAGACCGCGATCATCCGGGTCAGGCCGCCCTCGACCTGCTCGACGTAGACGACGTCGGCCTGGGAGATGCCGTACTGCGGGCGGCCGGCGGAGGTGTTGTCGATCTTGACCGCGACCACCGGGTTGTTCGTGACCTTGCCACCGGTGAGCGGGTTGGTCGGCGGTCGGTTTCGGTTTGGCCGGTCGTGGCTGGGCGTGGCCTTGGTGGTGGTCTTCGGCGGTGTCGTGGGGGTGGCCGACGTCGGCGTGGGAGTCGGCGTCGGCGTCGGCGTGGGCGTGCTGGACGTCGGGGTGGTGGGCGCCGAGGAGAACTCCGAACTGCTGGCGACCGGGGTATCGGTGGCCTGCGGGGCCGAGCTGCAGCCGGTCAGCGCGATCGTGATAGCGGCCAAGCCGGCGAGCCCGGTGAGCACCGTGCGACGTCCCAAGGCAGTTCCCTTCGCCCCGTCGGCAGGCGGGGGCGCCGCCGACATCCCGGGCCCACGGTAAGCGCGAACGACCGCAGGTTCGGCCACCAACCCGCCGGTGCGTTCCGGTTTCCCTCCGACGGGCCGGGTCGACCGCCGATCAGGAGATCTCGACGGGCTCGCTCACCCGGTGCGTGGACAGCTGAGCGATCGCCTCACCCAGGCGGCCGGGGAGTTCCACCGGATAGACCTGATCGGCGGTGACGGCCAGGTCCGCCGCGGACCACCATCGGTGATCGCGCACGGTGTCCCGTTCCAGCGCGCTGAATCCGCTGGTGTCCGGGGCGAAGCCGGCGGTGCGGGCGGCGAAGAAGTACTCGGTCTGCTCCAGGTCGGACCCGGCCCAGGAAAAGGAAGCGGTGCGCCGCCAGACCGGGCCGTGCAGGTCGGCCGCGTCGAGCAGCAGCCCGGTCTCCTCCGCCAGCTCACGCAACGCGGCCTGCTGGAGGTCTTCGTCGCCCTCGACGCCGCCGCCGGGGGTGAACCACCAGCCCTCGTCGGTCCGGGGGTCGATGCCGAAGAACAGCAGCACCCGGTCGTGATCGTCGAACAGCACCACCCGGGCGGCCAACCGCTTCACCGGCGGGACGCGGCTGGTACTCGGCGATCTCGAAGTACTCGGGCAGCCTTGGCCCGGCCGGCCAGCCGGAAGAACCGGGTGAACCAGCCGGACCGCAGGGCCCGGGTGTCGCGCACCGCATCGTTGTAGAACCGGCGGGCCAGCAGCACCCGCTCGTTGGCGTCGGCCAGCTCACCGGCCAGATCCGGCGGGACGTCGGCCGGCAGCGCGGCCAGCGCCCGGGACAGATCGTTCTCGGCGTCGGCGCGGTGTTCCCGATCGGCGCTGTCGGCCCGCCGCGCCGCGCCCGCGCAGCAGTGCCGCCCGTTCCGGCTGGAGTCCGCCGGCGGCGGCCATCGCCCTGGCCGCGACCACCCGCCGGGACAGTGCCCCTTCCAGCGCCACCCACGCCGCCTCGGTGCGCACGTGCAGCCGGTCCAGCCGGTTCGCGGTCAACCACAGCCGCAGCGCCGCGACCAGGAGCACCACGACAACCAGCACGATGATGGTGGTGACCACGTGGTCTCCTCCTGCTGCATCGGCGTGGTGCGGGCCGACCCAGCCTCCCACGTCGGGCCGGGACGCGCGCCGCCGGTCAGTCCGCTTCCGACGACCGCCCGCGGGTCGGCGGCCATCACGGTCTCGTAGACCTTCACCACAGTGGCGGCCACCACCGGCCAGTCGTAGGCGGCCACCAGCTGGCGTCCGCGGGCGGCCAGCGCAGCCCGGCGGGCCGGATCGTCGAGCAGCCGGTCGAGCGGGTCGGCCAGCCCGCGGGGATCGCCGACCGGGGCCAACGCTCCGCCGGTGCCGCCGTCGAGCACTCGGCGGAAGGCATCGAGATCGCTGGCCACCACGGGGGTACCGGCGCTCATCGCCTCGGTCAGGATGATCCCGAACGTCTCTCCGCCGGTGTTCGGGGCGCAGTAGACGTCGACCGAGCGCAGCATCCTGGCCTTGTCGTCGTCGGAGACCCGGCCGAGCAGCCGCAGATGACCGTCCAGGTCGGGTCCGGCGTCGTCCAACAGGTCGTCGTCGTCGCCGCTGCCGGCGACCAGCAACTGCAGGTCGGGCCGACCGGCCGAGCAGAATTCTGGCCGCGTCCAAGCAGCACCGGCATGCCCTTGCGCGGCTCGTCGAAGCGGCCGATGAAGCCGATCGTGCCGCCGGCCCGGGGGTAGCCGGGCAGCGGCGTCGCGTCGGCGAAGAACGACGACGTCGACGCCGTTGGGGATGATCACCGCGTCCCCGCCGAGGTGCTCCACCTGCACCTGCCGGGCCAGCTCGCTGACCGCGATCCGCCCGGTGATCTTCTCCAGGAACGGCTGCAGCACCCCCTGGAATGCCGAGAGCATCCTGGACCTCGGGTTGGCGGTGTGGAAGGTGGCGACGATCGGGCCGTCGGCGACCATCAGCGCCAGCATCGACAGGCTCGGCGCGACCGGCTCGTGCACGTGCAGCACGTCGAACTCGCCCGCCCGGATCCACCGTCGGACCCGGGTGTAGCTGACCGGCCCGAACGAGAGCCGGGCGACCGAGCCGTTGTAGGGGATGCCGACGCTGCGACCGGCCGGGACCACGTAGTCGGGGTACTCGGACTCGTCGTCACCGGGCGCCAGCACCGAGACGTCGTGGCCCATCTCGATGAGCACCTTGGCCAGGTCGGCGACGTGCGCCTGCACCCCGCCGGGGATGTCGAACGAGTACGGGCAGACCAGGCCGATCCTTCATGGCTGTGACTTTGCCCGGTCGGCCTTGCCGAGCGCGGCGCGCCGCTCGGGCGGCAGGTCGGCTAGCCACAGCGGCTGCAGCATGTGCCAGTCCGCGGGCTCGGCCTCGATGCCGGAGGCGTAGCCGTCGGCCAGCAGCTGGGTGCCCTCGCGGACCTGCTCGGCCAGCCGCTCGCCGGGCAGCCGCAACGGCGGGCAGATCAGGTTGTGCCAGCCGCTGTCGGTGTAGGTCAGGTGCGCCGGCAACAGATCGGCGCCGGTGAGCGCGGCCAGCATCGCCGGTCCGGCCGGCATCCGGGTGCGCTCGCCGAAGAAGTCGACCGGTACACCGTGGCTGGTCAGGTCCCGGTCGCCGAGCAGGCAGACCACCTTGCCCTCGCGCAGCCGATCCTGCAGCAGCTGGGATGTCGATCCGGTGCCCCCGGTGAGCGGCAGCACCTCCATACCGAGCGACTCGCGATAGGCGACGAACTTGTCGTACAGGCTCTCCGGTTTGAGCCGCTCGGCGACCGTGATGAATCCCCCGAATCGGCGGCAGACCATCAGCCCGGCGACGTCCCAGTTCCCGGAGTGCGGCAGCGCGAGGACGGCGCCGCGGCCGGACTCCACGGCGGCATCGAGGTGCTCCATGCCGGTGGTTCCGTCGAGGGCGCGCTGCGCGACGTCATCGAGATCCATCGACGGCAGCCGGAATGTCTCGAGCCAGTACCGGGCGTAGGAGCGCATCCCGGCAGCGGTGACCGCGTGCAGCGATTCCGGGCTCGCCTCGTCGCCCAGCACCCGGCGCAGGTTGCGGGCGTACTGGACCACCCCGGGACCTCGGCGGGCGGTGGCCCGGTCGGCGGCGAACCGGAAGAGCCGGGCCGCGGCGGCGTGGGGCATCGCGCGGACCGCGCGCCAGCCGGCGGTGTAGGCCCAGGCCACCAGGCTGTCCTGCACGCTCACGGGGTGCTGCCGTCCGGGTTCGGGAGCTCCCGCTCGGCGGCCCACGGGTTGGCGATCGGGTTGCCCGCCCGGCCCGACGCCCGGTAGGCCGTGCGCACCTGCAGCAGTCGCTGCACGACGGTGATCGCGCTGGCCGCGGCCAGGATCCACAGGCAGATGGGCAGCGCGAGCGGCAGCCCCAGCCCGGCCAGGCCGGTGCCGACCAGGCTCAGCAGGTTGCGTTCGGCCCGTTCGGCCAGCGCCCCGCCGATCGTCAGGTCCACCGAGTCCGCGCGGGCCTTGACGTAGGAGATGACCTGGCCGCAGACCAGGCAGACCAGCGCGAGGACGCCCAGCCAGCGGTCGTCGCGCTGGGTGAAGCAGTAGAACGCGATGGCGCCGAACAGGGCGCCGTCGGCCAGCCGGTCGCAGGAGGCGTCGAGCACGATGCCGTAGTCGGTGCCGTAGCCCCTGGCCCTGGCCATCGCCCCGTCGACCAGGTCGAACAGCACGAACGCGGTGACCACCATGGTGCCCCAGAACAGCACGCCCGAACCGATGAGCAGGGTGGCGCCGGCGACCGCACCGATCGTGCCGATCACCGTGACGGTGTCCGGGGACAGCCCGATGCGCAGCAGTCCGCGTCCGATCGGGTCCATCACGCGCGAGGTCGTCGCGCGGGCGATGGAGTTGAGCACCGGCTCACCCTAGAGGGTCTGCCTCGACTCACCCGGTGGGAGTCGGTACCCCGTCCGCGGCTGCCGTCGCCCGCGATGCGATCAGGTCGAGGTCCCGCTCGGCGAACCGGCGGTGCTCGTACTCCTCGTTCAGGATCACCCGCAGACAGCGCAGAACGGTCAACGGCTCGCCGGCCGCCCAGGCCGGTCCGTCCACCTCGCTCGACAGCTGGTCGACGCCGACGTCGGCCAGGAACGCCCGCACCCGGGCGGCGCGATCCGCCCGGAGCTCGAGCACCTCGGCGTACGAGGGCGACGCGTTCGCGTCGAGCCCCAGATCGACGCCTTGGTCCATGAATTCGGCGATCTCGGTGAACGGCAATCCCGCCGGATGAAACGCCCGCCCGGCGTCCTGCGCCGCGCCGAGCCAGCCGTCGGTGACGAACACCAGGTGTCGCAGGGTTTCGAGGAACGACCACTCGTCCTCCACCGAGATCTCGGCCGTTCCGGCCGGCATCGCGGCCACCCGGTCATAGGTTGCCGCCCAGTTCTGCTCGAGGGCGGCCCAGGCCGCCCGGAGACCATCAGCGAGTCTCGGGTCGCAGCAGGGCCCGGACGGGATCCCGGCGCAGCAACTCGGCCTCGATCAGGGGCAGCACCTCGACGCCGTTGATGGTCAGACCCTCGAAGTCCCACAGCTCGCCGTCGATCGCGGTGCCGGCCAGGCTGACCGACCGCATGACGACGCCGGACAGGTCGACCATTCGGAAGCGCGCATCGTTGAATCGGACCTTGTGCAGTGCGGCGCCCGTCAGGTCGGCCTGGCTGAATCGGGCGCCGCGCAGATCACCGGTGTAGTCGCACATCAGATTTCCTGTCTGCCGGGGCGGGCGCGCACGGCGAAGCTATCCGCCCATCCGGACGCTCGGCTTCCGGATAGGTCGCCGGCGCCGGCGAGCTCGGGGCCGCCGCCGGCTACCAGGCGTCGGCGAGCAGGGTGCGGGTGGTGCCGAGCAGCTGGGGCAGCACCTTGGTCTGGCCGATCACCGGCATGAAGTTGGCGTCGCCGCCCCAGCGGGGGACGACGTGCTGGTGCAGATGAGCGGCGATACCGGCGCCGGCGGCCGAACCGGCGTTGATGCCGATGTTGAACCCGTGCGGGGCGGACACCGCGCGGATCACCGTCAACGCCCGCCTGGTGAACGCGGTGAACTCGGTCGTCTCGGCGTCGTCCAGGTCGGTGTAGTCGGCCAGGTGGCGATACGGGACCACCATCAGGTGGCCCGGGTTGTACGGGAAGAGGTTGAGCACGGCGAACACCCGCTCGCCGCGGGCGACGATCAGTCCGGCCTCGTCGGACAGCGACGGCACCCGGCAGAACGGGCAGGCCGGCGCGGTGCCGGGGTCGGTCGAGTGCGCGGCCGGATCGTTGCCGCTGACGTAGGCCATCCGGTGCGGTGTCCACAGCCGGGAGAGCCCGTCGGGGATCCCGACGCCGTCCTGGTGGTGGGCGTCGCCGTGACCGTGCGCCTCGCTCCGGCGCCGGATCGTCAGCCATCGACCCGGCCGTCAGGCGTCGACCGACGGCGGCGCCGACGCCTCGGCTGCGGCCGGCTGGAACGACTCCGCGGTGGGCGAGTCGTTGCGCCGCGAGGCCGCCCAGGCCGCGATCGCGGCGACCGCGTCGGCGACCGGAACGCCGTTGACCTGGGTGCCGTCGCGGAACCGGAACGACACGGCGCCGGCTTCGACGTCGGCCGCACCGGCCAGCAGCAGGAACGGCACCTTCTGGGTGGTGTGGGTGCGGATCTTCTTCTGCATCCGGTCGTCCGAGTGGTCGACCTCGACCCGGATCCCTTGCGCCTTCAGCTGTTTCGCCACCGCGTCCAGATGGTCGGCGAAGGCGTCGGCCACCGGGATGCCGACCACCTGCACCGGCGCCAGCCACACCGGGAACGCGCCCGCGTAGTGCTCGGTGAGCACCCCCAGGAACCGCTCGATGGAGCCGAACTTGGCCGAGTGGATCATCACCGGGCGCCGGCGCGAGCCGTCCGGCGCGACGTACTCCAGCTCGAAGCCCTCGGGCTGGTTGAAGTCGTACTGGATGGTCGACATCTGCCAGGTGCGGCCGATGGCGTCGCGGGCCTGGACGGAGATCTTCGGGCCGTAGAACGCCGCCCCGCCGGGGTCGGGCACCAACTCGAGAGCCGGTCTCCAGGGCCGCGACCTCGAGCACCGCGGTCGCCTCGGCCCATTGCTCGTCCGAGCCCGATGAACTTGTCCGATTCCGGATCGCGGGTGGACAGCTCGAGGTAGTAGTCGTCCAGGCCGAAGTCGCGGAGCAGGCTGAGCACGAAGCCCAGCAGGTGACGGATCTCGTCCGCGGCCTGGTCAGGCGCGCACGTAGCTGTGCGAGTCGTCCTGGGTCAGCCCGCGGACCCGGGTCAGGCCGTGCACCACGCCGGAGCGTTCGTACCGGTAGACGGTGCCGAACTCGAAGTACCGGATCGGCAGGTCGCGGTAGGAGCGCTGCCGGGACCGGTAGATCAGGTTCTGCATCGGGCAGTTCATGGCCTTGAGGTAGTACTCCGCGTGTTCCAACTCCATCGGCGGGAACATGGTGTCCTTGTAGTACGGCAGGTGCCCGGACATCTCGAAGACGTGCGCCTTGGTGATGTGCGGGGTGCCGACGTAGTCGAAGCCCTCCTCGATGTGCCGGCGGCGGACGTAGTCCTCCATCTCGCGCTTGATCACCCCACCCTTGGGGTGGAAAACGGCGAGGCCCGAACCGATCTCGTCCGGAAAGCTGAACAGGTCCAGCTCCGCACCGAGCTTGCGGTGGTCCCGGCGCTCGGCCTCGGCCAGTCGCTCGAGGTGGGCGTCGAGGGCCTCCTGGGATTCCCAGGCGGTGCCGTAGATCCGCTGCAGATCGGCGTTGTCCTGATCGCCGCGCCAGTAGGCCGCCGACGACCGGGTGAGCTTGAACGCGCTGATGTAGCGGGTGTTCGGGACGTGCGGGCCGCGGCACAGGTCGCCCCAGACCCGTTCGCCGGTGTGTGCGTGCAGGTTGTCGTAGATGGTCAGCTCGCCGCCGCCGACCTCCATCACCGACGGGTCGTCGGTGCTCTTGAGGTCGACCAGTTCGAGTTTGTAGGGCTCGCCCGCGAGTTCGGCCTTGGCGTCCTCGACGGAGGACACCACCCGGCGCGAGAACCGTTGCCCGGACTTGATGATCTGGCGCATCCGCTTCTCCAGCGCGACCAGATCCTCCGGGGTGAACGGCTCGGCGACGTCGAAGTCGTAGTAGAAGCCGTCGCGGATCGGTGGGCCGATGCCGAGTTTGGCCTCCGGGAACTGCTGCTGCACCGCCTGGGCGAGCACGTGGGCCGCCGAGTGCCGGATGACCGACCGGCCGTCCTCGGTGTTGGCGGCGACCGCCTCCGCCTCGGCGTCGGCCTCTGGCGCCCAGGAAAGGTCACGCAGCCGGCCCGCGCTGTCGCGGACCACCACGACGGCCTCCGGGCCGGACCGCGGCAGCCCGGCGTCGCCGACGGCCTGGGACGCGGTCGTGCCCGCCGGGATCCTCACGCGCGCCGGGGGCGGGGTGGGGACGGCGGAGGAAGACACGGGATGCTCCTTGGCAGCGGTGACGGGGTTACCCGTCGATGCTATCGACAGGGGCGAACCCGTTCCGCCGCTCGGTCGGGCGCGATCACCACGAGGTCACGGACCGCCCGGCCAGAGCCGCCGCCGACTGACCGCCGAGTGTGTCGCTCAGCCCCAGCACAGACAGAACGGGTGCCCGGCCGGGTCGGCGTAGACGACGAAGCCGTGCGCGGCGTCCCGGTCGGCGTCCTGGAGCAACCGGGCACCGGACGCCACCGCGTGCTGGTGGCCGGCATTGATGTCCTCGACGTAGAGGTCCAGGTGGATCTGCTGCGGCGAGCCGTCCGGCCAGTCGGGCTGGACGTGATCGGGCGCGAGCTGCACGCCATAATGCGGCACGCCGCCCACGTACACCGTGTGCCAGTCGTCCTCCTTCTCGACCTGCCCATCCAGCAGCCTGGCCCAGAACCCGCTCACGGCCTCCAGGTCGGCGGCGTCGAAAACGATGATCTCCCGTTTGATCTGCATGCCGGTCAGCATGGCACCGAGATCCGACAGTGGTCCGGCACTGCCAGGACTGCGGCGCCAGGGCAGCAGCGCCGGAGAATGTCAGGACGACGCGGCCGCCCGGTGCGCGGCGTCGTCGAGCCGCTGCACGTAGGCATGCCACCAGGCCTCGTCGTGCTCCGGGAGGTTCGAATTGCGCGGCCCCAGGCCGGTGCCGCCGTCGATGTTCTCCCGGACGATGTCGGCCTGCCCGGCGTGCCGCTCGGTCTCGGCGATCATGTGCACCAGGATCTGTAGCAGCGTCACCGGGTTGCCGCGCTCCCCCCACCACGGCACGTGTCCGGGCGCGTCGAGGTCAAGGGCCTCGATGGTGGCATCGGAGTTGGCCCAGACCGAGCGGTAGAAGGCGACGATGTCCGTCCCGGGACTGTTCCGGGGTGGCCCACATGTCGGCGTTGTCCTCGTCCTCGCCGACGGTCAGCCAGGTCGGCAGCGGCCAGGGCCGGTCGAAGGTCGTGGAGAAGTACTCGGCCTCCACCCACGGACAGGTGTTTGACCAGCCCCAGCAGGTTGGTTCCGGTCCCCGTCATCGGGCGGCGGGCGTCGTACTCGGACAGCCCGTCGAGCTTCCAGACGACGGCCTCGCGGGCGCGTTGCAGGTAGCGGTGGAGGGTGGCCTTGGGTTCTTCGATCGCCATCGGCCCAGCCTGCCAGGGCGCTGCGCGACAACCGGTAACGGGTTTACCTCAGGCGCCGTGGCCGGCGGCCACGGGGTAGTGGACTCCGGTGAGCTCCTCGGACAGCAGCCAGAGCCGCTTGGCGTCGTCGACGTTGCTGGCCGCGGCCGACCGCCCGACCAGCGTCGGGTGGCCCGCGACCCTCGGCCATCCGGTCGGGACCGACGTAACTGTCCGAGGGCAGGTCCTGGGTGGCGGCGAACAGCGTGGGCAGTGCGCCTGCGGTGTCGGACTGGGCCAGCGACCCGGTTGCCGATCGAGGTGGCGAAGTCCATGACCCGGTTGCCGGTGCGGCCCTGCAGGTTGGTGCTGGCGTACCCGGGGTGCGCCGCCGTCGCCCTGACGGTCGGACTTGTCGACCTGCAGGCGGCGGGCGAGTTCGAGGGTGAACAGCAGGTTGGCCAGTTTCGACTGGCCGTAGGCGGCCCAGGCGTTGTACGGCCGGCGGTCCCAGGTCAGGTCATCGAAGTCGATCGACGCCGCGCCGGTGCATGCCGGACGACACGGTCACCACCCGGTCGGTGATCGCCGGCAGCAGCAGGTTGGTCAGCGCGAAATGGCCGAGATGGTTCGTGCCGATCTGCATCTCGAAACCGTCGGCGGTCTTGGCGTGCGGGATCGCCATCACCCCGGCGTTGTTGATCAGCACGTCGATCCGTCCCGACCAGTCGTCGGCGAATGCCCGTACCGAGTCCAGCGAGGCCAGATCGAGCCGGCGGACCTCGGTGGCGCCGCCGATCTCGGCCGCAGCCTGCCGGCCCTTGACCTCGTCCCGTACCGCCAGCACCACCCGGGCGCCGGCGTGGGCCAGCGCGAGCGCGGCCTGCTTGCCGATCCCGCTGTTCGCCCCGGTGATGACGAAGGTCCGGCCGCGCTGGTCGGTCAGGTCGGCGGCGGTCCACTTGTGAGTCATGAATCCCACAGTACGGCGACGCTCATGGCGATCCCGACGAAGCGGAGGTGGCCCCGCTCGCCGGGGATCCCTCGGGGATCGGCTGAGCCGCCACCAGGAGATCGACCGCGCTCTGTTGGGTGGCGGAGCTCAGTGAGGCAATCGGGCCGGCCCAATGGATTCCGTACTCGTTGTCACCGGTGCGGTTGTGCTCGTAGGCCGAGCCGGCCTGGTCGAGCAGGTAATCGCTGTAGGGGTGGTCGGACAACGCGCGGTTCAGTTGACCCAGATTGCGAACGTAGATGCCCTTGAAACTCGGTCCGTTGATGTCGCATCCGGTCGCCTCGCACGGTTCGACCAGGACCCCGTCGACGTGCAGGGTGTCCGCCGTCGTCGAGGCGTTCGCGAGTTCTCGTGCGCGATCGAGATAGTCCTGCTCGCCCGTCGCCTCCGACAAGGCCACCAGCCCGCCGAGAATGACGCCCTGGTTGTAGGTCCAGGTCTCGGCACCATTGTTGGTGCAGGTGCGGGGATCGAGACCGTCGTTGACCAAGAGGTTCTCGTTGATCATCCCGGAAGCGTCGAACCACTCCCAGGTCGACACGGCCCGGTTCACGTAGTCGGTGCCGGCCTCTCCGAGCCGGTGTCCGAGCTGGGCCGCGGCCTGGATGAACAGTTCGCTGGCGATGGCGTTCTTGTAGGTGTGGTTGACCGTCCACCACAGGCCGCCGCCGCAGGTGTCGTCGTGCGCCTGCCACATGAAATCCACGCCGTGCTGCGCAGTGCGCAGGTACTTGGCATCGCCGGTCAGGTCGTACGCCTTGATCCAGGCCAGCGCCCACCAGCCGGTGTCGTCGACGAACTCGTTGATGAAGTTGCCCTGCGCGGCATCGATCTTCTGCGCGTAGGTGTTCGCGACCACCCAGAGATACCGGCGATCACCGGAGGACAGCATGTAGTCGAGCACCGCGGTCAATGCGTTCGCGCTGTTCCACCAGCCCGTGGTCGGCCAGATCCCGGTCCGCACGTCGTACTGGCTCACCAGGGTGTCCACCGCGGGCACCTCGGACGGCGCTTGCCGCCCGCAACCGGCCAGTGACAGCCCGAGCACCAGCACCAGCACCCAGGCCCACAGCCGGGACACACGACGAGCACCCATCTGCCGCCTCCGTTCTGGTTGAGTGGTGCGGGACCAGTCACCCAGGGTAGGAGGGATGCGCGTGGTCCGGACCGTCCGTGGGCGAAGCGCCCTGATTGCCGGTGTTCTCGGCCTGCTGGGCGCGGTGCTGGCCTGCTCCCCCGCCACGCCGCCGACACCCACCGGCTCGTCGCCGACCCCCTCGGCGACCATCGGTACCCCGACCGAATCGTCCGTCACCACCTCGACGTCCGGTTCCGCCTCGCGTCCGCATCGTCGGTAGCGACGGCCACCGCCGTGCCCACCGGGACCGTGGTGCCGTTCCGCACCGTGCCGGCGGACAGTGCGGTCGGCCGCCGGATCGGATTGATCGGCCCGGCCGGAACCGATCCCTTCAGTCGGGAGGTGACCGAATCGGTGGTGTCGCAGTTGACCGCCACCGGTGCGTCCCTGATCCGCTGCGATCCCGGTGACGACGCAAGTCTGGTGCTGGACTGCGCGCGACGGTTCGCCACCCAGCAGGTCGACGGCTGGATCGTCGTGCAGGGCGGCAACCTGGGCGACGCTCTGTGCGCGGCCGGCCCGAAGGACGTGCCGCTCATCACCGTCGGCGCCGCTCCGCTGGCGTGCGAGACGGCCTGGGTCGGCGCGGACGACGCGCGCGCCGGGAACCTGGTCGGCACCGTGCTCGGTCGGCACGCCCGCGGGCTGAACTGCACGGACGTGCGTTTGGTCATCGTCGCGAACTCCGCGGCCGATCCGGTCAGCGCCGCTCGGGTCGCCGGCATCGAGGAGGGCATGACGCCGGCCTGTCCCGCAGCGGCGGCCGAGGCGATCACGGTGGATGCGGCGAGCCAGGACCGCGCGTACGCCGAGTTCACCACGGCGCTGAGCACCATCGACGCGGACCAGCGGGTGCTGGTCGGGCACGGTGAACGACGCCGCGGCGCAGGGGGTGGTCGCGGCCATCCCGGACGAGCGGGCCGGGACCGTGGTGGTGGCGGGCATCGGCGGGGACCAACGGGCCCGCTGTGCCATCCGCGCGCACCGCGGGTGGGTCGGCGACGCCGCCCTGTTCCCCGATCGCTACGGCGAGGTGGTGGTGCCGGCACTGCTGGACGCGCTGGACGGCCGGCCGGTGCCGCCCGCGATGTACGTGGACACCCGCTTCCTCACCGCCGCCAGCCTGGATCACTACTACGACGCCGACGAGTGCCAGGACCAATGACCTCGTCCGATCGCCGCCCGCCGGTCCACGATCCGTCGGACCACGTCCCGCCGCGTCGCGCACCCCTGCGCCGGACCGTAGTGACCCGGGCCGTGCTGGTCGTGGCGACCGTCGTCGCCGGCATCGTGTTCGCCTCGTCCAGCCCGTACTTCCTGTCGGCGAACAACCTGGTCAACCTGCTCAATGATCTGGCGCTGGCCGGGATCGTCGCGATCCCGGCCACCTTCCTGATGATGACCGGCCATGTCGACCTCTCGGTCGGCGCGACCGCCGCGTTCACCGGTGTCGTGCTCGCCGCGTCCGCACCGGGTTACGGCCTCGCCGGCGGCCTGGCGGTCGCGCTCGGTGCCGGCCTCCTGGTCGGCGCGGTCAACGGTGCGTTGGTCACCGTCGGCGGGGTCAACAACGTGGCGGCGACGTTCGCCACCATGGCGCTGGCCCGCGGCCTGGCGTACCTGATACCGAGCGGGTTGGCGATCGTGCTGCTCGGCTTCCGGGCCCTGGGCAACACCGAGCCGTTCTGGGGAATTGCCCTGCCCACCTTCATCTTCGGCGCGCTGGCCCTCGTTGCCGCGGCGCTGTCCCGCCGGCCGACCGGCCGGCGGCTCCGGACCATCGGGCGGATCCCCCGGTCCCGGCGGCTGGAGCGCAGGTCCGAGCGGCGGTGGGTGTTCGGGCTCTACGTGGTCTCCGCGCTCGCGGCGACCCTGGTCGGGCTGATTCGCACCTCGCAGCTGGGTACCGGGCTGCCGAGCGCCGCCCTCGGGCTGGAACTGACCGTGGTCACGGCGGTCCTGCTCGGCGGCGGGCATCTGGCCGGCGGGCGCGGCTCGGTGGGTGGCACCCTGCTGGCCCTGCTGCTGATGTACACGATCAACAACGGTCTGTCGCTGGCGAACGTCACGGCCTATGCCGGCCAGGTGTTCACCGCTGCGCTGCTGGTCATCGCGCTGGTGATCGACGGGCCGCTGCCGCGGCGGGGTCATGCCGACTCGTCCGATCCCGACCCGTTGACCGCGCACTCAGGCTGCGGAACCGCCGGTTTCGGGCGGGTCAGGAAGGCTACCGGCGGGTAACCTAAGAGGATGACGACGACGCCGCTGCGCACGTTCGACCTGCACGGTCAGGACCTGGCGTACGTCGACGCCGGCGCCGGGCCGGCCGTGGTGCTGATCCACGGCCTGATGAGTTCGCACGCCACCTGGAACGGCCAGATCGACCGGCTGGCGGTCGACAACCGGGTGATCGCGCCGGACCTGCCGGGTAACGGTGCGTCCGGCAAGGCGCTGGGCGACTACTCGCTGTCCGCGCAGGCCGCCGCGGTCCGCGACCTGCTCGACCACCTCGCCGTGCGCTCGGCCGCGGTCGTCGGTCACTCCCTCGGTGGCGGGGTGGCGATGCAATTCGCCTACCTCTTTCCGGAGCGAGTGGACCGGCTGACCCTGGTCAGCAGCGGTGGACTGGGCCGGGAGATCAGCCCCGCGCTGCGGGCGGCGATCCTGCCCGGCAGCGAGTACGTGCTGCCGGTGATCACCAGCCGCCCGGTGCGCGTGGTCGGCGACCAGCTGCTGGCGCTGTCCGACCGGATCGGCGTGCTGCCCCTGAGCCAGAGCAGCCGCGCGGCCTGGCGTGACCTGGTGAGCCTGGCCGACGCGGAGACCCGCCGGGCCTTCCTGGCCACCAGCCGCGGGGTGATCGACCGGGGCGGGCAGACCGTCAGCGCGCTGAGCCGGCTGCGGGAGATCGCCGATCGGCCGCTGCTCGTGGTGTGGGGGGCGAAGGATCGCATCCTTCCGGTGTCCCAGGTGCAGACCGCGTTCGCCGAATTCCCCGGTGCCCGCCTCGAGATCTTCGAACGTTCCGGGCATTTCCCGCACCTGGACGAGCCGGACCGGTTCGCCGCGGTGCTCGCCGAGTTCGTCGGCACGCAGACGACGGCCGACGGCTCGCAGACCGGCTGACGGAGTTCGGCAAGCACTACGGATTGACCCCGACCGAGTGGCGCGACCGACCGAGCGGGTCACCGCCGGCTCGGTGGGCGGCCGGCACGCTCAGGTCAAGGCCAGGATGGCGTAGGTCGCCAACCAGTGCTCGGCCATCCAGTGGCCACCGATCACGCTGGGCAGGGCGGCGTCGAGATGGTCCTGCGCGGCCTGTTCGCCGCGGGCCCCGAGCTGATCGGCCAGCACCCGAAAAGCATGGGCCCGGTACAGATTCAGCCCGTGCAGGTGGGTGATGTACCCGTCCGCGGAGTCGCTGACCACGGCGGGTTCGTACAGCGGCGACAGGTCGGGCAGGAACGCGGCGAACCACGGGCCGAAGTCCCCCTCCGGCAGAACCGCGTGCATCAATTCGGCCTCGGTGAGGGCTCCGGACAGGAAGTCCGCGCCGCCGGGTTCATAGCCGATCGGGTAGTCGCGATCGTCGGCGTACCAGCCGGTGGCCCTGGTGCTGATCGCTTCGCGGAGGTCGTCGGCCTGCTCCGACCACGACCAGGCGCGCATCAGCCCGAACGCCGAGTTCATGTGCGCGCCATCGCGGGTCGGGTAGGTGGCCTTGGCCAACCAGTCGATCATCAGTGCGCTCAACCGGTTCGCCAGCGGCGCGACCGCCGCGGCCCAGCGGTCGACCCGCTCGTCGGTGGATGCACGGGCCCAGTCGCGTAACTCGGCGGCCAGGGTGAGCGCCCAGCCCCAGCCGTACGGCCGTTCCCAGTTCCGATGCTCGTCGAAATACGCCGTCTCGACGACCAGATTCGCCGGCGTCAGGTGCTCGTCGAGGACCTCGACCACCGACGCTGGGCAGGCGTCGGGGGCCAGCCGCAGCAGACGCACCAGCGCCCAATGCATCTCGACCGCCGAGTGCCAGTCGAAGCAGCCGTAGAACGCGGGGTGCAGCTGCCGCGGGGTGGCCAGATCCCGGGGCCGTTCATGGTGTGCCGCGGGCTGTTGGGGTATTCCTGCCGGACGGCGCCGGTGATCGGCCCGGCGTAGCGCGCCGCGAGTTGGTCGAGATCGGACGGCATGGCGGCCAACCTTACCGACCGACCCAGGTTCGCACCTCGGTCTTGTCACCGACCACGGGATTGCGCAAGGTGCCCAGGCCCTCGATGGTGATCGAGACGGAATCGCCCCGTTGCAGGGTGAACGGGAGCTCCGGAACCAGGCAGGTGCCGGTCGAGATGACCACGCCCCACGGAAAGTCGTCGGCGCGGAAGAGGTGCTCGACCAGGTCGTCGAACCGCCGATGCAATTGCGCGGTGCTGGCGGATCCCGCCCAGACCTGAACTCCCCCACGGTCGATCTCGAGGTCGATGCCCAGTCGATAGGGGTCGTCGATCTCCCACGACGGAACGATGCCCGGGCCGAGCGCGCACCCGCCCAGGTACACCTTGGCCTGCGGGAGGTACAGCGGGTTCTCGCCTTCGATCGACCGTGAGCTCACGTCGTTGCACACGGTGAACCCGACGATCTCACCGAACGCGTTGCACACCAGGGCGAGTTCGGGTTCCGGGACGTTGATCGCCGAGTCGGGCCGCACCGCGATCGGTGAGTCGGGTCCGGCGACCCGCCAGGCGGTCGACTTGAAGAACAGCTCGGGCCGCACGGCGTCGTAGACCCGGTGATAGATGTCGGCCGATTGCTCGCTCTCGAGCATGCGCGCCTGCTGTGACTGCCGGTAGGTGACGCCGGCCGCCCAGACTTCCGTGTTTCCGTCGATCGGCGCCAGCATCCGGGTCGCCGTCACCGGCGTCGACGCAGCGGCCGGTCCTTCGAGCAGCTCACGGGCCGCAGCCACGCGCAGGGTGAGCACGTCGGCGATCGACCGGTCCAGCTCGGCGATCCGCTCTCCGGTCTGCACGCCGACGCCCGGACGACCGTCCGGATCCAGGAACCGAACCAGGCGCATCCACTGTCCCCTTTGCTCGGCCGTCCGTCCGCAGGCTACCCGGCGCCGCTGGTCAGGAGTTCGTGGGGACCGCGACGATCTGCGACGTCCGGATCGACTCGACCGCGGCGAGAGCCGCGGCCAACGAACGCAGCCCGTCGAATCCGGTCGCCACCTGGTCGGGCGGCCGGCCACCGCCGCGGCAAATTCCTCGATCACCAGCGTGTACATGTCCGCCAGGTCGGGAAGGGGCAGCGAGGTTGTCCGGCCGGCGCCGTCCCGCAGCACGACGGTCTCCGGCGTCCCGGCCGCGGCGGCGTGCGCGGTGGCCGTTGCAGTGCTGCCGTGGATTTCCAGACTGCCCCGGTTGCCGGGCACGAACCAGCCGTCGAAGGTCTGCAGCAGCACGCCGCCGGACAGTTCGACGGTGGCCATCACCCGGTCCGTGACGGTCACGGCGTCCGGAATCGGCCCCATGGCGGCGATCCGGATCGGTTCGCGACCCGTGAGAAACCGGGCGGTGTCGACGTTGTGGACCATCATGTCGACCACGATGCCGTTCCCGGGCGCACCGGGGTCGAGCCGCCACCCGTGCAGCCGCGGCGGCAGCAGTCCGGCGGTGGAGATCCGCATGGCCAGCAGTTCGCCGAGGTCGCCGGACCGGATCAGCGAGCGCAGCACCTGGTGGGCCGGGGCCAGTCGGAGGGGGTGGTTGACCGCCAGTACCACCCCGAGCGAGGCGGCGGTCGCGACGAGATCAACCGCATCCGGCATCTGACATGGTCAGCGGCTTCTCGCACAGCACGTGCTTGCCGGCCACCATCGCCGCCCGGGCGCCGGCCGCGTGCCGATCGTTGTGGGTCGACACGAACACCGCATCCACGTCCGTCGCCCAGCGCGTCGTCGAGTCGATCGACCGCGCGACGATCCCGGCCGCCGAGGCAAAGGCCCGCGCCCGCGGCCGGTCGGCGCTGCAGACGACGGCGATCCGATCACCCGCGGCCCTGATGGCCGGGACCATGCGGGTGGCCGCGATGTCACTGGCGCCGACCAGTGCCCAGGTGAGTCCCATCGATTCCTCTCGTCGCAGGTGGGGCCGGCTCAGGGCTGGATGTTCTCCAGGTCGGCCAGCAGGCTCGGGTGCGTCGGCTCCCATTCCAGCTGGTTCCGCGTGATCGTGCTGGACGAGGGCTGGTCGGTGGCAAAGATCGCGCCGAGACGGTGACGAACGGCCGGCCGGTGCCCGCGAGTACCGCCGGTGATGAACACGTGCATGGGACGCTCCTGGGATGTCGTGGGACACTCGTCCCATCTTTCGGTACTTCCCCGGACGAGCGGAGCCGGCAGGTTGGCGCCGGCCGCCCCGGTGAGACATTCTGTGGGTGGTGGCCGGCGAGACGCGCAACTGCGCTCGCCGGTCTCCCTGGGGAGCATCGATGGAATTCGAGACTGTTCCAGTGGATCAAGGACGCCGAAGGTGACCGCTCGCATCGTGCCGGGATCGCCGGCGCCGCTGGGGGCCACCACCGACGCCGGACGGCACCAACTTCGCCGTCACCTCCACCGGCAGCCAGGTGGACCTGTGCCTGTTCGATGCCGACGGTCAGGAGACCCGGCTGCCTCTCCCGGAACGGACGGGTGCTGTCATGCACGGGTTCGTGCCGGGAGTCGGCGCCGGCCAGCGTTACGGCTACCGGGTGACCGGTCCGTACGACCCCCACCAGGGGCTCCGGTTCAACCCGGCGAAACTGTTGTTGGACCCGTACTCTCGCGCGATCGAGGGTCAGGTCACCTTCGGTCCCGAGGTTCTCGGCCACACCGTCGGGGACCCGTACACGGCCAGCCCGCTCGATTCCGCCGCCCACATGCCGCGCAGTCTGGTGCTGGACCCGCTCGCCACCGACGACCGGTCGTCCCGCCCGAACCACCCTCTTGCCGACACTGTTCTGTACGAAATACATGTCAAGGGTTTCACCGCCGCCCACCCCGACATCCCACCCGCGTTGCGCGGCACCTACGCCGGCCTGGCCCACCCGGCAGCGCTGGCCCACCTGACCCAGCTCGGGGTGACCGCGGTGGAACTGCTCCCGGTGCACCACAGTGTCCCGGAGTCGTTCCTGGTCGAACGGGGGCTGACGAACTACTCGGGTTACAACACGATCGGCTTCTTCGCACCGAATTCCGCCTACTCCGCCGCCGTCCGCCGCGGCGAGCCGGGCGGCGAGGTCGCCGAGTTCCGGGCGATGGTCGATGCGCTGCACGGCGCCGGCATCGAGGTGATCCTCGACGTGGTCTACAACCACACCGCGGAGGCCGGCCCGCTCGGGCCGACCCTGTGCTACCGCGGCCTGGCCAACGCCGAGTACTACAGCCTGGACCCCACCGACCCGGAGAGCTACGTCGACACCACCGGCTGCGGCAACTCCCTCAACGCCGCTCACCCGGTGGCCCTGCAGCTGATCATGGACTCGCTGCGGTACTGGGTGACCGAGATGCATGTCGACGGCTTCCGTTTCGACCTGGCCCCGACGTTGGCCCGGGAACGCGGCGCCTTCGACCCGAGCGCATCCTTCTTCGACATCATCTCGCAGGACCCGGTGATCTCCCGGGTCACCTTGATCGCCGAGCCCTGGGACGTCGGGCGCGCCGACAGCTACGACATCGGCCGCTTCCCATCCGTGTGGAGCGAGTGGAACGGCCGGTTCCGGGACACGGTGCGTGACTTCTGGCGCGGGCGGACGGCATGCTCGGCGACTTCGCCTCCCGACTGGCCGGCTCGTCGGACTTCTTTCGCGGGCCCCAGGGCCGCCGGCCGTCCGCGTCGGTCAACCTGATCACCGTCCACGACGGGTTCACCCTGGCCGATCTGGTGTCCTACAACGACAAGCACAACCAGGCGAACCTGGAGAACAACCGGGACGGCAGCTCCGACAATCGTTCCTGGAACTGCGGGGCGGAGGGCGCTACCGATGATCCGGCGATCCGGCAGCTGCGGGTCCGGCAGCGCCGGGCGCTGCTCAGCACACTGCTGCTGTCCGCGGGTGTTCCCCTGCTGCTCGGCGGAGACGAGCTCGGTCGCAGCCAGGGCGGCAACAACAACGCCTATTGCCAGGACAACGCGATCAGCTGGTTCGACTGGACGAGTCGCGACGACGAGATGGTCGCGTTCACCCGCCACCTGATCGGTCTTCGCCGGGCGCACCCGGTGTTCCGCCGACGGCACTACCTGACCGGAGCGGAGGCGGGGCACCTGCGCTGGTACACCCCCAGCGGCGCCGAGATGACCGACCGGGACTGGGCCGATTCCAACGCCCGCTGCGTCACGGTGCTCTTCGACGGCGACGAGAACCCGGATCTGGCCCCGGACGGAACTCCGCTGATCGACGACGATTTCCTGGTGCTGGTCAACGGCTGGTGGGAGCCGCTGCGGTTCAGCCTGCCGGCCGGGGCGGCCGACCGGGACTGGACCGTCGTCAGCGACAGCGCCGACCCGTCCCGGTCCGGAGCCGGCCCGGCCTACCTGACGGTCGCCCCGCGATCGGTGCTGATACTCCAAGCGGCCGAAGCGGTCTGACCAGCCCGGGCGTTCCGGCCCCTTCCGTCACTGGCCGAGTCGGCCGTCGATGCGTTCGCGCAGCAGGTCGGCGTGGCCCAGGTGACGGGCGTACTCCTCGATCGATCCGACCAGCAGCTCCCGCAGCGACATGGCGCCGCCGCCACTGCCGTGCTCATTACCCGGATCGCCGACGGTGAGATCCAGATCGCCTGCGGCGTTCACGAATTGCTCCGCGAATTCGACCTCCGCCCGCCAGTTACGCCAAGCCTCGGCGACCACCTCGGGATCGGGGACCGCACCGTTGAAATCGCCGTCGGGGTCGGCGGCAGTCATGTACAGCCGAGCGACGTCCTGTCCGGCCAACAGCCTTCGGAATGTCCCACGCTCACCCTCGGCCAGGTGGCGCACCAACCCGAGCAGCGACAGCGTCGAGGGCTCGACGGCCCGGCGCGACATGGCCTCGGCGTCCAGACCCGCGCACTTCAACTCCAGGGTCAGGCGCTGCCGGCGCAGCGACTCGACCAACGTGGTGCGCTCGTCGCCCAAGTGCGGACCGTGCTCGCGCGGATCGTCGTCGGACGGCTTGCCGTCGGCGGTGAACATGTCGGCGCGTCGGGTAGGCACCTACGCATCATCGACACATCACCGACGGGGCGCCAACGGGTTTTCGGATCGATAGCCCGGGCACCGGATCAACAGGTCCACCGGTCACTGGGCGAGGAGCTTGGCCTTCTGCGCCGCGAACTCGGCCTCGGTGAGCACCCCGGTGTCCTTCAGTTCGACCGAGCTGCTTCAACTGCTCGATCAAGTCGGCGGTGGCCAGCGCGGGGGCCGGCGGCGGCGTACTGCGGTTGGGCGTACTGCTGGGGCTGCGCGTACTGCTGCGGCGGGGCGTACTGCGGCTGCGCGTACTGGGGTTGGGCATATTGCGGCTGGGCGTACTGCTGCTGGTCGTACTGCGGCGGCGGGGCGGCCGCCTGCTCCTTCGCCGCCCACCGACCCTGCTGGCGCCGCGACACCCGGTTGGACACGGCCGTCGCCGTTCCGGCGATGACGGCCGTTCTGGCCATTCCACCAATTAGTCCCATGGTTTCCCGTCCTCTGGATGTTGGTCGTCGTGGTGATCCGAGCTGGTCAGGACTTCGCCGACTCCAGGTCGTCCAACGTCGCGATGACGGCGTCGACCGGGATCCGACCGGACGACATCACCTGCGCGCCGGCCTTCTGCATCGCGGTGACGAACGGTCCGGCCCAGATGTTCTCGTAGACCAGAACGCCCACCGCGCTGTCCGGCGCGGCCAGACCGGCTGCTTCGGCCAGGTCGTCGTCACCCAGCAGGCCCGACTGGGCACCCTCGAACACGGCCAGATCGAGCCGGCCGTCGTGGTCCAGGTCGGCCAGTTCCACGGCCACGAACGAGTCGCCCTCGCCGCGGACCACGAAGCGAAGATCGAGGATCCGGATGATCCCCCGCTCCACCAGGTCGATGAGCGCCGCCATCCCCTCGCCGGTGATCTTGGCCTGCGGAAACTCCAGCGCCAAGTAGTCGATGGGTCCAACGCCCTGCTCTGTCATGGTCGGCCTTCCTACCGTACGAGGACCTGTCTTCCGTACACAATGACACCCTCCCGCTGAACGGGCCGATCCGGGGTCGACGACCTAGGAGCCGACCGGCTCCCCGGACGCGGTGGCAGCATGCTGGGGTACGGCGTCACACCGGCGCCCCGATCGAGATGCGAGGGTGCACGTCATGGCAGAGGACAACACCAACGGGGCCGGCACGGAGCCGGACGTGACTGCGGCCGCAATCAGCGATGGTGCGTACACCTTGTTCGTTGCGGACTTCAACGACACCGACACCGCCTGGGCGGCCTTTCAGGAACTCAAGGCACTGGAGGACGGCACCACCGTCGAGATCGACGGGGTGGTCGTCGTCAAGCGCGAGGCAGACGGCACCTTGAAGGTGCAAAAGGCCACCGACCACAGCACGCGGTCGGGGCTCACCTGGGGTGTGGTGGGCGGCGTCGTGCTCGGGCTGATCTTCCCGCCGTCCATCATCGGCAGCGCAGCGGTACTGGGGGCGGGCACGGCACCGCCGGCGGCAACTCCGGGAGCGACCACGACAAGGAAATCGCTGAACAGCTCGAGACTCTCATCGCCCAGGGCATTCCGGGATCCTCGCGCTCGTCTCCGACCCGGGCGCCGTGAAGATCCGCCAGGCGCTGAGTCAGGCCAACGCGATCGTCGAATCCGCGGTCGACGAGGTGGCCGCGCGCGACATCAAGGCCGCCGCGACGGATACCGCCCCGTCGTCGAGCTGAGAACACGATTGTCGGGAAAGTAGCCGGGCCGCGCGTGTGCGACCCGCAAGCGTCACCGAGTGGCCAGCAGCCAGCTCACCCTCTCGATGCAGCAGCGCATCCCTTGAGGCCGAGGCGTAGGACTCGGGACCGTGGCCGAGTCCGTATACCGTGCGGCGGCCGTCGGCATCCTGCCGCGCCAGGGACAGCGGCTGCTCGACTCGGTCCAAGGAGTGGAAGAGCACGGTCTCCAGCGCCAGGCTGATATGGAGGTTGCTGTAGCGCTCGTCGAACGCCTCGACCACGCCCAATCCGGCCCCGATCGGGTGCGACTGGTCGGGCGGCTCGGCGAGCCACCCGATCGGCGGATGCATCGACACCCCCTCGATCCAGCGAACGCCGAGCCGGTCGAGTCCACGCCGGTACGCCCGCCGAACACGTTGGCCGCAGGCGCCTCGGGCGGCATAACCGGAGTACCTCGACGAACGCAGCGGTGGCGGCGCTGTCGGCGCCGGGAGGCGACTCCAGTCCGCAGTTCACCACCAGCAGGTCGGCGGACTGCAGGTCAGGGGCGCGCACCTCGCCCGAGGGCAGGAGGGCGACGTCGAAACCCGCGTTCGCCAAGGTCTCGGCGATGGCCGCCGAGGTCGCGTCGAAGTCGTGCCACGGGTCGTCGCGGCCGCTGACGCCGGACAGCAGCAGTACCTCACTCATCGGACCCACCTGACTTCGGCTGCAAGGCGTCTGGCGACACTCCGGGCAGCGGGGTGGGCACCTCCGGGGGCAGCACACCCGCCGAGCGCAGGTCGT
>CAVPLZ010000024.1:0-26807 GCA_963706185.1 uncultured Actinomycetota bacterium | reverse complement strand
TTTCGGGCGGGGTCAGGAAGGCTACCGGCGGGTAACCTTAGAGAGATGACCAGACGACGCCGCTGCGCACGTTCGACCTGCACGGTCAGGACCTGGCGTACGTCGACGCCGGCGCCGGGCCGGCCGTGGTGCTGATCCACGGCCTGATGAGTTCGCATGCCACCTGGAACGGCCAGATCGACCGGCTGGCTGTCAACAACCGGGTGATCGCGCCGGACCTGCCGGGTAACGGTGCGTCCGGCAAGGCGCTGGGTGACTACTCGCTGTCCGCGCAAGCTGCTGCCGTCCGCGACCTGCTCGACCACCTCGCTGTGCGGTCGGCCGCGGTCGTCGGTCACTCCCTCGGTGGCGGGGTGGCGATGCAATTCGCCTACCTCTTTCCGGAGCGAGTGGACCGACTGACCCTGGTCAGCAGCGGTGGACTGGGCCGGGAGATCAGCCCCGCGCTGCGGGCGGCGATTCTGCCCGGCAGCGAGTACGTGCTGCCGGTGATCACCAGCCGCCCGGTGCGCGTGGTCGGAGACCAGCTGCTGGCGCTGTCCGACCGGATCGGCGTGCTGCCCCTGAGCCAGAGCAGCCGCGCGGCCTGGCGTGACCTGGTGAGCCTGGCCGACGCGGAGACCCGCCGGGCCTTCCTGGCCACCAGCCGCGGGGTGATCGACCGGGCGGGCAGACCGTCAGCGCGCTCAGCCGGCTGCGGGAGATCGCCGATCGGCCGCTGCTCGTGGTGTGGGGGGCGAAGGATCGCATCCTTCCGGTGTCCCAGGTGCAGACGGCGTTCGCCGAATTCCCCGGTGCCCGCCTCGAGATCTTCGAACGTTCCGGGCATTTCCCGCACCTGGACGAGCCGGACCGGTTCGCCGCGGTGCTGCGCCGAGTTCGTCGGAACGCAGACGACGGCCGACGACTCGCAGACCGGCTGACGGAGTTCGGCAAGCACTACGGATTGACCCCGACCGAGTGGCGCGACCGACCGAGCGGGTCACCGCCGGCTCGGTGGGCGGCCGGCACGCTCAGGTCAAGGCCAGGATGGCGTAGGTCGCCAACCAGTGCTCGGCCATCCAGTGGCCACCGATCACGCTGGGCAGGGCGGCGTCGAGATGGTCCTGCGCGGCCTGTTCGCCGCGGGCCCCGAGCTGATCGGCCAGCACCCGAAAAGCATGGGCCCGGTACAGATTCAGCCCGTGCAGGTGGGTGATGTACCCGTCCGCGGAGTCGCTGACCACGGCGGGTTCGTACAGCGGCGACAGGTCGGGCAGGAACGCGGCGAACCACGGGCCGAAGTCCCCCTCCGGCAGAACCGCGTGCATCAATTCGGCCTCGGTGAGGGCTCCGGACAGGAAGTCCGCGCCGCCGGGTTCATAGCCGATCGGGTAGTCGCGATCGTCGGCGTACCAGCCGGTGGCCCTGGTGCTGATCGCTTCGCGGAGGTCGTCGGCCTGCTCCGACCACGACCAGGCGCGCATCAGCCCGAACGCCGAGTTCATGTGCGCGCCATCGCGGGTCGGGTAGGTGGCCTTGGCCAACCAGTCGATCATCAGTGCGCTCAACCGGTTCGCCAGCGGCGCGACCGCCGCGGCCCAGCGGTCGACCCGCTCGTCGGTGGATGCACCGGCCCAGTCGCGTAACTCGGCGGCCAGGGTGAGCGCCCAGCCCCAGCCGTACGGCCGTTCCCAGTTCCGATGCTCATCGAAATACGCCGTCTCGACGACCAGATTCGCCGGCGTCAGGTGCTCGTCGAGGACCTCGACCACCGGCGCTGGGCAGGCGTCGGGGGCCAGCCGCAGCAGACGCACCAGCGCCCAATGCATCTCGACCGCCGAGTGCCAGTCGAAGCAGCCGTAGAACGCGGGGTGCAGCTGCCGCGGGGTGGCCAGATCCCCGGGGCCGTTCATGGTGTGCCGCGGGCTGTTGGGGTATTCCTGCCGGACGGCGCCAGTAATCGGCCCGGCGTAGCGCGCCGCGAGTTGGTCGAGATCGGACGGCATGGCGGCCAACCTTACCGACCGACCCAGGTTCGCACCTCGGTCTTGTCACCGACCACGGGATTGCGCAAGGTGCCCAGGCCCTCGATGGTGATCGAGACGGAATCGCCCCGTTGCAGGGTGAACGGGAGCTCGGGAACCAGGCAGGTGCCGGTCGAGATGACCACGCCCCACGGAAAGTCGTCGGCGCGGAAGAGGTGCTCGACCAGGTCGTCGAACCGCCGATGCAATTGCGAGGTGCTGGCGGATCCCGCCCAGACCTGAACTCCCCCCACGGTCGATCTCGAGGTCGATGCCCAGTCGATAGGGGTCGTCGATCTCCCACGACGGAACGATGCCCGGGCCGAGCGCGCACCCGCCCAGGTACACCTTGGCCTGCGGGAGGTACAGCGGGTTCTCGCCTTCGATCGACCGTGAGCTCACGTCGTTGCACACGGTGAACCCGACGATCTCACCGAACGCGTTGCACACCAGGGCGAGTTCGGGTTCCGGGACGTTGATCGCCGAGTCGGGCCGCACCGCGATCGGTGAGTCGGGTCCGACGACCCGCCAGGCGGTCGACTCGAAGAACAGCTCGGGCCGCACGGCGTCGTAGACCCGGTGATAGATGTCGGCCGATTGCTCGCTCTCGAGCATGCGCGCCTGCTGTGACTGCCGGTAGGTGACGCCGGCCGCCCAGACTTCCGTGTTTCCGTCGATCGGCGCCAGCATCCGGGTCGCCGTCACCGGCGTCGACGCGGCGGCCGATCCTTCGAGCAGCTCACGGGCCGCAGCCACCCGCAGGGTAAGCACGTCGGCGATCGACCGGTCCAACTCGGCGATCCGCTCTCCGGTCTGGACGCCGACGCCCGGACGACCGTCCGGATCCAGGAACCGAACCAGGCGCATCCACTGTCCCCTTTGCTCGGCCGTCCGTCCGCAGGCTACCCGGCGCGCTGGTCAGGAGTTCGTGGGGACCGCGACGATCTGCGACGTCCGGATCGACTCGACCGCAGCGAGAGCCGCGGCCAACGAACGCAGCCCGTCGAATCCGGTCGCCACCTGAGTCGGGCGGCCGGCCACCGCCGCGGCAAATTCCTCGATCACCAGCGTGTACATGTCCGCCAGGTCGGGAAGGGGCAGCGAGGCTGTCCGGCCGGCGCCGTCCCGCAGCACGACGGTCTCCGGCGTCCCGGCCGCGGCGGCCTGCGCGGTGGCCGTTGCAGTGCTGCCGTGGATTTCCAGACCGCCCCGGTTGCCGGGCACGAACCAGCCGTCGAAGGTCTGCAGCAGCACGCCGCCGGACAGTTCGACGGTGGCCATCACCCGGTCCGTGACGGTCACGGCGTCCGGAATCGGCCCCATGGCGGCGATCCGGATCGGTTCGCGACCCGTGAGAAACCGGGCGGTGTCGACGTTGTGGACCATCATGTCGACCACGATGCCGTTCCCGGGCGCACCGGGGTCGAGCCGCCACCCGTGCAGCCGCGGCGGCAGCAATCCGGCGGTGGAGATCCGCATGGCCAGCAGTTCGCCGAGGTCGCCGGACCGGATCAGCGAGCGCAGCGCCTGGTGGGCCGGGGCCAGTCGGAGGGGGTGGTTGACCGCCAGTACCACCCCGAGCGAGGCGGCGGTCGCGACGAGATCAACCGCATCCGGCATTGACATGGTCAGCGGCTTCTCGCACAGCACATGCTTGCCGGCCACCATCGCCGCCCGGGCGCCGGCCGCGTGCCGATCGTTGTGGGTCGACACGAACACCGCATCCACGTCCTCGCCCAGCGCCTCGTCGAGCCGGTCGACCGCGCGAGGAATGCCGGCCGCCGAGGCAAAGGCCCGCGCCCGCGGCCGGTCGGCGCTGCAGACGACGGCGATCCGATCACCTGCGGCCCTGATGGCCGGGACCATGCGGGTGGCCGCGATGTCACTGGCGCCGACGAGTGCCCAGGTGAGTCCCATCGATTCCTCCGTCGCAGGTGGGGCCGGCTCAGGACTGGATGTTCTCCAGGTCGGCCAGCAGGCTCGGGCCCGGCTCCCATTCCAGCTGGTTCCGCGTGATCGTGCTGGACGAGGGCTGGTGGGTGGCAAAGATCGCGCCGAGAGGGTGACGAACGGCCGGCCGGTGCCCGCGAGTACCGCCGGTGATGAACACGTGCATGGGACGCTCCTGGGATGTCGTGGGACACTCGTCCCATCTTTCGGTACTTCCCGGACGAGCGAAGCCGGCAGGTTGGCGCCGGCCGCCCCGGTGAGACATTCTGTGGGTGGTGGCCGGCGAGACGCGCAACTGCGCTCGCCGGTCTCTCCTGGGGAGCATAGATGGAATTCGAGACTGTTCCAGTGGATCAAGGACGCCGAAGGTGACCGCTCGCATCGTGCCGGGATCGCCGGCGCCGCTGGGGGCCACCACGACGCCGGACGGCACCAACTTCGCCGTCACCTCCACCGGCAGCCAGGTGGACCTGTGCCTGTTCGATGCCGACGGTCAGGAGACCCGGCTGCCTCTCCCGGAACGGACGGGTGCTGTCATGCACGGGTTCGTGCCGGGAGTCGGCGCCGGCCAGCGTTACGGCTACCGGGTGACCGGTCCGTACGACCCCCACCAGGGGCTCCGGTTCAACCCGGCGAAACTGTTGTTGGACCCGTACTCTCGCGCGATCGAGGGTCAGGTCACCTTCGGTCCCGAGGTTCTCGGCCACACCGTCGGGGACCCGTACACGGCCAGCCCGCTCGATTCCGCCGCCCACATGCCGCGCAGTCTGGTGCTGGACCCGCTCGCCACCGACGACCGGTCGTCCCGCCCGAACCACCCTCTTGCCGACACTGTGCTGTACGAAATACATGTCAAGGGTTTCACCGCCGCCCACCCCGACGTCCCACCCGCGTTGCGCGGCACCTACGCCGGCCTGGCCCACCCGGCGGCGCTGGCCCACCTGACCCAGCTCGGGGTGACCGCGGTGGAACTGCTCCCGGTGCACCACAGTGTCCCGGAGTCGTTCCTGGTCGAACGGGGGCTGACGAACTACTGGGGTTACAACACGATCGGCTTCTTCGCACCGAATTCCGCCTACTCCGCCGCCGTCCGCCGCGGCGAGCCGGGCGGCGAGGTCGCCGAGTTCCGGGCGATGGTCGATGCGCTGCACGGCGCCGGCATCGAGGTGATCCTCGACGTGGTCTACAACCACACCGCGGAGGCCGGCCCGCTCGGGCCGACCCTGTGCTACCGCGGCCTGGCCAACGCCGAGTACTACAGCCTGGACCCCACCGACCCGGAGAGCTACGTCGACACCACCGGCTGCGGCAACTCCCTCAACGCCGCTCACCCGGTGGCCCTGCAGCTGATCATGGACTCGCTGCGGTACTGGGTGACCGAGATGCATGTCGACGGCTTCCGTTTCGACCTGGCCCCGACGTTGGCCCGGGAACGCGGCGCCTTCGACCCGAGCGCATCCTTCTTCGACATCATCTCGCAGGACCCGGTGATCTCCCGGGTCACCTTGATCGCCGAGCCCTGGGACGTCGGGCGCGCCGACAGCTACGACATCGGCCGCTTCCCATCCGTGTGGAGCGAGTGGAACGGCCGGTTCCGGGACACGGTGCGTGACTTCTGGCGCGGGCGGGACGGCATGCTCGGCGACTTCGCCTCCCGACTGGCCGGCTCGTCGGACTTCTTTCGCGGGCCCCAGGGCCGCCGGCCGTCCGCGTCGGTCAACCTGATCACCGTCCACGACGGGTTCACCCTGGCCGATCTGGTGTCCTACAACGACAAGCACAACCAGGCGAACCTGGAGAACAACCGGGACGGCAGCTCCGACAATCGTTCCTGGAACTGCGGGGCGGAGGGCGCTACCGATGATCCGGCGATCCGGCAGCTGCGGGTCCGGCAGCGCCGGGCGCTGCTCAGCACACTGCTGCTGTCCGCGGGTGTTCCCCTGCTGCTCGGCGGAGACGAGCTCGGTCGCAGCCAGGGCGGCAACAACAACGCCTACTGCCAGGACAACGCGATCAGCTGGTTCGACTGGACGAGTCGCGACGACGAGATGGTCGCGTTCACCCGCCACCTGATCGGTCTTCGCCGGGCGCACCCGGTGTTCCGCCGACGGCACTACCTGACCGGAGCGGAGGCCGGGCACCTGCGCTGGTACACCCCCAGCGGCGCCGAGATGACCGACCGGGACTGGGCCGATTCCAACGCCCGCTGCGTCACGGTGCTCTTCGACGGCGACGAGAACCCGGATCTGGCCCCGGACGGAACTCCGCTGATCGACGACGATTTCCTGGTGCTGGTCAACGGCTGGTGGGAGCCGCTGCCGTTCAGCCTGCCGGCCGGGGCGGCCGACCGGGACTGGACCGTCGTCAGCGACAGCGCCGACCCGTCCCGGTCCGGAGCCGGCCCGGCCTACCTGACGGTCGCCCCGCGATCGGTGCTGATACTCCAAGCGGCCGAAGCGGTCTGACCAGCCCGGGCGTTCCGGCCCCTTCCGTCACTGGCCGAGTCGGCCGTCGATGCGTTCGCGCAGCAGGTCGGCGTGGCCCAGGTGACGGGCGTACTCCTCGATCGATCCGACCAGCAGCTCCCGCAGCGACATGGCGCCGCCGCCACTGCCGTGCTCATTACCCGGATCGCCGACGGTGAGATCCAGATCGCCTGCGGCGTTCACGAATTGCTCCGCGAATTCGACCTCCGCCCGCCAGTTACGCCAAGCCTCGGCGACCACCTCGGGATCGGGGACCGCACCGTTGAAATCGCCGTCGGGGTCGGCGGCAGTCATGTACAGCCGAGCGACGTCCTGTCCGGCCAACAGCCTTCGGAATGTCCCACGCTCACCCTCGGCCAGGTGGCGCACCAACCCGAGCAGCGACAGCGTCGAGGGCTCGACGGCCCGGCGCGACATGGCCTCGGCGTCCAGACCCGCGCACTTCAACTCCAGGGTCAGGCGCTGCCGGCGCAGCGACTCGACCAACGTGGTGCGCTCGTCGCCCAGGTGCGGACCGTGCTCGCGCGGATCGTCGTCGGACGGCTTGCCGTCGGCCGTGAACATGTCGGCGCGTCGGGTAGGCACCTAGGCATCATCGACACATCACCGACGGGGCGCCAACGGGTTTTCGGATCGATAGCCCGGGCACCGGATCAACAGGTCCCACCGGTCACTGGGCGAGGAGCTTGGCCTTCTGCGCCGCGAACTCGGCCTCGGTGAGCACCCCGGCATCCTTCAGTTCGCCGAGCTGCTTCAACTGCTCGATCAGGTCGGCGGTGGCCAGCGCGGGGGCCGGCGGGGCGTACTGCGGTTGGGCGTACTGCTGCGGCTGCGCGTACTGCTGCGGCGGGGCGTACTGCGGCTGCGCGTACTGGGGTTGGGCATATTGCGGCTGGGCGTACTGCTGCTGGTCGTACTGCGGCGGCGGGGCGGCCGCCTGCTCCTTCGCCGCCCACCGACCCTGCTGGCGCCGCGACACCCGGTTGGACACGGCCGTCGCCGTTCCGGCGATGACGGCCGTTCTGGCCATTCCACCAATTAGTCCCATGGTTTCCCGTCCTCTGGATGTTGGTCGTCGTGGTGATCCGAGCTGGTCAGGACTTCGCCGACTCCAGGTCGTCCAACGTCGCGATGACGGCGTCGACCGGGATCCGACCGGACGACATCACCTGCGCGCCGGCGTTCTGCATCGCGGTGACGAACGGTCCGGCCCAGATGTTCTCGTAGACCAGAATGCCCACCGCGCTGTCCGGCGCGGCCAGACCGGCTGCTTCGGCCAGGTCGTCGTCACCCAGCAGGCCCGACTGGGCACCCTCGAACACGGCCAGATCGAGCCGGCCGTCGTGGTCCAGGTCGGCCAGTTCCACGGCCACGAACGAGTCGCCCTCGCCGCGGACCACGAAGCGAAGATCGAGGATCCGGATGATCCCCCGCTCCACCAGGTCGATGAGCGCCGCCATCCCCTCGCCGGTGATCTTGGCCTGCGGAAACTCCAGCGCCAAGTAGTCGATGGGTCCAACGCCCTGCTCTGTCATGGTCGGCCTTCCTACCGTACGAGGACCTGTCTTCCGTACACAATGACACCCTCCCGCTGAACGGGCCGATCCGGGGTCGACGACCTAGGAGCCGACCGGCTCCCCGGACGCGGTGGCAGCATGCTGGGGTACGGCGTCACACCGGCGCCCCGATCGAGATGCGAGGGTGCACGTCATGGCAGAGGACAACACCAACGGCGCCGGCACGGGGCCGGACGTGACTGCGGCCGCAATCAGCGATGGTGCCTACACCTTGTTCGTTGCGGACTTCAACGACACCGACACCGCCTGGGCGGCCTTTCAGGAACTCAAGGCACTGGAGGACGGCACCACCGTCGAGATCGACGGGGTGGTCGTCGTCAAGCGCGAGGCAGACGGCACCTTGAAGGTGCAAAAGGCCACCGACCACAGCACGCGGTCGGGGCTCACCTGGGGTGTGGTGGGCGGCGTCGTGCTCGGGCTGATCTTCCCACCGTCCATCATCGGCAGCGCAGCGGTACTGGGGGCGGCCGGCGCCGCCGGCGGCAAGCTCCGGGAGCGACACCACGACAAGGAGATCGCTGAGCAGCTCGAGACTGTCATAGCCCCAGGGCATTCCGGGATCCTCGCGCTGGTCTCCGACCCGGGCGCGGTGAAGATCCGCCAGGCCCTGAGTCGCGCCAACGCCATCGTCGAATCCGCGGTCGACGAGGTGGCCGCGCACGACATCAAGGCGGCCGCGAAGGATACCGCCCCGTCGTCGAGCTGAGCACACGACTGTCGGGAAGGTAGCCGGGCCGCGCGTGTGCGATCCGGCAGGTGTCAGCGAGTGGCCAGCAGCCAGCTCACCTCTCGATGCAGCAGCGCATCCCGCGAGGCCGAGGCGTAGGACTTGGGACCGTGGCCGAGTGCGTCGTACACCGTGCGGCGGCCGTCGGCATCCTGCCGCGCCAGGGACAGCGGCTGCTCGACTCCGTCCAAGGAGTGGAAGAGCACGGTCTCGGCCGGACGGCTGATATCGAGGTTGCTGTAGCGCTCGTCGAACACCTCGACCACGCCCAACCCGGCCCCGATCGGGTGCGACTGGTCGGGCGGCTCGGCGAGCCTCCCGATAGGCGGATGCATCGACACCCCCTCGATCCAGCGAACGCCGAGCCGGTCGGTCCACGCCGGTACGCCCGCGAACGCGTTGGCCGCCGTGTGCACGCCGAGTACCGGCCGGCGTGAACGGAGTACCTCGACGAACGCAGCGGTGGCGGCGCTGTCGGCGCCGGGAGGCGACTCCAGTCCGCAGTTCACCACCAGCAGGTCGGCGGACTGCAGGTCGGGGGCGCGCACCTCGCCCGAGGGCAGGAGGGCGACGTCGAAACCCGCGTTCGCCAAGGTCTCGGCGATGGCCGCCGAGGTCGCGTCGAAGTCGTGCCACGGGTCGTCGCGGCCGCTGACGCCGGACAGCAGCAGTACCTCACTCATCGGACCCACCTGACTTCGGCTGCAAGGCGTCTGGCGACACTCCGGGCAGCGGGGTGGGCACCTCCGGGGGCAGCAGACCCGCCGAGCGCAGGTCGTCCCAGAGTTCGGCCGGTACCGCGGTGCGCATCCAGGACAGGTTCTGCTCGACCTGGGCGCGGACCGCGGGACCGGTCAGCACGCCGACCACCGCCGGATGGCCGAGGGGAAACTGCAGGGCCGCCGCCGCCGTCGGTACCCCGTGTTCGCGACAGATCCGAGCGATGCGCTCCGCCCGCTGCCGCACGTCCGGCGGGGTCGGCCGGTAGTGGAACATCGAGTCGGCGACACCGTCGATCAACCCGCCGTGCAGCGCCTGCGCGACCACCACCCCGACACCACCAGCCGCGGCCGCCGGCAACAACTCCGCCAGAGCGTCGTGGTCGAGCAGGCTGTAGACGCCGGCGGCCAGCACCAGATCGAGGTCGGCCTCGGCGATGAACCTGGTCAACATCCTTGATTGGGTCATCCCGACGCCGACGGCGCCGACCACGTTCTGGGACCGTAGATCCGCGAGCGCGGGCCACGCCTCACCGATGGCCTGCGCCCAGTGGTCGTCCGGATCGTGCAGGTACACCGCATCCACCCGGTCGACCCCGAGCCGGTCCATGCTCTCCTCGAGCGAGCGCAGCACCCCGTCGCGGGAGAAGTCGTAGATCCAGCCGGCCCCGGTGGACGCCGTGTCGGGATGCCCGGGTCGGACCAGCCGGCCCACCTTGGTCGACAGCAGGTACTGCTCCCGGGGCCAGTCCGACAGTGCCCGTCCCAGCCGCGTTTCCGAGACTCCGGAGCCGTACATCGGTGCGGTGTCGAAGTACCGGAACCCGCAGTCCCAGGCCGCATGCAGGCACTCGGCGGCCTGTTCGTCGGTCACCCAGTCGTTCGTCGCGATCGCCGCGGCGCCGAAACCGAGTTGCGGCAGTCGATCGGCGACCCCACCCGGGCCGGGGGCGACATCGGCGCTCACTGCGTGACCATGGCGACGGGGCGAACCAAAAGTCCGGTGCTGGCCCGGAGTCGGACCTCGCCGGTCACCCGGAGCCGGGTCGGCGCGTCGCCGTGATCGCCCGACAGCGCCAGCGCCACCGCGCTCGCACCCATCTCGGCCAGCGGCAGGCCGACCGTGGTCATCGCCGGCGCATGGTCACGCAGGGTCGGGATGTCATCGAACCCGGCGACCCCGACGTCGTCCGGTATGCGCAGGCCCGCGTCGCGGAGGGCGGCGGCCGCCCCGAGCGCCATGACGTCGTTGACCGCGAAAACGCAGCCACCCCAGCAGGACGTCACGGCGAGTTGGTCGACCACGGCGCGCGCCGCGTCGTAACCGCCGTCCCGGGTGAACTCCCCGTGCACGACGGCCCGCGGCGCCACATCACGACGCTGCAGTTCGGCCACGAAGCCGGCGCTGCGGTCGGCGGCGGTGATCAACTCGCGCGGACCGGCCAGCACGACGAACTCCCGGGTGCCCTGGTCCATCAGTGCGGCGGCCAGAGCGGCAGCGCCCTGGACGTTCTGCGGTTCGACCGAATGGGCCCCGGCGACGCGTTGGCCGATCGCCGCGAGCCGCCCGCCGTTGTCGAGGTAGCGGCGCAGCGATCGCGTCAAGGCAGTGTGCTCCCTGGTCCGTAGCGAGCTGCGCGACCTGGAGCCGACGAGCACGATCGCATCCGTCCGGTAGCCGATGAACGACATGACCGCGGAGAGCTCCTGCGCCGGTGAGCGCAGGGTCGTGGCGACGAGCATCTGCCGGCCCCGCTGCGCCGCCTCCCGCTGAGCGCCGGCGGCGATGCTCGAGAAGTACGGATCGGCGAGGTCGTGCACGACCAGCCCGACGAGTCCCGAGTGGGACCGGGCCAATGCCTGGGCCTGGGCGTTGGACACGTACCCGAGTTCGTCGGCGGCGCGGCGGACGGCTTCGGCCACCGCCGCCGACGGGGTCCGCGCCGAGCCGTTGAGTACCCGGGAGGCGGTCGGCTGGGAGACGCCGGCCAGAGCGGCCACGTCGTCCAAGGTCACCCCGGCCACCGTCGTCCACCTCCCGGACCTGTCCGAGCCATCAGTCCACCGGTCCGTTCCGTCATCCGGCCAGGAACGGCTCGACCAATTCCCGGTACCGCTCGATCATCAGGTCTAGCACGGTATCGCCGTCGCGGGCCCAGATGTCGGCGCTGAAGATCTCCACCTCGATGTCGCCGCGGTACCCGGCGGCATCGACCCACCGGGTGAGGGCGGCGAAGTCGATGAATCCATCGCCCATCATGCCGCGGGAGAGCAAGGCGTCCGAGGCGATCGGCAGGTTCCAGTCGCAGACCTGGTACGAGGCGATCCTTCCCTCGGCTCCCGCCCGCTGGATCTGTGCCGGCAGCTCCGGATCCCACCAGGTGTGAAAGCTGTCCACGACGACACCGACGTCCGCGGCCGGGTGATCGGCCGCCAGGTCCAGTGCTTGTTTCAGCGTCGAGATCACCGCCCGGTCGGCGCAGTACATCGGGTGCAGCGGCTCGAGTGCGAGTTGCACCGAACGCTGCCTGGCGTAGGGCACGAGCTCGGCGATCCGCTCCCCCACCCGCTCCCTGGCCGCGGCCAGGTCGCGGTCACCGGGCGGCAATCCGCCGACCACCATCACCAGCACCGGCGCGCCGAGCTCGGCGGCTTCGTCGATGGCCGCACGGTTGTCGTCCAACGCCATGGCTGTGCTGGTTCGGTCGGCGGCGGTCAGGAAGCCCCCGCGGCACAGCGAGGACACCCGCAGACCGGCGTCCCGAACGATGGCCGCCGCGGACCCGGTGCCGACCTCGGCCACCCGATCGCGCCACAGGCCGACCGCGTGCAGTCCGGCCCGGGCGGCGCCGTCCACCGCCTCGCGCAGCGTCCAGTTCTTGGTGGTCGCGGTGTTCAGCGACAGTCGGGCCGGCGCGGTCGACGTCATGCCGTCCACCCGCGGACCTCGAGCAGCAGCCCGATCCGGTGTGCGGCCAGCTCGGGGTCGGTGAGCAACCCTGCCTCGGTCGGCCAGTCGGAACGCGGTGACGGCGTGCGCCAGGGAACGACCGGAGGCGAGCCCGCCGATCATGTCGAAGCCGCGCTGGTGCCCGTTGAGCCAGGACAGCAGCGCGATCCCGGTCTTGTAGAAGCGGGTGGGCGCCGCGAACAGGTGCCGGGACAGGGCCTGGGTCGAGTCGAGGATCCGCCGCGCTCCCGCGTCGTCGCCGGCGTCGAGGGCCTGCAGGGCGGTGGAGGCGGCCGGATAGATCGCGGCGAAGATTCCCAGCAGCGCGTCGGAGTGCCGGCCACCGTCGCCGACGATGAGTTCGGGGTAGTTGAAGTCGTCACCGGTGTACAGCCGCACTCCGGGCGGCAAGCTCCGCCGCAGGCCGATCTCGTGGTCGGCGTCGAGCAGGGAAACCTTGACGCCGTCGATCTTCTCGGCGTGTGAGGTGAGCAGTTCGGAGAAGGTGCCGGTGGCGGTAGGAATCTCGGAGGAGCCCCAGTAGCCGGCCAACGCCGGATCGAACATGTCGCCGAGCCAGTGCAGGATGACCGGCTGGTCCACCTCGTCGAGCACCGTGCGGTAGACGTCCAGATAGTCCTGGGCGGAGCCGGCCACCGCGGCCAGCGCCCGGGAGGCCATCAGGATCACCGTCGCGCCGGCGTCGCGTACCACCGCGACCTGCTCGCGGTAGGCGTCGACGATCGCGGTGAGGGCGTGCCGACCCGGAGGGAGGTCACCGAGGACCACCTGATCGGTGCCCGCGCCGCAGGCCAGCATCCCGCCGACGGCGGCGGCGTCCCGTCCGCTACGCCGGATCAGCTCGCGCGCACCCGGCCAGTCCAGGCCCATCCCCCGCTGCGCCGTGTCCATGGCGTCGGCGACTCCGAGCCCGTAGGACCAGATCTCGTGGCGGATGGCCAACGTCTGGTCCCAGTCGATCACCGCGGGCGCGCCGGGGGTGTTGTCTCCCCATACCGCCGGCACCACATGGGCCGCGGCGTACCCCCGCCGGCTGCTGATCGGTCGTTGCGGCCGGGTCCACGGTCCCGGGCCGTGCAGGACGAACTGCTCGATCGCGCCGCCCGACCCGACCGGGCCGGGCAGGCCGACCACAGTCGCCGGACCGGCGGTCACAGCACGATCTCCGGGATCTCGAGCCTCCGGCCCTCAGCCGACGAGCGGAGGCCGAGTTCGGCGAGTTGCACGCCCCTGGCGGCCGACAGCAGGTCGAAGCGGTGGGGCCGCCCGGCCACCACATCGGCGAGGAATTCCTCCCACTGGATCTTGAAGCCGTTGTCGAGGTCGGCGTTGGCCGGCACCGGCAACCACTGGTCGCGGAACGGCTCGGTCACCGGGAGATCCGGGTTCCACACCGGTCTCGGGGTGTGTGCGCGCTGCTGGGCGACACACGTACGCAGGCCGGCGACCGCCGAGCCGTGGGTGCCGTCGATCTGGAATTCGACCAGCTCGTCCCGGTGTACCCGCACTGTCCACGACGAGTTGATCTGCGCGACGATGCCGCCGTCGATCTCGAAGATCCCGTAAGCGGCGTCGTCGGCCGTCGCCGGGTATTCGTTGCCGAGTTCATCCCAGCGTTGCGGCACGTGGGTGACTGCCTTGGCGATGACCGCGCGCACCGGTCCGAGGAGATTCTCCAGGACGTAGCTCCAGTGGCAGAACATGTCCAGGGTGATACCGCCGCCGTCCTGCGCCCGGTAGTTCCACGAGGGTCGTTGCGCCGGCTGGCCGTCGCCTTCGAACACCCAGTAGCCGAATTCTCCGCGCAACGAGAGGATCCGCCCGAAGAAGCCCTCGTCGACCAGGCGCCGCAGCTTGACCAGGCCGGGCAGGTAGAGCTTGTCGTGCACGACACCCGCGGTGATCCGGGCATCCTGGGCCAGTCGGGCCAGTTCGGTTGCCTGGGAGACGGTTTCGGCGGTCGGCTTCTCGGTGAAGATGTGCTTGCCCGCCGCCATCGCGGCGGTGAGCGCGGCGACGCGCTGTGAGGTCACCTGAGCGTCGAAGTACACCTCGACCGATTCGTCCGCCAGCACCGCCGACAGATCGCTGCTGACCTCACCGATCTGGTGCCGGTCGGCGAGCTCCCGCAGCTTTGCCTCGTTGCGGCCGATCAGCACCGGCTCCACCTGCACCAGCGAGCCGTCGGCCAGCCGGATGCCGCCCCCGTCACGGATCTGCAGGATCGAACGGACCAGGTGCTGGCGGTAACCCATCCGCCCGGTGACCCCGTTCATCCCGATCCGGATCGTCCGCCCGGGACTTACTGCCGTCATCAGGCCTCCGAGCGCTGAGGATCTGTCGTTCTGGGAATGCGAATTCCCGAATCTAGTGCGGCGGCGATTCGGACGTCAAATCAACCCCCCTCGTGACCGGGGCCGATCCGGCCCCGACGGTTCGCCGCCATGCAGCCGCTGATCGACGACGCGGTCGACCGCGCTGCCCGACTGATGGCCGGCGGCAGCGCGACCGTGCGACCGGCTACTACTGGCGTCCGACCCTGATGGCCGGGGTCCACGATGACGCCGACCCGATGCGGACCGAGCCGTTCGGGCCGATCGCGGTGACCGCCAGCTTCCAGGACGAGGACGAGGCCGTCCGGCGGGCCAACGATGTCGCCTTCGGCCTGGCCGCGTACCTGTTCACCGGGTCGGTCGACCGCGCCCTCGGGCTGCCGGCGCAGCTGGATGCCGGCATGGTCACCGTCAACCGGTTCGGGGCGCCGCCGCGCGCTGAGCGCCAGGGCCGGGTGAAGGCGGCGAACCGGATTTCGGGCGATGCCGACCGACTCTGTGCCGTCCTACCCATCCGGGGGGTGCCACGCGACGAATGTCACATCGACAGCCGGCTCTACCGGCCGGCGCCGAGGACAGGAGACGTCCGTGAAGGACTGGTCACGTCGAAACATGTTGCGTGCCGCAGCTGGGGCGGCGATCGCGGTCCCGATGGCGGCGCTGGCCACCGGCCCGGCCAGCGGCGGCCACCGCTGACGGGTGCGGTCGGGTGCTGGCGCCGACGGGTCGCCGGCCTCGGGGGCGTTGGCGGGGCCGGTGATGTTCTGCGTGCACGACGCGCAGACCGGTGAGGTGTCGATCCTGCACGGCACCACCGAGGTCGTCGTGACCGATCGCCAGCTCGTCGCCCGCATCCTGTCCGCCGCCGCCGCCACGGCCTGAAGGGAAGAATCGACATGTCCTCGCATCGTGAGGCACCGGAGATCTCCAAGGACCCGGTCGCCGACAACACCGACACCTACGCCTTTGTCAGCCCCGACCGTCCCGACACCGTCACCATCATCAGCAACTACATCCCGCTGGAGGACCCGGCCGGCGGCCCGAACTTCTTCGAGTTCGGCGACGACGTGCTCTACCGGATCAACATCGACAACACCGGCGACGGCCGCGCCGACGTCGTCTACGAATTCCGGTTCAACACCACCGTGCGCAACCCGGACACCTTCCTGTACAACACCGGGCCGATCACCGCGCTGGACAGCACGACCTTCAACCGGCCGCAGACCTATACGGTCACCGAGGTCCGCGGCAAACAAGCGGCGCACAGTTGGGCATCGCCTTGCCGACCCCGCCCTGCAACATCGGGCCCCGGTCGACCCCGAACTACCCGGCGCTGGCCAATGCCGCCATCACGCGGGTGGGCAACGACATTCACGTGTTCGCCGGGCAACGGCTCGACGGGTTCTACGTCGACCTCGGCGCGGTGTTCGACCTGGCCGTCCTGCGACCGTTCCAGAACCTGCACCTGATCCCGACCCCGGCCGCCGACGGGGTGAACGCGCTGCGGGCGTTCAACGTGCACACCATCGCCATCCAGGTGCCGATCAGCAAGTTCACCCGGAACGGCAAGGCACCCGACCGACCCGATGGACCGCGCAAGTCGGTGATCGGCGTCTGGGCATCGGCGCACCGGCAGAAGGCCCGGTTCCACGACGAGACACCGCGACAGCTGGTCCGGGCCGTTCACCCAGGTGTCCCGGCTCGCCAACCCGCTGTTCAACGAGGTCATCGTGCCGATGGGCGACAAGGACCGGTGGAACCGGCTGGAGCCCGGCGAGGACGCCCAATTCGCCAAGTACGTCGACCACCCCGAGCTGGCCAGGCTGCTCCCGGTGCTGTACCCGGGGGTGTTCCCGAACCTGGCCGCGCTGACCGCGGCCCCGCGCCGACCTGGCTGGCCATCCTGCTCACCGGCATCCCGGCCGGGCTCATCCCCGGCTTCCAGAACTACACCGGCCCGACCCAGGCCGACCTGCTGCGGCTCAACGTCGCCATCCCGCCGAGCGCCAGACCCCGAACATCAACGGCGCTCATCGGCGGCGACCTCGCCGGATTCCCCAACGGTCGACGGGTCTTCGACAATGTCGTCGCCATCGAACTGCGGGCCATCGCCGGTGCGCTCTATCCGCTGGTCGACCCGACGAAGACCTTCACCCCCGACGGTGCGTCCGCGCTTGCTCTACGACGTCACCGACGGCACCAAGCTGCCGGACACCGTGAAGTACCTCGACACCTTCCCCTACCTGGACCACCCGGTCAGCGGCTACGAGGTGGTCCCGCTCGGCTCGGCCGCGTCATGACCGGCGACCGTTTCCGCACCACGACCACAGACATCCCGGCAACCGGCGGCGCGAACCCGCCGAGGAGTCCACCGCGCACGTCCGCGGTGGGCCACCCGTCCTCGACATCGGCGGCGACATCGGCGCGCTGGTGGTCACGATGGACCCCGACGCGGCCGGCACCGAACTCCACCTGCGATCCGAGCACCAACCGCCGATCGACGTCCACACCGGCGTCTGGCACCGACACTCGACGGTGCCACGACGACCACCGCGGTGTTCGCCGAACTCGTCGAGGGCACCTACTGGGTGCTCGACCCGGCCGGAACGCCGATCCGGCCGGTGACGATCCGTGGCGGCGAGGTCGCCGGCATCGACCTCCGCGGCGCCAGCACAGCTCACCGGCACTGACCGAGGTCCAACCCGGCCACGCAGGGTCCCCACCGTCCGAACACGGCGGTGGGGGCCTCGGCGTCGGCCGGTGCCACCGGGCCCAGAGATGAGGCACCCATGAGCACTCCCGCTCCGACACCGGATTCCGAGCAGGCCGGGATTTCCCAGTTCCGGAAGTCTTTGAATCGCCATGACCGGGCCGCGCTCGGCGGCATGTACGGCTTCATCATCTTCCTGCACGTGATCGGCTTCGGGGTGCTGCTCGTTCCTGGTGGTGCCCCAGGCCTACGACCTGGGCGGAACCACCGGGGTCTACGGCGTCGGGGTCGGCGTGCTGGCCTACACCTTCGGGCTTCGGCACGCCTTCGACGCCGACCACATCGCCGCGGTCGACAACACCACCCGAAAACTGCTGGCCGACGAGCTGACCGAAGCCGCTGTCGGTCGGGTTCTGGTTCTCCCTGGGCCACTCCACCATCGTCTTCGGGCTGGCCTTCCTGCTCTCGGTCGGGGTCAAGGCCCTGGCCGGGCAGGTCGAGAACGACGGTTCCGAGCTGCACTCGATCACCGGCATCATCGGCGCCTCGGTGTCCGGCGTGTTCCTGTGGATCCTGGGGATCCTCAACCTGGTCGTCCTGATCGGCATCATCCGGGTCTTCCGCAAGATGCGCGCACGGCGCCTACGACGAGCAGGAACTGGAAGACCAGCTCAACAAGCGCGGCTTCATGAACCGCTTCCTCGGCGGCCTGACCAACTCGGTGAGCAAGCCGTGGCACATCTACCCGATCGGCGTGCTGTTCGGCCTGGGCTTCGACACCGCCACCGAGGTCGGGCTGCTCGTGCTCGCCGGCGGCGCCGCAGCGTTCAACCTGCCGTTCTACGCGATCCTGGTCCTGCCGATCCTGTTCGCCGCCGGGATGTGTCTGATGGACACCACCGACGGCGTCTTCATGAACGCCGCCTACGGCTGGGCCTTCGCGAAACCGGTCCGCAAGGTCTTCTACAACATCACCATCACCTCGCGTCAGCGTCGCCGTCGCCCTGATCATCGGCACCATCGAGCTGATCGGCGTGCTCGTCGACCAGGCCAACATTCACAGCGGTCCCCTGGTCCGCATCGCCGACATCCCCCTGGACTACGCCGGCTACGCCATCGTCCTGCTGTTCATCGTCGCCTGGCTCGTCGCCCTGGCCGTGTGGAAGTACGGAAGAATAGAAGACAGATGGACCGCCAAACTGAACCCGGCCCCCGAAACCGAGACCTCGTAGTGGTCGTTCGTCCGGTCAGACCGCCACGATGCGCCGGCTCCGCTTCCCACGGTGTGACGGTCAAGGCTCCGCCGCCCACCTGAGCGATCGCCTGACCCGATGGGGTCCACGACGACACCCGGATTCACACCGATCCCGGCCAGGTTGTCGATTTCCGCGTCCGCCGGTCGTCTTTCAAGTGTCCGAACCGAGAGCCGGCGCCCGGCCGGCCCACCGAAGGAGTGGCAATGGCGAAGTTCGTGTATCTCTACAGCGGCGGCAGCATGGCCGAGACACCCGAGGAACAGGCGACGGTGGTGCAGCAGTGGACCGCGTGGTTCACGGAGTTGGGTGCGAGCGTTGCCGACCCTGGCGCGCCGTTCGGCGCCTCGGCCGGCGTGTCAGGCCTGTCCGGCGTGGCGGGCACTGGCAGTTTGGGCGCGACCGGTTATTCAGTGGTCGTCGCCGACGCTCTCGACGGCGCCCTGACCGCGGCCAAGGGCTGTCCCGTGCTGGCCTCCGGCGGAGCGGTGGACGTGTACGAACTGATCGAGATGTAGAGGTCGCCGTTGCGGGCCGATGCGAGCGCCTCGGCCCGCAGCGGGCGGACCTCGGGTGCCGCCTCGCCGAGCGTAGGCTGAGGGCCGGCCGGGAAACGGCGGCGCCAGAGCCGTTCCCGTTATCTCGTCAGATCAGGAGAACAGGATGAACAAGGCCTGGGGATTTCTGATCGGCGGGGTCGTGCTGCTCCTCGTCGGGTTGCTCTGGTGCCTACAAGGCTCCGGCTCGTTGGGCCAATCCGGCGGCATGAACGGCAAGTCCCAGTGGCTCGTCATCGGCGTGATCGTCGCGGTGCTCGGCCTTGTCCTCATCGTCCTCGGCATCCGGGCACGACGGACCAGTCGAACGAAGTGAGCGGAGACCCGGCGCTCGCGCAAGTCGTCTCGGCCCCGGTACATGGCCTGGTGGTCGAGCGTGATCGAGTGAGGTAGGCCTGTCGGTACGTCGACGGCTGGCGTCATGGCACGGTTGGACGTGGGTGGGCTCAGAATCCTGTGGTGCCATCGATGGTTTCGCGAATGATGTCCGCGTGGCCGGCGTGTCGGGCCGTCTCCTCGATCATGTGATAGAGCACGTAACGCACATTGCATTCGATGATGTCGTCTCGGGCGCAGCGACTGTCGAGATCCAGGTCCGCGACGATCGCGTTCGACTCGGCGGCCGCCTCGCGGTAGCTCGCCACCCAGAAGTCCATGGTGTCGGTGTCGTCCACGAACAGGTCCGCGTCCCTGGGGTCGGTCCTGACCTCGGGCCAGCCGTCAGGGTCCTCGCGCCCGGCCACGATGACGCCGAACCACCGCCGTTCCCAGGTGGTCGAGTGCTTGATCAGTCCGAGCAGTGACAGCGAGCTCGCCGTCGGCGCCGTACGCGCCTGCGCCTCGTCCAGGCCATCGGCCTTCCTGATCAAGCCTTCCCGCTGAGCGTCCAGGAAGTTGGCCAGCGCAGCTCGTTCCGAGGCCAAGAGGTTCTGCTCGTCCACGCCAGCGACAGTACGGCTCGGTCTGGCTGCCGGCGAACTCGCAGCCGGCGAAGCCCTGGCCGCGAGACGCCGCCGACCGCGCGCGGTTGACATGACAACGGCATCGGGGCCTCGTCCATGTCAGGAAGGCGCCACCTACCGTGGCGGCCGCCAGGGGTTGACCCGGTTCCCAACCAGCAACCCGAGGGGACATTTCTCCGTGACGAGCCCCGTAACCCCGCTCCCCCTGGAGTCGAGCGGACGGGTAGGAGCTGGCGGGGTTGCAGGCCAAGCCGGCGCCGCATGTGGCGAAGCGAACAATGTCGGTGGGCGTGTGGCCAACTCGTACCGGGCCCGGCACAGCAGCCCGGTGGAACGTCCCTTTCACCCCCGACCAGCTGAATCGGTCCGGTTGCGGTGGGCGACCATGAGCCGTGGCCGGCCAATTGCGCATAGACACTATGTGACGGGCGGCGAACGACGAGATCAATGGCGGTGGCATGTTTGCAGAGCTCAGACGCCACCTGTACCCGCCTCGGTTGGCTCCCGCGTTGAACTCGGTGCGGAGGGCGGTTCGTCCGCGGCGCCTCGTACTGTGGAGGCATGACCACCACGGATCTTCCCGACGATCAGCGGCACGTGGTCCGGGATGGCGTCCGACTGGTCTTTCGCGACCTAGGCGAATCGCCTGAACCGGCGGTGGTACTGCTGCACGGCTTGTTCAGCGGTGGTCGCAGTTGGACCGACTTCACTCTCCGGTTGCTCGCGGCCGGCCGCCGGGTCGTCGAACTCGATCAGCGCGGCCACGGGCACAGTGACAAGACTGCGACGTACACCTTCGCCGACTTCGAGGCCGACCTGCTCGCAGTGCTCGACCATCTCGAGCTGAACAAGGTCGACCTGGTCGGCCACTCCCTCGGCGGACGGGTGGCGACGATGTTCGCCGAGCATCATCCGGACCGGGTGCGCCGACTTGTCGTCGAGGACGCGCCGCCCCCTCCGGTGCCCGGCGACCGATACCGCGGACCTGGGCTCGGAGCGCTGCCGGTCCGGCATCGGGCACTGCTGTTGGCAATGCTTGTGTTTCGGTACCGCACGGTCCGACGCTATGTCGACTTCGGGATGGCGCTCGCGGTCCTCCGCGAGTTCCGCCGGCCGGACCAGCAGTGGTGGGACGACCTGGGCTCGATCTCGGCGCCGACTCTGGTGATCCACGGCGGTCCGACGAGCCACGTCCCGGCGGACAGGCTGGAGCACATGCTGACAGTGCTGCCCGACGCCCGACTCGTCGCGATGGACGTCGGACACCGCGTGCATAACAACGCGCCGGACGCGTACGCGGACCTGGTGCTGGCCTTCCTTGAACCGTCAATGGACTCGGCTACCGAGACCGGGCAAGCGGGCCTCGAACAAACCACCTGACCGCTCGAGGACCAGATCATGGGTCGACGGCGTCCAGAAGAATTGACCGCGGTGCCGCCGGGCCGAGGCCGGAGTGCGCTGGTCGAGGCCGCCAGAGGCGGATAGTCAAGTCCTGGCCGGACTCAACTGTGGTCTGGCTTCAACCGTGGCCCTGGTCGAGTGAACCCAGGTACAGCTGCGGTCCGGTCAGCACCCCGCTGCCTCCAGCGATGGCCGTGCCTGCGATGTGGGTGTTGAACGGGACGAACGGCGAGTGGATCCGGTAGGGGTGATGTCGACGCTCGTGAAGCCCGCCGATGTGATCAGGCTCGTCAGGTCTCGTTCGCAGGAACAGCCCTCGAAGACCCACGCCCACGGGCGACGCAGGATCCGCTGTGACCAGCGCGTCGGCGTGCGCGGTTTCGCGGCAACATGCTCGGCGAAGCTGAACCGTCCTCCTGGTCGCAGGATCCGGCGGACCTCGGCGAGGACGGCGGCCGGGTCGCTGACCGTGCACAGGACCAGGCTGGAGATGACGGCTTCGGCGCTGGCGTCGGGCAGGTCGATCCGTTCGCCGACGACGCTGCGGATCTCGAGATCGACGCCACGCCGACGCGCGGCGCGCCGTAGCCGCGCATGCATGTACGGGTTGGGTTCGATCGCGATCAGGCGCGCGCCGGTCGGCAGGTAACGCAGGTTCGCCCCCACTCCCGAGCCGAGTTCGACCACGTTCGGCGGCAGATCGGCAAACGCCGTCGCCTTGCGCTTGTGCATGTGCCAATTGATGTAGCCGCCCATGACCGAGAAGAACGCCGAGTTGAACCGGCCGCGAGCCGGGTTCGCCTCAAACCCTTCGGGCGCAAGGCTGCGCACGGTCGTCGCTGGTACGGGCCGCGTCGTCGAGGTCGTCATGCATCGAGCGTGCCGGAGAGCTGGGAGCCGGTCAGCAGTGGAAATACCGCACTTCAGCCGTCGCGGCGACGGGTTCGTCGCGACGTACCAGGCGGCGATCTGGGCACGGGATCGGAAGCCCAGCCGCGCCCGGATCCGTTCGACGTGGGACTCGGCGGAGCGCTCGGTGATGACCAGTTCGTCGGCGATCTGCCGATTCGACCAGCCCTGGGCGACCAGTGCTGCCACCTGGAGCTGGCGCGGCGTCACCGTGGGTGGTGTCCGAGCGGTCGAGCGGGGGCAGTCCCAGACCGCGGCGCATCGCGTTCAGCACGGAGTGCGCGTCGCCGACGAAGGGGATGTGCGTGCGACCGGCCAGCACCGTCAGCGTCGCGCCGGCGATGCCGCGCGGCCAACCGCTCGACCCTCGGCGATCGGCACCGCACGGTCGTCCTTGCGGTGGATGACAGTGGTTGGCGCCGTGATCCGGCCGAGGTCATCGGCGACGTCGATGTCGTAACACGCTGCCAACAGCCGACGCGCCGACGCCGCGGATGTCGACTCCCGCTGGTAGCGCGAGAACACGGCGCGGAACCCGGCGTCCGCGTCGGGGGCGAAGATCTCGGTCAGCACGTCCGACGCGAATCCCCAGTGCTGATCGACCAGGCCGAGCACGTGCTCACGCACGGCGGGTGCGGCCACGACGTCGCCGTCAACCCACCCGCCGTAGAGGATCAGGCGCGACACGGACTCCGGGTGACGAGCGGCCCACCGCACCGCGAGCGGCGCACCGAAAGAGGCGCCGATCAGGTCGAAGCGGTCCGCGCCGACCGCGGTCGCGACCAGCTTCAGGACCTCCAGTTCGAGTTCGACGACGTCGCGCACGGTCGGTCGTGCCGGACAGCCCGCACCCCGGTCTGTCGTATCGCACGAGCGTGCGACCTGCCGCCAACCCCTCATAGAACTCGCGCTCGGCCGGCAGCGCCCACCCGAGCTCGAGATGGGACACCCACCCCGGCACATAGATCGCGATCGGACCCGCTACCGGCGACGGCGAACCGCACCGCCGTCCCGTCCTCGAGATTGGCCAGGCCAAGCCGCTGCTCCACGAGCACATTGTGTCTTGATCGATCGGTCGGCGGGACCGCCTTCGTGGGACACCCACTTCGTACGTGCCTGATTCGTCTTTGACGGTGATCGTCACCGACCGATCCTGGCCGTCGATCTTCATGGTGCATTGCAGGTTCGACCGGCGTTGACCGGCTCGTCGGGTGGGCAGTGCGCACCAGTCACCCTCGTCTGCCCGTAGCCGTTGGGCGGTTCCGCGGTCAGGATCTGTTCGACTCCGGTGGCGACCTTCTTCTCGTCGAACGCGTTGCGTTCCAGTCGACGCCGACGCGCCCCGTTCGGGTCACTGTGGGCACCCGAGCCCTGGCAGCGCCCGGCATTGTCCGGGCGCTTCGACGTCCACGCGAGGCTGGTGATCCTAGGCTGAGCGGGTGGACGAGCGCGACTCAGGTGTCACCCTTGCCGAGTTGCTTGCTGCGTTCTCGCTTGCGACGGACCTCGGCCTGGGCCAGCCGATGGAACATCTGGTGCGCAGTTGGCAGATCGCTTCGCGTCTCGGCCGCCTCGTCGGGTTGCCCGACGAGCAGCAGCCCGTTCTCTTCCAGGTCGCCATGCTCTCGTGGGTGGGCTGTGTGGCGGATTCTCCCGAAGTCACGGCCAGCTTCGGTGACGACATCGCGTTCCGGGCGGACAGTTATGAGGCCGACCTGGGCGGGCTGTCCGGGATGGCGTTCTTCCTCGGACATGCCGGCCGGGGCCAGCCGTTTCCGCTGCGCCTGCGGGCGGCCGCGACCCTGGTGGGCACCGGCGGCGGGCGGGTGATGCGAGGGATCAAGGGTCACTGCCTGGCCACCTCGACGCTGTCCGACCAGCTCGGTCTTCCCGCCGAGACGTCGGCGGCCGTCCAGCAGTTCTTCGCACGCTGGGACGGCCAGGGAGTCCCGCGTGGTGTCCGCGGCGAGCAGATCGCCTTGGTCGTCCGGCTCTTCCACCTCGCTGACGTGGTCGAGGTGCACCACCGACGCGGCGGTGTCGCGGCGGCCGCGGAGGTTGCGCGGGCCCGCTCCGGTAGCCAGTTCGATCCGCGCCTGGTCGACGCCTTCTGCTCGACCGTGGTCGAGGTGCTGCCCGGCGACACCGACGAGTACGACGCCCACGAGCTCTTCTCCCAACAGCCGGGCCTCGCCACCCGGCTCAGCGACGAGGACTTCGACGCGGCCCTGGTCGCGTTGGCCGACTTCACCGACTTGCGCTCGTCTTCCCGTGCCGGCCACTCGCGGGGTGTTGCCGACCTGGCTGGCGTTGGAGCCCGGCTGCTCCGGTTGCCCGCGGGCGAAGTGAGAACGGTCTACCGCGCTGGGCTGGTCCACGACGTCGGGCTGCACGGTGTGACCGCAACGATCCTGGACAAGCCGACCGCGCTGACCGCGACCGAGGAGGAGCGGTTGCGCGCGGCGTCGTATTTTACCGAGCGGGTGCTGGCTCGCCCCAGGGCGCTCGCCCAGTTGGGCGCGATCGCTGGTCTGGCGCACGAGCGGATGGACGGAAGCGGCTACCACCGCGGCGTCAATGGCCAGGGGATCCCGCTGCAGGGTCGGATCCTGGCGGCCGCGTGCGCGTTCCACGAGCTGATCGAGCCCAGAGCCCGTCGCCCCGCCTACACCCTCAAGGACGCGACCGGAATCATCCGCGCCGAGATCGCCGCGGGACGGCTCGACCAGTCGGCCGCGGACGCCGTCCTGTCAGCGGCTGGTGCCGGGACTCGACGACGTGTTGCCGGGCCGGCAGGCCTGACCCCGCGCGAGATCGAGGTGCTCGGCTTGATCGCCCGCGGCGCCGCGACCGGCGACGTCGCCGGCCAGCTCGGGATCTCACGCAAGACCGCTGGCACCCACATCGAGCGCATCTACGCCAAGACCGGCGCGTCCAGTCGCTCAACAGCCACCCTGTTCGCACTGCGAAACGGCCTGCTCGGCGGGCTCGACGACAGGCCGGGGTCCTCATCCCAGTCCCCGGCCTGAATTCCTTCCCCGGGATTTGTAGGGAGTTTGCCCGACGACCCGGCCCTGCCGCGCTCGTAGTGTGGCCGTTGAACGCCGACACGGAGGCGTCCAACGAGACGAGGACGGAGGCAGCCATGGCCAAGTCAGTGATCAGCCTGAGCACCGGGCTGGAGGATCCGGAGAAGGTGGCGGTGGCCTTTCTGGTGGCCATCGGCGCTGCCGAGACCGGCCGGGAGACCTTGATGTTCCTGACCAAGGAGGCGGTCCGCCTTGCTGTTCCGGGCGTCGCCACGGGAACGGCGTGTGAGGGCTGTCCTCCGCTGACCGATCTGGTGAAGCGGTTCGAGGCGGCAGGCGGCAGCTACTACGTCTGCCCGATCTGCTTCAACGCCAAGCAGCTCGACGCCTCCGACCTGATCTCCGGCGCCGAGCTCAACGGGACTGTGCCGATGTGGAACTGGATCGGCGACGATCCAGCCGTGACGTTCAGCTACTGAAGCAACCACTCATGCCCAGCCCGGGCATCGTGACCACCCGCGATCGAGCCCGACATGGGAGAGGCGCCGTGGCCCGGTCACGAGTACGTCCGGGGCTGGGGCGCTTTCGGCCTGCCGTTCGACTCCGGGCATGTGCTCGCCCTTCGGGTGTTTCCGCAGAGCTCCTCGGCCCCTATCGGAGGCTGTGGCACCGCGACCCTGGCGGCCGCTGGTCGAACTACGCCGATGCGCAGGACGTCGAGCACGCCTGTCCGCGCTACTACGGCTCGGCTTGCGAGCACGTCGGAGCAGCCCGGATCGACCTCGAATGGACCGCTCCGCGCACCCTGCACGTCACCACGGACGAGCCGGGGTTGGACTGGACGGTGACCGCCGCGCGGTCACCGTTGATGGGGTTGATCAACCCCTCAGCGCGGCGATGCCGCTCTCCAGCTGGCGACCGCGTGCCCTGGTTCGAGCCCGAGAGCGGTTGGCGCAGTCGCTCGGGATGGGTTCGTTGCAGATATCAGGGGTGATGCCGAGCGGCGACTGCGGGCTCCTGATGCCGCAACGGATGTACCTCGTCAAGGAGTCGACTGCGGTCCTCGGCGGCGTGGAGCTGGGCAGTCCGACCCGGGTGCAGGAGAACCCGACCATTGGTCCCGCTGCCGACGCGCGGGGTGCTGGCGATGTGGCAGATCCGTGATCCAGATGAAGTCCGCGACCGCCCGGACAACCTCGAACGCAGCGAATCCCGGT
>CAVPLZ010000023.1:0-94700 GCA_963706185.1 uncultured Actinomycetota bacterium | reverse complement strand
ACAGCGAGGTCTGGGGACTCCTAGCCAATTCGGCCAGCCCGGGGAGCAGGTCATCCCCGCGGACGTGGGCCACCCGAAGGGCGATGCCGTCCTCGGCCAGCGCCGCCTGGACGGCAGCAGCCAGGCCGGCCGGGTCGAAGATGCCGGCGTTGGCGACCACCTTTGTTCCGCGAGCGGCGATCTCGCGGAACAAGGGCCGCAGCTGCGGCAGGAACGACGGCGCGAAGAACTGCTGCAGTGCGCTCGGACGGGCAGCGAACCCGGCCGCGACCAGGGACATGGTGATCTCGGCCATGAAGTCGCCGATGGCCACGTCGGCCGCCGGTTCGCCGGTGATTGCCTGGGCCAGGGCTTCGTACCGGTCGCCGAGGTAGGCGGAGAAGTTGGCAATCCGGACCGGGCGGGCCATTGCGGCTCCTCACACTACGAGCGGCCTCGGTGCCGCAGGTTGACCCGGCCGAGTATATTCCGACCAAGCGCTTGCTTTGTTCATGTTCGAGTTGCGGGCCTCGACGCTGAGGGAGGTCGGATGGACAACATCGGTGCACGGCTCGACCGGTTGGAATCGATCGAACAGATCCGCGGGCTGGTCGCTGCCTACGCGCTGGCTTTGGACAGTCGGGATGTGCCGGCACTGGTGGCACTGTTCGACGAACAGGTGAGTGTCGGCGACGGCCGCACCGGACGGGACGCGTTGGCGGAGTGGTTCGACCCGATCCTGCGGCCGTACCGGATCACCGTCCACTTCGTCGCCAACCACATCATCGACCTCACCGGCAGAGTGGAAGACCAGGGCAACTCCGGTGCCGACACTGCGTCCGGACTGGTCTATTGCCGCCCCGAGCACCAGGTCGGCGAGAAGTGGGTTGTGATGCCGCTCATCTATCACGACCGGTACGTGCGTAGACATGGCGGACCCTGGCGCTTCTCGAGCCGCAAGCCCAAGGTGTTCTACGCCGCTGACGTCGCGGACAACCCGATGCAGGTGGGGGAGCGGTTCGACTTTCCTGGAAATCCGCTGTTGCACCATGCCTCGCTTCCGGAGGCATGGCCCAGCTGGCAACGGTTCTGGGACGCGGCGATCGACAACAACAGCACACTGGGCAACAGCAGCGGGATCCGAAGGTGATGTCATGACAGCAATAGCAGTGCTCGCGCCGGTCGCGGCCGGCCGGACCGCCGAGCCCGAGTGGATCGCCGGCTTCGCGCAGCACGCCGAGGCATGCGGTTTCGAGTCAATCGTCGTGGTCGAGCACACCGTGGTGATCACCGACTACCAGAGTGTCTACCCCTACGCCGGGTCCGGCCGGATGGAGCTTGGTGACGCTTGCGACATCCCGGACCCGCTGGACCTGTTGGCCTTTCTGGCCGGCCGGACCAGCCGGATCGGCTTGGCCACCGGCGTACTCGTTGTGCCCAACCACCAACCGGTGGTGCTGGCCAAACGGGTGGCCACGGTGGACGCGCTGTCCGGTGGTCGGTTGCGACTGTGCGTCGGGGTCGGCTGGATGGCCGAGGAACTCGAAGCCTGCGGCGCGGACTTCGCCAGTCGGGGTCGACGTACGGACGAGACGATCGACGCGATGCGGCTGCTCTGGCAGGAGACCGCGCCCGGCGGCGCCACCTTCCACGGCGACTTCTGTTCCTTCTCGGGTGCCATGAGCTACCCGAAACCGGCCACGAGGGCGGGAGTTCCCATCCACATCGGCGGGCACAGCCGGGCCGCGGCGCGCCGGGCCGGCCGCCGTGGCGACGGCTTCCAGCCCCTGGGGTTGCGCACCGCGGAGCGGAACGCCCTGGTGGCATTGATGCGTGAGGAGGCCGAGAAGGCCGGCCGCAATCCGGACACCCTCGAACTCACCCTTGGCCATTCCACTCAGGCGATCACCACGGAACGGGTCGAGCGGCTCGCCGTCGAGGGCGCGGACCGGATCCTGCTGGCCACCTCCGGAACCACCGACCTGAACGAGCTGCGCGACGAATTGTCCGCGTGCGCCGATCGTCTCGGGTTGGCGTCGGCGTGCTGACCGCCGCGGATCGGGCCGAGATCACCGAGTTGTGTCATCGGTATGCGGTGCTGATCGATACCCGCGAATTGGCCGAGGTGGGGGCACTGTTCGCCGACGACGCCGAGTTGGTGCTGCCGGAGCCGCCCGCCCAGCTCGCCGGGACGAAACGAGTGGTCGGTCGCGATGAGATCGAACAGACTCTGCGGGCGGTGGAGAACCTCTCCGCGACTGCGCACGCCGTGCTGGCGGTAGCGGTGAATGACGGACTGATCGACCCGAGCGCCCGAACCCAAGCCGAGCGCGGCGAGGCGGCGGTCGGGCTGGTCACCGGTCAGGCTCACCATCTCGTCGCCGCCCCTGACGGCTACACGAACACGGTGTGGTTCCTGCGCTATCGGGATGCCTACCGCGTGGTCGACGGGCACTGGCGGTTCGCCCGTCGACAGCTGGACATCTCCTGGATCGAACGTCGGCCCGTCCTGATGCCCAGAATCGACGCCGCGGTCGCGGCGTCGATGGGAGAGGCGTCATGACCGGCCCCCCGCCGGCCGACCGGGTCGTCATCGTGACCGGTGCGGCGCGCGGCATCGGCGGCGGCATCGCCCGCCGGTTCGCCCGTTCCGGCGCAGCGCTGGTGGTCAACGACCTGGACGGCGATGCGCTGGCGGTCTGTCACCGAAGAGCTGGCCGCGGCCGGCGGTGAGGTGGTGGCCGTCGTCGGGGACATCACCGCCGACGAAACGGTCGACCAGGTGCGAACTGCGGCCGGCTCGCCTGCGCGGACGGTCGGATCGACGTGCTGGTCAACAACGTCGGCGACTTCCGGCCCGCGTCGCGTACGTTCCTGCACAGCACTCCCGAACAGTGGCAACGACTGTACGAACTCAACTTGCGACACGTCCTCACCCTGACCCACGCGGTGCTGCCGACGATGATCGAGCAGCGCTCGGGATCCATCGTGAACAACGCGACTGTCGAGGCGTTCCGCGGCATTCCGGGCCATGCCGCCTACTCCGCTTACAACGCCGGCGTGGTCGCCTTCACCCGCAGCCTCGCGGTCGAGGTCGGCAGGTACGGCGTGCGGGCGAATGCCATCGCGCCCGATCTGGCCGACACCGACCAGACCCCGGCAGCGGCCATGCTGCGCGGCCGCGATCCGAGCCTGGTCGGTTCACTGGTTGCCGCTGGGCCGGTTCGGCGACCCCGACGACTACGCCGCGGTCGTCGAGTTCCTGGCCTCGGACGCAGCGAGATTCGTCACCGGCCAGACCATCCCCGTCGACGGCGGCACCCTGGCCGCGTCCGGATGGTACGGCCGGGCGGACGGCAAGGGCTGGACCAACCTGCCCACCCAGGCCTGACGGAAACCTCGACGCGGCTCGTGGACCGGTCAGCCTGGACCCGCCCGATCCCCGGACCCCTGGTCGGGATCAGCCGCACCCGGTCCAGCAGATCGAGGTAGCGGCGATCGGGTGCGGCGCCGTCGACCAACTCGACCGGCACGGGGATGGCCAGCCCGTCGCAGCGGCCGGCGTACCAGGCGTGCAGGATCTCCGGCAGCTCGGTCCAGGTTCCGTGCGGCACCAGGGTGGCCAACACCGCGGTGGGCAGTGCGTTCGGGAGATCGGCCCAGTTGCCGCGCTTGACCAGGGCGGACAGGTCGTTCACCGACGTCGGTGCGGCCGAGTAACTCGAGACTGCGCCGGTACGCCGGGGTGGAGTAGAGGAAGGCGAACTCCTTCCGGGCCGTCGCGGCTGCACGCGGTGACCGCGGCCTCGTCCGGTCCGGTGACGCAGCGCGGCACCACCACGATGCGGGGGCCGCCATCGGTCCGCCCGGCGGCGGCGACGCCCGCCCCGATCGGCGGGCAGCACCAGCTCGTCCAACGCCCGGGGGTGAGAGTTGGTGCCGTGACTGACGAATCCGTCGGCGTGAGCCCCGGCCACCTGGCAGATCCGCCGGTTGACCCCGCCGGTCCACAGCGGCGGCTCGGCCTACCGGCAGCGGGCCGGGGTTGAAGAACGGCTGCGAGCCGGTCGAAGGTGTAGTGGCGCGCCGCGATGTTCCAACGAAGCGCGGCCGGCGAAGGCGTCGAAGATCGCCCGCAGCGCGTCCAGGTAATCGCGCCAGCCGGCCGGCCGGATCGTGCCACGGCACCGAGAACCGGCCGACGATGTTGCCGCGCACCTGCGTGGCCACCCCGAGCTGGAAACGGCCGCCGGAGAACCGGGCGAGGTCCCAGGCCGCGTAGGCCAGCACCATCGGGCTGCGCGGAAAGGCCACGGTCATGCTGGTCCGCACGGTGATCGACGTCGTGTGTTCCAACGCCAACAGCGCCACCTGCAGGGAATCGTGGCGTGGTCTCCGGCACGTGCAGGGTGTCGAAGCCGAGCGCCTCGGCGGTGGTCGCGAACGCGGCAACCCCGCTCAGCGGGGTGTCCGCCGGCAGCGTGGTGATCAGTTCCACATCGCCGCCGTTCCGACACGGGTCATTGGGTGACCATCCAGCCGCCGTCGACCACCAAGTAGGCGCCGTTGACGTAGGAAGCCAAGGGCGACAAGCAGGAACAGTGTCGGCCAGCCGATGTCATCCGGGGTGGCCATCCGGTGCAGTGGGATCCGGCTCAGCGACCGGTGGCCCCGCGGGCTGGCCGCGTAGCCGGCCAGCCGCGGGGTGTCGGTCATTCCCGGCCCGACGGCATTGGCGCGCACCTCGTCGCTGCGATAGGCGGCGAGATGCCGGGTGAAGCCGACGATCCCGGCTTTGGCCGAGGAGTACCAGTCGGGCGCGGTACCGACCAGGTTGCCGGCGATGGAGGCCATGTTGACCAGGCTGGCGCCGCGCCGGCACGCCGCGATCCAGCCAGGTCGTCGCCACCCGGCGCATGCTGCCCAGCGACATCCGGATGGCCTCGTCGAACGGCAATGCGCGCCGACGACGGCGGGCCGGCCACGTTCGCCAGGTGGCGCAGCGGACCCAGTTCGGCCGAACGGGCCAGCGCGTCCTCCACCGCGGCCTGGTCGTCGACGTCGGCGACCACGGCCAAGGTCGGCAACCGCGCCACCGATGGTCGCCACGGTGTCCTGCACGCCGGCGGCGTTCATGTCCCAGGCTGCCACCGACAGACCCAACTCGGCCGCGCGCAGGGCGATCGATCGTCCGATGCCGCTGGCGGCGCCGGTCACCACGATCGACATCGCCGCGGGTGAAACCGAAATCGACCATCCCTACCTCCCTCGTGCGTTCGCGGTGCTCGCCGCAGTCAGACCGAGTAGCCGCCGTCGACGTCGAGCTTCTGGCCGCTGATGAATCCGGCCCGCGGGCCGGCCAGGAAGCACACCGCCTCGGCGATGTCGGTCGCCGAACCGAACCGGCGCAACGGGATGTTCGCCCGGGTGATCGCGCAGCGCTCGCTCGTCCAGTTCGCCGGAGGAGATCGACCCGATCGGCCATGCCGTCGGTCAGCATGCCCGGGCCGACGCAGTTCACCCGGATCCCGTACCGGCCCTCCTCGGCGGCCAGCGCGCGGGCCACCGCCTCGACGGCTCCCTTGGTGCCGGCCGACAGCCCGTCCCGGACCGGAAAGCGGGCGGTGGCGGCGGTGGTGACCGCCACGATCGAGCCGTGCGGACTGGCGCAGCGCGGGCAGGCACGCCGTGGCGACGGTGAAGAAGCCGAGCGCCTCGTCCCGCAGGTGCGCGGCGTACTGCTCGGGAGGCACGGCGGACAGGTGCACCATCGGGATCTGCGGCCCGGCCGCGTGGACCAGGGTGTGCAGACCGCCGTGCTGCTCGACGATCTCCGCGACCGGTGGACGCACCGCCGTGGCATCGGTGAGATCGAGTCGGCGGGCAGCCGTCGGTCGGCCCAGTTCCTGGGCCAGGCGCTGCGGCTGCCTCGGCGGCCGAGCGAAGGTGAACACCACGGTGGCGCCGCGGGCGGCGAGCAGACCGGCAGATCGCGGTGCCGAGCGCCGCCGGTACCGCCGGTCACCAGGGCCGACTCCGGGTCGTCCGGCGAAGTCGGCGGACAGGTCGGTCGTTCGACGTCGTCGGCACGAGCCGGAGGCTATCCGACCAAGCGCTTGCTTGACTAGCCGAGCATGTGATTGTCTGGCGGGCAGGTCGGCGCCGCAGCCGACCCTGCGTGGGTGAGGTGAGCAGACGGTGACGGCAGCGTCCGCCGACAGGTCGGTGATCATCACCGGGGCCGGGCAGGGTCTCGGTCGGGCCCACGCGCTCGAGTTCGCGCGCCAGGGTGCCCGGCTGGTGGTCAACGACTTCGGCGACGGCGCCGACGCGGTCGCCGACGAGATCACTGCGGCCGGTGGCGAGGCCGATCGCCAGTCGCGGCGACGTCGCGGACTGGCAGTACGCCAAGGATCTCGTCGACCTGGCCGTGCAGACCTTCGGGACGCTGGACACCCTGGTCAACAACGCCGGCATCAACCGCGACCGGATGCTCGTCTCGATGACCGAGCAGGAGTGGGACGACGTCCTGCGGGTCGACCTCAAGGGCCACTTCGCGCCGCTGCGGCACGCCGCCGCGTACTGGCGGGACCAGGCCAAGGCCGGTGCGGCCGGTCGCCGCGCGGATCGTCAACACCTCGCTCCGGCGCCGGGCTGATGGGCAGCGTCGGACAGGGCAACTACGGCGCGGCCAAGGCCGGCATCGCGGTGATGACCCAGATCGCCGCGGTCGAGTTGGCCCGGTACGGCATCACGGTCAACGCCATCGCGCCCGTCCGCGCGCACCCCGATGACCGAGGCGGTGTTCGCCGAGTCCATGGCCAAGCCCGAGATCGGCTTCGACGCCGATGGATCCGGCCAACGTCTCGCCGCTGGTGGTCTGGCTGGGCAGCGCGGCGTCCGGGCGACGTCACCGGCCGGGTGTTCGAGATCGACGGCGGCGCGGTGTCGGTCGCCGACGGCTGGCGGCACGGACCCGAGGTCGACCCGGGACGGCCGCTGGGAGGTCGACGAGCTCGGCCCCGCGATCGACGAGCTGATCGCGGCGCTGCCGCCGCTGCCCCCGGTGTACGGCGCGTCGTGACCCGGCCGGCTTCGCGCTCGACGGCGCTCCCCGACGACGAGTTCCGTGCGCAGGTCCGGGACTGGCTGCACACCAACCTCTCCGGCCCGGACGCCCCGTTCGCCGACCTGGTCGGGGTGGGCGGCACGGGGCACGAGCACGAGGCGATCGAGCGGCGGCGGGAGTGGGAGCGGACGCTGGGCGCGGCCGGCTGGATCGGTGCCGGCTGGCCGGGCGAGCACGGCGGCCGCGACCTCGCCGTTCGGACAGCAGGTGATCTTCCACGAGGAGTACGCCCGGGCCGGTGGTCCCGGGCCGGCTCGATGCACATGAGCGAGCAGCTGCTCGGCCCGACCCTGCTCGCCTTCGGCACGCCGGAGCAGCAGGCGCGGTTCCTGCCCGGCATCGTCGCCGGCGAGACACTGTGGTGCCAGGGCTACTCCGAGCCCGAGGCCGGAAGTGACCTGGCCGGGGTGCGGACCCGTGCGGTGCGCGACGGCGACCACTACGTGCTGACCGGGCAGAAGATCTGGACGTCGCTGGCCCACCTGGCCGACTGGTGCTTCGTGCTGGCCCGCACCGATCCGACCCAGCAGCGCCACCGTGGCCTGTCCTACCTGCTCGTGCCGATGGATCAGCCCGGCATGACCGTCCGGCCGATCGTCGAGCTGACCGGCACCGCCGAGTTCAACGAGGTGTTCTTCGACGGCGCGGTCACCGCGGTGGAGCAACCGGATCGGCGACGAGGGCGACGGCTGGCGAGTGGCCATGGGCACCCTCGGCTTCGAGCGCGGCGTCGCGACCCTCGGCCAGCAGATCGGCTTCGAACGCGAGCTGGACCGAGTGCTCGCGCACCGCCCGGACAGCCGGTGCACCGGCCGATCCGCGCTTGCGGGCCCGGCTGGTGGACGCCTGGATCGGGCTGCAGGTGATGCGCTGCACCGGCGAGCGGATGCTGCGCTCGGCGGCCGAGGGCACCGCCGGCCCGGAGGCGTCGGTCTCCAAACTGCAGTGGGGCACGCTGGCATCGCGAACTCGGCGAACTCGCGGTCGACGTCGGCGGTCCCGGCGGGGTCCTGACCGACGGGCCGACCGGGGACCCGTCGCCGACGAGCCCAGCGCTTTCGACGTCGACCAGACCCTCATGTTCGTCAGCCGGGCCGACACCATCTACGGCGGTTCGGACGAGGTGCAGCGCAACATCATCGCGGAGAAGCTACTTGGACTCCCGCGCTCCTACGGATCGAAGGCCGGCCGATGATCGGGTACAGCGCCGACCCTGATCTCGACCGAGATCCGCGCCACCGTGGACGAGATGCTCGCCGCCGCAGCCGGTCCGCTCGGCCTGCCGGCGGGCGATGGCCTCGCCCCGGGGCTACGACGAGAAGCTGTGGCGAGCCGCGGTCGCCGAGCTGGGCATCCTGGGCCTGGTCGCCCCGGAGAGATGCGGCGGACTCGGGACTGGACCTGCGGGCCGCAGCGGCCGTGCTCACCGCCTGGGACGGGCGCCTGGTGCCCGGACCGGCCCACACCGCGCTGCTCGGCGTCGCCGTGCTCGCCGCCTGCGGCACCGACATGGCCGACGAGGTGCTGACCGAACTCGTCGAATCCGGGCTGACACCCACGATCACCGTGGTCGACGGCGTCGCCTCGACCTCGCTGGACATGGTCGAGTTCGGCGGCACCGCCGACCTCGTCGTCGTCGTCGATGTCGACGGCGTTGCCGTCGCCCGCGCGCCAGCGCAGCGCACCGAGCGGTACACCATCGACCCGACCCGGCGCTGGGCCCGCATCGACGTGACCGAACCCCTCAGGCCGGTCGGCGGACCGGACGCGGCGGCCGCGGCGCGCGCCATGTACTTGGCACTCGCGGCCACCAGTGCCGCTGCCGCCGGTGCGGCTGCATTGCGGCAGACCGCGGAGTTCCTGACGGTGCGCAAGCAGTTCGGCAGCGTGCTCGGCTCGTTCCAGGCGCTGGCCCACCGGGCCGCCGACCTCGCCGTGCTGTCCGAAGGTGCCACCGCCACCGCCGAGCGCGCCGTAGCCGAACTCTCCGCGGACCCGCCCGCGGCCGACTCGCACCTGCTGTCACAGGTGGCAGCCGTAGTCGCGGTGGACGGGTACCTGGCGACGTGGCGGCCGAGATGATCCAGCTGCACGGCGGTGATCGCCATCACCTGGGAGCACGACGCGCACCTGCACTTCAAGCGGGCCAAGGTCGACCAGGCTCTGCTCGGTACCGACCGGCTCCGCGAGGAGCTGGCCACCGCCCTCGGGTTGGTCTCCGTGAGCAACAACCGACTGCTGTGCCGACGCCGCGGTGCGGAGCGCCATCGGGCGGCTCGCGCTGCTGGCCGACGAGGGCGAGCTGAGCGACTATCTCGACCAGTTCTGTCCCGAGGCCGTGTGGCGGATGCCGGCCAACCCGGCGGTGTCCCTACCGGCCCAGGAACGACGGGGGCGCGCCGAGATCGCCGACGGCGTCACCCAGCGTCGCGTGAGCGGCCTGCAGGGCCCGGGTTCGGCGACCCGTCACGTGGTCAGTTCGAGCGTCATCGACCTGACCGACGACCGGGCCGGCGCCCGCTCCTACTTCCGGTTCTACCGAGACACCGACCGCCGACCCGAGCTGGTCTCGATGGGCACCTACCGCGACGAGTTCCACCTCGTCGACGGTCGCTGGTTGCTCGCCGAGCGGACCATCGGTATCGGCTGAGCACACCAGCACACGTGAGGGAGAACACCATGGGCACACCGGTCATTGTGGACGCAGCTCGGACGCCGTTCGGCAAGCGCAACGGCACGCTGGCCGGACTGCACCCCGCGCGGCTGCTCGGCACGACCCAGCGGCAACTGTTGGCCCGGAACCAAATAGAGCCGGCAGCGGTCGGTCAGGTGATCGGCGGCTGTGTGACCCAGGCCGGCGAGCAGTCCAGCAACGTCGCCCGCACCGCATGGTTGGCCGAGGGCCTGCCCTACCAGGTCGGCGCCACCACCATCGACTCGCAGTGCGGCTCGGCCCAGCAGGCCCTGCACCTGATCACCGCGCTGGTCGCGGCCGACGTCATCGACACCGGGCTGGCCTGTGGCGTCGAAGCGATGTCCCGGGTGCCTCTGATGAGCAACTTCACCCATGGCCCTGGCAAGGTCCGGCCGGCCGGCTGGACCCTGGACATGCCCAGCCAGTTCGTCGGCGCGGACCGGATCGCCCGGCGACGCGGATTTACCCGGGCCCAGATTGACGCGTTCGGCCTGCGCTCCCAGGAACGAGCGGCCATGGCCTGGGCGGATGGCCGACTGGACGGCCAGATCCTGCCGATCGAGCTTGTCGACGAGGACGGGCAGGCGGTCTCTGTGCAGCGCGACCAGGGTCTGCGGTCTACCAACCTGGAGGCATTGGCCGGTCTGAAACCGGTACTGGACGACGGCCTGCACACCGCGGGGACCTCCTCACAGATCTCCGACGGTGCCTCGGCCGCCCTTGTGATGGATGAGCGGCTGGCTGTGGCCCGGGGGCTGCGCCCACGGGCCCGGCTGCGGTCCCAGTGCCTGATCGGCGGCGAGCTGGAGTACCTGCTGGACGGTCCGATCGAGGCCGCGCGGGCCGCGCTGGCGCGGGCCGGGATGACGATCGACGACATCGATGTGGTCGAGGTGAACGAGGCGTTCGCCGCCGTGCCGATGTCGCTGCAGGCTGTGCTGGGCGTCGACGACGACAAGCTCAATGTCAACGGCGGCGCGATTGCCATTGGACATCCGGTGGGCGCCACCGGGATTCGCTTGATCGCCACCGCGCTGGGCGAACTGGAACGGCGGGACGCCGGCACCGCGCTGGTCGCCATCTGCACCGGCGGAGCCATGGCCACCGCCTGCGTGCTGGAGCGCATCGGATGACGGCGGAGACCGCCGCCGCCCCTTCGACCACCGGGGTGATCGCCGACGATGTCGATCATCCCGGTCACCGGGCCCGACTGGCGGGGCGCGTCGAGCTGATCGCCGCCGTGCGGGAACTGATGCTGGCGGCGGCCACGGTGTCCGACGACGTGCCCGGTGCTGACCTCGACGGCAGCCACCACCCGGATCCGTGCGTTGGCGGCCGAACTCGGCCCGTCCACGGGTCGTATCCATCGGCGCCCGCGCCAAGAGGTCACCCGCACGCTGGACGGGTTCCGGCTGGGCTCGCTCAACCCGCTCAGCGTGCCCGCCACGGTCCGGGTGCAACGGCCCGGCAGCGTGGTCGCCGATCTCGAGCCCGACGCCTTGGCCGAGGGTCCGCCGGATCGCATGCACGGCGGCGCGATCGCGTGGCTGTTCGACAACATCATGGGGATGGCCCTGCAATCCCTGGACCTGCGCTGCGCCACCGGCACGCTGACCCTGCGGTTCGTCGCCCCGACCCCGCTGGACGCCGCCCTGCGGATGACCGCGGAGGCCGACGAGCCGCAGGGCCGGAAGGTGACCGTGCGAGCCGCCTGCACGACGACGCCGGAGCACCGACCGTCCACGGCGAGGGCCTGTTCATCCTGCTGCGTGAGGGCGAGCGGTTGTGAGTGCGCAGCAGATAGTCCGACCGACAGTCGGCAGCAGGTGATTCGTGGGCCTCGCTTCACCGGACTGGACGGTGCGGTGGCCGATCGTCACCGGCGCCGGTCGGATGCGGTCGATCGGTCGGCAGATCGCCCTGGTGCTGGCCGAGTCCGGTTGTGACGTTGCCTTGGTCGGCACCGGTCGGCCGGCGAGTGCGCGGCCGGCCGACGAGCAGGCCGCGGGCTGGCAGGACATCGATTCGGTGGCCGACGAGATCACCGCGCTGGGCCGACGCGCGCTGCCGCTGATGGCCGACATCACCGACGAGCGGGCGGTGGACGATCCTGTCGCCCAGTGGTCAGCGGTGAGTTCGGACGGATCGACGTGGTGGTCAACAACGCCGCGGCCGCCCGCGGCGCGGACCGGGTCGCGGTGGCCGAGCTGCCCGTGGACGTCTGGGATCACGTCATCGCGGTCAATCTGCGCGGCACCTTCCTGATGAGCGGGCCGTCGTCCGCTGGATGGTGGGGCCGGGCGCGCGGTATCGGCCCGACCGGCCGGTCGCAGCCTGATCGCCATCTCGTCGGTCGCCGGCAAAACCGCTCCGCCCCGGGCGGCCGCCTACGGTGCCTCCAAGGCCGCGGTGCAATCGCTGACCGTGTCGCTGGCCCGCGAGCTCGGCGCCGACGGTATCCGGGCCAACGCGGTATGCCCGGGGGTGACCGCGACCGGCCGTATCGACGACGTCGACCCGGACGGCTGGCGCCGCTACCTGGAGGCCACCGTGCCGTTGCGCCGGGCCGGCGATCCGCGCGAGGTCGCCTGGGCGGTCGCCTATCTGGCCTCGGAGCAAGGGGCCTGGATCACCGGGCAGTGCTGGAATCTCGATGGTGGACAGGTGACGATGCGATGACCACACAGGTGACATTGGCTGCCGACCGGGACACCGCTCTGGCGATGCTGACCGCTCCGGGTGGCGAGTTCGAGATCGTGGACCGCCGACGTGCTCGGGCGATCGGATGTCGGTGTTTGCCCACCGGCTGCACTCCGTGGCCGAGTTGGTGGAGGCCTCCGACAAGTCACGGGGACGCCATCTACCTGGTCGACGGCGACCGGCGGATCAGCTTCGCCGAACACCTGCGCGCGGTACGCGCGTTCGCCACCGTGTTGGAGGAGCAATACGGGGTGCGCCAGGGCGATCGCGTCGCGCTCCTGGGACTGAACTGTTCCGAGTGGGTCGATCGCATTCTGGGCCATCGAGGTGCTCGGGGCGGTGGCCGTCGGGTTGAACTCCTGGTGGGCGGAACCGGAGATCCGCTACGGGCTGACCGACTGCGCACCGGTGCTGCTGATCGCCGACGCCCGACTGCGGGAGCGGCTCGGCGAGGCGCGGGTGCCGACGTTGGCGATGGAGAACGTGCACGAGCTGGCCGCCGCGGCCGCCGGTCGGGCACCGAATCGGCGTCCGGACATCGACGAGGACGACCCGGCGATCATTCTCTACACCTCCGGCACCACCGGTCGGCCGAAGGGTGCGGTGCACTCGCACCGTAACATGCTCTGTGCCAACGACTTCCACCTGCTCAACGACGCGGTGGCTGCGGCCTTGGGCAACCCGCTGTCCGGTCGGAAGTTCTTGCTCGCCACGCCGCTGTTCCACATCGCGCCGCTGCACAACCTGATCCTGCCGCGGATCGCGGTCGGCGACACCGCGGTGATCTATCGGGGCCGTTTCGAGGTCGATACCGTGCTTCGGATGGTCGAAACCGAAGGCATCACCAACTGGGGTGCCGTGCCCACCATGGCGTCCCGCATCGTCCAGCACGGTGATCTGTCCGGCTACGACCTGTCGCACCTTGCGCACCATGTCACTGGGCAGCGCTCCGGCCGGGCCCGGGCTGCGCACCCGGCTGATCGCCGCCCTACCGCAGGTGCGCCGCAGCCCTGGGGGTCACCTACGGCTCCACCGAGACCACAACTGCGGTCACCCTGGGGTCGGCCGCCGAGATCGAGCGCGATGCCGCTGACCTCCGGTCGGGTGGTGCCAACCATGGAGCTGCAGATCCGCGACGCCGACGGTGCGGTGGTCCCCGACGGGGTGGACGGCGACATCTGGGTGCGCGGTCCGCAGGTCATGCTCGGCTACTGGCGCAACGAAGCCGCCACCGACGCGGCCTTCGACGACGACCGTTGGTTCCGTACCGGTGATCTCGGCCAGCTCGTGGGTGGCTATCTGTTCGTGGCCAGCCGGCGCTCCGATCTGATCCTGCGCAGCGGGGAGAACATCTACCCGGCCGAGGTCGAGGCGGCGCTCGGCGGAGCACGAGGCGGTGCAGGAGTGCCTGGTATACGGGGTGGAGGACACCGATCTCGGGCCAAGCGGTGGCCGCCGTGGTGGTCGTCGGCGCACAGTACGCGGAACTCGCGGCCGACGAGGTTCGGGACGACCTGGTGGCCTTCCTGTCCGGCCGGCTGGCCAAGATCAAGGTGCCGGAGCGTTGGCGGATCACCACGGAACCGTTGCCGCGTAACGCCACCGGCAAGGTCAACCGCCGTGAAGTGGTCGGGTGAGCCAGGTGAGCGCGCCGGCGAGGGAACCATCGGGGCCGACCCGGACGCCGATGGAGAGCGAGGCGCACCGGGTGGGCGCGCCGGCGAGCAAGCGGTGAGCGAGCGCGACTGGGCGCCACTGTTGGCCGAGTTGGACCGCAGACGGACCGCTGCGTCGGTCATGGGCGGTACCGAGCGGTTGGCCAGGCTGGCCGCGGCCGGTCACGCCGACGCGCGTAGCCGGGTGGCGATGATCCTCGATCAGGGCAGTTTTGTCGAGATAGGGCTGCTGGCCGGTGGCGTGGACCTCCCGGCGGACGCCTTCGTGGCCGGCGCCGGCACCATCGAGGGGCGGCCGGTGTTCGTCGGTGCCGAGGACTTCTCGGTGGCGGGTGGCTCCATCGGTGTGGCCGGCGGCAGCAAGCGCGCCCGGCTGGTCCGGCTGGCCGCCCAGGAACATGCTCCGCTGGTGCTGTTCCTGGAAGGTGCCGGGCACCGGGCGACCAACGCCCTGGCCCATCCGCGGCCGGCTCCGCACGATCTGCAGGCCTTGGCCGACCTGTCCGGCCAGGTACCGATCGTCGTCATCGTCTCCGGTCCGTCCGCCGGCCACGGTGCACTCGCCGCCCCGCTTGCAGACTGCGTGATCATGGTCGACGGGCCCGGTGCGCTGTTCACCGCAGGACCGCCTCTGGTCGCAGCGGCCACCGGCGAGGTCGTCGACAAGCAGACCCTCGGCGGCACCGCCGTGCACGCCGGGCAGTCCGGGCTGGTGCACCTGGTCGCGGCCGACCAACGGCACGCCACCGAGCTGGCGCGGCGGTGGCTGGGCTACCTGGCTCCCGGCTGCAGTGCCGACGTGCCCGAGGGCGAGCGGGATCTGCCCGAGCTCTACGACCTCATCCCACCGAATCCCCGCACGCCCTACGACATGAGGGCGGTGGTCGACGCTTTGGTCGACGCCGGTTCGGTCCTGGAACTCCAGGCCGCCTACGGCGCCTCCATGCTCACCGCGCTGGCCCGGCTGGGTGGACGGCCGGTGGGCATCGTGGCCAATCAACCCAAGGTGCGCGCCGGAGCCATCGATGTGCCGGCGGCGGACAAGGCCGCCGGTTTCCTCGAGCTGTGCGGCCGGTCCGGCCTGCCGGTGGTGCTGCTCGCCGACACGCCCGGCCTGCTCGCCGGTCAGGCGTCCGAGCGGGCCGGGATCCTCCGGGCCGGCGCCCGGATGTACCTGGCGCTCCGCCGCGCTCCGGTGCCGAAGATCCATGTCACGCTGCGCAAGGCCTTCGGCTTCGGCAGCACCGTGATGGGGATGAACGCGTTCGAAGGCCAGTCCCGCTCGCTGGCGCTGCCCGGAGTGGTGATGGGTGGCATGCCCGCGAAGGTGGGCGCGGCCACCGCCAAGGAGACCGACCGAACCCGCGAACTACTGGTGTCGAGCGAAGCCGCCGGCCCGTGGCGACTCGCCGAGACCGTCACCTACGACGACGTGATCGACCCGAAGCGGTTGCGCACCGAGATTCTCGCCGGGTTGCGGATTGCCGCCGGCAGGGCAGGTTCGTATGCCTAATAGTTATACTCTGTTCGCAACGGTCCAACGCTGGGAGACGAGATGGACGAGGACCTGACCCCGGACCAGCGCGCATTTCTCGCCGAGGTACGGGATTTCCTTACCGCACACGTGACGCCGGCGTTGCGCGCCGAACTGGCCGAGTACGACCTGGAGTTCCCCGGCGGCGAGGTGTCCGCGTTCCGGGCCGCCGTCGGGCGTCGCGGTTGGTTCGGCATCAACTGGCCCACCGAGTACGGCGGGCTCGGGCTGAGCCCAGTCCACCAGCACTTGCTCGTCAACGAGTTCGAATTCTGGGGTGTCCCCGGGCCGGATCTCACCGTCACCTCGGTGGCGCCGATGATCATGCGGCACGGCACCGAACAGAACCGGCAGGAGTTCCTGCCGCCCATCGCCCGTGGTGAAATGACGTGTGCAGTCGGATATTCCGAGCCCCACGCCGGCACCGACCTGGCCGCGCTGTCCACCCGCGCGGTTCGCGACGGCGACCAGTGGGTGATCAACGGGTCGAAGATCTGGAACAGCATGGCGCAACGGGTCACCCACGAGTGGCTCTGTGTGCGCACCGATCCGGCTGCTTCCAAGCACAAGGGCATCTCGGTCATCATCGTCCCGATCGACATCTCGGGCATCGAAGTGCGGCCGATCATCACCTGGGGTGACTACCGCACCAACGAGACCTTCTTCACCGACGTGCGGGTGCCGGCAACCAACCTGATCGGCGAGGAGAACCGGGGCTGGCAGTACATCACCGGCGCGCTGGATCTGGAGCGCGGAGCGCTGACCAATGCCGGCGACCTTCGGCGCGCCGTCGATGAACTCATCCGCACGATCCGGCAGCCTCGACTCGATGGCCGCCGCCCGATCGACGACCCCTGGGTGCGTGCAGCCGTGGCCGAGTTGGACGCCGACGTGGCGACCGCCCGGCTGATGGGGCTGGAGGCAGCCGGATTGCTGGCATCCGGGACCATCCCGACGGTCGAGGTCAGCGCCGAGAAGATCTTCACCAGCGAACTGCGTCAACGCATCGCGGACGTGGCCGTGCGGGCGTTGGGACCGGCCGGCGTGCTCGCCTACCGCAGCGACCATGCGCCGGCCGGCGGTCGGTTCGAACGGCTCTACCGGGCCGCGCCGCTGCTCCGGTTCGGTGCGGGTACCAATGAAGTGCTGCGTGACGTGGTCGCCCAGCGCGGACATGGACTGCCGAGGTCGGCACGGTGACAGCAGTGACCGCGATGAGTGCCATGACCGCGGCCTCGCCCGATCGTCCGATCACCGACGATCGCCGTGAATTCGCCGCCACCCTGCGCGCGCTGCTGGACCGCTGGTGCCCGCCCCGGCTGGTCCGTGACCTCGGGCAAACTCCGGAGTCGCTGACCAGCACGCCGCTGTGGCGACAGCTGGCCGACACCGGCGTGTTCGGCCTGGTGGTGGCCGAGAAGTTCGGCGGTGCCGGTGGACAACTCGACGACCTCGCGGTGGTCGCGATGGAGGGCGGCCGGACGCTGCTTCCGTTGCCGGTGCTGAACACCGCTGTGTTCGCCGTGGCGATCCAGAGCTTGGCCGCCACCGAGCTCGCCGCGGCATTGCTGCCGGAGGTGGTGGCGGGGCAGTGCGTCGGACAGGCCGTCCTGGCCGACCCCGGCGACGCAGAACGGCGGATTCCGACCGTGACCGCCACCCGCGTTCCCGGCGGGTGGACGCTGTCCGGCCGGATCTGGTTCGTCGATGCAGCCGCGGACCTGCTGCTGCTCACCGCCGCTTCCGACACCATGGCGGCCGGTACCGTTCTCGGGTTCGTCCTCGACCCGGCCGGTGCCGGCTGTGAGCGGGAGCCGTTGCCGACCATCGCCGGCGCCGGTCACGTCGTCCTGGACCTGCGGGAGATGTTCGTGGCGGAGGACCGGGTCCTCGACGGACCCGGCGGGAACGGTCTGGCCGACACTGATCTGGCCGCGATCACCCGCCTACAGGCAACCCTCGGTTGCCTCGATGCCGCCGGCGGCTGCGCCGCCGTCATCGATCGGACCGCGGAGCACTTACGCACGCGCGAGCAGTTCGGACGTCCGATCGGCTCGTTCCAGGCCGCCCAGCATCTTGTCGCGGACATGCACATCGCGGCCGCCAGAACCCGGCTGACTGCGCTGGCCGCAGCTCGAGCACTGACCGCGGGCCGGCCCGCCCGACATGAGGTCGCGGTCGCCACCATCCAGGCGGCCCGGGCCTACCCGTTCGTCACGCTCACCGCACACCAGTTGCACGGCGGCATTGGATTCGTCCGGGAGACCGACCTGCACCTGTGGTCGGAGCGCGCCAAACTCGACGAGATCCTCGGCGGCTCGGCCGAGGTCGCGCTCGGTTGGCTGGCCGAGGAGGTCGTCGGACGATGAACGCGGAGACCGGACAGGCTCTCGCAGGGCGTGCGGGTGCTGGACCTGAGCCGCTGGGTAGCGGGGGAGTTCGCCGCCCGGCTGTTCGGTGACTTCGGTGCCGATGTGATCAAGATCGAGCGACCGGAACAGGGCAGCCTCACCCGGCATGCCGGTCCGGGGGACCTGTCCGAGCCCGAGGCGACAGCGCTGTTCCTGAACCTCAACCTGAACAAGCGCAGCATCGCGCTGGATCTGACCGACGACGCCGACCGGGCCGTTCTGCTCGACCTGGTCGCCACCAGCGACGCGGTGATCGAGTCGTTCCGGCCGGGGACCCTGGAGCGGTTCGGGCTCGGTGCCCGCGATGTGCTGCAGGACTGTCGGCCGTCCCTGGTACTCACCCGCATCTCGGCGTTCGGGCAGACCGGGCCCTACCGCGACCGAGAGGCCACCGGGATCGTGCTGCAGGCCATGGGCGGTCCGATGAACGCCACCGGTCAGGCCGACCGAGAACCCTTGCGCAAGCCCGGATACCTGGAGCACTACACCATCGGCCGGTCCGCCGCCGCGGCCACCATGGCCGGCCTTTTCCACGCCCGTCGGACCGGCACCGGATCGGTCATCGATGTCTCCGGGCAGGAGGTGCTGCTGGGCGGCGCCGACCGCCGGGCGTCGTATTTGCTCTCCGCGGCCTACTCGGGAATGACCGCGCCGCGCGGCGCGCGCAGCCCGCACCGGTTCGGCGCAACGTTTTCCGGCCCGATGGCCACCCGGGATGGACACGTCATGATCTACGTGACGAATCAGGCGTTCTGGGATCGCATGGCCCGGATGATCGGCGAGGAGTATCCCGGAGTTCGCGGAGGAGTTCGTCGGCCAGAAGGTGATCATGGGCGAGGACCGGGAGACGGTTCCTGGCCACCTGCGCCCGTTGGTTCGGCACCCGTGACAAGATCGCGGTGATGGAAGAGGCCGAGCGCAACCGGATCCCGATCACCGCGATCATGAGCGTACGAGAGGTGTTCGAGCACCCGCACTTCCGCGAGCGAGGCGCGTTCGCGGCCATCGACCATCCGGTGGTCGGGCGGCTGGAGTACAGCGGAGCGCCGTTCCGGATGGCGCGGGGGTACGCATTGCGTCGGCCCGCCCCCTTGCTCGACCAGCACCGCGACGAGATCCTCGCCGAGCTCGAGCACGCGACGGCGACGTCGGGGGCGAGGCGTGATCGACGTGGCCGAACAGCTGGCCCGCTGGACGGGATCCGGGTGGTCGACCTCACCGTGGTGTGGTCGGGTCCCGGCGGTACCGCGTTGCTCGGTGACCTGGGCGCCGAGGTGATCCGGGTGGAGGGCAACGACCGGATCAGCCGGCAGGTCTCGGCCAAGGTCACCAAGGAATCGATCGCCGCAGCGGGCTATCACGGCGGCACCTATCCCGACAAGGATCCGGGCGCCCGGCCCTACGACCGGACCGCGCTGTTCAATTGGCACGCCAGGAACAAACTCGCGGCTTGCATGAATCTGGACACCCCCGAGGGCCACCGGGCCATGCTCGATCTGCTGGCCGTGTCGGACGTGCTGGTGGAGAACAACAGTCCTGGGGTGCTGGAGAAGCTCGGCCTGGGTCACGAGCTCCTGACCGAGCTGTTCCCTCGGCTTGGTCATTGCCCGGATGCCCCCTTGGGGCTGACCGGCGAGATGAGCGGTTACCTCGGCTACGGACCGAACTTCAATTCGCTGGTCGGCATCGCTTCGCTGGACGGGTACACCGGGGAGGGTCCGGAGAGCGCCGGCGAGAACTACCACATGGACGAGGCCGCGCCGGCCGGCCTGGCGTTCGCGGTGCTGGTGGCGTTGTGGGATCGGGAGACGACCGGCCGTGGTGCGGTGATCGAGTTCAGCCAGGCGGAGAACGTGATGGCCGAGATCGGCGAGTATCTGGTGGATCTGCAGCGCAGCGGACAGAGCGCCGGCGGTGCTCGGCAATACCGATCACCAACTGTTCCAGGATGTCTGCCGCGACCAGCGACCCGTCGCGTTTCGTCGCGGTCTCGGTGCGGGAGCGGGACTGGCCGGCGCTCGCCCGCCTGCTCCACCGGTCGGACTGGTCACGGTCTGCCCGCACCGGAGGAGCAGGCCCAGCGCCGCGAGGCGCTACGCGACTGGTTGGCGGTGCTCACCCCGCGAGGTCGCGGTGAGCACTCTGCAGGCGGCCCGGATCCCGGCCGGTGAGGTGATGAGCGAGTCGCGACTGCTGGACGACGAACACCTGGCCGAGCGGCGCTGGTTCCAGCAGCGCAGCCATCCGGCGGTCGGCACGCATCGATATCCCGGCCATCAGTGGAAGGCCGACGGGTTCGACCTGGTCTTCGGCCGGTGCACGCCGGGGTTCGGCCAGGACAACGAGTATGTGTACCGCACCGTGCTCGGCTATGACGCCGACCGCTTCGCCGACCTGGTGCGTCGTGGCCTGGTCACCGACGAGCAGTTCGCCTGAGAGGAGTGGCCCCCATGGCCGACACGACCACGGTCCCGATCGACGAATCGGACCGAACATCCCTGATCCCGGCGGAGGTCTCCGCGCGGGTCGGCACCGTGGCGGTGCAGGCCACCGGCACGATCCTGCGTCGGGACTGGCAGCGATGGGCCTACGCGGTCGGCGACGAGAACCCGCTGTACTTCGACCCGGACTACGCCAGGGCGGCCGGCTATGCCGATGTCATCTGCCCGCCCCTTTACCTGCAATATGCCACTCTCGGTGCTGTTCCGTTGTGGTCGCTGCGTCCGGACGGATCCTCGGGCAGTGGAACCGGCGACCTGGTCTTCCCGGCCTGCCCACGGCGGATGGCCGGCGGCGAGAGCACCGAGTTCGGCGGACCCGGCTATCACGGCGACGAGGTCACCCTGGTGCGCACCATCGACTCCATCGTGGAGAAGCAAGGCCGCTCCGGGCGTTTCGTCCTGGTGACCTGGCTGGCCACGTACACCACCGGTGACGGCCGGGTGCTCGCCACTGCCCAGACCTCGATGATCGCGCGCCCGTGAGCGCGCCCACCCGTCCGGCCGGAGACAGCATGCAGCGACCCGACACCGCGTCCGCGCTCACCGCGACCGCGGGGCAGCCCTACGGGGACGACGTCGCGGTCGGCGACGAGATGACCCCACTGGAGGTGACACCCGACGTCACGCAGATGTTCTTCTTCAGCGCCGCCACCTACAACGGGCACCGCATCCACTACGACACCGGGTGGGCCTGCGACAAGGAGGGCTATCCGGCGGTGCTGGTGCAAGGGCCCCTGCAGAGTGCGCTGCTGGCCAGGGCGGTCACCGACTGGATGGGCCCGCGAGGGCGTGCTGAGGTCGTTCTCGGCGCAGAACCGGGCGTCCGCCTTTCCGGGCGACCGCTTGGTGTTCCAGGGGACGATCACCGGCATCGAGCGCGGCGAGTCCGTGGCGACCGTGCAGTTGGAGCTGCGCGGTGAGCGTGACGGCGAAGTGCTGATGCCCGGCTCCGCCACGGTCGACCTCCATTGCGGGCGGTCGGGGATGTGGCCGGGTCGTCCCGATGAGCGGCTTGCGCGGCGAGGCGGCGATTCTCGGGTTCACCGAACTGCCGGCCGAGCGCAAGCAGACCCGCCCTCCGCTGCTGGCCATCGAACAGTGGGCGTCGCTCGCCGCCGACACCATCGCCGACGCCGGCGTCCCGGCGTCCGTCGGTCACCGGACTGGTGGCCAGCAGCCTGGCCGAGTCCGAGATGTTCGTGCCGGCAACCCTGGCCGAGTATCTGGGTCTGCCCCTGGACTACGGGGAGCGGGTCGATCTGGGTGGCGCCACGTCCGCCGGGATGATCTGGCGGGCTGCCGCGGCGGTGGAACTGGGCCTCTGCGAGGCGGTGCTCTGCGTGGTGCCCGGATCCCTGGTGATGCCGCGACCGTCCCACCCGCAGCCCAGCGGCAAGCCGGCCTGGTGGGGCGCTTCCAGCGGAGTGTTCGGCTCACCGCAGGCCGAGTTCGAGATTCCCTACGGCAATGTCGGGCAGAACGCACCATACGCCCAGATCGCCCGCCGGTACGCCGCCGAATTCGGCTACGACCCGCGGGCCACCGCGAAGATCGCCGCCGACCAACGCACCAACGCGTGCGCGCATCCCGGAGCGGTGTTCCACGGCAAACCGCTCACGGTCGACGACGTGTTGGCCAGCCCGATGATCGCCGATCCGCTGCACATGCTCGAGATCGTCATGCGGGTCCAGGGCGGTGTCGGGGTGTTGGTGGGCAGCAAGGACGTGGCCCGGCGCAGTCGAGCACCGCCCGGTGTGGATCACCGGGTTCGGCGAGCACATCGCGTTCAAGACTCCCACCTACGCCGCCGACATGGTGCGGACCCCGATCGCCGCCGCGGCCGATCGCGCGTTCGCCATGGCCGGCATCGGGCGCGACCAGGTCGACGTGGCATCGGTGTACGACTGCTACACGATCACCGTGCTGATGTCGCTTGGAGGACGCCGGGTTCTGCGCGAAGGGGGAGGGGATGGCCTTCGTCCGCGAGCACGACCTGACCCATGCCGGCGACTTCCCGGTGAACACGGCCGGCGGGCAACTCTCGTTCGGGCAAGCCGGGATGGCCGGCGGCATGCACCATGTCGCCGATGCCGCCCGCCAGGTGATGGGCCGGGCCGGCGACGCCCAGGTCGCCGGCTGTGACACGGCGTTCGTCACCGGCAATGGCGGAATCATGAGCGAGCAGGTCGCTCTCGTGCTGCGGGGAGACTGACCGTGACGACTTCGGAACCACGAGCAACCCCGGCCACGCCGTTGCCGGACCCGACACCGGTGTCGGCGCCGTTCTGGCGGTCGCTGACCGAGCATCGGATCGAGATCCAGTACTCGCCGTCGTCGGACGCCTTTGTCTTCTACCCGCGGTTGCTGGCCCCGGGCACGCTGGCCGACGACCTGGTGTGGCGCGAGATCAGCGGTGCGGCAACGCTGTACACCTACACCGTCGCCGACCGGCCGACCGCACCGCCGTGGGCGGGCTCGGTACCGCAGTTCCTCGCCGTGGTGCAGTGGGACGAGGGGCCGAAGCTGTCCACGGAGTTGGTCGACGTCGCCGCCGCCGACGTGGAGATCGGTATGCGCCTGCGCCCGGTGTTCTGCGACGTGGCCCCCGGGGTCACCCTGCTCCGCTACACCAGCAGGTGAGACCCCGCCGCCGCGCCGGCCCCGGCGGTCGCTCGGTCCGTTCCGCCGATCAGGAAACCTCGGTAGTCGTCGGCCGCGACCTCGTCGCACCGAGCCCGATAGCCGCCGACACCGCCGACGTAGGGCAGGAAAACTCGCGGCTTGCCCGGGATGTTGGCGCCGACCAGCCACGAGTCGGTGTGCGGATACAGGGTGTATCCCGCCACGGTCTGGACGTGCGCGGTCCACTCCGCGGCCGCGTCCGGATCGGTGTCCACCACCGTGGCACCCCGCTCGCGCATCCGGACCAGCAGATCGGTGATCCACTCCACGTGCTGCTCGATCGACACGATGATGTTCGACAGCGCGGACGGACTGCCCGGTCCGGTGATCGGGAACAGGTTCGGGAAGCCGGGGAGGCCGAGACCCAGGTAGGTCACCGGCCCCTCGGCCCAGTCGTCCCGCAGGGTGCGACCGGACCGACCGTGGATGTCGATGCCCAACAGCGGCCCGGTCATGGCGTCGAAACCGGTGGCGCAGATCAGGACGTCATGCTCGCGCAGGCTCTCCGCGCCCGAGCCGTCGGCGGTGACCACGCCCGCGGGGTCGATCCGCTCGATCGGAGTTGCTCGCAGGTCGACCAGTTCGACATCGGGCCGGTTGAACGTGGCGTAGTAGCCGGTGTCCATGCAGGGCCGCTTGGTCCCGTACGGGTAGCCGCGAGGCATCAGCCGTTCGGCCAGCTCCGGGTCGGTGACGATCTCGCCGATCTTGGTCCGGATGAACTCCGACGCGGTGTCGTTGGAGTCCCGGTTGCGCACCAGATCGTTGTAGGACTGCAGGATCCCGGTCAACGTGCCCTCGTCCCAGCGGGCCTGGTAGGTGCCGGTGCGTTCGTCGACGTCCACGTCCAGCGCCGACTGCGTGGGCGCAGCCAGGTCGATCCCGTAGGACGATGTCTGCAGCGTCCGCCGCAGCGCCGCGTGGTTGTCGCGGACATGGGCGACCCGGGTCGGATCCGGCGTGCCGTTCTGCGCCGGGACCGAGTAATTCGCGGTTCGTTGGTACACGGTCAACTGCGCGGTCTGCTCGGCCAGTCGTGGGATGAGCTGGATCCCGGTGGAGCCGGTGCCGATCACCCCGACCCGCAGGCCGGCGACGTCGACCCCCTCGTGCGGCCAGGCGCCGGTGTGGACCACCGGACCGGCGAAGGAATGGAGGCCGGAGATGCGCGGAAGGTTGGTCGCCGACAGCACCCCGACCGCGAGGATGACGAAGCGCGCGTCCACGTCGGCGCCGGTGTCGGTGTGCACCAGCCACCGCCGGCGGCCCTCGTCGAACTCGGCCGACCGGGCCGTCGTGCCGAACCGGATGTGGTCGTGCAGCTGGTAGCGGTCGGCGACGTGTTCCAGATAGCGCAGGATCTCCGGTTGCCCGGCATAGCGCTCCGACCAGTCCCACTCCTTGGCCAGGTCCTCGTCGAAAGAGTAGCTGTACAGCACACTTTCGATGTCGCAGCGGGCCCCCGGGTATCGGTTGTAGTACCAGGTGCCGCCGACCGAGTCGGCGCGCTCGAGGCCGCGCACGGAGAATCCGGCGCGGCGCAGTGCGTACAGCATGTAAAGGCCGGAGAAACCCGCACCGATCACCAGGCAATCCACGGTCTCTGCGGCCGGCTGCGCCGGGTGCACCGCCGGTTCGATTGTCTCCACCGCAGGGCTCACCACGACCTCCTCGTCGTCACTGGGCATACTAATCAAACTATTCCTACTAGGTATAGCGCAGAGGCGAAGGAGCCGAAGCTGTGAGCAATCTCGGTGCTGCCGGACTCGGCGCTCTCCAGCCACACCATGCAGAGTCGGACCCGTCGACGTGGTCCCCGGTCCACCGGCCCGCGTTCGTCGGCGACCTCTGGGTGCGGGCCCTGTCCCGGGATCCGCACCGAGCGGCCCTCATCGACGGGGACGGCACACTGACCCTCGGCGAACTGCGGGATTTGGTGTCCCGGCTCGGTCAGGCGCTGGGCGCGCACGGTGTCGGACACCGGAACCGGGGTGGCTGTGCTGTCCCGCAATCGGCGGGAGGTTCCGGCGCTGACCGCCGCGTTGGCGATCGCCGGTGCGCGCACCACCGCACTGTCCGCGGTCGCGTCATTCGCAGACCACTGCTTCATCCTGGCCGACGCCGAGATCGACACCCTGGTACTGGATGGGGCCGCGTTCGGTGGCCGGGCTGCGGATTATGCGGCGCAGGTACCCTCGCTGCGCCAGGTGCTCACCCTCGGGCCGGCCCCGATCGGAACCGACCTGGTCGCCGAGGCCGAGACGCCACGTACCCGGACCCTTGGTCGCGGCCGCCCGCACGTCCGACGATTTCACCAGCATCGCCTACACCGGCGGGACCACCGGCACTCCGAAGGGCGTGATCGGTACCTGCCGCACCGGTGCCGCGCTCGCCCAGATCCAACTGGCCGAATGGGACTGGCCGCAGCGCCCGATGCTGCTGCTCTGTACGCCGCTGTCGCACGCCGGGGGAGCCTTCGCGTTGCCGGCACTGCTCCGCGACGGCACCATCGTGGCCCTGCCCTCCTTCGACGCCGGGCAGGTGCTGGCGACCATCGAGCGGCGCCGGATCAGCGCGATCTTCCTGGTGCCGACCATGCTGTACAAGCTGCTGGACCATCCCGACCTGGATCAGCACCGACCTGTCCAGCCTGCGCACCGTGTTCTACGGCGCGGCGCCGATGGACCCGGACCGGCTGGCCGACGGCATCCGTCGAATGGGTTCGGTGTTCTTCCAGTTCTACGGCCAGACCGAGTGCGGGATGACCATCTCCGTACTGCACCGGGACGAGCACGATCCCACGGATCCCGACCGGCTGGCCTCGTGCGGTCGGCCGGTGCCGTGGCTGGACGTGCGGTTGCTGGACGCAGATCTCGTCGAGGTGCCGGTCGGCGGAGTCGGCGAGATCTGCGTCCGGGGGCCGCTGGTCACCCAGGGATACTGGCGACGTCCCGAGCTGACCGCGGAAACGCTGCGTGGCGGCTGGCTGCACACCGGCGACCTCGGGCGCTTCGATGCGGCCGGGTACCTGTCCATCGTCGGCCGCAGCAAGGACCTGATCATCTCCGGCGGGTTCAACGTCTACCCGGCCGAGGTCGAAACGGTGATGCGCGCCGACCCGACGGTGGCTGAGGTGGCCGTGGTCGGGCTGCCCGACGACACCTGGGGCGAGGCCGTCACCGCCTTCGTCGTGCCGACCGCTGGTGCCGAGATCGACCCGGATCGCCTACGGGCCATGGTCCGGGAGGCGAAAGGGTCTATCCAGACGCCCAAGTCGGTACATGTCGTCGATGCGCTGCCACTCACCCCGCTCGGCAAGATCGACAAGGCTGCCCTGCGTGTCGGCCGGACCGACTGAGCCCGCTCAGGTGCGGTGTCGGCGCAGCTCCTCCGAGGTGCGGGTGACCTGTTCGGACCGATTGGTCCGAGGGCGACGTCCGGCCCGGGCGGACAACGCCTCGATGTCGGCCAGCATCTGCTCGGCCCGGTCGCGTTCGGCGGCGTAGTACTGCTCCGACCAGCGCAGCACGAGTTCGGGGTAGGCCCAGCCCGGTTCCTCGGCCGCGCCCTCGGCATCCGCTGCTGCCCGCCTCCGCATCTTCTCCGACCGGTCGCGATGAGCGACCAGCAGTGCGCGCAGACGATCGGGGTCGGCGAGATGTCCCAACCACATCCGCAACATCACCGAATGCTTGAGCACCGGCGGCCCGACCTCGGAGGTGTTCACCCACTGTGCCGCCGCGGCCAGTCCCCGCGGGGTGATCGCGTACATCCGTTTGCCGCGCAGGTCGTCGCGGTCCAGCACGGTGGAGCTGGCCAGGCCCAGTTCCTCCAGTTTGCGCAGTTCGCTGTAGATCTGGCTGTAGCTCGGGGACCAGTAGAAGAACCGCAGACTCCAGTCCGCCCATTGTTTGAGGTCGTAGCCGGACAATTCGGAGCCGAACGAGAGCAAACCGAGCACGGCCCAACTGGTCGGGCGCAGGGTACCCAGCACCTCATCTGACGACTGGGCGCCGTCGGGGGGCACTGGCGCGTCCCGCGCAGGGGTCCCGGACGGCGGCGGTCCGGAAGCTGGGGCCATGGACGTGATGGTAGCCACGGCCGCGCGGTCACCTGTGCGATGCATCCCGAGTGGCCGGGCCGATGTGCTGTAATCCCCTCGTGCAACGCCGACCGGTTTTGCGCACGCTGCCCGAGTTGTGTGCGTGGTTCACCGCCCCGGATGGCCCCGGGGACGCGCCGGCGCTGGCCGATGACCGCTGCACGCTCACCTATCGCGACCTGGGCGTGGGGATCCGAGCGGCGGTCCAGGTCCTGCGCCAGTTGGGGGTAACGCAGGGGGACCGGGTGGTGATGCACGGGCGCAACAGTTGCGGCTGGGTGATCGTCGGCTACGCGGTCAGCTGTGCCGGGGCCGTGCTCGTGCCGGTCACACCATCGGCACCCGACGCCGAGATCGTCAGCACCGCTGAGGGTTGCGGAGCATCCCTGGTGGTGACGGACGACCGTGGCCGAGCCCGCGGGCTGGCCGGTCGGATGACCGTCATGGTCCGCGCCGTGGCCGAACTGCTGGATCGGGTCGACGGGATCGTCGATTCCGGCATCGGCTGGGGCGCGGTCACCTCCGGCGACATTGCAGTGGTGCTGGGCACCGCCGGGACCACCGGGGTGCCCAAGGCGGTGCCACTGCGCCATGGCGCACTGTTGAGGTGCTATACCGAGGTCGCCGAGCGGCTGGCCATCCTGCCGACCGACCGGCTGCTCGGCGTGGTGCCGCTGGCCCACTCGTTCGGTTTCGGCGGCGTGCTGCTCACCGGCCTGCTCGCCGGCGCAGCCATCCGCCTGGTCCCGCGCTACCGGGCTGCCGACATCGCCGCAATGCTCCGGTTCGACGCGATCACCGTTGCGTGTGGCCCGCCCACCTTGTTCGCTGACCTCATCGACAGGCTCGTTGAGGGTGAGCCGGCTGCGGACGCCGGCCGCCTGCGATTGATCGTCACCGGAGGCTCGGACGTCCCACCCGACCGGCTCGCCGACTGGGCCCACCGGCTGGGCGATCCTGACGTGGTCGTGGGGTACGGGATGACCGAGGCCACCGGTACGATCGCGATGACGGACCGCAGGCCGGGTCACCAGCTGGGACGCGCTACCGTGCCAGGGATGTCGGTGCTGGACGGGGTGCAGGCTGCGGATCGGCCCCGAGCCGGTGGTTGCGGGCCGGGCCGGCGGGGTTGTCCATGTTCGAGGCTACAACGTCGCCGGGGCCGTCGACGGCACGGATGGTTCGCCACCGGTGATCTCGGGTACATCGATGCAACGGGTCTGCTGCACATCACCGGCCGGGCCACCGAGGCCGTCGTGGTCAGCGGCTACCAGGTGCATCCGGGCGAGGTCGAACGGGTGCTCACTGCCTTCGAGTCGGTAGCTGAGGCAGTCGTTTTCGGAGTTCCCGACGTCCGCACCGGCCAGCAGCTCGTCGCCTGCGTCACGCCCAGGTCCCACCATCGGCCGGACCCGGGCGCCCTGGCCCTGTGGTGCCGGGAAAGGTTGGCCGCATACAAGGTCCCGCGGCGCATCGTCGTCGTCGACGTGCTCCCGACGACCGAAGTGGGCAAGCGGTCCCGGACGGCGGTATCGGCGGCTCTGCGCGACGCCGGACTGCTCTGAGGCGCTGCCGACCTCAGCTGTACGCGTCGAACAGCGAGGCAAGGTGCATGGCAGCGAAGCCGGACTCGGTGCCGGCACCGCGCACGAAATCGCCGAGGCTGCGGTCGAGTTCATCCGGACTGAAGGCGGTCCCGGAGGCGGTGAACATCCCGGCCACGGCCGGGGCCTGCATCAGCGCGACCATTCGGCCGTAGCAGATCAGCACCTGCCCGGTGATCTCGCCGGCGGCCGGGGAACACAGATAGCGGACCAGGGTGGCCACATGTCCGGGATCCAGGGGATCCTGCTCAGGAGCCTCGGTGCCGTAGACCCCGGCGGTCATCTCGGTGCGAGCCCGAGGGCAGATGGCGTTGGCCGTGACCCCGTAGCGGTTCATCGCCCGGGCCGCCCCCAGGGTCAAGCGTCACCACTCCGGCCTTGGACGGCGGCGTAGTTGGCCTGCCCCGGTGAACCGAACAGGAACGCCTCGGAGGCGGTGTTCACCACCCGGCCGTAGCTGCGACCGTCCCGCGCGGACTTGGCCCGGGTTCGCCAGAACGCTGTCGCGGCGCGCAGGGTCGCGGCGTGGCCCTTGAGGTTGATCCGCAGCACGTCGTCCCAGTCCGGCTCGGACAGGTTGAACAGCATCCGGTCCCGGGTGATCCCGGCATTGTTGACCAGGATGTCGAAGCTACCGAAGTGATCCATGGCCGCAGAGATCAGCAGGTCGCCCACGGCCCAGTCGCCGACGTCGTGGACCACCGCCGTCGCCGACACCGCCGTCGGCGATGATCTCGGCGGCGACGTCCTCGGCGGCAGCGGTGTAGTCGTTGACCACCACGGCGGCACCGGCTGCGGCCAACGCCTTGGCCTCGGCGCGGCCGAGCCCGCCGCCCGCGCCGGTCACCACCGCCACCCGACCGTCCAGTTCCTTCGTCGCTCACCGGTTCTCCCTCGCGTCGTCGGGTCGGTACTGGGTGCGCGGTGTGGTGATCCACAGCCCTTCGGCCTGCACGCAGACGTGGCCGTCGACGCTGATGGTGCCCTCGGCGCGGAGCTTGCGCCCGTCGGCGCTGCGCTGCCGCGCCGTGATGGTGAGTTCGGTGAACAGCGGCAACGGCCGTAGATACCGCAGCCGAAAATCCGCCGTTACCCCGGGGTGCCGGCCCGGGAGTTGGCCAGTCCCAAGGGCGTGATCCAGCAGCAGCGCACTGATCCCCCCGTGCACCAAGCCGGGCGGACCCTGGTAGGGCAGCCCGAGGACCAGGTCGTCCGATCAGGGATCCGTCCGAGGCCTGATGCAACACCAACGGCGGTGCGATGGGATTCTCTGTTCCGCAGCACGGGTCGTGCCGGCGATACCCGCGCGAGCTCCAGATGTCGGCCATCCGGGTGGCCGGGTCCGGTGCGAGGGCGTGGATCTCGGTGCTGATCCGGTCCAACGCGGCGACCAGATCGTCGGCCAGAGCGTCCATCGCGCTGCCGGCGCGAACCACCGCGTCGATCAGTCCTCGGGTGGCGGCCGCGACCGCGTCGGCACCCGTGTCCCGGGTCACCGCGGTGACCTGGGCGGGAAGCGTCATTCGAACACCACGACAGTGCGCGCCGCAGTCCCCGCTCGCATCAGATCGAAGCCGTCGTTGACCTCGTCCAGGGTGATCCGCTGCGAGATCAGCGCGTCGAGTTCCAGCCGGCCCTGACCGTAGAGCTCCGCCAGCGCGGGAATGTCCTGCATGAAGTGGTTCGAGCCCATCAGCAGCCCTTGCAGCCCCTTGGCCTGGGTGAGCAGGTGCAGTCCGGGCAGTCGCAGTTCGGCGCCGACCGCGGGAATACCGACCAGCCACGCGGTGCGGCCGGTCTTGATCATCCTGATGGCCTGCACCACGGTCTCCGATCGACCGACCACATCGAACGCGTGGTCAACCGGTCCGAGCAGGTCGAGCACGGCGGCGACCGGGTCGGTACCTGGGGCGATCACGTCGGTGGCACCGAAAGTGCGGGCGAGCTCGAGCTTGTCGGCGTTGAGGTCGACGGCCACGATCCGGCGGGCGCCGGCCAACCGGGCCCCTTGGATGACGTTCAGCCCGACCCCGCCGGCCCCGATCACCACCACCGTTTCACCCGGCCGGACCTGCGCACCGCGGGTCACCGAGCCCACGCCGGTGAGTACCGCGCAACCGAGCAGGGCGGCCCGATCGAACGGCAGCGACTCGGGCACCTCGACGATGGCGTTGCGGTGCACGATGATCGCTTCCGCAAGGCCGCCGAGGCCGGCGACCTGACCGACCGGGTCGCCTCCGACTCGGTGCTGCCGCTCGCGCGGTCGATCGACTCGGCCGAGATCCATCCGGTGGACGCACAACCAGGACTGACCGGCTCGGCAGAAGTCGCAGGCACCGCAGAACATCGACAGGCAGGCCACCACATGGGCGCCGACGGCCAGGTCGCGCACGCTGCTGCCGACGGCCTCGACCACGCCGGCCATCTCGTGGCCGGGGACGGTGGGCATGGCGGTGGGCAGGTCGCCGTCGAGCATGTGCAGGTCACTGTGGCACAAGCCGCAGGCTCGCACCCGGATGCGCACCTCGTCCGGCTCCAACGCCTCGTCGAGGGTCAGCGTCTCGATCGTCAAGGTCCCCGGCGCGCTGGACAGTACGGCAGCGCGAACGGTGCTCGATCGGTCATGGGTCCTCCTGCGCGGCCGGCGGGCCGGCCTTCTGTTCGGTGATGGAGTTGGGCCGGTCTCGGGCACGGCACGGGTTGCGGGACCTTCAGGTGGCGGCTGCGGCGGTCTCGACGGTTCGATCGATCACGAAGCCACGGTAGGAGTCGGCGGCAACGTCGTCGCAGATGGTGCGGTAGCCGCCGCAGCCGCCGACGTAGGGCATGAACACCCGCGGCTTGCCGGGCACGTTCGCGCCCATGTACCACGACGCCGCCCGCGGGTACAGGGTGTGCCCTGCGGCGGTGGCGACCTGCTCACCCCAGGCCCGCTCGGCCTGCGCATCGGGCTCGACCGTGGCGGCGCCGATCGTCTCCAGGTGTCCGATGAGGTCGGTGACGAAGTCGACGTGCTGTTCGATCGAGGTCATCATGTTGGTCAGCACCGACGGGCTGCCCGGTCCGGTCAGCACGAAGAAGTTCGGGAACCCGGCGGCGGTGACGCCAAGGTAGGTCTGCGGGCCGTCGGCCCACTTCTGTTTCAGGGACACGCCGTCCCGACCGCGCAGGTCGATCGCATCCAGGGCACCGGTCATCGCGTCGTACCCGGTGGCGTAGACGATCACGTCGGCCGGGTACTCGACGTCGTCGACCAGGACACCGGTCGGACTGATGCGCTGGATCGGGGTGTCCTTGACGCTGACCAGGGACACGTTGTCCCGGTTGAAGGTGGCGAAATAGTCGGTGTCGACGCAGATCCGCTTGGTGCCGATGGGGTAGTCGGTCGGGCTGAGCATCCGGGCGACGTCGGGATCGTCGACGACCTCGGCGATCCGGGCCCGGACGAAGTCCGCCGACCACCGCATTGGATCCGGCGTCGGTCATCACGTCGCGGAACACCCCGATGATCCCCGGGCCGCCCCGTTCCCACTTCTCGGTCAGCATGGCCGCCTGCTGCTCCGCGGACAGGTCAGCGGCCGCGTGCTCGGCCGAGCCGAGTGCTGTCCCGGCCGGAGTCGTCCGGCACACGGCCCGCAGTCTCCGGGTACGTCGCCTTGACCTCGGCGATCTCGTGCTGCGCCAGTGGACGGTTGCGGGCCGGCACCGAGTAGTGCGCGGTGCGCTGGAACACCGTCAGGTGCGCTGCCTGCGCGGCGAGCACCGGAATGGCCTGGATGCCCGAGGATCCGGTGCCGATCACCGCGACCCGCTTGCCGGTGACGTCGACGCCGTCGCGTGGCCAGAGTCCGGTGTGATGGCTCTCGCCGGCGAACGACTGCCTGCCCCGGGATCGACGGGATCGCGAGCGGCGGACAGGCAGCCCACCGCCGAGATCAGGTAGCGACAGCCGACCAGCTCACCGTTGTCGCAGCGCACCGTCCACCGGCGCTCGACGTCGTGCCAACTCGCAGCGGTGACCCGGGTGCCGAACACGATGTCCCGGGTCAGCTCGAAGTGCTCGGCGACATGCTCGGCGTAGGCCAGGATCTCCGGTTGGGCGGCATAGCGCTCGGTCCAGGTCCACTCCTGCTGCAGGGCGTCGTCGAACCCGTAGGAGTAGTAGATGCTCTCCGCGTCACAGCGGGCGCCGGGGTAACGGTTCCAGTACCAGGTGCCGCCGACCCCGTCGCCGGCCTCGATGACGCGGACCTGCAGTCCCAGGTCGTCGCGCAGGCGCCGCAGCATGTACAGGCCGGAGAAGCCGGCACCGATCACCACCGCATCCACCGCGGAGTCCACCGTCCGGGGCGTCGTGGACGTCTCGACCGGCGTCACAGTCGCACCCATGCACACCTCCCCATAGACAGCACTGTTGAGCAAGCGCTTGTTCGACAGGTACCAGTATCGCAGGATCGAGGCAAGCCGCGGTGGGTATCTGCGGGCGGAGCGGAGGACATGGTGGTCGAATCGCGGCGCACGGAAGCCGGCCTGGTGGGCGCACTGATCCACCGGCTCGAGGTCGAGCCGGACCTGGCGATCGGCCTGGACGGTACTCGGACGACGGTGGCCGACCTGGCCGACCGGGCGCGCACCCTGGCCGCGGCCCTGGCCGAGTCGGTGGCGCCGGGGGACCGGGTCGGGGTGATGGCCCGCAACGGCCGGGTCGCCCTGCTGACCTGGTGGGCCACGGTGCTGTGCGGCGCGTATGTCGTGCCGTTCAACACCAACAATCGGGGCGCCGTGCTGGCGCACCAACTCGCGGACAGTGAGCCGGCCCTTGTGGTCGCCGAGATCGAGTTCGCCGAGGTCGTGCGGGCCGCGCTGACCGACGTCGGGAGCGCGGTGCCGGTGGTGGTCGCCGGCGGCGCCGGCGCCGAGAACGTGGGAGGGACACTGGACTTCGACGACCTGCTGGACCACGGCGGACGGCTGGATCTCCGTCCCGAGGCGGATCCGTACGGCATCAGCCACCTGGTCTACACCGCCGGCACCACCGGGCCGAGCAAGGCATGCATGGTCAGCCACGGCTACCTGGCCAACTTCGCCCGACAGATGTGGCAGAACCTGCAGCGCACGCCGGACGATCGGCTCTGGACGCCGATGCCGATCTTCCATCTGGCCGCCATCACCCACACGCTCGGCTCGCTGCAGATCGGTTCGCCGATCACCTTGGCCACCCGGTTCTCGGTGTCGAACTTCTGGCCGGAGGTACTGGCGTCGGATGCCTCCATGGCCGCGCTGATGGGTTCCATGCTGGTCCTGGTCGCGAACGCACCCGCGCCGGACGGCGACGATGCGGTGCGCGGCCGGCTCCGGGTGGTCTCCGGATCGCCGGTGACGCCCGAGCTGGCCCTGACCTGGCAGCACCGCTTCGGCGTGGACCGGGTCGGCTCCGGTACCTACGGGATGACCGAGGCCGCCCTGCTCACCATGACGCCGCCGGGGGAGTATCGGGCGGGGGCCTCCGGCAAGGTCACCGACTCGTTCGAGGTGCGAATCGTCGACGAGCACGACAACCCGGTGCCGGTCGGGCGGACCGGCGAGATCGTGTGCCGACCGACCCGCCCGGCCGTCATGTTCAACGGCTACTGGCGCCGTCCGGAGGAAACCCTGGCGGTCATGCGCGGACTGTGGTTCCACTGCGGTGACTACGGCCGGTTCGACGCACGACGGCTACCTGTACTTCGTCGACCGTGGCAAGGACTACCTGCGCCGGGGCGGCGAGAACATCTCCAGCTACGAGATCGAGCGGGTGATAGCCGGGCACCCGCACGTGGCCGAGGTCGCCGTCCACGCCGTGCCCTCGGCGCTGGCCGAGGACGAGGTCAAGGCCACCGTGGTGCCGATGGCCGGCGCGCACCCGATCGAACGGGAGCTGTACGAGTGGATCGCGCCCCGGGTGCCGCGGTACGCCGTCCCGCGGTACCTCGAGCTCCGGGACGAACTGCCGCGCAACGCCGTCGGACGGGTGCTCAAGCACCAGCTGCGCGCCGAGGGGATCACGCCGACCACATGGTCGGCGGACCAGGCTTGACCACGCAGGCGGGGCCTGGTGCTAGCTTTGACCAAGCGCTTGCTTGTTTAGATCGGTGGTGGAGGTCCAGCGTTGGGCACATTCGCGGAAATTGTCCGCTCCCGGGCGGACGACGACGTCGTCGGGCTGCGGTTCGAGGATCGGGCCTGGACCTGGGCCGAGGTGGTGCAGGAAAGCGCCGACCGGGCCGCTCTGCTGGCCGCCATGCCCACCCCCGAGCGTCGGCCAGCTGCACGTCGGCGTGCTGCTGGAGAACGTGCCCGACTTCGTGTTCTGGATCGGCGGCGCAGCACTGGCCGGGGCGGCCGTGGTCGGCATCAACCCGACCCGCCGGGGCGCCGAACTGGCGCACGACATCCGGCACACCGATTGCGATCTGATCGTCACCGAGGACAGGCTCGCCGAGCTGCTCGACGGGATCGACCACGGGGTACCGGCCGATGCGGTGCTCGACATCGACCGACCCGACTACGCCCAGCGGCTCGCACCGCACCGCGGCGCTGCGCTGCCGGCCGAACTGCCCGATCCGAACGCGATCATGCTGTTGCTGTTCAGCTCCGGCTCCACCGGTGCGCCCAAAGCGGTGATCTGTTCACAGGGCCGATTCGGGTATCTGGCCGAAACCCTCCGGGTGCGCAACGAGCTGACCCGCGGTTCGGTGGCCTACCTGTGCATGCCGTTGTTCCACGGCAACTCGGCGATGATGAACCTGGCGCCGTCCTTCTTCGTCGGCGACACCCTGTGTCTGGCCCGGAAGTTCTCCGCCTCCGGGTTCGTCCGCGACATCCACCGCTACCGGGCCACCTATGCCAACTACGTCGGTCGGGCGCTGTCCTATGTGCTGGCCCAGCCGGTTGATCCCCGGGACGCCGACAGCTCGCTGCAGCTGGTGGTCGGCACCGAGGCCTCAGCAGCCGATGCCCGCCGCTTCGCCGAGCGGTTCGGCTGCCGGGTGCAGGAGGGCTACGGCCTGTCGGAGGGGGTACTGCGGATCAACCGCAACGCCGACTCGCCGCCGGACGCGCTCGGAGTGCCGGTCGGCGAGCGTCGACGCCAGGGTGATGAACGATGCCACCGGTCTGGAGTGTCCACCGGCTCGGCTGGACGAGGGCGGTCGACTGCGCAATGCCGAGGAGGCGATCGGCCAGATCGTCGCGCTGGGCAAGGCGCACACGTTCGAGGGCTACTACCACAACCCGGAGGCGATGGCTGATCGCATTCGCGGTGACGACTTCTGGACCGGCGACCTGGCCTACCGGGACACCGCCGGCCAGTTCTACTTCGCCGGCCGGTCGTCGGACTGGCTGCGGGTGGACAGCGAGAACTTCAGCTCGGCACCGGTGGAACGGATCCTGGAACGCTGGGACCCGGTGGCGGTGGCGCTGGTCTACGCCGTGCCCGACCCGCGCACCGGGGACCAGGTGATGTGCACCCTGCAGCTGCAACCCGGTCAGGAATTCGACCAGGTGTCGTTCGTCGAGTTCCTGGACGCACAAACCGATCTCGGCACCAAATGGCGACCTCGCTTCGTCCGGATCGCCGAGGAGGTACCCACTACCGGCAGCAGCAAGGTGGCCAAGACGGTGCTGCGTCGCGCGGCCTGGCACACCGACGACCCGGTGTACTGGCGCCCGGGCACCGAGAACACCTACCGTCCGTTGACCGCGGACGATGTGACCGCGCTGGAGGCCGATTTCGCCGAGTTCGGTCGGGTGGCCCTGTTGCCCGCCGCGCCCTGACCACGGTACGTCGTAGCGACCGACCGTCCAGCAACCGCCCGTCGAGAGGACAGCGATGTACCTGGAGTACACGCCCGAGCAGCAGGAACTCAGCCGCGAACTGCGGGAGTACTTCCGCACGCTGCTGACCCCGGAACTGCGTGAGGCGCTGGGCGGCACGAACGAGGACCGCCCGGCGTACCGGGAGGTCATCAGGCAGATGGGCCGGGACGGTTGGCTGGGCCTGGGCTGGCCCGAGGAGTACGGCGGGGCCGGTCGCCCGACCATCGACCAGTACATCCTGTTCGACGAGATCTACCGGGCGCAAGCACCGTTCCCGTTCGTCACCATCAGCAATATCGGTCCCATGCTGCAGCGCTTCGGCACGCCCGGGCAGCGGCGCCGCTACCTGCCCGGCATGCTGACCGGCGACGTGTTGTTTGCCATGGGGTACAGCGAGCCCGAGTCCGGTACCGATCTGGCCTCCCTGCAGACCAAGGCCGAATTCGTCGACGGGCAATGGATCATCAATGGTGCCAAGGTGTTCACCAGCGGCGCCAGCCAGGCCGACTACGTCTGGCTGGCGGCTCGCACCGACCCCGACGCGTCGAAGCACCGCGGTATCACCATCTTCATCGTGCCGACCAGCGACCCGGGGTTTTCCTGCACCCCGATCGAGACCTCCGGCATCACCCACACCAACGCCAGCTACTACCGCGACATCAGGGTCGACCCCGAGGCCGTGGTCGGCGAGGTCAACGCCGGCTGGCAGCTGATCACCGCGCAGCTCGGGCACGAACGGGTAGGCCTGGCCGCCATGGGCGGTCGCACCGAACAGCTGTGGACGGACGTGGCCAAGTGGGCCAGGGAAACCCACGTCGACGACGCACCGGTGATCGACCGCCCTTGGGTTCGCACGGAACTCGCCCGCAGCTACGCGAAGGTCACGGCCATGCGTCTGCTTAACTGGAAACTGGCTGTGCTCAGGGAGGGTGACGCCCCGTCGCCGGCTGCGGCCTCGGTGGCCAAGGTGTTCGGCACGGAGACCCACGACTCGGTGTGCCGCAGTCTGGTCACCGTGACCGGTCCTTTCGGCACCCGCCGGCCCGGGTCACCGGACGCGGTACTCGACGGCCAACTCGAGTCCTACACCCGAGGTTCCTACATCAACACTTTCGGCGGCGGCACCAACGAAGTGCTGCGCGACATCATCGCGGTGTCCGGCCTGGGCATGCCGCGCTCCCGTCGGTGACAAGGGGACGACACCATGGATCTGAGCCTTTCCGACGACCAACGCACCGTGCGCGAACTCGCCGCCGAGGTATTCGGGCGACACGCCGACCCGTTGCGGCTGCAGGCGATCGAAGCCGAGCCCGATCGACTGGATCGACCGCTCTGGGCCGACCTGGCGTCCTCCGGCGTGCTCGGGCTGGTGGTGCCGGAGGAGCACGGCGGGGCGGGACTGGGCCTGGCCGAGTTTGCGCTGGCACTGCGGGAACAGGGACGCACGCTCGGCACAGTGCCGATGTGGGAGACGGTGGTGGCCGGTGCCCTACCGCTGGCGCGCTACGGCACCGAGAAGCAGCAACTGCAATGGCTACCCCGGGTCGCCGACGGCTCCGCCATACTCACCGCGGCACTGGAGTTCCCCGGTGAGGAACGGCCGTGGCGCTCAGCGGTGACCGCGACCGGGTCCGACGACGGGTGGGCGCTGTCCGGACTGGTCGCCGGGGTTCCGGCCGGCCATCTGGCCGAGGCGATCGTGGTGCCGGCACAGACGGAGAACGGCGTCCAGCTCTTCTTGGTGCCGACCGACCAGTCGGATGTCCGACGCGCGCGATATGTCCGGACCGACCGCGGTATCGCCGTCGACGTCAACCTCGGCGGCGCTGTTGCGGAACGGATGTCGGCCGGCCCCGCCGGCGACCGGCACGACTGGCTGCTGCGGCAGTGTTGGATCGCCCTGGCTGCACTGCAGGTGGGCATCAGTGGTGCCGCGGTGATCCAGGCGGCTCGATACACCAGCGAGCGAGAGCAGTTCGGCGTGCCGCTGGCGACTTTCCAGGCCGTCGCCCACCAGACCGCCAACTGCCTCATCGACACCGAGGCCATGGAGGTGACCATGCTCGACGCGCTGTGGCAGGAGACGACCGGTCGGGACGCCCGCGCCGCTGTCCATCTCGCGCGCTGGTGGGCCACCGATGCGGGTGACCGGGTTGCCCGTACGGTGCAGCACCTGCACGGCGGTCTCGGCGCCGACATCACTTACCCGATCCACCGGTACATGCTCTGGACCACGCAGCTGGCGAATACCCTTGGCAGCGCGCCCTGGCACCTGGAGCAGTTGGCCGACTGCGTCGCCGCCGGCGTCGTAGATCCCCGCACCCCGTGACCGAAGCGACAGGATGCGCGTGGATCCGCATCCTGGCCGAGTTCGCGATCGGTACCGGGCCGTTCGATCTGCCCGAGAGCGTCGTTCACACTCCGAATTGGTGCTGCGCGACTCGCCCCTGAGGTGTTCCAGCCGGTGGCGCTCACTCCGGTAGGCGCAGGCTGACCTCGCCGGTCAGATGATCGCCGAGCCGATTGCGGCCGCGGACCTGCACGATCGCGGTGCCGCGCTCGAACGACGTGACCTCGCCGGTGAGCGTCAGGGTGTCACCGGGGTGGCACTGCTTGCCCAGCCGTACCCGCAGGCCGGTGAGCTCGACTTCCGGGCCGGCCCAGTCGGTGAGCAGGCAGTTCACCAGGCCCGCTGAGCCGAGGATGTTCAGGTACACGTCCGGTGCGCCACGGGCATGGGCGGCATCGCGATCCAGGTGGACGTCGTTGAAGTCGTAGGTGGCAGTGGCCAGCGCGGCAATCGACGCCTGGCTGACCGGGACCGACCATGGTCCGAGGCGCTGACCGGGGTGAATCTCCTGCCCGGCGCGGGTACGTTCCCGGCGCACCGGTCGTAGCGGCGGCGTGCTACCGAGGTCCGTCGCCGTGCGGCCGGCCGCAGTCGCCGAGCGGGGCGGGCTGGTCCGCGGGTCCCAACGCAACATGCGCAAGGTGACGGTGCCCACCGGTTCGCCGTCGAGGGTTCGGTAGTCGCTGACCAGGTCGAGGAAATGCCCTCGGCCCAGCGCGGTGTTCTTCTCCTCGGTGACCATTCCGATGTGCTGGAACTGCTGCAGGTGATCGCCAGGCCGCAGCGGTCGGCGGTAGCTGTGCTCGGTCTGCACGGCGGCCACCGAGGAGAAACCGTGGGCGAACAGGATCTCGTTGATCCGGTCCAGCGGTTCGCCGACCGGGTGGCTGCGTCGATTGCCGGGCAGCGTCCACATGTTCAGCGAGGTGGCCGGGGCGATGATGCCGCCCCAGCGGGATCGCGCGGCCCACGCCGGGTCCAGGTATGACGGATTCCAGTCGTCGACCGCCTCGCACCAGATCCGGATGGCCGGGCCGGTGATCGGGTCCTTGGCCACGCGTGGAGGCCCACCTTGCCCGACCACGGACTGCAAGCGGTTCTGAATGCCCGCCTCGATGGTCATCGCTCGATCACCGCGACCGGTACCCGCCAAGGAACAACTCCGCGATCTGTCCGGCGAACTCGGTGCGCGGGTAGTCCGACCGATGCGGCCAGTGCATGCTCGACCAGAGTGCATCCCGCAATGCTCGATAGAAGGTCTCCGGCGGGATGTCGGTCCGGAAGGTGCCGTCGCGTGGCACCGGCCCGGATCGCGGTCATCCAGTACCCGCGCACCCCCCGGGAGGCTTCGTCGACCCGGTCGAGCAGGCCGTGCTCCCGCAGGTACTGGCGGTCCTGCTGGTACATGGCGGTCGGGGCGGGATGGTCCTCGATCACTGCGACAGTCGCCTCGATCAGACCCCGGATCGCGGCCTCCGGCGACGACGCCCTCCGGGTGACCGCGACGAAGCGCTGGTGGATGTCGCCCAGAAACCCCGACAGGATCTCGGCCGCGATCTCGTCCTTCGACCGGAACCAGTGGTACAGGCTTCCGGAGTGCACTCCGGCGCGGTCGCCGATGTCCCGCACGGTGGTCGCGCCGATGCCCTTGTCCGCGAACAGCTGTGCGGCGACCTGCAGAATTCGGGACCGGGTGTCTCCGGACGAGGCCTGGTCGGCGGGGGTCGACGTGCGGCGTGCCATGTGACCATCCTCGCTCAACGGCCGCGCCCTCTTGCGGGACAACGACCCTCCGTGGGTAGAGGTGACTCTACCAAGCGCTTGCTCAAATGGAGGATGGATGGAGCTCGACGAGGAGCTCGCCCAGTACGTGGGTCAGGTGGCCGAACCGCCGCGGGTCGCCAGGTACGCCGTGAACGCAGCCATGATCCGCAACTGGGTAGAGGCGCACGACGACCGCAACCCGGTGTACGTCGACCCGGCCGCCGCCCGCGCCACCGGCCGTGACGACGTCATCTGCCCGCCGGCGATGATCTCGACCTGGGTGATGGCCGGGTTACCGTCGCTGGCGCGAGGTGCAGCGGCTGCGGGCCGAGAACGTCACCGAGGACTTCGCCTACTCGCGGTTGCTGGCCCTGCTGGACCGGCGACGGCTACACCTCCGTGGTGGCCACCGATGTCGCGCAGGAGTACCACCGCGAGCTGCACCCCGGGCGACCAGGTGACCTGCCACTTCGTCATCGAGGCGATCTCGCCGTTCAAGCAGACCGCGCTCGGCCGCGGATGCTTCCTGACGCTGCTCAAGAACTACGTCGACGACGACGGCAACACCGCTGGTCACGGAGCGGTTCCGGTTGCTGCGCTTCGACCCGACCACCGCGCGAGGTGCCGCATGACCGGATCGAGCCCCATGACCGACGGTCGCATGACCGGACAGACTCTGGTCCCGCCGCTGATCCGGACCCAGGACAACGAGTTCTTCTTCGACGCCGCCCGCGCGGGGCGGCTGGAGATCCAGCGCTGCATCGACTGTGGCACCCTGCGTCACCCGCCGGCACCGGCGTGCGCACAGTGCCGGTCCTTCGCCTGGGACACCGTGGTCGCCAGCGGCCGCTGCACCCTGCACAGCTGGACGATCGTGTACCACCCGCAGGATCCGGCGTTCGACATATCCGTTGGCCGTCGGCCTGGTCGACCTGCCGGAGGGTACCCGGTTGGTCGCCGACATCGCCGGTGTCGATCACGACGCCCTGGAGATCGGCATGGCGCTTGAGATCGGCTTCGCGGAGCACGCGCACGGCGAGATCCTGCCCCAGCTGCGCCGTCCCGACGCTGCTGCGGCGATCAGTCGGATGACCGGCCCGGCACCGGCGATCGGCGACGCGCTGCCCGAGCTGGCGATCCCGCTGGACCGCACGCTGATCGTGGCCACCGCCATCGCCTCGCAGGACTTCGAGGACGTGCATCACGACCCGGCGGCGGCCCAGGGTCGAGGCACCCCGGACATCTTCATGAGCATCAACGCCACCAACGGCTTCATCGACCGGTACATCACCGACTGGACCGGGCCGCAGGGCCGCATCCGCTCCACGTCGCTGCGGTTGGGCGTGCCCAACTTTCCCGGGCGACACCATGACCATGCGAGGTGAGATCACCGACGTGGACGGCACCGGCGACGTCGCTGTCGTCACCGTCCGGGTGATCGGCAGCAACGGTCGCGGTAACCATGTGACGGCCACCGTCATGGTCCTAGTGCCCGCGAACGACGGGCGAGCCGACGGAGTGACCTCGTGACCGGATTCGCCCGGCGCGCCGCCATCGCCGGCATCGGGGCCACCGAGTTCTCCAAGAACTCCGGCCGCAGCGAGTGGCATCTGGCCTGCGAGAGCGTGCTGGCCGCCCTGGACGACGCACAGATCCCGGTCGAGCAGGTGGACGGGATGGCCCTGTTCACCATGGAGAGCAATCCGGAGATCGCCGTCGCCCGAGCACTGGGCATCCCACAGCTGAAGTTCTTCAGCCGCATCCCGCACGGCGGTGGCGGCGCCTGCGGGCCGGTGCAACAGGCCGCGATGGCCGTCGCCGCCGGCGTGGCCGACGTGGTCGTGGTGTACCGCGCGTTCAACGAGCGTTCCGGCCACCGATTCGGTTCCGGCCCGCCGCCGTTCGCCTACACGGCGAGCACCGACCAGGAGTACCGCAACTGGATCAACCCCTACGGGCTGCTCACCCCGGCCGCCCAGGAGGCGTTCCTGGCCCGGCGGTACATGCACCGCTACGGCGCCACCAGCGCCGACTTCGGTCGCATCTCGGTACTCTCGCGCAAGCACGCCGCGACCAACCCGAAGGCGTGGTTCCACGGCCGGCCGATCACGCTGGAGGACCATCAGAACTCGAAGATGATCGCCGATCCGTTGCGGCTCCTGGACTGCTGTCAGGAGTCGCGACGGCGGTCAGGCCCTGGTGATCGTGTCGGCCGAGCGGGCCAGAGATCTGCCGCATCCGCCGGCGGTGATCAGCGCCGCCGCACAGGGAGTGGGTCCACAGCAGATCTCCATGAGTTCTTACTACCGCGACGACATCGACCTGATGCCCGAGGTCGAGCTCGTCGCGCGCCAGCTCTGGCAGCAGGCCGGTCTCGGACCGGACGAGATCGACGCGGCCATCATCTACGACGCATTCACCCCCATGGTGCTGCTGCAGCTGGAGGAGTACGGCTTCTGCGGCCGCGGCGAGGCCCCCGACTTCATCCGCTCCGGAGCGCTCGAGCTCGACGGGCGACTGCCGGTGAACACCAACGGCGGCCAACTCGGCGAGGGTTACATCCATGGGGTCAACGGCATCGCCGAGGGCGTCCGGCTGATCCGCGGATCGTCGGTCGAACCAACCGGCGAAGATCATGGACAACGTCCTGGTCACGGCCGGCTCACCGGTACCGCACAGCGCCATCATCCTGTCCACCGACGGCTGACCGCCGCCCCAACTGCAAGGGCCGATCAGACCGTGACCGACCGCATCACCTACGCCCGCGCCACCCACGACGAGGCGGAGATCGAGGCCGTGGTGCAGGTCCTGCGCAGCGGCCACCAGGGCCTGCGCATCGGCGCCAACGTCTTCGAGATGGAACGCCGCATCCCCGAGCTCTCCGGCAAACGCTATGGCGTGATGTGCAACTCGGGTTCCTCCGCGCTGTACCTGGCCGTCGAGTTGCTGGACCTGCCAGCCGGCTCCGAGGTCATCACCTCGCCGCTCACGTTCTCCACCGACGTCTCGCCGATCGTCCGCGCCGGCCTCGTGCCGGTGTTCGTCGACGTCGAGCCGGACACCTTCAACGTCGACGTCGGCAAGATCGAGGAATTGGTCACCGACCGGACCGGCGCGATCCTGATCCCGAACCTGGCCGGCAACTGCCCGGACTGGGACGTCATCCGCGAGATCGCCGACCGGCACGGCCTCCAGGTGATCGAGGACACCTGCGACACCCTCGGCGCCCGCCTGCGCGGCACGCCGACCGGTGCCCGCGCCGACATCGGTCACCACCAGCTTCGCGATGGCGCACATCATCACCTGCGCCGGCAACGGCGGCATGGTGATGCTCGACGACGACGAGCTGCGCGACCGGGCCTGCTGCTGCGCCGCTGGGGTCGACGCTCCGAGCCCCACCTCTTCGGCACCGACGGCAGCGGCCGGGTGTTCCGCGAGGATCTGGACGGCGTCGAGTACGACAACGACTTCATCTTCGACGTGCTGCCGTGGAACTTCGAGCCGTCGGAGCTCGGTGCGGCCTACGGCGTGGTCCAGCTGAACAAGCTTGGCCGCCAACTACGACCGGCGCGCCAAGACCTTCGCCGCCTTCACGCGATGCCTACGGCTCGTACCCCGAGTTCTTCACCCCGCCGCGGCAGACCGCGGACCTGGACACCGCGTGGCTGTGCTACCCGGTGATGATCAACGCCGATGCGCCCTTCACGCGCAGCGACCTGCAGGAGTTCATCGAGGCCAAGGGCATCGACACCCGCACGGTCTGGAGCGGCAACATCACCCGGCACCCGATGATGGCCGGCGTCGACCACCGGGTGCCGGATGGCGGATCTGCCCGAGGCCGACGCGGTGTTCGAGCGGGGAATGACGCTGGGCATGAGCCACGGACTGTCCGACGCCGAGGTGGACCGGGTGGTGTCGGTGATCCGCGAATTCGCCGAGATGTATCCGGTGAGTCGATGACCGGACGGTTCGCCGGCCGCCGGGCTCTGGTGACCGGCGCGAGCCGCGGCATCGGCGCCGGGGTGGCGCATCGACTCGCGGCGGAGGGCGCCGACGTCGTGGTGGTGGCCCGTACCGCCACCGGCGATCCACCCTGCCCGGCAGTCTGGCCGAAACGGTCGCAGAGGATCAGTGTTTTCGGGACGGCGGTGGGTTCGATCACGGCCGATCTCACCGACGCCGACCAGCGCGCGCGGAATCGTCGAGCGGGCCGAGGACCTGCTCCGTGGGACGATCGACATCCTGGTGAACAACGCCGCGGTGGCGATCTACCAGCCGCTGGTCGACTATCCGCTGCGCCGGCGCCTGCTCACCTTCGAGGCCAACGTGCACGCGCCGCTGGATCTGGCGCAGGCCGTGCTGCCGGGAATGCGTGCCGCCGGCCGTGGCTGGATCGTGAACCTCACCAGCGCGTCCGCCCGGCTCTTCCCCGGACCGCCGTTCCAGTTGGTCGAGCCCGGCACCGCGCTTGCGGTGTATGCCGCGTCCAAGGCGGCGCTCAATCGCCTGACCAACGCTCTGGGTGCCGAACTGCTCACCGACGGCATCAGGGTCAATGCCGTGCAACCGCGGGCCGCGGTGCTCACCGCAGGCGCACAGCACCTGGTCGGCCACACCATCCGACCCGATCAGCTGGAGACGCTTGGAAGAGATGGTGGAGGCGGTGACCGCACTGTGCGACGCACCGGCCGACCTGACCGGCCGGATCTGTGTCAGCCTCGACCTGCTCGCCGAACTCGGTCTGACCGCGCGTGGTCTCGACGGACGGATCCTCAGTGGCGCCGGAGCGACCTGGTGACCGGCCAGCCGGTGCTGGTCGACGCCGTGCGCACCCCGTTCGGCAAGCGTGCCGGCTGGGTGTCGGGATTGCATGCCGCACAGCTGCTGTCGCTGGCGCAACTCGGCGTGCTCGACCGCGCCGGGATACCCCACGGACAGATCGATCAGGTGATCGGCGGGTGCGTGACGCCGATCGGTGAGCAGTACGGGCACATCGCCAGGACGGCGTGGCTCTACGGGGGACTGCCACCTGAGGTGGGGGCGACCACCATCGACGCGCAGTGCTCGACCTCGATGCAGTCCTCGCTGCTGTTGGCCGGCCAGATCGCCATGGGCGCCGTGGACGTAGGCGTGGCCTGCGGGGTGGAGCTGATGTCCCGGGTTCCGCTGACCCCGAAGTCCGGCACCGGCCCCGGTACGCCCCGGCCGGCCGACTGGGCGCTCGACACGCCGGACCAGTACACCGCAGCCGACCGGATCGCCAGGTACCGGGGGCTGAGCCGCGCGGACCTGGACACCTACGGACAGCGCTCCCAACAGCGGGCCGCGGCCGCCTGGGCGGCCGGCCGCTTCCACGCCCAGGTGCTGCCGGTCGCGGTGCCACAGCCCGAGGGTCACACCGTCACGGTGGACCGGGATCAGGGTCTGCGGGAGACGACCATGGATGCGCTGGCCCGGCTTCGCCCGGTCAAGCCGGAGGGCCTGCACACGGCGGGAACGTCGTCGCAGGTGTCCGACGGTGCCAGCGCGGCGATCCTGGCCGATGCGGACGTGGTGGCGGCGCTCGGTCTCCGTCCGCGGGCCAGGTTCCTGGCCCAATGCGTGATCGGCGGCGATCTGGAGTTGATGCTGGACGGGCCGGTGGCTGCCGCCCAGCGATTGTTCGACCGCACCGGATTGACCGTCAAGGACATCGACGTTTTCGAGGTCAACGAGGCGTTCGCGGCTGTACCGCTCTCGTTCGCCCGGGCCCACGGCCTCGACCCGGAGCAACTCAACATCGACGGCGGTGCCATCGCGCTGGGACACCCGACCGGCGCCACCGGAATCCGACTGCTGGCCAGTGCCGTCGAGCAACTCGAGCGCACCGATGGCGCCATTGCCCTGATCGCCATTTGTGCCTCGGCCTCGACCAGCTGTGTGATTCTGGAGCGATTGTCGTCATGACCACGGTGATCTCGGGACCCGAGCAGCGCGAACTGGCGGAGCTGGTAGCGGGTCTGGCCGCACGCCATGCCCCGCTGTCCCGGACCCGGCAGGGTCTCGATACCTGGGGTTCCGGTGCCCGGCCGGACTGGTGGCCGGTCTGGGTGGAGCACGGCCTGGCCGGCCTGCACCTGCCGGAACACTGCGGGGGAGACGACGCCGGGCTGGCCGAGTTGGCCGTGGTTGCCGAAACGACCGGGCGCCTCCTGCTGCCCGGGCCATGGCTGCCCACCGCGCTCGCCGGAGCTGTGCTCGGCCTGGTCGCCACCGCCGACCCGGCGCGAGAAGCCCTGCGCCGGCTGGCCGGCGGCGCGACCGCGGCGATGGTTGATGGCGTGGCCGCGGCGCCGACGGCGGAGGGATGGCTCCTTCGTGGCACCAGCGCACCCGCCCTGGGGGTGCCGGGTGCGGAGGTGCTGGTGGTCCGGGCGCTCTCCGACGCCGGCGACTCGATCTGGGCGGTGCTGCCGGTCGATGCGCCTGGTGTCACCGTGCTCGACGAGGATGCGGTCGACCTCACCCGGTCGGTCGGGCGCCTGCGCATGGCCGGGGTGGCGGTCCCGAGCGAGCGGGTGTTGACCTCGCCGCCGGCGGACACCGTGGAGCTGATCCGGTGGACGTTGTACGCCGCCGAGTCGGTTGGCATCGCGGACTGGGCGCTGTCCACCGCCGTAGCCCACCTGAAGAGTCGAGAACAGTTCGGTCGGCCGCTCGGCAGCTTCCAGGCGCTGCAGCATCGGGCCGCGCTCATGCTGGTGCGGACCGAGACTGCTGCGGCGGCGACCTGGGACGCGGTCCGGGCCGAAACCGACGGCGCCGAGCAGCAGCGACTGGCCGCCGCGCAGGCCGCGGCCACCGCCGTGCCGGCGGCACTGGACGTGGTGCTGGACTGCCTGAGTCTGTTGGGCGCCATCGGGTTCACCTGGGAGCACGACGCCCATCTGTACTGGCGTCGAGCGCTGTCGTTGGCCGGCCTGGCCGGCGCCGAGGAGGACCGGGTCGAGCGTCTGGCCCTCGCCGCGCTCGGCACGGGGCGGAACTTCGCCTTCGTCGGCCCAAGCGAGTTGCCCGAGCTGCGCGCCCAGGTCGGGGCGGTGCTGGACCGGGCGCTGGCTCAACCGGCGGGCGAGCGGCCGGTCGCTGCGTGGTCCGGGGTGGAACCGGGGGAGCGGAGCCGGCTGCTGGCCGACGCGGGCCTGATCGCACCGCACTACCCAGCGCCGTACGGGCTGGGAGCCGGACCGCGCGAGCAGGCGGTGATCGCCGACGAGTTCGCCGGGCGCGGTCTGGCCCAACCCGGCATGGTCATCGGCGAATGGGTGTTGCCGACACTGCTTGCCCACGGCAGCCCGGCGCAGCAGGATCGATTCCTCGCCCCCACCCTGCGCGGCGAGATCGTGTGGTGCCAACTGTTCTCCGAGCCCGGAGCGGGGTCGGACCTGGCCGGGGTGGCGACCCGGGCGCGGCGGGTGGACGGTGGCTGGTCGCTGACCGGTCAGAAGATCTGGACCACCCTGGCCCATCAGGCCGATTGGGGAGTGTGCCTGGCTCGCACGGATTCCGACGCCCCCCGGCACCGCGGCCTCACCTATTTCCTGGTCGACATGCGCGTATCGGGCGTGCAGGTCCGGCCGATCCGGCAGGCCACCGGGCAGGCCGAGTTCAACGAGGTGTTCCTGGACGAGGTGCTGGTGCCCGACGCGCAGGTGGTCGGCGAGCCGGGGCAGGGCTGGCGGCTCGCCACCACCACGCTGGCCAACGAGCGGCTACGGATGGGTCGGGCGCTGACTCGCGGGTCCTCGCAACGGATTCGCTCGCTGATCGACGCCGCGGGCGGCGTGGACCGGGCGCCGGCCGCGGTGCGGGCCTACGGCCGATGCGTGGGCCGGGAGCTGGCCTTGGCCGCGCTGGACCTGCGCAGCACCCTGCGCCGGATCGCCGGCGACGAGGTCGGCGCGCAGGTCAGTGTGCAGAAGGTGTTCAACGCCATTGCCCAGCGGGACGGGTCCCGCGCGCTGATCGATCTGCTCGGGCCGGCGGGTGCCACGTTGGCCGACGGGTACGTAGCCGATCACCTGGGGCTGCCCGCTGTGTTGTTCGGCGGCGGCACCATCGAGATCCAGCTCAACGTCATTGCCACCCGGGTGCTCGGGCTGCCCCGCTGAGCGGTACGCCCGGTCGGCGGGGCATGGGTGCAAGCACTCAGGCGGTGGCCCCACCGTCGATGACGAAGTCCGATCCGGTCACATAGCCGGCCAGGTCACTGGCCAGGTAGATGACCAGCTGGGCGATCTCGGTGGCCGAGGCGGCCCGCGGGATCGGCAGGTGGGACAGATCGAGGTTGGCCGCGTCGATCATCGGGGTATCCACCGAGCCCGGGCACACACAGTTGACCCGGATGCCCAGGGGAGCAAGCTCTCTGGCCGCCGAACGACTGGCCCCGCGCAGGCCCCACTTGGACGCTGCGTAGGTCAGTGCACCAGCGTGACCACGGACCCCGGAGATGGACGCGATGTTCACGATGGCGCCGCCGCCCCCAGCACCCATCAGCGGTGCGCACGCCGTCATCCCCAGGATCGGCCCCAGCAGGTTGATGTCGAACAGACCGGCCAGATCGGCCCGCTCGAGCTCGAGCAGCGGCTTCTTGCGATACACACCGGCGTTGTTGACCAGCACGTCCAACCGACCGTGTCGCTCATGCACATCCGCAACGACGATGCGCCAGGAACTCTCGTCGGACACGTCCAGTTCGACGAACTCGGCGCGCGCGCCCAGGCCGGCCGCGGTGTCCTTGCCCGCCGGGTCGACGTCGGCCAGCACCACCGTGGCCCCCGCCGCTACCAGCAACTCGGCCTCGGCCGCGCCCTGACCCCGGGCGGCACCGGTGACCAGGGCGACCTTGCCGGCCAGGTCGACCGGCAGCGGTCCGCGCTGGGACCCGGTCATACCCGTCCCCCCATCCGGGTCAGCACAAAGCCCTCATAGCCGTGCGCGGCGACCTGGTCGCAGCGGGTGCGGTAATTGCCGAACCCACCGATGTAGGGCATGAACACCCGCTTCTTCCCTTCCACATTGGAACCGAGGTACCACGAGTTGGCCTGCACGAACAGCGTTGCCGAGGCCACCTGGTCGACGTGCTCGGTCCAGGTGACCGCCGCGTCGTCCCGGCAGGCCACTTCATCGATCTCGTGGGCGCGGCAATAGGTGAACAGGTCGGTCAGCCACTCCACCTGCTGCTCGGCCGAGAGCACCATGTTGGCCAGTACCGATGGGCTGCCCGGGCCGTTGACCGCGAACAGATTCGGCAGGCCGGGGACTGCCATGCCCAGATAGGTGAGTGGGCCATCGGCCCAGACGTCCTGAACCCGGACCCCGTCGGCGCCGACGATGTCGATCCTCATGATCGCGCCCGTCATCGCGTCGAAGCCGGTCGCGAACACCAGCACATCCAGGGGATGGTCCCCGCTCTCCGTGCGGACGCCGTCCGGGGTGATCGTCACGATCGGGTCACGACGCAGGTTCACCAGGGTGACGTTGTCCCGGTTGTAGGCCTGGAAGTATCCGCTGTCGGTGCAGATCCGCTTGGTGCCCAACGGGTGATCGGTCGGGATGAGATCGTCGGCCACTGCGGGGTCGTTGATGACGCTGCGGATCTTCTCCTCGGCGAACTGCCGGGCCAGGTCGTTCACCTCCTTGTTCAGGGCCTGGTTGTAGAAGGTCTTGCCGAAGAGCACACCGCCGTCACGCCAACGGTTCTCCAAGGCCTCGCGCACCAGCGCCGGCTCCATGGTCAGCGCGTTGTCGTTGACCGTGTCGTGCGGGGTGCCCGCGCCGCTGTAGGACGAGATGGCGCGCCGATCCCGGTACCCGGCGAGCACCTGCTGCCATTCCTCGTCGGAGATCTGCCGGTTGAATGCCGGCACGCTGTAGTTGGGCGAGCGTTGGAATACCGTGACGTGGCCGGCCTGTTCGGCCAGAATCGGCAGCGATTGGATGCCGGAGGAACCGGTGCCCATGATGCCGACGCGCTGGCCGCTGAGGTCGGCGCCCGCCTCGGGCCAGTCCGCGGTGTACAGCACGGTGCCGGCGAAGTCCGCCAGCCCGGGGATGTCCGGGGTCAGGGGGATGGACAGGCTGCCGGTGGCCAACACGACGAAGCGGGACTGTACCTCGTAGGTGTCATCTCCGCCGGTCATGGTAGCCGTCCAGGCCGCCGACTCAGGGTGGTATCGCAATGCAGTGACCCTGGTGTTCAGGCGCAGATGCTCGCGCAGCGCATAGCGGTCAGCGACATGGTCGGCGTAAGCACGGATCTCGGGCTGGGTCGCGTATCGCTCGGACCACCGCCAGGACTGCTCCAGGTCGGGGTCGAACGAGTAGGAGTAGTCGATGCTCTCCACATCGCAACGGGCGCCCGGGTACCGGTTCCAGTACCAGGTGCCGCCGACGCCGCCGCCCGCCTCCACCGCGAGCGTGCTCAATCCCGCCTCCCGGCACCGGTGCAGCGCGTAGAGGCCCGCCGAAACCGGCTCCTACCACGAGTACGTCGTAGCGGTCACCGTCGGCGGCGAGGCCATCGGACTGCTCGGCGGCCGTGGGTTCGAGGGTGTCGATCATGAGGTGGCCTCCGGGGTAGGACGAGGGGTCAGGGCCGTGGACAGGTCCCGCCAGAGGCGGGCCCGGGCGGATCGCGCCGGGCCGAACCCGGCGTAGGTGAGGAAGCCGTGGAACAGGCCGGGATAGATGCGGTGGACCACGGGCACTCCGGACCTGGCGAGAAGCGAGACATATGCGCTGGTCTCGTCGACCAGGGGATCGCAACCTGCGGAGACCACGACGGCCGCTGGTAGGCCGGCGTGATCGGGCGCACGATTCGGTGCTACCCACCAGTCGTGCTCCCCGACGCCGGCGCCCTCACCCAGGTACTGCTCCCAGTACCAGTGCATGGCCGCCGCGGTGTTGAACCACCCTTCGCCGTAGGTCCGGTAGGACTCGGTGTCGCACGCCGGGTCGATGGCCGGGTAGATGAGCACCTGGGCGACCGGTGTCGGCCGCCCGGTCTGCGCGGCGGCGACGGCGACCACCGCAGCCAGGTTGCCACCTGCCGAGTCGCCGGCGACCACGATGCGGGCGGCATCGACGCCGAGTTCCTCTGCGTGGGCCAGCACCCAGTCGTATGCGGCCACCGCGTCGTGCGCCGCGGCCGGCGCCCGGTGTTCGGGTGCCAGACGGTAGTCGACCGCGACCACAACCGAGTCCAGATTCTTGGCCATTTCCCGGCAGAAACCGTCGTGGCTGTCCAGGCCGCAGAATACGAACCCGCCGCCGTGGAAGAACACCATTCCGGGACGGGTAACAACCGGGCCGCCGCTGTCGACGTCGGGACCACGCGGGATGTAGATGCGCACGGGAATGTCCCGCGCCGGATCTGTGGCCGGCACAACGGTGTCGCGACTGTCGGCGTCGTCGACGTTGGGCACCGGCTGCTGTCGGGATGCGACGATGGCGCGCACCTCCGCCGCGGGCAGGGTCTCTACCCGTGGGAACCCGCTGTTCAGCAACGCGAGTATGGCCGCGGTTTCCGCGTCGAGCGACGCGGTCCCCGCGTGGGCGGGTGTCTGGGTCGTTGTCATGGTCGTGTTGTCCTCCTGGCCTCGTTGCCCGACGCAGATTGCCGATGGCAGACGTCGGTTGCGCATGCCCACGTACCGACCGGCACCACGGTCCCGGACTACGCGGAATATGCCTATTAGAACTATTCAGGGTGCCGGGCGCAACCATCGTCTCGACCCGATGCGTGAGCGGGGCGGATCGCGTATGGTGATGAACCAAGCGCTTGCTCGGTTGAGGGGCTCATCGGCATCGCCGGGGTGAGCCGGAGAGGTTTGCATGGCATGCGGTTCGGTCTGCTGACTCCGGTGGTGACGCGGCTCCCCGGGCACGGGGCCTGGGAAGCCGCGGCCGAGCCGGTTGACCTGGTGAAGATCGCCAGGCACGCCGATGCGCTCGGGTTCAGCCACCTCACCTGCAGCGAGCACACCGCGGTGCCGCCCTCGGCGACGCCGGGCCGGGGGTCGACCTATTGGGACCCGTTGGCGACGCTGAGCTATGTAGCAGCGGTCACCGAGCGCATCGGACTGGCGACCAACGTGCTCGTGCTCGGTTACCACCATCCGCTGGCCCTGGCCAAGTCCTGCGGCACACTGGACCGGCTGTCCGGTGGCCGGGTGGTGCTGGGCGTCGGCGTCGGCAGCCTACGCGCGGAGTTCGATCTGCTCGGGTCGGCTTTCGACGATCGCGGCGCCAGGGCCGACGATGCCATTCGGGCACTACGGGCATCATGGGGACGCACTCAGCCGAGCTATCACGGCAGCCACTACTGCTTCGACGACCTGGTGGTCGAGCCGACGGCGCCGCGCGCTTCGGTGCCGATCTGGGTCGGTGGCCGGACCGTGCGTTCGCTGCGCCGGGCGGTCGAACTGGGTGACGGCTGGATGCCCTTCGGGCTCACCTCCGACGAGCTGCGGATCGCCCTGGCCGGTTTCCCAGCTCGGCGCTCCGACTTCGAGGTGATCCTGCAGTCGCCGCGGTTGGACCCGCTGGCGGACGCCGAGGGCACGCTCCGCGCGATCGAGCGCCTGGGTGCGACCGGAGCGACCATGGTCAACATCGCCTTCCACCACCGCGACCCGGAGCAGCTGCTGGACCAGATGTCCGCGCTGCGGACGGTGGTTCCAGAAGCCTTCGATACGGCACCAGATCTCATGAAAAGGTGATCGATGCGCACCGGATTGAGTTCACCCATCCTGGCCGACTCCGGCCCGCGCCCGGACTGGGAACGGGGCGCCGGCGTCGAGGAGTTGCGGGCGGTCGCGGTGGCCGCCGATCAGCTCGGCTTCGAGTTCCTCACCTGCCCCGATCATGTGGCGGTGCCGCCGGATCTGCCGCGGGGTGAGCGCTTCTACGATCCGCTGCCCACCTTCGGATTCCTCGCCGGTATCACCTCCCGCCTGCGGTTTCTGCCGTATGTGCTGGTACTCGGCTTCTACCACCCCCTGGAGCTGGCCAAGAGGTACGGGACGCTGGATCATCTCTCCGGCGGCCGGTTGACCCTTGGTCTCGGCGTGGGCAACCTGCAGGAGGAGTTCGACCAGCTCGGGGTGCCGTTCACCGACCGCGGACCGCGCGCGGACGACGCGCTCCGTGCGCTGCGAGCGTGTCTGTCCCGCCGGTTGGTCTCGTATCACGGCCCCTACTACAACTTCGAGAACCTCGTGGTGTCACCGCACGCAGTGCAGGAGAAGGTCCCGCTGTGGATCGGCGGGCACTCGACGCGAGCACTACGCCGGGCGGTCGAGCTTGGCGACGGCTGGGCCCCGGCACCTCCGCGCTATCGCGGGCCGGAGCCGGCACAGATGCGAGCCATGCTCGACCGGGTCGACGTGCCAGACCGGGTTCGACGTGGTGCTGTCGGCCGGCCGCGCGCTGGATCCGTTGACTGATCCGAGCTCGATCGATGAACTCGTGGCGCAAGCCGGGGTCGCCGGGGCAACGGTGATCAACCTGACGGTGAAACACACGTCGTTGTCGCACTATCTCGACCAACTCCAGGCCTACGCCGAACTCGCCGGGCTGCCGATGGCCACCGCGTCGCCGACACGCCTCAGCTGTCGGGTGAGTTTCGAACTTGCCCGGCACGGCCCCTGGGCACTGATCGTCGGCGGGTCCGAGGGCGTCGGTGCCGCGCTGGCCGGGCAGGTGGCCGGCCGTGGCGCCCATGTGGTCCTCATCGCCCGTAAGCCCGAGCCGCTCGCGGCCACCGCCGCCCAGATCCGCAACCACGGGGTGCAGGTCCGGACGGTGGCCCTCGATGTACGGGAACCGGGCGCGGTGCAACGGATCGACGAGGCCACTGGGGATCTCGACATCGGCCTCGTGGTGCTCAATGCCGGTGCCAACACCCACCGCGGCCCCATCGCCGGCGGCGATCTCGTCGGCATGGCGGACGTCGTCGACCTCAACGTCACCGTGCCGCTGCAGATGGCCGCGCTGTTCGGCCGGCGGCTCCTGGCCCGCGGACGCGGAGGGCTGGTCGTCATGGGCTCGCTCGCCGGTTATGCCGGTGCCACGTCGCACGGGGTCTACGCCGCCGCCAAGGCATTCGCCCGGATCCTGACCGAGAGCCTGTGGCTGGAACTGCAACCCGCCGGGGTCGACGTGCTGCATCTGGTACTCGGTGTGACGGCGACGCCGGCCATGGCGCGGATCGGGTTGGATCTCACTGATGCCGCAGATCCCGAAGAGGTGGCGGCCGAGTGCCTCGTACTGTTGGGCGAGGATCCGGTGGCGTTCGCGAGCCGGGCAAGGGACATCGCCGTGATCCGATCGAATGTGAACCGGCTCGCCGTGCTGGCCGGACCACAATCTTGACACGATTGTCGAACGGACCCTTGACCCGCGGTAGTTTCACACGCTAATTTTCGTTTGAGCAAGCGCTTGCTTTGGCTCCAACGAAGGATGGTCGATGAACCCACGCACGTTGCGCGCCCTCACCCTGTTCACCGTGGCCGGATTGGTCCTGACCGGGTGCGGTTCCAAGTCCGAAGACTCGTCAGGCTCCGGTGGTGGATCCGGTGCGAGCAACTCCGAGCCGTATCGGGTCCTCGTTTCGGGCGCGGCGTCAGGCCCGCTGGCTCCGAACGCATCGGTCTCGATCAATTCGGCCAAAGCGGCTGCGAACGAGATCAACGCTGCCGGGGGCATCGACGGCCGACAGATCGAAGTGACGGTCGTCGACGACAACGCGGACCCCACCACCGCGGTGAGTGCGCTGCAGAAGGCGATCGCCGACAACAAGCCCGATGCCTTCATGGACTCGGGACCCTCGACGGTCGCGGCCGCCGTCTTGCCCATCCTGACCCAGAACAAGATTCTCTCGTTCAATCTGGGCCCGACCGCCGACTCCGGCGACCCGAAGACCAACCCGTACAACTTCGACGTGGCTCAATCGTCGGCGACGATGATCCTGGGTATCGCAGCCGACCTCGAGGACGAGGGGTTCAAGACCGTCGGCATCCTGCACGGCAATAGCGCCAAGGGCGAAGACTTCGCGACAGCCGGAGAGAAGGGTCTGACCGACGCAGGATTATCCGTCGTGTCGAACGAGGAATACGACATCACAGCCTTGGACATGACGCCGCAGATCGAAGCGATCAAGGCCAAGAACCCGGATGTGCTGGTGCTGGACGCCTATGGTGCGCCACTGGGCTACATCCTCAAGAACATCGAAAAGGTGGGTTGGAACGTGCCGATCCGTGGTAACACATCGGTTTCCGCCACCAGCATCGTGTCGAAGCCGGCGCCCGACGGGGTCCTCGGTACCGATCAGGTCAAGAACCTGAAAATGCAGGTGTTTCCCAGCACCATGTACGACCCGTCGGCCGCCGGTGTCAACAAGGCGGTCCAATCGATGCTGAAGGTCGGTCCGCTGCAGTCCACCATCATCGTCGCCGAGAACTACGATGCCATGTATCTGGTCAAGGCCGCGGCGGAGAAGGCCGGGTCGGCCGACGATCCTGCAGCATTGGCCAAGGCCCTCGAGGACAACACGGTCACACAAAAGGCGGGGACGGTGATCGTTCCCGAGTACAACTTCAGCGCCGACTCGCACAGCCCCAATTCGAACGGTAAGAACTTCTACACGTTCATTCCGCCGGCCCCGATCCAGGATGGGCAGTTCAGGCCTGACAGTTCGGGCACAGTCGCCGGATCGAGCGCGGCCACCTCCAACTAGCGGACCGACGCGAGGTGGTGAACGTGGGTGAGCTGGCCGGCCAGGCGGCGTTGATCACTGGCGGAGGCGGTGGATTCGGGACCGCTATTGCGTGCCGGTTGGCGCAGGCCGGCGCTGCCGTCACGCTGATGGGCCGAACGGAGCAAACCCTCGACGTGGCCGCAGCCACGGTGCGGGCCTGTGGCGCACCGGACGGCGAGGTGGCCATCGTCGTCGGGGACGCCGCTGATGACGCCGCCGTGGCCAGGGCGGTGGCTGTTGCCGGCGAGATGTCACCCTTGCGGATCGCCGTCGGGACGGTGGGCGGGGGCACCATGGCGCCGCTGTTGGCGCTCGAGAGTCGTGTCCTGCGTGACGACTTCGACCGCAACGTGGTCACGGCGCTGCACCTGATCCGGAACAGTGCGCCATCCATGGTGAGCAACGGAGGGGGGTCCATCGTCTGTGTCTCGTCGACGGCCGGTGGCTTCTCCTTCCCCTACATGGCTTCGTACGCCGTGGCCAAGGCCGCACTCGAGTCGCTGGTGCGGGTCGCCGCCGACGAATTGGGGGGGCTGAACGTCAGGGTCAACGCGGTGCGGCCGGGTTTGGTGCCGACCCGGGCGGCCAAACCCGGGATCATCGCCTCGGACCCGGTGCAACGGGAGAAGGTGCTCCGCGAGAAGCCGTTGGCCCGGGTCGGGACCACCGAGGACGTGGCGCGGGCGGTGCGCTATCTGGCCGGTCCGGAATCCAGTTGGGTGACGGGAACAGTCATCCCGGTCGACGGCGGCAACCATCTGCGCCGAGCGGCCGACCTGGAGATCCTGGCCCGAGCCGTCTGTGGGGATGCTGTCGTCGACGCGGCTCGGCGCGGCGTGCGGCCCACGCCTGCAGAGCAGGAGGGTGGACGACAGTGACTGTCGTCAGGATCGCGCGTGGCGCGCAACATGGATGCGCACGCTCGAGCGTTGCCACCTCGGACGAGAAAACGCGCGTGGGGGTCGGCGGCAGCGCCGCGCGACACCCGGTCATGGGCAATCGCGAGGAAGGGACGCCCCCGTGTCAACGACAATAGAGCGCCTGGCCACCTTCTGCGCGGGGACCGACCCGACCGATGTGCCCGACGAGGTGCAGGAACGCACCAAGATGATCCTCTGTGACACGGTCATCTCCGGGCTGTGCACCTTCGGGCTGGAGCGGGGCGACATGGCCAGGGCCTTCGCGCGCACCATGGGCCCCGAGCCGCAAGCCATCGTCCTGGGTGACACCGATGGGCGGAGGGTGTCCCTACTCGCCGCGGCGTATGCGAACGCCGACTTGATGAATGTGCTCGACGCGGACGAGACCTTCTTCAACAGTGCCCACTTCGCCGCGCTGAGCTTTGCCCCCGCGTTGGCGGAAGCCGAACGTGGCCGAGCCGGCGGGGCGCAACTGTTGCACGCCGCGGCTGTGAGTTTCGATGTCAATGCCCGGCTCAACCTGGGGACGTCCCTGCTCGAGCTCGGAGACGACGGCCGGGTCCGATTCTCCCAGCTGTCCTCGCACGGTTATGCCGGTCTCGGCGCGGCCGCGGCCATCGGAATTCTGCGCGGCTTCCCATCCGACCGGCTGGCCGATGCCATGGGATTGGCGACCTGGCTGGCACCCACGGCGAAGAACGGCTACATGGGCCGGCGGCGACAGTTCAACTCCCTCAAGTACGCGCCGAACGGCCAGATCGCCCACGCGGGAGTGTTGGCGGCGCTGTTGGCGGACGCCGGGTATCGCGGTGATCACGACTCGCTGGACACCGAACCGGGCTTCCTGGAGGCTCAGGGATACGGCCATGTGGATCGGGCGGCCATCGTCGCCGAGCTCGGATCGACCTGGTGGATTACCGAAACATCGGTGAAGCCCTACCCGTCGTGCCGATTCGGTCACGCTGCCATCGATGCACTGGTGGGCCTGCGGCAGGAGCCGGACTTCGATGTGGCATCCGTGGTCGACGTCGAGGTACGCCTCGGTCCCGGGGCCTGGGGGATCTCGCAGTTCAGGGATCCCGTTGAGGAAATTCCGAACAATCACCTCGCTCCGTTCGCCGGCCAGTTCAACATGCCGGTCATGGCCGCGCTCGGACTTCTCGGCGTGCCCCCAGGGCCGGCGTGGTACCGGCCGGACACCCTCAAAGACCCGGCCGTCCGGGCACTGGCAGCGAAGGTGCGCGTCACCCGGGACGAGGTACTCGCCTCGGAATGGGAATCAATCCTGACCGCCGACGGTGGCGGGAGGCTGCGACGTACCCGCGGTTCGGTAACGGTCACCACCGCCGACGCTCGATTCGACCGCGACACGGATTATGCCATCGGCGATCCCTGGCGGCCGGAGACCGCGGTCAGCTGGTCCTTCCTGGAGGAGAAGTTCGCGTCCTTCGCCGGCGACCTGATCACCCCCGGGCGCCGCGATGAGATTGTCTCCCTGTTCAGGGAACTCGACGCGGTGGACGACGTGGCCGGTGAGCTCTGCCCCTTGCTCCAGCCCGATGGCGGCGGATCGTGACGCCGTCCAAGGAGACGATCGCATTCTCTTCGTTCGGCCGACCCTGGATGATCGTGGTCAAGGGGCGCCGAGGCATGGCGTTGGATCGATGGCTGGTGCGGCGCACCGGCTTTTCGATCGTCTCGTTCCAGTACGCGAAGGCCGGACGCTGGCCGTATCAACCCACGTTGCTGCTGACCACCATCGGCGCCAGAACCGGCGCGCTCCGCTCGTCGGCGCTTCCCTATGTCCGCCACGGTGGCTCCTTCGTCGTGATTGCCTCCAAGGGCGGAGGTCCACGGAATCCGGACTGGGTCGCGAATGCGCGGGCGAATCCGCAGTGCTGGATCCATGTCGCACGCAAACAGATCCCGGTGATCGCCGAGGTGGCTCAGGGAGTCGAGCGCGCGGAGTTGTTTGCGTTCGTCTGCCGCCGGAAGCCGAATGTCGCCCGGTACCAGGAGCGGGCGGCCACTTACGGCCGCGAGATCCCACTGCTGGTTCTGCGGCCGAACGCCGAAAAACGGTGAGGTGACGGTGTCCACGACGCCTGTGTTGCTCTCGCCGACCCGCATCGGGTCGTGCGATCTACGCAATCGCGTTGTGATGGCACCGCACAGCACCCACTACGCCGATCAGGTGGAATCCGAACGTCTCGGCGCCTACTACTCCGCGCGCGCCCGCGGGGGAGTCGGCCTGATCATTCACGAACCGGTGATCGTACATCCGAGCAGCCTGTCCCGGGTGGGCAAGATCTGGGGCTACGACGAGCGCAACGTCGTGGCGTACCGAATCACCACCGATGCCGTCCACGCCGCGGGCGCGAAGATCTTCTGCCAGCTGTTGCACAACGGTCGTCAGGTGGATGGACACGAATCGAGAATGCCCTCCTGGTATCCCTCCGCACTGGTGAAGCCGGGCAGTCCTGATGGCACCCACGAGATGAGCAGGGGCGACATCGACGAAGTGCTCGATGGATTCGTTCGCGCCGCCCGGATCTGCCGCGACGGCGGTTTCGACGGCGTCGAGGTCCATGCCGCCCACGGATACCTTCTGCAGGCGTTCCTGTCGCCGGCGACGAACCGCCGGTCCGATGAGTACGGCGGGAGCATCGAGAACCGGGTTCGGTTGGTACGGGCGATCCTGCAAGCGATCCGGGCCGAGGTCGGTGATGATTTCGTGGTGGGGGCACGCGTCACCGGTGACGAGTTCCAGCCCGGAGGACTCGACGCCGCGGACTGTGTCGGCCTGGCAGCAATTCTCGCACCGGATGTGGATTACCTCTCAGTCGTCTCGGGGAGCCTGGCCGCGTTCGACCGCATCGTTCCCGACATGTCGTTCCGACGAGGCCTGAATGTCGGCCTCGCGGAGCGCATTCGGTCGGCCGTGGCGCCGCTTCCGGTGCTGGTCACCGGGCGGATAGCCGAGCCGGCCGAGGCGGAGGCCATCCTGGCCGGCGGCCGGGCTGACCTCGTCGGTCTGGCCAGAGCGTTGATCGCCGACGCGGACTGGGTCGACAAGGCCCGAGCCGATCGGAGCGGTCAGATTCGTCCGTGCGTCTACGCCAACGATTGTCGCGACTCCATCAGCGGCCGGCGCGCGCTGACCTGCACGGTCAATCCCCGGTCCGGTCATGAACTCGACGTCGTCCCCGAACCGCGACAACGCCGTCGGGTGGTGGTCGTCGGCGGCGGCGTTGCCGGCATGGAGGCCGCACTGACGGCCGCCGAGATGAACGATGAGGTCATCCTCTACGAAGGTTCGGGGTCATTGGGTGGCCAGCTCCGGTTGGCATCGCGGGCTACCGGCAGGACCGAACTGGGCCGCCTTGTCGACCACCTCGCGGCCCGGACGAAGGAGGCCGACGTGGTCCGGGTGGTCGAGGAGGTGGCCGAGCCATCGGTCGTCGGCAGGCTTCGGCCGGATCTGGTGGTGCTGGCGACCGGGGCCGTCGGCGCGCAGGGTTCGGACGAAGCCGCGGCAACGGCCTGGGACGTCCTGAGCGGCGCTGAGGTCGAGGCCCACGACGTGGTGGTCGCCGACAGTTGCCTTGGCAACGGCTGGTTGCTCTTCCTGGCGGCGCAACGGTTGGCAGAGGTTGGACACCGCGTCACCGTCTCCCTCCCCGCCGCGACCCTGGCTTCGGCCATCGAGCCGGCCAGCGTCCCGCCGGTGCTGCGGATGCTTCGTCACCATCGGGTCAGGCTCGAGCCGTTGAGCGCTGTCGTCCGGGTTGACCGCGCCGGGGTCGTGCTCCGGCGACTGGACACCGAGGAGGAATGGACGGTGGCCGACGCGATGTTGGTGGAAGAGCGCGGCCGCCGGGTGGCGTGCGAGGAGGAGCCATGGCGCCTCGCAGCACGGCAGTTCGGCTTCGATCTGCGGGTGATCGGTGATGCGTTGGCTCCGCGGCGCATTGCGCCGGCGGTCCACGAAGGACGCAACGCAGTGCTCCCGTTGCCGGTGTCGGCTGCGTCGATGGGTGGGATCGCCGATGTGCGACGGGGCTGAGTGCGGCGGCGGGGCGCGGCCGGTCGGCTCATCGAACTCGGCACGCTCCTCGGGTGACGGCACCGGCCGGCTGCCGTGTGCCGACCGGCACGAGATCGCCGACCTCTTTGCCCGATACGCCCGCGCGGTCGATCGAAGTGACTGGGCTGGTTTGCGGACCGTCTATCATCCCGACGCGTTCCTGGCTCACGCTACCTACCTCGGCGACGTCGAGGGTTTCGTCTCCTATGTGGCGAGCCGTCGGCCGGGAATCGTCTACACCGCGCACTACCTGGCCAACATGGCCCTGGAGCGGCTCGGGCCGAACCGGGTCGCCGCGGAGGTGTACGGATGGGCGATCCAGGTCTTCGCCGCTCCGTCCACAATGGTCAGATCCGGATTCGCCGGTGCCCGTCACCGGTCGACGTTCCGGTACGTGGATCTCGTGGAGCGGCGTGACGGCCGGTGGGCCATCACCGAGGATCATCTCGTCCTCGGCGAGGTCGAAGTCGAAGATCTGCGGTCCACCCCACGGCCACCGAAGGGGCTGACGCAGCGCCCCGGCCTCGACGATCCGATGTACCAGTTGATCGACGGATGGCGCCGACCCTCCGAGCCGACGAGTGAGCCGCCTTCGTAGCGTGAGGAACGCGCGCAGGTTCTTCGCTACGCAAAACGGTTGTCGGTCCGTTCACCACAGGTGGTCAAGCTCATCGTGACCTAGTCGTGAACAAGGAGGTCCTTGACCCTGTGATGCGCCTCATCTAGGTTGAACAACCAAGCGCTTGCTTTGTCCCACTCCTCGCCCGAAGGAAACTGTCCATGCTCACACGCACAATGCGCAGCGTTGCCATCGTCGCGATCGCCGGTCTGGCCCTCGCCGCGTGCAGCTCGAACTCCGACTCCAGCTCGTCCAGCCCGGCCGCCGGCTCCGGCGGATCCACCAGTTCCGCCCCGATCAAGCTGCTGGTCTCCGGCGCCGCGTCCGGTGCATTGGCCCCCAACGCCTCGGTGTCCATCAACTCGGCCAAGGCCGCGGCCAACGAGATCAACGCGGCCGGCGGTATCAACGGCCGGCAGATCGAGGTCACCGTCGTCGACGACAACGCTGACGCCACCACTGCGGTCACCGTGCTGCAGAAGGCCATCGCGGACAACAAGCCGGACGTGTTCATGAACTCCGGCCCGTCGACCGTGGCCGCGGCCACACTGCCGGTGCTGACCGAGAACAAGATCCTCTCCTTCAACCTCGGCCCGACAGCGGACTCCGGAAACCCGAAGACCAACCCCTTCAACTTCGACACCGCTCAGACCACCTCGACGATCGTCAACGGCATCGCCGCCGCCGTGAAGGAGGAGGGTTTCACCAACGTCGGGCTCTTGCACGGCAACAGCGCCTACGGCGAGGCGTTCTCCGCCGCCGCGGCGAAGAGCTTCGGCGACGCCGGCCTGACCCTGGTGGCCAATGAGGAGTACGACACCACCGCGCTCGACATGACCCCGCAGATCGAGGCGGTCAAGGCCAAGAACCCGGACGTACTGGTGCTGGACGCGTACGGCGCGCCGCTGGGCTACATCCTCAAGAACATCGAGAAGCTCGGCTGGGACGTGCCCATCCGTGGCAACACCTCCGTCTCGGCCACCAAGCTGATCTCGACCCCGGCACCTGACGGCGTCCTTGGCACCGATCAGGTCAAGAACCTCAAGACCCAGGTGTTCGAGTCAGCGGTCTACAACCCCGCCAACGACCGGGTGAACAAGGCCATCGCCTCTATGAAGGCCGTCGGCCCGATCCAGTCCACGGTCATCGTGGCGCTGAACTACGACGCGGTGTACCTGTTCAAGGCCGCAGTCGAGAAGGCCGGATCCACGGACTCGACCGCGGTGGCCAAGGCTCTGGAGGACCCCAGCGTCACGGGATCCGCCGACGTCGCGTTCCTGCCCGAGTACAACTTCAGCGCCGAGACGCACAGCCCGAACTCCAACAGCACCAAGAACTACTACACGTTCATTCCGGCGGCACCGGTCCAGGACGGCCAGTTCCGGCCGGAAGGCGGCGCGGCGGGCTCCGGCTCGGCCGACGCGAGCACCGCGCCCTCGTCCAACTGAAGTATCGACTGCCCCGTCCCGCCCGGATCGAGTTTCGGGCGGGCGGGGCGCCCTCGAGCCCCACCGCTCGCCGTCGGAGCGCAATTCTGCAGCCGACAATGTTGTCGCCCGATCGGTGATGGCCGTTCCCCACTGCTGCCCACGAGGAACGAGCAGCCATGACCCTGATCTGGAGTGGAGTGTCGCTCGGCGCGGTGTACGCGCTGGTGGCATTCGGCTACAACATCGTCTACATCGCCTCCAAGACGTTCAACTTCGCCCAGGCCCAGCTGATGATGGTCGGGGCGTTCATCGCCTACACCGGCCTGGTCACCTGGACCCTGCCCAGCGTCATCGTGGCGATCATCGCCACGGTTGCGGTCTTCGTCATCGCCGCGATCGAGGAAATCGTCGCGATCCGGCCGCTGCGCGACATGCACAACGCGCTGGTCACCACCCTGGGTGCCTCGATCCTGCTCACCGGCCTGACCCAGCTGATCTGGGGTAACCAGCCGCTGACGGTGCCGTTCTTCGGCGGCGACGAGGTGCTCACCGTGCTGGGCGGCCAGGTCGTACCCGGTCGAACTCGTGCTCATCGCGGTCATGTTCGTGCTGGTCGGCGCGTTCGTTCTGATCTCGAAGCAGACCATGGTCGGACTGGCGCTGATGGGCATCGCCGAGGACCGCGAGGCGGCCATGCTGCGCGGAGTCAACGTCAAGACCGTCGCCTTCCTCGCCTTCGCCTCCGCCGGTGCGGTGGCCGGTTTCGTCGGGATCTTCATGGGGCCCAAGACCTATGCGGTGGCCACCCTCGGGTGCAGCGCTGGCCCTGAAGGGATTCGTGGTGCTGGCCATCGCCGGGTTCGGTTACATGCCCGGAGTCGATCGTCGGCGGCCTGGCCGTCGGGCTGGTCGAGGCCTTCGCGGCCCGCTACCTCGGTGGTGAGTTCGCAAACCTGGCCGTCTTCACCATGCTCATCGTCGTGCTGCTGGCCCGCCCGGCCGGCCTGTTCGTGCGTGCGAAGGAGAGGACGGTCTAATGGGCGCCTGGAGAACACTCCGCGCCGTACCCAGTTGGGTATGGCCCGCGCTGCTGGCGATTCTGCTGTTGACCGTGCCGTTCTGGGGGCTGGACTTTTCGACCACCACGGCAGATCCAATTGGCGCTGCACCCTGGCGCTTGATGACCAGCGGGCTGAACCTGAGCCTGGGCTACGCCGGTGAACTGGCGCTGGGCCAGGCGGCCATGTACGCGGCCGGTGCCTACGGCGCCGGCTATGTGTCCAAGCACTTCTCCACCGACATCCTGCTGCAGCTGGTCGTCGCCGGCGTAGTGGCTCTGGTCGTCGGCATCATCACCGGTGTGCCCGGCTCTGCGACTGGGCTCGTGGTCGCTGGCCATGACGTCGTTCTTCCTGGTGCTGCTGGTACCCGACCTGCTGGCGATCTTCAAGGAAGAGACCGGCGGCCGGAACGGCCTGTCCGGCATCAAGAACCCGACGCTGTTCGGCTCCGTGCTGGATTCCCACCAGCTGTTCTGGGTGATGGCCATCGTGGTCATCCTGTGGTTCGCGTTCATGCGCAACCTGGTCACCTCCCGCACCGGCATCGCCTTCCGGGTCGCTGAAGCAGAGCCCGGTGCTGGCGTCGTCGCATGGGCATCTCGGTCTACCGGATGAAGCTGCAGGCCTACGCGTTGGGCGCCGTTCCCGGCCGGCCTGGCCGGGGCCCTGTTCGCCAACATCGACCGGTATCTCTCCCCGGAGTCGTTCGGCTTCGCGGTCACCACCACCGTGCTGGCCGCCTCCATCCTCGGTGGGTCGGCGAGCATCGTCGGAGCGGCCGTCGGCGCTTTCATCATGCAGTTCGGTCCGAACCAGTCCAGCCAGTTCCAGCAGTACTCGCAGATCTTCGTCGGGGCTGTTCCTGCTCATCGGCGGGGTGCTGCTGACCGGTGGGCTGGCCCACGTCGGCCGGCTGGTGGTCCGACGACTCGACCGCGCGGCCGAGGTCACTCCGACGCACGAGGTGGAGGCGACCGGGTCCACCGAGGTCCGCGCCATCAACGGCGCCGAGCTTCGAGTGCGTCAACGTGCACAAGGCGTTCGGTGGCAACACCGCGCTCAAGGACGTCTCCCTGCTGGCGGAGCCCGGCCGGATCACCGCGCTCATCGGTCCGAACGGATCCGGCAAGACGACGCTGCTGAACATGGTCTGCGGGTTCTACCGGATGGACGAGGGACAGATCACCCTGGACGGAGCGGCTCTGCCGGTGCGTAAGCCGGCGATGGTCGCCCAGGCCGGCGTGGCCCGCACGTTCCAGACCCCGAACATCCCGGCGGGCATCACCGTGCTGGAAGCCGTGGCGGCCGGCCGGTTCAGTGGCAACCGGGTGTCCACGCTGTCGCACCGTGCTGCGACTGCCGAAGTTCCGCGCCGAGCGCCGTCGGCGATCTCGAAGAGGCCTGGCGGGTCCTGGAGCTCGTCGGGCTCGCCGAGCACGCCGACACCGAGGCCGCCGCGCTGCCGCTGGGCATGCGGCGCATGCTCGAGGTTGCTCGCGCGCTGGTCGCCGAGCCCGGCGTCCTGATGCTGGACGAGGTCGCCTCCGGCCTGGACGAGGAAGAGATCGAGGTGCCTGGCCGACGCTGGTGCGTCGCATCCGCGATGCCGGCGGCACGATCGTGTTGGTGGAGCACAACTTCCGCCTCGTGCTGGAGTTGGCCGACGAGATCTACGTACTGGCCCACGGCGAGGTGATCGCGGTCGGCACGCCGCGACGAGATCGCAGTGAACCCGCGGGTTGCAGTCGGAATACCTGGGCGAGGAGAACGAAGTCGGTGACCAGGCCGAAGCTGCTCGAACTGGCCCACCACCCCATCGGCGGGACGGAGGAGCGACTCTGATGGCCACGGCTGAAGAGATGCGTCCCGGTGCTGCAGGTACGCAACCTGGCTACCGGCTACGGCGATCTGCGCGTGGTCTGGGACGTCTCGCTGGACGTGTCTCCGGGTCGGATCACCGCGCTGTTGGGTCGCAACGGTGCCGGTAAGACGACCACCTTGCGCGCCATCACCGGGTTGAACAAGGTCGCCGGCGGGACGGTGACGCTCGACGGCGCCGACATCGCCGGCGTTTCGGCGCACCAGCGGGTGCGCCAGGGCATCGCGTTCGTGCAGGAGGGCAAGCGCGTCTTCCACGGGCAGACCATCGAGCAGAACCTGCTGCTGGGAGGGTACGCCGCGACGCACTCCGCCGCGCGCTGGTGCACCGCGAGTCTGGACGCCATCTACGATCTGTTCCCGATTCTCGGGGAGAAGCGGACACCTCAAGGCGGGCAGCATGTCCGGTGGCCAACAGCAGATGCTGGCGATCGGTCAGGCGCTGATGGCGCAGCCGAGGGTGCTGCTGCTGGACGAGCCGTCCGGGCGGGTCTGGCGCCGGTCATCGTGCGCGAGGTGATGGGCCGGATCGGCGAACTGCGCAGCACCGGCCTGGCGATTCTGCTGGTCGAGCAGTCGGTCGAGGCGATGGCCCAGGTCGCGGACGAGCTGGTGGTGCTGGACATGGGCCGGGTCGTGCTCTCCACGCCGGCCGGCCAGGCCGCCGACCTCGACCGGGTGCGTGAGGCCTACCTGGGCCGGTCGGCGAACGGATCGGCGGAGTGACCACGCGGGCTCGCCGAGTCGCCGCGAACACGCCGAACAGCAACGAGGCCGGCCCGGCCTGGACCGGGAAGGATGGGACAGGATCTGCCCCGCGTAGCTCTCGCGGGGCGTCGGGAGGGGGTCAGCATGTCGAGCGGTCGAAGCACCCCACCGGCGGCGCCGACGGCGCCGGACAGGTCGAGTCGCGAAGTTCGGACCGGCGTCAGGAACTGCTGGACATCGCGGCCGAACTCTTCGCCACCAAGGGTTACGCCCAGACGACGGTCCGAGACGTGGCCCAGCACGCGGGCATCCTGTCCGGCAGCCTGTACCACCATTTCGCGTCCAAGGAGGAGATGTTCCACGAGATCCTCCGGGAGTTCCTTGACCATCTGCACGTGAGCACCACGAACGCGGTGGCCGGGTCCACCACCTCCACCGAACTGATCGACCAGTTGGTGGCCAGCGCCTTCACCGCCATCCAGACGTGGCCTTATGCGGTGGCCCTGTACCAGAAGGAAGCCAGCGCACTCTCGACGCAACCATCGTTCGCCTATCTGGACACCGCGGGCAAGGAGGTCGAGGCCGTATGGCGCTCGGCGATTGTCAAGGGCCAGGAATCGGGCGAGTTCCGGTCGGACCTCGATGCCAGACTCGTCTACCGGTTCATCCGGGACACCGTGTGGTCGTCGGTGCGCTGGTATCGGCCCGGCGGCAGTATCGACGCGGCGCAGATGACCCGGCAATACCTGATCCTGCTGCACGGCGGGTTGCGCGCCGGCTGAGGCGCGCGAGGCTTCGATCTACCGCTCGTTGCTCGATTCGGCGACCAGCACGTGCCGGGTGGGTATCTCGCCGCCGCCGTCGACCAGCAGTTCGGCCCCGGTGACGTACGCGGTCAACGGGCCGGCCAAGGCCAGGCAGGCGTCGGCGACGTCGGCGCCGGTGGCCATCCGGCCGAGCGGGATTGCTGCCGCGATCCGCTGCCGGGTCTGCGGCCCGCCGTAGAACTCGTCGGCCAGTTCGGTCTCGACGAGCCCGACGGTCACCTGGTTGACCCGCACTTTGGGCCCGAAGTCCAGGGCCATGGCCCTGGTCAGGGTGGTCAGCCCCCCCTTGGCCGCGGCGTAGGCGGCGCTGTGCGGCGCCGGATTGCGCGCGGCGATGCTGCCGATGTTGATCACCACTCCGCCCGAGTCCTGTTCCTGCATCACCCGATTCGCCGACTGGGTGACGAAGAACGGTGCCAGCAGGTTCAGTTCGACGATCCGGGTGACGAACCTGGGTGACACCGTGGCCGAATCGGCGTTCGGGGCTCCGCCGGCATTGTTCACGACCACGTCCAGTCGGCCGTAGCGCGCCACGATGCCGTCGATCAAGGTCGCCACCTGGCCGGCGTCGCGGACGTCGCAGGTGACGAACTCGCCGCTGCCGCCGTCGGCCGGGTCGGGCGCGGTGCGGCCGCACACCACCACGGTGTCGCCGAGCGCGGCGAAGGCCGCTGCGATGGCCGCGCCGATGCCACGGCTGCCTCCGGTGACCAGCACCACGCGGGGCGAGGATGTCGGTGTGGCAACGGACACGGTTCCTCAGCCCAGCCGCTCGATGATCGTCACGTTGGCCTGTCCGCCGCCCTCGCACATGGTCTGCAGACCGTATCGGCCGCCGGTGCGCTCGAGCTCGTGCAGCATGGTGGTCATCAGCCTGGCTCCGGTGGCTCCGAGCGGGTGGCCCAGGGCGATGGCACCGCCGTTGACGTTGACCCTCGCCGGGTCGGCTCCGGTCTCCTTCAGCCAGGCCTGGACCACCGAGGCGAACGCCTCGTTGATCTCGATCAGGTCGATGTCATCCAGGCTCAATCCGGTGCGGGCCAACGCGCGCTCGGTGGCCGGGATCGGGGCGGTCAACATCCACACCGGGTCGGCACCACGCACCGACAGATGGTGGATTCGAGCCCGTGGGGTGACTCCGTGCTCGGCCACCGCACGCTCGCTCATCACCAGCAGCGCGGCCGCGCCGTCACTGATCTGGCTGGCCACCGCGGCGGTGACCCGGCCGCCCTCGGCCAACGGCTTGAGCCCGGCCATCTTCTCCAGCGAGGTGTCCGCGCGAGGGCAACTGTCGGTGTCGACCACTGCCGTGCCGCCGTCCTCAGCGGTCACCTCCACCGGCAAGATCTCCCGGGTGAACCGGCCCTGCTCGATCGCAGTCAGCGCCCGCTGGTGGCTGGTGAACGCGTACTGCTCCATCTCCGCCCGCTCGATGCCCCACTTGGCCGCGATCATCTCGGCCGAGGCGAACTGCGAGATCGGCTCGCTGCCGTAGCGCCGCCGCCAACCGAGCGAACCGGTGAACGGGTCGTCGAAACCGAACTGGCTGCCGACCAGCATGGCCGAGGAGATCGGGATGGCGCTCATATTCTGCAGGCCGCCGGCCACGACCACATCCGCGGTGCCCGACATCACGGCCTGAGCTGCGAAGTGCATCGCCTGCTGGGACGAGCCGCACTGCCGGTCCACCGTGACGCCGGGTACGTGGTCCGGCAGTCCGGCGGCCAGCCAGGCGGTTCGGGCGATGTCGCCGGCTTGCGGACCGACGGTGTCGACGCACCCCATGACGACGTCCTCGACGGCGGCCGGATCGACCCCCGATCGCGTCATCAGCCCGGCCAGTACGTGGGCGCCGAGGTCCGCGGGATGGACACCGGCCAGCCCGCCACCGCGACGGGTGACAGGGGTGCGGACGGCATCGATGATGTAGGCCTCGGTCACGGCGTCATCCTCTCGCGGAGCATGTCCCGACCGAAACCGGCTCGGCCGAGGATCAGGACGCCGGAGGTCGGCGTCCGTGACGACAGACTGCACCTTACCAAGCGCTTGGTTGGTGAGCTAGCATCGAGCGCGGGCGCAAAGCGGCGCGGAGAGGGCGGGACGACGTGGTGGCACTTCCTGGGGCGGTGAAGGGGCTGCCGTCGCCGGACGCGCTGGACCCGATGACCACGCCGGCCTGCCTGTTCGCCGCGGCCGCAGTCGACCCGGACCTGGAGGCCGTGGTGGACGGCGAGGTCCGGCTCAGCTACGCCGACCTGGCCGAGCAGGTGCTCCAGTTCGCCTCGGCGCTGGTCGCGCACGACGTGGCCGCGGGCGACCGGGTCGCGCTCTGGGCGCCGAACAGTGCCAGGTGGATCATTGCCGCCCTGGGCACGCACACCGCCGGGGCGGTGCTCAGCCCGGTGAACACCCGGTTCCGGGGCGACGAAGCGCGATACGTGGTCGGCAAGGTCCGCGCGTCGCTGGTCGTTCTGGATGACACCTTCCTGGGCGGCGGTTATCTGGACATGCTGCGCGGACCCGGTGCGGACCCGAGCCCGGACGGGCATCCGGTTGCGGCCCTGCCGTCGGTGCACACCGTGGTAACCATGGATGCGGGCGCCGACCCGGCGATCGAGCAGTGGGCGGACTTCCTGGCCAGGGGTACCGAGGACAGCAGGGCCGAAGCGGTGCGGCGGTTGACCGCTCTGCGGGGCAGCGACGTCGCGGACATCCTGTTCACCTCGGGCACCACCGGCTTTCCCAAGGGCGCCATGGCTTCCCACTACTCAGACGTGGTGGTCGACCAGGCCTGGGGGGACATGGCGGGGCTGCGTCGCGCCGATCGGTACCTGCTGGTCAACCCGCTCTTCCACAGCTTCGGCTATCGGGCCGGACTGTTCGCCAGCCTGATCAAGCGGGCCACCATGATCACCGTGCCGACCTTCGACATCACCCGCTGCCTGGAACTGGTGGCCGGGGAGCGGATCACCGTGTTTCCCGGCGCACCGACCGTCTACACCTCGATCCTGGAGCGGGAGGATCGCGCCGACTACGACCTGTCCTCGGTGCGGCTGGCCGTCACCGGCGCGACCATCGTGCCGGTCCCGCTGCTGCACCGGATGCGCGACGATCTCGGCTTCTCCGAAGTGATCACCGCGTACGGACTGACCGAGACCTGTGGCACCGCAACGGTGTGCCCGCCGGATACCGATCTGGAGCGGATCTCGACCAGTTCCGGCATCGCCGTCTCCTGTTGCGAGGTGCGGATCTCCGGACTCGACGGTGCGGTGCTGCCGGCCGGCCAGCACGGCGAGATCCAGGTGCGTGGCGACAATGTCATGCTCGGCTACTTCGAGGACGAGGCGGCGACGGCGGCCGCCATCGATTCGGACGGGTGGCTGCACACCGGCGACGTCGGCCGGCTCGACGACGACGGGTACCTCTACATCACCGACCGGCTCAAGGACGTGTTCGTGGTCGGCGGGTTCAACGTCTATCCCGCCGAGGTCGAGCGGGTGTTGCGCGAGCACCCGTCGGTTTCCGACGTCGCGGTGGTGGGCGTGCCCGACGAGCGGATGGGCGAAGTCGGGATGGCGTACGTGCAGACCGTCCCCGAGTACGCCGGCGACGCCGACGCGCTACCCGGTGACCTGGTCGCCTGGGCCAAGGATCGGCTGGCCAACTTCAAGGTGCCACGTCGGATTGAGCTGGTGGTGGCTTTGCCGCGCACGGCCAGCGGCAAGGTGCAGAAGCACCGCCTCGCGGCGGATGCCTGAACTCGTGTGCTGTCGAACTGTCCCGCCGGTGGAGCCGGCCCGAACCCCTGGGAGTCGCCATGCGTGACGCCGTCCTCGTCTCTGCCGTCCGTTCGCCCATCGGTCGCGCCTTCAAGGGATCGTTGACCGGCCTGCGAGCCGATGATCTGGCCGTGGCCATGGTCCGCGCCGCGCTCGACGCGGTGCCGGAACTCGACCCCGCGCGAATCGACGACATCCTGCTCGGCTGTGCGCAGCCGGCCGGCGAGCAGGGTTACGGCCTGGCCCGGGTGGTCGCGCTCGGACTGGATCTCGACACCGTGCCCGGCACCACCGTCCAGCGGTACTGCGCGTCCAGCCTGCAGACCACCCGGATGGCACTTCATGCCATCCGGGCCGGGGAAGCCGACGTGCTTGTCTCGGCCGGCGTGGAAGTGGTGTCCCGGTACGAGAAGGGGAAGTCCGACGGCATGCCGGACACCCGCAACCCACGCTACGCCGCAGCCGTCGAGCGCACCGTGGCCCGCTCGGGCGAAGGCGTGCCGGACTGGACCGACCCGAGGGAAGCGGGCGAACTGCCGGACGCCTACATCGCCATGGGTCAGACCGCGGAGAACGTCGCGCAACTGCGGGGGGTAACCCGGCGGGCGCAGGACGAGTTCGGCGCACTCTCCCAGCAGCGGGCCGAAGCCGCCATCACCGCCGGCTTCTTCGCGACCGACATCACGCCGGTGACCCTGCCGGACGGGACCGTGGTGTCCACCGACGACGGTCCGCGTAAGGGTGTGACGGTGGAGGGCCTGGCCGGTCTGAAGCCGGTGTTCCGGCCGGACGGCACGGTGACGGCCGGCAACTGCTGTCCGCTCAACGACGGTGCCGCTGCTTTGATCATCGTCGCCGACCAGGTCGCCGCCGATCTCGGGCTGCGCCCGCTGGCGCGGGTGGTGGCGACCGGGGTCTCGGCGCTGTCGCCGGAGATCATGGGCCTCGGCCCGGTGGAGGCGACGCGCAAGGCATTGGCCAACGCCGGTATGTCCGTGTCCGACCTGGACCTGATCGAGATCAACGAGGCGTTCGCCGCACAGGTACTGCCCACTATCGATGACCTGAAGCTGGATCCGCAGAAGGTCAATGTGCACGGTGGTGCCATCGCCCTGGGTCACCCGTTCGGTCAGACCGGCGCCCGGATGACCACCACCTTGCTCAACGGGTTGCGCACCACCGACGGCCAGTTCGGCCTGGAGACCATGTGCACCGCCGGGGGTCAGGGCATGGCCATGATCCTCGAACGGCTCTCGTGACTGTCGCGGGCGACGCGCGTACCGGGATCTCGGCGGTAGCGGACGGGCCGGCCGGGCTGCTGACCGGTCGGGTGGTGCTGATCACCGGCGCCGGACGGGGTCTCGGCGCGGCGTACGCCGCCGCGGTCGCCGACCAGGGCGCCACCGTGCTGGTCAACGACATCGACCCGGTCACGGCCGATGCGGTGGTCGCGCGCATCCTGGCGGCCGGCGGGCAGGCGGTGGCCCGTCCCGCCGACGTCGCAGATTGGGCCGCGGCCGGCGCACTGGTGGACGGGTGTGTGGCCGAGTTCGGGCGGATCGACGGACTGGTGAACAACGCCGGCGTGTTCGGGCTGGCCTTCCCGCACCAGCCGGAGCCGGCGCTGTTCCGGCAAATCGTGGACACCAACCTGATGGGCACCCTGGCCTGCGGTACCGCGGCCCTGGTCCACATGCGGGCAGCCGGGTCGGGTGTGGTGCTCAACGTGACCTCCGGTGAGCAGATGGGTAAGTCGGCGTCGGCGGTTTACGGTGCGACCAAGGCCGCCGTTGCCACGCTGACGTACTCCTGGTCGGCCGATCTGTCCGACAGCAACGTCCGGGTCAACGCGGTGTCACCCAACGCGCACACCGCGATGGCCGACGTCTACCGTGCCTTCTTCGGCACCGCCGGAAGCCAGAACGTCGGCATCGCACCGGAGGTCAACGCGCCCCTGGTGGTGTACCTGCTGTCCGACCTGTCTCGCGACGTCCGCGGCCAAGTGATCCGACTGGCCGGCCGGGAACTCACGCTCTGCACCCACCCGGCGCTGTCGGAACCGGTGCTCACCGACAACTGGACCGTCACGGCGATCGACGAGGCGTTCCGGGAAACCCTGGCGAGCCGTCAGATCCCATCTGGTGTGCGCAGGGTCGTGCAGCAGATCGTGCCGTAGCCGCACGCGGTGGCCGGTTCAACGCTCCGGCCACAGCGGAGACCGGCGCTGCAGAAAGGCGGCGGCACCTTCGGCCGCGTCCGGTCCGGCGATCAGCCTCGCGGTGAGACTTTCGGCGCGGGTTCTGGTCTCTTCGATCGGCCGGGTCAGGTTGGCCCACATCAGTTCTCTGGTCACCCGCACGCCGGCCGGCGAGTTCGCCGCGATGCTGTGCGCCAGGTCCAGTGCCGTCGAACGCAGGTCGTGCGCCGGCACGACGGTATTGACCAGACCGAAGGTCGTCGCGCGAGCGGCCGTCATCGGTGTACCGGTCAGCGCCAACTCGAGCGCCACGCCGATCGGGATCTGGCGCGGCAGTTCGGTACCGCCCTGGGTGGCGGCCAGGCCGCGGCGCACCTCCGGCAGCGCGAGGGTCGCGTGCTCCGCAGCCACCCGCAGGTCACAGGCCAGTGCGAGTTCCAGGCCGCCGCCGACCGCAGCGCCGTTGAGCGCAGCGATGACCGGGACGTCCAGCCCGCCGTCGCGCAGCAGCACAGTCGGGCTGCGCGTCGGGTCGGGCATTTCGCCGGAAGCCAACGCGGCAAGGTCGAGCCCCGCGCAGAAGGCTCGATCCCCGGCCCCGATCAGCACCACTGCTCGCACCGAACGATCCGCACCGGCCACGGACAGGGCATCGTGAAGGGCGGCAGCGGTGGCCGCGTCCAGCGCGTTGCTGCGCTCCGGCCGGTTGAGGGTGATCAGCCGCACCGCCCCGTCGTCCATGACTTCCACGGTTCCCATGGCCGATCCTCTCCGACGCCATCCGAGTCGATAGTCGCCGGCCGTACTGCTTGACCGTTTCGCGGCGACTACCTAGGCTACCAACCAAGCGCTTGGTTTGTGGCGCACCAACGGGGGCCGAACCCCGCGCAGCCTGCAGGAGCGCCATGGTTGACAAACGGATGTCGCACCACGACGTGGTGGCGCGACTGCGGTCGGGGATGACCGTGGGCATCGGCGGGTGGGGCTCTCGGCGCAAGCCGATGTCACTGGTGCGCGAGCTCCTGCGGTCTGACCTGCGCGACCTGACGATCGTGAGCTACGGCGGCCCGGACGTCGGGCTGCTCTGCGCCGCCGGCAAGGTCCGCAGGGTGGTGTTCGGGTTCGTCTCACTGGACTCCATCCCGCTTGATCCGCACTTCCGGGCCGCCCGCCAGGCCGGAGCCCTCGAGATCACCGAGTACGACGAGGGCATGGTCCAGTGGGGCCTGTATGCCGCCGGGCTGCGGCTGCCGTTCCTGCCGACCCGGGCTGGTGCGGGATCGGACGTGCTCACCACCAATCCGGAGCTGAGGCTGGTCGCCGACCCGTACGGAGGCGATGAGACGGTCGCTATGCCCGCCATCCACCTGGACGCGGCACTCGTCCACATGAACCGGGCCGACCAGCACGGAAATGCCCAGTACCTCGGTCCTGACCCCTATTTCGACGACCTGTTCTGTATGGCCGCCGAGCAGTCGTTCGTGTCATGCGAGCGCATCGTGCCGACCGAGGAGCTGACCGGTAACGCGCACCCGGCGACGCTGCGGATCAATCGGATGCTGGTCACCGGCGTGGTCGAGGCGCCGGGCGGGGCACACTTCACCTCGTGTGTACCCGACTACGACCGGGACGAGGCGTTCCAACGCGAGTACGTGGCCGCGGCCAAGGATGCCGAGGCCTGGCGCGCGTTCCACCAGCGGTACCTGGAGGTGCCGGAGACCGAGTACCAGCGCCTGGCGGTCCAGCGACCAGTGAGACGGCAGGAGGCGGTGCGATGACCGGGCAGATCGACACGGAACCGGCAGCCGGGACGGTCGACAAGGCCGCCCCGGCCACCAGGGCGGAGGTGTGCGCGGTGGCCTGCGCCGATCTGTTCGCCGGCGCCGGCGAGATCATCGGCAGCGCCTTCGGCACCATTCCGGCCATCGGCGTCCGGTTGGCCAAATCCACCTTCGCACCCGACCTGCTGCTTTCCGACGGTGAGGCATCCATGGTGGCCGGAATCGGTGCGGTCGGTGCGGCCCCGGTCGGGCCGGTGGAGGCCTGGGTGCCGTTCCGGACGATCTTTGACCTGCTCTGGCACGGCAAACGACACGTCGTCATGGTGCCGGCGCAGATCGACGCCTATGGCAACGCCAACATCTCGGCCATCGGTCCCTATGCGCACCCGAAGGCTCAACTGATCGGCGTACGCGGCGCTCCCGGCAACTCCATCAACCACCCGACCAGCTACTGGGTCCCCAAGCACTCCCCGCGGGTGTTCGTGCCCACCGTGGACATGGTTTCCGGCGTCGGCAACGACCGGGCCGCGGTTGCGGGGTCCGCAGCCCGCCACCACGCCCTCGGCAAGGTGATCACCGACCTGGCCGTACTGGACTACGCCGATGACGGGCGGCTGCGGCTGTGCTCGGTGCACCCAGGCGTCACTGTCGAGCAGGTACGACAGGCCACGGGATTCGACCTGGTGGTAGAGGATCAAGTTGCCGCTTCCCGGCTGCCCACCGCCGACGAACTGACGTTGATCCGCGACGTGCTCGACCCGCGCGCGTTGCGCGACCGCGAGGTCGCTCCGTGAGTGTGCCCGCTGCCGGCGCCTCCTCGATCGAGTCGAGCACGCCCGGGGTTTTGCGCACCCGGCTGTGTGCGCGGTTCGGTGTGCGGTATCCGGTGGTACAGACTGCGATGGGCTACGTCGCGGACGCGAGACTGACCGCGGCCACAGCCAACGCGGGTGGTCTCGGCATTTTGTCCGCAGTGCTGCTCTCGGTCGAGGAGATGTCCGCCGCGGTAAGCGAAGTGCGGGCGGCCACCGACGCGCCCTTCGGGGTCAACATCATCGCCAACGTCGGCGACGCAGCCGACCGGATCGACCGGCTGATCCGGGCGAAGGTGCCGGTGGTGTCGTTCGCCATGGCACCAACGGCGGAGCTGGTCACCCGCTGCAAGGACGCCGGCATCGCCGTGGTCGCCTCCATCGGTGCCCGCCGGCACGCGGAAAAGGTGGCGGCCTGGGGTGCCGACGCGGTCATCGTGCAAGGAGCCGAGGGCGGTGGGCACACTGGCGGGGTGCCGACCAGCCTGCTGCTGCCGCAGGTGGTGGACGCGCTCGCGGGCTCGGACACCCTGGTGGTCGGAGCGGGCGGCTTCTTCGACGGGCGCGGCCTGGTCGCGGCCTTGGCCTACGGGGCCGACGGCATCGCCATGGGCACGAGGTTCCTGCTCACCTCGGACTCGCCGGTGGCCGACTCGGTCAAGCAGGTCTACCTGGGCAAGACCGTCTCCGACACCGTGGTCACCACCGAGGTCGACGGCATCCCGCAACGGTTGCTGCGCAACCCGACGGTGGACTCGCTCACCCGCACGCACGCGCCGCGGCGGCTGGTACGCGCCGCCCGCAACGCGGTGGCCTACCGCAAGATGTCCGGCACCACCTGGTCGGCCCTGGTCAAGGACGGTCTGGCCATGCGCAAGTCCGGTGACCTGACGCTGTCCCAGACAGTGATGGCGGCCAACGCGCCCATGCTCTACCGGACGGCGCTGCTCGACGGCCGCGCAGATGTCGGGGTGATGGCCACCGGCCAGGTGGTGGGCCTCATCGACGACCTGCCCAGCTGCGCCGAACTCATCGACCGGATCATGGAGCAGGCCACCGAGGTGCTGACAGCGCTCACCGGGGCCGGTCGCGGCTGACCCGCTCCGGTGGTAACCAAGGAAGGAATCGATGTGGATCCCTCACCGCCGTCCGAGAGCGGTTCGTTCGCGCCCACACTGACCGCTCCGGAGTGGGCCGGGCCGGCGCACGGGCTGTTGACCGGCAAGGTCGTTGTGGTCACTGCCGCGGCCGGCGCCGGCATCGGTTACGCCACCGCTCGCCGCTGCGCCGAGGAGGGTGCCACCGTGGCGATCAGTGACCGGCACGCGCGCCGGCTCGCCGAGGCGGTGGACAGCATCGAGCAGCAGACCGGGCACCGGCCGTTCGCCCTGGCCTGCGACGTGACCGACGGCGCGCAACTCGATGCCCTGATGGACGGCGTCGCGGCACAATTCGGCCGGATCGATGTGCTGGTCAACAACGCCGGCCTGGGTGGCACCGCGTCGGTCGCCGAGATGACCGACGAGCAGTGGGATTCCGTCATCGCGGTCACCCTGACCTCGACGTTCAAGGCCACCAGGGCGGTGCTGCGGCACATGATTCCGGTCGGCCGCGGGGTGATCGTCAACAACGCTTCGGTGATCGGCTGGCGGGCGCAGGCCGGGCAGGCGCACTACGCGGCGGCGAAGGCCGGGGTGATGGCGCTGACCCGCTGCTCGGCGCTGGACGTTGCGCCGCACGGCATCCGGGTCAACGCGGTGGCGCCGAGCATCGCCATGCACCCGCACCTGGCCAAGGTCACCTCCGACGAGCTGCTGGCCGAACTCTCCGCCCGGGAGGCGTTCGGTCGGCCGGCGCAGCCGTGGGAAGTGGCCAACGTCATCGTGTTCCTGGCCACCGACTACTCGTCGTACCTGACCGGCGAGGTGGTCTCGGTGTCCAGCCAGCACCCGTAGGTCAACCCGGCGCACGCCCGAACCGTCTGACCCGAAGAGAACGAAGGAGGAGCCATGGCCGACCCGGCCGCCGTCGGCACTCGCGGCGACACCGTTCCGGATGGACATCGAACGCGGCAAGATCCGCGAGTTCGCCGTGGCCACCGGCGCCACCCCGTCGACGATCCGGCCTACCTGGACGCCGAGCATCCGGTGATCGAGCCGACGTTCCTGACCACCGCGTTCTTCTGGCAGAGCCGGCGCGGCCGACCCCTGGCCGGCCGTGGCGCTGGATCAGCAGCGCGGCCTGCACGCCGAGCAGGAGTTCGTGTTCTTCGGACCGCCCCCGCGGGCCGGCGACCGGCTCACCGGGACAGTCCGAGATCACCGACGTCTACACCAAACAGGGCCGGCGCGGCGGCGAACTCACCTTCGCGGTGATGATCACCGACTTCACCGACGAGACCGGCCGGGTGGTGGCCGCTCGATCCTGACCGGGGTGGAAACCGGCCAACCTCCGGCCGACCGGACCGCCGAGGAATCGACAGCCGGGGCACCGGCGGGGGACCGATCATGACCGACGGCACCGGCCATCCTGAGTCCGCCGCCGCCGGCCCCGCCCCCGTGGGTGGTCGGACCGGTGACCCGCACCGACTTCGTCCGCTACCAGGGCGCGTCGGGCGACATGAACCCGATCCACCACGACGAGGAGTACGCCCGGGCGGCCGGTTTCCCGACGCCGTTCGCGGTCGGCATGTGGCAGGCCGGCCTGCTCGGCACCTACGCCACGCGACTGGCTCGGCGCCGAGCACATCCGCCGGTTCCGGATCCGGTTCCGCGAGCAGGTCTGGCCGGGCGACGCGCTCACCTGCCGCGGCGAGATCGCCGAGCAGTACGCCGATCCCGACGACGGCCAGCACACGCGTCGACGTCGAGCTGACCTGCCTGCGGCAGACCGGCGGCGTCGCGGTGACCGGCGTGGGCGACGTTCGTGTCCCCCCGAATCGTGCCCGCACGGATCGGCTCGACCGCCCCGGAACTCCAGGAGAGCACGTGACCGGACACGAGAGCATCACCAGCGCCGCACTCGGCGACGGCATCGTCGAAGTCGTGATGGCACACCCGCCGGTGAACGCGCTGCCGGTCGCCGGCTGGTTCGACCTGGCCGACGCGGTCACCGCGGCCGGCGCCGACCCGGACGTCCGCGTGGTCGTGCTGCGCGCCGAGGGCCGCGGCTTCAACGCCGGCGTCGACATCAAGGAGATCCAGCGCACCGACGGGCTTCGCCGCGCTGATCGGCGCCAACCGCGGCTGCTTCGCGGCCTTCGCGGCGGTCTACGAGTGCGCGGTGCCGGTGATCGCCGCGGTGCACGGCTTCTGCCTCGGCGGCGGCATCGGGCTGGTCGGCAACGCCGACGTCATCGTGGCCAGCGAGGACGCGACGTTCGGCCTGCCCGAGGTCGACCGCGGCGCGCTCGGCGCGGCCACCCACCTGTCCCGGCTGGTGCCGCAGCACAAGGTGCGGGCGATGATGTACACCGCCGCCAACGGCCACCGCCGCCGAGCTGCACGCGTTCGGCTCGGTGCTCGCCGTCGTGCCGCGCGACGCAGCTGCGCGACGCCGCGCTCGAGCTGCGCCGCGCGAGATCGCCGCCAAGGACCCGGCGGTGATCCGGGCGGCCAAGGAGTCGCTCAACGGCATCGACCCGTGGGACGTCAAGCGCAGCTACCGCTACGAGCAGGGCTTCACCTTCGAGCTCAACCTGACCGGGCGTGTCCGACCGGATCCGCGACGAGTTCGGTCGCCGGACGGACGCCACGACCAGGCCGGAACAGTGACGTCGTGGACCTGACCTGGAGCCGGAGCGAGGAGGCCTTCCGCGCCGAGGCCCGCGACTGGCTCGCCGCGCAACGTGCCCGCCCGCCGCTGCCGTCCGGCGACACCCGGGAGGGCTTCGCCGCGCACCTGGAGTGGGAGCGCACGCTGCTCGCCGACGCGGTGGTCGGTGGTGTCCTGGCCGCGAGCGCTACGGCGGCCGGGACGCCTCGCTGTGGGAGTGGCTGATCTTCGAGGAGGAGTACTACCGGGCCGGCGCGCCGCAGCGGGTCACCCAGAACGGCATCTTCCTGCTCGCCCCGACCCTGTTCGAGTTCGGCACGCCGGAGCAGCAGGACCGCTGCTGCCGCGGATGGCCGCCGCGCAGGACCTGTGGTGCCAGGGCTGGTCCGAGCCGGGCGCCGGGTAGCGACCTGGCCGGCGATCCGCAGCCGCGGCGGTCCGCGACGAGCGCGGGCGGCGGCTGGCGGCTGTCCGGGCAGAAGACCTGGACCACCCGCGGTGCGTTCTGCACCCACCTGTTCGGGCTGTTCCGCACCGACCCGGCCGCCGAGCGGCACCGCGGGCTGACCTACTTCCTGGTGCCGCTGGACACCCCCGGCGTCACCGTGCGCGGCTTCGACCGGCTCGACGGCGACGAGGGGTTCGCCGAGGTGTTCTTCGACGACGTCGTTCGTGCCCGACGACGCGGTGCCGGCGGCGTCGTACTCGGCGAGGTGGACGAGGGCTGGTCGGTGGCGATGGCCACCACCGGCTCCGAGCGCGGCCTGACCCTGCGCTCGCCCGGCGGTTCCTGCGCGCGGCAGCGAGACTGGCCGCGTTGGCCCGAGCTCGCCCGGAAGCGGCCGCGCCGGCCACCACGCCACGGGCGTGGTCGATGCCCACCTGCGAGGCCCAGGCCTACCAGCTGTTCACCCTGGCGCAGGTCACCGGCATCGTCGAGGGCCGTCAGCCCGGGGCCAGGTCCAGCCTGAACAAGCTCTTCTGGTCGGAACTGGACATCGCCTTGCACGAGACCGCGCTGGACCTGCTCGGCCCCGACGCCGAGCTGGACGGCCCGTGGACCCGCGGCTTCCAGTTCTCCCTGGCCGGCCCGATCTACGCCGGCACCAACGAGATCCAGCGCAACATCATCGCCGAGCGGGTGCTCGGCCTGCCGAGGAAGTGACCGCATGCGACTGGCACTGTCCGCCGAGCAGCAGGAACTGCGCGACGTGGTGGCGCAACTGCTGACCGACCGCTGCCCGCCGAGCGTGGTCCGCACCGGCCGCGCGATCCGCCGAGACCACCGCGCTGGCCAAGGAGCTGGCCGACCTGGGCACCGGCGGCCTGCTGGTGCCGGAGGAGGCGGGCGGACTGGGACTGACCGAGGATCACCTGGTTCCGGTACTCACCGAGGTCGGCCGGCGGGCCGTGCCGTTGCCGCTGGTCGAGACCTGGGCGGTGGCCCCGGCGGTGCTCACGGCGCTGGCCGACGCCGAACCGCTCGACGCCCTGATCAGCGGGGCGCTGGTGGCCGCCGATCCCGCCGGCCGCGGTCGGGCCCGGTTCGCCGCGCCGGCGGACCTCCTGCTGTCCGGCGGGTTCGGCGGGTTCGGCAGCATCACCGTGCACGACCTGACCGCAGCCGGCCGCACCGATCTGGCGGCCGTCGACCCGGTGGCCGGACTCCAACAGCTCACCGGCGGCAGCGAACTGGGTGTCGTCGATGATCCGGACGTCGTGCTGCTGGCCTGGCAGCGCGGCGTGCTCGGGGCATCCGCCGAACTGCTCGGGCTGGCCAGGGCGATGCTCGACCTGACCGTCGGGTACGTCGGCGAGCGCCGCCAGTTCGGTGTGCCGATCGGCAGTTTCCAGGCGGTCAAGCACCACCTGGCCGACGCCGCGATCGCGCTGGAGTTCGCCGGGCCGGTGGTGGCCACGGCCGGCCACCTGCTCGGGCACGCCGGGTCGGCGACGACGGACCGGACACGGCGCAGGCGGTGGCGGCGGCGAAGATCACTCGCGTCCGAGGCGGCGCTGCGCGTCGCCGGCTGACCGGGCAGTGCCTCGGTGCGATCGGCTACACCACCGAGTACGACTGGCACCTGTTCGCCAAGCGCGCCTGGGCCACCGCCGCGGCCTGGGGCTCGCCGGCCTACCACCGGCACAGCATCGCCGTGGCGCTGGACCTGCCCGGCCTCGGATCCGCGCCCGCGTACTGAACCGACCCGATCCGACGAACGACTCGCCACGAGAACGGAGAGTCCGTGACCGCACCGCAGCAGGAGACCGAGGTCGTCACCTACGAGTCCGCGACCGGGTCGCCGTGGTGACGATGAACCGGCCGCAGTACCGCAACGCACAGAACTCGGCCATGACCTACGCGCTGGACGACGCGTTCTACCGGGCCACGGCCGACGACGAGGTCGGTGTCGTCGTGCTGGCCGGCTCCGGCGATCACTTCTCCGCCGGGCACGACATCGGCACTCCCGGGAGGGACGTCGACACCTCGTTCGACCGGCGGGCCGGGCTGTGGTGGGACCACGTCGGCAAGCAGGGCGTCGAGTCCCGGTACGCCCGGGAGTCCGAGGTCTACCTCGGGATGTGCCGGCGCTGGCGCGAGCTGCCCAAGCCGATGATCGCCATGGTGCACGGTGCCTGCATCGCCGGCGGGCTGATGCTGGCCTGGTGCGCCGACCTGATCGTCGCCGCCGACGACGCCTTCTTCTCCGACCCGGTGGTGCGCATGGGCATTCCCGGCGTGGAGTACTTCGCCCACCCCTGGGTGATGGGCCCGCGGGCGGCCCGAGGAGTTCCTCTACACCGGTGGCCGGTTCGATGCCGAGTGGGCGCTCCAGGTCGGCATGGTGAACCGGGTGGTGCCGCGCGCCGACCTGGAGACCGAGACGTTCGCGCTGGCCGACAAGATCGCGACGATGCCACGGCTCGGGTCTGGCGCTGACCAAGACGGCCATCAACCAGTCCGAGGACCTGATGGGCCTGCGGGCCGGGATGGATTCCGTCTTCGGCCTGCACCACGCCGCGCACGCGCACAACGCCGAGGTGGGCGCGGACTCGCTGGCCGGGCAGAACGCCCGGACCATGCGCGACGCCGACAAGTCCGAGGCACCCGGCACCGGCGCATGAGCGCAGCGCCGACCGGCCCGCCGGCCGACGCACTGGTGACGCGCGCACATCCGCTCCGTGCTGGCGCCCAACGCCGGGCCGATGACGTTGGACGGCACCAACTCCCTGGTGCTCTCCGGCGATGGACAGCACGGCCGTCGTCGTCGACCCCGGCCCGCCCGACCCGGATCACCTGGCCGCCCTGACCTCCGGGCCGCCGGTGGAGCTGATCCTGATCACCCACCACCACATCGACCACGTCGAGGCCGCGGCGCAGCTGTCCGCGCAGACCGGTGCGCCGGTCCGAGCGTTCCTGCCCGAGCACTGCCACGGGGGCGGCACCCCGCTGGTCGACGGCGAACGAATCACCGCCGCCGGCCTTGAGATCCGGGTGTTGCACACCCCGGGACACTGCGCCGACTCCGTGTGCTTCGTGGTCGACGAACGACGACGCCGTGCTCACCGGCGACACCATCCTCGGGCCGCGGCACCACCGTCATCGACGATCTCGGTGCCTACCTGGGCACCCTGCGGCGGCTGGTGCGAGGTGGGCTCTGATCGACCCGATGCGTGGCGATACCGGCGCACGGCCCGATGATCGCCGACCTGCGTGCCGTCGCCGAGCAATACCTGGCTCACCGCGGCCGTCGGCTGGATCAGGTCCGCTCGGTCCTGGACCGGCTCGGCGACGACACCGCTGACGCCGACGTGATCGACGCGGTGCTGGCCGAGTTCTACGAAGCGGACATCGATCCGCGTAACCGGCCGTACGCCCAGAAGTCGATCCGCACCCAACTGGATCATCTACGGCAGACCCGGCAGTGACGCGCTCAGCGCAGCGAGGTCGCCGACCGGGCCGCGATCGCGGACCTGGTGGCCCGCTACTGCCGCGGGGTGGATCGGCTGGACCTGGAGTTGGTGCGCTCCTGCTACCACGCCGACGGCGTCGACCACCACACCGGTTTCGACGGCACCGTCGACGAGTACGTCGCCTGGTTGGCCCCGGCGCTGCGCCGACTCACTCGGTACGCAACACCTGGTGAGCACGCAGCTGATCGAACTGGCGGGTGACGAGGCCGTCGCCGAGACCTACGGGCAGGCGGTCCACTGGGGCGATCCGCCGGACGATCCGCGGCGCAACTTCACCAGCGGCTTCCGCTATCTCGACCATCTGCAGTACCGCGAGGGCCGGTGGGCGATCCGCGAGCGGTGGGCCGTGCGGGAATGGACCCGATCCGACGCCGGACGGTTCGTGCCCAAGGAGTCGGCCGGCCCGTCCGGTCGACGCGACCGCGACGACCCGCTGTGGTCGCTGCGGACGCGGGTCCTGGGGGTGCGGTGAAGCTGGACGCCTTCGGTGGCGGACCCACCCTGGCCGACGCGACGAGTCAGGCCCGCGCCGCGGAGCGAGCCGGATTCGACGGTTTGTGGATCCCCGAAGGGTCTGCGCCCGCTTTCGAACTGTGTACCGCGGCAGCACTCTCGGCTCCCGGCCTGGGCATCGGCACCGGGGTGGCGGTCGCCTTCGCCCGCAGCCCGATGGTCACGGCCCAAGCCGCGTGGTTGCTGGCACGGGCCACCGCCGGCGGATTCCAGCTCGGTCTGGGCAGCCAGGTCCGAGCACATGTGGAACGCCGGTACGGCGCACAGTTCGACCCGCCCGGCCCGCGCTTGCGTGAGTACGTGATGGCACTGCGGGCCATCTTCGACGCGTTCGCCCGGCGCGCTCCACTGGACTTCCGTGGCGACTTCTACACGCTCACCCTGCTTCCCGAGCAGTTCTGGACCCCGCCGCCGCTGAGCGTGCCCGATCCACCGATCCTGCTGGCCGGCGTTCGGCCGTGGATGTGCCGGATGATCGGCGAGGTCGCCGACGGGATGAAGGTGCATCCGCTGCACACCGCGGCGTACCTGCGCGAGGTGGTGGTGCCGAACCTGCAGGTCGGTGCGACGCGGGCCGGGCGGTCGTCACCTCCGTTGGTGATACCGGTGATGACGGCGGTCGCCGACGACGAGCCGACGCTGCTGGGCCGCCGGGAACAGATGCGCCGCCGGGTCGGGTTCTACGGCGCGACCCCCGGGTACGACGTGGTGTTCGAGGCCACCGGCTTTCCCGGTCTCGGTGAGGAGTTGCGCGCGGCGATGCGGTCCGGGCGGACCGACGCGATGGCCGCGCTGATCACCGACGACCTGCTGGACGCGGTCACCGTGACCGCCGACCTGGGCCGACCTGCCAGGTTTGCTGAGCCACCCGCTACTCGACGCTGGCCGATCGGGTGGTTTGCTACTCGACCGCGGACACCCTGAGCGACCCGGCCGAGGCCGAACGCTGGCAGGACGTCACCCGCGAGTTCCGGCGGCTCGACGGTCGGGATCGGGCCGATGGGTGAGCAGATCGACCTCGGCACCGACCAGGTGCAGCTCGAGGTGACGCGACGGAGTGGCGGTGGTCACGATGCATCGACCGGACGTGCTGAATGCCTTCTCACCCAGCATGGCTCGCGGGCTCTCGGCCGCCTACCGCTGGTGCGACGAACACGACCAGGTGCGCGCGGTGGTGCTGACCGGAGCGGGCCGAGCGTTCTGCGCCGGGGCCGATCTGCGTGCCGGTGCGGACACCTTCGCCGCACCGGGCGACGGTTCTCCGCCCAACCGGTGGACCCGCCGGCGTGGGCCGTGCGCAAGCCGGTGCTCGCAGCGATCAACGGCCACGCGATCGGCATCGGGCTCACCCTCGCTCTGCAGTGCGACCTGCGCTACGTCGCCGTCGACGCGAAGCTGGCGATCCCGCAGGTCCGTTTCGGCGTGCTGCCGGATGCCGGTGCCCACTGGACCCTGCGTCGGGTGACGTCCACCGCGGTGGCGGCCGACCTGTTGCTCACCGGCAGGACGGTGTCCGCCGACGAGGCCGGCCGGCTCGGCCTGGTCGTCCGCGGTGCTACCGTCCGGCCAGGTGCTGCCGAGGGCCGTGCAGGTTGCTCGCGAGATGGCCGAGCGTTGCGCGCCGCTGTCCGTCGCCGTGACCAAACGGCTGTTGTGGCAGGATCTCCCGCTCGACGAGACGGTGAAGGCGGAGACCGCGTATCACCTGGCCCTGATGGGCGAGACCTGATACCGGGAGGGCCCGCTGGCCTGGCAGCAGCGGCGTCCCCCGGTCTGGGCCGGATCGGTGAACGGCGATTGGCATCGGGTGCTGGATGAGGAGGAACGTCATGGAACCAGCTACGGATCACCCGACGGGCGCTGAGCGCGTCGACACCGACGCGCTGCAACGGCGGCTGGGCGAGCTGGAACGACGACTGGCCGCCGCCGAGGATCGACTGGCGCTGTTCCAGCTCGTCGCCAGCTACGGCCCGGCGGTGGACAGCGGATCCGCGGCGGAGACCGCGCGGCTGTGGACCGAGAACGGGGTCTACGACACCTATCCGAAGGTGCTCGAGGGTCGAGCGGCGATCGAGGGGATGGTCACCGGAGAGCTGCACCAGCAGATCATCGACGGTGGTGCGGCGCACCTGCTGGGCCTGCCGCACATCGAGATCGACGGCGACACGGCCGTGGTCACGAACTACTCCCAGCTGGTGCTGCGCGACCCGACACCGACGGGTTCCGGGTCTGGCGCACCGGGGTGAACCGGTGGGAGCTGGTCCGCACGGGGGTCGGATGGCGCGTGCACAGCCGGGTCAACCGTCAGCTGGACGGGAGTGCGGAGGCCCGCGATCTGCTGGCGCACGCCGCGATCACTGGGTGACGGTCCAGCCGCCGTCGACGGGGACGAAGGCTCCGTTGATGTAGGACGACAACGGCGAGAGCATGAACAGGATCACCCAGGCGATCTCGTCGGCGTGGGCCATCCGATGCAGCGGGATGCGTTGCAGCACGCGTTGACCGACGTCGCTGGCGGCGAATCCGGCCAATCGGGGGGTGTCGACCATTCCCGGACCGACAGCATTGGCTCGTACCTCAGCGGTGCGGTAGGCAGCCAGATGTCGGGTGAATCCCACGATGCCGGCCTTGGCCGCGCAGTACCAGTCGGAATTGGTGCCGACGACGTTGCCGGCCACCGAGGCCACGTTGACCAACGTGGCCCCCTCAGCGGCGCCCGGCGCCAGCCAGCGGTCCACCATCAGCCGCATGCTGCCCAGGGACTTGACGATGGCCTCGTCGAAGGTCAGGTCGGCGGTGGCCGGCGGGCCGGCGACGTTGGCCAGATGGCGCAGCGGGCCGAGCTCGGCCGAGGCGGTCAGCGCGCGTTCGACGTCCGCACGATCGGAGGTGTCCGCGACGATACCGACGGTCGGCACCGAATCGTCGATCTCGGCGAGTGTCTCGTCCAGCCCGGCCTGATTGATGTCCCAGGCGGCCACCGAAAGGCCCTGCTGCGCGGCGCGTACGGCGGTCGCGCGGCCGATGCCGCTCGGCCGCTCCGGTGATGACGGCGACATCGCCTACGGTGAAGCCGAGATGTGGTGTAGTGGGCTCGGTCATGAGATGCCTTCCTGAGCTGGGGTGGGAGTGGGCGCCCGGCGATGCTCGTGGTCGGTCCCTGGATGATCGTCGGCCGGGATCCCGGATTGCCCGAACAACCCGTCGACCTGGGCCGAGCAACAGTGCCTGTCGACCTTGCCGCCGTCCGAGACCGGCAGTGCTCGACGGCGCGAAGTCTTCGGGCAGGTACTGCTTGTCCACCCCGCGCGAGCGAGGAGGAACGCGCCGAGCTCGGCGATGACGGCGCGGTCGTCGATGGTCACCGCACCGCCGAGGACGTAACCGTCGCGGCTTCGACCCGTGGTCGGCTTCCGCGGCGCCGTAGTAGTCGTCGCCCATCCCGGGGCCGCTGACCAGGTTGACCCGGAGCCCGGGCGGACGACCGGACCTCCGTCATCATCGAACAGCCTCGCTGGACCGTGGGTGGCAGCGACCGAAGCGCTTGGTAGGTGCCTGCATTAGGGGACCGGTCAGGGGGGCGTCAAGACCGGCGTGGCGTGGCGACGTGGCGGGCTCGCCGTGCAGGTGGCCCGGAGCGGGGCCGCGAGGACCGGCGAGAGCCGCCTAGGACACGAACGGATACGACGTAACGTCGTATCCGGGCACCGATCGCCGCGGAGGATGTTGATGGGCTTCGACGTAAGGGTCTCCCCGGATTCCGTCGGCGGCCCGGTATCGCACCGGCGTCAGGCTCGCAGCCGGCCAATGTTGGAGAGCCGTCGCGACCCAGGGGCTGGTGCTGATCGCCATCGTGTTGGCCGGGCCGTCGTTCGCCGTCATGCAGTCATCGGTGATCCCCGTGCTCCCCCGTATTCGCGACGAGTTGGTACGTCGACCGGCGGCCAGCGGGCGTCGACGGGCACTGCTGGAACGGCAGCCATCGTGATGCGACCTCGGTCGGGTCGGGGACCTTCATGGAAGAAGTGGCGTTGGTTGGAAGTCTCGCGGTGTCGGGCCTTGGCACGCTGCTGGCGGCGGTTGTGACCGACCTTGCCCGGCACCCATCGTCGCGCGGTCGTGTAGGAGCGGGTGGTGGCTGTTCCTGTTGGCCTTCGGGATCGTCCGGGACCGCCTCCCGCAGGATGCGCGGGTGATCGGCATGATCTCGTCCATGCTGGCCTTCGCGGGCGGCCTCGGCGTGGCGTTGGCCGGGCCGATTGTTCAGCACTGTCATCATGGCTGTTCTGGATCCGTGTCCGTTGATGTGATGGCCGGCTGGCTTGAATTGCCCGCGCATCGTCCCGACGAACGGTCTGCTGGTGCTCGGATAACTGGTCTGGTGCCCTTGCGTTCGAGCGGCTGGATGATGCGCTGTTGCTGTACCGAGGGGCCACGTCGGTCTGGCGTCCGCATCGGCGATCAGCCTGTTCGCCGGAATTCCGCTGATGCCAACGTGGATATGGCTCAGTACTGTGCCGTGATGCTGGATTGATGGGCACATGTCGATCATGCGGTCGGCCATTCAATGTGGTGGCCTTTTTCTTCGGACTCTCGGTGCCATTCGTCATTTCGCGCTCGCCGGGTGGCCGAAGATGCGACGATCGGCGGCTACGGTTTCGGGGCGATGTGGTCGTTGGGTCGAGACCGGGCCGCTGTAGACGATTCCGCGGCGCTCCGGCGCCCACGGGCTGATCGAGCGGCGAACGGATCGGCAAGGTGGTCAGCTCGACCACTGATCGTGTCAGAGATGCCTTGCCCGCCGTGGTGACTCGCTGAGCTGCAGGCGCTGGTGGCGAGCATGTCGTAGAATACGCGCGACGCGGCGATCTGGTGATCGGTGGACGCCGTTCCGCGAACCAGACCGGCGCGGGTACTGGTCAGACGCGTCCGTACGATTGGTGGGGCGGTGGGGTTCAGCCACCGACGCGATCGACGGCCGGTGTGGCTGGTGTCGTCTGCTGATGCGACTCGTCGTCGTCTTCGCTGTACTGGTAGTGTTGCTCGTTGGCGTCGTTGTCGGCCACCGGCCTGCGGCGATCGGTGACCGGATCGAGAACTGGCGCGCATCGGCACCGTGGACGAACTCGGCGGCCGACTCGATCGTCTGGCTGATCAGCTCGTCGAGTCAGAGATCCGGTAGTAGCGGGAAACGCTGTGATGGCTTGCACCTTGCCTGCAGCGACTCGAGCAAACGGTACCAGTTCTCCAGTGCCTGATCCTGGAGCGGGTCAACGCGTCGCGATGATGTCGGCCACCCGCGACGCTTCGTCCAGACGATGCGTGGCCAGCGCGGCGATCCGATCCTGAACCCGAAGGTGACCATCTGGTGCGCGGGTCGAACGCAGTGCGTCGCGGTTGACGGTGACCGACGTGTACTGGTCCTCGCCGGCCTTGCTGTCAGGTCGGAGTTGCGCAGGTCGAACGGCACCAGGCGCAGATTGGCGCCACGGTCAGCAACTGCGGATGCTCGCCCTCCGCCACATCGGCGCTGAGCGGCCAGGATCGGTACTGGCCAGGTTCGCGAGACGTCGCCAACGACGGGGTCGGTGGCGCGATCCGCAAGCCACCGCCGGCGCGACGATGCTCCAGCGGCTGAGCTGCCGTCCAGGAACATGCCGAATCGACCTCCTGGGCCAGGCTGGATCGTTGGTCAGGATCACCGGATCGGTGGACCGCCGAGGGTCTTGTGCGTTGTCGTGGTCGTCATGTGCGCGTGCGGCAGGTACGGCGAGCCCGGCGGCCACCAGCTTGCGAGCCTGGCCATGTTCGACGAACAGGTAGGCCGACCTCGTCGGCGATCTCCTGGAACCGTGAGTCGAGCCGCCGCGGACGCCGACCAGCGGCGATGATCAGCTCCGCCTGGTGCTCCCTGGCCAGCGCGGCGACGTCGTCCATGTCGACGCCGGTGGTCCTTCGAGATCTTGCGGGCCACGTGGTAGAGCAGGCCGGAGAAGTTGATCCGGATCAGGCGTCGAGATGTCCGCCGTGGCCAGCGACAGGCCCGCAGCACGCGCCGCCGGCTTGATCAGCGCCTGCATCGCGGCGCGCTTCGCCGGGCCGAGCGGTCCTGCACGTCGGCGACCTGGCATCGAACAGGCCCAGAATGGCGATGGCCAGCCGCTCGATCTCGTCCGACGAACTCGACGCGCAGGTAGGCGCTGCCTGGAGAACCTTTGGCGCACTGGTCGGCAAGCACGCTGCCGCGCTGCATGGCCGCGACCGCGAGCCGCGGCGAATCATCGAGCGTGCCGCTGTGGTGCAGCTCGTCGGCCACGTAGCTATAGACCTCCGGGTTGGCCTCGGCCAGGGGATCAGTTGGGGCCAGGCGGTGAAGGGTTTCGGTCGGGTGGGTAGTGCCATCCGCGCGCCGGCGCGCCGGGCGGCGGCTACCTGTCGTGCGGCCAGGTCCGCCGTCACCGAGCCAGCTCATCGGACGGGGCCCGAGCGGACCGGGTACCTGCGTGCTGCGCGACAATCATCGCGCTGCTGCTGCGGCATCCTCCGACGGGTGAGGAAGGCCTGCAACGATGAGTCAAGGGGCCATCCGGTGGCACGACCCGGGCCGACTGTCCTGGTCAAGTTCCTGGTGCGCGGACAGCCGTGAATCTGGACTGGCCTACTGCCTGTCCTGCTGGAGACACCGGCGGTTCACCAACTGTGCACGGTTCGTCGGTCGACGAACATCTGGAAGAACGAAGCGTGAGGCGTCAACGTCGTCGGCGGCCGGACCGGCCTGCTACCGGCCTGCTGGAGGAGCTGCGCGAGCCGACTGGAAGCAGCAGCAGTTCGACGACGACGAAGAATGCGGCGACGATGTGGGTCACCGTGGAACGATCCGCGGGCGCGACTATGCCGTCAGCGGGGTGCGACCTGCTCTGAATCGTCGTAGGAGTGAGACTGGTCGGGCCGTCTGAGCAGCGTGTGCGGGGCGGCGAGACGGATCAGATGTTCACCTTCGGCGCTGCCGGCGCCCCTCGGTGCTGGACGCTGTACGCGACCGACGTGAAGATGTTCTGGTGGTCCGGCATGATGGAGGGCTGGTTCGGCTCCAAGCTGGTACTGCTGATGTTGTAGCTGCTGGGCCGAAACCCTGCAGGTGTTGAAGACGGCCCCACCTGGACCTTCAAGATCTGAGGGGACCAAGTTCAGCGATGAACTCGACCACGCCAAGGCCGTCTCGCTTCGAACTCTACCGCATGTACAGCCAGACCGGCGCCGGTGCGACCTGAGGCCCAGGTACCGTCGGACACCATGGGCGGGTCCAGGCGAATACGACAGTGGACCGCTGTCGTCGCTCCACCTGTCCTGCGCCGCCGATGGGACGCGGTGGTCAGCTGATGCGGCTGCCAGTTCCGCTATCTCGGGCTGCTGTTGTTCTCCATCGAGTCGCCGACGGCGCGGCCAAGAACGACGCCACAACGTCAAGGCCGACGGCTACGTCTTCCATCTACCGCTGATGACACGATCACCGACCTGCACCCTGGTCGTCTTCGTCGGCAAGATCTACAAGGCCAACAACGTCGCCGAACTGGACCGCAACCAGGGCTACCTGGGCACCAAGGCCTCGCCGGCCAAGCTGATCTTCAAGATCATCCTGGTCACCGCGTAGCAGGAGCTGCAGGCCGGCACCATCGATGGCTACTACCTGCCCAACCCGGCCGACTGGGACCAGCTGAAGTCGGCCGCTTCTACGTCGATCCGCCCGGCCTTCATTGCAACCTGGGGCTTCAACCAGAAGGCGAACCCGAGCTGAAGGACCTCAAGGTCCGCGAGGCCATCGCCTACGCCCTCAACCGTGAGCAGTTCGTCAGCCTGGAGCTCCGAGGGGCGAAGGTCGGCGACCTGGGCCTCGACCTGGGACACGGGTGGACGGTTACACCGACGACGCCACCAAACACACCTATGACCGGGTGAAGGCCAAGTCACTTCTGGCCGATGCCGCGCTTCTGAATCTACGCCTACCTGCCGGTGGCCGACCGAAGCGGCCGCCCGGACCATGCCGGACCCGAAGAGCGTGTTCGCGGCGTTCAAGACTTACTGGAGGCTCGTCGCATCATGGTCAACGATACGTCGAAGCCGTGGAACGATGGTTACCTTGATGGGTGCCAGGCCCAGAGCCGGACGTGTCCTGCTGGGCTGGAACCGGGCCGGATGGACAACAACGCCGGGACAACTTCATCGGCACCTTCTTCACCGTACCGGCCGCCTTGCACGGAAAGAGGGGTGTCTGGGTAGGAGCGCAGCGGGCACTCAAGGTGGCTGACTCGGAGCTGTATGCGACCACAGCGATGCGCTGACGCCGCGCTGAACCAGAAGCCGATGGTGAGCGGCTGCTCGGCCTCTTCCCACCGGCACTCTCGGCGGCTCGCGGTCGCGCCAACGTGGAGGGCATCACGCCCAGCCCGCTGATGATGTTCACGCAGCGACGAAGACGGGCTGATCCCGGTCTGAAGACGAGGGTCACGCGGGTGCCGCGTAAGCCGGCACCTGCGGCGATGTTCCACGCGCAGGGTGCCGCCAGTCCGACGTCGATGCGCCGGAAGCTGGTGCGGGCGCTGTTCGCGCTGTCCTGCTGCTGTTCGCTGCTGGTCACGCCGGTGGCACCTGTCGCATGCTCAAGGGTTACTCGAAGGTGGCGGCGCTGCGCACGGCGCTGGGGTGGACCAGCGGCTCATCGTCCAGGACTTCAAGACCGGGCGAATTATCGACGGCGACTTCGGCACGGTTCGACCGGTGGCGCCGGGACGCCGGCGCTGCAGGTGTTCGGCGCCCTGATCGGCGTACTCGTCGAGCCGGCCATTGGCGCCGGGATTTTCGCGCTGGCGGCATCGTCGGCCACCTGGGCCGCCGACGAAGGCGGTCATGGACAACGCCACCCGGACATCGCTGGTCGGGATCGCGATTCCGGTGTCCTTGCTTTGATCAGCGGCTCTCGCGGTCAAGCTGGCTGGCCGCCGCTGTCCGGAACGGCAACTCGCTGGACATCGACGTCGACCTGGTCACCGGGCCTCCATTCTGGATGGGCCGCTCACGAGGGCAGTGGACGCCTTGGGGATCCACCACATTCGATCCTGCCGGTGATCGCACTGGCACGATCGTTGCCGTGGTCTTCCGGACCACCCGCTGTTGCGCCGAGGGTGTAGTAGTCCAGCAGGTGGTTGTACTGCGCAAGGCGATGCTCGACCACGAGGGCGAACCGGGATGCGACCCGCGCACTGCGACGCCGCGGTGGTGACCATCGTCGTCCTGCAGGCCGCGCGCCCTGTGCGCGGGCGAGGTCGACCGTAGAAAGTCCTTCGCCGAACCCGGTGGGGGTGAGGCGTTGGTGATGGCGTGGACGAAGAGGACTCGCGGGTGCTCCAGGTGCGCATCCTGGCTCTCGGGTGGCGACTTCGTCATCGTCATGAAGATCGTCCACCCGTCGGGACGCGGTCATCGAACCGCGGCATCCGTACGAGGTGAGGCACTGATGAGCGAGCGCCAGCGAGCGAACAATCAGCACGTCGTGCTGCTG
>CAVPLZ010000022.1:0-151024 GCA_963706185.1 uncultured Actinomycetota bacterium | reverse complement strand
CCATCTCGTGGGCGGTGGCCTGGATCCGGGCCAGCCGCTGCGCGGACGGCCAGCGCACCTTGGTCGCCCAGCCGAACTTCTCGAACAGCCAGATGACCCGGGCCGAGATGTCGATCTGGCCGCGCAGCACGCCGTGCCGGGCGCAGGTCGGGTCGGCGTGGTGCAGGTTGTGCCAGGACTCGCCGAAGCTCAGGATCGCCAGCGGCCAGAAGTTCGCCGACTTGTCGCGGGCGGCGAACGGCCGCTCGCCGATCATGTGGCAGATCGAGTTGACCGACCAGGTGACGTGGTGCAGCACCGCGATCCGGACCAGCCCGGCCCAGAAGAACGCGGTCAGCGCGCCCGCCCAGGACCAGGTGATCAGGCCGCCGATGACGGCCGGGGCGAACACCGAGACGATGGTCCACACCCAGAAGAACTTGTCGATCCGGACGATCGACTTGTCGGCCAGCAGGTCGGGCGCGAACCGCTCCTGGTTGGTGGTGTCGCGGTCGAACAACCAGCCCATGTGCGCGTGCCAGAAGCCCTTGGCCAGCGCGGCCACCGAGGTGCCGTACAGCCACGGCGAGTGCGGGTCGCCCTCGCGGTCGGAGTAGGCGTGGTGCCGCCGGTGGTCGGCGACCCAGATGATCACCGGGCCCTGCACGGCCATCTGGCCGGCGATGGCCAGGCCGTTGCGCAGCGGACGGACGGCCTTGAACGCGCCGTGGGTGAAGTACCGGTGGAAGCCGACGGTGATGCCCATGCCGCTGAAGAAGTAGAAGACCGCGGCGATGGCGATGTCGGTCCAGCCCAAACCCCAGCCCCAGGCGAACGGGATCGCGCAGACCAGGGCGAGCAGCGGCACGAAGGCGAACGCGTAGACCGCGAACTGGGCGGCCGGGCCGCGCTGACCGTCGGTCAACGGCTTGGCGCCGACCTTCTCTTGGGACGCAGTCGGGGGTGCGACGGCGGCGGGTGCGGATTGGGGAGGCGTCATGCGGGCCCTTTCGGATTGCTTCGGGTCGGTGTCTCCAGTCCTGACGGTACCGGTTACCGATCAGTAGCCCTATCAGCCAAGTTAGGTCATGCTCAGTTGCCCGGCGGCAACTTCCGCAATCCAGGCGCTCGACGGAAGGTCGCTCCGGGGCGTGGGATGATGGCGCGGCGACGATCCGCCGTGGTGTAACGGCAGCACCTTGGATTTTGGTTCCAATGGTTCAGGTTCGAATCCTGGCGGCGGAGCGGCGCAACGCGTGACGACCGGCGCACGAGGGGGATGGATGGTCGAGCCGGGCTCGAACCCGCAGGTCACGGCGGTCATCGTGCTCGCCGCCGGAGCGGGAACCCGGATGAAATCGTCGCTGCCCAAGGTGCTCCACCCGATCGCCGGGCGACCCTTGCTCTGGCATGCGCTGGCCGCCACCGCCGCGGTGAATCCCGGCCAGGTCGTCGCCGTGCTGGGACACGGCCGCGACGAGGTCGGCGCCTTCCTCGAATCCTCGACCGGACTCCCGGACGTCCGCATTGCCGTGCAGGATCGGCAGCTCGGCACCGGCCACGCGGTCGAGTGCGGGCTGACGGTCACCGGCGCCCTCACCGGCACCGTGCTCGTGACCTATGGCGACGTCCCGCTGCTCTCCGGCGCAACGCTGACGGCGTTGACCGCGGAGCACGCGGCCGCCGGCAATGCCGTGACCGTGCTGACCGCCGACGTGCCCGACCCGCACGGCTACGGACGCATCGTCCGTGACGACGCCGGCACGCTTGCCGCGATCGTCGAGCAGAAGGACGCCGACGACGCTCAACGCGCGATCACCGAGATCAACTCCGGGATCTACGCCTTCGACGGTGCGGTGCTGTCCTCCGTCCTCCCCCGGCTCGGCGCGGCCAACGCCCAGGGCGAGCGGTACCTCACCGACGCCGTCGCGATGGCCCGCGCGCGACGGGCTGCCGGTCGGCACCGTGTCGACGAGCGACCCGGTCGAGATCGAGGGCGTCAACGATCGGGTGCAGCTGGCCGAACTCTCCCGGGTACTTCGTGACCGCCTGGTCCGCAAGGCCCAGCTGGCCGGTGTCACCGTCATGGACCCGGCCACCACCTGGATCCACGCCGACGTCACCATCGGGCCCGGACACCGTGCTGCTACCCGGACACCTCGCTGGAGGCCGGGACGACGATCGGGTCCGGCTGCCGCATCGGACCGGCGACGACGCTGTCCGCCTGCACGGTGGACGACGGCGCCACCGTGCTGCGCTCGCACTGCGACGGCGCCCGCATCGGACGCGGCGCCACTGTCGGTCCGTTCACCTTTCTGCGGCGCGGACGCCGACCTTGCGGCCGGCGCCAAGGTCGGCGCCTACGTCGAGGTCAAGAAGTCCACCATCGGCCCCGGGGCCAAGGTGCCGCACCTTTCCTACATCGGCGACGCGACCATCGGCGCCGGGACCAACATGGGCGCCGGGTCGATCACCGCCAACTACGACGGCGTCCGCAAGTCGGCGACCGTCATCGGCGAGAACGCGTTCATCGGCACCAACAGCACGCTCGTCGCGCCGGTCACCATCGCCGACGGCGCCTACGTGGCGGCCGGCTCCACCGTCACCGACGAGGTCCCGGCCGGCGCGCTGGCCGTGGCCCGCGGCCGACAGCACAATTCGGCAGGATGGGTACTGCGCCGCCGGGCCGGAACGCGCGAGCGACGCTGCCGCCCGGGCGGCCGGAGCCGGCGACCGAACCCCGCGGAGAGGACGCCACCCAGTGAATGCCATCTCGATCTCCAGCCAGAAGAGCATGATGCTGTTCTCCGGCCGGGGCTACCCGGAGCTGGCGGACGAGATCGGCAAGTACCTCGACGTCACCGTCACCCCGCAGTCAGGCGTACGAGTTCGCCAACGGCGAGATCTTCGTCCGGTTCGAGGAGTCCGTCCGCGGCTCCGACGCCTTCCTGGTCCAGTCCTGCGGCGTGCCCATCAACACCTGGGTGATGGAAACGCTGATCATGATCGACGCGCTGAAGCGGGCGTCGGCCAAGCGGATCACCGTGGTGCTGCCGTTCTACCCCTACGCCCGGCAGGACAAGAAGCACCGCGGCCGCGAGCCCATCTCGGCCCGGCTGGTCGCCGACCTGCTCAAGACCGCCGGCGCCTCCCGGCTGATGTGCGTCGACCTGCACACCGACCAGATCCAGGGCTTCTTCGACGGACCGGTCGACCACCTGTGGGCCCAGCCGCTGCTCGCCGACTACATCTCCGACGCCTACGCCGGCGAGCAGATCACCGTCGTCTCCCCCGACTCCGGCCGGGTCCGCACCGCCGAGCGCTGGGCCGACCGGCTCGGCGGCACCCCGATCGCCTTCATCCACAAGACCCGCGACCCCACCAAGCCCAACCAGGTCGTCGCCCACCGGGTGGTCGGCGACGTCGCCGGCCGCACCTGCGTCGTGGTCGACGACATGATCGACACCGGCGGCACCATCGCCAGGCCACCGAGCAGGTGCTCGAGGCCGGCGCCACCCGGGTGATCGTCGCGGCCACCCACGGCGTGCTGTCCGACCCGGCCGCCGAGCGGCTGTCGACAGTGCGGCGCGTCAGGAGGTCGTGCTGACCAACACCCTGGCGATCCCGGAGGAGCACCGCTTCCCGCAGCTCACCGTGCTGTCGGTGGCCGGGCTGATCGGCCAGGCGATCCACGAGGTGTTCGCCGACGGCTCGGTCACCAGCCTGTTCAACCAGTAAGTCCCGGTCGTCCTGCTCAGCCGATCGAACCGTGTCGATTCGGTCGACGCCTCGCCGTGTGCACGAACTCACTTCATGTCCTGCGCGCGTGCGAGTTGACCGCAAGAATTGCTGCCGATACCCTGATTTGCGACAGGTTCTTCATCAAATGCGGAAGAAGGTGGCTGATGTTTCCGGACGCAACAACTCTCGCAGTGGTGGACACCTCCGTCATCCCGACCGAAGAGTTGATCCAGCACCCGGCCTGGTCGGGCGCTCAAGTCCGCGGCCGTCGACATTGCAGCAGCCTACAGGCGAAGGACGGGTCCCTCGCTGGAGGAGGCGACCGGGCTCGCGCCGCGGCTCTGGTCGACGACGGTCACCGACGCGATCACCGACTCTGACCCCGCACTTTCCGCACGACGCCGACTACCTGGCGGCCCTGGTGAAGGACTTCACCCGGTGGTCCGACGGCGGCTTCGGCGTCCCGGACTTCCTGGACTCGCTGGTCGCCTTCCACCCGGAGCAGCACCGCGTCGACGGGCTGCGGCACCTCGTGGTCTTCCCGATGTACACGCAGAACGGCAGCCCCGAACCGGCTGGTCGAGGCCGTGCTGCTCGAGGTGATCTGGCCGGACTTCATCGCCGACCTCGAGGCCGGCGACTACTCCAACAAGCTGTTCGTGCCGATCCGCTTCCTGGACTTCACCCCCGGCTACGACACCAACTCCGCGGTGCTGTTCCCGGAGACCGTTGCCATGCGCGAGATCCCGAAGTTCACCTGGGGCGCGATCTTCGCCGACCGGGAGGCCGCCCGGTTCCGCCGGGTGGTCACCGCGGCCGACGACATCACCGGGCTGGACCTGCCGCCGGACGCCGCGCGGCTGCTCGACGACCAGGAACTGGCCGAGCACACCTTCGTGATGTGGGACCTGATCCACGACCGCACCCACATGCACGGCGACCTGCCGTTCGACCCGTTCATGATCAAGCAGCGGATGCCGTACTTCCTGTACTCGCTCGAGGAGCTGCGCTGCGACCTGACCGCGTTCCGCGAGTCGGTGAAGCTGCGAGGCGGCCGGCGAACCGCACGCCCGGCTGGTCCAGTACGCGGTGATCTTCGACCGCATCTTCCGGTTCGCCATCACCGGCACCCGGGTCCGCAACTACGACGGCCTCGGCGGCCAGCTGCTGTTCGCCTGGCTGCACCAGCACCACGTGCTGCACTGGACCGACAACCGGCTGTCCATCGACTGGGACCACGTCACCGCGCCGGTGCTCGAACTCGGCCGGCAGATCGAGGAGCTGTACTGGCGGTCCATCGACCGGCCCAAGACCGCGCACTGGCTGGCCGCCTACGACCTGGTCTCGGCGACCGTCACACCGCACCCGGCTTCGGTGTGGGCGCAGGGCAAGGCGGCGCTTGCCGCTGGACGGGCCGCCGAAGGGCCTGACCGACGCGGTGCTGCCCGACGAGTTCCCGCTGTCGATGTTCTACGAGGCGCTGACGAAGAAGCTGGCGCCGGTGGTCGAGTCGACCGCCGGCATCACCGGACGCGATTGATCTGGAGCGGGCGGGAACGCTGGACGGACGTGTCAGGAACCGGGCAGCGGGTTATCGCGGACGGTGACGACCTCGACCGCCGTAAGAGCACGGTTGTACACCCGCACGTCGTCGAATTGCCCGGCGAACCACTCGCCCCAGATCGTGTTGCCGCCGATCCGCAACGGACTCGTGGTCGTCGTGCCGCCCGGTCTGGGCCCTAGTAGCAACCTGGGTGCCGTTGACGAACATCCGCATGGTCGTGCCGTCGTATGTCACGGCCAGGTGGGTCCAGGTGCTCGCCGCGAGCGCCGCGGTCGCGTTGACGGCCCGATCCGCCCCACCGATCGAAAGATAGCCGGCCGGCCTGTTCCCTGTCGCCCCGATGGCGTACAGCGCGTAGCTTCATGCCGCCGGGCCGCTCCCTCATCATCACGTCGCGCCAGGCGCCGCGGGTCGTCGGCCGCACCACGCGGTCATCGTCATCGACTCATCAGATGCAACGAGCTCCCGCCGGGAACTGTCACCGATCGTTGACCCCGTCGAAGGTCAACGCGCCGCCGAACTTACCGGCGGTGGTCCGAGCGGACGCCCTCGATGGTTCCAATGTTGCCGTTGCCCGACGCGTCCGAGGCCGACGTGCCGGTGGTCTCATCGAACGACCAACCCGCGACCAGCCCGGCCGGAGCGGTAAGCGCGATGTTGGACACGGTGACCATCCCCGCCGCCGAGCTCGTCGACTTGCCGGACGCATCCCTCGCAGCCGCCGTCAGCTGGTGCGGGCCGTTGGCGGTGGCGGTGGAGTCCCAACTGACTCTGATACGGCGAACTTGTATCCTCGGCGCCGACCGATAGGCCGTCGACGCGGAATTGCACGCCGACGACGGCGACATCGTCGGCCGCAGTCGCGGACACGGTGACGACCCCGAGACCGTCGACCCCGGCCGCGGGACTGGTCAGATTCACGCTCGGCCGAGCCTGATCAGTCACGATCGTCGCCGGCACATCTGCGGACCAGGCGGATGAGTTGGCTGCGGCATCGATCGCGCGCACGGCGTAGGCATATGTACCGGCCGCCAGGCCCGTGTCCGAGAGAGTGCGGGTAGGCGAGGGAATGTCGAACGTGGTCGTGGCTCCCCCAGGGACCGGTGCGACGGACCTGGTACTTCTGGACCGCCACGTCATCCGTGGCCGCACTCCAGGTCACGGTTGCGGTGGTCCCGCTGACGGCCACCGATACACCGCCGGGAACCGACGGCTCGGTGACATCACCCGTCACCGATGCTGAGGCCTGCCCGAGGCCGCACTCGAATTGGAACCGTCGGACGCGACGATCCGGTAATAGTAGGTACCCGGATCCAGGGGCGTGTCCGTGTATGCGGTCGCCGTGACGCCACCCGCCACCCGGGTTGACGCCACGGGCGAGAATCCGCTGACGGTCGAGCGATGGACTTCGTAGGTCGGCGTTGTCTGGTTGTCGGTCGACGGATTCCAGGTGAGATGGACGGCGTTGACGCCACCCGTCGCGCTCAGGCCCGTCGGCGTCGTGGGAGGCACGGTGTCTGGCGAGCTCGCCGACGTGGAGTCGGTGACCACCTCGGCGGCCGTGAGTGCGCGGTTGTAGACCCTGACCTCGTCGATCTGACCGGTGAACCATTCGCCCCAGACGGCATTGCCGCCGATGCGCAGGGCGCCGGTGCTGGCGGCCATCGCGCCGGTCTGGGCTTTGGTTGCGACCTGCGTGCCGTTCACGTACAGCCGCATCGTCGTGCCGTCGTAGGTCAGGGCAAGGTGCGACCAGGCGTTGGCCGACAGCGCGCCCGGCGCATCGACGGACCGGTCCGTGCCGCCGACGGATACGGTCCCATCCGGCCGGTTTCCGGATGCTCCCGTGGCATAGAGGGCATACGCAAGGCCTGCCGTCGTCTCCTTGAGGACCGCTTGGCGCCACGTACCCAAGGATGTCGGGCGGACCCACGCCGTCAAGGTCATGGCCGTGGTGAGGTCCAAGGAGTTGCTGTCCGGGACGGTGACGCGGTCGTTCACGCCGTCAAAGCTCAGTGCACCCCCAAACTTTCCGGCGGCTGTCCACGTACGGGCCGCCCTCCAGGGTTCCCGAGTTGTTGTGGCCTGACACGTCGACAGCGGTAGTCCCCGTCCCCTCGTTGAACGCCCAGGAACCCACCAGACCCGGCACTGCCGGTGGTGCGACGGTCTGCTCGAATGTCGCAGTGTACGCGGCGTTCGCATCGGCCTTGATGTCGTGGGCAACGGCCCCGCCATCAGACCACGATCTGAACTCGAAGGTGCCACCGAGCTGTTGCGGGCTCGCGACTGCGATGCTGTTGGCCGAGCCTTGGATCGCCGTCAGCACGAAGGGAGTTGTGCGTTCCTCTGGTCCCACAGTCACTTGAAGTCCGCTCGGGACTGTGTCGAACGAAAGGTTCACCGTGGCGGGGTCCAGTCGTAACGTGGCGGTGGCCGATATCCCCGACGAGTCCGTTCGCGGTCGTCTGCAACTCGAGGTAGGCCGGGTATTCATGATCCGGCGCGACGAACGACCCGCTGGTCCCGGGATAGGTGCTTTGGACATGTTCGTGGCAGTTGATGCCTCCGGGGCAGTGCTTCAGAACGAGCTTGGTGCTGATCCGGTTGGCTGGGAGCGCACCATCCTCCGCGTCGTTCGCTGTTGCCGAGAAGCTGACGGTGTCCCCGACCTTCCAGGGCGTCGCCGTGGCGGACGACGTCAGGGTGATGACCGGCGCCGCACTGCCGGGCGTCACTGTCACTGTGGCAGTGCTGGTGGCACCGGCGTTGTCCGTCACCTCCAGTCGCACCATCACCTGACCCGGCGAGGTGTACGTCCAGGTCGGTTTGATAGCGGTGGAGTCGTCGTATTGACCGTCACCATCGAGATCCCAGGCGTAGCTGATGCTGCTCGAGTCATCGGGATCGCCGGACCCGGATCCGTCGAATTGCACCGTCAGCGGGGTTGGGCCGTTGGTCTTGTTCGCCCGCGCGACCGCGATCGGTGGTGTGTTGCCCCCAGCACTGTAGCGAATCCGCTTCACCTGGCCGGAAACGATGTCCACCAGGTAGATGTCTCCGTTGGGCCCAACCTTGAGATCCGCCGGGTAGGTCGTCGCGTCGAAGACCGACACGGCACCGGCATCGATGGCTGACCCCACAACCGGTGCGTACCAAAGGCAGTGACGCGAATAGTCACCGAAGAACAAGCCATTACGGTAGGCCGCCGGGTACGCTGACGAGTTGGTGCTGAACGCCACCGCAGAGACCGATGAGCCACCGGACGGACAGGCGGTGCCGCCCACGCGGTCGCCGTGGTTGTAGCTCAGAACCGGCTCCTGCACGGCGGAAGCACCCTGTCCATACAGCGACTCACACAACGCGGCGTTCGCATTGTCGTAACCGGACTGACGTCCCGGGCCCTCGTAGCACGGCCAGCCGAAGTTCTCCGCCGAAATGTCCACGACGATGCGGTCCAGCTCCTCCCAAGCGGTCCAGCCGACATCACCAACCCATAGTTCGTTGGTCCCGGGGCGCGGCGCGAACCGGTAGGGATTCCGCAGACCGTAGGCCAGCACGCGTTGCTTGAGCTGGTTCGGGTCACCGGCGAACGGGTTGCCGGGAGCGGCGAGTCCGGTGTCGGGGTCGAGTCGCACAATGGCGCCGTCGAGTGTCATCGGGTCGGTTGCCGGGCGACGCGCAGCCTGTGCGCGGAGGGCACCTCCTGCCCCACTGGGATCTGTGCATCGCTGAGCGACAGCGCCCTGGTTGCCGGTATCGACCACGTTGTAGTTCCCGCCGTCGCCGGCGCCCACATACAGGTAGCCGTCCTGGCCGAAGACGACCGTTCCGATCGAGTGGCTGCCGAACTGCTGGCACCAATCATTGAGCAGCACCTTCTCGGTGCCGGTCCAGGTCCCGTCCGCGGGGTCCAGCGTAAGTCGGGTGAGTTCGGCGGAGATTCTGCAGTCGTTGGCATCGGCGTCACCGCAACTGTCCGAGTCCACAGGCCCGGACCCGAACTTGGGTGGGGTTCCCGCGATGTCTGCGTTCTTGGAGTACAGCGCCCATAGGTAGGGCCGAGACGGATACTGGGGGTCCAACGCCATGCCGAGCAATCCGCGATCACCGCCATTGAAGACTCGTAACCGGAGGTCGGCGGTTACGCGAGGCGACGGGTCATCGAGGTTGTCGTAGACGTCGATGACACCGCGCCGTTCGGCCACGAAGACCTGCCCGGTCGAGGCGAATTCGACGGTGCTGGGCTCGGTGAGTCCGGTGAACGGGAGGGCCTCGATGGTAAAGCCACTTGGCGCAGCGTCGGCAAACGGCGCGAGCCGCAGAGACCACCCGACCACGCCGACCAGCACAGCAACGGCTCGTCTCCTGATCCCCCGCATGAATGCCTCCATCACGCGCTGCGTACACATCAATTGGGGTGAGCATGAGGCATTCGTGTGAAAAGCGGAAGGACTTCCTGTGAGGAACTACTTTCAGTGATCGCCCGTGGTTTACTGCCACGACCCACATGCGGGGCAATCAGCGGTCGCGAACGCTGCCGCCGCTCGGTTGAATCCGAGCAGCGACAGTGTCCGTGCCGCCCGAGGTGATTACCCCGGCCGGGATCTCGACCGCTGTGAACTGCCAGCGGTGGGTGCGCGGCAGCGCGGACGACATCGTTACCACGCTGCCCGCCGGTTGAGGTCGCAGACAATTTCTGCGTCCAGTAGGTGTCACCGACCCTGGAGTCCACGAACTGCCGACCGAGGACTTGCCCCGATCCGGGCACGATGGACTGTGCACCGGTCCAGTCGTGGCCCACCGCCCACAACATGGATCCCGCGGCTCCGGGTGTCAGGCGGACCGACGCGCCGCTGTTGGTCCCGCCGGCCGACGCACTGGTGCCGACTCGGTTCTTCGCGCCCGAGAACGCGGTGACGGTCAGCGATCCGTCGTAACCACTCTTGCGCAACGTCGCGGTGATGGTGGCGCCGGACAGTTTGGCCGACGCGGAGGCCTGCCAGATCTCGGCGGTGCCCCAGGTCGTGTTCGATCGGGAGACCAAGGACCAAGTCAGGCCGCCGCCACTGACAGTTGCGGTCTGTGCGCCATTGGTGGCCGGGCCGTCGGCCGAGACCATAGCAACGACCAGCTCGTTCGTGCCCGTCGTGGTCAGCGCCGGGGAAACGATCTTGCTCGCCGCCGACCTCTGATCCTTCGCCACCGTGGCGTCGACCTTCAGCACGCTCGACTGCGCCGGCGTGACTGCGAAGCTCGTCGAAACCGGTGTCGCGTCGGCGTAATCAGCGTTGCCCGCTTGATTCGCCGTCAGCGAGCAGGTCCCGACCTGCAGCAGGTTGACCGTGGCCGTGAAGGTCGCGTTGGTGCCCGCCGAGACCGTCCCGACGCTGCAGGCCGACGAACCCGTGCTGACCTGCACCGGGCTTCCGGAGGGACCACCGTGGAATACGACGGTGGTGGTTGCCGCCGAGCCCAGGACCACATCGCTCACCGGATCGGCCGTGATGACCTGCGACCCCTTGAGCACGGTGACGTACAGGCTGGCATTGACGTTCTGATAGTCCGCTTGGTTCGTGGGCCGGAATGTCAGCGAGATCTGGTAGGGGGTGTCCCTTGGATCCAGGACCAGGCCGTTTGCACCCTGCTCACCGACTGAGTACTCGAAGGCTCCAGGCACATCCGCGGTCGCGTTCAAAATGCTGTCGGACAGAGGTGTCGGGTAGGTGATCTGAGCCGCACTCGCCCACGTGATCACCGGTGTTGCCTTGCCGATGGTGATGTCCTTGCTGTCACTCGACGACGGATGGTGGCTGTCACCGGAATAATCGGCAACGACAGTGACCGCTCCCGCGCTGGTGAAAGTGGTGCTGCACGTGGCACTTCCGTTGACAAGTGGTACGGCGGCGCAGCGAACCTCCATCCCCCGCTTGAAGGTGACCGTGCCGGTAGGTGCAGGATCTGAACCCCCGACCGTTGCCACCATGGTGACCGGCTGGCCGACAACGGGACTGTCCGGCGACACGGCCAATGACGTGTGCGAACTACCGGCGTCCTCGCCGCAGTCGAGGGTCACCGTCACGTTCAAGGCAGGTGGCGGGACGTCATAGGCGGCGCTCGATGCGACTGTGGCAGCCGAGCCCCGGAACCGTACAGCCGGCTTTGCTGGCGGTGATCTTGTACCAGCCCGCCAGCACGTCCCAGTGGAAAGTGCCGTCGGCCCCGGACGTGTCAGGGTTGTGCCGGTTGCTCGGGCTCATCACCGCGTCGCCGTCCGGCACCGGGGTATAGGTGCCGTCGGAGCTGTCGGAGCGCATGAGCGTCACGGTGGCGCCGGCAATCGGGTGGCCGAGTGTGTCGACGACGGTCCCCGACGGATCGATGTAGATGTCGAAGTCGACGGTCGACGTGGTCCCATCGGAGCAGTTCAACGTGATGGACACGTGCGCGTCACCGTGCACCGGATAGAACGCACCGATGGTTGCCTGGAAGGTGTTGGAACCGACGGGCGTTTCGGCCATCGCTCCAGACCGGACGGTGGTCGCTCCTTGGGTGACCTGATAGGCGGCCGACGTCGTTCCGCCGGTGCAGCCCTGCGTGGTCAGCGTCAGGTCGTCGCCCCAATAGACGACCGGCAGCCCACCCGAGGTGCCGTGGTCACCGCCCGGGTCGACGATGGTGGTTCCGGTGGGCGGCGGCGTCGGGCCGCCGAGCACCAGGTTCGTCGTGATGGTCGAACCGGTCGCGACGGTGACCGGGCCGGCGTGTGCCGCGAGCCCGTTCGATCCGGCGGGCGGATATGCCGTCAAGTTCCAGTCGCCAGCGGGAAGACCGACCAGTGTGTAGACACCGGCGGATGAGGTGTAGGCGACCAGGCATGTCCCTGAGCCCGAGGCCGGACACGCTTGGAGCGCGGCGGTTGGCGCAGGGTCGCCGGCCGCCGTCTTGACGATGCCGGTCAGCGTCGAAGACCCAGGCGCCACGCCGTTGCGGATCGGGAAGACGTATCGGCCTGCCTCCAGCGAGCCGCGGCTACCGTGGACGAGTCCGTCCGGGCTGCTATCCAACAGCGCACCGTTGCTCAGCGTCCCCGGGAACTGGAAGTAGTGATCGGCATTCCCGTCACCTGCAGAAAACCCTGCGCCGGCCGAGGAACCGCCGAAGCCGTTCGAGCCGCCGGAGGCATCGCCGGTCTCCCAGAGCAGTTGACCGTAGTTCATCACGATGTCGAAATCGCCGGAGCCGGTGTCGCCACGCTCCACGAGCATGAGCTGGAAGCTGTTGAGTTTGTCGGTATGGCTTGCGTAGTAGCCGACGCCGTTCCAATTCACACAGAAGGCCTGCCGACCGTCGAATGTCGTTTCTCCGTACGTGACAAGGGAGGATCCGGCGCCACGGGTGTCCACATCGGCGAGGAAGGCGGCGATGATCGGTGGCGTCGACGCGGTGATGGTGAATGGCGTGAAAGTCGAAAGCGTCCTGCCGAACGTCACGTTGCCGTTGTTGTTGACGTACAGCTCGCATATCGGGTTCCGTAGAAGTCAACGGCAAACGGGAGGTCCACCGCTCCGGTCGAGCCGTCATCGTTGGCGGCCAAGGAGTTGGCGGTACAGCCGGCGTCGGAGACCTCGGCGGAGTCTGTTGCCGCGTCAGCCGCTGCGGGCGCTGCCAACGAACGAGCTGCCAGCTGTCGCTGGGTGTTCGGTTTGCCGGCCGGCTTCGGAGTCGATGCCGAATGGCCCGACGGTTTTGTTGGCGTGGAGGGTGGGGCGACCGCGGATGAATACGGTGCCATGGCGATCGTCATCGCGACGCCGAGCACCGCCACCAGCAGTGGCTTGAGGATTCGTGTGGACACCTGGACATGCCCTTCCTGTCAAGGGAGGTCAGACGCCCATCTCGTCCGGCCTACCAACCAGTACCGGGCTGATGACCGGTTCGGCGCCTATTGTGGTGAACTCAAAGTAGTGCCGTATGCCGCCATTTGGGTGAGTCCTTCACACCAATGGGTGGGAGATACGGCCGCTTCGATGCTGAAGGTCCGGTGAGGATGTGACCCGACAGGCGCGGCGTTACTCGGTCGCGCTCACAGAATCGAAAAGTCATCTCCACGTGGCCGTCGGCCGGTCACAGCTAACAGCAGGTCGCCCGCTCTACCGTCCGCCGTCGCCAAGTCGGTCACGATCCGCAGCGCTTGACTGGCGGCGTGCGCCGGAACGTCAACCGAAACGCCGAGCGCGCGGCACAGGTCAGCGGTGTGCACCACCAACTCGAACGTCCGGGTGGGCAGGTAGTCGACCAGGCGCATCCCGCCGCCGAGCGAGGTCAACAGCTCGGAGCCGTCCTTGGTCCGCACCAACGCCTCGACCCGCTCGGCCAGCTGCTGCACCGCGGCGACCGGGTCCGCGCCCAGCGCTCGGCCGGCCTCGCGACCGCGTTCGGCCACCCCGGGTGTGTCGTAGAACTTCCGGATCGCCTGGTAGTAGGCGACGGCATCGGCGACCTCGACCGCGGCGGCCGGCTGCTCGAGGTACGTCTCGATGGTCACGTACGAACGGCTGGCGTGGCCGACCAGAGCCCGGATGTCCCACTCCCCCAGTCCCGGGTCCTCCCACCGGTCGCCGACCAGGGGCACCGTGGCCAGGAACCAGGCCGAGGCATCGAAGAACGCGGCCGACGACTCCTCCCACGACGAGCTCATGGTTGCCAGGCTAGGACCGACCCGAACCTTCCGCTCAACGCGGCCGCACCCGTACTCCTGCCGATCTCAGCAGCGAGGCAACGGCGGTCGACACCGGGCCGGGAGCGCGGAACAACCAACGCCACGGCGGGCGCTGACTGATCAGGGCCAGGACGGTGCAGATCACAACGGCCGCCAGCAGATTGAGCCCGGCGAGTGACCAGGGATCAAGAACTCGGACGAGCGGGATGGATATAGCCACCATCACGGGAAAGTGCGCGACGTAGTACACCAACGACGTCCGACCGACGAAACGCACCACGCGCAACGCAGATCCGCCGCCCGTGACCCGCCGGTACACGCCGATCGCCAGCAGAGTTCCGGCCATGCTCAGCGGCGCGAACCACGGGTTGAAGAGCAGCGGCATCGTCCAGATCACCGAGGCCAGGCCGAACAGCACCGTCAGCAAGCCGTACAGCCGCAGGCGATACCGCGGGGTCAGCCGCTCGACCAACCGCGGGCCGCCGGCCAGAGCGTTCCCGGCGAAGAAGAACACCGCGAAGTAGGCGAGTCGCTGTTCGACCGAGCCCTGGACCAGCAGCACGGCGGGCACCCACGCGGCGAGAACCGGGAGCCAGACCGGGAGCGCGCGTAGCACCGGTGCGATCAGGTAGTAGAAACCGAGGAAGAACAAGAACCACAGATAGGTCGCGCGACCAGGCGCGCCACTCGCCACCACGGCTCCCCCACCGGGTCCTGCCAGACCAATTTGGCGACGACGACCCACACCAGGTAGGGCCAGACGATTCCCGCGACCTTGCCCGCGAAGTAGTCCGGAAGCGGCTTGCGGAGCGAACGTGACAGCAGCATCCCGGACAGCACCATGAGCGTGGGCATCCGGTAGGGCATGAAGAAGGCGCTGAACCAACGCAACGCTGTGGGCATCGGCATCCCGAGCGTCTCCGGGACGGCCGTGCAGTGGTACAGCAACAGCAGGATCATCGCGGTGCCGCGGACCGAATCCATCCAGGCCACCCGGCCCGCGCCCCGCACCGGCTTCGGGCCGGCAGCCCGGTCCAGGGCGCGGTCGATGCTCACAGCGAGCGAGCGTACGGGCCCGGTTGCGCCAACTGCGGGATCTCGGACGGAACGCCCCGATGCCCCGGGGCGACATCAGATGCGGTCGTCCGATCGAGCGCGGACACCTGCATCCATCCCGACGGTTCCCGACGTACAGGAGGTGGGCGCCGAACCCGGCGCCCACCCCCGTCTTGCAAGGGAGAGCGCTGATGAACGTCCGTCGCACATTGCTTGGCCTGCTCACTACCGCCGTCACTGCCGGCACCGTCCTGGTGGCGGCGCCGGTCGCCCAGGCCGCGGCCCCGTTGGGCACGACGAGCCTGGCCACGGTGCTGGCGGCCGATGGATCGGGATTCGACCGCAACTGGCGCGACTTCGACATCCTGGACAACGCCGTCCACGCGGTACTGGCGGCCAAGCCGGCCAGCCCGGTCGCCGTTCTCGCCGACGGCAGCGTCGCGCTGACCGCCTTCCTGCCCGACGACCGGGCCTTCCAGTTCCTCGCCTTCTCCCTGACCCACCGCTGGTACGGGTCCGAGCAGGCCGTGTTCACCGCCCTGGCCGGCAAGCTGGGCATCGACGCAATCGAGAAGGTCCTGCTCTACCACGTGGTGCCGGGCGCGACCATCGACGCCGCGACCGCGCTGAAGTCCAACGGCGCCGTCCTGCCCACCGCGCTGGCCGGCAACAGCATCACGGTGCGGGTGCTCTCGGCCCGGTTCGGCCTGATCCAGCTGATCGACGGCAAGCGGGGCAACCTGAACCCATTGGTCAACCCGACCCAGCTCAACATCAACAAGGGCAACCGGCAGATTGCCCACGGCATCACGTTCGTCCTGCTCCCGGCCTCGCTCTGACGTCACCGGCTTGCCGGGTCCGCGGCGTAGTCGTGCAGCGCGGCGGTCACCCGATCCAGATAGGCAAGGACAACTCGCCGGTCGCCCTCCTCGAGTTCGTCGCCGATCGTGGCGAGAGCGGACAGCAGTGGCTGTAGGGCGTGCAGCACACCGGCCAACGCGGACGGCGTCGGATGCAGGGTGATCCGACGTCCGTCCGCGTCGTGGCGTCGTCGCTCGAGGTGACCGGCCGACTCGAGCCGGCTGACCAGTACCGTGGCCGATGCCGACGTGATGCCCAGCCGCCGGCCGAGTTCCACCGGCCCCAAGTCCGACGTACGCACCACCTCGTTCATAGCGAGCAGGTCGTTCTCGCCCACCCGCAGCCGGGACGCCATCGACGCCTGCATCTCCCGGCCGGCCTCCAACAGCGCACGCAGAGCGGCGGACAGTTCGGCGGCGGTGACCGGAGGCGGGTGCTGCAATCACCCGGCCAGTCTATGGCCAGGTAGCTAGACAGACTAGGGTAATCGCTAGATAGACTAGTGACTTACCTGGGGAGGGCGATCCATGAGCGCACAACAGCCGGTCGGCACGGGCAACCGGCGACGGTGGTGGGGGCTGATCTTCATCAGCCTGGGCGTCGCCATGATCATCGTCGACGCCACCATCGTGAACGTCGCGATCCCGAGCATCGTCGAGGATCTGCACATCACCTCCTCGGACGCCCAGTGGGTGCAGGAGATCTACACGCTGGTGTTCGCCGCATTGCTGCTGAGCTTCGGCCGGTGGGCCGACGTGGCGGGTCGCCGGAAGATCATGGTGATCGGCGTGGTCATCTTCGGTCTGGCCAGCGTGGCCGCCGCACTGTCCCAGTCCGGCGGTCAGTTGATCGCCGCGCGGCTGGTGCAGGGGGTCGGCGGGGCGATGATCCTGCCGACCTCCTTGTCCTTGCTGAACGCCAACTTCCGCGGCAAGGAACGCGGTATCGCTTTCGCCGTATGGGGTTCCACCATCGGCGGTACGGCCGCGCTCGGTCCGCTGCTCGGCGGCTGGTTGACCACCGCCTTCTCCTGGCGATGGGCCTTCGGGATCAACGTCCCGCTCGCGGTGATCATCGTGGTGGGCCTGCTGCTGTGCGTGCCCGAGTCCAAGGAGACCCGCAGATCCTCCGGGGTCGACATCGGCGGGGCGGTGTTGTCCGCGATCGGGTTCGGCGGGATCGTCTTCGGTTTGATCGAGGGACGGAACTACGGCTGGTGGCAGTTGCGCAAGCCGTTCTCAGTGTTCGGAGTGGGCTGGGACACCGGTCTTTCCCCGGTCCCGATCGCGATCTTCATCGGTGCGGCGGCGCTCACCGCGTTCGTGGTGATGGAGACCAGGCGCAACCGCAGCGGTCGCCCGGTGCTGCTGGACCTGCGCCTGTTCTCCATCGATTCGTTCCGCAACGGCAACATCGCCGCGGCCATCGTGAGCCTCGGTGAGTTCGGCCTGCTCTTCGCGCTGCCGCTGTGGTTTCAGAACGTCCTGGAGTACAGCGCCTTTCAGGCGGGCCTCGCCCTGCTGCCGCTCGCCGTCGGTTCGTTCTTGGCCAGTGGACTGGCCGGGGCGCTGTCCGGCCGATGGACCCCGGTCTCGGCTGTCCGGACCGGCATCGCCCTGGAGATCGTCGGCATCGCCGGCATCGGCCTGTTGATCAGACCGGATTCGACGTGGTTGGTCACCAGCCCGCTGCTGCTGATCTATGGCATGGGCGTCGGCCTGGCCACCGCCCAGCTGACCGGGGTGGTGCTGGTCGACGTGCCCGTCGAGCAGAGCGGTCAGGGCTCCGGTACCCAGAGCACCTCCCGCCAGATCGGTTCGGCGTTGGGCATTGCCATCCTCGGCACGGTTCTGTTCGCCGGTCTGGGCGCGCTGCTCACCAATGAGCTGGCCGACATGAACGTCCCGGCCGAGGCCAACACGGCAATCGTGGCCGCGGTGACCGACAGCGCCGGCACCGTGATCCCGGCCCTGGACCAGCAACCGGGCGGGGCGCCGGTCAAGGTCGCGGCCCAGGACGCGTTCACGACGGCGACCCGCTACACCGCGTTCACCGCCGCCGGATTCCTCGTCGTCGGTCTCCTGTTCAGCCGGCGACTGGGCCGGGGCGCATCGGACAGGTCCGACCGGGGCTCTGACAGCCACACCGACTCCGGGCCGGATCCGACTGCGCCGACCACCGTCGCAGCCTCCCACCGCCGCGACGTCGCCGACGAGAAGGCCTACCGTGACTGACACCTACGCCCAGGACGCCATGACCGCGCCGACCACCGACGAGGCCCGCCGCGACGTCATCCGGGCGAGTGTGGTCACCGTCAGTGAGATCGTCTGCGTGGCCGGCACCCTGGTCGGCGTCGGCGTCTTCGGCGGAGAGCCGGTGCAGCAGGCAGCCGGCGGGGCGCTGTCCGCCGACGCCACCCTCATTGCCCCGGCCGCCTCCGCGTTCGCGATGGCCTGGGGCATCGGCTGGATCTCCGTCGGGCGGCTGAGCGGGGATCCGGCCTCGACATCGACCGGAGTCGTGGCCGCCCTGGTGGCGATGACGATCCTGGTGGTGTTCGGGACGGTGTTCTTCCGCCGGGCCGGCTCCCGACGGGTCGGCAGCGGATGACCGAACATGTCTCGAGCGGGGGCGCCGGATCGCCGTCGTCGCCCACAGTCCGGTCGGACCCGGCCGGCCGCGCGGTCGCCACCCGCCGACGACGGCGGCGGGTCCGCTGGTTCCCGCTGGCAGCCGGACTGATCCTGCTGGTGCCGATCCTCTGGATGGCTGCGACAGCCTTCGGCGCGGTGTGGCACGGCCATCCGGCGCTGCCGATCACCCTCGGCGTCGTCACCGTAGCCGGACTCGGCCTGGTGCTCCTGGCCTTTCGACCACGCCGGATCCGTCCGAGTCGTCATCCCCACCTCAGGCTCGCCGCATCGATCGTGGGTCTGGTGCTTGCTGCTGTTCTCGCCGGCACCCTGGTCTGGTTGACCCCGTTCCCGGCCACCCCCGAGGCGTTGACCGCAATGTCGGGCAGTTCCCAGGTCCAGGTCATCGACCGTGCGACGACCATCGAACTGCGGCCGTCCGGCCCCACTGCGGCGGTCGGTTTGGTGTTCTCGCCCGGTGCCCGGGTTGACGCCCGGGCCTATGTCGATGTGCTGCTGCCGCAAGCCGAGGCGGGCTACCTGGTGGTGATCCTGAAGGTCCCGTTCGGTCTCGGCATCGCCGATGTCGGGCAGTCGGCCGGGCCGATCGCCGAGCACCCCGAAATCGGTCGCTGGGTGGTCGGCGGTCACTCGCTCGGGGGCACCAGCGCGTCGATGTTCGCCGCCCGTCGACCGGCCGGCGTGGTCGGCTTGTTGTTCTACGCCTCGTATCCCAACGACGACCTGTCCGATCGCACCGATCTGACGGTCGCCTCGGTGTCGGGCAGCAACGACGGCCTGGCCACTCCGGCCAAGATCGACGCGCACCGTTCCTCTTTGCCACCGGGCGCTACCTACACAGTGGTCCAGGGTGCGGTGCACGCCGACTTCGGCGACTACGGAGCGCAGCCCGGCGACGGCGTCGCGAGCATCGATCACGCCGACGCGCAGGCCCAGATCGCCGCGGCCACGACGGACCTGCTGCGCGCCGTCGCTGCCAGGTGAACCTGGATCTACACGCTGTAGGTCTTGGCCACCAACACCAGTTCCGAATCGTGTGAGCCCTCGGCGGTGACGTCGGGCGGCCGGGGCGTGAACCCGGGCAGGGCGTCCAGCCCGTCGCTGCCGTCCATCGCCCGGACGGTCAACGGGCCGCCGCCCTCGACCACCAGGTCGACCGTGATGCCCCCGTCGGGAGGGGCGTGGAACAGCACGCCGAAGTGGTCGGTGATGTCCGCCGCCGGGACCGCCCGGCCCTGCACGGTCGCGCTGACGACGTGCGCCTCAGGCAGCTGGAAATACACCAGTCGCACGTCGCGCTGTGGCGTGATCTTCAGGGTCACGGATCGGCGACCGCCGGACGTGTTGTCCGAGGCGACCGTCACCGTCGGCGCCGGCAGGTCGGCGACCGGCGCGGGTCCGGTGAACGTGCTGTGGCGGATCGGTGGGAACTGCGCCGACAGGTCCTGGCTGGTCGAGACGTACTGGGCGAGCCAGCCATGAGGGTCGGTGTCGGTACTCACCCACTGCGCGGAACTCGGTGTCGGCGTCGAGCGCGTACATCAGCTGCTGGGGTTCGGGATGTCGTTCGTCGAACCGGTCGACGCCCAGTCCGACGACGACGAACGCCACGGCGAGCCCACCGGCCACCAACGCCGGTATCGCGGCCCGCCACCGCGACCCGGCCGGCGCGGGCTCGGAGCGCCGGCCGGGTTCGCCCGGTGCCGGCTCGAGCGCGGCCCTCGTCCGGCGGCGTTCCCGCGGGAACGCCCACCGCGTCCTCGCGGGTGCCCATGGGGAACAACCACTCGAACACCGGCAGCAGCACCAGCGTCAGCATCGACGCGAACAACGCGGCCGCCGCACCTGTCGCCAGCCCCAGCGCCGGGAAGAACAACATGACGGTCGGCGCCAGCACCACGATCCCGACCACGGCCCCGAGCGACGACGCCACCAGCCGTGGCCACCCCGGGGGCAGGGACAGCGCGACCAGCCCGGCCAGGCCGGCGGACAGTGCGGGCACTGCGGCGAGGTACGAACCGCCCGGCACCACCGCGGCGAAGACCACCCCGAGCACCGCCAGCCAGGCCAGCCCACCGATCGCCAGCGTCCACGCGCCGAACCGCTTGCGCAGCAACGCGTACCAGGTCAACGTCGCGGTCAGCACCAACGCGATGACCGCGGCCCGGTACCAGCCGGGCCGCCACGGATCGATCATCTCCTGGTAGCCGGGCCGGATCAGGGTCAGTAGCCACCAGAGCAGTTGGGCCAGCACCGCGCCGGCGACCAGCGGTAGCACGGCGAGTCCGAACCCGGCCGCGAACCGGCCCCAGCCGAACAGCCCGCGTCGCCGGGCCAGGAATGCCAGGCCGCCGACCACCAGCAGCGCCAGGATCGCGATCGGCCAGACCAGAGCAGCCGGGTACACCACCAGCCAGGAGAACACCGGGAAGTAGGTGGCGTCCTGCCCGGACGCCCGCTTCAGGCTCGGCACGTCGGCGTTGCCGAAGGCCCTGGCCATGGCCAGCGCGTTCGACCCGTGCTGCTGCAGGGTGCCCAGGTGGTAGTAGTCGGCCCGGTCCTGGGGCGAGTGGTAGACCGCCGATCCGTCGATGTAGGCGGAGTTCAGGCCGGTGAATCGGCCGGAGTCACGGAACGGGGAGAAGTCGGTGTCGTTCGGCAGGATCCGATAGACCTCGACCGCGAAGCTCGTGGCCACCGGATACGGGACCGCGTCGGCATAGACGTCGACGACTCCGGCGTTGCCGGCCGCGGTCTCGAACATGATCACCGGACCGTTGGCGCCGCGGGCCTCGAAGTTCAGCGCCACGCCGCCCGCCGCGGCCAGCGGATTCTGCGAGACGAACTGCTCGGCCCCGCACAGGCAGGCCTCTTCGGCATCGGTGAACAGGAACACCAGGTCGTTGTGCAGGGCCGGACCGGCCTTCAGCGCCCGGACGGTCTCCAGCAGGGTCGACACCCCGGCGCCGTCATCGTTGGCGCCGTGGCTGATCTGCACCGAGTCGTAGTGCGCGACCAGGAAAATGGTGCCGGTGGAGTCGGTGCCGGGAATCCTGGCCACCACGTTGTTGACGTGGGCCATGGCGAACACCGAGCCGAGCGCGTCGTCGGCGCCGACGCCATCGGTGACCGTCGACTCCACTCCCATGCCGGTCAGCGTGCGGGCGATGTAGTCGCGGACCTCGTGCGCGGCATCGCTGCCGGCCACGTGCACCTCTCGACCGATGGTCTGCACGTGGGCGAAGGCCCGGTCGGCACCGAACTCGGTGACCGGCTGGTTCGACTTCGCCGTCGGCGGCAGCACTCCGAGCAGGCTCACCACGGTCAACCCGGCCAGGACCAGCAGGGCCAGACAACCGGCCGGCAGACGGTACAGATTCTTCACCGGCCACATCTTGCCGGTTCAGCGGCGCTCCGATCGACCGAAACACTGGGACCCGGTACGCGCTCGAGGCGCCGGCAAGGACAAACTGGACCCATGGACAGCCTCGTCGTCATCGTCACCGGAGCCACCGGACCCGCCGGCCGGGCGGTGTGCCGCGAGATGCTGATCGACGGCGCGACCGTCATCGGCGTCGGGCATGATCCCGATCGGCTGGCTGCACTCGGTACGGCGCTGACCGGACTGCACACCTACCAGGTCGACCTGGGCGACTCGACCGCGGTGCGCGAGTTCGTTGCCGACGTGCGGGACGCGCACGGCCACATCGACGGACTCGTGCACCTGGTCGGCGGCTGGCGCGGGGGCGACACCTTCGGCGCGAACACCGACGCCGACTGGGCCTTCCTGTCCGGCGGACTGATCGACACGCTGCGGCATCTCACGCTCGAACTGCACGAGGAGATCGCCAACTCCCCGACCGGGCGGGTCGCTATCGTCTCGTCCACCGCGGTGACCGCGCCCACTGCCGGAAGCGCCAACTACGCCGCGGCCAAGGCGGCGGCGGAAGCGTGGATGCTCGCGTTGGCCGACTCGTTCAAGCCGCCCGCCGCCGCCGGCGGGCCCCCGGCGAAACCCACGGCCGCCGCGGTGATCTTCGCGGTCAAGGCGTTCGTCGACGGGGCGATGCGCACGGCCGCACCGACCCGCAAGTTCCCCGGCTTCACCGATGTCAACGACCTGGCCTGGGCCGTGGTGGAGATGTTCGCCCAGGACCCCGCCACCATCAACGGGCGCCGCATCGTGCTCGACGCCTGGGACAAGTCCGGCTGAACCGGTACCGCCGACCTCGAGCGCACCACGACCCGGCGTGCTGCCGGCGCCATCGGCGCGTGGAGCGGATGCGTTATCGGCGTAGCGCGGCCTCGACGATCATTGCGGTGACCACTTCCGGGTGGCTGATCATGGCGACGTGAGAGCTGGCGATCTCCAACGTGTGGGCCTTGGCCCGCTTGGCCATGGCCCGCTCGGCTTCCGGGGGGATCGCGTGGTCGTTTCTGGCGACGAGGTACCAGGAGGGAATGGTTTTCCACGCGGGCACTCCGGATGGCGTGCCCAGGGCCGAGGCCACCAGCGGCCGTTGCGCGGTGGCCATCACCGCGGTTCGGCGGGCCGGTAGATCCTGTGCGAAAACTTCCCGGAAGAAGGCCGGATCGATGTAGGCGTCGGCGTCGGTGGCGCCGGATCCGGGGAACGGCCGCAGCTGGATGTGTTCACCGAGAAGGGCAGTGCCGCCGCCGAGCATGTTGGCGTCGGACAGGGTCTCGCCGGCCTCGGGAGCGTAGGCGGCGACGTAGACCAGTGCCGCGACATTCGGGTTGCCGGCCGCGGCGTTTGTGATGACGGCGCCGCCGTAGGAGTGTCCAACCAGGACGATCGGGCCGGTGAGGGTGGACAGGAACACCCGCAAGTAGTCCGCGTCCGCTGCGATTCCGCGAAGGGGATTGGCCGGTGCGAGCACGGTGTAGCCCAACGGTTGCAGCAGGGACGTGACCGCCGCCCAGCCGGAGGCGTCGGCGAAGGCGCCGTGGACCAGCACAACGGTCGGTCTCGGACGACCCCCGACCGACGCTGCTTCCATGGCCCGAGCACCAGGAACAGCGACGGTTGCGGCGGCGGACGGGGCGGCCAGTCCCCCGGCCACCGCCAGGGACGCGGCCGCGCCCACGGTGAGTGCGGTGCGTCGGGTCAGCGTGCGGCCGGCGGAACGTTCTGTGCTCACATGATCTCCTCAATGGGATGGAAGAAAGGCATTCGAGGCATTCGGTCAGAGGGTGGTGACCAGTCCGCCGTCGATCAGGACGTCGGTGCCGGTGATGTTGCCGATGTTGGGTGAGGCGAGCATGACCACGAGGTCCGCTACCTCGGTCGGCCGGCTGAACCGGCCGGTGGCTGTTCCGGCTACGGCCTGCGCGGCAACAGATTTCGGGTCCACCCCGTGGGCACGGGCCAAGGTGTCGGCCACCCCGCCATCGCCGAGCCAGAGCGCGGTCTCCACCGGCCCCGGGCTGACCGTGTTGACCCGTATTCCGCGGGGACCGACCTCTTTCGACAGTGACTTGCAAAAGCTGCTCAACGCGGCCTTGGCCGCGCTGTAGTCGATCACCCCGGGGTCGGGCAGCGTGGCATTGACGGAGCTGACGGTCACGATGCTCGCCGGTGCCCGCTGCAGCAGATACGGCAGAGCGGCCCGGGTTGCCCGTACGGCGGCCAAGAAGTTGATCTCCAGCGCCCATTGCCACTGGTCGTCCGTGACCGCCGCGAATCCGTCGAGGCGGGGGCGTACCCCACCGACATTGTTGATGAGAATGTCCAGACCGCCGAATGTTTCGACCGTCCGTGCCACGAGCTGCTCCGACCCGGCCGCGGTGGTCAGGTCGCCGAGAACGACGGTCAGCGAACCGCTGGAACTCAACTCGTCCAACTCCGCGGAGCCGGTCAGGGCGCCCGCCCCGACCTGCACGCCCTCGGCGATCAACGCTTGGGCGATGGCCAGCCCGATGCCCCGGCTCGCCCCGGTCACCACGGCGACCTTGCCGGAAAGGTTCAGATCCACCGGGAGCACCTCCTCCGACGGCCGGCTGCCGCTGCTGTCACAACGACTGCTTGTGCAGCCAGGTCAGCGACTGGTCGGCGATCTCGCGCCAGCCGCTGTCGATGGTCAGGGAGTGGCCGCGGTCGGCGAACTCCAGCAGGTCCGTCACCGCATCGGAATGCCGGTACTGCTTGAGGGTGGCCCGGGTGACGGCTTCGGGCACGGTGTGGTCCTTGCCGCCGGTGATGAGCAGGAGCGGGCCGCGCATCTCGTTTGCGGTGTCGACCTTGGCCGCTGAGTGCGGGTTGAAGTTGGCTGCCGCCGCTTCGAACAGCGGCTTGCCCGGGGCCGGAATGGTCCACCGATCGAAGAGTTCCTGCGACTCCTCCGGGCTGATCGCGTTGCCGAACGCGAACTGGAACTGCTCTGCGGTCAGCGACACCGCCCGGTGCTTGTTGGCCGGGTTCTTGAACACCGGCAGAGTCGCCCGCAGCGCCGACAGCGGTAGCGGCAACACGCCCTTGATCTGGGCCGCATCGATGGCCACGGCCGCGGCGGCCAGGTCCTGTCCGAGCAACTTCTGCGCGATCATCCCGCCGAATGAGTGCCCGATCAGGATGGGCTTGTCGGCCATGTCGTTGATGATCCCGGCGAAATGCTCGACGACATCGTCGATCCCGTGATCGGCGATGCTCTCGGGATTCGCCCTGGCCTCGTCCACGGTGTCCGGATCGCCGGGCCAGCCCGGCGCGGCACATACGTACCCGGCGGTTTCGAAGTAGTCGATCCACGGCGCCCACGAACTGGCGTGCAGCCATAGGCCGTGGATGAACAACACAGGTGGGGCCATGAGGTGAGCCTTTCGCCGGGGCAGGTTGGTCGACTCAGTTGACCATCGCGGCGGCGTCGGCGAATCCGGGAAACACCCCAGCAAACAGTCAGCGCTCGGCCTTGGGTGCCGTGTCCCGGTCGATGGGGTCGGTCGACAGGTTGTGCTGCTGCAGCAGTTGGCGAAGTTCGCGGCGGGAGGTCAGGTGATGGCGGCGGAAGACCTTGGTGAGGTGGTACTCCACGGTCGAGGCGGTGATGAACAGGTGAGTGGCGATCTCCTGATTGGTCGAGCCCTGTGCTGCGAGCACCGCGATCCGGGTCTCCTGCGGACTGAGCGACAACCGCGCACCCCCGGAGCCGCGCGGCTCCACCAGCCGTTCGCCGGCCGCCATCAGCTCGGCACGGGCCCGTTGTGCGAAGACCGTTGCGCCCATGGCGAGGAATGCCTCGTAGGCCGATCGAAGCTGCACTCGCGCGTCGGCCCGCCGGCGGAGACGGCGTAACCACTCCCCGTACACCAGGTGAGTCCACGCGAGATCGGTGGCCAAGTCGGTGATCTCGTAGTACTCGAGGGCGCGGCGGAAGTTCCCCTCCGCGCATTCGTCGTCGCCCGTCATCGTCAACGCGGTTGACCGGGCCAGGCCACCGAGCGCATACGGCGAGCCGGCCGCGACGGCCCGGGACGCCAATCGGTCGAGGGCGGCGCCGGCGGCACCGCGGTCTCCGCAGCGGACAGCCGCTTCCACCATGATCGGCAGCATCGTGGTGCCGATCCCCGGCAGGTCCTCGGTGAACAGGTGCTGCGTGTGCGCCAGGGCCTGGGCATAGTGGCCACGGCCGAGTTCGAGCATGGCCATCCCGTAGTCCACGATCGCCACCACCATGCCCACCCCGACAGGTTCACCGAACGTCGCGAAGGCCGCGTCCGCTACGGCCCGGGTCTGCGCCTCGCGGCCCTGCCAGGCCAACAGCAACATCTGCTGGGCGGTGGACGTCGGGTTGCCCATCGATGCCGTGATGTCCGTGGCCTCGGTGTAGCGCATTGCGGCCTGTTCGAAACGCCCGGCCCGGGTGTCGATCCCGGCCAGCGCGTACATCACCATCGACAGTGCCGGGATCGCACCCTGGGCGCGCAGCCGCCCTTCCATGCCGTCGAACAATCCTCGCAGTCTCACCAGGTCCAACATGTCCTCGCAGGCCGTGGTGACCAGAGGGATCACGGTCACCGGGTTGGCCTCCAACGGCGGCACCTCACCGGCCAGCAACGTCCGAAAGAGCCCGGTCGAGACTTGATGGCCGTCGATGATCCGCGCTGCGTGTGCATGCATCAGCCGGTCCGGGAAGGTCAGCGCCTCGGTCGGGTCGCTGACCGCCCGTCTCACCGCCTCGGCGACCAACAGCCCGGTGCCGGGCGGGGTGTACCGGCCGGCGATGAGCACCGCGCTCATTGCTTCGAGCAGGGCGTCCCGATCACTGCGCACATCGTGGCGACCCGGCGCGGCCAACCTGGCCAAGATGACGCCGGGGAGCTCACTCGGTCTGGTCCGCGTCACCGACAAGCTCGTGCGCACCCGTTCCCGGCGGTTGTGCAGCGACGTCGGCAGATCGTCGCCGAGCTCATCGACCAGGCTCAGCGCGGCGTCCCGATCGCCGGCGACGAAGGAAGCCTCCGCCGCCCCGAGCAGCCGTTCGACTCGCAACGATCGGGAGCCCGAAAGTTCCGCCGCCCGTCGCAGGAACGCCGCCTGGACGGTGTAGCCGCCCCGAACCCCCGCCCGCTCGGCGGACCGTTCCAGTTCCAGGGCAACCGCCTCGGTCGGCGCTACTGCGGCCGCGGCCAGATGCCAAGCCCGCCGATCCGGATCGGCAGGATCGGTCGTCTCGCCGAGCGCCACGTGAATGCGGCGCCGTTCGGCGCCGCTCGCTGCCGAGTACACCGCGGAACGGATCAGCGGGTGACGGAAGGTGACCGTCCCGACGATGTTCAACACCCCGGCCGCGACCGCCGGGTCGGCGTCGTCGGGCAAGAGGTTCAGGGCCGCGCACGCCCGCCAGGTGAGCGCCACGTCGCCGGGCGGCGCGGCCGCGGCGACGAGTAACAGGAGCCGGGTTCGCTCCGGCAGTGATCGAATCCGGCGCAGGAAGTGCTGCTCCAGGTGGCGTCCGACCGGCAGCGGTTCCGGCAGTTCCGCGCGGCCGACCTGCTGGTCGCGGGTCAACGCTTCCGCCACGGTGATCAGTGCCAGCGGATTGCCCCGGGTGCCCGCGAACAGTCGTCGCACGACCTGTGGGTGCATCGCGTCGGAGGAGTGCTCCTTCAGCAGCCGGGCGGCTGCCGGTTCGTCCAATCCGGTCAGCGCCATCACACCGAGACCGCCGAGTTCGACGGGCAGGTCGACGTTGTCGTCGGTGCGCACCCCGAGCAGCAGGCCGATACCTTCGGCCTGGAGACGGCGACCGACGAAGGCAACCGCGGTCAACGATTCGCGGTCGAGCCACTGTGCATCGTCGATGATGCAGATCAATGGACTGACGACAGCAAACTCCGCGAGCAGACCCAGCGTGCCCACCGACACCAGGAACGGGTCGGGGACGGCACCGGATTGCAGCCCGAATGCCAAGCGCAATGCCTCCTGCTGGGGCTGCGGGAGTTGATCGATCCCGGACAGGAACGGCAGCAGCAGGCGGTGAAGACCGGCGTAGGCCAGGAACTGCTCGGACGGCGCCCCGGTCACCCACACACATCGGACGTCTTCGGCGGGCGACCGAACTGTGGCCAACAGCGAAGTTTTCCCGATGCCGGCCTCACCGACGACCACGAGCGCTTCGCTCATACCGTCCCGCACCCTGGACACGAATTGATCGAGTCGCGTGCGCTCCGCTTCCCGTCCGACCGACGACCAGGTCCGACTCTGGGCGTCGCGGTCGAAATCGATCACCGGGCGATCCTCGGGACAGCCACGGATCACCAGTTCCGGGCACTCGACACCGGCTCCCTCGCGAAGGCTGACTGCAGGGCCCGGCATCCGGGTCCATCTCCATCTACCACGCCATTCCATAGTCGTGCCGGAGGTCGAGTGCCTGGCAAATATCGCACATCGGACATCTGATCGGTGCCGACGATATGGGAGTTCCGATGACCGAGAATCCGTGCCCTGGGTGAAGCGCAACGTCGTCCGAAGAATCGGCTGAGCGGGGTGGGTTGTGGTCCCTTCCGTCGGCAGATCCGCCCAGGGGCAGGACGGCGCGGAAGCAGCCGGTGGGACTGGCAGAATCACCCGGTGACCACACTCCACGACCCGAACCTGCGCGGCTTCGCCTCCGACAACTACGCCGGCGTGCACCCCGAGGTGCTCAGCGCGCTCGCCGAGGCCAACCTCGGCCACCAGATCTCCTACGGCGAGGACGTCTACACCCAGCGGCTGGCCGAGGTGATGGCACAGCACTTCGGCGAGGGCATCGCAGGTGTGGCCGGTGTTCAACGGCACCGGCGCGAACGTGCTGTCACTGCAGTCCATGCTGCCGCGCTGGGGCGCGGTGGTGTGCGCCGAGACCGCGCACATCAACTCGGACGAGAACGGCGCGCCGGAGCGCGTCGGCGGGTTGAAGCTGCTGACCGTGACGACGCCGGACGGCAAGCTCACCCCGGAGCTGATCGACCGACAGGCCTGGGGCTGGGGCGACGAGCACCGCGCCCAGCCGCTGGCCGTGTCCATCACCCAGTCCACCGAGCTCGGGACGCTGTACACGGCCGAGGAGATCAGGGCGATCGCCGATCATGTGCACGAGCGCGGGATGTGGCTGCACGTCGACGGATCGCGGGTCGCCAACGCGGCCGCCGCGTTGGATCAACCGCTGCGGGCGTTCACCACGGACGCCGGGGTGGACGTGCTGAGCTTCGGCGGGACGAAGAACGGGCTGATCTTCGGCGAGGCCGTGGTGGTGCTCAACGACGAGGCCGCGGCCGGGCTGATCTATCTGCGCAAGATGAACATGCAGCTGGCGTCCAAGATGCGGTTCGTCTCCGCGCAGCTGCTCGCCCTGCTGGACGGGCGACCTGTGGCTGCGCTCGGCCCGGCACGCCAACGCCATGGCGGCCCGGCTGGCGGCCGGCGGTCTCGGGGCTGGCCGGGGTGCGGATCACCCAGCAGGTGCAGGCCAATGCGGTGTTCGCCGCGCTCGATCCGGCCGTCGCCGACCGGCTGCGGGCCCGATTCCGCTTCTACGACTGGAACCGCGCCACGCGGCGAGGTGCGCTGGATGTGCGCCTGGGACACCACCGAGGCCGACGTCGATGCGTTCGTCGCGGCGCTGGTCGAGGAGTTGGGTCGCTGACCCGGTCCAGGACGAAAGAAATTTGCCTGTCGCGGCGGGGCGTGGTCACGTGGTCGCTGCCCGCAACGCCGCCCGACGCGTGTCCGCCGGCCCACACCGAGAGTCCTCCGATCATGCATGCCTTGACCGAAACCCAGATCCGCTCGTCGTTCGTCAACGCCTCGCGACGTGAGGCTGCTGCCGCTCCGCTGCCGCCACACTTCGCCGAGCTGGCCTGGGACGACCTCGATTTCCTCGGTTGGGTCGACCCGAGACTGTCCCGGCGGGCCTACGCCGTCGTACCCACCGACCGCGGCCCGGTCGGGTTCGTGCTCACCACCGAGGCCGCCGGCCGCCCCAAACCGACGGTCTGCGTCTGGTGCGAGGACGTCAAGAACACCGACGACGTCGTGCTCTACGTCGCGCGCCGCGCCGGATCCGCCGGACGGGACGGCAACAGCCTCGGCACCATGCTGCACGCGGACCTGTCCTGCTCCACCCACGTCCGTCGTCCGCCGACCCCGCAGGAGGCGGGCCCGGATCCGGAGTCGTTCGTCGCCGATCGGATCACCGGGTTGCGGCTGCGGACGACCGCATTCGCCGACCGGCTGCGCGACGGCACCTGACCCCGGTCAGTCCGCGGTCGGCGGGTCCTGCAGGTAGACGAGCCCGTTGCCGTCCGGATCGGCGAAGAAGAACATCGGCGGCGCACCCTCGCAGGTGCAGCACCTCGTCGTTGTGCAGAGTCGCGCCGGCCTCGCGCAGCCGGGCGTACGCGGCGTCCGCATCGGCGGTGCCCATCCGCACCGCAACCGGGAGGTCGCCGTCCGGCGGGATCAGCACGAAACCGACCGACGAGCCGGGCGGGACCACTTCGATCAACCGGGTGCCGGGCCAGATCTCGGCGTCGACCCGTACCTCGCAACCGAGTACCTCGGTGTAGAACGCCAGCGCCTTGTCCTGGTCGGCGACGGGCATCGACACGCTGAAGATCCGGGTTGTCATCGTCATGCGCTATCGACCCGAGCGGCGCGACGAACTCATCGGCGCTGGTGCTGGTAACCGTGGTGGTTTGGTGCCCACCTGGGGCAGCCGGTAAGGTAGTGGGGTTGCCTCGGCGAGGGTGGTCCGATCTCGGACCGCCGTGATCGACGCGGTGGGTTCTCCCCCCGTGTCTGCGCCGGGGCGGCGACGGCCCACCGCCATCCGTAAGCATTCGGACCACGACGTCCGAGATCGCACCGTTCGACAGGAGTTTCCATCGTGTCCGAGAACCGGCTCGCCGCCGAGACCCGCTCCGAGTTCGGCAAGGGCTTCGCCCGCCGGGCCCGCAAGGCCGGGAAGATTCCCGCCGTGCTGTACGGCCACGGCACCGACCCGCGTCATCTCTCGCTGCCCGCCCGTGAGTTCGCGCACGTCATGAAGGGCGGCGCGAACACCATCCTGACGCTGGAGATGGAGGGCGGAGCCACTGAGTTGGCGCTGCCCAAGTCCGTCGTCCGGCACCCGCTGCGCGACTACGTCGAGCACGTCGACCTGCTGCTGGTCCGCCGCGGCGAGAAGGTCACCGTCGATGTCCAGATCGTCGTGACCGGCGAGGCCGCGCCCGGCTCGCTGGTGCTCACCGACGCCAACAGCATCGCCATCGAGGTCGACGCCCTGGAGATCCCGGAGAGCCTCGAGGTCTCCGTCGAGGGCGCCGAGATCGGCACCCAGATCCTGGCCGGCCAGGTCACCCTGCCGTCCGGCGCCACTCTGGCCACCGACCCCGAGGCCCTCGTGGTCGCGGTCAACGCCGCTCCGACCGAGGCCGACATGGACGAGTCCGGCGAGGGCGAGGCGGCCGCCGCTGCGCAGCCGGTCGCCGAGACCGGTGAGGGTTCCGAGGAGTCCGGCTCCGACGAGGGCTGACCCGAGGCTTCACTCCAGTGGGGCGGGATCGCTGCGGCGGTCCTGCCCCACTTCTCGTTGTGCGGGTCAGGCCGATGTGGGCCACAGCGTGTGCATGGTGACCGCCCTTTGTTGGTGTCCGGGTCGCCGCGACGGTCAGGACTGCCCGTCGATCGAATCACGTACCGTGCTGGGGAGCCCGGGCACGCCGGGCGGACCGTGGAGGGACGTCGGCGGGCGTGGCTGAGCAGGTGTTGGTGGTGGGTCTGGGCAACCCCGGGCCGGGGTACGCCGGCAACCGGCACAACGTGGGGGCCATGGTGCTCGAGGTGCTGGCCGACCGTCTCGGCGCGGCGGTTCAAGGCGCACAAGTCCGGCGCGGACGTGGTCGAAGGGCGGCTGGCCGGCGCCAGGGTGGTGCTGGCCAAACCCCGGTCCTACATGAACGTCTCGGGTCCCCAGGTGGCCAAACTCGCCCGGTTCTTCAAGATCGAACCGGCCGACGTCATCGTGGTGCACGACGAACTCGACCTTCCCCCGGCGACCATCAGGGTCAAGCTCGGCGGCGGCGAGGGCGGCCACAACGGTTTGCGCTCGATCTCCGCCTCATTGGGCACCAAGGACTATCTGCGGGTCCGTTTCGGCATCGGGCGCCCACCCGGTCGGATGGATCCGGCCGATTACGTGCTCAAGGACTTCTCGGTCGGCGAGCGCAAAGAGCTGCCGCTGGAACTGGAGCGGGCGGCCGACGCGGTGGAATCCCTGATCGCCGAAGGGCTGCTCGCCACGCAGAACCTGCTGCACTGACCGGCACCTCGGAGCGCGCACACGTCCCGGGGCAGTCGCCTCAGGCATGGCCCGCGGCAAGACTTATCGGGTCGACCGGCCGGCCTGCGCGGGTGCCAAGCCGACCAGTCCGTACTGCATGGCGGCCATCGTCGCGGCCGCCCGGTTCGTCACGCCGAGCTTGGCATAGGCGCGCTCGACGTGATTGCTCACCGTCTTCGGGCTGATCCCCAGGATTCTGGCCACGGACTTGTTCGGCAGGCCTTGGGCCAGCAGGCCGAGCACCTCACTCTCGCGCGCGGTCAGGCCCATCCGCCCTTCGGTGGGGACCCGAGCCGTCTGGTGTCCGGCCGCCGCCAGCACCGCGTCGACGGACAGGGCGTCCAGCCGGCCCTGCGTGGCGTCGGTCAGCAGGCTCCGCCGCGCCTCCGCCGGGGTCAGGGCGTCGCGGTACGGGCGAGCCTGCCGCATCGCGTGATATTCGTCGGCCGCGGCGAGCAGTCGAGCCTGGGACGAGAGCATGGCCGCCCCCACGCTGCGGTGGTAACCGCTGCCGTCCATGCGCTCGTGGTGAGTGGCGGCCAGCCGGCCGATCGCGCGCAACGGCTCGGGGCGGTCGAAGATCCGCTCTACGAAGTAGACATGCAAACGCATCCGCTCGCGCTGCGCGGCCGACAGCGGTCCAGGATGCGCCCACACCGACGCGTCGACGCCGAATCGGCCGATGTCGTGGACGAGTGCTGCCCGGTAGACCAGGCGCGCATCGGCGGCCGGAATGTGCAGCAGTTCGGCCGCCGCTGCTACCAACGTGGCCGTTCCACGGGCGTGGCCGGCGAAGAACGAGCACCGCAGGTCGCAGAAGTCACCGATCGCTTCCAACGCCGTGTCCAGTTCGTCGTCGGTAAGACTGGCCCGGTCGATCGGCTCGGCCGCGATGATTTCGTCGATCGTGTCCTCGGCGATCCCCTCGAACAGGGCCCCGGGGTCGGTCGCCGCCACCCGCGCTATCTCCGGGTCGAAGTGGGTGCCGCTCCTAGCCCGAACCATGTCCACGGCGGCGTCGACACCGGCAGTGCGCTCGAACACCTCGCACGCCTCGGCGACGTGTGAGATCCGTGCGGCCAGGGACAATTCACTGCCGGCCATGGTGTCGGGGACGCCGCGGCCGTCCCACCGTGCGTAGGCCTGTTCGACGCCCGCCCGGACGTCCGCGCCCAGACCCAGCCGGTCGGCCAGAGCCGCCGCGGCCGAACAATGCTCGGCCATCTGCTCGACCACCGCGCGGCCGCCGGACGCCATGAATACCGCGACCCCCAGGGCCCGGTTGACGGCCGACCGGCCGGTACCTGCCCGGCGCAGCATGAACGTCATCGCCGGGAAGCCGGCCAGGTCCACCTGCAATGCCTGCGCCCGGAAGTCGATGTCGTTGCCGAAGACTTTGGCTGCCTCGTTGCCGTACGTCGGGCACCCGACGTAGGTCAACAGACCGACGTCGTACAGCGTGGCCATCTGCGCGGCGTCGAGGCCGAGCCGCTCCCCCAGCCGGATCCCGATCCGGGCCGAGCGCAGCATGTGCTCCGTCGGTTGACCGAAACCCAGATCGGTGACCAGCGACATCGCGACCATCAGGTCGGAGAGCCGCACGCCCGAATCGGACACGACCGGATCGTACGCTGAACGGGCCTGGGGTGAATGCCTCATGACCAGCCGCGGCCGAGTCAATAACGTCGGCTACGACAACCGAGGCGCTGCTCGATCGAGTGGCCCCGGAATCCACACCGTCGGAGGGCGACCATGAGCACCACGACCAAGCAGAGTTTCGACGAGCCCGACACCACCATGGACATGATGGAGAAGATCAAGCTGGACACCGTCGACGTCGGTGGAGTGCGCCTCACCCGCGTGACGGCCGAGCCCGGATGGCAGTGGTCGGTGCACTCCAAGCCCGTGCAGAAGACGGACAGCTGCCAGGTGGACCACGTGTTCTTACTGCTGTCCGGACGAGTGGCCACGAGGGCCGCAGACGGCCACCAAACGACCTACGACGCCGGCGATCTCGCCCACATCCCGCCCGGGCACGACGGATGGACGATCGGCGATGAGCCCGCGGTCTGGGTCGAAGTGCCGCACTGACCTGCGTGGCTCCGGTGGCACGGACCGCCGAGCTCCGTGGTCCACGCGCACGCCGCCTCCGACTTCCCAACAGCTCATGTCAACAAGTTGATCATGGGAACTTCGTGCGGAGCGCACCGGCGTGTCGCGCGACTCGCCGAGAAATCGCGTACAGGTTGCCCATGATCAACTTGCCGGGTGCGACTGATCTGCGGCTCGCTGCCGAGCTCCGTGGTCCACGCGCACGCGCCCACGACTGGCATGGGGTGCCGGTTCGCTCAGTCCGACTCGATAAGGACGGCGGCGGCCGAGCGCTTGATCTTCCCGGACGGCGTCTTGGGCAGGGTTCCGACCGGCAGCACGGTGACGGCCGCAGGCCGCGCGCCGATCTCGGCGGTCACTGCGGATCGCACCGCGGCAACGAGTTCCGCGGTCGCCGCCGGGTCGCCGGCCGCGCGGGACTCGACCGCGATCGCGAAGGACTCGCGCCGATCCCCCACCGTCCAGCGCACCGCAGCCGCATTGCCGGCGCGGACGCCCGGGACCTGCTCGGCGACCCGCTCGATGTCGGTCGGGTAGATGTTCCGGCCGCCCATGATGATGACGTCCTTGACCCGGCCGCACACCACCACCCGACCGTCCACCAGATAGCCGAGATCGCCGGTGTCCAGCCAGCCGTCGTCGTCGCGGGTCGGTCGCGGTCCATCCACCGTCAGGTACAGCTCGGTGACCGCATCCCCGCGCAGGTGCAGGACCCCGACCTCGCGCTCGGCGAGGTCGGCGCCGTCGGGCGAGCGCGCCGTCACCTCGATGCCGGGGACCGGCGGTCCCAACACCGGAAACGACCGCGTCGCGCCAGTGTCGGCCGGCACCGCCCGCCGGTCCTGCTCCAGCGCCTGGGCGTCGACCCGATCGATCTGCAGCGGGGTCCCCCATGGATGAAACGAGACGCCGAGCGTCGCCTCGGCCATGCCGTAGGCCGGCACCATGGCGTTCGGGGACAGACCGTACGGTGCACCGGCGTCGAGGAACCGCCGGCAGGCGCTCGCGTCGATCGGCTCGGCGCCGTTGAGCGCGAACCGCAGGCTCGACAGGTCGAGCGACTCGGCCCGCGGCAGTACCCGGGCCGTGATGGCGTACGCGAAGTTCGGTGCAGCGGTGACGGTCCCGCCGTACCGGCTGATCAACTGCGGCCAGAGCAGCGGATTGGTCAGGAAATCGGTGGGGGTCACCGTGACCACGTCGATGCCCCGGCACATCGGCAGGGTGAGGAACCCGACCATGCCCATGTCGTGGAACAGCGGCAGCCAGGACACCATCACGTCGCGTCCGGACCGCAGATCCCCGGCCTGGCACATGCCCTCGATGTTGGCCCACAGGTTCCGGTGGGTGATCCGGACCGCCTTGGGCGTCGCGGTGGATCCGGACGTCAACTGCAGCAGGGCCGGGCCGTCCTCGGGTACGTCGGGAAGGGCGGGATCGGCCGACCCCGCCACCAGGTCGGCGACGGTCAGCGCCCGGATCGGGGTGCCGTCGAACATCCCTGCGTTGTCGTCGAACGGTGCGCCGAGCACCACGAACCGGGCGCCGATGACGCCGAGCACGGTCTGCGTCTCCGCGGCGTAGTGGGCCAGGTCGGTGCGTGCGGTCGGTTGGTGCAGCATGGTCACCGAGCCCCCGGCCAGCCACACGGCCTGCGCGGCCGGCGCGACGTCGGCCGGGCGGGCGGCCAGCAACGCGACCGCATCGCCGACCCGCAGCCCCGCGTCGATCAATCGGGCCGCACCCGCGGACGCCGCCCGGTGCACCTCGGCCCAACTGCGTCGTACCGGCTCTCGGGGCTCACCCGTGGTCATGCCGTGATCGGATCCCGCGGCCCGCAGCAATGCGTCGGTGAAGGCGCTCACGGCTGCCAACCTACTTGACCAGGGCAGCGTCGCCCGGGAGCGCACGTGCGCACGGGATGAGGCGTCCGGCGGCGAGGGTTACCGTCGTCGAAGCGCCCGGCGCGGGCGGCAACAAGGGAGGACATGTGCAGCAGGCAGCACCGTCGCCGTTGATCGTGGTGGTCGGCAGCACCAACATGGATCTGATCACCACCACCCCGACCCTCCCCGAACCGGGACAGACGCTGCTGGGCACCGGCTTCCACACCGCGCCGGGCGGCAAGGGTGGAAATCAGGCGGTCGCCGTCGCCCGGGCCGGCGGGGCGGTGCAGTTCGTCGGGGCCGTCGGCGAGGACGACTTCGGCCGCGCCCTGCGGGATCGACTGGCCACGGCCGGCGTCGGCACCGATCGGTTGCGCACCGTCGACGGTCCCAGCGGCATCGCGGCCATCACCGTCGACGCCCACGCGGAGAACACGATCGTGGTCGTGCCGGGAGCGAACGGGACGGTGACCGACCTTGACGACGAGGATCGCGCGGTGATCATCGGAGCCGCCCTGGTCATCCTGCAGCTGGAGATCCCGATCGAGACGGTGGTGAGCGCCGCCCGTGCCGCGGCGGACGCCGGGGTGGTCGTGCTCCTCAACCCGTCACCGGTGCGCGATCTGCCGGCCGAACTGCTGGACGCGGTGACCATCCTGGTGGTCAACCGGGGCGAGGCCGACGCGCTGGGCGCCGACGTGCTGGCCGCGGTGCCGCACCTGGTCACCACCCTGGGCGGCGACGGCGCGGTGCATCGCGGTCCGGACGGCGTCGAGACCGCCGTGCCCGCGCCGAAGGTGGACGTGGTGGACACCACGGGAGCCGGCGATGCCTTCACCGGGGCGCTGGCGGTGGCCTGGGCGTCGGGTGCGTCCCCGCAGGCCGCGCTCGAGGCGGCCTGCGCCGCCGGGGCCGACGCGGCCACCCGCTCCGGCGCCTGACCGCGCCCGGCCGAGGCACGTAGCGGACCGCTCGTCGGCCGGTCCCGACCGTTCAGCCGATCGATGGCGCGGCGTCCTTCACATCACCGTTCGCGCGGCTTAGAGTCCACCGGTTGTCACCGATCGGTGACGTCGGGTGAAGCCGCGACGCCGCGGCCGAGTTCGTGGAGGACGGTCGCCGATGACCATCGAACAGGAACCGCTGGAGGATCCGCAGGACGAGGGTGGTGTCCGCGGGAGAGGCCCGAATGACATTCGGTTCTCCCCGTGGAACCTGCTGCTGCTGATCCCGCTGCTGATGTTGATCACGGCCTGGTACAACTTCGACGCGCCGAGATTGTTCGGCATGCCGTTCTTCTACTGGTTCCAATTCGTCTACGTGTTCATCGGCGTGGCGTGCGTGGCGATCGTCTACGTGACGACCAGGCACATCACCCGCAGCCGCAGCGAAGACCAGGACGCAAGATGAACGGCGACTTCCACACCGTCGAGTTCATCGTCTTCGCCGTCCTGTTCGTCGGGGTGGCCGGCATGGGATTCATCGCCTCCCGGTGGAAGGCCGGCAACACCATGGACCACCTGGACGAATGGGGGCTGGGTGGCCGCAAGTTCGGTTCCTGGATCACCTGGTTCCTGGTGGGTGGTGACCTCTACACGGCCTACACGTTCGTGGCCGTCCCGGCCCTGGTGTTCGGCGCCGGCGCGATGGGCTTCTTCGCGCTGCCGTACACGGTCATCCTCTACCCGATCGTGTTCCTCCCGGTGCTGCGGCTGTGGTCGGTGTCGCGGTCGCACGGCTACGTGACCCCGGCCGACTTCGTCCGCGGCCGGTACTCCTCGCACCTGCTGGCGCTGCTCGTGGCGATCACCGGAATCGTCGCCACCATGCCGTACATCGCCCTGCAGTTGGTCGGTCTCGAGGCTGTGCTGCGCACCATGGGCATCAACGGCGGCGGCTTCATCGGCCACCTGCCGCTGTTCATCGCGTTCCTGGTATTGGCGCTGTACACGTTCAAGTCCGGCCTGCGGGCGCCGGCGCTGATCGCCTTCGTCAAGGACGTCCTGATCTACCTGGTGATCATCGTCGCCGTCATCTACCTGCCGGCGAAACTCGGTGGCTGGTCCGGGATCTTCGATGCCGCCAAGGCGAAGTTGGACACGATCAACCCGGCCACCGGGGCGCCGACCGGCAGCATCCTGCTGACCAAGAACAACCAACTGCAGTACGCGACGCTGGCCCTGGGCTCGGCCCTGGCGCTGTTCCTCTACCCGCACTCGGTCACCGGCATCCTGGCCTCCCGCGGGCGGAACGTCATCAAGCGCAACATGATCGCCCTGCCCGCGTACTCGTTCCTGCTCGGACTGCTGGCCCTGCTCGGCTACGTCGCGATCAAGGCCGGCACCAAGCCGATCGTGAACGGCTCGACCGGTAAGCCGGACGGCAACACCATCGTGCCGGCGCTGTTCGACACGCAGTTCAACAGCTTCTTCGCCGGGATCGCCTTCGCCGCCATCGGTATCGGCGCCCTGGTGCCGGCGGCCATCATGTCGATCGCCGCGGCCAACCTGTGGACCCGCAACATCTACAAGGAGTACATCAACAAGGACGCCACCCCGAAGCAGCAGGCGTCCCAGGCGAAGTGGGCGTCGTTGGTGGTGAAGTTCGGTGCGGTGGCCTTCATCCTGTTCATCAACCCGCAGTTCTCCATCGATCTGCAACTGATCGGCGGCGTCATCATCCTGCAGACGTTGCCGGCGGTGGCCCTCTCGCTGTACAGCCGGTACCTGCACTCCTACGCCCTGATCGCGGGTTGGATCGTCGGCATGGGCTGGGCGCTGATCCTGCTCTACGGCATCCCCAATGCCGCCACTGGACGGGCACACTTCGGTGGTTCCGCTCTGACGCTGGGAAAGCTGAACATCTTCGGCTGGCACCCGTTCGCCGGTTCCACGCTGCAGATCTACGTCGGCATCGTCGCGCTGGTGGCCAACCTGCTGGTCGCGCTGGTGGTCACCTGGATCCTGCGGGCGACCAAGACCAAGGACGGCGTCGACGAGACCAGGGGCCGGGACTACCACGCCGACGAGGGCGACAAGGACCTGCGGGAGATCGCGGTCCACTGACCGGGGCGGGGTTACGCGCGACGGCCCGGGGACGGCGACCACCGTCCCCGGGCCGTTCTCGCGTCCGTGGTCAGCCCACCGAGTCGATGGCAGCAACCATGTCCCGTCCAGCGGTCGGGCGCAGCTGTGACCAGGCCACCAGACCGGCGAGCACCAGGGCCAGCAGTTCGGCTCCGGCCGCGACGGGCAGCAGCGCGGCCGGGGCGCCCCAGAGGATCACCGCGTACGCGGTCACCGATGCGGCCTGCGCCAGCGCCGCCGCCGGGATCAGCCGGGGCAGCACGCAGGCCGCCGCGATCAGCAACGCATCGGCCAGGTAGAAGTAGCGATCGTGCATGGCGGGCAACAGGAACGGGATCGCCGTAGATTGGAACGCCGCCACCGCGAGCAGGGCGCGCGGCGCCAGGGCATGTCGACGCCGGTAGGCCAGCAAGCCCGCTCCCCCGACCACCACGGCGACCGCGATGAACCCGACGACGAACCATCCGCGGCCGGCATCGATCGGTAGCCACTGATACGCGCTGGTGGCGCCGTAGCTGAAGGCGGCTCGTGGCGCCGTGCCCTGACCACCGCCCCCGCCCGTCGGGTACGGCATCGAGGGGTCGGCGAGCAGGTCACGCAGGGTGCCTGCGGACAGCGTGTTGCTCGCCGTGACCTGGGCCGGATAGATGCCGAGCAGGTTCGACCAGGACGCTCCGGCCAACCACGCCGGCACCAGCAGCACGAGAAACGTCCCCACGAAAGCGGTCCCGGCGGCCAATGCGGTCCGCGCCCGAACGCCGCGACAGGCGAGCACGGTGAGCAGCACCGGGACGAGGAACAGTGCCTGCAGCTTGAATCCGACGGCCACCCCCAGCAGCGCCCAGGCCGGCACCGTCCGATTGCGGAGCTGATGGTGCAGCGCCAGCAGGGAGAATGCCGCATAGATCGAGTCGCATTGCCCCCACCAGGCGCTGTTGAGCACCACGGTCGGGGCCAGCACCAGGAGCGCGGCGGCCATGAAAGCCCGGGCCCGGCCACGGGTGTACTGCCGCACGATGAGGTATCCGGCGTAGCCGAGCAGCAGGTCGAAAACCGCCGGGATCAGTTTGATCGTCAGGAGTTCGGGTGTCGGCAGCCAGGTGCCGACGGCCAGCAGGTACAGGTACGGCGGGTTGTAGTTGTAGAACGGGAAGCGCAGCGCGGCGAATCCACCGTTCTGGGTGAGGACGTCGTACCAGGGGGCGAAGAAGAACCGGACGTCGGTGCTCAACTCGCCATGCCACGGCCAGCGCACGGCGAGTGCGACGCCGATCAGGACGGTCATGGCCACGATCCATCGGATGGCCCGCCGGCCACGGTTCGGCGTCGTCGGGGGTGAGTGCACCGCCAAGCCCATCTGGTGCACACCCCCGGGTCGTCGGCGGATCGGGACGTCGGTCCCGGCGGTCAATTCTCACACCCGCCCGCGGCGTCCCGGTCCGTCCGCATCGTGGGATCGGGCATCATGGCAGGCATGGCGTACAGCGTTGTGCGAGATCTTGTCGTCGGCGGCCGCGACCTCCGGCTCTACGCGAGCGGCGTCGGCCGCCCCGTCGTGCTGTTGCATGCGTTGGCCAGCAGCGCCGCGTCGTTCGAAGGTTGCGCGCACCCCCTGATCGCCGCCGGTCACGAGGTGGTGGCCCTCGACCTACCCGGTCACGGCGGCAGTGATCCGGTCCGCGGTTCGGAGCTGGACGCCTACGTCGACGCCCTCGTCGGTGCGGTGGAACAGACCGTCGACGGGCCGACCGACCTGGTCGGTCATGAGTTCGGCGGCTACCTCGCGCTCACCGTCGCCGCCCGGCGCCCCGACCTCGTGCGCACCGTGGTGGTGGAGGAACCACTCGTGCCCCCGCGCAGCGGACGAGGCCCGGCGTCGATGGTGCCCACCTCGGTGCGCGTGCGCCGAGCGGTGACGGTGGCGCGCCAGGGCCGGTACGGCCTGGCCCGGGTGCGGGCCGTCGTCGATCAGCTCCGTACGGCCGATCCGGCCTGGTGGGCCCGCTTGTCGTCGGTCCGGGCGCCGGTCCTGGTGCTGGACGGGGGTGGCGGCCGCGCTCAGAGCGGCATCGACCTCGACGACCTGAGCGGCGCCATCCCCGGTGCAGTGCGGCACTCGGTCGACGCCGGCCACCGGCTGCACCAGTCGGAGTCGGATCAGTTCGCCGCCGTCGTCGCACCGTTCTTGGCCTCGGCCCACCCACCGGCGCGGCTCCACGTCATCAACCCGGCCTGAGTGGGTAGGTCGCCCGACCGTCCCCCGGCTCTCGCAGCCCTGGGTGTTGCTCCGGGGTCAGGGTTCGAGTTGTTCGGCGAGGGTGAGCCAGTCGGCCTCGGTGGTGTCCTTCTCGGCCAGCACGGCGCGCAGCTCGGCATCGAGGTCGGCGGCGGCGGCGTAGTCGGCACCGACCGTGGCCAGCCGCTCGTGCAGGGTGGACTCCCTGCGCTGCAGCGACTCCAGCTTGCGCTCCAGCCGCTGCAGGTCCTTGCGCAGGGTCCGCACGGTGGCCGGGTCGGGGCCTGTCGGCGCGACCGTGACCACGCGGACCGGGCAGACCCGGCGAGTGGCTGCGCCGCCGACCGGCGCGGCCCCGTTCGCCCGCGCCGACGCCCGGCGCCGCAGGTACTCGTCGATCCCGCCGGGCAGGTGGGTGATCCGGCCGTCGCCGAACAGCGCCACCACGTCGTCGGTGACCCGCTCGACCAGGTACCGGTCGTGCGACACCACGACCAGCGTGCCGGGCCAGCCGTCGAGCAGGTCCTCGAGCGCGGCCAGGGTGTCGATGTCCAGGTCGTTGGTCGGCTCGTCGAGCACCAGCACGTTGGGCTCGGCCATCAGGATCCGCAGCAGCTGCAGCCGGCGGCGCTCGCCGCCGGACAGCTCCGCCACCCTGGTCCACTGCTGGGCCGTCGGTGAAGCCGAACCGCTCGGCCAGCTGTCCGGCGGTCGAGATCCTTGCCGCCGAGGTTGACCATCCCGGCGATCTCGGTGACCGCCTCCAGCAGCCGCAGCTCGCCGGGCAGCTCGACGACCTCCTGGGACAGGTAGCCGAGCCGCACCGTCCGGCCGACGCTTGACCGCCCCCGAGTCCGGCGGCAGCTCGCCGACCAGCACCCGCAGCAGCGTCGACTTGCCCGACCCGTTGACCCCGACGACGCCGATCCGGTCGCCCGGGCCGATCCGCCAGGTGACGTCGTCAGCAGCGTCCGCGTCGCCGTCGGACGGCGGCACGGTCGACGGTCACGTCCTCCAGATCGAGCACGTCCTTGCCGAGCCGCCGGCGGGCGAACGTGTGCCAGCTCCACGGTGTTCCGCGGCTCCGGGACGTCGGCGATGAGCGCCTCGGCCGCCTCGATCCGGTACCGCGGCTTGGACGTCCGGGCCGGCGGACCGCGGCGCAGCCAGGCCAGCTCCTTGCGGGCCAGGTTCCGTCGGCGTTCCTCGGCCGCCCGGTCCAGCCGCAGCCGCTCGGCGCGGGCGAACACCCAGTCCGAGTAGCCGCCCTCGCGGATCTGCACGGTGCCGTCGACCACCTCCCAGGTGAGTCGCGGCGACCGCGTCCAGGAACCAGCGGTCGTGGGTCACCGCGACCAGCGCGCGCGCCGGGCCAGCAGGTGCGCGGCCAGCCAGGCGATGCCCTCGATGTCGAGGTGGTTGGTCGGCTCGTCGAGCAGCAGCAGGTCGGCGTCGGTGACCAGCGCGGCGGCCAGCGCGACCCGACGCCGTTCCCCGCCGGAGAGCGCGTCGACCACGGTGTCGAGCCCGATCGTCCCCAGCCCGAGGCCGGTCGAGCACCTCGCGGACCGACGCGTCGGAGGCCCAGACGTGCTCGCGCGCCGGCGAACGTGTGCAGAGCGGCGTCCCGGACGGTGACGCCGGGCGGCAGGTCCGAGGCCTGACTGACCGTCTCGATGCGGGTGCCACGGGCGGTGGACACCCGACCGGTGTCCGGTGACCGCAGCCCGCCGAGGAGCGAGAGCAGCGTGGTCTTGCCCGAGCCGTTCAGGCCGAGGACGCCGATCCGGTCGCCGGTCTGCACGCCGAGCGAGACCTGGTCGAGCACGGCCCGCTCGGGCAGCAGCATCGACGACCGACTCGAGGTTGACGAGGTTGGCCACGGGTCTACACCGAGGCGATCAGCCGGGCGCCGGGCGCCGGGCCGCCGGCCACCTTGACGCCGGCGCAGGTGCCGGTGCCGGCCAGCCGGACGGCCACCTCGGCGGCGTGGTCCGCGTCGGTGCACAGGAACGCCAGCGTCGGCCCGGAACCGGAGACGATGCCGGCCAGCGCGCCGGCGTCCGGTACCGGCCCGCAATGCGCGGCGCAGCTCGGGCTGCAGCGAGATCGCGGCGGCCTGCAGGTCGTTGGCCATGGCCTCGGCCACCGCGGCCAGATCACCGGCCGCGAGAGCGGCCAGCATCGGCTGCACCCCGTCCGACCCGCGGGCGGTCGCCGGCGGCGCGCAACCGATCGAGTTCGGCGAACACCTCGGGCGTCGACAGCCCGGTCTTGGACAACGCCGAGCACCCAGTGCAGGGTCATCCGGGTCAGCACCGGGGACAGCAGCTCGCCGCGGCCGGTGCCGACGGCGGTGCCGCCGGACAGCGCGAACGGCACGTCGGAGCCGAGTCGGGCGCCGAGTGCCGCCAGCTCGTCACGGCCGATGTCGACGCCCCACAGCGCGCTGCAGCCGATCAGCGCGGCCGCCGCGTCCGCGCTGCCGCCGGCCATGCCGCCGGCCACCGGGATCTGCTTGACGATCTCGATGGTCACCGGGGTGCCGAGACCGGTGTGGTCGGAGAGCAGCTTGGCGGCGGCGCCGGCGAGGTTCTTCGTGCCGGTGGGCACGCCGGTGGCACCGCTGGTGCGCACGGTGTTGCGGGCCGCCGGGCGCGATGACCAGTTCGTCGGTGAGGTCGACGGCATGGAACACGGTCAGCAGATCGTGGTAGCCGTCCCGGCGCAGGTCGCCGACGGCCAGCCGCAGGTTGATCTTCGCGGGCACCCGCACCCGGACCGGGACGGCCACCGACCGCAACGTCACGCCCCCGCTCCCCGGGCGGCGGCGATCGCGATGTAGTCGTCCACGTCCAAGGTCTCCCCGCTGGCCGACGGGTCGACCCCGGCCGCCCGCAGCACACTCTCGGCCGCGGCCGGCGAGCCGGCCCAGCCGGCCAGCGCCGACCGTAGCGTCTTGCGGCGCTGCGCGAAGGCCGCATCGATGACGGCGAACGTCGCGGCCCGGTCGGCCTGCCTCGGTTCGTCGTGGCGGTCGCAGGGCCACCAGCGCCGAATCCACGCCCGGGACCGGCCAGAAGATGGCCCGGCCGACCGACCCGGCCCGCCGGACCGGTGCCGTACCAGACGGGCCTTGACGCTCGGCGCGCCGTAGGTCCGGGACCCGGGGCCGGCGGCCAGCCGGTCGGCGACCTCGGCCTGCACCATCACCAGCACCCGGTCGCAGCGTCGGCAGCTCGGCCAGCAGGTGCAGCAGCACCGGCACCGAGACGTTGTACGGCAGGTTCGCCACCAGCGCGGTCGGCGGGTCGGCCGGGTCGCCCAGATCGGCTGCCGGTGACGGTGAGGGCGTCGGCGGTGAGCACGGTCAGCCGCTCGGCACGGTCCGGCAGGTGCGCGGCGACCGTGGTCGGCAGCAGCGCGGCCAGTCGGGGGTCGATCTCGATGGCGGTGACCGTCGGCGACGGTCTCCAGCAGGGCCAGGGTCAGCGACCCGAGTCCCGGGCCGACCTCGAGTACGTGGTCGCCGGGCTGCAGATCGGCGGCGGCGACGATGCGCCGGACCGTGTTCGCGTCGTGGACGAAGTTCTGGCCGAGGGTCTTGGTCGGCCGAAGATCCAGCTCCGCCGCGAGCCGGCGGATCTCCGCCGCTCCCAGCAGACGGTTCGGACTGGTCACCGAACCATCCTGACACGGCCGGATGCCCGGTTCGCCCACCGTGCGGGCGGCCAGGACCGGCTCACCAGCCGCCGGTGTACTTCCCGAATCCCCAGCCCTGCAGCCTCGCGCAGTGCCACGGAGCGAGACCCTGCTGCAGCGTAGAGCCTCTCGGCGACTTCGATCTGCTGCGTCCTGGGTGGCCAGATCGGCCCGCGGGGCGAATTCGCCGCCGCCCATGGACAACCAGGTCGCGGTCTCGAACTGCAAGCCGCCGTAGGTGCCGTTGCCGGTGTTGATGTCCCACTTTCCGGACGACTCGCACATGGCCATCTTGTCCCAGGGCACGTTCCACGCGTCCTGCTCGGAGACGATCTTCGTACCGACGTGCGTGGTGGTGGCCTCGGCCGGCCGTAGCACCCTGGTGCTGAACAACTCTCGGGCACCCTGGTGGCCGTTGGTGGTCACCGCCGAGTACTGCAGTTCCTCGACGCCGACGTGTCCCTCGGTGACCGTGGTGACGTGCCGCCGGACGGTGTCGTCCTGCACCGTGCGGTCCGCCGGCTGCGGCAGGGTCTGCCGCGCGGTGGTCCGGACCACGGTCCGCCTGGTGACGGTCACGGTGAGCCCATCGGTCACGGCGGTCGCCCCGGCCGGGGTGACCTCGTCGGCGGGCCCGAGGACGATCTTTTTCTGCCGCAACAGGTCTGCGACGGTGGCCGCGGTGGTCGTGGCCGACCTGGCCTTGCCGGCCACGACCAGCCGGACCGTGTTTTCGGTCCTCCCGGTGACAGCCGGTCCCGGCAGCGGAATGGCCCGGCTGCGGTTCGCGGACACCTGCCGTCGGGCGTCGTCCGCGCCGACCTCGGCCAGCGCGGCATCCACCGTGCGGGCCGTCGTCCAGATCTGCCGCTGGTGTCCGTCGAGGACGACGGTGACCAACCGGCCGCGGTCCAGCCGGATCTGCGAGCCGTCCTGGATCGCCGTGCCGGGGCTGGGCGCCAGCGTGTCGTGCTGGCCGACCGTCAGCCCGGCCGCGCTCAGTGCGCCGGCCACGTCGCCGGACAGCGTGGACACCGCACGGGGCTGACCGTCGACCGTGATGGTGACCGACTTGTCCATGGCGGCAACCGTTCCCGCTCCACCGGTGAACAGGCAGGCGGCGGCGACGCCGATCACCAGTGCTGGCGTACGCAGGCCGAATCCGCGCCCGGGGCCGCCGGTCTCACGCGCGCCGCCGCTCCCGGCGTCGTCCGCGCTCCCGGCGTCGGCCCCCGTATCGCCGGCGGCACCCCCGGGAGTGTCAGGGGGATCCGGCCGGTCGCCGGGTTCGTCATCGTCCCGGTCGGGCGTCTCGCCGACTGCGCGCGCCGACTCCGTACCGGCGTGCTCGACCGTCGCCGCGTGCTGCTCGACCGCGGCCGCGTGCTGCTCGACCGCGGCCGACAGGTCGGCGATCTCGGCCGTCTGGTCGACGTCGACGCCGGCGTGCCGACCGCGACGTCCCTCCGGCCGCGGCACCAGCAGCCAGGCGCGCCCTGGTTCGGTGCCGTCGGGCGCGGGGTGCTCGTCGTCGGCCGAGGCGTGACGTCCGCGTCGACGCGGTGTCGCCACGGTGTCGGCCGGTGGCCCGGCCAGGTCCCGCAGCACCGGGATCTCCCCGGTCCAGCTCGATTGCATCTCCGCCCGCAACGCCGCCCTGGCCTCCGGGTCGTCCGGCGGTTTGAGTGCGTTGATGTCAGGCAGTGTCCACTCGAGGGCGTCCTCGGCCCGGTCGTCCCGTCGACTCACGAATCAGCCGGCCGCGTATCCGCACGCCCACGGCGAGAGCCCGCGGGAGGCGTAGACGCGCTCGGCGATGGCGATCTGCTGGTCCTTGGTCGCCAGGTCGGCCCGTTGGGCGTAAGCGCCGCCGCCGTTGCTCAGCCAGGTCCCGATGTCGAACTGCAGCCCGCCGTAGTAGCCGTTGCCGGTGTTGATGCTCCAGTTCTGACCCGACTCACAGGTCGCGATCGCGTCCCAGTTCACGCTCCAGCCGCCACTGGGCGCCGGCGCGGCCTGCCGGTGTCGCCGCTGCGCTGGTCGGGGGGCGGCCGCGCTGGTGGTCGGGTCGGGTTCGGGCGCCGGCGGGGGCTGCGCGGTTCCGACGTGGACCACCTTGGCCTGCGGCTGGGTGAGGGTGGTGCGGCCGACCTCGCGCGGCTTGCCCTCGACACCGTTGGTGACGGTCACCTGGTAGTCGACCCGTTGGGAACCGGCGCGACCCTCGTTGGCCACGCTGCTGGTGCCCACCAGCATGGTGTCGTCCTCGACGGTCTGGTCGGCCGGCTGAGCCAGCGCGATCACCTTGGATCGGCTGGTCTGCGAGATCCTGGTGATGGTCACCTTCAGCCCGTCGGTGACCTTGGTGGTCAGCGCCGGGCTGACCTTGTCCAATTTGCCGAGGGAGATCTTGTTGGCCTTCAGCAGGTCACGGACGGTCTTGACGTCCGTATACGTGCTCTTCGGCTGGTTCTTGGCCACCACCACCTGCACCTTGGGCAGCGTCCGCACAGTGACGGTGGTGCCGTCGGTCACCGCGCTGTCCAGCGCCGGAGACACCCGGTCGTACTTGCCGACCTTGATGCCCTGTTCGAGTCAGCAGGTCGCCGACGGTCTCGGCGGCGGACGTGACCGTGGCCCTCTTGGTCGCGCGGTTGGCCACTGTCACCGTGTGCAGCGTCTCGGCGGTGACGGCCAGCCCGGTGAGCGGGATCGGCCGGCTGCGGTCGGCGGACAGCTGGAGGTCGGTGGAGTCGCGGCCCAGCTCGGCCAGCGCCTCGTCCACGGTGGTGGCCGTGGTCCAGACCTGGCGCTGCTGCCCGTCGATGGTCAGGGTGAGCAGCCGGCCACGCTCGAGGGCGATCTTCGACCCGTCGGCAATGGTCGCGCCCTTCGCCGGCGCGAGCGTGTCATGGTCGGCGACGGAGATGCCGGCCGCGCTCAGGGCGCCGTCCACGGTCCCGGCCAGCGTGGTGATCTGCCGCTGCTGCCCGTCGACGGTGATGGTCACCGACTTGGTCAGCGCGGCCACCGTCCCGGCGCCCGCGGTGATCAGCGCGACCGCCGCGGCGACGCCGATGAGCAACGGCTTGCGGTAACTGCGGCGCTTGGCCGGCGGCGCCTCGGACAGCGTCAGGAGGTCGCCATCGTCGTCCTGCCGGGCGTCGACGTCGTCGGGTGCTTCGAGTTCGGAGCCTGCGGTCTCGCCGACACGGCGCACGTGCGCGCCCCGGCTGCACTTTGCTTATGGCAGGCCCGTCCGACGGGGCCCATGATGGCACCGGACCGGTGGAGACATCGTCGTGCTGGTGGCTCTCGCCCGAGGGCGCGAAATCGTCAGTGGAAGCCAAGACCTGTCCGAGCGTTGCAGGGCCCGGGCAGGAGCTCTGCGGTGTGTCGGCAGCACAGGCAAAGGGCAGGTCGTGCAGTCCCATGGCAGCGGAACCCGGCGACCTGCCCCCGACACACCCAGGACTTCCCCATCCCGGCTGATATCACGGGACAGTAACGGTTTGGGTACGGGCAGGCAACCCACCGCCGAAACCTCGTCGAATGTCGTCCCCGACCGGGCTCCGAGCATCGTTGCGGCCCTGATCAACTCGACGGTGGCGCGTCCCAACCGAAGACGGCAGCTGTGGTGAGGCTCACCGTCTCGCAGAGCTCGGCCAGGTCCTGCTCGCGCAGGGCGGCCAGCGCGCGGACGGTGTACGGCAGGGCGGCCGGTTCGTTGCGGGTCCCCCGGTGTGGATGCGGGGTGAGGAACGGGGCGTCCGTCTCCACCATGATCAACTCTGCCGGGGTGACGGTGGCCGCTGCGGCGAGCTCCTTGGCGTTGCGGAAGCTGACCGGGCCGGCGAAGGAGAGGTAGTAACCGGCGTCGGCGCACCGTCTGGCCATCGCTGCGTCGCCGGAGAAGCAGTGGAAGACGACCGTGTCCGGAGCACCCTCGGCGTCCAGCACGTCGAACACCGCTTCGTGCGCATCGCGGTCGTGGATCATCAGCGGTTTGCCCACCCGTTTGGCCAGCTCGATGTGCCAGGCGAAGGCCTCCACCTGGGCGGCGTGCGGGGCGGCGTCCCAGTAGTGATCCAGGCCGGTCTCCCCCACCGCGACCACCCTCGGTTGCTGCGGCCAGGTCCTCCAGGACCGTCCTGGCGTTCTCGTCCAGGTGGTCGGCGCGGGTCGGGTGCAGGGCCACCGCCGCGTACAGGTCCGGGTGCCAGGTGGCAGCCCGGACGGCCCACTCGGCCGAGGCGAGGTCGTCGCCGACCGTCAGCACTCTGGCCACCCCGACCGACGCCGCGCGCGCCATGGCCGCCGTCACCTCGTCGGGGGTGTCGAATCCACACGCGTCCAGATGGGTGTGGGCGTCGGCGACCGGCGCGGGCAACGAGATCCGGTAGCGGGACGACCTTGCGGCCGGCGAGCGAGTCGTGCAGCGGCATGGATCTGCGCGCTCAGCCGTCGGTGTTGATCGGGGCCCAGTCGGGGCCGGTGTCACCGAGCTTGGGGTCGAGCTTGGTGAACAGCGGCGTGGGCTTGTGCAGCGGCCGGCCGGGCTCGAGGTCGATCCTTCGCCAGGTCGCCTGCTGGGCCGGGTAGTCGCCGGAGAGCACCGGGTACTCGCGGGGCTCCGGCACGCCGACGCCCTCCACGTCGTCGGGCAGGTCGGTGACCTCGCGGATCTCCGGCTGCGCCGCCCACACCCCGGTGTTTCCGCAGGGCCTGCGAAGACCTGCTGACTGGAGTGCGGCAGGAACGGCGTCAGCAGCGTCTTGGCGTCGTCGACCACCTGCAGCGCGGTGTGCAGCACGGTGGCCTGCCGGTCGGGGTCGTCACCCAGCTTCCACGGCGCGGTCTCCGAGATGTACTTGTTCGCCGCCGACACCACCCGCATCGACTCGGTGATCGCCGCGCGGAACCGGCTGCGCCCCAGCAGTTCTCCGACGGTGTCGAACGCCGCCCGCGAGGTGGCCAGCAGCTCGGCGTCGGTGTCGGTCAGCGTTCCCGGCGTCGGTATCAGCGCCGAAGTTCTTGTGGGCCATCGAGATCGACCGGTTGACCAGGTTGCCCCACTCGTTGGCCAGCTCGAAGTTGGTGCGCCGGACGAACTCGTCCCAGGTGAAGTCGACGTCCTGGGTCTCCGGACCGGCCACCGCGATGAAGTAGCGCAGCGCGTCCGGGCCGAACGCGTCCAGGAAGTCCCGGACGTAGATCACCGTGCCCCGGGAGGTGGAGAACTTCGACCCGCTCATCTTCAGGAATTCGCTGGACACCACCTCGGTCGGGCAGGTTCAACCGGCCGAACTCGCCCGGGGCGCCGCCCTTCGCACCCGCGCCGTCGTAGGCCAAGCAGCTCGGCCGGCCAGATCTGGCTGTGGAAGGTGATGTTGTCCTTGCCCATGAAGTAGAACTGACGCGCCGCGCGATCGTCGTCCGCAGTCCACCACCGCTGCCACTCGTCGGCGTCCGGCCGTACCGGCGGGCCCACTCGATCGACGCGGACAGGTAGCCGATCACCGCGTCGAACCAGACGTAGAGCTTCTTGTCCGGCCGGTCGCGCCAGCCGTCCAGCGGAACCGGGATGCCCCAGTCGATGTCGCGGGTCATCGCCCGCGGGCGCAGGTCGTCGAGCAGGTTCAGCGAGAACTTCAGGACGTTGGGCCGCCAGTCGTCGCGGGTGCGCAGCCAGTCGCCCAGCGCACCGGCCAGGGCGGGCAGGTCGAGGAAGAAGTGCTCGGTCTCGACGAACTTCGGCGTCTCGCCGTTGATCCGCGACCGCGGGTGGATCAGGTCGATCGGGTCGAGCTGGTTGCCGCAGTTGTCGCACTGGTCGCCGCGGGCGCCGTCGTACCCGCAGATCGGGCAGGTGCCCTCGATGTAGCGGTCCGGCAGCGTGCGCCCGGTCGACGGCGAGATCGCCGACATGGTCGTCTGCGGCACGAAATAGCCGTTGCGGTGGACCGTCCGGAACATCTCCTGGACCACCGCGTAGTGGTTGCGGGTGGTGGTGCGGGTGAACAGGTCGTAGGACAGCCCGAGGTGCGGCCAGGTCCTCGACGATGACCCGGTTGTAGCGGTCGGCGAGCTCCCGGGCGGGAACGCCCTCGGCGTCGGCCTGCACCAGGATCGGCGTGCCGTGCTCGTCGGTACCCGAGACCATCAGCACGTCGGCGCCCGGCCATCCGCTGGTAGCGGGAGAACACGTCGGACGGGGACGCCGAAGCCGGAGACGTGGCCGATGTGGCGCGGGCCGTTGGCGTAGGGCCAGGCGACCGCGGTCAGGACAGGTGAACCCATGCCCTCAGGTTAGTGCGCGCGCCGACGCCCCGGTTTTCCGACACCCGGCCCTCCCCAGAAGTTGATCATGGGAAACCGGTACGCCCGACTTCGGCGTGTCGCGCAACTCGCCGAGGAATCGCGTACAGGTTCGCCATGATCAACACGGGTATGGCCCGGGTCGGCGGGCTGGAGACGGCCGGGCCGGGACGGAAACTCAGAAGCGGATGTTCTTGAGCAGCGTCGAAGCCGACCTTGGCCGTGGTCAGCGCGCCCTGGCCGGCGTCGTCGCGCTCGATGATGTACTCGGTGTTCCGCGGGCTGGCGGTCTTCGAGGCGAAGATCCGCCGGAAGTCGATCACCCCGGTGCCCGGGTCGGTGAACGTCATCGCCGGTCCGGAATCGCCGGGCGCCCCCGGCGTCAGCTTCATGTCCTTGACGTGGAACTGCGTGACCCGGTCCTGGATGTAGCTGATGATCTGCACCGGATCGTGGTGGGCGTAGTGCGCCCAGTACAGGTCGATCTCGAAGTGCACGTACCGCGGATCGGTCTCCGAGATCAGGAAGTCGGACCCGACCAGGTGCGAGTCCAGCAGCGGCAGGAATTCCCAGAAATGGTTGTGCAGGCCAAGACCCAAGCCGGACGCACGCGCCATCCGGCCGGCCTGGTTGATGCACCTCGCACAGCGTCTTCCACTGCTCGGCGGTGTTGAAGAACGTCAGCCCGCCGGCGAACGACGCCCCGACCACGGACAGGTTGACGGTCTTCTGGCCGAGCACGTTGGCGGTGTCCAGTACGGCCTGCCACGCTGCCCGGCGCGCGCTGTCGAACGGCGCGGCGATCGGGGTGATGTCGTTGTGCCCGGAGGTCGAACGCAGGCCGAGACTGTCCAGCAGCTTGCGGAACTGCTTGGCCGTCAGCCCGGTCGGCACGCCGGCGTGCTCGACCTTCTTGAACCCGATCCGGGCCAGCTTGGTCAGCGTGCCCTCGAGGTCGGTGGCCATGAGTTCGCGCAGCGTGTACAGCTGGATGCTGATCTGGTCGACCGGGACCCGCCGAGCACCGCCGCCGCCTCCGCGGCCGTGGCCGGCCGGCGGCCGCCGGGCTACCGCCCGCCACGCCGGGCCGGCGCCGAGCGCGGTCAACGCCGCAGCTCCGGCCACCCCGGCCGCCGCGACGCCGAGCATGCGTCGCCGGGACAGCGCCGACGACCTGCTGCTCGGTGGGTTGGATCTGGCAGCCCTCACACATGAACGACCTCCGCGACGATGGGGTGACGGCTGGACTCGAGTGAAGTCCGTGTGAGGAACCTACAAGCGCCGGCGCCACCGCTGCAACAGCGCGCAACTGTGCTCTTACGCAGGGTAGCGCCGGCGCCATCGTCCGACCCCGGCGCACCAGGTGGACCCGCGACCTGGGGACTCCCGGATGCGGCTCAGGCGTTGGGCGCGCCGAAGCGCAGGCCGTCGTACACCAGGTCGACCAACCGGACGGCCTTGTCCTTCCAGTCCGGGCCCTCCCCCGTCATGCAGATCCCGCCGAGCGCGCGGGTCAGGTCGTCCGGGTCGGCGTCGGCCCTGATCACCCCGGCCGCCGCGCGGTCGAGAGCAGTTCGCCCGCGGCGTCGTGCAGATTGCTCTTGGCCTCGGCGAGCAGGTTCTTGTCCGCGCCCATCATCGAGCGGAGCAGGCTCGACCAGGCCGCGCTTGGTCGCGGCGTAGTCGACGAAGCGGAGCATCCACTCCCGGGTCGCGGTGGCCGCGTCGTACTCGGCGAGCAGTTCGGGGACGGCGGCGCAGAGCCGGTCGACCTCGCGCTTGTAGACGGCGAACACCAGGTCCTCGCGCGTCGGGAAGTGTCGGTACAGCGTGCCGATGCCGACGCCGGCCTGGCGGGCGACGTCCTCGAGCGGGGCGTTCGCCCCCTGTGCGGAGAACATGTCGGTCGCCGCCGTGAGGATCGCTTCCCGATTCCGGCGGGCGTCCGCACGCATCGGCTTCACGTCGTGCGCCGGGAACGTGTCCGTGGCCCGGTCGTCGAGCACGGCCCGCTCGGCCGTTGCACTGTTCGATGCCGGCTGGACGAGCGCCGTCTTCGTTGACACCGCCGACCTCCCCTTTCTGTCGTCACGCATTTCGCGGATGGCGTAAGTCTCGTGAATCCTGTCGACAACCGGAGGATGCCTCCGTATAGTTACCGGAGGGCCCATCCGTTTATTCGATACTACTCCTGAGGAGCTCTGGAGTGACCTCTCCACAAGTTGCGTCTCCGACCGTGACCCGGCCGGGGTTCGCCCTGGGCATCGTGCTGATCAGCCAGCTGATGGTGATGCTGGACGCGACGATCGTGAACATCGCGCTGCCCGACATCGCCACCGGTCTCGGTTTCAGCCCGACCGGCCTGTCGTGGGTCGTCAACGCCTACACGCTGGCCTTCGGCGGCCTGCTGCTGCTCGGCGCTCGCGCCGGTGACGTGCTGGGCCGGCGCCGTGTGTTCGTGGCCGGCATCGCCGTCTTCACCCTGGCCTCGCTCGCCGGCGGCTTGGCCGGCTCGGCCACCCTGCTGCTGATCGCCCGGGCCGCGCAGGGCGTCGGTGCGGCGCTGGCCGCACCGTCCGCCCTGGCCCTGCTGATGATCATGTTCACCGGGACCCGGGAACGCACCCGCGCCCTCGGGTTGGTACACCGCCGTCTCGATCGGTGGCGCCGCGGTCGGCCTGCTGGCCGGCGGCGTGCTCACCCAGTTCGTCTCCTGGCGCTGGGTGCTGTTCATCAACGTGCCGATCGGCATCGCGTCTGATCGCCGTGGCGATGCGGGCGCTCCCCGAAACTCCCCGCGTGCACAAGCCCTTCGACCTGGCCGGTGCGCTCACCTCGACGGTCGGCATGACTGCTCTGGTCTACTCACTGGTGCGCGCGGCCAGCGCGGGCTGGGGCGACCCGATCACCGTCACCGGGTTCGTCGTCGGCGGCCTGCTGCTGCTGGCCTTCGTCCTGGTCGAGCGGCGGGCCGTGGAACCGATCACGCCGCTGCGGCTGTTCGCCGACCGCAACCGCAGTGTCAGCTACGTGGCCCGGCTGCTGTTGGTGGCCGGGATGATGGGGATGTTCTTCTTCCTGACCCAGTTCCTGCAGGACATCCTCGGCTACTCACCGCTGACCAGCGGGCTGGCCTTCCTGCCGCTGTCGGTGATGGTGTTCAGCGCCTCGCAGTTGTCGCGCCCGGGTGTTGAGCCCGCGGTTCCAGCCGCAGTACCTGATCGTCGGTGGCCTGCTGCTGTCGACGACCGCCCTGCTCTGGTTGTCCGGCTTGTCGGCGAGCAGCGGCTACCTGCACATCCTCGGGCCGCTGATGCTGTTCGGCCTCGGCAACGGCATCGCGTTCGTGCCGCTGACCGGCCTGTCGTTGGCCGGGGTCGCCCCGGCCGACGCCGGCGCCGGATCCGGTCTGGTCAACGTGATGCAGCAGGTCGGCGGGACCCTGGGCCTGGCCATCATGGTCTCGGTGTTCGGCCACGCATCCGGTGCGGCCAGCGTCTCCGGAACTGCCGCGCAGCAGGCCCAGCAGGCCTTCGTCCACGGCGCGGACACCGCGTTCGAGGTGGCCGCCGGCTTCCTGGCGCTGACTGTCCTCCTGGTGGCCGCCGCTGGTCCGGGGCCCGCGCAAGCCCGAGGAGGCGAACGTCTCCGATCGGCCTGCCGCCGGCGAGGTCGAGCTGGTCGGCTGACCGAGCCGGATCATCGCCACAGGCAGCAAGGCGCCGGCCGTCCTCTCCCGAGGGCGGCCGGCGTTTCGTCGTCAGCACCTCGGGCCCTGCGAGAATCAACTGGCGTCGCGAGGATCAACTTCAATCGCGCGGATGAAGTTGTTACCAATCGTCCCACCGGCCTCACCTCGGGCGAAGTTGATCCTCGCGGCCGAAGTTGATCCTCGCCGGGTCAGGATTCGACTTCGGTGCGGTCGCCGGACCACAGGGTGTGGAAGACGCCGTCGCGGTCGACGCGCCGATAGGTGTGGGCGCCGAAGAAGTCTCGCTGGCCCTGGATCAGCGCGGCCGGCAGCCGCTCGGACCGCAGGCCGTCGTAGTAGGCCAGGGCCGCGGAGAAGCCCGGGGTCGGGATCCCCGACTGGGCCGCACCGGCCACCACCCGACGCCAGGACGCCTGTGCCGCGCCGACCGCCTCGGTGAAGTACGGGCGCGAGCAGCAGCGACAGCGGTGCCTCGGCGGTGGCGTCGTAGGCCTCGGTGATCCGGTTGAGGAACCGGGCCCGGATGATGCAGCCGCCGCGCCAGATCCGGGCGACCGCACCGCGGTCGATGTCCCAGCCGTATTCCGCTGCGCCGGCGGCGATCTCGTCGAAACCCTGGGCGTAGGCGACGATCTTCGAGGCGTACAGCGCGCGCCGTACGTCCTCGACGAACGTGTCGCGATCCTTGACCTGCCAGGACGTCTCGGGCCCGGCAGCACGCCGACCGCGGCCGCCCGCTGCTCGGTCGAGGACGACAACCCGCGGGCGAACACCGCCTCGGCGATGCCGGACACCGGGATGCCCAGATCCAGCGCCGTCTGCACGGTCCAGGTGCCGGTGCCCTTCATCCCGGCCGCGTCGAGAACGACGTCCACGAACGGCTTCCCGGTGGCGGCGTCGACATGCGCGAGCACCTGGGCGGTGATCTCGATCAGGAACGAGTCCAGCTCGCCGGAGTTCCAGTCCTCGAACACCGCGGCGATCTCGGCCGGCTCCAGGCCCCCGGCGCGGCGCAGCAGGTCGTAGGCCTCGGCGATGAGTTGCATGTCGGCGTACTCGATGCCGTTGTGCACCATCTTGACGAAATGCCCGGCGCCGTCGGTGCCGATGTGGGTGCAGCAGGGCTCGCCGTCGACGTGGGCGGAGATCTTCTCCAGGATCGGACCGAGCGACTCGTAGGACTGCTTCGACCCGCCCGGCATGATCGACGGCCCGTTCAGCGCCCCCTCCTCGCCGCCGGAGATGCCGCAGCCGACGAAGTGGATGTCCTTGTCCCGCAATGCCGCTTCCCGCCGGAGTGGTGTCGGAGAACTTGGCATTGCCGCCGTCGATGAGGATGTCGCCGTCCTCGAGCAGCGCGGCGATCTCGTCGATCACCGCGTCGGTGGCGTCGCCGGCCTTGACCATGATGATGATCTTGCGCGGCCGGGCCAGCGAGGCGACGAAATCGGCGGTCGACGCCGACGGGACGAAGTCGCCCTCCGAACCGTGCTCGGCGATCAGCGCGTCGGTCTTCGCCTGGGTCCGGTTGTGCACGGCGGTGACGAAACCCTTGCGGGCGAAGTTGCGGGCCAGGTTCGACCCCATGACGGCCAGGCCGGTGACGCCGATGTCGGCCTTGACGTGTGTCCTTCGGGGTGGCTGCCATGGCTGCTCCGGGCGGATTCGCGGTGAACGGTCACCGTCAAGCCTGCCCTGTCGGCGGACCGGCCGTGCGGCCGGGTGCTGTCCGACCGTTGACCCGGGCCCGGCTCGACCCACCGCACAAGGCCGGCGGATCGGCGAATCAGGTCAGCGCTGGCCGCGGGTGCCGTCGCCGTCCATACCCGGTACCACGCGCAACGTCCGGTAGGTGCCGGTCGACTCGGAGTCGCCGCCGGCCATCAGCCGGTCGGCGCCCAGTGGCAGCCGGACGGACAGGGTGGACGACGCATCGAAGGTGCTCATCGCCCAGGACGGGCCACCATAGTTCCACCGGAACGGCATTGTCAGGTCCTCCGCGCGCGATCGGCCGGGACTGCTCGACTCGGTGGATGGAGCCGCCGAGGTACTGCACATCCGTCCAGACGCGTTCGCCCGGCCGAGGTTGCGTCCGATCCGCTGGATCGCCGCGCAATCGCGTGAAGTGCGGGCTCAACAATTGTCGCGTCCTTCACCCCGGCGCACACTCGTCTCGGGCCCGACCGGGCCCCGATCAGGTCAGCCTGGTCGATCCGAGCAAAGCGAGGCCGCCATGACCTACAAGGTCACCTGCCCCTGTGGCGGGACGATCGAAGCCGACGACGAGGACGCTCTGGTGCCGCAGGTCCAGGACCACGCCAAGAGCGCCCACGACCTCGACCTGAGCCGCGAGCAGGTGCTGGAGATGGCCGAGCCCGCCTGACCCTCCCGCCCAGGTTGCCCACGATCCGCCCGGGTTGCCAAGGATCCGGTCGACGGGCCGCGAGCCGGACGAAGATCACCCGGCCCGCGGGGACTTGATCGCAGGATTGTGCCCGATTTGGGAGGATTTTCTCCCCGCGGGCCGGGGGCTCCCCGGGATCAGCTCAGCGGCGCGAGCGGACGGCCGCGGCCAGCCGAGCGCCGTCGGCACGACCGGCGGAGCGCGCCTGCGCGGCCTTGATCACCTGCCCCATCTGCTTCATGGTCGGCGCGGCCCCGGTCGAGGCCTCGACCTCGGCGATCGCGTCGCCGACCAATGCCGACAGCTCTGCGTCGGTCAGTTGCTGCGGGAGATATCGCCCCAACACCGCGGACTCGGCCCGCTCCTGCTCGGCGAGCTCCGGCCGGTTCGCGCCGTCATAGGCCTCGGCCGCCTCCTTGCGCTTCTTCACCTCGCGGGTCAGCACGGTGATCACCTCGGCGTCGGACAGCTCCCGGGCGGTCGCGCCCGAGACCTCCTCGTTCGTGACGGCCGTCAGCGCCATCCGCAGGGTGCCCGTCGTCACCGTGTCCCTGGCCTTCATCGACGCGGTCAGGTCGGCCCGCAGCCGGTCCTTCAGCTCACTCATCGATTCACTCCCCGTTGTTCGGTCTTCCACGGTAGGCGCTCGCCCCCGATCGACCACGCGGATTCCGCCCCGCAACCGAGCGCACCGGGCATGATCCTCCGATGCGGACATTCCGGATGCGCATCCTGGCGCTGGCGACCGTGGCGTTGGCCGTCGCCTGCGTGCAGCGCGACGACACCGGGAACGCCGACCGCAGCGACGGTCGACCACCACGACGCGCCAACGAGCCCGGTGAGCACATCCTCGGATCCATCGACGTCGGGTTCGGCCACCATCCAGCGACCCGAACGACGGACGGACTCGATCACCTCGACCTCGGTCAGGGTCTCGCAGCTCGAGCGTGCCGCTTCGGCAGCGCCACCGTCACCCCGTTCGAACATCGGGAGTCCGACGACTGCAAGACGGCCCAGGCCCAGGTGAAGACGGCAGCCGGAACGTTCGACCTATGGCTCATCGGCAAGGACTGCCCGCAGGCCGAACCAACGCGCGCTCAACGGCAACCACGGTCATTACCTGCAGCCGCCGAGCTACGCCACCGACGTCTCGGCCGCACAGAAGGTGCCGGCCGGGTCGCTGGTCACCTTCGGCCAGACCTACACCGAGTGCACGAACAGCTGCGACGACTACCACGACGCCGTCGGCCTGGTCACCTTGGCCCACCCGCAGGACGCCGACCTGCCGGTGCTGCAGATCGTCGCGCCGCGCGCCGCCGACGGCGACGTCGCCACCGTCGTCGCCCTCGCCCAGAGCATCACGCCGACCAGCTGAGCCGGCCGGCGCCAGTACGTTGCCAACGCACACGGCACCAGCCGTCCCGCGCCGCTGGTGGTGCGAGCGGCGGACAGCCCAACTCAAGCCCCGCTCGGTCAGAGGCCCACGCTGCCAACACGCACGGCACCAGCCGCGAGTACCACTGTCGACGCAGCCAACGGACACAACGCGATCAGCGGTGCGCGGCGTTGTACACCGTGCGCCGCGGGACCCCGAAGCGCACCGCTACCGCATCGATGGCGTCGCGCCGGCTCAGACCGGTGGTGGTCAGTGCGTCCACCTGCGCCGCCAGGTCGGCGTCGCCGGGGACCTCCGCCGGCGTCGTCCGGCGCGCCGGCGACCACCAGGGTGACCTCGCCGCGCAGCCCTCCTCGGCCGCGCCGGCAGCAACTCGGCCAGGGTCCCCCGCCGGACGTCCTCGTAGGTCTTGGTCAGCTCCCGGCACAGCGCCGCCGGCCGCTCGGCCCGAACGCCTCGACCATCGCCGCGAGGCGTGTCGGCGATCCGGTGCACCGACTCGAAGAACACCATCGTCCGCCGCTCGGCCGCGCAGCGCGGCCAGCGCCCTCGGCCGCTCCCCGGCCTTGCGGGGCGGAAACCCCTCGAAGGTGAACCGGTCGCTGGGCAGCCCGGACAGCGCCAGCGCGGTGATGACCGCCGACGGCCCGGGCACCGACGTCACCGCGCAGACCGGCCGCCGCGGCGGCGGCCACCAACCGGTAGCCGGGATCGGACACCGCACGGCATTCCGGCGTCGGTGACCAGCACGACCGTGGCGCCGTCGGCGATCCGCGTCGAGCAGCGCCGGGATCCGGGCCTGCTCGACCGCCTCGTAGAACGAGACCACCTGGCCGGACAGCGTCGACGTCCAGGTCGGCGGCCAGCCGCATACAGCCGGCGGGTGTCCTCCGCGGCGATCACGTCGGCCCCGGCCAGCGCGGCCCGCAGGCCCGCGGAGGCGTCGCTGACCCGACCGAGCGGCGTGCCGGCGAGCACCAACGCGCCGGATTCGCGCGGGCCACTCACCGTCTCACCCTACGATCGGTCGCGTGTCCTCGATCCCGGCGGCGCCGGACGCCCTCGCGCGACGCCGCCGGCACGGACGTCGATGACGGACGCACCCACGGCGGCGTGGATGTCTGACCGCTGACCCGGCACGGATCCGGCCCTGGATCCGGCCGAATCGACGAGCCGGACGAGCGGCGCCGCGTCCGCGAGATCGCCGCGGCCGACCTCGACCCCGCCGGGCCGTCCCGACCCGGCCGACCAGGTCGTCGCGATCGGCGAGGTTCCGGCGATCACCCCGCCGGTCGGGCCGGCCAAGCGGCTCGTCCGCCCCCGCTGCCGACCGACCGCGCTCCGCGGCTGGGTGGTCACCGGCGTCCTGATCACCTTCATCGGCGCGCATCGTCCGGTTCTGGCAGCTCGGCTACCGCACCGACGGCGGCACCCCGCTGTTCGACGAGAAGTACTACGCCGTGCAGGCCGCCGAGATGGTCCGCAACGGCGGCATCGAGGACAACCCGGCCTTCAACCTGGTCGTCCATCCGCCGCTGGGCAAACAGCTCATCGCGCTGGGCGAGATGCTGTTCGGCTACAACCCGTTCGGCTGGCGGTTCGCCTCGGCGGTCGCCGGCACCGTCTGCATCCTGCTGATCATCCGGGTGGCCCGGCGGATGACCCGGTCGACGCTGCTCGGCGGCATCGCCGGCGTGCTGCTGATCTGCGACGGCGTCTCGCCACGTGAAGGCCCGGACGGCGCTGCTGGACATCTTCCGGCGATGTTCGTGCTGGCCGCGTTCGCCTGCGTGATCGCCGACCGCGACCAGGTCCGGGACCGGCTGGCGGCCGCGGTCGCCGACGATCCGGACGCACCGGGCGCCGGCAGTCGCGAGCCGGGGTCAAGCTGGGCGCCCGCTGGTGGCGGTTCGGCGCCGGCGTGTTGCTCGGCCTGCCTTGCGCGGTGAAGTGGTCCGGCGTCTACTGGATCGCCGCGTTCGGGATCCTGACCGTGATCTGGGACATCACCGCCCGCCGCGAGGCCGGCATCCGCCAGCCGATCCTCGCGGTGGTCCGCCGCGACCTCTGGTGCCGAGCCTGTGGTCGCTGGCCATCGTCCCGATGCTGACCTACCTCGCGCGCCTGGTGGGCCTGGTTCGCCTCCGAGTCCGGCTGGGACCGGCACGCCGACGGCCGCGCCGGCAACGGGCTCGTGGCCGCGCTCAGCTCCGGCGCTCAAGTCCCTGTGGCTGTACGCAAGGAGATGCTGAAGTTCCACAACAACCTGCTGACCCCGACCAACCCGGCCGACCGGCACCCGTGGGAGTCCAAGCCGTGGTCGTGGCCGATCGGCACCCGCCCGGTGCTCTACTACGTGCCGGCCGACACCACCACCGGCTGCGGCGCCGCCACCTGCGTCAAGCGGATCTTCCTGATCGGCACCCCGGCGCTGTGGTGGATCTCGCTGTTCGTGCTGGGCTGGGCGCTGTGGAAGGCCATCGGCCGGCTGGACTGGCGGTACGCCGCGGTCCTGGTCGGCTACGGCGCCGGGTACCTGCCGTGGTTCGCCAACCTCGACCGGCAGATGTACTTCTTCTACATGACGCCGGTGGCGCCGTTCCTGATCCTGGGCATCACCCTGGTGCTCGGCGACATCCTGGGCCGGGCCAGCGACGGCGTGGAGAAGCGCTACGCCTCGATCGCCATCGTCGCGATCTACGTCGGCCTGGTGGTGGCCAACTTCATCTGGCTGTGGCCGATCCTGAACGGCGACCCGATCACCGCCGGCCGACCTGACCGCCGAGACCTGGCTGCCGTCCTGGGGGTGATCCTGGCCTCGGCGCCGCTGCGGCGCCAGGTGTGCCGGACGGCGACTTTCGGGCACGGGTAGTAGGGTCAGAACCGACCGACAAGATCCACTGTCGATCGCCGATCCGGCGGCGGGTGCATGACGATCTACTCGACGTCGAGGGGAGCCTCCATGGCTGTGTACACGCTGCCCGACCTGCCGTACGACTACGGCGCACTCGAGCCGTTCATCTCCGGCCAGATCATGGAACTGCACCACGACAAGCACCACGCGGCCTACGTCACCGGCGCCAACACCGCGCTGGACCAGATGGCCGAGGCTCGGGAGAAGGACAGCTTCGGCACCATCAACCTGCTGGAGAAGAACCTGGCGTTCCACCTCGGCGGCCACATCAACCACTCGGTCTTCTGGCCGAACCTGTGGCCGGGCACCGACGACGACAAGCCGGACGGCGAGCTGGCCGCCGCGATCGACGAGTTCTTCGGTTCGTTCGACGGCTTCAAGAAGCAGTTCACCGCGAACGCCAACGCCATCCAGGGTTCCGGCTGGTCGATGCTGGTCTGGGACACCCTGGGCCAGCGGCTGAACATCATGCAGCTGTTCGACCAGCAGGGAAACCTGCCGGCCGCGCAGGTCCCGATCGTGCTGCTGGACATGTGGGAGCACGCCTTCTACCTGCAGTACAAGAACGTCAAGGCCGACTACGTCACCGCCTGGTGGAACGTCGTCAACTGGGCGGACGCCACCGCCCGGTTCACCGCCGCCAAGGCCGGAACGACCGGACTCATCACTCTGTAGGCACTCACCTGCGGTACCCATCGAGTGACTGAGAAGAACGCAGAATCTTCGGATTCTGCGTTCTTTTCTTTCACTCGCTGGGATGGCGAAGTGCGGCCTCGACCCGCTCCACCTTCGCGTCCAGCTCGCCGGTGTAGCCCGGCCGGATGTCGGCCTTGAGTACCAGGGACACCCGGGAGCCGTACCGGCCGACCGCCTCGCTGGCCCGTTTGACCACGGCCATGCACTCGTCCCACTCACCCTCGATGGTGGTGAACATGGCGTCGGTCCGGTTCGGCAGGCCGGATTCCCGGACCATCCGCACAGCCTCGGCGACCGCGGCCGACACCGAGCCCTCGACCGATCGTGTCGAGACGTGCCGTCGGCCGAGTTCCGGACGGTGCGACGAGAACGCCACCAACATGATCAATGACCTCCACTTTCCGGGCGCGGCCGGTTTCGCGGCCGGTGTGTAGTCGGCGTCGAACAGGTCCGGCTCGATGTAGATCACCGTGGCGGCCGGCACCGCGGCCCGCACCCGGGCCTCGACGGCGTCGATCGACTCGCGGCGACGTCGGCGGCCGTGTCGGAGCCGCGCACCGCGACCTTCATCGCCACCAGCAGGTCGTCGGGGCCGAGGTAGAGCGTGCTTCATGTGGATGATCTTCTCGATGTCGGTCGCCGTCGATCGCGGCTGCGGATCATGTCCTGCACGTCGGCGTCCGAGGCGCCCTCGCCGACCAGCAGGCTCTTGCGTCTCGACGCCGAGCACCAGCGCCACCATGATCAGCAGCACGCCGATCGCCACGGTGCCGATGCCGTCCCACACGCCGTCCCCGGTGATCACCGACGCACCGACGCCGATCAGCGCCAGCACCAGGCCGACGAGCGCGGCGATGTCCTCGAGCAGCACCACCGGCAGTTCCGGCGCCTTGGACCGGCGGACGAAGGTGTACGAACTGATCCCATGCCGTTGTGGCGCCGACTCGTGCAGGGCCGTGCGCAGCGAGAACGACTCGAGGCAGATCGCGATGAGCAGCACGGCGATCGGCACCCAGGCCATCCGGATCGGCTCCGGGTGTTGCAGCTTGTGCACGCCCTCGTAGATGGAGAACACGCCACCGACGCTGAACAGCACGATGGCCACGACGAATGCCCAGACGTAGCGCTCGCGGCCGTAGCCGAACGGGTGCGACGGGTCGGCGGCCTTCTTCGCCCGCTTGCCGCCGAGCAGCAGAAGGCCCTGGTTGCCGGTGTCGGCCAGCGAGTGCACCGACTCGGCCAGCATCGACGACGACCCGGAGATCAGGAAGGCGATGAACTTCGTGACGGCGATCCCGGTGTTGGCCAGGAGCGCGGCGACGATCGCCCTGGTCCCGCCTTCGGTGCTCATGGCCGATCTCCTGATGGGTGCTGATTCATCGGGTCGCGGTCTCCTCGCATCGCCGCCGAAACTGCGCAGCGGACTGCGGCACGAACCCGTCCATCATCCTGCCGGGTCGGCCCGTGCTGCTCCACCGGGGTCGTCACGCGCCAGCACGGCGCGGATCGTTCGACGGCACCGGCGACGGTTCCGTAGAGTCGCAGCCAATCCGTGTGACCGGTGCCACGCGGCGCACACCTCGCGCCAGGAGTCGTCGAGCGATGACCACCGCATCCCTGTCGGATCGTCCGCCTCGTTCGCCGCCATGTTCGCCGATCGGGTCGCGGCGACCCCGGACACCGAGGCCTTCCGTTATCCGGACGGCGGCCAGCTGGACCTCGCTGACCTGGAAGCAGACCAGGGAGCGGGTGTTCGACCTGGCCGCCGGCCTGGTCGCGCTCGGCGTCGAGGTCGAGCAACGGGTCGCGATCGCGTCGACCACCCGCATCGAATGGATCCTGGCCGACCTGGCGATCAGCTGCGCCGGGGCCGCGACCACGACGGTCTACCCGGCCACCGCCGAGGCGCGACGTCGCAGTTCATCCTGTCCGACTCGGAGTCCGGGTGGTCTTCGCCGAGGACGCCACGCAGGTCGCGAAGGTCAAGGCGGCCAACCTGCCGCGGCCTGGTCGGCATCGTGACGTTCGACGCCGACGTCACCGGCGACGGTGTGCTCGGCTTCGACGAGCTCGCCGAGAAGGGCGCGGCCCTGCGGGCCGAGCAGCCCCGGGTGATCGAGGACCGCATCGCCGTCGCTCGGTCCGGAGAACCTGGCGACGCTGATCTACACCTCGGGCACCACCGGGCGAGCCCAAGGGCGTCCGGCTGGTGCACGACAACTGGGCGTACGAGGGCGTCGCCATCGAAGCCCTCGACATCCTGCGACCCAGCGACGTGCAGTACCTCTGGCTGCCGCTGTCCCACGTGTTCGGCAAGGTGCTGCTGGCCGCCCAGTGGCAGATCGGTTTCGCCACCGCGGTCGACGGCAACCTCGACAAGATCGTGGAGAACCTGGCCGGCGTCAAGCCGACCTTCATGGCCGGCGCCCCGCGGATCTTCGAGAAGGTCCGGGCCAAGGTGACCCTGACCGCCCAGGGGGAGGGCGGCCTCAAGGCCAAGATCTTCGACTGGGCGTTCGGTCGTCGGGCTCAAGGCGTCCCGCGACCGGCAGGCCGCACCGCGCCATCGGGGTGCTGCACAAGGCGCAGCTCGGCGGTCGCCGACAAGCTGGTGTTCAGCAAGATCCGGGACCGGCTCGGCGGCCGGATCCGGTTCTTCGTCTCCGGCTCGGCCGCCCTGTCCAAGGAGGTCGCCGAATGGTTCGACGCGGCCGGTATGAACCTGATCGAGGGCTACGGCCTGACCGAGTCCAGCGCCGCCAGCTGCGTGAACCTGCCCAACGACAAGCGGATCGGCACGGTCGGGCCGCCGCTGCCCGGCACCGAGGTGATCATCGCCGCGGACGGCGAGATCCTGGTCCGTGGACGCGGGGTGATGCGCGGCTACCACAACAGCCACGAGGCCACCGAGGACGTGCTCGCCGCCGACGGCTGGTTCCACACCGGCGACATCGGCGAGCTGGTCGACGGCTACCTGCGGATCACCGACCGGAAGAAGGACCTGATCAAGACCTCCGGCGGCAAGTACGTTGCGCCGCAGAAGATCGAGGTCATCTTCAAGGCCGTCTGCCCCTACGTCAGCCACATCGTCGTGCACGGCGACGGGCGCAAGTTCGTGTCGGCGCTGATCACCCTGGACGAAGAGGCGATCGTCGAGTGGGCCGGGAACAACGGGGTCGCCGGGTGACTATGCGCAGATCGTCACCAGCTCCGCAGGTCCGGGACCTGATCTCCGGCTACATCGACGAGCTGAACTCCAAGTTGGAGCGCTGGGAGACGATCAAGAAGTTCGAGATCCTCGACCACGACCTGAGTGTCGAGGACGGCGAGATGACCCCGTCGATGAAGGTGCGACGCAAGGCGGTGGAGAAGCAGTACCGGCAGCTGCTGGACACCTTCTACGTCGACTGACCCGGCGGCCACCGACCGGCCGGTGGCCGCTCAGTACTTCGAGAACGGGATCTGCCAGTCGCCGTAGCCGTCCCAGGACTTCAGCTTCGGACCCTTGGTGTTGCGGATGATCACCGGATCGCCGTAGGTGAACGTGTCGTAGAACCACTTGGCGTTCTCGGTCGGAGACGTTCACGCAGCCGTGCGACACGTTGGAATTGCCCTGGGCGTACACCGACCACGGGGCGCGCGTGCACGAACTCGCCGGACGACGAGATCCGCGTCGCCCACTTGACATTCGTCCGGTACGCGCCGGTACCGGTCAACCCCCACGTGCGTGAGTCCATGATCTTGGAGGTGTACTTCTCGGCGACGATGTGCGTGCCGTTGTACGTCGGGTACTTGTCCTGGCCCAGCGAGACGGGGATCGTCTTGACCTTCGCACCGTTGCGGGTGATCGTCATCTGATGGGTCCGGTCGTCGACCGTGGCGATCAGCGCCACCCGGCGCGTGGCGAACCCGAACACCAGGTCGGCCTGACCGTACAGCCCGCCGCCCAGGTTCTTGCCGTAGATGTCGGCATCGACCGAGACCTTCGTCGCGGTGTGCCAGAACTTCTCCGGCCGCCAGTGCAACTCCGTGTCGGAGAACCAACGAAACGCTCCGCGTTGCCGCGGCGCGGTCTTCACGGTGATCTGCTTCTCGACGAACTTCTTCGCGGCGGCGCCGCGGATCGGCCGGCTGAAGGTGATCGAGATCGGTTGGCCGACCCCGACGGTCATCCCGTTGCGCGGGAAGCTGGTAGCGGTGACCTTGCTCTTGGGAACGACGGTGGTGAATGTGCTGACCGTGTCGGTCACCGTGCCGTCCTTCGCCCGCGCGGTGATCTCCAACCGGTAGGTGCGGCCGTAGCCCAGCTCCGGAACGATCGACCAGGCGGTGCGCGCCGTGTTGATGCTGCCACCACGGAGCAACCGGCCGTCCGGGGTGTGCAACGCCACCCTGGTGAGGACGCCGCCGGCCGCCAGGACCCGGACGCGGCCCAGTGGATCGACGCCCTTGGCGCCGTCGCCGGGCTGGGTCATCACGGTCGCGGGTTTCGGCTTCGGCTTCGGTGGTGTGGTCTTGGTGGTGGTCGTCGTCGTGGTGGCACTGGTCGGAGCGACACTGCTGGTCGGCTCGACCTGGATGTCCGTGCCCTGGGTCGGCGCGGTGGACTCCACGATCGGTTCGTTCAAGGGCGGTACGACGACCGGTCCGGTGGCGGGCGGGGTCACGAGCGGATCCGACCCCGCCGGGTCCACCGCGGCGCCGACCGTCGAGGTCACTGTCACCATCTCGTCGGCACTCGGTGGCGTCGAGGTACACCCGGCGACCACCAGCGCCGCGGCCAGGCCGAGCACACCGGTCACTGCCGTCGACCACCCGCCGGTTCGCCGGCCGCCGCCCGCGTTGCCCATCTGCTCTCCTCGTCCCCCGACGCCGTGTGCCGTCCCGCCGTGTCGCTCCGTGCGGTGTGACTGGTGTGAACCAGAGTGACAGATGCACGCGGCTGCGGACGGTTGTCCGGCTTGTCCGTGTCGCGGTGTCGCGGTGCGCCGTCTCACCGTGTCGCGGTGCTGGCGGCCACCGACGGCGCTTCCGCCCGGGGCCACAGCGACCGTCGGTACCGTTGCCTTGTGGACACCGCCCCGACCTCTCGAGCGTCGCGGCTGGTCGTCGGGTTCGCGCTGGCCGGCATCACCCTGGGTGTCGTCGTGCTCGGGATCCTGCACCTGGTCGAACCGACCGCGTCGATCTCTCCACTGCGCCGGACGATCAGTGAGTACCAGCTGACCGACCTGGGCTGGGCGTTCAACGCCGGGGTGCTGGCGATCGCCGCCGGCTCGGCGGCCCTGCTCGTCATCCTGGTCCGCGACCGCCTGACCGGGCCCGCCGGGGCGGTGCTGATGTCGGGATGGATCGCCGGACTGCTGGTGCTCACGGCATTCCCGAAGCACAACTGGGCCATCGGGCCGAGCACCACCGGACAGGTCCACCGGATGGCGAGTCTGGTCGCGTTCCTGTGTCTGCCGATTGCGGTGATGCTGATCGCCGGTCGACGCCGGGCCGGGCTGTCCCGCGGCATCACCGGCGCTGCTATCGCGCTCGCCGCCCTGGCGTTGCTGTGGTTCGTCCCGATCATCGTGGCCATGGCCCGGCACCGGGCCGGCGGACTGCCGTGGTGGCAGGCGATCCCGCTCGGCCTGGTCGAGCGCGGGCTGGCCCTGACCGAGATCGCCGCACTGGTCCTGCTCGCCGTCGGCGTGCTCCGGCGGCCCGATCCGGCCGCGGGGGCGGCCGCCACGGCAGCGTTGTCACCGCACGCCGACATGCACGCTGTTCGCCCGTAGCCAGGCCAGGTCGGACCGGGCGCCGAGCCAGGCGTCGTCGCCCGGGTCCAGCAGTTGCTGCCAGGCCGCGACGTCGTCGTCGGACAGGGTGCCGGCCTCGGTGTTCTGCTCGACCCGCATCCCGATCGCCCGCAGCACCTCGGCCCGGTCGTCCGCGGACAGCGGCACCGGCTTTTCGAGCACTGTGGTCCGGGTGGTGACCTCGGACAGGGACGCCCGGCGGAGCGCCTCGGCCCAGGAGTAGGGCATGCCGACGCTGCCGGGGAGCTCCGCCCGCATCCGAAGGAACCAGGTCTGATGGGCGGCGATCAGCCGGTCCTCCAGGCCGTACGCGCCGATCCCCAGATCGGTCGGCAGGTAGCGCGGCGACAGCCCACCCTCGGCAATGGCCAACCGTCCGCCCGGCGCCAACAGCGCAGCGAGCCCGTCGATCGCGGCCTGCTGGTCGCCGAGATGGTGGAGCGCGGCGGCGGACCAGATGACGTCGGCGCCGCCGGGGCTCACCTGCCGGATGGCGTCGGCGAGCGCGAGCAGTCCGTCCGGCAGCTCCGCGTGCACGAACGACACCCGTGCGTCGTCGGTCAGGGCGGCGGCCGCTTGCAGCACGTCGGCGCTGCCGTCGGCGGCGATCACCCGGCCGACACCTGCGGCGGCGAGGGCGCGGGCCATCCCGGCCGCACCGCAGCCGACATCGACCGCGACCCGGTCGCCGGGCCGGACCAACCGGGTCGCCTCGGCGGCGTTCCATGCGCGATCGGCCTGCGCGCCGCGGGCCAGGTGTTCGGTCAGCTCACCGAAGTCGATGGTCGGGCCGTGATGCCCGTGCTGGTGTCCTCCACCCTGATGGTGGTCCCCGTGAGGGTGGGCCGGGTCGTGTTCGGCTCCGTGATGTTCGGCCATGCCCACGTTTCTACCCCGGCGTAGCCTCGGAGCGTGTCGATCGTGCCCGCGCCCCTGGCCGTCACCGGCGCCACCGGCCGGATCGGCGGCGCCGTCTCGAACCTGCTCGCCGACGCCGGTGTCCCGCACCGACTGCTGGTCCGCGACCCGGACCGGGCACCGGACGTGCTCGGGACCACGGTGCATCGCGCGGCTTATGAGGACTCGGTGGACACCCGGGCCGCGCTGGACGGCGTGCAGACTCTGTTCATGGTGTCCGCCACCGAGCATCCGGACCGGCGGGACCAGCACCGGGCATTCGCCGACGCCGCCGAGGCCATGGGCGTCCAGCACGTCGTCTACCTGTCGTTCTTCGGCGCCGGCCCGGAAGCCACGTTCACCTTCGCCCGCGATCACTGGGCCACCGAGCGGCATCTGCGGTCCACCGGCATGGCGGTGACGTTCCTGCGCGACAACCTGTACGCGGACTTCCTGCCCCGCAGATGGTCGGAGCGGACGACGCGATTGCCGGGCCGGGAGGTTCCGGACGGTCGGCCGTGGTCGCCCAGGCGGACGTCGCCCGGTCCGCGGCCGCGGTACTCACCGAACCGAGGGCGCACCGAGGCCGCACGTACAACCTCACCGGGCCGGAGTCGCTTTCGTTCGCGGAGATCGCCGCGCTGCTCGGCCGGGCATGGCGGCGGCCGGTGACCTACCGGGACGAGACGATCGACCAGGCCTGGGAGTCGCGGCGCAGCTACGGCGCGCCCGACTGGATGGTCGAGGGATGGATCAGCACCTACCTGGCGGTCGCCGCGGGCGAGTTGGACGGCGTGAGCGACGACGTGCGTCGTCTCACCGGCCGCGACCCGCTGTCGCTTGCCGAGGTCATCAGCGACTGAGGCCGGTCACGCTGCCGCCGCACGTTGCGGTTCCACCGGCTTCGGCTCCGACCGGTTCAGCACCCGCGTCGAATAGGCGAGCGCCGTGCTCACGACGAAGAAGGCCACCGCGATCCCGACGACATAGAGTGCGACGACGCCGATGCTGTGCAGTCGGTGGTCGAGGAACGGGTACGGATACCAGTCCACGATCGCCCCGCGGATCAGCGTGTACGCGGTCCAGACCAGCGGGAAAACCAACCACCACAACGCGTTCCGCAGCCCGAGCCGATGCACCGTGCGGTCGATCAGAAAATCGACCACCAGCACGATCGGCATCAGGATGTGCACGATGACGTTCGCCCACTGCAGGTTGGTCTGCAGGTTCTCCGTGAGGTCGGCCAGGAGCAGGTTGTAGACGATGCCGGTGATCGCCATGTAGGTCGTCACCGCGCCGCGCAGCCCGGACAACTCGCGGGACTGGTTGCCGCGCAACGCCGCTGCCCCGGCGACCAGCAGCACCAAGGCGGCCAGGATGTTGGCGTCGACGGTGAAGAAACTGAAGAAGTTCAGATAGTCGTAGTCGGTCGTCGCCGATGCGTTGTGGATCAGCAAGGAGACGATCGCGGTCAGCCCGACGATCGCGAACCCGAGCCGGGCGAACCCGAGAATGCGCAGCACCGGAGCGTCCCCCTTCGTCGGCGTCGTCCCAACCTACCCGTCGCCCGCGATCCGAACCCGGCATCGCGGCACGCACCGGGTAGCTTCAGTTTCCTACACGGCCGCCGGCCGACGTCGTCCGGCAGAGGAGAAGACACGCATGGCCAAGCCCAGCCCCGGGTATTCGATCACCCTGCGGACCGAGGTGCCGACGACGTTCGGCGCCACCTCCGAACTGGCCGCCGCGGTGTCCGCCGCCGGCGGCTCGCTCACCGCCCTCGACGTGGTCGAGTCCCGTCCCGACGTGATCGTCGTCGACGTCAGTTGCGACGCGTCCGACGCCGACCACGCCGACGCGATCTCCGCCGCCATCGATGCCCTGCCCGGCGTGCAGGTCCGCAAGGTGTCCGACCGCACCTTCCTGCTGCACCTCGGCGGCAAGCTCGAGGTCGTCCCCACGGTCCCGCTCAAACACCGCGACGACCTGTCCCGGGCCTACACCCCCGGCGTCGCCCGGGTCTGCCTGGCCATCGCGAAGAACCCGGCCGACGCCCGCCGGCTGACCATCAAGCGCAACACCGTCGCGGTGGTCACCGACGGTTCGGCGGTGCTCGGGCTGGGCAACATCGGGCCGGCCGCCGCGCTGCCGGTGATGGAGGGCAAGGCCGCCCTGTTCAAGCGGTTCGCCGGGGTGGACGCCTGGCCGGTGTGCCTGGACACCCAGGACGTCGACATGATCGTCGAGATCGTCCGGTGTCTGGCGCCGCAGTACGGCGGGGTCAACCTGGAGGACATCGCGGCGCCGCGCTGCTTCGAGATCGAGGCCAGGCTGCGGGAGATGCTCGACATCCCGGTGTTCCACGACGACCAGCACGGCACCGCGATCGTGGTGCTGGCGGCGCTGACCAACGCGCTGCGGGTGGTCGGCAAGACACCGGAGCAGTGCCGGGTGGTGGTGTCCGGGGTCGGCGCGGCCGGCCGGGCGATCATCCAGCTGCTGCACCACGAGGGCTTCACCGACATCGTCGGCTGCGACCGGCACGGCGCGGTCCGTCCGGACAACCCGAACCTGGACCCGTTCCGCCGGTGGATCGCCGACAACACCAACCCGCGACGCGCCCAGGGCACCCTGGCCGAGATGATCGTCGGCGCCGACGTGTTCATCGGGGTGTCCGCACCCAACCTGCTGACCGGCGACGACATCGCGAAGATGGCGGACAAGGCGATCGTCTTCGCGCTGTCCAACCCGGACCCGGAGGTCGACCCGTTCGAGGCCGCGGCAGCACGCGGCCATCGTCGCCACCGGTCGCTCGGACTACCCGAACCAGATCAACAACGTGCTCGCCTTTCCTGGCTTCTTCCGCGGGATGCTGGACGCCGCCGCGCACGAGATCACCGAGGACTGCCTGCTGGCCGCGGCCGCCGCCATCGCCAATTGCGTCTCCGCCCGACGAGCTGAACGCCAGCTTCATCGTGCCGTCGGTGTTCGATGCCGCCGTCGCGCCGGCAGTCGCCGCCGCGGTGCGGGAGGTCGCGGTCCGGCACCGCGAACAAAAGGCCAGGTCGGCGGCCCATGACCGGGCCAGAGAGCGGCCCGGTGTGCAGCCCGTTCGGGGGCCGCGGCGAGCCGCTCCCTGGGTAGCTCGGGCGCCGCCCTGCGCACCCCGGCGCCCGCGGTGCCATGATTCGAGATATGCCCGACCACGCACAGACCATCGCGTACCCGGCGCCCGGCTCGCGACCGCACCGCCGCGACCTCGACGCGCTCGCCCCGCACGTCATCGTGCTGTTCGGCGCGACCGGTGACCTGGCCAAGCGCAAGCTGATGCCCGGTCTGGCCTACCTGGACCAGTCGGCCATCGCCCCGGAGATCCGGGTGGTCGGGACCTCGCTGGAGGACATCAGCACCGAGGACTTCCGGGCGCTGGCCCGCAAGGCCGTCGACGCCTTCGGCACGCACAAGATCGACGAGAACGCCTGGACCAAGTTCTCGCAGAAGCTGACCTACGTCCCGCAGAGCGCCGGACCGGAGGGTCTGACCGCCGCGGTCAAGGCGGCCGAGATCGAACTCGGTCCGAACGTCCGTCTGCTGCACTACCTCTCGGTGCCGCCCAAGGCCGCCGCACGCGGTGATCACCATGCTCGACGACGCCGACCTGGTCGACAACTCCCGGGTGGTGATGGAGAAGCCGTTCGGCACCGACCTGGCCATCGGCGATCCAGCTGAACGACTTCGTGCACGAGACGTTCGACGAGTCGCAGATCTTCCGGATCGACCACTTCCTGGGCAAGGAGGCGGCGCAGAACATCCTGGCCTTCCGGTTCGCCAACGGGCTGTTCGAGCCGATCTGGAACCGCAACTTCATCGACCACATCCAGATCGACATCCCCGAGACCCTGGGGCTCGACCAGCGGGCCAACTTCTACGAGTCCACCGGCGCCTACAAGGACATGGTGGTCACCCACCTGTTCCAGGTGCTGGCCTTCGTGGCGATGGAGCCGCCGACGGCGCTGGAACCGCGGGCGATCAGCGAGGAGAAGAACAAGGTCTTCCGGTCGATGCTGCCGATCCTGCCCGAGCACGTGGTGCGCGGGCAGTACAGGGTTACCGCGACGAGGACGGGGTCGCACCGGACTCCGACACCGAGACGTTCATCGCGCTGAAGGTCGGCATCGACAACTGGCGATGGGCCGGGACGCCGTTCTACCTGCGCACCGGCAAGCGGATGGCCGAGGGCCAGCGGATCATCTCGATCGCGTTCAAGGAGGCCCCGCGGACGATGTTCCCGGCCGGGATCCGGGGTCGGGCGCGGCCGGCCCGGACCACCTGACGTTCGACCTGGCCGACTCGTCGAAGGTGTCGTTGTCGTTCTACGGCAAGCGGCCCGGGCCCGGGATGCGGCTGGAGAAGCTGTCCATGCAGTTCTCCACCCAGGAGACCGACCAGGCCAGCGACGTGCTCGAGGCCTACGAGCGGCTGATCCTGGACGCGATGCGCGGCGACCACACTCTGTTCACCACCGCCGACGGCATCGAGTCGCTGTGGGAGCGCTCGGTGCCGCTACTGGACGACCCGCCGCCGGTCAAGATGTACCCGCCGGGACCTGGGGGCCCAACGCCATCCACCAGCTGATCGCACCCAACGCCTGGCGGCTGCCCTTCGAGCGGATGTGGCGTGAGCCCAAGTTCTCCGCCCACGACTGACCGGCAAGCCCCCTGGACCATCGAGTGACTGAAATCTGGGCAATCCGTTTCCTCGAAAACCTGCAGTTCTGCAGTCACTCGATGGACTCCGGGACTCGCGACGGACTGCGGGCTTCACCCGGCGAGCTGCTCCAGCAAGGCGCTGCAGAAGGCGTCCAGGTCGCCGGGATTGCGCGAGGTGATGAGCGGGAAGCCGCCGGAGGTGTCGGTCTGCACCTCGACGTCCACCCAGGTTCCGCCGGCATTGGTGATGTCGGTGCGCAGGCTCGGCCAGCTGGTGAGCCGACGGTCGGCCACCAGGCCGGCCTCGACGAGGGTCCACGGGCCGTGGCAGATCGCCGCGATCGGCGTACCCGCGCTTGGCGACGGCCTTGACGAAGTCGACCGCGGCCTTCTCCAGCCGTAGGGCGTCGGGGTTGGTGGTCCCGCCGGGCAGCACCAGGGCCGCGTAGTCGGACGGGTCGGCGGCGTCCACCGTGAGGTCGACGGCGAAGGAGTCGCCGGGCTCGACGTCGTGGTTGAACGCCTTGACCTCCCCCGATTCGGGAGCGATCAGCACCGGCCGGCCACCGGCGTCCTTCACCGCCTGCCAGGGCGTGGTGAGCTCGACCTGCTCCACCCCGGAGTTCGCGGTCAGGAAAGCCACCTGGAAAGAGTTCGTTGCGTCAGCCATACCCGGATCGTGCCCCGCGGTCTGCGGCGGTCAAACGTGCTCGGGCAGCCAGATCCGTGGCTGAGCAACACCTCGTCCGGGCACCCCCTACCCGCGACCGCAACTCCGAGGAGGACAGCGTGTTCGAGGGCTTCGACGAGGACCTGATCGACGTCGACGGGGTCAAGCTGTTCGTCCGGATCGGCGGGGACGGCCCGCCGGTGGTGTTGCTGCACGGCCATCCGCGCACCTCCGCCACCTGGCACCGGGTCGCCCCGCGGCTCGTCACTGCCGGGTACCGGGTGATCTGCCCGGACGTCCGCGGCTACGGCCGCTCGGACAAGCCGCCCACCGATCCCGAGCACCGGCCGTACAGCAAGCGAGCGGCCGCCGGCGACATCGCCGCCCTGATGACGCTGCTCGGCCACGACAGCTTCGCCGTAGTCGGGCACGATCGCGGCAGCTACGTCGCACTTCGGCTGGCGCTGGACCACCCGGGCCGCATCGCCGCTCTGGTCGAGGTCGACTGCATCCCGATCAGCGAGCACCTGGCCCGGGCCGACGCCCGGTTCGCCACGGCCTGGTGGCACTGGTTCTTCTTCGCCCAGCCGGAGAAGCCGGAGCGGGCCATCAACGCCGACCCGATCGCCTGGTACCGGCCGGACCGGGACGCGATGGGCGAGGACAACTACCAGGAGTGGGCGGACGCGGTCGGCAATCCAGCCACGGTCAGCGCGATGCTCGAGGACTATCGGGCCGGCCTCACGCGTCGATCGTGCCGACGAACAGGCCGACCGGGCCGCCGGGACGCACGGTGAGCTGCCCCACCCTGGTGCTGTGGTCGACCCGGGACGATCTCGAGGACCTGTACGGCGACCCTCTGCAGATCTGGCGGTCCTGGGCCGACCAGGTCGAGGGCCACGGCATCGACTCCGGCCATCACGTGGCCGAGGAGAACCCCGTCGACCTGTCCGCGGCGCTGATCGAGTTCCTCGACCGGCAGTACCGGACACAGCCGCCGCACGGGTCGACCGGATAACGGGGCCTGCGTCCGGTGAAGCCGAGACACCCTGTACGTCAAGGAGGATGCATGGCTGAGCCTCGACTCCGAAGTATTCGCCGGACTGCAGCCGCTGCTCGCGGCCGCCGCGGGCATCACGACGCCACCCGGCGACGCGTTGACCGGACGGGCGAACGCCGACGCGCTCAGTGGCTCGATGCATCGTGCCTGCCGCCCCAAACGATACCCCGATGGGGTATTTTCAACCCTGACACGGTCGACTACTGTCTGATTGCGTTCTTTAGTCCGTCTGGGTGGTATGCCCGGCTCGACCAGCCGTTGACGGTCACGCTGTGCACGAGGCAGGGAGACAGCCATGGTCGACCAACAGCAGCCGGCGGGCTGGTATCCGGATCCCACCGGACGCTTCGAGGTTCGTTGGTTCGACGGTCGATGGACCGACCAGGTCGCCACCGCCGGTCTCCCGGGAACGGACCCGACGCCGATGCACCTGCCGACCAACAAGGCCGGCCTGAGCACCACCACCCGCTGGTTGTTGATCGGCGGCGCGGCGGTGCTGGTGGCGGTGGTCGCGGTGATCGTCGGCGTTTCCAGCGGCGGGTCCGCAGACTCGTCGGCCGGTCAGTCCGTGGGCACCGGCCTGACCGGGAACTTCTGCTCCGACGCTCAGACGAACTGGATCCGGGTCAACCGGGCCTGGAACACCGCCGACACCATCATCGAGCGTGGAGTTCCGGTGCAGGACTGGGGCTCGGACCAGGAGCTGCTGGTCAGCACGGCGACCATGGCCAGGCAGTTGGCCGGTGAGGCGCCCGACGTCAGCCACGACGGCGTCAACTTCAAGCGGGACTACACCCGACTTGCCGGGTACCTGGACAGTGTCGGCGCGCTCGCGGGTAAGCAGGGTGGCACCGAGTCCGAGCGCACGAACCTCGGTCAGCAGGCGCCAGAGGTAGGGTCCGCACAGATGAACACCGAACTGACAGTGGTGACCGGAGTCCCGGGGGCCGTCTGCTGACCGGTCGGCGAAACCGCCTCAACAGGTCGGCAGTTCGGCCGAGTGGATGTCGTCACACAAGCAACTCACCGTGCCGCGCCACCACCCGCCCCCCGGCGATGACGAGGCGTCGCGGCGGAACCCGGACGAGCGCATCCGGAACATTCTCCGCGTCGACCAGCACGATGTCGGCCCGCGCCCCCGGCACCAGATCGTGCACCTGACGATCAACGAACGGGCCGGCATCCGACGTGGCCAGGCGGACCGCTGCGGTCGAGATCCTCGTCCGTGCGCAACCCGTGGAGCCGGGCGAAACCCAGTGCGATGCGGAGGATGTCGCCGTCACCGAAGGGTGACCACAGGTCGCGGATGCCGTCGGTGCCCAACCCCAGCCCCATGCCACGATCACGCATCCGGCGCCAGGGCAGCGGACTGGTCCGCACCGGCGCGACGGTCGCCCAGGAGATGCCGGCGGCGGCCAGCTCGTCGACCATCGCCGCTTGCGCGATCATCGGCCAGATCGCCGAGCGCGAAGCCGTGCGAGATGGTGACCTTGCCCTGCAACCCGGTCCGCCTGGTCCGGTCGATGATCAGCTCGTACTGGAACGCCCCGAGTTCGCCGCCGTCGTGCAGGTGGATGTCCACCCCCACACCGCGGCGCTCGGCGATGTCGAACAGTCCGTCCAGCTGGGCCACCGGGTCGCGGTCGATCGTGCACGGGTCGATGCCACCGATGTGGGACGCACCGGCCAGCACGGCGTCCTCGAGCAGTTTCAGCACGCCCGGCCGACGAATCACGCCGTCCTGCGGAAACGCCACGATCTGCACCTCGACCGCCCCGTCGAGTGCAGCCGCAGCCTCGTTGACCACCTCGATGCCCCGGAGCCCGACGCCGAGGTCGACGTCGACATGGGTCCGGGTTGCCGTCGTGCCGTGCCGCAGGTACTCCCGGAGCACCGCCGTCGTAGCGGCCACACCGGGAATGCCGTAGCGATCACGTTCGGCCCGTTCGTGGGCGATCCGGCCCTGGGTGGTGGGTTCACCCCCGTAGGGCACCCACGGCCGCCCCCACCAGCTCTTGTCGACGTGCGCGTGCGCGTTCACGAAGCCGGGCAGGGCGATCGCCCCGCCGCCGGCCACCACCTGGCCCGGGGCCGGCGCGCTCCCGCTGGGCCGAACCTCGGTGATCACACCGTCGGAGATGAGGATGTCGGCGGATGCGCCGCCCCACGGTCGGACATCGGTCAGAGTCAGGTCGGGCATCCCTGCATGGTGTCAGCCGGCCGCCCGCCCCGGGGAGCGTGCCCGTGTCGCAGACGTCAGGCGTCGGCCCCGATCCGGGCCGCGATGCCTGCCGGGCGGGGGGCAGGGACGCTCGGCCGGCAGCGGCTGCAACCCCGACCGGCGCGCCGCGAGCGTCCCGGTGATGTCGACGATGGCTCGCCGAACGTCCCGGCCCTTGTCTGCAGCGTCGGTGGTGTGGGACGGCTATGCCGAGGTATCAGCCGCGGCGGCCGGAGCTGAACGCCACGACACTGTGCGAGGTACCGCTCGAAGGAGCGGGACGGCGCCGGCGGGAGGAGTCCGACGCAGCGGCAGACCGACCCGAGCCGGTGGAGCGCTGCGAGGACTTCGCCGCCGGGCTGGCTGCGGAGCGCGGCTGATCGGTGCGACGACGACTGCGACGGGCACCACCCGCGGGCGACCCGGCCGAACGGGTCGGGGCGCTGGGCGTCGCCGCCGGTGCTGCCGTGACCAGCGCGCCGGGCAGGGAACGCTCGCCCGGGGCCAATTCGCGGAGCACCGGGTGGTCGGCGCCGTGCAGTCGGGTGATCGTCGGGGTGATTCCGGCAGCCCTGGTGAGGTCCTTGACGTCGCGCACCTGCTCGCTGGTCATCAAGGTCACCACGGTGCCGGCGTTGCCGGCCCGTGCGGTACGACCCGAGCGGTGCAGATAGGCCTTGTGCTCGGCCGGCGGATCGGCGTGGACGACCAGGCTCACGTCATCGACGTGGATGCCACGGGCGGCGATGTCGGTGGCCACCAGGGCCGCGGCCTCTCCGGAGTGGAAGGCGTCGAGGTTGCGGGTGCGAGCATTCTGCGCGAGGTTGCCGTGCAGTTCGACGGCGGGGACCCCGCTGCGATTGAGCTGACGGGCCAACGCCTTTGCGCCGTGCTTGGTGCGGGTGAACACGACGGTGCGACCGGGCGCGCTGGTCAGGTCGACCAGGACGGCGAGGCGGTGGTCCTTGTCGACGTGCAGCACGTGGTGGGCCATCGCGGTGACCGGAGCCTGGACGGAGTCGGCCTCGTGGGTGACGGGGTCGATCAGGAACTGCTTGACCAGAGCGTCGACGGCCTTGTCCAAGGTGGCGGAGAACAGCAGCCGCTGACTCCCCCGCGGGGTCTTGGACAGCAGGCGACGAACCCCGGGCAAGAAGCCCAGGTCGGCCATGTGGTCGGCCTCGTCCAGCACGGTGATCTCGATGTCGGACAGGGAGCAATGACCCTGGGCGATCAGATCCTCGAGCCGGCCCGGGCAGGCGACGACGATGTCGACACCCCGGCGCAACGCGGCGACCTGCGGGTTCTGTCCCACGCCACCGAAGACGGTGCGCGAGGTGAGGCCGGCCGCGGCGGCCAGCGGAGCCAGCGCCGCGTCGATCTGCAGCACGAGTTCCCGGGTGGGCGCCAGGATCAGCGCGCGAGGAGCCGTCGGGCGGGTCTTGCCGCCCTGGCTCAGGCGGGCCACCAGCGGGAGCAGGAAGGCGTAGGTCTTGCCGGAGCCGGTACGGCCGCGGCCGAGCACGTCACGACCGGCGAACGAATCGGGCAGCGTGGCGGTCTGGATCGGGGTGGGGGTGTGGATGTCCTGGTTGGCCAGGACGGTGGCCAGGCGTGCGGGCACGCCGAGGTCGGTGAAGCTAGACACGTGAAAAGTCTCTATCCGAAAAGGGTCTCGCCGACAACCGGGGATCCGAAGGCTTCGGCCGGTTACGCACGGAGCAGAACGCTCTGCTTCGACGTGCGGACAACTCGCGGCGAGACTTCGACGAGCTGATGATCAGAGTCTACCTGACGCGAGGCGCCACGGCCGCCGCGCCTCCCACCCAGGACCGGCGACCACCGCGGTGCGGGTGTCGGCTGTCACAGCTAGCGCCGCCCGCTCGTCCTACTCTCTCGGGAGGCGGAGACTCCGGCCGGCTCCTAGCATCCAGAGTTCGAGTCAAGAGCGAAAGGAGCCCCTCGTGGCCGCACCACGCGGATCGAAGAAGAGCACGGCACCCGAGGCCTTCAACGCGGAGGAACGCGCCGCGATGAAGGAGCGGGCGAAGGAGGCCAAGGCCGCGCGGGCCGGGACCGACGGCGAGCAGGATGTCTTGGACAAGATCAGCGAGATGTCCGACGGCGACAAGGTACTCGCGCAGGCGATCCACGACATCGTCCGGAAGAACGCCCCAGAACTGACGCCTCGAACGTGGTACGGCCAGCCGGCGTACGCCAAGGACGGCAAGGTGTTGGTGTTCTTCCAGGCGTCGGGCAAGTTCAAGACCCGCTACTGCACGCTGGGCTTCAGCGACGTGGCCAACCTGGACGAGGGCCGCATGTGGCCCACGTCGTACGCGCTCACCCCGCTGACCAAGGCCGAGGAGAAGAGAATCGCGGAGATGGTGCGTACGGCCGCAAGCTGAGCCGAGTCGGCGCGGTTCGCGCCTCGAGAAGCCGGAAGGCGATCATCCGGCTTTGGTCCTAGCCTGCCTGCATGACGAACCCGGAGCAACGGACCCCGATCAGCGCCGACAAGGAATTCGGCGACGACTGGCACGTGCTCGACGGCACGGCCGCGGCCTGGTTCGATGCGCCGTCCTTGTCCACCGGAGCGGCCATGGTCGGCCGCATCGCCGAGCTGACCGCGGGCACGCGACTGCCGGACATCGACCTGCGACCGGAGGGGCTGCGCATCCGGGTCGCCGACGCGGGGTCGGCAGGGGCCGGGATCACGGAGAAGATGTCGGCCGTGGCGCGCGACCTCGGCTTGGTCCCGGATCCCACCGCACTGCAGGAACTCCACCTCGCGGTCGACACTGCCGATCGCCGGTCGGTCATGGACTTCTGGCGCGCGGCCACGTCCTATGAGCCGGACCCGGCGGATGATCTCCGGGACCCGGCGCGACGCGACCCGACGATCCGGTTCCACGAGCGGGAAGGGGTGCCGCCGCTGCGCAGTCGGTTCCACGTCGACGTCGTGCGGCCGCCCGAGGCCGTGGAGGCGGTCCGGGTCGCCGTCGGACAGCAGCCATACGGCGCCTACGGTCTGACCCTGGCCGACAGCGACGGAAACGAGGCCGACCTGGTGCCCGGAGATCCGCTGGGCGAAGGGTCCGAGACTGCCGACTGGCGAGTAGTTTTCGCGGCCATGACGCACTACCCCACTCCTTCTGTGGGGCACGTGACGGGGCTGGTCACCGCTATCGCCGACCTGGCCGATCGGGCCGGCGTGGCGCTGCTGATCGACATCCGACCGGATGGCGTGACCATCGACAGCGGCAAGGACCAGTGGGAGGACGCGACGCAGCCGACGGGCTCGCACCTGATCGACCTGGCGGCCCGAATCCAGTTCACCGCCCATGATCTGGGACTGACCGCGGACCCGAACCGCGCGCGCTTCGTACAGTTCGGCCTCGACGTCGTCGACATTCCCGCCGCCCGGGACTTCTGGACGGCGTTCCTGGGATACCGGCAGGATCAGCGAGATGGCGTCACCGACATCTACGACCCGCGCCGACTCAACCCGGAGATCATCTTCCAGGACCTGGACGCGTCCGACGAGCGACGCCGGCAACGTGACCGCATCCGCCTCGAACTGATCGTTCCGCCCGACCGGGCGCGAGCCAGGATCGACGCCGCGGTCGCCCTGGGGGCCCGCGTCGCCGATGACGACGGCCGGCACGGCTGCCGGCTCGTCGATCCGGAGGGCAACGAGGTGAACCTGCGGTGGGCGTGACGGTCCTGCGTTCACCGGCAGACGTGTACGCCGCGGACCGGACGTGGTCCACACCACCGAACAATGCTCGATATCGCTCGATGATTCCGATAAGTTGGTCCGATCGCCAAGACTGGACCGGCATCGGGGCGCTCATGACTGCCTTCATCCTTGGACCGGACGGTCGCCCGGTCGATTGCGGGGACCAGGCACGATGACGTACTCGACCCGGATGCTGACCGAGGACACCTGGCCCGACTTCGCGCAGCTGGTCGAGGCGAACAACGGCGTCTGGGGCGGCTGTTGGTGCATGGGCTTCCATCCCGAAGGCGTCGGCAAGCCGGGCCAGACCGCCGAGAACAACCGGGCGGCCAAGCTCCGGCGCGTCGGGAGCGGCACCGTCAGCCAGGTGCTCGTGTACCAGGACGGGGAGTGCGTCGGATGGTGCCAATTCGGCCGTCCCGCCGAACTGCCCAACATCAAGAACCGAGGCAGATACGACAAGGACGCCGTCGACGTACCCGACTGGCGCATCGGCTGCGTGTTCACCGGCACCAGGAACCGCGGGAAGGGCATCGCCTCGGCTGCGGTCGGCGCAGCGCTGGACGAGATTCGCCGTGCCGGTGGCGGTGTCGTCGAGGCGTACCCGGAGCAGACCCAAGGCCGTCCGCCGCAGCGCGGTGCCTATCTGCACACCGGGCCCGAGGAGCTGTTCCTCCGGCACGGATTCACCCGGGTCCGGCCGATCGCCAAGTGGCGCTGGGTCATGCGGGCCAGCCTCGCGCCATCGAGCGCCGCCTCGGACAAGACGCGCGCAGCAGCCGACGGCTGACCGCGCCGTACGTCCACGACGTACGGCTCGATGCGGTGGGACGGATGTTCGTGAAGGGCCGTGACGGTCGACATGGCACGCGTCGATCCGGATTCAGGTTGCACGACCTCGGCAAGGGTGGGAGCTGAGGGGAATCGAACCCCTGACCTCTTCGATGCGAACGAAGCGCGCTACCAACTGCGCTACAGCCCCATGGCCCGGTTACCCGGACCGTCGACAAGTTTAGCAGCCGCCCCGACCCGGCCCGACGCGTGCGCAGGCACCCGACCGGCCCGCCCTGCACGACGAACCCGCAGGTCAGGCGGCCGTGAACGACTCGCCGGAGAGCACCGGCACGGCGTCGGACAGTCCCACTTCGGCCGCGATCGGCACCTCGTCGCCCCAGCCGTCAGCGGCCAGCTCCCGGCCCGAACCGCAGGCGGCCAGCGCCACCCCCACCGCGTCGGCCACGGCCACCCAGGCAGGCGAGCGCGGCGACCGACTCCGGCGACAACGAGCCGGTGAGGCCGGCGATCACCGCACCGGCCCCCCAGAGGTCCTCGACCGCCGGACGCAGCAGATCGCCGGGCCAGCGTTCGCCGGCCGCGACCACCCCGACCACGCTCGAAACCCTGCTCCCGAATCCACGACGCGACCGACGGGGCGTTGCGCAGACAGGCCCCGACCACCGTCGCGCCGGTCTCGGCCAGCTGGCGACAGATCGCCGATCCATTGGGCGAGGGCAACACCAAGCGGGGATTCGCCTCGAGCACACCGCCGGGCTCGCCCGCGACCCGCACCGACAGCGGCGACAGACTGACCTCGCCCGCAGTTCGTTCGCTGCGACCCACCGCCAGCACGGCGGACCTGGTCGCGGCAAAGGCGGCGGCCGAAGCGTCCCGGAAGCGGTAGGGAAACACCTCGACGCCGGCGTCGACCGCCACCGAGAGCGTGGTGGTGAACGAGAGAACGTCCACCACGACCATCACGTCGGCACCGGGCGCGATCGCGGCGGCACCGATCGGTCCCCAGTCGAACCGGACAGCCGCGGTGTCCTGCCGGTAGACCTCCCGGAGACGATCGGCAGCGTCGGCCACTCGTGGGTCAGCCGGCCTGCCGCCGGTACACCGGCGAGTGGTATCGCTCGAGGTCCTCGAACGCCGGGTCGTCGTCATCCAGATCGACCACGACCCGGCCGTCGCGGTGGGCGGCCGGCGGCACGGTCGAGGCCGTGGTGATGCCGTCCGTCGGGTCATCGGCCCTGCTCCGGGCGACCGGCACGGTACGACGACGGCAGGCCGTCATAGCCGACACCGCGCGTCGAGCCGGATCGGTCGGGCTCGACGCAACCGCGCCATCCGACGTGCCCTGATCTCCGCCTCGATCCGCACCTGGCGGCGCAGGTAGACCATGAATCCGATCAGCAGCAGGCCGACCACCGCAGTAGCGGCCCAGGCCATCGGGGTCAGGACGTAGGCCGCAACAATGGACCCGACCAGCAGGGTGACCAGGAGCAACAACACCCGACGCCGCCTGCGGTACTTGAACATCCGGGTCGCCTCGGCGGCGTCGGGATCGAAGCCACCGCGACCCCGGCGGGTCGGCGCCGACCGCCCATCGTGGTCGATCGGGTAGTCGTGATGGCGACGGTCGTCGGCCGGCTCGTCGCTGCGAACGGGTTGCCGCGCAGTGGCGCGTTCCTGTTCGGCCGTCCACTCGTCCGCGGCGTCATCCGGCGCTGCTCCGTCGTCATACTCGTCGAGTCTCGAGCGGGTACGCCGAATCCGTTGCTGTCACGTCCATGTCGTAGTGGTCGCTTTCCACGTGGCCGGCTCGCAGCGCCCGCTTGCGCGCCTTGCGTTCGCGGCGCAGCACCCGGAACCCGGTCGCGCCGTCGTCGGACTCCGGAACGGCCTCCCGCCGCCGGGCGAACATCGGCACCAGCACGACCAACCAGGCCGCGACGAGCAGCACGATGATGAGCGAGGTCGGAATCGACGACACTGCGGCCTCCCTCCCCGGTCGACAGGGCCAACTGTCCGGACGCGAATCCGGACGCCAGTCACGCTAGTCACACCCGTCCCATGGTCGAGGCAGACACGCCCGGCGGAAGCACCAGAAGCTCGCCGGTGTGAGCGGGAACTCTCAGCGGCCGTGCCGACCCGCGGCGAGCAGTCCGGCCAACCCGCCGCGGACCTCCTCGGCCGTCAGCGCGTAGAGCAGGTGGTCCTTCCAGCCGCCGGCGATGTCCAGATAGCGCCGCAGCAAACCCTCCTCGCGGAAACCGAGGTGGCCCACCACCGCCCGGCTCGCCACGTTCTCCGGCGCGATGGTCGCCTCCAGCCGGTGCAGGCCGGCCGTGGTGAACATGTGCACGACGACCAACGCGACGGCGGCCGTGCAGACGCCGAGGCCGGTGAACGGCGAGCCGACCCAATAGCCGACCCAGGCCGAACGCAGCGCTCCCCGCTGGATCCCACCGACGGTCACCTGGCCGGCGAAGCGGCCATCGACGGTGATGGCGAACGGCATCACCTCGCCCCGCCGGGCCGCCCCGACCAGCAGCGACCGGTGCAGCCGCCACTGCGCCCGGGAGTGCCGCTCTTCCCAGGTCAGCCGGGACGTCGCGTCCCAAGGGGCGATCAGTGCCTCGTCGGCGATCCGCAGCTCCCGCCACGCGCGCCCGTCGGTCCGGTGCAGCGGGCGAACCTCGACCAGGCCCCCGCGGGTGGTGACCGGTCCGAGCGCCGCGGGCCAACCCGGATGCCGGCTGCCGACCTGCACGACGGACATGGCTCAGGCTCCCGGTCTCAGGCCCTCTGCGCCAGGAACGACACGGCGACCTCGGCACCGACCGGTATCTCGGTGGTGTCCTCATCGACCAGGACCAGGCAGTTCGCCTCGGCCAGCGAGGCCAGCAGGTGGGTGCCGCCGCCGCCGAGAATGTGCACCAGGTAGTCGTCCTCGTCGTCACGCATCAGCTGCCCGCGCAGGAACTGCCGTCGCCCGGCGGGCGAGGTGATCGGCGTGAGCGTCCGCGCCGTGACGGTGCGCCGGTACGGGATTGGGCCGCCCGAGCATCACCCGGAGCAGGGGCCGGACGATGACCTCGAACACCACGAGCGCGGACACCGGGTTGGACGGCAGCAGGAACACCGGCACCCGATCGGTGCCCAGCACGCCGAAACCCTGGGCCGACCCCGGTTGCATCGCGACCCTGGTCAGGTCGATGTCGCCGAATTCGCCGAGTACCTCGACGATCTCGCTGGTCGATTCGCCGCCGGCCGCCCCGGCGATGACCACCACCTCGGAGACCAGCAGCCGCGCCTCGATCAGTTCGCGCAGCCGCTTGGTCTCGTCGGGCGCGATACCGACCCGGGTGACCTCGGCTCCGGCGTCCCGGGCCGCGGCGGCCAGCGCGAACGAGTTCACGTCGTAGACCTGGCCGTGGCCGGGAGTGCGCGAGACGTCGACGAGTTCGGCGCCGAGCGAGATCACCGACACCCTCGGTCTCGGGTGCACGAGCACCTTGTCCCGGCCGACGGCCGCCAGCAGCCCGACCTGAGCGGCGCCGATGAAGGCGCCGGACCGCACGGCGACGTCGCCGGGCTGGACGTCCTCACCGGTCCGGCGGACGAAGTCGCCGGAGGAGAATGCCTGCGCGACGGTCACTCTGGCCGCGGTGCCCTGGGCCGCCGAGCGCGGCACGACGGCGTCGGCGATGGTCGGTAGCGGTGCGCCGGTGGCCACGTAGACCGTCTGGTGCGGCTGCAGTCGATGCGCCGTCCGGGCCCCGGCGGCGATCTCGCCGACGACCGGCAGGGTCAGCGGGTTCTGCGGGGACGCGTCGGCGGTGTCCACCGAGCGGACGGCATAGCCGTCGACGGCCGCCTGGTCGAACGCCGGGAGGGCGGCCTGCGCGACGACCTGCTCGGCGCACAGCAGCCCCTGCGCCTCGGAGATCGCAACCCGCACCGGCGACGGCGTACGCGCGGACGACAGCACGAGATCGAGCTGCTGGGTGACCGAGCGCATTCGTGCACGTTAGCGCCTCACCCTGGGCATGGGTGGCCCCCGGTGACGATCGGAGGGGCGCTCGTCGGCTGAGTAGGTTTGCGCTCGTGACGACGGCGGACCCGGACGGCCCGGCCGGGGACAAGCAGGCCACCCGGTTGGCGGTGCTGGCGCGGCGGCGAGCTCGGCCGGTTGCGGAGCGCAGGGCGGCCCGGGATGCGCTCACCGCGGCGCTGCTGAGCTTCGTCGGAGATGCTCGGGTGGTCTGCGGATACCTCCCGCTGCGCACCGAGCCGCTGGCGCCCGACCTCCCTGAGTTGTTGACCGCGCGGGGGATCGGCGTGTTGCTGCCGCGGGCCCGCGCCGGTGCGGCGCTGGACTGGTGCGCGTACGGGTTCGGCGCTCGGCGCGGCGCGTTCGGCATCGACGAGCCGCTGGGGCCCGGGCTCGGTGTCGCGGCGGTGCGGTCGGCCGACGTGGTGCTGGTGCCGGCGCTCGCCGTGGACACTCGCGGCTACCGTCTCGGCCGCGGCGGCGGGCACTACGACCGCACCCTGGCGCTGGTCGGCGCCGGGTCACGGACGATCGCGGTGGTGTTCGACGACGAACTGGTCGACGCCGTGCCGGTGGAGCCGTTCGACGTGCCGGTCCGATTCGTCGCCACCCCCTCCGCCGGGGTCGAGCCGCTGCCGCGCTGACCCGGCGGTCCCTGGAGATCCAGGGCGTTGCGCGGATCAACTCGCGCAGTTGTGGGACGGGAGTGACGCCTGACGCCGACTTCATCCTCGTAGCGCCAGTTGATTCTCGCAGGTCAGGGGCTTGGTGACGGAGGTCTTGTTGCGCGCGGAGGGCTCGGCGTCGCATCATGAATTGGCAGTCTCGAACGGAGAGTGCCAAACCGAGGGCTCGCGGTGGCCGCTCGGTGCTCCTGGCTCGACTCGCGGAGGTCCCCTGTGCCCACCTACCAGTACGCCTGCACCGAGTGCGGCCACCGGTTCGAAGCAGTGCAGGCGTTCACCGACTCCTCCCTGTCCGAGTGCCCGGAGTGCAGCGGCAGGCTCCGCAAGGTCTACGGCGCCGTCGGCGTCGTGTTCAAGGGCAGCGGCTTCTATCGCAACGACGCGCGGTCGGACGCGAAGGCGGCGGCGTCCTCCGCCTCGGACAAGGGTTCGGGCTCGGCCTCGGGTGGGGACGCGGCCGGAAAGCCGGCCGCCAAGGCCGACAGTTCGTCCTCGTCGACCGGGTCCGCCTCGTCGGAGTCTTCCTCGGGTTCCTCGCCGGCGTCCACGTCCTCGGGGGCGTCGTCCTCGAAGTCCTCGTCGTCCGCGTCGCGGCCGGTTCCACCAGCAAGGCCGCCAACTGACCGTTCACCGGCGACGGCGCACGGCTTCGGTCACCGCGTCGGCACACCCGCGCGCTGGCACACTGGGGCATGGCCCGCCGCGCATCCATCCTGGTGATGCTGCTGGTCCCGGCCGTGCTCGCCGGCTGTACGAGCGAGCCGGCCGCTCCCGGCTCGAGCCCGGTCGCCGCCGCGTCGCCCAGCGGTTCGAGTTCCGAACCCGCCCCACCCCCTCCACCAGTCCTGCCGCCTCCGGCGCGACCGAATCCAGCACCCCCGGGTCCGGCCCCGCCAGATCTGGTGCGGCTGGGTCCAGCGCTCCGGAGTCCAGCCTGACGCGGTCCAGCCTGGCCGGGTCCAGCACTCCGCCGTCCAGCGCTACGGGGTCCAGCGGTGTCGGGTCCAGCGTCCGGGTCCAGCCGCCGGCGTCCGGCACACCTCGTCGACAGTAGGTCGCCCGCGCACCTCGAGGTGAGCACCGTGGCCACCGGGCTGGACGTGCCTGGGGGCTCGGATTCCTGCCCGACGGCAGCGCGTTGGTCACCGAGCGGGACACCGGTGAAGTCGAACAGATCGGCGGCGGACGGCGCCGTCACGACGGTCGGCACCGTCGACGGGGTGTCCGCGGGTGGCGAGGCCGGCCTGCTCGGGCTGGCCGTTTCGCCCGAGTTCGCCACCGACCACACGGTGTTCGTCTACTACACCACGTCCGACGACAACCGCATCGCGGCGTTGCGGATCACCGGCGGGAAAGTCGCCGCTCAGCGGGTGATCCTGGACGGACTGCCCGAGGAACTCGACCCACAACGGTGGACGGCTGGCGTTCGGGCCGGACGGCTACCTCTACGTCGGGACCGGCGACGCCCAGCAGCGGCGAGAATGCCCAGGACCTGGGCTATCTCGGCGGGAAGATCCTGCGGCTGCAGGCTCGACGGCTCCGGTGCGCCGGGCAACCCGTTCCGACAGGCGCCGCTGGTGTACTCCTATGGACACCGCAACGTCCAGGGCTTGGCCTTCGACGACCAGGGCCGGCTCTGGGCCAGCGAGTTCGGTCAGAACACCTGGGACGAGCTCAATCTCATCAAGGCCGGCGGCAACTACGGCTGGCCGGACGTCGAAGGCGTCGAGCGACACAGCAGATTCGTCGCACCGCAACGCGTCTGGCCGACCTCGGACGCCTCGCCCAGCGGCATCGCCATCGCCGGCGGATCGGTGTGGATGGCCGGGCTGCGCGGCGAGCGGTTGTGGCAGATCCCGCTGACTGCGACCGGGACCGGAGAACCGGTCGCCCACTTCACCGGTGAGTACGGTCGGCTCCGCACCGTCGCGCGCGCGCCGGACGGCTCGCTCTGGCTGACGACGTCCAACACCGACGGTCGGGGCGATCCGCGGGACGGTGACGACCGCATCCTGCGGCTGGTGCTGTCCTGAGCGCACCCGGCCCTGGCCCGGCCGGCGAACCGATTGCAGTTGTCCACACCCATCCGGTTCGTCCACACATCGGTCCGGCCGGAACCGGCCGGCGACCGGTCGTCCTACCGTCGCGACCATGTCCCGACGAACCGCTGTCCGAGCGGCCCAGCCCGGCAACGGGTCCCCGGTCGGGGCCAAGGCCAAGGCACCGACGCTGCAGCCACGGTGGCCCGACCGGCTCGCCGCGCTGGTCCACGGCCGGCGTCGCGGTGGGCGTCGGGTCCGCCGGATCAGGCTCGCCCTGGCCACCGCACTGCTGCTCACCGCGGGCGTGCTGGCCGCCATGCCGGACCCGGTGAGTACCGACGTCACGGCCGTGGCGCTGACCAAGGATCTGCCGGCCGGTGCGGTGCTGAGCCGCGCCGCACTGCGCACCGTTGCCGTCCGCGAAGCTGCCCGACGGCGCGCTGCGCGACCCCGCGGCCGCCGTGGGTCGGACGTTGGCCGCGCCGGTCCGGCGCGGTGAGCTGGTCACCGATGTCCGGCTGGTCACCTCGGCCGGCCCGGATCCGGGACCCGGGCGAGCTGCGGTGCCGATCCACCCGGCCGACACCGCGACGGTGGACCTGCTCGGCCCCGGCATGCACGTGGTGATCGTGACCGTGACCGGCGATGCCGCGAGTCACCCGGCCGATCCGACCGTGCTGGCCGGTGACGCCGTGGTGCTGTCCATCGGCGCCGCGACGGGCACGGACCGAACCACCGGCCGGGTGGTCGTGGTCGGCGTCCCCACCGCCGAGGCCGACCGACTGGCCGCTGCCGCTCTCGACTCCGAGCTGGCGATCCGATTCGGCTGACGGCCTCACCCGGATCGCGGCGCGACCCGGAACTTCACCGCGCGAACGTGACCGCAGCGACGACGCGCCCCGCCTGGACGGGTGAAGGCGTCACGGATGCGCAACCGAGCGCCGGTAAGGTCCCGGACGCAACGTCGGCGGGCGCCGCCGCGGCGTCCACGGGAGGGAGACTCGCATGATCAAGGGGTTCAAGGACTTCATCATGAAGGGCAACGTCCTCGACCTCGCCGTCGCCGTCGTCATCGGCGCTGCCTTCACCGCCATCGTGACCTCCGTCGTCGAGGGCTTCATCAACCCGTTGATCGCCGCGATCTTCGGCAAGCCGAACCTCAACGACGTCGGTGACCTTCACCATCAACGGCGCCAAGTTCTCGATCGGCCTCATCCTGACCGCGATCGATCAACTTCCTGCTGGTCGCCGCGGCCGTCTACTTCGTCCTGATCTACCCGATGAAGATGCATCACGGACCGGCGCAAGCGCGGCGAGGAGGCCGGGCCGTCCGAGCCGACCGACGTCGAACTGCTCAAGGAGATCCGCGACCTGCTGGCCGCGCGCAACGGAGTCTGATAGCGGGCCAGCGGCCGGTTCTCGCCGTGGGCTCAGCGGTCGTGGTGCGGCGGCCGATTCTCCAGGTACCAGTCGTCGTCGTGGACCGGCCGCCGTGGTCCGGCTCGGCCCGCTCGTCCGACGTGGTGTCCGGCAGCACCTCGCCGAAGACCTCGTCGAGCGTGCCGCGGTCGACCGGAGTCGGGCGGCCGGTCGGGGCTACGGCGTCCGCAGGTCGCCGTCGGCAGCCGCCGGTCCCGGGATCCGCGTCGCTCCGCTGAGGTGGCCAGGTCCCTGAGCCGGTAGGTTCACACCCGGACGGTGCCACAGATGCCGCCGTCCAGCCGTCGACATCGACGCGGTTCTTCCGACCGGAGGGGCCAGCATGAGGACTACATCGACAAGGCCAAGGACGTCGTGCGGTGACCTGGCCGGGCAAGGCCAAGGACGTGGCCGGAGCGTCGGGGACAAGGTCGGCGATGTCGCCGGGCCCGCGATCGACAAGGTCAAGGACGTCGCCGGTGGCCGGCGTCGACAAGGTCGGCGACGTGGCCGGCCCCGGCGTCGACAAGGTCAAGGACGTCGCCGGGCCGCCGTCTGGCGGTCGACAAGGCCGGCCGACCTCGACAAGGTCAAGGACGTCGCTGGGCGGACGCGGCGCCGCGGCGACAAGGCCGGCGATCTGAAGGACAGGTTCTGGGCAGCGACGACGCGACAAGGCGAAGGACGTCCTGGCCGACGCGCGGGACCAGGCCGGCGACGCTGCCGAGTCGGCCAAGGCTGCGGCCGAGAACGCGGCCGAATCGGCCGACCCGACCGAGGCCGCCGACGTCACCGACTCTCCGTCGGGGCACGCGATGTCAGCGAGGACAGGCCTGATCTCGCGCGGTCGGCCTTCCGACTCGCCGGCTCGGACTCGGCTCAGCTCTCCGGGTCGGACAGCTCTTCGATGACGTGGGCGGCGAGCGGCGTCAGGGTGGCCAGGCCGTCCCGGATCGCTGCCCGGGACGCTGCGACGTTCGCGATCAGGGTCTGACCGGACACCCCGACCAGGCCGCGGGACACGATCGCGTCCATCACCCCGGCGGCCATTCCCGACCAGCGCAGCGCCTGGGTGATGCCCGGCAGCTCCCGGTCGATCACTTCGGACGTGACATCCGGCGTCACGTCGCGCGGAGAAACCCCCACCCCCCGATGGTCACGATCAGATCGACCCCGCCGATCACCCCGGTGTTCAGCGCGGTGCGGATGTCCACCGCCTCGGACGGCACCGTCACCGATCCGTCGACCACGAACCCGGCCTCGACCAGCAGTTCGGTGACCAGCGCGCCGGCACCCTCGTCGTCCTGGCCGTGCACCGTGTGATCGGTGATCGACACGATGAGCGCGCGTCCCGCGTGCGGGGCTGGGTGGTGGTCACGAGGTGGCCTCCTGATTGTCGGACCGGCCGGCTCCCCAGCTGCCGGCCCGGACTCCCGGTGAACCGGGGTCCGGTCGGTCGGTCCGCTCAGCCTATCCAGCCGCCGCCGCGCCGTTCGGCCGGTACCGCCGACCGCTCATCCACCCGTCCGGTTCACCCGTCGATTCGGGCCGGCGCCTCGGCCGTGACCGGGGTGAACAGGTTCACCAGATTGCCGTCGGGGTCGCGGAACAGCAACGACCGGTTGCCCCACGGCGTGGTCGTCGGAGCCAGCACCAGGTCGGCCAGGGCGCCGTCCAGGCGCGCGAACTCCGCGTCGACGAGCTGCGGGACCTGGTGCGTGCGCCGGCCCGACGGATCACCGAGTGGGTCGGGGTCCCGAGCGGCGCTCACCGAGGTAGGACCCGGCCGGGCGCTCAGCCAGGGGCGGCCAGGAATTCGGCCGTGCGGCGGCGGAACAGTCCGGCGGTGACGGTGCTGATGTGGTCACGACCAGGGACCGGGAGGAACTGCGCGTCGGGCAGGGTGGCCGCCCAGCCTCGCGCACCCGAGGCCAACGGGTCGGCGGTGCCGGCGACCACCAGCGTCGGAACGGCGGGCGGAGCGGTGGCGTGCTCGGTGGGCGGCACGCCGGTCACCATCGCGGCCAGGGCGGCGAGGTCGTTGCCCGGCACGGCCGAGCGCGATACCGGCGATCCGGGCGGTCTCCGGATCGGCATCGGCGAGGGCGGCCGGGTCCCGGAGAATCGCGGGCGAGTCTGGCCGCGCGTCGACGCCGTGGAAGAGTCGCCGGTTGTCGTATCCGCCGACCACCAACCGGCCCACCGTCGGACCGGACCGCTCGACCAGCGCGTCGGCCAGCGCGACCGACAAGCGCGCGCCGAGCGAGTAGCCGAGCAGATCGATCTGCCCGCCGCCCAGCCGGCCGGCCACCGCGGCGAGGTCGCGACGAGGCCGTCCAACGAGTAGGCGTCCGGATCGTGGGGTTTGGGCGAGGCGCCGTGGCCGGGCAGATCGGGTGCAATGACCCGCCTTCCGGCGGCGCAGCAAGGCGCGCACGTGACCGGTGACCTGCCAGGTCAGCTCGGCGGATGAGCCGAAGCCGTGGACGGCGAGCACTGCGGGTGCGTCCACCGGACCGACGACCAGACACGGACAGCCGACCGGACGGGACGTCCACCTCGATTCGCGTCCCGGTCACGGTCTCCGATTGTGCCCGAACGGGATCGAGCCGGTGCCCGTCAGCGGTGGAGGATCTCGCCGGCGAGCCGCCGGGTCTCGGCGTCGTACAGCACGAGTTCGGCGAACTCCAGTCGTGGGCGTCTCCCGCATCACGGCCAAGGCCTGCGCGATCGCGTCGTCCTTGGGCCAGCGGTACAGGCCGGCCGAGATCAGCGGGAAGGCGATACTGGCCGCGCCCAGCTTGCCGGCCAGCTGCAGGCTGTTGCGATAGGCATTGCGCAACAGCGGGCTCTTGTCCTTCGTCTTGGCCCAGGTCGGCCCGACGGTGTGGATCACCCAGTTGGCGGGGAGCCGACCGGCGGTGGTGGCCACGGCCTCTCCCACCGGAAGTCCGTCCGGCAATTCCGTCTCCCGGATCCGGCGGCACTCGGCGAGGATCTCGGGCCCGCCGGCGCGATGGATGGCGCCGTCGACTCCCCCACCGCCGAGCAGCGTCGAGTTGGCCGCGTTGACGATGGCGTCCACCGCGCGCACGGTGATGTCGCCCTGCACCAGTCGGATGTCCACGTGTTCCTGGTACCCGATCGACGGGAACCGATCGCAGCTCAGTACGTCACGATCACACCGAGGCGGTCCGCGCTGAACTCCACCTGCTCGAACGAGGCGAGCGTCGGGATGCCCTCCTGCTCCCCGAGCTCGGGATGGGTGGTGAGCAGGCCGAGGACCTGCGCGCCGGCGGCCCGCGCGGAGGCGACGCCGGCGGGTGCGTCCTCGAACACCAGGCAGCGCTGCGGCGGGAAGCCGAGCAGGGTTGCTCCGGCCAGGTAGGGCCCGGGGTCGGGCTTGCCGACGGCGACGTCGTCCGCGGTGATCAGATTGCGCGGGAACGGCAGTCCGGCCGCAGTGATCCGCGCGGTGGCCAGTCGTCTGCTTCCGCTGGTGACGACGGCCCAACGGTTGCTCGGCAGCGCATCCAGTGCGGCGATGGCGCCGGATATGGCGACGACGTCGCCGGTGTCGGTGGATTCGCCGTCGAGCAGGAATTGCGAGAGCTCCTCGATGCGCTCGGGCGAGGCGTCCGGCTCGATCATCGGGACGACCTGCCGGGCGGGGATGCCGTGGATCAGATCCTCGATGTCGGAGAACGGACGCCCATCTTGTCCGCGAGCCGTCGCCAGTTGCGCTGCACGCTCGCGGTGGAGTCGACCAGCGTTCCGTCCAGGTCGAACAGCAGGGCGTCGACGACGAGTTGCGGCATGTCCGTCAGCCTCGCACCGACGATGTCCCTCGGGCCCCCCCGCCCGGGCACCTATGATGGACGGGCCCGGTTCGCGCGCGGCCGCGCCCTCATAGCTCAGGGGATAGAGCATCGGTTTCCTAAACCGTGTGTCGCAGGTTCGAATCCTGCTGGGGGCACTGGATTCTCGCCTGACCTGCGGTGTTGCTACCAATCCTGGTGAGCAGGCAGAGCCCAGACGAAGATCAACTCCCAGGAAACGCGCCCGTCTCATAACCCAGAGATCGCAGCCGTAGACGAGTGACTCGTCGTTATCGCTACTAGCTTCGCGACCAGGACCGGTTCAGGAATAGTCGACGCTGCCGGCGTGTGTCACACCGAATATCCGGCGTCGGCCAGGACGTTGCGACCCACTGTCATGCGGCTGGCCCGCCGCTCCGGCATGGTCGTCCAGTAGTACCAGATCATCAGCGTGATGGACAGCGCCCAAGCCCGGCCTCGCAGCCAGGTGGCGTCATCGACGCCGAGCTGCCTTCGAAACAGCTCCCTGGCGGGAGGATCAAGTATTTCCCAAGCCACCACAAGGTCGACCGTCGGGTCCCCGACCGACAAGCCCCCGAAATCCAGCACCGCGGCCAGCTTCCCGTTCCGTAGTAACAGGTTCTCCGCCGCGAGATCTCCGTGGTACCACCGGGGCGACACACGGTCAGCCGCTCCGGGCAGCCTCATGGCTTCGTCCCATAACCGCTCCGCGGCGTCTAGGTCGAAACCGAAGTCCTCTAGCGATCGGCAACGCTCGATGTTCTCTCGGGTCGCCCGGTCCATCGTCGCGATCGGCTCGCCGCGATACGACCGCAGGTCCGGGTTGTTGACCGCCTCTGCGGGTACATCCGCCCGCCTCAGGGCTGCCAGGACCGCGGCAAGGTCCTTGGCCAGATTCTCTCGCCGCGGGTGGACGGAGGTCTCCGGCCTCGATCACCTCAGGGTGTTCACCATCGATCCAGCGGACCACCGACCAGCGTTCGGAATAGTCCTGGTCGGGCTCGAACACGGCAACCACCTCAGGCACGGAAACCGGCAACGTCGGTGCCAGTATCGGCAGCCAGGTCGCCTCTTTCGAGATGGCCGCCGATCCTCCAGGTTGGCGCGGCAATCGCACGAGGAACTCGTCCCCGAGGCGGAACAGCGCGTTCGTCGAGCCGCTCGATGCCAAGCGGCGCACCGGCGCGTCAGCGTAATCCGGCATCACCCGGCCCACCAACGTGCGGACCAACTCGATGTCGATCGGAATCTCGTCGCGATGCAGAGCTCGATCCACTCCTGGACTCAATCCCACCGTCCCGGCAACCGGCAACCGACTTTCGCATCCCCATTGTCCGCCTGCATCCGCTGCTCGTGAGCAGACGCTGGACGCCAACGTGCTGCCCGGACGAAGGCAGTCTCAGTTGAGTCCGTTCGCCGCCGTGTCCGGCATCTCGCAACCCACGTCTTGGCTGGTCAGGTCATGGTGACCTCCGGCGAACATCCGCTCGCGGACCTGGAAAGCGTGTTGGTGCGACGATTGACCGGGTTTGGGCGACGGGGTCAAGCACCGCAACACCCGTGGTCTCCGGACCTGACGGCGGATTCACGTTGACCAAGACCGCGGACCAGATCCTCCAAGCCCTCTCTGCCGGCTTGTCGGCGATGTCCAACTCGGGACACTAGGTGAACAGCCGCAGAATCTGGTGATCGAGCACGGCCATGGCCTGTGACTCGGTCACGGCGCCGAGCAGGAGGGGGCCGACCAGTCCCTGGGTGAGGGCGAACAGGGCGAGGCCGTCCCGCTCAGGGTCGACGCCGTCGGCGAGGTGTCCGGCAGCTGCCGCGGAACGCATCCGATCGGTGCCATTGGCCAGGATCTGTTGGTATCCGGCGAGCAGGTTCGCGCGAAATCGGCTGTTGCCGGCGGCAGCGGCGAAGAAGGCGATATTGACCGCGGATTCGTCGCGGCCGGCCCGGTCCAACGGCAGCAACGCCCGCATCGCCGCGGTCAGGAACTGTCGGTACGTAGATGGTCCGGCCGCCTGCAGCTCGGCCTGGATCCGGGCAACCACCCGCGTGGTCAGGTGATCCATGGCGAACAGCAACATGTCTTCCTTGGTGGAGAAGTAGTGCTGCACCGACCCCATCGACACCCCCGCCGCGGCGGCCACATCGCGAAGGCCGGCCGCGGCCAGGCCCCGTTGCCCGACGACGGTGAACACCGCATCGGCGATATGCCGGCGACGTTCTTCGTGGTCGACGACCTTGGGCATGCATGGAGGCTAGCCGGAAGTCATGCACTTGCATGATAAAGCCGGCTCCGGGTTATCATGCATGCGTATTAGAACCCGTCTTCGTCGACGATCGGGGGGCCTCGGGTGGACGGTCAGATCCGGTATGCGAACAACGGAACGACACGACTGGCCTACGAACGGTGTGCCGGCCACAGCGGGGATCCGCTGCTCCTTGTCACCGGGTTGGGATCCCAGATGGTGTTCTGGCCGGTGGGGTTCTGCAGCATCCTGCGTGACAGCGGATTCGACGTGGTGCGGTTCGACAATCGCGACACCGGACTGTCGACCAGGTTCGCCTCGTCGACGGTCGTCAATCCCTGGTCCGCCCTGCTGGGACACGGAAAGGCAGCGCCTTACTCCGGGGAGGACATGGCCGATGACGGGTTCGCGGTGATGGACGCGCTCGGTTGGACGTCGGCCCACCTGGTCGGCGTCTCGATGGGTAGCGCACTCGTGCAGTACATGGCGATCCGCAGGCCGGATCGGGTCCGTTCGCTGGCCTGCATCAGCGCGCTGGTCCGCGGCAACGCCCTCAAGACGCTCACCCAGCTCAAGTACGGCGCCGTGGCCAGACTCGCCCGGATGAAGTTTCCTGACACCACCCAAGGTCAGATCGACCGGCAGGTCGCCATCATCAGGACGATGACTGCGGTGGAAGGGGGTTTCGACGAGAGCTGGGCCACTGAGGTTGCGCGGCAGGCAGTCGAGCGCGGCATCGACGACTCGGCGCAATCCAGGCATCTGGCGGCGCTGAAAGAGAGCGGGCGGGCCGTCGACCCTGTCCGGATCACAGCACCGACGGTCATCATCCAAGGAATCGACGACCCGTTGATCCGGCTCGACGCGGCCCGCAACGCCGCAAACAGCATTCGCGGAGCACAGTTCGTGCCGCTGCCCGGCCTGGGCCACGGAATCGGCGCCAACCGTTGGCCCGACATCGTCGCGACCATCCGCGCCAACGCCGATCGAGCGACCGACCCCGCACCGGCCTAGCCACAGGCACCGGAGTGGGCGGGCATCACGTCCGGCGCTTCTTGGTGCCTCGCGCCCGGATAGTCGCAGGGCCAGACCACCTCGACGATCGATGATGATCTGAGATGCCGGGTTCCTCGGACATCGATTGAGCAGCTTGGGTTGCCGCTGCGGGGTGAGCCGGTCTTCGAACGCTGCCGGACATTTCTGTCCGAACGCGCCGGGCCGGGCTGCCCGATCGGGAAGTCGGCGCTGCACACATGCCGGTCTGGTGCAGCTGTAGTTTCCCCCTCGCGGCGCGTTAATGACAGTTTGAGCCACGTCCGGATCGAGGCACCCTGCTCTGTCGACGGGCCAATCCGGGCTACCGGACGGTCCGCCTTCCCTGTCTCCACAATGTCCAATCCGCAACGGCTCGCAGGGAACTGCGCAGCAACTGCGATGGTCATGCCGAGGGTGAAACGTCCGCCCCCAGGAAACTCCCAGGAATGAACGCGAAACGCCGAGATCTCGCGCTTCCCATCAATCGTCGAACAGGCGTTTCCGCAGGTTAGAGGCAACTTTGGGACTACCAGGTCAGTCAGGATTGCGCCGCGAAGACGTGAGCGACCGCTCCGCCACTGAAGGCAGTGGTGCTGATCGGCTCGATGGTCAACGGCGCCGTGAACAGCCGCTGCCCCCGCCCAGAACGACGGGGTGAACGACCATGCGGTACTCATCGATCAAACCGGTATCGACCAGCGAGCGGGCGAACCGGGCGCCACCCTGCGCGAGCAGATACCCCTTCGGATGCTCCTGCTTGAGCCGCGTGACCGCCTGGATCAGATCGCCGGACACGATCGTCGTCCCGGCCCAGTCGGCGGATACCAGGGAGTTCGAAAACACCACCTTGGGAATGTCGTTCATGGGCTGGGCGAACGGACCGGGGTGCGCTGGGCCAGAAGCCGGCCCAGCCGACGTAGGTTGCGGCGCCCATGAGATGCACACCGGCGTTACTTACGGTGTCCAGGGTCCAGCTTGCACCGTCGGGAGAGCGGCCCGCGGCGGCCCAGTCGCTGCTGCCATCCGGTGGTGCGACGTAGCCGTCGAGCGAGATGGACATCTTCAGGATGAGCGAGGCCATGAGCCGTTTCCTTTCTGAGGCGGCGGTCCCGGTGGGACTGACCTGGGCCCGGCGCGGAACTGATCGGTCGTGTCCACGTCGCCCGCGTGAGCATAGGCAGGCCTCGTATGCGCGCAATACCCCAAAAGGCATGGCTATGAAGACGGTGATACGGCTGTGAACCATTCACGTCTTCGTGATCCAACGGCCGCGCCTTTGGCTGACGTCGCCCTGCGCCGACATCCGGAGTTCATTGACGCCGACCGGTGATGGCCACGGAAGGTTCCACGTTCACCGGGGTATCGCCACCGTTCGCGGCGCGTCCTCGCCAACACATTTCCATCGAGGAGGTTGCCATGCGTCTTCGAGTCCTGTCCACGGCCTTGGCCGTGACCGCCACGCTGCTCCTGGCCCAGTCCGCCGCCGCTTCAACTCCTGGCCATCAGGCACCTTCGGTCGCACGGGGTCTCGGCTACGACCTTTCGGTCTGGCGACCCTCGACCGGCTACTGGCACCTGTCCGTCGGGGCGGACGTGAAATGGGGTCAGCCGGGCGATATCCCGGTGCCGGGACACTACGGTCCGCACCCCGGTGTCGACCTCGCGGTCTGGCGTCCGTCCAACGGGTACTGGTACGTCAAGAGTCCGGTGACCGGCGGAGTCATCAAGACCCAGTTCGGTCAGACCGGTGACATTCCGGTGCCGGCCGACTACGACGGAGACGGCCGCGATGACGTCGCGGTGTGGCGACCTTCGACCGGTACCTGGTACGGCATTTACTCTTCCAACGGCGCGCACTGGACGCGGCACTACGGCCGCGCCCTCGATGTTCCGGTGCCGGCCGACTACGACGGAGACGGCCACGACGACATCGCTCTCTGGCGTCCGGCGGACGGAACGTGGCACATCATCCGCTCGGAGGATGGAACATCACACACGACCGGGTGGGGCCGGCAGGGCGACATACCGGTTCCCGGGCAGTGGGAGCAGGGTTCCGGCGCCGCCCTCGCGGTCTGGCGTCCGTCGAATGGAACCTGGTACATCATCGAGCCCAGTGACGGGCACCATCGGGTGGTTCAGTGGGGCCGATTGCACGACATCCCGGACCCGTCCATCATGCGGGTCAACGACTACTGCTACGGGCAGCTGTCGTTTGTCGTGTTCCGACCGAGCAACGGCACCTGGTATGTCAAGGACGGCGTCACCGGTGCTACCTCCAGCAAGCAGTACGGACGCTCCGGAGACGTGCCGGTCACCGCGAACTACCAAGACGCCGCCTGCCTGTAGGTCGTCTACACCCATTCTCCAAGGAGGCCATCATGCGTCATCGACTTCTCGCTAACGCCATCACGGTGGCCGCGGCACTGTTGATGTCGGCCCCGGCGGCGGGCGCGGCCACCGGCGCTCGTCCGTCACCGTCAGTTCCATCCAACGGGAGCGCCATGGCGGTGTGGCGCCCGTCAACCGGCAACTGGTACATCGAGCGGTTGCCCGCTCAGCACTTCGGCCGGTCCGGCGACATTCCGGTGCCGGGCCGATACGCCGACTTCTTCGACACGGTCGAACTCGCGGTATGGCGCCCATCAAACGGAACGTGGTACATCCGCAACGGGGAGGCGCGGACGACCAGGACCGTGCACTTGGGACAACCGGGCGACATTCCGGTGCCTGCGGACTACGACGGTGATGGCAAGGATGACATCGCAGTCTGGCGGCCCTCGAGCGGAATCTGGTACGGCATCAGCTCATCCAGCGGCGCCCACTGGTCGCGGCAGTACGGTCACTCAGGAGAGATCCCGGTGCCGGGCGACTACGACGGGGATCGCCACGACGATCCGGCGGTGTGGAACCCAGCCACCGGGGACTGGCACGTGGTCCAATCATCAAACGGTCATGCCCATGTCACGCACTGGGGTGAAGCCGGGGACATTCCGGTGCCCGGAATCTGGGACAGTGACAACCGCACCGACCCGGCCGTCTGGCGTCCGTCCAGCGGAACCTGGTACATCCTGCGGTCCAAGACCCACACCCGGTTGGCGCAACAGTGGGGCCGCCGCGGCGACATCCCTATCCCCCAGGTCGTGGACGAGAATTGCAAGACCATCCAGCTGTCCTTCGCGGTGTACCGGCCATCGAACTCGATGTGGTACACCAAACAGCGCTCGACCGGGAACACCACCAGCCGACAGTGGGGCGAGCATGGCGATGTGCCCGTGCCCGGGGGGTACCAAACTGGGCGCTACTGCACCCAATATTGAGGTCCGGCCGTCAATCCGGGTACTCCCAGCGGCGGTGCAGCCGGTGGTTCCCGGCATGCCCGCGGCACGTGCCGCCGGGGTGGCCTGGTCCCAGCGGGCCTGCATCACGGTGCTGGGGTTGCGGTAGGACTTGCGGTGGTGCCAGGCCGCCTCGACCAGCAGCCGGCGGGCGTGGCTGTTGCCGGTCTTGGTGATCGATGCCTGCGATCGTCGGCCACCGGAGGAGGACTCGGTGGGCACCAACCCAGGTAGGCCCCGATGGTGGACCCGGTAAACCGGTGCCAGTCGCCGATCTCCACCGCGAGCCCGAAACCGCTCAACGTCGAGACGCCCCGCAGGCAGCACAGCCGCTGCACGACTGGGGTGAACTCGCTGTTCATCGCCATCGCGATGATGGCCTGATCGAGTCGATCCCGCCGGCCCGGGGTGAGCAGGACCGTCTCCAAGGCCGAGTCGAACGCGGTTTGCAACCCCAGTTCCGGGAACTGCTGTCCGCGGAGCCAGTGCTCGTGCGCACCAGTTCAGGGTTGGCCGCCGGAGTAGATGATTCCTTGCCGTAGCAACAGTCTCGACAACCGGTGCCGGCTGCGCATCAGATCGGCCCGGAAGTCTTCCCGGGCTCGGACCAGGTCTCTGGGCGCCTCCTGCTCCAGGCTCGGCACCCGCACCGGCACGATCTGGTCCATCCGCAGCAACCGGGCCATCCGCAGCATCCGGACCAGTGCAGGGCATCCCGTTCGTCGGTCTTCACCCGGTCACCCGGCGGCCGCTGCAACGTCGACGGCGCCGCGACCAGGCAGCGGACCCGGCGCCGGTCAACTCCCGGGCCAACCCGAACCCGGTCGGCCCCGCCTCATACGTCACCGCGACTGGGCCGGGGAGCTCCGCCAACCACGACGACACCAGCGAAGGTCGGCGTCAACCGCCGCCGGAACACCTCGCCGGTCACAGTGTCCAGACCGCACCCCACAATCGACCGTGCGTGCACATCCAGACCGACACTCGTACGCTCACTGAACACCGGCGCCTCTCAAGTCGCCGGGCTCCCCATACCGTCTAGGTGTCCCGGTTGGTCGCCGGCCCACCGGGCTCGCCGGGTCCGACCCGGCGCAGCCACCCTGGTCAACTCAGGCTGGTGGCTACGATCCCCGTGACCGTGCCGACGTAGATCCGGTTACCCGCCAACATGGGTGTCGCGAACCTGGTCGTGCTGCCGACCGCGATGCTGCCGATCACCTTTCCCGTGTGACCGCTGATGGCGTACAGCCTGCCGCCGCCCAGCGAGTACAGGGCGCCGGGCCCGGCCACCGGCGACCCCGGGATACCCGGTGGCCGTCCAGGCTTTGCTGAAGGTTCCGTTGCTGGCGACATCTACCCGGGCGACCCCGTCAGTGCACGGCAGGTACACCGTGGCACCTGTCACCGCTGCCACCCCGAATGCGCGACAGACCGCGGCGGAACTGACCTGCCCGCCGATGCCGCCCAGATGGCCGATCCGCACGCTGTAGGCCGTGCCCGACTTCCCCACCTGCAGGATGTATCCGGTCGACGTGTAGGCCGGTGTCATCGATCCCAGATCAAGATCGCCGGCATTGTCCGCTGCCCAGGTTCTCGGGGCGAAGTAGTCCACCCGTTTCATGGCGGGGCTGATCTCCGTGACCGAGTCGCTGTAGTCATACGTCGTCGTCGATTCGCCGTTGCCGACGGCCACGAACAGGTTTCCGTTGGGCGCCACCACCGGACCTCCCGGGGCCCAGATCGCCCCCTCCCTTGGGGTTGGTACCACGTAGGCGACCCCGCCGAGGGCACCGTTGGTCTTCAGCGCGATCACGGCGCCGCGGTAGTTGCCGCAATCCCCGGCCAGGCCGCCGAACGCGATGTACACGTTCCCCCGGTCGACCGCCAACGCCGGGCGCTGCTGTTCGGCCTTCGGGTCGGTCCCGGGTACCTCGACTCGCCGGTTCATCACCGTCGCCCCGGTCGCCGGATTCAAACCCCAGATCTCGTGCTCAACCCCGTGCCCCAGGCTGCTGGTCACCGTGACCACGAAGATCCGGCCCGTGGCGGGGTCATAGGCCGGGGACCCCGTGATCCCCGTCGGCCTGATGTTCCCCGCACAAGCCAGCACCGACGTGTCGCTGATAGGTGTCCGCAGATGATGGCTCCACCTGGTGGCGCCGGTGGCCGGGTCCAGCGCATAGACGGTGTTATTTTCCGTCGCCACCACCACCGCGGTGCCGGCCAGGATCGGCGACCCGTACACGGCCCCGTCCAGGGTCTTGGCGAACACCGCGCTGAACCGTTTGAACGGCGATGCTGCCGCCGAGTACCCGGAACGCAGGTTGTCCCCGTGATCCGTCGGCCAACCGGCACCGGTCGTAGAAGCCATCAGCACTAAACCGAATATCACTGTCAGCATTCGCCGCATCGGCACATGCTCCGCCCCAGACCATGAGTGTGTCCAGCGCCGACGGTCGCGGTGGATCTTGGCCCCCTACCCGTCAGGCGCCCGCGCCTTGATAACGGAATCCACTGACAGAAGCGATGCTTCGACCTCGGTTCGCTGACACTGCGTCAACTCGTGTTTGAAGGTCGCCACGTCGAGCGAGAGCTGCCCAGCGAGCGTGCGACCGGTCACCAGGACGACCTGCATCCGATCCTGGCGGAGGGAGTCGAGGGTCTGCAGGGTCCCGGGCGACCACACCTTCGGACGCGGAGCAACATCGCTACTCCCTCATAGCTGATGCCTCCACGGTCCAGGGGAGCTTCTTTGCGCGACGAACCACGTGCGTCAAATCTCCGGGTGGGCACACCGAACGATCACCTGCGGTGTATGAATAGTCCGGACCGCGCGCCGCTCACGACAGCCGCTCAAGCGGGGCGTCCGCATCGGGGTACTGGTCCGGGGCCGGTACCCGCGGTCGGGAGCAACCGCCGACGAACGCATACATGAACTCTTCGGCGACGAACTCCTCCCCCAGGTGAAGAAGTCGACCACCCGGGCGATTACCATCACGGCCGCAGCGGACCAGGTCTGGCCGTGGATTGCGCAGCTCGGCCAAGGACGGGTGGCTTCTACTCCTATGACTGGCTGGAGAACCTTGTCGCGCACCCCGAGCACTGTTCGCCATACCGGGTGTCGCAGGTTCGAATCCTGCTGGGGGCAATTAACTGTCGGGTGAGCTGCTGTTCTACTCTGGTCCAGCTGCCGGGATCAACAAGCGGATGGTGTCCCCCGTTTGACGCAAAGTCGGGTTCTGCGAGGATCAGCGGGCGAGACCAGGATGGTGGATGGCGCCTCCTGAAACCGGGAGACGCCATCCACGTCTTATTTGCGACCTCGCTTCGTTCGGCTCGACCGGGGCGTCACGCGTCACTCTGTTCACAAGAGCGTCGAGTTGATCCTCGCAGGGTGAGAGTTGCTGGCTGGGTGAAGAGTTCGGGCACGCAGTGGCTGTGGGAACTGTGATCGGATCGTGACCGGCCGGGGTGTGGATAACCCGGCTTGTGGCAGAGGCACTGTCGGACCCGCTGAGTAGCGTTCTTTGGTATGGCAGCGGGTGCAGCATCTTTGGCGGAGCGGCGGCAGGTCATCGCCGCGTGCCGCGAGGTGACCCGGGATCTGCACACCGTCGGCTACCAATGCCCATCCGGCGAGTTGGGCGACCTGGTCGGTGATCTGGCCGAACTGGCGGCGTTGAGCATGGCCCAGTTGGCGGCGGTCGTGGCCGACGCCGAAGCCCGCGGCGTGGTCGAGGCGTCGCAGTGCGCGAACACGGCGCAGTGGGTGGCCGAGTACGGCTGGCACGTGCGCCGCGACGCGTACACCATCGCCAAGGCGGCGAAGCTGCTGCGCCGCCCGGAGCTGGCCGACGCGGCCGATTCGGTCCTGACCGCCGATGTGGACCTGCGCACCGCGGTGGTGGTCGGCGAGCAGTACGACAAGTTGGCCCCGGACCTGACCGACGAGGCCAAACCGGTGGTGCTGGCCCAGCTGCTGGACGTGGGCGCCACGTGCGGGCCGTCCGGTGTGCGCAAGCTCAAGCAGGAGATCTTGGCCCGTTGGGGTGAGGACGGCGAGTTCGAGAAACACCAGGACAACGCTGCCGCCGGCAGATCGACCTGTCCCCGGGCCGGGAAACCTCCCCGGGCGTCTGGGACTACCGGCTGACCACCGACAACGAAGGCCGCTCCGTGCTGGAAGCGGCGATCGGGCCGCTGTCCGCACCCCGGGTGGACAAGGACGGCGACGGTCGGCCGGTCGGGAACCCGACACCCGCACCCCCGGCCGGCGGCGCGGGGAAGCGCTGATCGAGGCGTTGCGCCGGTCGGTCACCGTCACCGACCCGGACACCGGCAGATGCCAACGGCAACCCCAAGGCCGTGCTGATGCTCACCCTGGACTTCCAGGCCCTGGCCGCCCAGTACGGCGCGGCCCGGGTGTTGGGCACCGTCGGCCGAGGGCGTCCTGCTCGGGCTGCGACACCGTCCGCAAACTGGCCTGCGACGCGGCGATCATCCCCGTCGTGCTCGGCGGCGACGGCGAGATCCTGGACCAGGGCCGGGAACAGCGGCTGTTCACCACCGACCAGATCCGCGCCCTGTGGCTACGCGACGCGCACTGCACTTTCCCCGGGTGTGACGCCCCCGCCGCGTGGTGCGACGCCCACCACCTTGTCCACTGGATCGACGGCGGCCCAACCGACCTCGCCAACGCCGCCCTGCTGTGCGGCCGCCACCACACCATCGTCCACCGGGACCGGTTGGCCGGCACACTCACCGACCACGGTGTCGAATGGGACCTGCGACCCGGGTCCTACCAACCACCCGACCCGCCACCAGCATGGCTGCGCGGCAACAAACCAGGCCCGGACCGCCCCTCACCGCTACGCCCCACCGGCCGCACCGGCCCCGGTCGACCCCACAAACCCGACACCCCAGGTCGTCCCACCAAACCGATCCGCCGAACGTAGACCGCCGGGACGAAGGCCACGCCGGCCCCGCTCATCGACCATTTCGCCGCTGCCACCTCGGCAGGCTGTGTCCCTCAGGACCATCCGCGCGCAGCGGCGCCTGCCTCCAGGCGACGCGCGCCTTGCCACCGCTCGGGTCGATCCCGACGAGCAGCGTGTGGGGCGTCTGAATCATCCGCAACTCCGCCCACCAGCCGCCGTCCGAAGCGACTGCTGCCGCCGAGACGAAGGGAACATCATCGTGCTCGGATTCCCTTGCTGGCCAGGCTCCTTCGAGCCAGCGACCGCGGCCGACCGGCAGCACCACGTCTGCCAGGCCCGCGCGTTCGAAGGTGACCAGCCAGTCTTCACCGGCCGCGGCGACCCTGATGCGCTGCAGCCCCGGGACCGGCTCGCCCGGTGCAGGTTCGTCGGATGCACGTTCGCCCGGTTCAGGAGCGGAGTCGGGAGCCGAGTCCGAACCCGACGGGCCACGTGCGACACCAACGACGTCAGCAGCGGCGTCGAAGGTCGCCGACGTCCCCTCGGGCAGCGAAATGGCCAGGCGCGCCAGCCGGGCGGCGAGCGCGTCCTCGACCTCGGATGCTGCGAGCGGCGCGTCGCCCATGGCCGGGCGGAGATGCTCGGTGATGAGGTTGAGCAGCGTTTGCATGTCGGTGGTCTCGGCGGTGGTGACGATCACCGCATCCTCCTCGGGCCAGACGATGCAGAACTGCCCGAACGCACCGTCGCCGCGAAAACCGTGCCGGTTCAGCCAGAACTGGAACCCGTACCCCTGCTGCCAATCCGAATTCGGATCGGCCACCGCGCCGGGTCCGAGGTGGCCGACGTCGTTGGGCATCTGCATCGTGGTGGCCGTACGCACCCAGTCGTCGGACAGCACCTGTCGGCCCGCCCATCGGCCGCCCTGCAGCATCAACTGGCCAAGTTTCGCGATGGTCTCGGTGCGCACATGGATGCCGGAGAAGCCCATCTCATACCCGTCGAACATCATCCATTGGACCTCGTCGGCGCCGAGCGGATCGAACAGTCGCGGCGTCAGCCAGTCGAGCAGACCCGAACCGGTAACGGCGCCGAGGACTCTGGCCGCCGAGTAGGTGGTGAGCTGGTTGTAGGCGAAGACCGTTCCGGGCTCATGCTCCGGCGTGAGCCCGAAGAATGTGCGCAAGCTGGCGCCATCGCTGTTCGAGGTCACATCACCGACGACCCGGTCGAGAGTTTCTCCTTCATGCCCGGAGCTCATCGACAATGCATGCCTGACCAGGTACCGGCGGTAGCGCTCGTCAGGCTCGTCCGGAGCGAAGGCACCCAGGTGGTCAAGGACTCGGTCGTCGAGGCCGACCAGCCCAGCGTCGACGGCGAAGCCCATCGCCACGGAGGTGAAGCTCTTGCTCAGCGAGTAGACCAGGTGCTTGCGTTCGGCCGCATACGGCGCCCACCATCCCTCGGCGACCACCACACCGTGCCGCAACACCATGAGGCTGTGCACTTCGATGTCATGGGCAGCGATGTCGTCGAGCAACCCGTCGATGCCCCGCGCATCGACCCCCTGGTCGGACGGACGGCTGCGCGGCAGCAGGTGCCGGTCGGGGCCACGACCACCAGGACGGTCCACGGTCTCGCTCACGCCGCACATTGTCTGCCACTCCCCCGCTGGCCGGAGTCGGGGCTGCGGCTGGCGTCTAATCTCATGTCCCATGAGCCCAGTTCCGAGAATCGCGGTAGTGACCGGCGGCGGTAGCGGCATCGGCGCGGCCTCCGCAGTCGCCTTGGCCCAGAGCCGGCTGGACCGTGGTGATCGCCGGCCGCAGGGTCGAGGCGCTGCACGCCGTGGCGGAGGCCAATGCCGACCTGGACATCGACCCGGTGGCCGCCGACGTGACCGGACGAGAACTCGGTGCGCGACCTGTTTGCCACCGTCGTCCAGCGCCATGGCCGCCTCGATCTGCTGTTCAACAACGCCGGCCGCGGCGGCGCGGCCCTGGACCCGGACGAGGTCGACCCCGCGGAGTGGCGGGCCGTGGTGGATCTCAACATCACCGGCACGTTCCTGTGCACGCGAGAGGCGTTCCGCATCATGCGGAGTCAGGTCCCGCAGGGCGGCCGCATCATCAACAACGGCTCGATCGCGGCCCACTCCCCCCGGCCGAAGTCGGTGGCGTACACCACCACCAAGCACGCGATCACCGGACTCACCAAGTCGACGCAACTCGACGGCCGGCCCTACAACATCGCCTGCGGACAGATCGACATCGGCAACGCCGCCACCGATATGGCGGCCGGCAGCGCCGCCGGCACCCTGCAGGCCGACGGGTCGATCCGGCCGGAGCCGCTGATGGACGTCGCCGCCGTCGGCGACGCGATCGTCTACATGGCCGGGCTGCCCCTGTCGGCCAACGTAGCCACCGTGACGGTGATGGCAACCGCCATGCCCTACGTCGGCCGGGGCTGACCAGTCCCGCTACTCCCGCGGCTCCGGGCGCAGTCCGAGCCGTTCGACGATCTCGTCGGATTCCGCGGCCGGCTTGCGGCCGATGTCCACGGTCAGCACGTTCTCGTCCGGGCCGGGAGGTTCCAGCGTGTCCATCTGTGACTGCAGCAGACTCGGCGGCATGTAGTGATCGATCCGCTTGGTCAGCCGTTTGCCGACCTGCTCGGCCGTCCCGACCAGATGCACGAACACGACGTGCGGGCCGCGCAGCCGGTCCCGGTAGGACCGCTTGAGCGCCGAGCAGGTGATCACCCCGGGCCGTCCGGCCAACTCGTGTTCCCGGATCCACGAGGCGACGGTGTCCAGCCAGGGCCACCGGTCCTCGTCGGTCAGGGGGATGCCGGCGGCCATCTTGGCGACGTTCTCCTCGGGGTGCAGGTCGTCGCCCTCCTCGAGGTCCCAGTTGAGCCGGCCGGCGAGCAGACCGGCCACCGTCGACTTGCCGGTGCCGGACACCCCCATCACCACCACTACCGGCTGCTGCATGTCCTCGGGCGGTTCCGCTTCGTGTGACATATGTTGCGCTCCAGAGATTGTCACGAACGACTCAGACGAAGATGCTCAGCAGCAGCACGCCGCCGAGCCCGGACAGCGACACCAGACACTCCATCACGGTCCACGTCGTGAAGGTCCGCCCGCCCGTCGTCCCGAGGTATACCTCGACCACGACCCGTCGTTCCACCGCGACCTGTTGGAGGCGTCCGGCAACCCCATGCTGGCCGGCGTGGCCGACGTCGTGGTCGAGGTCCTGGCCGGACGGACGGACCCGACACGTGCTGATGCCGGCCCACGCCGATCCGGAGGCCGTCCGGCTGCACGGCGAGGTCGCCGCGGCGATTCAGCGCGGCGATCCGGACGGCGCCGAGGCCACCGTGCGGGCCATCGTCAACGAGTCCAGTGCGGCGATCACCCGGGCCCTGACCTCCTCCGACGCATCAGCGATCGAGTGAGACGAAACCGCCCCGGACGCATGAACGTCCGGGGCGGTTCGGGTCGGGCAACAGCTCAGTCGCGGGCGATGGCGATCATCCGCAGGATCTCCAGGTACAGCCAGATGACCGTGACCATGATGCCGAAGGCGCCGGTCCAGCCGTACTTGCGCGGCGCGCCGTTGCGCACCCCGCGCTGGATGAAGTCGAAGTCCAGCACCAGCGAGTAGGCACCCATGATGACCACCAGCACGCCGAGCAGGACGCCGAGCGGGATGCCGGCGATCTCCACGCTGCCGCGCAGCCCCCACGGGTTGCCGTCGGCCCCGCCGAAGATCATGACCCCGAGGTTGAACAGCGAGAACACCAAGTACGAGATCATCGCGATCATGAAGACCTTGGTGGCCCGCGCCGACGCGCGGATCTTGCCGGTGGCGAACAGCGCCAGCGTCACGCCGACAACGCACAACGTGGCGACCGAGGCCTGCACCACGATGCCGGGATAGGCGTCGTTGTAATAGGCCGAAATCCCCCCGAGGAACACACCTTGGGCCAGCGCGTAGGCCAGGACCAGCACCGGCGAGGGCTCGCGCTTGAAGATGTTGACCATGGCCAGCACGAAACCGACGAGCGCCGCACCCATCCACAGGTACGGCATCGAGTCGACGGTCGTCCAGCCGACAACGGCACCGACCAGCAGCAGGCCGAAGGCGGCGAACGACTTCATCAACGTGTCGTCGATGGTCATCCGGTCATTGGTCGGGGCCTGTGGGTCGTAGGCATTCGGCTGGTTGTACATCTGCTCCAGCTGCGCCGTGCTGACCTGGGCCGAGCCCTGCGGCTTGTCGCTGAAGGCCTCGCTCCGGTACGCCGGATTGTTGATCGCCATGCTCGTCGCCTCTCGAAGGGTGACCTGGTTCATTTCAGTCGGGACTACTGGGTACAGCGTATCGGGCACGCGATTGGTTCCCGGGGGAATTCAGTTAACAAAGATCTCACACAGCGTGGATCTTCACCGGCCCGCGGGGAGAAGATCCTCTCAAATCGGGCGCCAGGGTCGGAGAAAGTCCCCGCCGGCCGGGGTGACACGGTCGCTCGTCGAGGCGCCGCGAGGCGAGTGGCACGATCGGGACCAGATCCCCACCGTCGAGGAGCCCCGATGCCCGAAGCCGTGATCGTCTCCGCCGCCCGCTCCCCCATCGGTCGGGCCGGCAAGGGCTCGCTGGTGTCCATCCGTCCGGACGACCTGGCCGCGCAGCTGGTGCGCGCGGCGCTGGACAAGGTGCCGGAGCTGGATCCGACCGACCATCGACGACCTGATGCTCGGCTGCGGGCTGCCGGGCGGCGAGTCCGGCTACAACATGGGCCGGGTGGTCGCGGTCGCAGCTCGGCTACGACTCGCTGCCCGGGACCACCATCACCCGCTACTGCTCGTCCTCCCTGCAGACCACCCGGATGGCGCTGCACGCGATCAAGGCCGGCGAGGGCCACGCGTTCATCTCGGCCGGTGTGGAGACCGTCTCCCGGTTCGGCAAGGGCAGTTCGGACAGCTGGCCGGACACCAGGAACCCGCGTGTTCGACGACGCCCAGCAGCGCACCCTGCAGACGGCGGAGCAGGGCGCCGACGACTGGCACGACCCGCGCGAGGACGGCGCGGTGCCCGACGTCTACATCGCGATGGGCCAGACCGCGGAGAACCTGGCCCGGGCCAAGGACGTCAGCCGGGCCGACATGGACGAGTTCGGGGTGCGCTCGCAGAACCTGGCCGAGAAGGCGATCGCCAACGGCTTCTTCGCCCGGGAGATCACCCCGGTGACGCTGCCCGACGGCACCGTGGTCAGCACCGACGACGGTCCGCGGGCCGGCGTGACCCTGGAAGCCGTCTCGGCGCTCAAGCCGGTGTTCCGGCCCGACGGCCGGGTGACCGCCGGCAACTGCTGCCCGCTCAACGACGGCGCGGCCGCGCTGGTCGTGATGAGCGATGCCAGGGCCGCGGAGCTGGGCCTGACGCCGCTGGCCCGGGTCGTGGCGACCGGGGTGTCCGGGCCTGTCCCCGGAGATCATGGGCCTGGGCCCGGTCGAGGCGAGCCGGCGCGCGCTGGCCCTGGCCGGGCTGCACGATCGGCGACATCGACCTGGTGGAGATCAACGAGGCGTTCGCCGCCCAGGTGCTGCCGTCCCAGCGCGAACTGGGCATCGACATGGACCGGCTGAATGTCAACGGCGGCGCGATCGCGCTCGGCCACCCGTTCGGCATGACCGGCGCCCGGATCACCACCACGCTGATCAACTCCCTGCAGACCCACGACAAGCAGTTCGGCCTCGAGACCATGTGCGTCGGCGGCGGTCAGGGCATGGCGATGATCATCGAGCGGCTGTCCTGACCGAACCCGTTCGCGGCACCCGGACGGGCACCGGGCTCACTGGGCGGTGTAGCCACCGTCCACCAGGTGGTAGCTGCCGGTGATGAAGCTCGCCGCGTCCGACGCCAGGAAGGTGACCAGCGCGGCCACCTCGTCCGCCGTGCCGAGCCGGCCGAGCGCGTGTTTGGTCTCCAGGAAGGCCCTGGCCTCGGCGTCCAGGTTCGCCTCGACCAGTGGGGTGAGGATGAATCCGGGCCCGACGGCATTGACCCTGACCCCGGCCGCGGCGTACTCCAGCGCCGCGTTCTTGGTCAGTCCGAGCACCCCGTGCTTGGCCGTGACATAGGCCGAGGAGTTGGCGAACCCGACGCTGCCCAGGATCGAGGCGATGTTGACCACGGCGCCGCCGCCGTTGGCCGCCGATGGCCGGCAGTTGCGCGCGCATGCCGTACATGACGCCGTTGAGGTTGACGTCGATCACCTGCCGCCAGGAATCGAGCGGGTACTCACCGACCGGCGCCATCGCACCGCCGATCCCGGCGTTGTTCACCGCGATCCGCAGCGGAGCCAGCGCGTTCGCCGCTTCGACGGCGGCCGGTCCGCTGTCCGGGTCCGAGGTATCCGCCGCGAGTCCGGCAGCGGTGTAACCCGCGTCGGTCAGTTCGCCGACGGTCGCGTCGACCGCCTCCTGGCGCAGGTCGGTGACCAGCACGGCGGTCCCGTTGGCGGCCAGCAGGCGGGCCACCGCCTTGCCGATCCCGGACGCCGCGCCGGTGACAATCGCCGAGCGGTCGGCAACGTCGTAGGTGGCCATGGTGAGCTCCTTTGCTCGGGGCGAGGGTCTGCTGCCCAGCATAGGAACATCGGCCTCACCCGCCCGGGTCGAACGGATCTGATCGGCGGGCATGGCCTGCGGCGGCGGAGCGTGATCCCCAGGAAGCTGTGGAGCCATTGCAACAGTCCGCGGCGATCTCTACAGTCATGCAACACATGGCGCTGTCTGTTACATCAGTCGGCAACGGACGAGGAGGTCCGGTGCCGGGTCCGAGCGCTCGTGACATCACCCTCACGGTCGGCGGACTCCATGCCCTGCAACAGCTCTCGTTCGACGTCGCCCCCGGCTCGGTCGTCGACGCAGTCGGGCGGCACCGGTGACCCCGTTGCAACGGCAGCTCGCCGAGCCCGACCGGCAGCGGCCCCAGCCGATCGACGCGCTCCGACTGGCCCGGCGCACCATCCTCGACGGGCGGCGACTGGACATGCAGGCGCTGGCGGCCGAGCTCGGGGTGAACCGGGTGACCCTGTACCGATGGGTGGGCAGCCGCGACGACCTGCTGGTCGAGGTGCTGTGGTCGATGACCCGGTGGCGGTTCAACGAGATCTGGGCCGGGCTGTCGGACCAGCCCGGGCCCGCGGGTGCCGGAGGGGCTGCGGCAATGGATCGCGATCACCGTCGAGTCCCCCGGCATCCGGGCGTTCCTGTACGGCGAGAGCGAACTCGCGATGCGGCTGCTCACCCTGGACTCCGGCGGATTCCAGCCCCGGCTGCTCGGGCTGATCCGCGAGCGGATCGTCGACGACATCGACGAGGGCCGGGTCGACTCCCCGCTCCCGGTCGACGAATTGGCCTACGCCATGCTGCGGATCTGCGAGTCCTACATCTACCTCCCGGTGATCAGTGGGCAACCGACCGACCCGGACAAGGCCTACCGGGTGCTCGCCGTGCTCATGCCGGCGGCCGCGCACCACGACGCCGGCGCGGCCGCGTCGCAGCCCTCGACGGAGGAACTCATGACAGCGTCCCCCGACGCCGCGGCCCGGCCGACTGGCCGGGCGGGTCGCGGTGATCACCGGAGCCAGCCGCGGCATCGGGCTGGCCGTGGCCGCCCGGCTGGTCGCCGAGGGGGCCAGGGTCACCATCACCGGCCGGAAGCCGGAGCCGCTGGCCGAGGCGGTCGGCACGCTGGGCGGCGACGAGGTTGCGCTCGGCATCCCCGGCCGCGCCGACGACCCCGAGCACCGGGCGGCGACGCTGGCCCGGACCGTCGAGACGTTCGGCCGGCCGGACGTCCTGGTCAACAATGCCGGCATCAACCCGGCGTACGGGACGCTGTTGGAACTGGACGACGCGGCCGCGCGCAAGATCCTCGAGGTCAACGTGCTGGGCACGCTGGCCTGGGTCCGGGAGGCGTGCCGGGCCGGCCTGGCGCAAGGTGGGTCGGTGATCAACCTGTCGTCGGTGGCCGGCCTGCGCAGCTCCCCCGGCATCGCGTTCTACGGCGTCAGCAAGGCGGCGGTGATCGCCCTGACCGAGCAACTGGCCGTCGAGCTCGGCCCGGCGGTGCGGGTGAATGCGATCGCGCCCGCGGTGGTGAAGACCCGTTTCGCCGAGGCGCTCTACGTCGGCCGGGAGGACAAGGTGAGCGCGGGCTATCCGCTGAAACGACTGGGCGAACCGGAGGACATCGCGGCCGCGGCCGCGTTCCTGGCGTCCGACGACGCGGCCTGGATCACCGGACAGACGCTGGTGGTCGACGGCGGCATCACCATCACCGGGGGCGTGTGATGCGCGCCCGCGGATGGTCGGTCGGTCGACTCGGTGAGCCGGGCGAGGTGCTGGAGCTGACCGAGTCGGACCTGCCGGATCCGCAGCCGGGGCAGGTGCTTCTGCGGGTGCGGGCCTGCGCGTTGAACTTTCCGGACGTGCTGATGATCCGCGGGCAGTACCAGGACCGGCCGCCGCTGCCGTTCACCCCCGGCATCGAGGTCTGCGGCGACGTGCTCGCCGCGCCGGGCGGCCCGTTCCCGGTCGGCGCCCGGGTGATCGGCGGCACCGCTGCTGCCGTTCGGCGCGCTGGCCGAGTACGCGCTGGCCGAGACCCGGCACCTGCATGCCGCGCCACCCTCCTTGGACGATGCCCGGGCCGCGTCGTTCACCGTCGCCTATCAGACCGCGTGGATGGCGCTGATCCACCGGGCTCGCCTGGTCCCCGGCGAGACGGTGCTGGTCCATGCCGCGGCCGGCGGTGTGGGCACGGCCGCGATCGCGGTGGCCAAGGCCACCGGCGCCCGGGTCGTCGGGGTGGTCGGCGGGGCCGACAAGGCAGCGGTCGCCAGCCGAATTCGGCGCCGACGTGGTGATCGACCGGCTCGAGCACCCGACGCTGGACAGCCTGGTGGCTGCGCTCAAGGACGCCCTGGGCCGCGGCGGTGCGGACGTGGTGTTCGACCCCGTCGGCGGGGACAGTTTCACCGCCTCGACCAAGGTGATGGCGTTCGAGGGCCGGCTGGTGGTGATCGGCTTCGCGGGCGGGACGATTCCGACGCTGGCGGTCAACCACGCGCTGGTGAAGAACTACTCGGTGATCGGGCTGCTCTGGGGCGCCTACCGTTTTCGCGCTCCCGGATCTGGTCGACAACGCCTGGGCGCCCTGGAACGGCTGCTGGCCGACGGCATGCAGCCGCCGCTGGTGTCGCAGGTGCTGCCCCTGGACCGGGCCGTCGACGGGCTGGTCGAGCTGGCCGCCGGGCGGACCACCGGCCGGGTCGTCGTGGAGTCGGGTCCGATGACGGCGCCGTGCATCGGACCGCGGGTCTGACGCTGGCCGGCGCCCGGGTGGTGATCACCGGAGCGGGCGGCGGGCATCGGTGCCGCCCTGGCCACGGCGTTGGCCGGCCGCGGCGCCCGGCTGCTGCTGACCGATCTGGACGCCGATCGGGTCGCGGGCGGTCGCGCGACCTGGATGGCGCCGCACGTCGCCGGCGACGTGGGCGACGCGGACGACGTCGCGCACCCTGGTCGAGACGGCGCGTGCCGTGCTCGGCGGCATCGACCTGTTCTGCGGCAACGCCGGCGTCGCGCGTGCCGGGCTCGCTGGAACCCGGACGCCTTCGAGCTCTCCTGGCGGGTCAACGTGCTGGCGCACGTCCACGCGGCGCGCGAACTGCTGCCCGGCTGGCTGGCGGCCGGCCGCGGTCGGCTACCTGGCGACCGTGTCGGCCGCCGGGCTGCTGACCATGCTCGGCAACGCGCCGTACTCGGTGACCAAACATGCCGCGCTGGCCTTCGCCGAGTGGCTGCGGATGACCTACGCGCACCGCGGCGATCACCGTGCAGGCGCTGTGTCCGCAGGGCGTGCGAACGCCGATGCTCGACGCCGCCGATCCGCGGGCCGCGGCGATGCTGGCCCCGGACGCGACTCAGCCCCGAGCAGGTCGCCGCAGACCGTCGTCGCCGCGCTGGGCTCGCGACCAGTTCCTGATCCTGCCGCACCCGGAGGTGGCCGAGTACGCCCGCCGCCGCGCCGGCGACCCGGACCGGTGGCTGGCCGGCATGAACCACGCCCAGCAGCGGGTCGAAGCAGGCCCTACCCGACGTGGTCGAATCATGACGCGCGCGCGAGCCGACCCTGGACCTGACGGCCGACTGCAGCGCTACCTCGGACCGGCGGATCGACCTGGCCGGGCCGCTGACCGCCCGAACTGCTGGCCGGCGGCAAGAGCAACCTGACGTTACGCCGTCGACGACGGCGACCCACCCTGGGTGCTGCGCCGGCCGCCGCTCGGGCACCACCCTGGCCACCGCCCACGACATGGGCCGGGAGTACCGGGTCCAGGCGGCGCTGGCCGACCGGCGTCGTGCCGGTGCCGGCAATGGTGTTGCTCTGCACCGATACCGAGGTGCTCGGCGCGCCGTTCTACCTGATGGATCGCAGGCCCGGCCGGGCGATCCGTGACCTGTCCGCCACTGGCCTGGCCCCCGGACCAGGTCGCGGCGGTGACCGACCGCATGGTGGACATCCTGGCCGACCTGCACGCGATCGACCCGAATGCGGTGGGGCTGGACGACTTCGGCCGTCCGGAGAACTTCAACGCACGTCAACTGGGCCGGTGGACCACGCAGCTCGACGGCCTCCCGGACCGGCGAGATCCCGCTGCTGGCCGAGCTGCTCGGCCGACTCGGACGCAGGCCGTTCCCGGGCTCGCCCAGGCCGACGATCGTGCACGGCGACTACCGGCTCGACAATGTGCTGGTTCATCGCGAGCGGGACAGTCTGCCGGCTCAGGTCACGGCCGTGCTGGACTGGGAGATGTCGACCCTGGGTGACCCGCTCGGCGACCTGGCGCTGTTCCTGCTGTACAGCACGCGCAGCCTGCCGGGGATCACCGACGACAGCGATGCCGGCGGGCTCGCCCCCGCGGCCGTCGACGTACCCGGTCACCCCTCCGTGGCCGAGATCATCGACCGCTACGCCGACCCGCTCCGGTCGCGACCGTGCCGCGACCTGCGGTGGTACCGCGCGTTCGCCGCGTTCAAGCTGGCCGCGATCTGCCAGGGCGTGCACCACCGGTACCTGCACGGTGGCTACGGAGAGCAACCCCAGACTTCGCCGACATCGGTCACCTGGTGGACCCGCTCATCGCCGAAGCGCTCGCCCTGCTCGACGAGACCGAGGAGCTGCACTGATGGAGTTCGCGTGGGACGAAACCACCGGTGACTGGCAGCGGCGGCTGACGACGTTCATGGACGACCACGTCTACCCGGCCGAGTCCGAGTTCGCCGCGCAGAGCGAGCAGCTTGGCCCGCACCGACACCTGGGGGCCGCCGGCCGTGCTGGCCGGGCTCCGGGAACTGGCCAAAGCGGCCGGGCTGTGGAACCTGTTCCTGCCGGGTGAGCGTGGCGCCGGGCTGACGCAACCTGCAGTACGCGCCGCTGGCCGAGATCACCGGGCGCAGCCCGATGATCGCCCCCGCCGCGCTGAACTGCGCCGCCCCGGACACCGGGAACATGGAGCTGCTGGCCGAGTTCGGCACCCCGGACCAGCAGCGCCAATGGCTGGACCCGCTGCTGGACGGCGAGATCCGCTCGGCGTTCGCGATGACCGAACCCGCGGTGGCCTCGTCCGATGCCACCAACATCACCACCAGCATCGTCCGCGACGGCGACGACTACGTCATCAACGGCCGCAAGTGGTACATCACCGGCGCGATGGACCCGAACTGCGCGATCTTCATCGTGATGGGCAAGACCGACCCAGCGGCGCCCAAACACCGGCAGCAGAGCCAGATCCTGGTGCCCCGCGACACTCCCGGGGTCACCGTCGTCCGCGGCATGCAGGCGATGGGCTACGCCGACCGGGACCACGGCGGCCACGCCGAGATCGACTTCGCCGACGTCCGGGTGCCGGCGGCCAACCTGATCGGCGGCGAGGGCGACGGGTTCGCCATCGCCCAGGCCCGCCTCGGCCCCGGCCGGATCCACCACTGCATGCGGCTGATCGGGATGGCCGAACGCGCGCTGGAACTGATGTGCCGCCGGGTGCTCGACCGGGTGGCCTTCGGCCGACCGCTGGCCGAGCAGGGGGTGATCGACGAGTGGATCGCCGAGAGCCGGGTGCGCATCGAGTCGTTGCGGCTGCTGGTGCTCAAGGCGGCCTGGCTGATGGACACCGTCGGCAACCGCGGCGCACACACCGAGATCCAGGCGATCAAGATCGCCGTGCCGCTGGGGGTGGAATGGATCCTGGACAAGGCCATCCAGGCGCACGGGGCCGCCGGAGTCAGCCAGGACACCCCGCTCGCCCAGTGCTGGGCCGGGGCCCGCACGCTGCGACTGGCCGACGGGCCGGACGAGGTGCACCGCCGTTCGCTGGCCCGACGAGAACTCGCCAAGTACCGAGCACCCTGACCCCGTCCCCGTCCCCCGTCCCCCGTCCCCCGTCCCCGTCCCCGTCACCCAGCCCCAAGTTCCCCCGGTCCGCGGGGAGTTAATCCGCCCGAACCGGACACAAACCCAGGAGAAAGTCCCCGCGGACCGGGACAGGAACAACGGACGACCAGACCCGAGGAGCAACACCGATGAACAGATTCACCGATCGCGTGGCCATCGTCACCGGCGCCGCCCAGGGCATCGGCGCGGCGACCGCGACGCTGCTGGCCGAACAGGGCGCCGCGGTCGCCGTGGTCGACCTGACCGCCGAACGCGCGCAACCGGTGGCCGACACGATCAACGCCGCCGGCGGTCGGGCCATCGCGGTCGGGGCCGACGTCTCCGACCCGGAGGCGGTCCAGCAGATGGTGAACGGCACCCTGGAGGCGTTCGGACGGCTCGACATCCTGGTCAACAACGCCGGTATCACCCGGGACGACCTGCTGTTCAAGATGCCCAAGGAGAACTGGGATGCGGTCATCGCGACGAATCTGACCAGCCTGTTCCTGTGCTGCCAGGCGGCCAGCGGGCCGATGGTGAAGGCCAAGTACGGCCGGATCGTCAGCCTGTCCAGCCGGTCGGCGCTGGGCAACCGCGGTCAGGTGAACTACGCCGCGGCCAAGGCCGGCGTCCAGGGCATCACCGCGACGCTGTCGCTGGAACTCGGACCGTTCGGCATCACGGTGAACGCCGTCGCCCCCGGCTTCATCGCCACCGCGATGACCGACGCGACCGCGACCCGGGTCGGCTACGACCCGGCGGAGTACCAGAAGCTCGCCTCCGAACAGATTCCGCTGCGCCGGGTCGGCCAACCGGCGGAGGTCGCCTCGGTGATCGCCTTCCTGGCCAGCGACGAGGCGTCCTACGTCACCGGCCAGACGCTGTACATCAACGGCGGCGCGCGCTAGGAGTGTCGCCGCTTCCGTCCTCCTGCCCTCAGTCGACACATCGGAGTGCCATCGTGGATCTCTCGTTCTCCCAAGAGGAAATCGCCATTCGGGACACCGTCCGGGAATTCATCCGCAAGGACGTGATGCCGCTGGAGCCCGAGGTGCTGCGGCGCATCCGCAGTCACCAGCCCGGGCTGGAACGCTCCGAACTGGTGGAATTGCAACAGAAGGCCAAGGCCTTCGGGTTCTGGGGCCTGTCCACCCCCGAGGAGTACGGCGGGATGGGACTCTCCGCGGTCATGCAGTCGCTGATCTGGACCGAGGTCGCCCGCAGCTGGGTGCCGTTCCGGTTCGGCGGCGAGGCGGACAACATCCTCTACCACGCCAACGAGTGAGCAGAAGCAGGAGTACCTGCTGCCGACCATCGCCGGCGACCGCATCTCCTGCTTCGCGATCACCGAACCCGGCGCCGGATCCGACGCGGCGAACATCAGCTTCTCCGCCCGGCCGGACGGCGACGACTGGATCCTGAACGGCGAGAAGACCTTCATCACCAACGGCAACGACGCCGACTTCGTCATGGTGGTCGCCGTCACCGACAAGGACAAGGGCGTCCGCGGCGGCGGCACCACCGCGTTCCTGGTGGACCGCGACCTCGGCTGGAAGTCCAGTCCGATCCCGACCATGGGCGAGGGCGGTCCGGCGTCGCTGTACTTCGACAACATCCGGGTGCCGGCGCGCAACATCCTCGGTGAGGTCGGCCAGGGCTTCGAACTCGGCATGCGGTGGATCGGCAAGGGCCGCTACCTGATCCCGTCGGCCGCCATCGGCATCGCCGAGCGCGCGTTGTCGATGGGCATCGAACAGGCCAACAGCCGGGTCACCTTCGGCCGCCCGATCGGCGAGAACCAGGCGATCGCCTGGATGATCGCCGACTCCGAGACCGAGCTCGAGGCGGCGAGGGCGCTGGTGCTGCGAGGCGGCGTGGACCGTCGATCAGGGTCTGGACCCGCGGCACACCTCCTCGATGTGCAAGCTCTACGGCGCGGGCATGGTGGACCGGGTGGTCGACCGGGTGATGCAGATCCACGGCGGCATGGGTTACACCAAGGAACTGCCGATCGAGTACTGGTACCGCACCGTCCGGCTGTACCGGATCTTCGAGGGCACCGACGAGATGCAGCGGCTGATCATCTCCCGTGACCTGCTCCGCGGCTACACCAAGATCGGCGGGCACCTGGGATGAGAGTCTTCTCCTCCGTGGACGAACTGGCCTCCTCGATCGGCGAGACCTTCGGCCCCGGCCCCGGTCTGCTGGTCGACCAGGCCCGCATCCAGGCCTTCGCCGACGCCACCGACGACCACCAGTGGATCCACCTGGACGCGCAGCGCGCGGCGGCCGGCCCGTTCGGCGGCACCGTCGCCCACGGCTTCCTCACGCTGTCCCTGTTGCCGGTGCTCACCCGCGACCTGTACCGGTGCGAGGGTGTCGGCATGGTGGTGAACTACGGGCTGAACCGCGTCCGGTTTCCCGGCCCCGCTGCTTTCCGGCAGCACCGTGCACGCCGGGGCGAGGCTGACCTCCGCCGAGCCGGCCGGCGGCGGTCTGCAGGTGGTCATGGCCGTCACCGTTCAGGCCGAGAACGCCGACAAGCCGTGCTGCGTTGCCGAATCCGTGTCCCGCCTCTACCCGTCCGGAGGATCAGCATGACCGCCCTGGCCGTTGCGTCCCTGTTGTCCGAGGCCGCCCGCTGGCGGCCGGAGAAGATCGCCGTGGTCGACGGGGCGGTACGCACCAGCTATGCCGACCTGTGGTCGCAGGCACTCGGGGTGGCCGGCGCGCTCGCCGATCTCGGCATCGAACCGGGCGACACGGTCGCATTGATGTGTCCGAACGTCACCGACTTCCCGCGCTGCTACTACGGCATCATGGCCGCCGGCGGGGTGGTCGTTCCGGTCCACCTGCTGCTGACCGCCGACGAGGTCGGCTACGTGCTGACCGACAGCAAGGCAAAGGTGCTGCTGTGCCACAGCAGTCAACTGCAGGTCGGCGCGCGCGCGGCGGCCGCTGCGGGCATCCCGGTGGTGTCCACCGGCCCGCTGCCGGCCGAGGTCGCCGCCGATTTCCGTCGTCTCGAAGACCTCTCGGCAGCCACGACCGCGCCTCGCACCTTCGTCTCCCGGCAGGCCGAGGACCCGTCGGTGGTGCTGTACACCAGCGGCACCACCGGAAAGTCCAAGGGGGCGGTGCTCACCCAGCTGAACCTGGTGATGAACGCGACCGTCGGCGTGTTCGACACCCTGGACACCCGACCGGAGGACGTCGGGCTGGCCTGTCTGCCGTTGTTCCACACGTTCGGCCAGACCGTCAGCATGAACTGCTCGTTCCGGGTCGGCGCCACCATGGTGATGCTGCCCAGGTTCACCGGCGAGGCCGCCATCGACCTGATGCTGGCCGAGGACGTGACCATCTTCCACGGCGTGCCGACGATGTACATCGGTCTGCTGGCCGCGGCCGAGGGCCGCACCGACCTGCCCACACTGCGGATGTGCGTGTCCGGTGGGGCGTCGTTGCCGACTCCGGTGCTGCACCGGTTCGAGGAGGTGTTCGACACCCACATCTACGAGGGCTACGGGCTTTCCGAGACCTCGCCGTCGGCGACCACCAACCAGCCGCACTTCGGCACCAGGCCGGGCACCGTCGGGCACCCCATCTGGGGCGTCGAGGTGGAGATCGCCCGACCCGAGGTGACCGAGGCCATCGAATTCGTGCCGGACGGTGAACTCGGCGAGATCGTCATCCGCGGCCACAACGTGTTCTCCGGCTACCTCGGCCTACCCGAGGCCACCGCGGCTGCCCTGGTCGACGGCTGGTTCCGCACCGGCGATCTCGGCACCAAGGACGCCGAGGGATTCGTCACCATCGTCGACCGGGTCAAGGACGTGGTGATCCGCGGCGGGTTCAACGTGTACCCGTCCGAGGTCGAGGAGGTGCTGGCCCGGCACCCGGCGGTGGCGCAGGTCGCGGTGATCGGCATCCCGGACGAGACGCACGGCGAGGAGATCATGGCCGTCGTGGTGCCCCGGCCCGGCGTCGACTTCCCCTCCGAGGACGAGTTCCTGGCCTGGGGCAAGGAGAATCTCGGGCGGCACAAGTACCCGCGCAAGCTGCAGCTCGCCGACGCACTGCCGATGGGCCCGAGCATGAAGGTGCTCAAGCGGGAGCTGCGCCGCACCTACACCGGCTGAACCGTGGGCCGGCGAGGATCAACTCGACGGTTGTGGGAACAGAGTGGCTGGTGACGTCGAGTTGATCCTCGTCTTGCCAGTTGATCCTCGCAGGGTCAGGGTCAGCTGGGGAGTCGGGCGACCAGCTTGCGCAGCATGGTCATGTTGCGGCTGGTGCTGGTGTTGGTGCCGAGGACCTTCTCCCAATCGCGCTTGCTGAGCTTCGAATCGGTGGACTTGCCGTGCATCAGCCAGTGCACGTCCCGGCCGGTGACCACCAGCGTCTCGAAGTCGTTCGAGAGTCCCTGCAGGGCCGAGCGCTGGGCCGCGGTCGGCGCCTGCCTCGAGGAACGTGACGAAGTGGGTGTCGCCGCTGCCGACGTCGAACGGCGTGGCTTCGACGATCTTCTCGAGCTCGCCGGCGGTCCGGACGAACGTCGTGCACTCGAAGCCGAACTCGGCCTCGCACGCCTCCTCCATGGCCTTCTCGATGGACTCCCGCGAGCCGGTCGCGTCGAACACCACGTTGCCGCTGTTGATGTGGGTGAACACGTCCGCATAGCCCAGGTCTTCGCAGACCGCCTTCAGCCGGGCCATCGCGACCCGCCGCTTGCCGAGGTTCACCGCGCGCAGGAACGCCACCCTGGTCGTCGTCACCGCCCGAACGCTACGTCCGCCGCCGGAAAACCGGAAGCGGGCGTGCCTACGCTTGGATACATGCCCGACTCGCCCGCTTCGCCGGACTCGCCCGCTTGGCTCGACGGCCTCGACGACGCCGCCGCCGAGGCGTCGTTCTCCGGGGTGATCAGCCTGCACCGGCCGGGCGAGCCGCTCGTCGAGCGTGCCTACGGTTTGGCCGACCGGCGCTGGCAGGTGCCGAACACCACCGACACGATTTTCGCGGTCGCCAGCGGCGCCAAACCGTTCACCGCTCTGATGGTGATGTCGTTGGTGGCCGACGGCCGGCTGGAACTGGGCACCACGGCCCGCTCGCTCCTCGGCGACGACCTGCCCGAGATCGCCGACGATGTCACCGTCGAGCACCTGCTGGCGCACCGGTCCGGCATCGGCGACTACCTGGACGAGGACGAACTCGACACGCTCGACTACATTCTGCCCGCCCCTCCGCACACCTACGTCGACGCCGAGGCATACCTGGCCACGCTGGACGGATACCCCACGATCTTTCCGGCGGGCGAACGGTTCGCCTACAACAACGGCGGCTACGTCGTCCTCGCCCTGCTCGCCGAGCGGGGCGCCGGCGTGCCGTACCACCAGTTGGTCCAGGACCGGGTGATCGCGCCGGCCGGCTTGACCGACACGTCGTTCCAGCGTGCCGACGAACTACTGCCGCGCACCGCGACCGGTTACCTGCATGCCGACGGCCTGCGCACCAACATCTTGCACATGCCGTTGCGCGGCGTGGGCGACGGCGGCGTGTTCACCACCGTCGACCGACCTGCGCACCTTCTGGACCGCGTTGTTCGCCGGCCGGATCGTGCCGACCGACACGGTCGCCGAGATGATCCGCCCACGCAGCGACGTGCCGGAGGAGGAGGCGCGGTACGGACTCGGTTTCTGGCTGCATCCGACGGGTGACCAGATCCGGATCGTCGGCTCCGACCCGGGCATCTCCTTCGCCTCGAGCATCCGGCCGTCCACCGGCGAGATCCTGACGGTGGTGTCGAACTGGACCTCCGGCGCGTGGCCGATGGTGCGTCACCTCGGCGCCTGGGACTGAGCGGGTTCCGCGAACGACTCGGTGCCAGACTCGAGCGATGATCGACACCGAGGATCTGCGGCACCTGCGGCGCTGCCTGGAACTGGCCGAGGAGGCCCTCGACGCCGGCGACGAGCCGTTCGGTTCCGTCCTGGTGGGCGCGGACGGCACCGTGCTCGCCGAGGACCGCAACCGGGTGGGCGCCGGCGACGACACGCGGCACCCGGAGTTCGACCTCGCCCGCTGGGCCGGGGAGCACCTGCCCAGGACCGACCGGGCCGGCGCCACCGTCTACACGTCGGGGGAGCACTGCCCGATGTGCTCGGCCGCGCACGCCTGGGTCGGTCTGGGCCGCATCGTCTACGCCGCTTCCGGCGAGCAACTACTGAGGTGGCTCGCCGAGTGGGGTGTGTCCAAGGGGCCGGTCCGGGCGCTGGCCATCAACCAGATCGCGCCGGATCTGCTGGTGGACGGGCCGGCGGACGAACTGACCGATCAGGTCAGGTCGCTGCACGCCCGTCACCACCGGGTGACAGGCGCACGCTGACACACACCGGCCACCAGCCGCAAGGGTTTCAGCGCTCAGCGCAGCCGCCCGCACGCCCGGTCAGCCGAGAGCAAACCGCGCTAGTTTCGGCAGGGTGACCCAAGCCCCACCCCCCAACCCGGGGACCCCCAGCCCGGAGACGCAGCATCTGCCCCGGCACCGTCGGCGAGCTGCGCGCCGCCGGCCACAGCTACCGCACCGTCAAGCAGGAACTGCGCGACAACCTGCTGGCCCGGATGCGCGCCGGCGCGCCGCGCTTCCCCGGCATCGTCGGCTACGACGACACCGTGCTGCCCGAGGTGGAGCGGGCCCTCCTGGCCGGCCACGACATGGTGCTGCTCGGCGAGCGCGGCCAGGGCAAGACCCGGCTGATCCGCTCGCTGGTCGACCTGCTCGACGAGTGGACCCCGGTGCATCGCCGGCTCCGAGCTCAACGAGCACCCGCTGCATCCGATCACCCCGGCGTCCAGCGCCGGCGACGCCGAGAGCCGGCGACGACCTGCCGGTCGGCCTGGCTGCACCGCTCGCCGCGGTACGGCGAGAAGCTCGCCACCCCGGACACCAGCGTCGGCGACCTGATCGGCGACGTCGACCCGATCCGGGTCGCCCAGGGCCGCACCCTCGGGCGACCCGGAGACCATCCACTTCGGCCTGGTGCCCGCGCACCAACCGCGGCATCTTCGCCGTCAACGAGCTGCCCGACCTGGCCGAGCGCATCCAGGTCTCGCTGCTCAACGTGCTGGAGGAGCGGGACATCCAGGTCCGCGGCTACCAGCTGCGGCTGCCGCTCGACCTGCTGCTGGTGGCCAGCGCCAACCCGGAGGACTACACCAACCGCGGCCGGATCATCACCCCGCTCAAGGACCGGTTCGGCGCCGAGATCCGCACCCACTACCCGCTCGACCTGGACCTGGAGACTGGACGCTGGTCCGCCAGGAGGCCGCAGCTGGTCGCCGAGGTGCCCGAGCACGTGCTCGAGGTGCTGGCCCGGTTCGCCCGCGGCGGTCCGCGAGTCGCCGGCGGTCGACGCCCGCTCCGGGCGTCTCGGCCCGGTTCGCCGATCGCCGCCGCCGAGACCGTCGCGGCGGCCGCGCTGCGCCGGGCCGGGCTGCTGCGGCGAGGACGACGCCGGTCGCCCGGGTCGGCGACGCCGAGTCGGTGACCAGCACGCTGCGCGGCAAGGTCGAGTTCGAGAGCGGCGAGGAGGGCCGCGAGATCGAGATCCTGGCCCACCTGCTGCGGACCGCGACCGCCGAGACGTTCCGGGCCCGGCTGGCCGGGCTCGACCTGTCCGGCTTCGTCGACCTGGTCGCCGACGGCGAGATCATCGAGACCGGTGAGCTGGTCCCCGCCGACGAGCTCCTGCGCCAGGTCGGCACCGTGCCCGGGCTGGCCAAGGTGCTCGACCGGCTCGGCCTGGGCGACGCGCCCAGCCGCGGCGCAGGCGGCGTCCGGCGTCGAGTTCGTCCTCGAAGGGCTGCACCTGACCCGCCGGCTGGCCAAGGACGTGCACCGACGACGGCCGCACCCTGCTACGGGAGCCGAGCTGACGATGGCCGGCAACCGGTTCCGGTACGGCGCTGTGGCGCGGCGGGCCCGACCCGCTCGCCCCGCCGTACGACGTGCGGGCCGCGGTCGACGAGGTCGGCGAGCGAGGTGCTGGCCGGCGGCAGCCTGCGCGACGCGCTGCGCGAACCTGCTGCGGCGCGGGCCGGACGGCCGGCGGCGGCCTGGACGACCTGCGCGACCGGGCCCGCCGGATGCGCCGGGAGGCGCTGCGCCGCGGCCGGCTGGACGGCGCGGTGACCCGGGCCGCAGCAGCTGCTCGACCAGGCCCTCGCCGCCGAGCGGGACGACGCTGCGCGGCCGCGACGACGACGACGCCCGGTTCGCCGAGGCGCATGCTCGACAACCTGCCCCGGTCGACCGCGCGGGCGGTGCGAGGAGCTGTCCGAGCTACGACTGGGCCAGCGACGAGGCCCGCCGGCTCGTACCAGCAGATCCTCGACGAGCTGCGGCGGGACGTGCGTGCGAGCAGCGGTTCGCCGGGCTGAGCGACGCGCGCGTGCCGCGACCCGGCCGCCCAGCAGGCGGCTCGCGCGAGATGCTGCGCGACCTCAACGACCTGCTCGACCGGCACGCCCGCGGGCGAGGACACCACCGACGAGTTCGCCGAGTTCATGCGCCAGCACGGCGACTTCTTCCCGGAGCAACCCGCCGAACGTCGACGAGCTGGTCGACGTGCTGGCCCGGCGGGCGGCCGCCGGCGAGCGGCTGATGCGCTCGCTGTCGCCCGCAGCAGCGCGAGGAGCTGGCCGGGCTGATGGAGCCAGGCGCTCGGCGACGGCGCGCTGGGCCGAGCAGATGGCCGCGCTGACCGACAACCTGCGCGCGCTGCGACCGGACCTGCCGTGGGGCCGCGGCGAGCAGGTCCGCGGCGACGCAGCCGCTCGGGCTACGGCGAGGCGACCGGCGCGCTGGGCGAGATCGGCGAGCTGGACGACCTGCTCGACCAGCTCGGCCAGGAGCATCCCGGGCGCGACCCTGGACGACGTCGACGTCGAGGCGGTGGAGCGCACGCTCGGCCGGGCCGCCGCCGACGACGTCCGCCGGCTGCGGGAGCTGGAGCGCGAGCTGCGCCGGCAGGGCTGGGTGACCCGCGACGCCGACGGGCTGACGCTGTCGCCGAAGGCGTTGCGCCGGCTCGGGCGGCACCGCGCTGCGGCCGGGTCTTCGCCGACCTGACCGGCCGGCCGCGCGGGGCCAGCACGACCTGCGCGACGCCGGGCGCGGCCGGCGAGGTCACCGGCGCGTCCCGGCGCCTGGGAGTTCGGCGACGAGCAGCCGCTGGACGTGGTCCGCACGGTCACCCGGGCGGTGCGCCGCGGCCGGCGCCGGGCGTGCCGGTGCAGCTGGCCGTCGAGGACTTCGAGGTGGTCGAGACCGAACGCCGGGCGTCGGCGGCGGTGGCGCTCTGCGTCGACCTGTCGTTCTCGATGATCTGCCGAGGGCCGCTGGGGGCCGATGAAGCAGACCGCGCTGGCGCTGTCGCACCTGGTGGCGACCCGGTTCCCGCAGGACGCGCTGCAGATCATCGGCTTCGGCCGGTACGCGGCGGCGCTGTCCGCAGGCGGAGCTGGCGGCGGTCGAGCCGGACTGGCAGCAGGGCACCAACCTGCAGCACGCGCTGCGGCTGGCCGGCCGGCACCTGCGCCGGCACCCGGGCGCCGAGCCGGTGGTGCTGGTGGTCACCGACGGCGAGCCGACCGCGCACCTGCGACGCGACGGCGAGGCCGTTCTTCGCCTGGCCGCCGCGTGCCGGAGACGATCAGGGCGACCGTCGCGCGAGGTCGACCAGCTGACCCGGTACGGCGCCACGCTCAACGTGTTCATGCTCGGCGAGGACCCGGGTCTGCGCCGGTTCGTCGACGCGGTGGCCCGGCGCAACGGCGGTCGGGTGTTCACCCCGGACGCCGACGACCTGGGCGCGCTACGTGGTCAGCGACTACCTGCGGGCCCGCCGCGGCCGGCGGGGTGCGGCGTGACGGTCAGAGGCGTGACGGCCGGCGGGGCGTACTTCGGCTGGTAGACCAGGACCGTGAGCGCGGTGCCCGGCACCTTGAGATCGACGGCAAGCCCGAAGCCCTTGTCCTGGATGTCCGAGGTGAACTCGGCCCCCTTGGCCTGCAACTCCTGCACCGTCGCCTCGATGTCGTCACAGACGAACGAGATCTCGTGGTGTTCGGGGGTCGACCAGCCCTGGCCCGACGTCGGGTGCACGCCGAGTTCGGACGGGCCGGTCTTGAAGATCAGCCAGCCGTCGCCGGTGTCGGCGAACGGGAATTCCAGGACGTCGCGAAAGAACGCCCTGGCCGCGTCGGCGTCGTCGGCGTAGATCAGGGTGTGCATCGCGGCGATCATCGTCGGATCCTAACCGCGGTTCACCCGGGATTCCCCCCGGCCCGCGGGGACTTTCTCGCAGGTTCCTGTCCGCTTTGGGCGGATTAACTCCCCGCGGGCCGGGGGTCAAATCGGGAGTCCGGCCAGGGCGGTTTCGATGGCACGGTGGATGGTCGGATAGGCGAAGATCATCTCCCGGAGCCGGGTCACCGGGATCCGGGCATGGACGGCCAGCGCCAGCAGGGACAGCACCTCGCCGCCGGTCGGGCCGGCCGAGGTGGCGCCGACCAGCACACCATCGGCGGCCACCAGCTTGATGAATCCGTCGTTGCCGGGACCGTGGATCCAGCCGCGGGTCGACTCGAGCACCGGGGTGATCGACGTGGTGACGTCGAGACCGGCTTCACGGGCCTGCTTCTCGGTCATCCCGACCGCACCGATCTCCGGGTCGGTGAAGGTCACCCTCGGCACCGCGTGGTACTCGGCGCCGGCCCCGCCCTCGCCGAGGATGTGCCGGGCGGCGATCGCCGACTGGTACATCGACATGTGGGTGAAGCCACCCTTGCCGGTGATGTCCCCGATGGCGTACACGCCCGGGGCGATCACCATGTGCTCGTCCGGATCCAGGAATCGCGCCGCCGGGTCGAGGCCGATCGTCTCCAGTCCGAGGTCGGCGAGGTTCGTCCGGCGCCCGGTGGCCACCAGTAGTCGGTCCGCAGTCACCTCCAGGTCGGCCATGGTCACGGTGAAGGTGCCGTCGGCGTAGCCGACCCGTTGCACCTGCGCCTGGGTATGGATGGCGAGGCCCTCGCGGCCCAACACCTGGTTCAGCAGGTCACCGGCCTCGGGCTCCTCCAGGGCCAGCAGCCGCGGAGAGGTCTCGATCACGTGGACCGTGGTGCCGAACCGGGCGAAGGCCTGGGCCAGCTCCAGCCCGACCGCGCCGCCGCCGATCACGGCGAGACGGGCGGGTGCCGTGTGGGCCTGCAGCACGTCGCGATTCGTCCAGAACGGGGTGTCGGCCAGGCCCGGGATGGGTGGCACCGCAGGCGCGGTGCCCACGTTGAGCACGATCGCCCGACGGGCGATGAACTGCTCGTCACCGACCCGGACGGTGTCCTCGCCGCCCAGGGTCGCGGTGCCGTGAATGACCGTGCAGCCCTTGCCCTCGAGCCGCTCCACCGCCACCCGGTCGTTCCAGTCGTCGGTGGCCTGGGTCCGGATCCGCTCGGCGACCACGCTGAAGTCACTGACCACGGCGCTGCTTCCGGCCAGTTCCGGGATGCGCCGGCCCTCGGCCAGCGCATCGGCCGCCCTGATGATCATCTTCGAGGGGATGCAGCCGTAGTACGGGCATTCCCCGCCGACCAGGTGTTTCTCCACCGCCACCACCTCGAGGCCGGCCTGCGCCAACCGCCCGGCGATGGCCTCACCACCGGGTCCGGTGCCGATGACGACGACGTCGACGGTGCGTGCCATGTGGACCTCCGATGCCCGCGGCTGTGGTCCCAGCCTGCCCGCCGGCCGGCGACGGGCTGCACCCGGGTCCTAACCCTGGCCCTGGGCAGCGCCGATACCGTTCTGGGCCGCCCCCTCCGCAGCCCCGCCGGGGACGTCGCCGCCCGCGTTCTGCGGGCCGCCACTCCGGCCGCCGGTCTGCGATCCACCGGGAAACCCGCCGCCCGGGCCGGTGCCGGACGGGCCGGACGCCCCGTTCGTGGTGATCAGGTAGGTCGCTCCGGCCGCGGTAACGACCGCCACCGCGACCAGTGACGCCGACTTCTTCCAGGACCGCGGGGCCCGCGCGGGCTGGGGATCGCCCCACACGTAGGGAGCCGGGGCTGACTCCGGCCGTGATCGGCGGGGTGGCCCCGGCGGTGACCGGCGGGGTGGCCCCAGCCGGGTCGGGCGGGGTTGCCCCGGCCGTGGCGGGCGGGGAAGACTGCTCTACAGCCATGACGGGCACTCCTGTCGTCAGCGGGGTCAGGCGACCCACCGACGATGGTGCGGACCTTCGCTGTTCGTCCGCTGTGGGCCGGCCCAGTTCCGGAGAAGAGCACCGGAGCGCACAGCTAACGCACAGGGACGACCCAGCACTGGCACACGGTGACCGCCGACGATGAGGTGCATGACGATGAGCTCCCCTTTCACCAGCGTGCGACCGGAGTCCTCCCGTGCCACCCTGCGTGGCCCCGACGGCCGGGCCATCCGGGTCCTGGTCGTCGATGACGAACAGACCCTGTCCGAACTGGTCTGCCTCGCGTTGCGGTACGAGGGCTGGGACGTGCGCACTGCAGCGGACGGGGCCAGCGCGGTCGCCGCGGCCCGCGACTTCCATCCGGACCTGGTCGTGCTGGACGTCATGCTTCCCGACACCGACGGGCTGTCGGTGCTTCGCCGGATGCGGGCGGACATGGATCGGACCCCGGTGCTGTTCCTCACGGCCAAGGATGCGATCGAGGATCGCATCGCCGGCCTCACCGCCGGCGGCGACGATTACGTCACCAAGCCGTTCTCCATCGAGGAACTGGTGCTCCGGCTCCGTGCGCTGTTGCGCCGGTCCGATCTCGCCGTCGCCGCCGATTCCCCGATGCTGGTGGTGGGTGACCTGACCCTCGACGAGGACTCCAGGGAGGTGCACCGGGGTGGCGATCTGATCCCGTTGACCGCCACCGAGTTCGAACTGCTGCGTTACCTGATGCGCAACGCCAAGCGGGTGTTGTCCAAGGCGCAGATCCTCGACCGGGTGTGGAACTACGACTTCGGTGGCCAGGCGAACATCGTCGAGCTGTACATCTCCTACCTGCGCAAGAAGATCGACGCCGGCCGCGAGCCGATGATCCACACCATGCGAGGTTTCGGGTATGTCCTCAAGCCGGCAACCTGAGCCGGTCGACTCGCCTGGCATCCGACCGGTCGGCGGCCGGGTCCGCCGACCGTTGTCGTTGCGCAGCAAGCTGATCATCGCCATGGTCCTGGTGATCACAGCGGTCTGCATCTCCATCGGGATCGTCACGCAACTGTTCCTCAGCGGCTATCTGACCGACCAGAAGGATCAGCAACTGCTGGCGGCCCAGGAGCGGTCGATGGGGTTCGGCGCCCGCCGAGACGGCCAGTCACCCGCCGATGGTGGGGCGGGGCTGCCGGCGCCGACGACCGGCACGACGGCCACCACCGCGCCGGGCACCACTGCGCCGACGACCGGCACGACGGCCACCACCGGGTCCGGTAGCGAAACACCCACGCCACCGCCTCCGCAAATGTCTGTGGCAGCACGGACGACAACGGCCGGGGACGGCCCGAATTCCTGTTCCTGCCCGGCCAGTCGGTGGGCACACTCGGCGCCCGGATCGAGGACGGTGAGGTGGTGGCCTCCGGCATCCTTTCCGGTCCGGCCACCTGCACGCCCATCGGCGACAGTGATGATGCCGCGCTGCTTGCCGTCGCGGTCGACAAGCAGCCGCACACCGTCACCGTCAACGGGGCCGACTACCGAGTGCTGGCCTCCGAACAGCCCAACGGCACCGTGCTGATCACCGGCCTGCCGATGGCCGACGTCTCGCAGACCCAGGTCCGGCTGACCGTCATCATGGCCGTGGTCAGTGGAATCGCCCTGTTGGTGGGCGGTCTCGTGGTGTTCCTGACCGTGCGACGGTCGCTGCGACCGCTCGAACGCATGGCCGGCACGGCCCGCGCCGTCGCCGAGCTCCCGCTGCACGAGGGGGAGGTGGACCTCGGACTGCGGGTGCCGGACAAGGACACCGACCCCCGCACGGAGGTCGGTCTGGTGGGCGCGGCGCTGAATCAGATGCTCGGCCACGTCTCGAATGCGCTGGAAGCCCGGCAGGCCTCCGAGACGCGGGTTCGCCGCTTCGTCGCGGATGCCTCGCACGAGTTGCGCACCCCGCTGGCTGCGATCCGCGGCTACGCCGAGTTGGCCGGCCGCAACAGCAACGATGCCGCCACGGTGTCACACGCGCTGCACCGGGTGGATTCGGAGTCCCAGCGGATGACCTCGCTGGTCGACGACCTGTTGCTGTTGGCCCGGTTGGATTCCGGCCGACCGCTGGCCGACGAGGAGGTCGATCTCACGCTGCTGGCTTTGGACGCGGTCGTCCGATGCCAGGGTGGCCGGACCCGACCACCGGTGGCGGCTGGACCTGCCCGAGGACCCGGTGACCGTCCGCGGCGACCACACTGCGCTTGCACCAGGTACTGGCGAACCTGTTGGCCAACGCCCGCACCCACACACCGCCGGGCACCACCGTGGTCACCGGACTGCGCGACGACAGGCGACGCCGTCCTGGTCACCGTCGCCGACAACGGCGAGGGCATCGACGAGAGCCTGCAGCCGGAGATCTTCGAACGGTTCGTCCGCGGGGACAGCTCACGCTCTCGCGCGGCCGGATCCACCGGACTGGGCCTGGCCATCGTGGCGGCCGTCACCACGGCCCACAATGGCACCGTGCGCGTGCGACAGTCGTCCTGGGCACACCGTTTTCACGGTTCGGCTGCCCAAGGCCGGGCCGACCCTGCCGGGTGTGCCGACCGAGGTCTCCGACGACGACCGCACCCCGGCCGAGGCCGACACCGCCCGCTGACGCGTGGCCTGCGGTCACAGACAGGCCACAGCGGTGCCCGCGGATGAGCACAGTTCCAGGATCGACGGTTGACCCATGGCAACCGAGACCCTTCCCCCGCCGGCCGGGTCGGCGTCCTACACGCCGCCCCGGCCGGATATCCGCACCACGGCGTTGGATGTCGTCATCCCGGTGTACAACGAACAGGCCGATCTGGCCTCCGCCGTTCACCGCGTGCACGACTACCTGTCCGCCAACGTGCCCTACAGCTTCCGGATCACCATCGCGGACAACGCCTCCAGCGACCTCACCCCGGAGATCGCCGACCGACTTGCCGCCGTCCTGCCGCGGGTCAGCGCGGTCCACCTGGCCGAGAAGGGCCGCGGGCGGGCGCTCAAGCACGTCTGGTCGAGTTCCGACGCCGCCGTGCTGGCCTACATGGACGTCGACCTGTCGACGGACCTGGCCGCGCTGCTGCCGCTGGTCGCACCGCTGTTGTCCGGCCACTCCGACCTGGCGATCGGGACCCGGCTGCACCGCGGGTCGCGGGTCGTGCGCGGCGCCGAAGCGCGAGGTCATCTCCCGCTGCTACAACCTGCTGCTCCGGGGCACCCTGGCTGCGCACTTCTCCGATGCCCAATGCGGTTTCAAGGCGATCAGAGCAGAGGTGGCGCAGGAGCTGCTCCCTCTGGTCGAGGACACCGGCTGGTTCTTCGACACCGAGATGCTGGTGCTGGCCGAACGCTGCGGACTGCGGATCCACGAAGTGCCGGTGGACTGGGTGGACGATCCCGATTCCCGGGTGGAGATCATGGCCACCGCGGTCGGCGACCTCAAGGGCATCGCCCGGATCGGACGCGGACTGGCGTCGGGCCGGGTATCCGTGGCGTCGGTCCGGGCCCACCTCGGTCGTACCCCACTGGATCCCGCTCCGGACGAAGCGGTTCCGCCGGTGCTGCTGCATCAGGTCGTCCGCTTCGGGGCGATCGGCATCGGCTCCACCGTTGCCTATCTGCTGCTCTACCTGCTGCTCAGCAGCCTCACCGGAGCCCAACCGGCCAACTTCCTGGCGCTGAGCATCACCGCGGTGGCCAACACCGCCGCCAACCGCCGGATCACGTTCGGAGTGCGCGGGCCGCGAAGGCGCGGTCCGACATCACGCCCAGGGATTCGGGATATTCCTGATCGCGCTGGCCCTGTCCGGCGGTGCGTTGGCCCTGCTGCATTCGTGGGCCCCCAACGCCTCCCGGCTCAGCGAGGTGTTCGTGTTGATCGTCGCCAATCTGGCCGGCACGGCGCTACGCTTCGTCCTGTTGCGCGGCTGGGTGTTCCGCAGCCGGCACGGCCGACAGCAGGTCACCTAGACGTCGGCAGGTGCCGCGCCTCGCTCTGGGAGCGGCGAGCATGCGGCGGCGCGCCTGTCGGCCCCAGCGGTCACCCCTGATCGGGTCCCCCATCCCCGATCCGGGGTGACCGCTGTTCAGCGTTGTGCTCCCCCAGCAGCAGACCCCGACCCTCCGCTTTGACAGCTCACAGCACGCGCTCAGCGGCGAAACCGAAGGCGCACAGCGCGGCCCGCGACGGTGGTCGTGTCGGCACGCGCACCTGCCGCTGGCGGCACCGCGAGGCACCGGACAAAGGATTTGATGACATGACCGCGACGACCATGGCACGATCCGGCACGGCCGGGGCGGCCCACCCCGATGTGGACGCAGCGCCGCAGGTGCCTCCGGAGGACGCGCCGACGCCGCCCCGGCACCGCGGCTGGTGGGGCCGGCTCGCTCTCGGGCCCGTCGACGATCCCCGGTGGGCGCGGCCGGCGCTGTGGGCGCTGCTGGTGGCCACCGGGGCCCTGTACCTGATCGACCTGACCGCGTCCGGCTACGCCAATGAGTTCTACTCGGCCGCGGTGCAGGCCGGTACCCAGTCCTTCAAGGCCTGGCTGTTCGGTTCGCTGGACTCGGGGAACGCCATCACCGTCGACAAACCACCGGCATCGCTGTGGGTGATGGCCCTGTCCGGGCGGATCCTCGGCTTCTCGTCGTTCTCGTTGTTGCTGCCGCAGGCCCTGATGGGGGTCGGCACCGTCGGCGCTGACCCACGCCACGGTGAAACGGTGGTCCGGTCCGGCAGCCGGCCTGGTGGCCGGCGCCCTGGTCGCGCTGACACCGGTGGCGGCCCTGATGTTCCGGTTCGACAACCCGGATGCCCTGCTCGTGCTGCTGATGACGCTGGCCGCCTACTTCGTGGTCAGGGCGATCGACAAGCCCGACGGCGAGAAGGCCATGCGCTGGTTGATGTTCGCCGGCGTCGCACTCGGCTTCGCCTTCCTCACCAAGATGCTCCAAGGCTTGCTGGTGCTGCCCGCCTTCGGGCTGGCGTACCTGATCGCCGCGCCGATCACGTTGCGGCGCCGATTCGGGCACCTGCTGGCGGCCGCCGGCGCGTTGATCGTCTCCGGCGGTTGGTACGTCGCGCTGGTCGCGCTGTGGCCGGCCGGCTCCCGTCCCTACATCGGTGGATCCGAGACCAACTCGTTGTGGGAGTTGGCCATCGGCTACAACGGCCTGGGCCGGATCTTCGGCGGGGATGGGAACGGCGGCGGCGGAGGTTCCAGTTTCGGCGGGGACACCGGGCTGACCAGAATGTTCGGCACGTCCTTCGGCTCGGAGATCTCCTGGCTGCTGCCCGCCGCGTTGATCGGTCTGGTCGCCGGCCTCTTCTTCACCCGCCGGCTCCCCCGCACCGACAAAATCAGGGCCTCGCTGATCATCTGGGGTGGCTGGCTGGTCATCACCGCCCTGGTGTTCTCCTACATGTCCGGCACCATCCACCCCTACTACAGCGTCGCGCTGGCCCCGGCGATCGCCGCCACCGTCGCCGTCTCCGGTCGCGAGTTGTGGCGCGGCCGCAGCCATCTGGCCGTGCGCGCGGTACTGGCCACGATGATCGCCGCGACCGGGGCGTGGACCTACTATCTCCTCGGCCGCGACACCGCCGGCTGGCTGCCGTGGCTGCGGTGGACCGCGTTGATCGGTTCGATCGTCGGCGCGGTGCTACTGGTGATGGGTGGCAACCGGCTACGCAATCTGGCCGTGGTCGGTCTGCTGGTCGGTGCGCTCACCGCGTTGTCCGGCACCGCGGCGTTCACCGTCGCCACGGCCGCCACCCCGCACTCCGGGTCGATCCCGACCTCGGGACCGGCCGGCTACAGCTCCGGCGTGGGCGGCGGCTTCGGTGGCGGCGGCGGCAGTATGACCGGAGGACCGGACGGGCGCAGCCGCTCGACGACCACGTCCGGGACGTCAACCCAGGGCGACGCGACCCAGGACGGCACCGCACCGAGTGGCACGACCCCGGGCGGCGGCACCGGCACCGGCTCCAGCACCTCCGAGCTCGACCAGCTGCTGGCGGCCGCCGACACTCGCTGGGCGGCCGCGGTGATCGGTTCGCAGAGTGCGGCGAGCTACGAGCTGGAAACCGGGGCCTCGGTGATGGCCATCGGCGGGTTCACCGGTTCCGACCCGTCGCCCACCCTGGCCGAATTCCAGCAGTACGTCGCCAACGGTGAGATCACGTACTTCATCACCGGCGGAAGTGACGGCGGGGGCCGCGGCGGGAGCGGCAGTGGCACCGCGTCCCAGATCACCGCATGGGTGGAACAGAACTTCACCGCCACCACCGTCGGCAGCGCACCGTCTATGACCTGACCAGCGCGAAGAACGGTTGATTTGCCGACTTGACTCTGACGTAACGTCAGGGTTGATCCTGAATGGGTCGACGGTCGACCGGCCGTCGGGATCACCTCGGAGGGACAGCAGTGAGCTACACCGTCGGGCAGGTCGCGGACCTGGCCGGTGTGACGATCCGGACGTTGCACCACTACGGCCAGATCGGCCTGCTCGAACCGCAGGAACGTTCGCCGACCGGCTACCGCCGGTACAGCGAAGCGGACCTGCAGCGGTTGCAGCACATCCTGTTCTACCGCGAACTGGGCTTCCCGCTCGAGGAGATCGCGGTCATCCTGGACGACCCGGGAGCGGATTCCCGCGCCCACCTGAGCCGGCAACATGCGTTGCTGCGCAACCGGATCGGTCGCCTCGAGGCGATGATCGCCGCCGTGGAAAAGGAAATGGAGGCAGACACCATGGGGATCCAGCTGACCCCGGAGGAGAAGTTCGAGATCTTCGGGGACACCTACAGCCAGGACTACGAGAGCGAGGCCGAGCAGCGGTGGGGAGACACCGAGGCCTGGAAGCAGTCCCACCAGCGCACCGCGAAGCTCACCAAGCAGGAGTGGGTCGAGATCAAGGAGGCCGGCGACGACCTCAACCGACGGATGGCGGCGGCCATGCAAGGCGGCACCGCGCCGGACTCGCCCGAGGCGATGGATCTGGCCGAGGAACACCGGGCCGGGATCGGGCGGTTCTACGACTGTTCGCACCAGATGCACCGCGGATTGGCCGACATGTACCTGGCCGACGAGCGGTTCACCCGGACCTATGAGGACGTGGCGCCCGGGCTGGCGCAGTGGGTGCACGACGCCATCCACGCCAACGCCGACCGCAAGGGCGCCGGGCCGAACTCGGCCGACGCCTGGCGGTGAGGCCAGGTCCGGGTCAGCCCGGGTCCCGGCTCAGCCGGCGGAGAACTCCAGCAGGAGCATCGCCACCAGGACCGGGACCAGGGCCAACGGCCGGAAGAGCACGTACCGGGGCGGTCCGAAGGCGTGGAACTTGCGCAGGAACCGGTACAGCGACTCCAGCCTGATCAATCCGTCGAGCGACCGGGCCATGGCATACCCGGTCGCGCGCAGCGGTCCGTGGTGATCGGCGAACAGATCGGGGAAGGGAGCGAAGGCCAGCGATATCCGCTGCACCCCGTGCTCCCTTCCCCAGTCGATCGCCTCGGCGACCAGCCGTTCGTCCATGCCGTTGATGCCGGCCCGCGGGTGCCGCCAGGGCACGTCCAGCGCCAGATCGGCGCCGCCGCCGGCAATCCCGTAGCGCTGGAACGCGACCACGCGGCCGTCCCGGTCGCGACCGATGACCAGCAGGGTGTGCCGATGAGTGCCATCCAACAAGCCGCCCAGCATCATCGAGAACCCGCGGCCGGAGGACTTGCCGCGCGGCAGCGACCAACCCCTGCAGCTCGGCGCGCAGGTCCTGATCGATGTCGATCTCCCGCACCACCATCGCGGTCATGCCGGCATTCGTCGCCCGCTGCACGGCCTGCCGCAGGTTGCGGAAGTTCCGGCCGGTCATCGTGAAGCGCGGCACGTCGACGACGACGTCCTGACCGAACGCCGGGCCGCGCAGACCCGCCGCCCGCCAATCGCCGGACGCCGCCGGGCCGGCACCGAGCACCGCCGGACGCCAGCCATTGCTCGCGGCGACCCGAAGAAACTCCTCGATCGCCGCGCCACGCTCCGCGGCCGCCCCGATCGGATCACCCGAGGCCACGGCGATGCCCCAGCGCACCCGATAGGCGACCGCCGCCCCGCCGGCCGGCGAGAACGCCAGAGCCTTGTCCGCCCGGAGGGCGAACGGCGCGAGCGCGTCCCCGGCCGACGCATCGAGCAAGCGGTGCGCGCGCTGCCGGTCCGACGCCGTCGCACCCGCCGGCGACGGCACGGGCAGACACAGGATGAACGCCCCGAGCACCAGTCCCACCTGTCCGATCCCCGGATGGCCGGAGAACGCCGCGCCGGACGCGGCCAACACGACCAGGCCGGCCACGGCCAGGTGCCGAACGGTCACCGGGCGACGCAGCAGGACGCCGCGCAGGAGCAGCACCAGCGCGCAGACCGCACCGACCAACAGCGGGTGGTGATCCCGGACGCCGACCAGCACGCACAGCACGGCCAGAGCGAACTGGACCAGGTTGCCCCGAATCGGCCGCAGCACGCCGCTCGACCGCCGACCCGCAATGCGGGTGAGCGCGGCCGATCCGGCGCGGGAAGCCTGTGTCATCACTGTGAGCATCCCACCACCGCGCGAGGGAGTTGTGCAGATCACCCGAACGGGTCGCCCGTGCGCCAATGCTGTGCGGCTGTCAGGGCTTCGCCGCGGCCACCGGCGGTTGGTCGAGCAGGTGCTGCAGGTAGTCGGGGTCCTGCAGTTTCATCCAGGCGATCACGTCGGAGTAGGTCGTGCAGTAGGTGTCGGGCTTGCCGCAGTAGTTCTGCATGAACTTGAGCACGGCCGGGTTGAACGAATTGCCGTTCCAGTTGTTGAAGTGGTTGGCGATGATCACCGGCGCGCGGTTGCCGTTGTAGGCCTCGTCGTAGACGTACTGGTAGGTCTGGTAGACCTTCGTCGCGCAGATCGGGCGCGGTGGACGGCTCGTCGGCGCCGCCGTTGTACTTCACCCACATGTTGTAGTCCATGTTCACGACCATGCCGTCGAAGCCCGGGCGAGTAGACGTAGGGCATGTAGAACTCCCAGATGCCGTCCACCTTCTGCGGCCAGTAGACGCCCGAAGCCGGCGCATTCATCGACGAGTCGTAGGTCATCTTGTGCTGCTTCCAGGCCGGAACCAGTTGGTCCCACTGCCCTTCCAGGCACGGCGTGCGGCCACCCTTGATCGACGGACGTCGGCACCGTTCAGCGTCGGCAGCTTCGGCGCCGGGGTTGTTCTTCTTGTAGTTCTTGAGGAAGCCGAAGAACTGGTCGAGTTCGTTGTTCCAGTCGGCGGTGTTCCAGACGCCCACGCTGGGCTCGGCCCCGGAGCAGAAGTGCCCGTTGTAGTGGGTGCCGATCTCGTGACCGGCGGCGTAGGCGGCGTTCAGATCCTTGATCCGGGTGGCGCACCTCGGCGTCGGTGCCGCCGAACCCGACCGACGACTTGCCGGGCTGCGTGCCCGGGACCGGTGTACTCCGTCTTGTTGTCGTCGGTCAGCAGGTAGGTGCCGGTGAGGAAGCCGTTGAACCGGGAGTCGGTCGGCGCGGCCGCCTTCATGAACTCCTGCCACTTGGCGTGATCGCCGGCGCCGTCGAAGGAGAAGATGATGAACTGCGGCGGCTTCTCGCCCTCCTTGAGCTTGCGTCATCGGCACGTTCGTCGGCCTTGCGGGCCGGCTTGGTGCGGCCGATGCCGCCGACGTCGTGCCGCTCGCCGTGCTCGCGACGGTGGGCGTACCAGCCGTCGCCGGCGGCTGGTTTCCCTGGTAGACCAGCACGCCGGTGATGACCGCGAGCACCAGCACCGCTGCCAGCGTCAGATATCCTGCGCGTGGAACCCGACAAGCTCGACCCCTCACCCTCGATCCGAGGTCCAGGGTCCCACGGAGCCTCGCACGATCCGCGGAGGCGGCGCCGCGCGGGGCCGCGCCGTCAGCGGCCCGGTGGCGACCGCCGGCAGGTCCTGCAAAGCCGGCGAGCACCGCCGGGTCCTGCAGTCTCCATCCAGGCGATCACGTCCTGAGTAGGTGGTGCAGTAGGTGTCCGTCTGGCCGCACTTGTCCTGCATGAAGTCCAGCGCCGGCGGGTTGAACGAGTCGCCGTTCCACTTGTTGAAGTGGTTGGCGATCAGCATCGGTGCCCGGTTGCCGTTGTAGGCCTGGTCGTACATGTAGTCGTAGGTGGCTGCGTGACCTTCTGCCGCAGCTCCGGGGCGGTGTCCGGCTGCTCGGTCGCCGCCGTTGAACTTGACCCAGAAGTTGTAGTCCATGGCCAGCACCATGTCGTCGAAGCCCGGCGAGTAGACGTAGGGCATCTGGAACTCCCAGATGCCCTGTTCGAGCTTCGGCGGCCAGACGATCCCGCGACCTGGCGAGTAACGACGAGTCGTAGGTCATGTCGTGGTTCTTCCAGGCCGGGACGAGCTCGTCCAGCTCGCCGTCCAGGCACGGCGTCCGGCCGCCCTTGATCGTGTCCGGCGGCACCGTCAGGTCGGGCGCGTCCGGCAGCTCGTTGATGCTTCTTCCAGTTGCGTCACGAACCCGAAGAACTGGTCCAGCTCGGAGTTCCAGTCGGCGGTGTTCCAGCTCGGTTCCCGCCCGGCGGGTTGTCGTCGCAGAAGTGGCCGTTGTAGTGGGTGCCGATCTCGTGGCCCGCGGCAGTACGCCTCGTTCAGGTCCTCGACCTCGGTGATCACCTCCTCGGCCGTGCCGCCGAAGCCGATCGAGGCCTTGCCGGCGCGCGTGCCCGGGTCCGGTGTAGGCGTCCTTGTGCTCGGTGGTCAGCAGGTAGATGCCGGTGAGGAAGCCGACGAACCGGGAGTCGGTCGGCTTCGGCGGCGGCCATGAACTCCTGCCACTTCTCGTGGGATCCGGCGCCGTCGAAGGAGAAGATGACGAACTGCGGCGGCCTTCTCGCCCTTCTTGAGCTTGATCATCGGCACGTTCGACAGCCGGCCGGCCGTCGGCCGGCGCGCTGGTCGGCGCGGTGGTCGTCGGCTTCGGCGGTGGTCTGGTCGTGGCTTCGCTGGACGACGCGGCCGGCGAGTCGGTGCGCGAGCTGGCGTGGCCGGCGACGGCCGTGCTGGAGGTCGGGGCCGACGAGGTGGTCGAGCCGGGAACCGTCGAGGTCATGGTCGACCGTACCACGTCCGACGAGGCGTGTCGTTCACCGGGGTCGCTGTGCCCCGGTAGATCAGCACGCCGACCACGCCCGCCAGCACGACCACCAAGCCCAGCACCAGATACCTGGCCCGCATGCATTCCCCGTTCGTCGCTCGTCGTCCCGCACGTCGGGTCCGTCGGGACCCTCGTGCGATTGGGCGGCGGCCACGGCCACCTGCTCCCCAGGACTGCCCCGCGAGTCAGCTCTCAGCGTTGCCCGGGCGTCCGGCCAGTTTTTCACACCGACCGCACGCTGCGTCCGGCGCAGTTGCGTCCGACGTCAGAGGTCCTTGACCAGCTCCCGCTTGAGCACCTTGCCGCTCGGCCCGAGCGGCAACGCGTCGGCGAACTCGACCCGGCGCGGGTACTTGTGCCGGCCGAGCCGCTCCTGGGACCAGGCGATCAGCGTCGGCCGCGTCGAGGTCGGCACCCTCGGGCGAGCGGACCACCACGGCGCAGATCTCCTCGCCGTAGCTCGTCGTCGGTGAAGCCGATCACCGCCACCTGGGCGACCCCGGGATGGCCGGCCAGCACCTCCTCGACCTCGCGCGGGTAGACGTTGTACCCGCCGCGCAGGATCAGGTCCTTCTTGCGGTCGACGATGGACAGGAAGCCGTCGTCGTCGATGATGCCGAGGTCGCCGGTGCGGAACCAGCCGTCGACCATCACCGCCGCGGTGGCCTCCGGGTTGTTCAGGTAACCGGCGAAGATGTTGTGCCCGCGGATCACCACCTCGCCGATCTCGCCGACACCGCAGCAGCTCGATCCGTTCCTCGACCTCGGCGGCGGCGATGCCCACGTCGACGCCCCAGATGCGCGTGGCCGACGGTGCCCGGCTTGCGGCCGAACACCGGCTGGTTGAAGGTGGCCACCGGCGAGGTCTCCGACAGCCCGTAGCCCTCGTAGATGTCGGCCGAGAACACCTCGGCGAACTTGTCGATGACGGCGACCGGCAGGCTGGCCCCGCCGGAGACCGCGATCCGCAGCGTCGGCCGGCGGTCGTCGTTGCGGGCCGCAGCGAGCAGCCCGATGTACATCGTCGGCACGCCCATGAACACGTTGACGTTCTGGCCGACGATCAGGTCGAGCGCGCCGGCCCCGTCGAACCGCGGCAGCAGCACCAGGGTCGCTCCGGCGTAGAAGCCGGCGTTCATGGCGCAGGTCTGGCCGAACGCGTGGAACAGCGGCAGGCAGCCGAGGATGACGTCGTCCCTGGACAGGGTCAGCACCGAGTTGGCCGAGACGATGGCGTTCATGGTCATGTTCAGGTGCGTCAGCAGCGCGCCCTTCGGCGACCCGGTGGTGCCCGAGGTGTACAGGATCACCGCGGGATCCTCGGGCTCGCGTGTTCGACGTAGGAGGCGACCGGCTCGGCGTCGGCCGCCCGCTCGTCGAGCCGGTCGACGCCCGTCGCCGCCCAGCACCGCGAGCAGCTTGACGCCGGCCTGCTCGGCCGCCGGCTTGCCCTGTTCGAGCAGCGGTCCGGCGACAGATCAGCAGCGTCGCGCCGGAGTCGGTCAGCACGTAGGAGATCTCCCGGGCGACCAGCAGCGCGTGCACCGGTACCACGACGGCGCCGAGCGAGAGCGCGGCGAAGTAGGCCCGCGGGAAGTCCGGCACGTTGGGGAGCAGCACCGCGACCCGGTCGCCGGGCTCGATGCCCTCCTCGGCCAGGACCGCGGCGTACCGGCGGGTCTGCTCCCACAGCTCGGCGTAGCTGATCCGCTGCTCGCCCATGACGACCGCGTCGGCATCCGGGGCTCGCCGGGCGGATTCGGCCAGCACGGCCGCAAGGTTCATCGACATCAGAATCCGGACTCCTTCGTCCTGCCGTGGCCGCCCACTTTGTCCGGTGCGACCGACGTCACACCCGGTTGCCTACAGACTAGGTGCCCGGTCACCCGAGAGGGAGGCCCCGACGGCCATCATCCGATTTCCGGCGCTCACGGATGCAGCGCGTGACGGTGTGCGGCGGCTCACAGCCGGCAGACCGATTCCCCACCCCGGGTGACCCGGCAGTAACGTGGTCGTACTCAGGCATCTGCGGGGTTCGCCGCCGGGAGGCGGCCGGCTCCCGCTGCGACGAAGCAGCCGCAATCGAGAGGCGACACCTGCATGACCGAGGCCACCGAGGCTCCTGCCACCCCATCCGCCCCGATCGAATCGGCTGCGCAACCTGGACCTGCGGCCCCGATGCGTCTTCCGGCGCGTCTTCCGCGGCCGGGGACAACGGTGCCGACCAGGCGGTACTGAGCTATCAGGGCAAAGAGCTGCCGCTGAAGCTCGTGCCCGCCTCCGAGGGCGCGTCCGGCGTGGAGATCTCCAAGCTGCTCACCACCTTGGGCATCGTCACGTTGGACCAGGGCTACACCAACACCGGGTCGACGACGTCGGCGATCACCTACATCGACGGTGACGCGGGAATCCTGCGGTACCGCGGGTACCCCATCGAGCAGCTGGCGGAGAACTCGACCTTCATCGAGACGAGCTACCTGCTGATCCACGGCGAGTTGCCGAACGCGGAGCAGTTGGCCGACTTCACCAACCGGATCAACCGGCACACATTGCTGCACGAGGATCTCAAGAGGTTCTTCGACGGCTTCCCGCGCGATGCGCACCCGATGCCTGTGCTCTCGTCGGCGGTGTCGGCGCTGTCGACCTTCTACCAGGACTCGCTGGACCCGTTCGTTCCCGAGCAGGTCGAACTTTCGACCGTCCGGCTGCTGGCCAAGCTGCCGACGATCGCGGCCTACGCGTACAAGAAGACGGTCGGGCAACCGCTGCTGTACCCGGACAACTCGCTGGGCCTGGTGGAGAACTTCCTGCGGATGAGTTTCGGGTTCCCGGCCGAGCCCTACGAGGTCGATCCCAAGCTGGCCAAGGCGCTCGACCAGCTGCTGATCCTGCACGCCGACCACGAGCAGAACTGTTCGACGTCGACGGTGCGGCTGGTCGGCTCCTCGAACGCCAACCTGTTCGCGTCGGTCTCGGCCGGCATCAACGCCCTGTTCGGCCCGCTGCACGGCGGCGCCAACGAGGCCGTGCTGGAGATGCTCGGCAAGATCCGCGACGACGGCGGCGACATCGACACGTTCGTGAAGCGGGTCAAGAACAAGGAGCCCGGCGTCAAGCTGATGGGCTTCGGACACCGGGTGTACAAGAACTACGACCCCCGGGCGGCGATCGTGAAGGCAACCGCCGACCAGGTATTGGCCGACCTCGGCGGCAACGACGAACTGCTCGACCTGGCCAAGCAGCTCGAAGAGGTCGCCCTGTCCGACGACTACTTCATCTCCCGCAAGCTGTATCCGAACGTGGACTTCTACACCGGGCTCATCTACAAGGCCATGGGGTTCCCGACCAAGATGTTCACGGTGCTGTTCGCGATCGGCCGGCTGCCCGGCTGGATCGCGCAATGGCGCGAGATGATCACCGACCCGGCCACCAAGATCGGCCGGCCGCGGCAGGTCTACACCGGCTACACCGAGCGGGACTACCTCGCCCCGGACGACCGGGGCTGAGTTCCGGGACCAGTTCTGCCCTGCCCGATTCTGCGTGGGCGGTTCCGCGCTGCCTGATTTCTCCGTGGGTGGTTCGGAGCCATGGCTGTCACTGTTGTCCGTGCGGCTCGTTGCCGGCTTGTTGATCGGCATGGCGACGGCGTCAACGAGGCAGTGGACGGCCACGCCGAAGCCTCACAGCCCGGACGACGGACGGCCCCTTCGACTGCCCTGCGTGTCCCCGCTGGTTGAGCACTCGAATTCACCCGGGCTTTCGCTGGACGGCCGTGAACCGTCGCTCAACGCGTCCTCGTAGAACGCCCCGTCACCGGGCATCGTTGCGGGCGGGTTCTACGGGCACCCTGCACAAGCGCAGCAGCGCTGACCTGCGCCGTTCGCGTACGGGGTTCCTTTTGCGGTGCCGATGATGATCTTGTCGGCCGCGGGCTGTGAACCCATCGGTCGTCAAGCGGCGCAGGCCGCCTACCTGGCAGGCCCAATAGCCGCAGGCGACACATACCGCGCTTGATCCGGAGTGTTGCTCGCGGATTCCGTCTTGCGCGAGGTCATTGGCTGATCCTGCGTCGGTATCGTCCGGCGCCTTCGCAGGAGGTCGTCGTTTCTTGCCGTGACGCCGACCACCTCACCGACGACGTCGGCTACGTCGTTGGTCGTCGATACCATCACCGAAAACCGGGCTCGCACCATCACGTTCGCGACTACGCCGCCCGTTCAACCAGGCCGTCGGGACTGCGCAGGGTCTGGTTGACCGGCTCTTTCGGGCCCCGGGGGGGCGGACGGCAGGTCGTTGCGGCCTCGGACGCCGAGCTTTCGGTAGATGCGGGTCAGGTGGGCTTCGACCGTCGATTCGCTGATGAACATTTCTGCGGCGATCTCCTTGTTTCTGAGTCCGAGCCGGACCTTGGCGGCGATCGTGTCCTCGGTGCGGGTTAGGTCGGTACCCAGTGAACCGAGCACCCGCCGTAGCGCGTCTTCGGTGAGCGCCGTCCAGCCGTGCAAGCCTCGTTGTGCGAAGCCGGCCTGGCAGCGTTCCAGGTCGTGCCGGGCCGATGCTCTCTGCCCGGTGCGCAGCTGGGTGAGGGCGCTGTAGTACCGCGCGCGCAAGGCATCGATCCGGTAGCCGAGCTCGTCGAAGCGGGAGCGCGCCGATCGCAACTCGGTTCCGGCCAGGTCGAGGTCGCCGGTGAGTAGGTGCAGCTGCCCGTGGCCCATGGCGAGCATTGCGTTCACCAGCGGTGAATCGAGCGTGTGGGCTTGTCGCTCGAGCGTGGCCACCAACTCCACGCAGGTGTCGAGTCGTCCCATCGTGGTTGCCGCGTCGATGGTGGCTGGGAGTACCGGCAGGAATCCGGGGTGCCGGTAGCCGAGCTCGTCCAGGATCGCGAGCGCGGCGAGCAGGTGCTGCAACGACGCAGGCGGGTCGGCCAGTGTGTGGGCCAGCACCCCCCGAATGTGGTGCGCTCCGACGGTGCGGACGGGATCGCAGGCCTTGGCTGCCCACGCATCGAGCCGCTCGACCGCCCACATGGCCTCTTCGGAGTCGCCCCGCAAGGCGGCGATGAGACCAGTGGAGTGGGCCAGCCACGCCGTGACGTGTTCGTTCGCCGCTTCGTCCGCCGCCTCCAGACCCTCCACCACCAGGCGGTGGGCGGTGTCCAAGTCGCCGGTCGCCAGTTCCAGCGTCGCCAGGTCGCACAGCCGGTACGGCCGCTGGAACTCGCTGCCCATCGCGGCGGCGGCCGCGGCGGTGCGTTCGAAGCCGGTCCGGGCACCGGCCACATCACCGTCCCACAGGCGCTGCCGTGCCCAGAACACTTCGGGCGATACCCGCAGCAGTGTGCTGCCCGGCTTCTCGGCCGGCAATGCTTCGGCCCTCAGCTCGGGTAAGCGGTGGCCGGTGAGCAGCGACGTGCTGGACAGCGTCGCCGCTGCCCGCGCGATCGCGGCCGTGTCCTGGGTCCGGCGCGCGATGTCCAGTGCCTGTCGACTGCAGCTCAGCGCCTCGGTCAACCGCCCTTTGAAGAAGGTGAGGTGCCAGCCCAGCAGATCGAGCAACACTCCGCGTCGCTGTTCGTCATCGCGGACGTCGGCGATCGCGTGACGAAGGAATGCTTCGGCGCCGAGGACGTCGAGCAGTACCCGCTGGCCGACCACCTGGGAGTGCAGCGGGCCCGGTTGCAGTTCGGTCAGAAGCTGATCGGCGAGGTCGATCGCCTGGGTGATCTGGCCGGCGCCGGCGCGGTAGGTGAGTTCGGCCAGCGCGCGGATGCCTGCCGCACCTACCAGGTCGGCTGGGGTGAGCCGCCGACTGTGCGCAGCGAGCTCTGCGGCCACGGCCGCAGAACCGCGCTGCCCAGCGGTGGCAGCCGCGGCCTCGAGTTCCTGTGCGACGTCTTGGTCGGTTTCGGTCGCGCTCTTGGCGAGGTGCAGCGCCCGCTCCACCGGATCGGTGGCATGGTGGAGCAGTTGCGCATGCAGCTCCTGCAGCTCCAGCGGGTTCAGGCTCGCTCGCACCGCGGCAGCGATCAGCGGATGCGCACACCGAACGATGAAGCCATCGTCCACCTCTACCAGGGGTGCGATCGGCCCGCCCAGGACGGCCAATGCGTGTGCCGTTCCCTGATCGGCCAGAGCTACTAGTGGCACAGCCCCACCCACAGCCACCAGATTGAGCATCCGGCGAGCCTCGGAAGGCAGTTCCTCGGCCCGCGCGGCCAACAGCTTGACCGAGGTGGCGCGGACCGCCAGGCGTTCACCGCGATGCCACTGCCGACTCAGCTCGACCGCGAACAGTGGGTTGCCTCCGGAGACCTCGTGCAACCGTTCGAGTTCGGGTCTGGTCAGATACGTGCTCCGGTGAGCCAGCATCTGGTGCAGTTCCATCACCGTCATCGGTTCGATGTGCAGCACATCGGCTTCCAAGGACGCGTGCCGCAACGGCAATTCCGGGGTGGTCGGGCTCCAGGTGCGGGTGGTGGCCAGAACTGCTACCGGGTAGCCGTCCAACCGCCGCAGCGCGAAGCGGATCGACCGGCGGGTGACGGTGTCCAACCATTGCAGATCATCGATCGCAAGTAGCACGGGCCGCTCGGCCGCCGACACCCGCAAAAGCCGCAGGAACAGTCGCGCTCGCTCCGCCGGATCGAGATGTCCGGCCAGCAGTTCCACCGAGGGCGGCTCGGATCCGCCCACCCGGTTGTCGAAGAAGTCCCGCAGGCCAAACCCAGGAGTCGGCAGATCTTCCTCGGCCGGCCGGGTGACCAAGACCTCGAATCCGGCGGCGTCGGCTCGATGGACACCGTACGACCACACCGTGGTCTTGCCGATCCCCGGTTCCCCGGCCACGATCAACGACCGGGGCGCAGTCGGTAGCCGGTCGACGAACGTGTCGACCCTGGACCGGTCATCGTGCCGGCCGACGATATCCGGGGACTTGCCCAGCGGCAGTGGCCTCACAACTCACGGAGCGTAGCCGCTTTGCCACAGGGAGTCCGGACATTGTGGGGTGGACGTTGGGGTTTTCCCGCTCGCGCCGAGACCCCCCAGATTTCTACGGTTGGAATTGTCAGCCACTCGGGCCGGCAGAGATTCCAAGGAGATCCATCATGACCGCCACCCTGTCCAACAGTTCGGACCGGACCGTCAATCCGCCGCCGCCGAACACCGTTTTGGCAGACCTACAGAACGCGATCGAGACCTATCCGCAGACCCATCTGACGGTGGAGATCTACGATGTCAACGCACCCGGCGCTGTCGTCAACGCTCTCGACGAGGTAACGATCAAGGTCCGTGTCAGCAATTCCGGCCCACTGGACGTGGACGGACTCACTCTTCTGGTCAAGGGCCTGAACGGCACCACGGTGAAAAAGCACAGCGCGACCGTCTTCACCTCGTCGATCACCAGCGCCGTGTTCGGCCGGCTCCCCGCTCACCAACCCGACGCGCCGGTGGACACGCCAGACGACCATTACCACTTCAAGGCCCCCAGCGCCCGACCGCTGGCGGACCTGGTCGACGTCTCGATCAAGGACTGGAACGCGGACGTTCTGGAACACCTTTTCAACTCACACAGCGATCCGGACCCCGCAGCCCACGACGTCTACAGCTCCGCCGTCATCGCCACCTGAGACACCGCGAACCGAGAGAATTCGAAGCGAGCTGTCGCCGGCGGGCACGAGAAGCAGGACTACCAGCTGATGAGGACCAGGCAGCAATACCGCCTGGTCCTCATCAGCTAGTAGGAACGGATCCCGAGCATGACGGGGCCCGCCTGGGACGGGGCGAGCACGCACGGCGGACGGCACCCCGGGAGCCAGTCGCATACGCACATCAACCGAGAAAACGAGTCCACGATGACCCTCCTCACCGGACAGTCCCTCACCACCACCGTCCAGCGCATCTACCACATCCAGGTCCCCGATAACCCGCCGCAGGCACTCCTGCCGGTGATCATCGTCTTCCACGGTGGCGGCCAGGACGTCAGGACCATCGCAACGCGGTGGGGCGTCAACCCGCCGAACCCCGTGCCGACCCTGCTCCAGAACTACCTGCTGGTGTTCCCGGAAACGGACCCGCGTCTCGGGGAACAATGGGTGCATCTCAAGGCCGGCGACGTCGCACTCTCCACCCTGGACCTGGAGTTCGTCCGGCAACTCCTCGGCGAACTGACCACCCGTGGGTACCCGACCGTATCGACCACCGTGCGCACCGTCAGCGCCGACCCGGACCTGGCCTACGCCGCGGGCTTCTCCAACGGGGGCGGCATGGTCTGGCAGCTGCTCAACTCCGACCTGGCCGCCTCCTTCCAAGGTTTCGCCGCGGTCGGCAAGGCCCTTGACCCCGAAAAGGCAACCGACTACCGGGCGGCCCTTGCCGCCTCCGGCGCTGTCCCGGCACCGGCCCCGGTCGTCTACATCCAGGGCACAGCCGACCGCGGCTACCGGTCGCCGTGCACGCAGGAAGAAACCAGTTGGACGAGACTCTGCCGTTTTTCACCGTGCAGGAGACCATGACTCGCAACGTGATCCCAATAGGCCCGGCCAACACCCGACTGATCGCCGGCAGCACCGGCGTCACCGAGGTCGTCCTGCAACTGTTCACCGGCGCCGCCGCCTTCCTGCTCGGCACCGTGATCAACGGCGGCCACAACTGGCCCACCCCAACCACCACCGGCAATCCCCCCGTCGCCTCCCACTTC
>CAVPLZ010000021.1:0-107804 GCA_963706185.1 uncultured Actinomycetota bacterium | reverse complement strand
GCATCCGGTGCCAACAACTACTACGAGTTGGGCGTGCTCCGGCCGGATCTCATCCTCGGCGACCTGGTCGCCATCCTGACCCCGAGCTGATGGCCAACCACGAGTTCGCGTTCTACCTGAAGCTGAGCTGACCGGTGCGGGGGCGACCGGGCTGGGTATTGGCGGCCATGCTGCTGGCCGTCCTGGTCTCCACCCTGCTCTCGATGTGCCTCGGCTCGATTCGGTCCCGCTGTCGTCGACGTTGCGGTTCCTGGCCACCGGTGACGCCGGCGACCCCGGCACCACCACGTGGTCGCCGACATCCGGATGCCCAGGGTGGTCACCGCCGCGCTGGCCGGAGCGGGACTCGGGGTGGCCGGGCTGCTCATGCAAACGTTGTTCGCCAACCCGCTGGCCGACCCCTGCATCCCCGGCGTGTCGTCGGGCGCCAGCCTCGGCGTCGCGTTGGCGGTGCTGGGCACCGGCGCCGAAGCGGCCGGATTCACCGCCTTGTTCAGCGCGGCCGGCCGGCTCGGCACCGTGGCCGCCGCCGCTCTCGGTGCGTTCGCGGTGCTGGCCGTGGTGCTGCTGATCGGTCGGTGGGTGCGGTCGGTGGTCTCGCTGCTGATCATCGGCGTGACGATCGGCTCGCGGTCAGCGCCGTGATGTCCCTGCTGCTCGCCTACAGCCACCGACGCGGGCCCAGAAGTTCGTGCTCTGGGGCCTCGGGTCGGTGGGCGGGACCACGTGGCCCGACCTGGCCGTGCTGGCTCCCGTCCTCGGCCTCGGCCTGGTGCTGGCCGCGGTGATCTCCCCGGCGATGAACGCACTGCTGCTGGGGGAGCGATACGCAGCGTCGATGGGCGTGCACGTCAGGCGGATCCGGACGGTGGCGATCGTCGCCACCGCGGTGCTGGCCGGCGGTCGCCGGCGTTCTGCGGGCCGATCGCGTTCCTCGGGATCGCCGTCCCGCACCTGACCCGCTCGGCGATGGGACGGGCGAACCACCGCTGGCTGGTGCCGGGTACCGCGCTGCTCGGCGCCGCGCTGTGTCAACTGTGTGCGCTGGTCGCGCAGTCGCCCGGTACCGACGGCGTGCTGCCGCTCAACGTGGTGACCGCCGTGGTGGGCGCACCGGTCGTGGTGTTCGTCCTGCTGCGCAGCCGCGCGTTGGCGGCGGGAGCCCTCTGATGGACCGGGCGAGCGTCAGCGGCCTGTTCCTGGAGCGGGTGACCGTCGGCTACCGCCGGCGGGGCACCCGCCCGGCCCGCACCGTGCTCACCGACCTCACGCTGACCGCCCCGCCGGCCACCGTCACCGTGCTGCTCGGCCCCAACGGTGCGGGCAAGTCGACGCTGCTCCGATCGGTCGCGGGCTTGCAGCCGGTGCAGGGCGGCTCGGTCCGGCTGAACGGCGTGGATCTGGTGGCTACCAGGCCGCGGGACCGGGCCCGGGCGGTGGCCGTCGTGCTCACCGACCGGTTCGATCCGGGCCTGCTGCGCGGCGAGGACGTGGTGGCACTGGGCCGTTACCCCCACCTGGCGATGACCGGCACGCTGCGGGAGAGCGACCGGGTGGCCATCGACGACGCGCTGGCCGCGGTGCACGCCGAGCCGTTGGCCTCCCGGCCGCTGGCCGAGCTGTCCGATGGCGAGCGGCAACGCATCATGATCGCCCGTGCGTTGGCCCAGGATCCGGGGTTGCTGGTGCTGGACGAGCCGTCCGCGTTCCTGGACGCCCCGGCCCGCCTCGAGCTGCTCGCGGTACTCGACCGGATTGCCACCGCGCGGCGCATCCCGGTGGTGGTGTCCACCCACGACGTCGAGACCGCGCTGCGCGGGGCGACGCACGGCTGGGTGATCGACGGCTCGCGGGTGGTGGCCGGCGCGCTGGCCGCGCTGGCCGGCGACGGCACCATCGGCGGGGCCTTCGACACCGCCGCGGTCCGCTTCGACCCGGTGGAGCGCATCTTCAAGCTCCGGTGACCGTGGGTCGAACCAGCGCTCACCTGGGCTGCGAGGATCAACTTCGGTCAACTTGTGCGGGCTGGAGTGACGGGGGACGTCAACTTCATCCGCGTAGTCGAAGTTGATCCTCGCCAACCCAGGGAGCGCGAGGGGTGGGCGAGTCCCGTCCCGGGGGTAGCGGGTGGCTGGATAGGCTGGCGGGCGTCAACGGCGACATTGTGCTGCCGCGTCCGCGGCGGTCGAGGATTTCTGGACACGCAACAGCGAAGGGATGTGCCGTGGCTGCCATCGAACTCATCGGTGCCCGCGAGATTCTGGACTCCCGAGGGAATCCGACGATCGAGGTCGAGGTCGCGCTGGAGGACGGCTCGCTGGCCCGCGCCGCGGTGCCGTCCGGGGCATCCACCGGCGAGCACGAGGCGGTCGAGCTGCGGGACGGCGACAAGGCCCGCTACCTGGGCAAGGGTGTCGAGAAGGCCGTCGAAGCGGTGCTGGACGAGATCGGTCCCGAGCTGATCGGCGTCGACGCCGTCGAGCAGCGGGTCATCGACCAGAAGCTGATCGACCTGGACGGCACCCCGGACAAGTCCCGGATCGGCGCCAACGCCATCCTCGGCGTCTCGCTGGCCGTGGCCAAGGCGGCAGCCGACTCCGCCGAGCTGGACCTGTTCCGGTACATCGGTGGCCCGAACGCCCACATCCTCCCGGTGCCGATGATGAACATCGTCAACGGTGGCGCCCACGCCGACAGCGGCGTCGACATCCAGGAGTTCATGATCGCGCCGATCGGAGCCCCGACCTTCCGGGAGGCGCTGCGCTGGGGCGCCGAGGTGTACCACTCGCTCAAGAGCGTGCTCAAGAAGCAGGGGCTGTCCACCGGATTGGGCGACGAGGGTGGGTTCGCGCCGGCCGCTGCGTCCACCCAGGTCGCGCTCGACCTGATCGTCGACGCGATCGGCAAGGCCGGCTTCAAGGTCGGGTCGGAGATCGCGCTGGCGCTGGACGCCGCAGCGTCCGAGTTCTACAAGGATGGCGCCTACCACTTCGAGGGCGCCACCAAGTCGTCGGCCGAGATGAACGCGTTCTACGCCGATCTGATCGGCGCCTACCCGCTCGTCTCGCTCGAGGACCCGCTGGCCGAGGACGACTGGGACGGGTGGATCCAGCTGACCTCGCTGGTCGGGGACAAGGTCCAGATCGTCGGCGACGACCTGTTCGTCACCAACCCGGACCGGCTCGAGGAGGGCATCGCCCGCGGTGCGGCGAACGCGCTGCTGGTCAAGGTCAACCAGATCGGCACGCTGTCCGAGACGCTGGACGCCGTCACCCTGGCCCAGAACCACGGCTACCGCTGCATGATGAGCCACCGCTCCGGGGAGACCGAGGACACCACCATCGCCGACCTCGCCGTGGCCACCAGCTGCGGCCAGATCAAGTCCGGCGCGCCGGCCCGGTCCGAGCGGGTGGCGAAGTACAACCAGCTGATGCGCATCGAGGAGAACCTCGGCGACGCCGCCCGCTACCTGGGCGAGCTGGCCTTCCCGAGGTACACGGCGGCGCAGGCCTGACGTGAGTGTGAGTCCCGGACGACGCCCGCGCCGCAGCGGCTCCCGCCCCGGCGGCCCCGCTGGGGTTCAACGCGGTGGTGCCTCGCGCACCACGCGGCGCAGTGCCTCACGTCCGGCGGCGTCCCGCCCGGCAACCGCGCCGACCGCGGCCGCCACCGGATCCGACCGCCGCGCCGGGCGGGGGACCGCTGTCGCCCCGGTCGCCCAGCGGACCAAGCCGGCTCGGTCCACGGTGGCCAGGCAGGTGGCGGCGCTGGGCCTGGTGCTCTGCGCGGTCGCCCTGACCGTGGCCTATCCGCTGCGCAACTACCTGGCCCAGCGGGAGGCGCTGGCGCAGGTGACGGCGGAGCAGCAGGCGTTGGAGAAGCAGATCGCCGACCTGCAGGCGCAGCAGGCGGCCTTGTCCGATCCGGACTACATCGCGGCGCAGGCCAAGGAGCGGCTGCGCTACGTCTCGCCCGGCGACACCGTCTACCGGATCGTGCTGCCGGCCGGTACCGGCAAGTCCGACGATGCGGCGGCCGCGACCCCGACCCCCCAGCCCTGGTACTCGAACATGTGGGACACGCTGTCCGAACCGGACGGCGCGTCCGCCGGGGGATGACCGTTCCGTTCGGCGCGCCGCTTCGCCTCGACCCGCCGACCGAGGCCGACCTGGTCGCGCTCCGCAGCGAACTCGGCCGGCCGCCGCGCGGCGTCCTGGCCATCGCCTACCGCTGTGCTCACGACCGGCCGGCCGTGGTGCAGACCGCACCCCGGTTGCCGGACGGCACGCCGTTCCCCACCCTGTACTACCTCTGTTGCACCGCCCTGACCGCTGCGGTGTCCCGGATGGAGTCGGCCGGGGTGATGCGGGAGATGACCGCCCGGCTGGCCGAGGACGCCGACCTGGCCGGCGCCTACCGCCGCGCGCATGAGACCTATCTCGCGACCCGAAACACGTTGGGCGACCTAGGAACCGCGGTGACCGCCGGTGGCATGCCGGATCGGGTCAAGTGTCTGCACGTGTTGGCCGCGCACGCGCTGGCCGTCGGGCGCGGGGTGAACCCGTTGGGGGACGAAGCTATCGACCGGCTCGGCGAGTTCTGGGGCGACGGATCACCGTGTGCCCGGTTGGCGTCGTAGGCCGCTTCCCATCCTGAACGGAGTGGTCTTCGCAAGCATTATGGCCGGCCGAGAATGCCCTGCTCGGTTGAGGATCCGCTCGGAGTGCCTACTCGTCACCCTCGTTGACGCTGAGCACGATCAGCGGGCTGTGGCGCACCATCTCGTCCACGTCGGTGCGCCCCCAGCGGCGTGCTGCGGCCTGCATCAGCGGGCGGCGCTCAGCGGCGTCGGTGACCACGCGCGCGGTCGCCGCGATGTCCGCCGTCACGGACTGCTTGAGGTGCACGACGACCTGCGGGTCGGCGCCGATGTTGTAAATCCAGTCGCGCGTCCGGTCGGCCTGCGGCGTGCCGCTGATGAACAACAGACCGTCCTCGTCGTGGAGGAAGATCTCGATCTTCCGGGGCCGCCCGGTCCGACGCCCGGTCGTGGTCAGGTCGATCACCTGGCTGTGGTGAAGCGCCTCCAGGGTCTTGGCGTCCATGGGTCCTCCCGTTGTCGCATTCATCGTCGGCACTTGCGACTCGCTCTTCTGGTTCCAAGTCTTTGGAGCGGCACGATGTTCCCGCCGACCTCCCAGAGGTGTCCGTCGGGATCTGCGAAGTAGCCGGCGTGGCCGCCGTAGGACGTTTCACCGGCGCCGGCCAAGGGTTGGAGACGACGTGGGGAGATCCGAGAAGTCGCTCAGCCGGCAGCCGAACCTAAGGTCGACGGCGTCACCTGCCGGGCCGCGAGCCGCTTACAGCGCGACGTGGAAGCGGCGGCGGTGGTGGGCCGGCCGCTCGATCTCGTCGAGGACCGCGATCGCCAGATCAGCCGCGGAGATGTAGGACTCCCCGGTCGCGTCGGTCAGCAGTACATCGTCGCTGATCCGATAGGTACCGGTCACCCGCTGTGGTAGCCACGCCCCGAAGTTCGCGGCCGGACTGACAAAGAACCAGTCGAGTGTGTCCGGAGACGCGTTGAATGTGTCGAGCTTCCACAGTCCGTACTCCACCTCGGCAAGGACCTCAGCCGGCGGCTTGTGGACGTCGAACACCCGGGGACCGTCCGGAGAGACCAGCAGGGACGACGTGCCTCCCATCACGCCCAGCCGGACCCCGGCGCCGGCGGCGGCGGAGATCAGCCCGGTGATGACGCCTTCCAGTTTCCCAGCCATGTCGCCGCGGGGAGCGAGCGCTTCAAAGATCACGTCGGTGTCGGAGACCGCGTCGGCCAGCAGCTCCGGGTCCAGGACCGATCCCTGTCGGTAGTTGACCCCGCGGACCGGTTCGGTCGGGGCGCTTCGACTGAACGCCCTCACCTCGTGGCCCCGCTTGGCCGCCTCGGCGGCTACCGCCGCACCGGCAAAGCCCGTGCCACCCAATACCGTGATGCGCATCGACGTCTCCGTTCCTCGTGTCGGCCGCGTCTGCAGCCCTGCCGGCTGCAACTCCACTGCCCGGCCGCACATTCCGCCCACAGGCAAGGTGGTGTCGTGCTCGGGAGCCGATTCGGACCCCGGAACCATCCGGGTTGTCGAGCGAATTCCCGCTCGCCAGCACGGATGTCAAATCCAGGTGTGTCTCACTGAGCTCGGCCGACATCTCCTCCGCACCACTCGATCACCTGGATCGACTCGAGAAGGGCAGGGCAAGGACATGTGGAAATCCGCCGTGGCAACCGTTGCCGCACTGGCCACAACACTGACGTTCGTCACCACCGCAAGCGCGGGTCCGCCCCTGGTGGGCGCCGCCCACGTCGCGGTCTCCCTCACCGGCTCCGGAGTTCCGAGCGGCCGCCGACAGCGGCGGGACCGCCCACGGATTCGCGGACACAGCACCTACCGACAACGGCGCGCGCTTGACCTACTTCCGAACCTCGCAGTCGAAGACCGCGACCCACGCGTCGCCCTACGTCGGCCACGTCCTCGACGTCGCCTGGGACGGCTCCGATGCCACCTACGTCGTCTACTCGCACGGGAGGACACTGGCCATCGGAGTGCACCACGACTCGACGGCCTCGTTCAGCGCTTCGACCGTGCTGTCCGCGTCCTACAGTTTCGGTGGAGCGACAGTCGTTGCCTCGGCGGGGAAGTGGTGGGTGGTGTGGAGCGAATCCGACGGGTCGCACCGAGTGCTCTTCCAACGACACACGCTGCTCGGCTCCGGTGAGCGCACCCATGCGGTCGTCACGCCGGCCGGGCAGAGCGACTCCGAACCGTCGATGACCTACAGCGGCGGCAAGGCCACGTTGGTGTTCATCCGACGGTCCACCACCCGCCTGTACCCGGCGACCGTCGAGTTGGGCACCGGGACCGGCGCACTCTTCTCGACCTCGACGTTCTTCGTCGCGGAGGACAACGTCGATCCCGACGTCGCGGTCTCCGGCGGCCACACCTATGTGACGTGGGAGAGCGACAACCGCATCTGGGAGAAGGACAACGCGGCGGGTTCCTGGGTACGCCGCGAATTCGCCACGGCCGGCATCGGTGCGTCGGTCGCGCTCGGTACCTCGCGTCCGTACGTGGCGTGGACGACGCTTTCCGAGCGCGCATTCCTCGCTGACCGCTCCGGTGGCTCCTGGTCCGGCGCCACCGTCACCGGGGTCGGTGGCTACGACGCGCAGGTGCTGGCCGCCGGGGCCAGGTTCGCCGTGGTCTACGCGACGGCCCACGACGTCCGGGTCCGCTTCTCCTGACCGTCCTGATCAGGTGTCGGGCGACCGCGGCATTGCCCCGCGTATCGGGCCAGTGCACCCGCAGCGCAGCACGCCGGCGCCGGTCGGGCCGGCGGCCGCGCTGTCGTCAACACCGAATGCGCCTTACGCTGAGCCATCACCGTCATCGAGGACGGGAGGCGAACCATCGTGCGCCGGGCGGCGCAGTCGTGGATGTCAGCTGAGCCCGGTCGGGCCCGGTCGACCGAGCCCGACCGCCGGACCGTGGACCGGGCCGGCCGTCGACCCGATCATCGGGCGTTGCCACCCGGCAGGCTGATGCACGACCATCCTCGCGCCATCGGAACGGTGTTGCTGGAACTGATCCTGCTGGTTCTGGTCGTAGTGGCCGGGCTCGCCCAGCGGTCGGTGTCCGGCGATGCCATCACGCTGGCGGCCGAACCGCCCTCGGTGGGTACCTGTCTACGACAGGCAGCCGGCGGGGTCGAGGCCACACCCTGTTCCGCGCCTCACACGCTCCAGGTGACCAGGAGCTGGCCGGTCTGGCTCTGGGACGCGCGTGGGATCAACGGCAGCGCTGCCGACGACGTGTGCCGGCTGGCCGCGACCAAGTTCCTGGGCAGTGCCGCTCGATTCCAGGACTGGGGTCCGATTCCGTTGCTCACGCTGTCCGTGCTGACCCGCGGTCCCGGGCCTGTCGACCAGCCGTGGGGGTGGCAGGCCTGCGCGCTGACACCGCAATCGGGTCAGGGTTTCCCGGCCGCCGATGTCGGTCTGAGTGGGTCGCTGTCCGGCGCGACGGCGATGAGCGCACGCCCGGCCCCGCTCCGGTCGTGTTTCGACGTGGTCGAATCCGAGTGGATTCCGACGCCGTGCTCGGGAGCCCACGCCGGTGAGTTCCTGGCCGAACGCCTGGTGCCTGTTACCACCACTGGATTGTCGGCGCGCTCGCGCAACGACCTGCTGGCCAGCTGCCGCAGCGCGGCCCGGTGGCTCATCGGCCGCAGTCTCGCCGGCGACGACCGGGTGCACATCATGGTGCGAGAGGCCAACAGGGGCCTCGGGGTCGCCGCCCCGATAACGCCCACTTCCGGCAGCGCAGCGCTACCGCACATGATCACTGTGCGATGCACCATCGAGGGTGTGGCCGGAACTTATCTCAGCGGCAGCGTGATCGGGCTGGGGCACCAACCGTTGCCGTTGGGCTGATGACCCTGCGGGCATCGACGGGATGTGCGCGTAGAGCACGGCCGACCCGAGAACCGCAGCTAGGAACCCCACGGCGAGCACCCGCGCATCTGATTATCAACTTACTTGACGTATTCCGATATCGGAATATGATGGAACCGTGGCACGAGCAGCGACTACCTCGGACGTCTTCAACGCGATCGCCGAGCCGCAACGCCGGGAGATCCTGGTGCTGCTGCGGTCGGGCGAGAAGCCGGTGACCGAGGTCGCCACGGTGCTGCGGATGACCCAGCCGGGGGCGTCCAAGCACCTGCGGGTGCTCCGCGAGGTCGGACTGGTGCGGGACCGCAAGGCGGGCAAGCAGCGCCTGTACGGCCTTGACGCCCGCGGGCTGCGACCGGTTCACCAATGGACCGGCGGGTTCGAGCGGTTCTGGAACGAAAGCTTCGACCGGCTCGACGAATACGTGCAGAACCTCAAACAGACAGGGCCGGAGGAGTAGCTGATGAGCGTGACCGAGCGGGAAGAGTCGACGCAGCCAGGGCAGCCGGGGACGGCCGCGACAGCAGACAGGGAGATCGTGATCTCCCGAGTGATAGACGCGCCGCGGGAGTTGATCTTCGAGGCGTTCACGGCGGTGCGGCACCTGTCGCATTGGTGGGGGCCGGAAGGCTTTACCACCACCACGCGAGCGTTCGAGTTCCGGGTTGGCGGGGAGTGGGAGTTCGTGATGCACGGGCCGGACGGGACCGACTACCAGGAGTGGATCTGCTGGACGGAGATCGCGTCACCGGAGCGGATCGCGCTGCGGCACGGTGCGTATCGCGGCGACCCGAACGCGTTCGAGTCGGTCTTCACGTTCGCGCTCGACGGCGCGGCGACCCGGATCGCGATGCGCACGGTGTTCCCCACCAAAGAGCTGCGGGACGAAGTGGTCGAGAAGTACCACGCCATCGAGGGCGGCCGGCAGACCTTGAGCCACTTGGCCGCCTACGTCAAAGAAATCGTTCGAGAGCAGGGTGAGGACTGATGGCCGGCAAGGTGTTCTTCAGTGTGTCGATGTCGCTGGACGGTTTCATCGCCCCCGCGTCGCTGGGGGAGTTGATGGGGAAGCAGTGGATGGAGCTGCAGCGGTGGATCTTCCCGACGCGGTTTTTCCGGGAGAACCTGACTCTCGGCACGGGCGGCGAGGAAGGGCGCGACAACGACATCGTGCGCGAGACGTTCGAGCGCACCGGCGCGAGCGTGATGGGCAAGCGCATGTTCGACGCCGGTGAGCGGATGTGGCCGGAGAACGCGCCGTTCCACACCTCGGTCTTCGTCGTCACGCACGAAAAGCGCGATCCGTGGGAGCGGCCGGGTGGCACCACCTTCCACTTCGTCAACGACGGCATCGAGGCCGCTCTCGACGGGGCCCGCGGGGCCGCCGGCGACCGGGACGTCCGCATCGCTGGCGGCGGGGCCACAATTCTGGAGTATCTGAACGCCGGTCTGATCGACGAGTTCACTCTCGCGCTCTCACCCGTGCTGTTCGGCTCGGGGATCCGCCTGTTCGAGGGTGTGGACGCGGGCCGCATCGCCTTGGACCCGGTCCGCGCGGAGCCGACGCAGCGGGTGACCCACCTGACCTACGCAGTTCGGGAGCGTTAGCCGCCTTCCGCACAAGCTCAAGCGAGCGCGAGTTCCCCGGCGCTCAGCGGCGTGGAGTGCCGCTTCCAGATCCTCCACACGCCATCCTGACGCAGCCAGGCGTCCGTGATCACGAAGATGCCGTTGCGAGGAATGTCGAAGACAGTGGCACGCATCCATGCCCGTTGCAGTACGACGGCCGTATCACCCTGCACCTCCACCTGTCGTTCCTGCACGTCCCATTCGTGGACGACATAGGCGGGCAATGCGGCCAGCCAGGCGTCGCGAGTGTGCACCGTCGCCGTCGGGACAACAAGACACAGCGCGTAGTCCCGGTGAAGAACCTTATCCGCGGCAGCCACGTCCCTGTCTTCGATGACGCGCTGGAACTCTGCCATCCGCGCGTCGAGGTCATGATGAGTCATGGGCGAAGTATGACCCTCGCACATGGGAATGGCGCGGCCAATGCGGACACGGCGTCCAACCCGGCCGCCAAGCGCACACACCAGCGGTCGCAGAATTGCCGAGCTTCCGCCCCTTTCTCGCGATGCCGGACCGCGCCGAACTCCGAACGTCCAAGGCCGCTACAGGTTTTGTGCTTGCGCAGTAAGCCTGTTCCTGATCTCACTCGTGGTCGGGCTCTGACACCTCGACATCGTCGTCGTTGTGGTGTGAGGTGCGCAATGGATGTCTCCCCTCCGATCGAAGAGCCCCTGTGCCGGAGTCGCACTAGAATCGGTATTCCGGTGCGTCCGGCAGAGCTATCGAAGGTAGATCGGCGTGAGCCAACCAGCAGACAGCAGCGAGTACGAGTCGTTGACGATCAACGACGAAGGTCTGCTCCTGCTGGTGTGGCCGGGCGGCGTCAAGATCACCGGTCCGTCGGCCCGCCGGGCGTTCGACGAGGTGAATCGCATCTGCGGCGCGACCCGCCGGCCGATGCTGGTGGATATGGCGACCACGAAGTCGGTGGCTCGCGAGGCGCGGGCGGTTTTCGGTGAGCCGTGCGCCGCGTCCAGGATCGCGCTGCTCGGGCGGTCGCCGGTGGACCGGGTGATCGCCAACTTCACTCTCGGTGTCAGCACGGTGCCGTGTCCGACAAAGTTCTTCACCAGTCGAGATCAGGCCATGGCACTTCCTACGGGAAGGCCTTCGATGACCGGACCTCGTGACGACAACCGGCTGGAACAGTTGGTCGATCTGATCGTGCGACTGGCGGCCGGCGACCTGTCCGCGCGACTCGAGCCGTCAGAGGCGGCGGACTCGGTCGACGCCGTGATCACCGGCATCAATTTGCTCGCCGACGAGCTGGATCACATCTATCGAACGCTGGAAGACCGGGTGGCCGAACGAACGCTTCGCCCTGGATCAGGCGCGGGTCGAGCTCGAACGGCTGGCGCTCAACGACTCGCTGACCGGCCTGGCGAATCGAACGCTGCTGGGCGACCGGATCCGGCAGGCGACGGCCCGCGCCGATCGCGGTGCGCGCCCACCGAGCGTGCTGGTGCTCGATCTCGACGAGTTCAAGACGATCAATGACGGCCTCGGGCACAGCGCCGGCGACCAGATCCTGGTCGAGGTGGCTCGCCGGATCACCAGTGTTGTCCGGGAGACCGACACCGTTGCCCGGTTGGGTGGGGATGAATTCGCCATCCTGATGCCGGACGCCACCGAAGACGACGCCCTGCGGGTCGCCGAACGGGCGCTCAAGGAGCTACAGAGCCCGTTGACCGTCGGCGACCGGGCGGTCTGGGCGGGGGCCAGCATCGGCCTGTGTTTCGGCCTGCGCGGGCAGAGCGCCGACAATCTGTTGCGGGACGCCGACACCGCGATGTACGCGGCGAAAGCCAATGGGCGCGGAAACATCCAGGTCTTTCGGCCGGAGATGCATCACGCCGCGCGGGAACGTCTGCAGGTCGCCTCGGAGCTGGGCCCGGCAATCGTGAACCGCGAGCTGGAGCTGTATTACCAGCCCATCGTCGAGCTGGATTCCGGCCGCATCATCGGCGCGGAAGCGCTGGTCCGGTGGGCGCATCCGGAGCGTGGGCTGCTGCTGCCGGCCGACTTCATGACCGTCGCGGAAGACAGTGGTCACATCATCGAACTCGGCCACTGGGTGGTGCAGGCCGGTGTCGCCCAACTGCAGAAGTGGACGGAGCAGTTCCCGCAGCCATTTCAGCTGCACGTCAATTTGTCGCCCGGTCGAGGTCAGGTGGCCCGGGGTGGCCCGGTTCATCCGGGAGACGCTGCGTCGAGCATGCCGTCTGCCCGATCGGCTGGCCCTGGAGATCTCCGAAACCGGCCTGATGACAGGTGATGTCGTCGGGCTCGAAGCATTGATGGAACTGCGGGATCTCGGTGTCGGAATCGAGATCGACGACTTCGGAACAGGATATTCGTCGATCAGCTATCTGCGCCGGTTGCCCATCGACACGGTGAAGGTGGACCAGTCCTTGATCACGGAGATATCGCAACGGATCGCCAGCAGGTGACCTTCGTCGGTGCCATCCTCAGGCTGATCGAATCAGTTGGCCTGCGAAGCATTGTCGAGGGCATCGAGACGATCGACCAGATGGACCAGTTGCGCCGCTTGGGTTGCCTCTACGGTCAGGGTCACTTCTTCAGCACAGCAGTCCCGGCGGCGGAACTGACCCGGTTGCTGACGGTTCAACAACTCGCGTCGAGGGGCTGACCGTGGCGATCAAGTCGCACCCGGGCTGCAGCGGCGCTCGCAGGCAGGTTCGAGACTCGCTGGGCCGGCTCGTGTTGATCCCACGGGTGGCCCGACTCTCGGCGCGCACCCCGAAGAATCTGCTCGTCGGTTGGAACCACTACTGGTCGAGTATTCGCAGCACCGGTGTCGGTGGTGATGTGCTCTGGGACACCGGCGATCTCGACGAGATTCCGACCTACTCTGCCGCAACTGCGCAAGCATCTTGACCCGAGCCTGCTGATGATCGACGTCGGCTGCGGCAACGGCCGATTCACCAGGCGGTTGGCGGCCGAATTTTCCCCGATCATGGGGCTCGACCTGTCGCCGAACGCAGTGGCACTTGCCCGGCGGGAATCCGCGGGCGCTTCGGACATCGACTTTCGGGTGCTCGACCTGACCGTGCCCGGGTCGACTGCCGGACTCGCCGAGGAGTTCGAGACGGTCAACATCTTCGTTCGCGGGGTCTTCCACATCCTCAACCCGGCCGACCGGGCCGTCATGGCCCGGAACCTGCTGCCGCTCGTCGGCGCTCGCGGGCGGGTCTTCCTGGCCGAGACCAACTTCCGGGGCAGCTCGTTGGGCTACCTGGAATCCCTCGGCGCCACGCCGCGATCCATCCCGGAGCCGCTGGAGCGGGCCATCAGGGACCTGCCCCGACCTGGCCATTTCGGCGCCGAGGAGCGATCGGTGACCTTTCCGCCCGGCAGAGTGGGAGCTGTTGGACGACGGTCCGACGGTGATCGAGACCATTCCATTGCGCGGTCCGACCGAGCCCGAGCAGATTCCGGGGTACTACGCGGTGCTGGCGCCGCGCTGAGGGATCGGTCTGCGTCGACTGGAAACCGCCCGTCGGGGTGTTCGCCGGCCGGCGACCATTGGGTGCATCGTTGGCACAATGCGCCGACGATCAGACGCTGGTCGGTAGCAGAGGCATGACGTGTGTGCGGAAGGCGACGAGCTGTTCGAACTCGTCGCCGATGGGCCAGAGAAAGATTCGCTGCGCGCCGGCCCGTTCGTAGGCGCTCATCCGTTCGGCGCATTGCTCCGGGGATCCGATCGCCAGGCCCTGGAGATCGTCGGCGGGTCGGTTGAGCATGGGCGCCAGGACGTCGTTGATGAGATCCTCAGCGGCGGCCGGGCGATCTGTGACGTGCAGCCACGTCGTCGCCAGGGCGTTCGGGAAGGTGGTTGCCGGTCGGCCCGCGCCCTCGAGCCGATCGAGTGCGTGGCTGAAGGCCGCCGGTGTGGTGTTGTAGGCCGAGGCGAGCCAGCCGTCGCCGAGTTCGGCGACTCGGCGGATGCCGGCGGTCGATCCCCAGCTGGAAATCCACAGCGGCGGGGTTCGGGTCGGTGTGGTGGGCGGCTGCGCCGTGGTGATGTCGCTCGAGTAGAACCTGCCGCGAAAGGCGGCCGAGTCCTTGCCGAGCAAGACCCTCAGGACTCGGCAGGCTTCGTCGAAGCGTTGCCATCGTTCGTCGAAAGAGATTCCCGGCGGCGGTGTAGTCGCCGGCGGAGGAGCCGGGACCGACGCCCGCGATCAGTCGGCCGCCGGAGAGGGTGTGCAGGGCCGCCAACAGCTTGGCGGTCGGGACTGGTCCTCGCACGACCGGGAGCGCAACGGTGGTCGCGATCGTCATGTCCGCGCACGCCGGTAGGACCGCGGCGAGAGCTGTCGGGCCGTCGATCCACGGTCGCCGGAACACGAGATGGTCGTTGGCGCAGACGTACCGGAAGCCCAGCGCCGCGGCTTCGCGAACATAGATCGACAGTCGATGCACCGTCCACGGTTCATCGGCGAAGTCGATGAGTGGGAGGTGAACGCCGAATTCGAGGGTCACTGCATGTCCTGAGCCGACAGTTGCAGGCACTCGACCATGGCATCGAGTGTCGGACCTCGGTAGCCGTCGGTCGGCCACGCGGCGCAGATGCGCCGCACCGGAGCGGTCGAGGCGAGCGGACGGACCACGACGCCGGGCAGTGGATGTGCCACCGCCAGACCGGGGATGACGGACACGCCGAGGCCGGCCGCCACGAGGGCCTGAACAGCGATGTAGTCGTCCGATGCGAAGTCGGCTCGCGGGCTGAACCCGGCCTGCTGGCAGGCGTGACGCACGATCCGGAACCAACCGCTGCTCGGTGCACCGCCGATCCACGGCTCCTCGCGCAGATCCTGTAGGTGAACCGCGCGTCGCCGCGCGAGCGGATGGGCCACTGGAAGGACGGCCTGGAAGCTGTCCGCGAGCAGCGGGACGCGCTCGAACCTTCCGGCGCCCACATCGGGCAGCGCTTCGTGGTCGTAGATCACCGCCAGATCCAACTCCCCGTTCTCCAGCCGCGGGACCAGTCGGTGCAGATGATCGTCGACGACGGTCAGCCGGACGTCCGGGTGCGACCGGCGGAAACGCGCGAAGGCCGCGGGCATGAGCGTGCCCAGCACCGTCGGGAAGCAGCCGAAGCGCAGCCGGCCGTTGCGGCGCTCGGCGATTTCTGCGAGTTCCTGCTCTGCGGTCTCGAGGCGAGCCAGGATTCCGGTCGCGTGCCTGGTGAGGCCGAACCGGCTTCGGTCAGTTCGACCGGTCGGGTTCCACGGCGCACCACTGCCAGCCCGATGTCGCGTTCCAGCGCAGCGATCTGCTGACTGACTGCCGACTGGGTCATGCCCAGCGTGTCGGCGGCCGCCGAGAAGCTCCCCTGCGCAGCGAGATGTGACAACGCCCGGAGTCGCCGGAGATCCAGCATAAGCGTTACTTATAGACCATCAGGTATGAGTGTTGCAACTTATCGACACCGCTCCGATGCTTCAGTAGTCAGCTTCACCAACCACCAGGTCGGAGAATCCCATGCCACTCATCAACGTCAAGGTCATCGAAAACGTCTTCACCGCCGAGCAGAAGCGCGACATCGTCGAGCGCCTCACCGACGCGATGGTCAACGTCGAAGGCGAGAACATGCGGCCCGTCACCTGGGTCGTGATCGACGAGGTGAACAGCGGTGACTGGGGCATCGGCGGCAAGGCGCTCACGAGCGCCGACGTCCAGGCACTCGCAGGCGGCATGGCTTGATCCATCAACCACCACCGCCTCGCTGGGCCGCCTTGGCCGGCGGCGAGGGTCGGAACAGCATCACCGGTGGATCGGGTGCCGACACCATCGTGGGCGGGGGCGGGACCGACAGGGTCGATGGTGGCCCGGGTGACGACACGGTGAACCTGGGCGGCGGCTCGGACGAGCTCACCTGGAACCCGGGCGACGGCAACGACCACGTCGACGGCGGGGCCGGGAGCGACACTCTCATCTTCAACGCGGGCCCGGAGAGCGACGTGCATCTCTTCGACGACGGCCCGCGCGCCGTCCTCTTCCTCAAACCCGATCCGTTCAGCCCCCCGGGAACGCCACCACGACTCGACATGCCGGTCAGTGGCGTCGAGTCCATGAAGATCAACATCATCGACGGCTAGTGATGCGCCCCGGACGGGCTGGCGCCGGCGCGACCCGTTCGGGGAATCTTCCGCGACGCGCCGGTTCTAGTACCAAGGTCTGATTGCCCGGTGTACCGACGACCTCCGAGAGTGGGTGACGGGAAGGAGTTTCCCAATGCATCCCGAGGAGGAATCATGAAGCTGTTCCGTACCGGCATCATCGCCACGTTCGTCCTGGCGGCGGCGCTCTCGGCCGCGCCGCCGGCATCCGCCAAGGGCGGGGACGATGTGCGGAGGTCCGGAAGGTGCTCGGCGGGCAGTACCTGGACGATGAAGGCCAAGCCGGACGACGGCCGGATCGAGGTCGACCTGGAGGTCGACAGCAACCGGGTGGGGCAGGTCTGGTCGGTGGTCCTGGCCGACAACGGTCACCGGATCTTCGCCGGATACTCGCCGGACGGTCGCGCCGAGCGGCTCGTTCGAGCTGGAACTCCGTAGTGCGAACCGCGCCGGGGCGGATCGGTTCACCGCCTCCGTCCGCACCGCGAACGGAGAGACCTGCTCGGCCGGGGTGACGATCTGAACCGGTCGGTGCCGATCGGGCAGATGGTCATGTCCCCACCGCGGAAGTCGACTCAGCGGATCAGCGACCGCACCGCCTTGCCCGAGCACGGCGGCCCGCTCGGCCGGAGTTGCCAGTTGCTCGATCCCGAACCCGAACAGCACCGTGTCCCGGGTGCTGACGCCCGCCGCCAGCAGCGCCTGCGACCGGACGAAGGACGATCCACCCTGATAGCTGCCCGCCGGCGGAGGTTGCGCCGACCACGCTCCGAGTCCGGCTTCGAATCCGTCGGCGTCCAGCGTCGCGCCGCCGGCGACCACCTTGGTGTCGTCCACGAACACCCCGACAGCGCCGAACGACGGATCGGTGACGAAGGTGATCGATACCTCGACCTGCTTGCCGGCGTAGCCGGACAGGTCGAAGGCGACCGGCTGCCATCCGCCGGAGTCGCCGGTGAACGAGTTCCACGCGCCGGTGCTGCCGGTCGCGGCGCACGGGTCGCCGAGGGTGAGATAGTGCGCCAGGAAGGGATGCTCGTCGAGCAGGAAGCCCTGGTCGCAGTCCGCGGGCACGTCGGTCGAGGTGCGCACCGCCGACCTCCGGCAGGGTGGTCCAGTCGTCGGCGCCGACCGTGTGCGCCTCCAGGATCACATGGTCGTAGCCGGGCTCGGTGTTGTAGGACAGCTGCATCTGCAACGTGGGAACCGCGGACGCCTGCACGCCGGTCAGATCGACGGTCCGGGCCAACCGGGCGTAGGAGTCGTCGATGTGGATCGCCCCGGCGTACCAGTTGCCCTCGACCGGGTCGTAGGCGCCGCCGGAGATGCCCTGATACGCCGCCGCCGGGGCGCTGGCGAACTGCGGGTATTCGTCCGGCGGGAGCACCGCGCTGGTCGGCGTGAACGTGCCGGCCTCGTCCAGCGGGTTGTCGGCGACGGCCGGACCGCCGAAGGCGCCGGTCACGCCGGCCAGCCTGCCGCTGCCCAGCACCGAGGTGGGCAGCTCCACCGGCGCCCGGGAGTAGGCGCCGAGGTAGTACTGGCTGAAGTCGTCGGCCAGGAAGAGGCACTCATCGAACGAGGACACCACCACGCAGTCTGCCGACGGATCGCCGTTGAGTCCGTAGTAGATGCCGCCGATGTTTCCTTCGAGGATGCCGTAGTACTGGGCGGTCTCGCCGGTGTGCACGAGCTTGCCACCCTCGTTCAGGTAGTCACGGACCGACATCGTCAGGTCCTGCGCCCGCTTGGCGACCGCCGCGTCCGGATAGTTGTCGCCGAAGATCTCGGTCTCCTCGTCGCGCGGGTCCTGGGTGAGACGGTTGTCGCCGAGATACCAGACCACCGCCTTGAAGTGCCCGAGCACACCGAGATGATCGGGCACGCCGTACTTGTCGACGTCGTAGACGACCGAGCTGCAGCCCCTGCGCACGCAGCGCGGCGGTGTAGGTGGCGGCGTACTTGGGCGCCGTCACGCTCGCCGGGTACGTCGGGTTGACGCCCTTGTAGTCCTCGTTCGACAGCACCAGCACCTTGGCGTGCGGAGTCGCTGACCAGCTGTGTAGCGGAAGGACTCGCTGGTCCGCTCCGTCGCTCCGATGGCCGGGGGCGGCGCGCTTGCCGGTGAACCAGACCTTCACCGTGTCACCAGGCTTCGCGCCGTGCACCTGCCCGCGGTACTCGGCGTAGTAGCGCTTCTGTTCGAAGCCGTACCGCTCGCCGCCCTTCCACTCACGGACGCCGACCGATCCGGGTGCGGCCGCCGTTGATCGAGTAGTGCATCGTCAGATCGCGCAGGTCGCGCCGGGCCACCACGCCGACCGGCTGCGGGTCGCCGTAGGAGACCGCGAAGCTGTGCACCTGGAAGTCCGGCGCCGTCAGGCCGAGCGACGAGACCGGGTTGCTCGGGTCCTGGGCGGACTTCGCCACCGAGAGGGCGAACGGAATGTTCTTCTCGAACTCGGCCTGGATCAGCGCCTCGGAATCCGGGAAGTTGAAGCCGCTGTCGCAGTCGGCCGGGTCGAACGCGTCGTCCGGGTCGACCGCGCTGGCGGTCTCGCACGTGGACATCTCCGGGGTGAAGGCCAGCGTCCCGTAGGTGTTGTGGGCGTGCTCGGTGGTCTCGCCGTTGGTGGTGTACAGCTCGGCGGCGATGTCCGGGTCGTAACCGGGCACCGCCGGGTTCGCGTCGTCGCCGGCCAGCGCCTCGTAGATGGCGTCGTCCGGGGTCGGAGTGGCGACCTGCCAGCCAACGCCGTAGAGCAGCAGTTCGGCGGCCGAGTGGTAGTTGATCTGGAACTCGAAGCGGACCCGCTTCATCAGCCCGTCGAGAGCCCGGGTCTCGGGCTCGGACGCCGCCGTCGTGCCCCGGTACGTGTCGGACGCGAACGACGATGACGAACCCTTCGTTGTCGTAGTTCCAGCGGTACGGGAAGTTGCGGTTCGGGTCGACGCCGTCGACTCCGGTGATCCGACCGTCACCGTCGTTGTCGCGGAGATTCTTGCGCCACAATCGGTTTCCCGGGGTGAAGGTGTAGTCGTAGCCGTCGGGGTTGGCGACGGGGACGAACCACAGCTCGGTGCTGTCGACGATCCTGCGGATCGATCGAGTCGGTGGCGTAGTGGTCGAGGTAGTAGTGCAGCAGCCGCCGGTCCATCTCCGGGGTGATCCACTCCCGGGCGTGCTGGGCGGCGGAGTACAGCACCGATGGCCGCGAACCGTCGCGCTCGCGGGTGGCGTCCTTGGTCAGCTTGATGGCGAGGATCTCGCTGGCCCTGGATCGTCCGACCGATCGAGACCAGCTTGGTCAGCCGCGGGTACTGCCGGGCGATCGCGATCAGCTCGTCCTTGATGCCGCCCGGCTCGCTGTACGACCGGAACACCGTGTAGCCGGAGGCGGCCTCGGCCGTCATCCGCTGGGTGACCGTGGCGCCGTCCACCTTCTTTTCCGAGATCGGGATGCCCTGCGACTGCAGTTTGGCGGCCTGCACACGGCTCAGCACCACCTCGACCGCGACCTTGGCGCCGGTCCGACGGGCGGTGAGGTCCTCGCGGTCCAGCCCGAGCGACCCGAGCGATCGTGACCTGGGCGGGCGTGAGCTGGCCGACGTAGACGGTCGGCCCCAGATCCGCGTCGTCGCCGGAGCCGACCGGGCCGGAGCGCCGAGCGCATCGGGCGCAGCCCCGACGAGTCCGAGAACCAGGATTCCGACGACGAGCAGGACACGCGAGCGTTTCACCGCAGCCTCCTCAGTGGCCCGGCACCCACGGCTGGGGCCGGGCCAGACATCCACCGCACTCGCCCGGTCCCTCCGTGTCAAGAGCCGGTGAGGTGAACCTGTCGCGCGGACCTTCGCAATGCAGCCCGGCCATGCGTCGCGGCGGTCGTCATCCGGATTCAGTTTTCGATCCGATCCGCAGTCCGCCGGACTCTGATGGGTGTCGACCCCCGAACCTCATGCCGGAAATGTCTCGCGCCGTCTCCGCACGGCTCGAGTTCTCCGCGTCGAAGAGCAGGGCTGCAAGGTCGTGGCCGACGGCGTGGCCAGTTCCGTACGGCGGTTCCGCGCCGACTTTCCCTCGTGTTCCAGCGATCTGACACCAGTGCAACAAAATCAGTCCGCGAGGATCTTCGCCTTCTGCGTTTCGAACTCGGCGTCGGTAAGTACTCCGGCGCTCCTGAGTTCGCCGAGCTTCTGTAGTTGCTCGAGCACCTCGTCCGTTGCTGCGATACGAGGCATGATCATCCACGCGATGAGATAGATGATCACCCCGCTGCCGCCCAGCATGACCAGCAACGCGAAGATGATCCGTACAAGTGTGGCGTCGGTGTCGAAGTACTTCGCCAACCCGCTACACACGCCGCCGATCTTCCGGTCGGTGCTGGACAGACCGAGCCTACGGTGGGAACGCTCCGGGTCGTTTGTCATGGAAATCATTGTCATCGGTACGCACTGTCGGCGCATCCGGACTCTCCACTGCCGAGGAGCGAGTGACCGCCAGCGGGGACGTCGGCGGGTCGCGGGCGCGCCGCGGCGGCTTCGGCCCGTTGGCCGCGGCGGGGAGCGTCAGGTCCGCCGATCAGCCGATCTCGGCGAGCCGCCCGGCGATCCGGTCGCCTAACCCGCGGACGCTTCCGACCGGTCGGGCGTGATCGGCCGGGTGTGGATGTGCTGGATACCGACGTCGGCGTAGGACTGCGCCACCCTCAGGAAAGCGTCGGGATCGTCGAGCGGGTCGGCCGCGGTCGCTGCACGGTCTTCTCGATGGTCGTAGTCGCGTCCCAAATCGTCGCAGTGCCGCGAGGCACGGAAAGCTTCGCCTTGGCCTCCTCCGGACAGCTCACGATCAGGTTGGTGGCGTCCGAGTACTGGGCGACAATTCGCAGGGTCTTGGGTTCACCACCGCCGGACACCGCCGAGGGCTCGATCGGGCTAGTTCGGCGGGAACGGCACGTTTCCCGGTGGTCCGATACGGGCACCTGTAGCAGCGTTGGCGCTCGCATCCGGTGAGTCGGTCAAGTACCCGAGACGAAGGGCGCCACGTGTCTGCGGTCGATTCATTGGGTGAGGTTCAGTTCGTAGCGTTGACCACGTTTCGACGGTCCGGTGAGCCGGTCGCGACCACGGTGTGGATTGTGCGAGACGGCGAGTCGTTGGTGATCACCACGACGCGAAAGAGCGGTAAGGTCAAGCGGCTTCGTCGTGATTCGCGGATCGAGCTAAGGCCGAGTGGTCGCCGGCGAGTGAGGACGGACGACAGGTATGTGGTCACCGGCAGCGCCGAGATCGTCGAGGACGCGGACGAAGTGGATCGATGCCACCGAGAATTCGAAGCGAAATACGGCTGGCAATTCCGGACCGCGATGCTGGCCGAGCGATTCGCCGAAGGACGCGAGCGGGTGCTACTGCGCGTCAAGATCGACTGACGCCGTATCCGGGCTCGTGAGGGCCTTTACGTGACTTGACGGAGCGAAATCCCGTGGAGACTGAGGTTGCTCCCTTGGCGGCCCGTTCGCGTCCACCCCTAGTCGCCGGCTCCTGCGATTGCGCTGCCCTGCCGTCCCATTGGCTTCGCTGAAGCGGTGGTCCGGTCGCCCCGCGAAGTACGCGGCTGTACTGCGACGGTGGTCGAGGCGGGCAGCCTGGCGCTGGTGACTCCGATTTGCCCGACCAGCACTGTCCACATTCGCTCGGAACGGTCTAACCGGCGCCCGTTCGGTCAAGCTTCGGGATCGTCGGCATGCGGGAGCGGGACCGGTGCATCCAGGACGGTCACCGGGATCCCATACGGCAGGAACCGGACTTTGCGGTTGGTGTCGGTGTTGTGTTTGTTCGCGCGCAGAGCTTCCAGTTCGGTTGCATATACCTGTTCGACCCGAGCATCACCGTCAGCGTCCACGGTGTAGATCATCCACACACCCTCGCCGGTGTCACCGGTCGTTTCGGAGCCGGGTGCCGCACGACCAGCGCGGCCAAGCGCATCGAGCACGCCGTTCCCGCCTCGGCCCTCATTGGAGCGTTGAGCATCCTCGCGAACTGGCCCAGAGCGCCCCGCAATTGATCGCCCACCCCGGGGAAGAAGCGATCAAGATCATCGGGATCAAATCCGAAGGGTTCGTTGCTGGCCATCGCCTACCTCCTGCTGGCACCGTTGCCGCACCTCCTGCGGACATACCCAGTGTGCGCCATCTGAACCAGGAGCGGCCCAGCTGCTGCACGGGACGACCTTCCCCGGAGGGTCAGCTGACACAATTCCTCTGAAGCCGCCTTGCGGCCGCGACGAAGCGATCACTTGCGCTGCGCGCGGATCCGTTGTCAAACGTGGCGATGCCGCCTGCGACAGGCGAGACGACAAAGCCGAACCGACGGCAGTGCGACCGCTCAACACTTCACCGGACCACGCCGGCACCAGCAGGTACCGAACGCCGGGCACAACCTGCCCCAGGAATCACCCGACGCATTCGCCGATGCGATCCTGGCCCTTCCATCGGTGCATCCGGGCAAGATGTCGACGTGACCCCACCGACCCCGGCCCGACTGCTCACCGTGAACGTCGGGCAACCCCGACCGGTGACCGCAGGCAGGCGCATCGTCGACACCGCCATCTGGAAAACCCCCGTCAACGGGCCGGTACAAGTCCGCGGGGTCAACATAGACGGCGACAGCCAAGCCGACCGATCCGTGCACGGCGGACCCGACAAGGCCGTCTACGCCTACTCCATCGAGGACATCCGCCGCTGGGAAACCGAACTCGGCCGACAACTCGGCAACGCGGCCTTCGGGGAGAACCTGAGCACCGAAGGCGCAGACGTTTCCGGTGCACTCGTCGGACAACGCTGGCGGATCGGAACCACCTTGCTCGAAGTAGCTCAACCGAGACTGCCCTGCTTCAAACTAGGCATACGCCTGGGAAACCCTGGGTTCGTCCGGCAATTCGCCCAGGCATCACGTCCCGGTGCCTACCTACGTATCATCGAGGAGGGCGTCATCGAGGCTGGGGACGAGATCGCAGTCACCCACCAGCCGGACCACGACGTCACGATGAGGCTGGTCTTCGATGCCATCCTGAACGACCGCACACTCATTCCCCACGCCCTCCAAGCGCCCGAACTCCCAGCGCACCTCCGAGAGTGGCTGACCAGGATCGGCTAGCTCCCGAGCCAGGCGCCGTTCCACTGCGATCGCGCCGCCCGGGGAACGTAGACGAGCCAAGCACGGGGAAGTTCCAGCGCGGTGCGATGGGCCAGCATCGGGAAGTGATCGGCGTTGGGGTAGCGCCCGTCCGTGGCCGCGATCCGGGCCAGCCGCTGATCATCTGAGCGGTCGCCGCGCAAAGCGCCACGGCGACGACCAGTAGCGCTCGGCGCAACCAGCGCACGGTCCGATCGCTGACCATGGCCTCCGGTCAGCCACGGACCGCTCGGCTCGTGCTCCCCGTCGGGTCGGAACAACGACGCGACCAGGCCCGGCCGGGCGGTGCCTGCAGTGGTCTCACTCCCACTTGAACAGTCTGATCGACACCGCCGAGCAGGCCAGGCCCCAGGCCAGCAGCACCGCCCAGTAGCCGAGGTCGGGCCACTGACCCGCGGCCGCGTCCATCAGCGACTGGGTGGCTGCGCCGCTCGGGGTGAGGTTGGAGATCCAGCGCATCCACTCGGGCATCGAAGCGCGGGTCACCCACATGCCGGCGAAGAACTGCAGCCCGAAGAACAGCACCGTGCCGAAACCGGCGGCGACCTTGGCATTGCGGAACAGGCTGGAGATCACCATGCCCAGGCCGAGCATCGCCCAGGCGACCAGGATGTAGCTGATCAGGTAGGCCAGCAGGTTGCGGGGCCACTGGCCGCTGATGATGCCCGGGATCACGACGATCAGCACCAGGCAGACCAGCGAGACGCCGACCATGAGGGCGAGCTGGGCGAACAACAGCAGCCCGGGCGAGGCGGGCGTGGTGCGCAACCGCTTCAGGACGCCCATCTCCCGGTACCGGGTGAGTACGTCGGGCAGCGCCTGCACGGCCAGGATGGCCAACACGAACAGCACCAGGATGGGCTGGTAGGCCTGGAACGCGCTGACCCCACCGAAATAGTCCTGCGGGGTGCGGGTGCCCGGTATCGCGGCCAGCACGATGGCGGCAGCCACCGGCAGGACGATCGCCCAGGCGACGACCCCGGGGTTACGGCCCAGCAGCCGGGCCTCGGACTTGATCATTGCGCCGGCAGCACTCATGACTGGACCCTCCCCTCGCCGGCGCTCGGGTTGGGTCGGGTCATGGCGTGCCGATGATTCGCTCGCTTGCGCTCGCTCATGACAACAAACTCCTTCCATTCGACAACGGTCAGCGGCCGGGGATGTCAGCGGAATCGGACTCGAGTGCTCGGTCGACGTCACCGGTGAGGGCGATGAAGGCGTCGTCCAGGCTGGGCTGGTCCACCCGCAGGCGGTGGCAGGCCACCCCGAGTTGGTGGAGGGCGATGATCACCGCGGCGGCCACATTGTCCGTGCCGGTCACGATGATGCGGCGGTCGCTCACGGTCACGTGATGCACGTCGGGCAATTGCTCGAGCACCCCGGGCTCGATCGGGCCGGAGGGCTCGAAGCTCATCCGTTGGTCCGCCCGGACACCGCTGGCCAGTCCTTCGGGGGTGTCCAGCGCGATCACCTTGCCCCGATCGATGACCGCGACCCGGTCGCAGAGCCGCTCGGCCTCCTCCATGAAGTGGGAGACCAGCAGCAGGGTGACGCCGGTGTCCTTGAGGTCCTCGAGCAGGCCCCAGACCTCGCGGCGAGCGGCCGGGTCCAGCCCGGTGGTCAGCTCGTCGAGGATGGCCACCTGTGGGTTCCCGACCAGGGCGAGGGCGACGGACAGCCGCTGCTTCTGGCCGCCCGACAGCTTGCCGAAGTAGGTGCTCGCCTGGTCCTTCAGACCGAGCCGTTCCAGCAGCTCGCGCCAGTCACGTGGACGCTGGTAGAAGCGACGAGTACAGCTGCAGCGCCTCGGCGACGGTCTGCTTCTCCGGCAGCCTGCTCTCCTGGAGCTGGATGCCCAGCTCCTCGCGCAGGCCACGGTCCTCGGCCGCCGGGTCGAAACCGGCGACCGTGATGGTCCCGCCGTCGCGTTGTGCGCAGGCCGCCGATGCACTCCACCGTGGTGGTCTTGCCCGCGCCGTTGGGACCGAGGATGCCGAAGATCTCGCCCTTGCTCCACGGTGAAACTGACTCCGTCGACGACCGCCCGGCCGCCGTACACCTTCCGCAGGTCCCGCACTTCGATGATCGACATGACTCCATGGTGGCGGCAACCGGCCCGGGTCAACCGGGCGACCCCATCCGGCGTCAACCGATCGGTTGACGCCGCCACCCTCACTCGATGCAGGGTCAGTGGAGTTCGGGCGAGCGCTGTCGACAGCGTTCAGGAGCAGCGTGCTGCCGGCTAGTCGCGGTGTCGGGGGTCGGATCAGAGGATGCGCGCGGATCAGACAGTGGCCAACGACGGTGTCACCGCGGCGACCATGTCCCGCACCGGATAGCCCGCGGGTAGTTCGCCGAGTGCACGGTCCCCGAGAGTGCCCAGGCGGGTTGCGCAGTACAGCGCGGCCACCTCCGGCGGTGCCAGCCGGAGTAACAGGGACGCGGCGAACAGCCGGGCGGTCAGCGAGGCGAACGGCCGGGCGGCGCTCTCCGGGACGTCGGACCCGGCTGCGGGAAGCAGGTCCTTGCACGCCCCGCAGCGCCGCATCGTAGAACGCGTCGGTACCGACGGCCGGGTCCAATTCGCCCAGCAGCGCGGTGACACTCTCGGGGGACCGGCGCATCGCCCGCAATGCGTCCAGCGCCGTGACGTTGCCCGAGCCCTCCCAGAGCCCGTTCAACGGTGACTCCCGCAGCAGCCGTGGCATCACCGACTCCTCCACGTAGCCGTTGCCGCCCAGGCACTCCAACGCCTCCGCGATCGTCGGCACCGCCCGCTTGCACACCCAGAACTTGGCCACCGGCAACGCGATCCGCAGCAACGCGGCTTCCGCCGGGTCGCCGGCCCGGGCGTCGACCGCCTGCGCCAACCGCAGCCCGGTCAACGTGGCTGCCCACGACTCGACCGTCAGGTCGGCGAGCACCGCGGTCATCACCGGTTGGTCGATCAGTGCGCGGCCGAACGCGACCCGGTGCGCCGCATGGTGAGTCGCCTCCGACAGGGCCGCGCGCAACCCGCCGGCCGAGCCCAGCACGCAGTCGAGCCGGGTCATCGTCACCATCGAGATGATGGTGGCCACACCGCGCCCGGGATCGCCGACCCGATAGCCGAAAGCGTTGTCGTACTCGATCTCCGCGGACGCGTTGGACCGGTTGCCGAGCTTGTCCTTGAGCCGCTGCAACCGAATGGCGTTGCGCTCGCCGCCCGGCAACACCCGCGGCACCAGGAAGCAGGTGAGGCCCTCGGGGGCTTGGGCCAGGGTGAGGAACAGGTCGTTCATCGGCGCCGAGGTGAACCACTTGTGCCCGGTCAGCCGGTACCCGCCGTCGACGGCGCCGTCCGGCACCGCCCGCGTGGTGCCGAGCCGCACGTCCGACCCGCCCTGCTTTTCGGTCATCGACATGCCCGCCAGTAGGCCGGCTTTCGTCGCCGGATCCCGGAGGCCGAACTCGTAGGTCCGCGCCCGCAGGCCCGGTTCGAAGGCGGCCTCAGGTCCGGTGCGTGCCGCAGCGCCGGAACCGCCGCGTAGCTCATCGAGATCGGGCACAGATGGCCGGCCTCGGCCTGGGTCCACACGTAGAACCCGGCCGCGCGGCGGAGATGCGGCTGGTCGCCGGCGGCCGAATCCCACGGCCACGCCTGCAGCCCGGCGGTCGACGGCCCGGTCCATCAGAGTGTGCCAGGCCGGGTGGAACTCGACCTCGTCGATCCGGTGGCCGGTGCGGTCGTGGGTGCGCAGCACCGGCGAGTGGGTGTTGGCCTGCCGGGCCGCCTCGATGATCTCCGCCGAGCCGGCCGCTGCGCCGAGTGCATGCAGGTCGTCGTCGACACCGAGGCCGGCCGCGGCCAATCCGGCGGCCAACGCCGGGTCGGCCGCGGTGACGTCGACGTCGACCAGTGGCGGGACCTGGTTGGTCACCTCGTGCGTCGCCGGCATCCGAGCGGCCTCAGCTGATGACGACGTGCAGGATCCGCGGTCCGTGCACGCCCTCGACCCGGGACAGTTCGATGTCACTGGTGGCGGACGGGCCGGAGATCAAGGTCAGCGGAGCGGTCGGGGAGAGCCCGGCCAGTCCCTCGGGCACCGAGTGGACGACCTGGTCGGTGCGCAGCACGACGACGTGCCGATCGGGCACCAGGGTGATCATCCGGCGGCCCTGGTCGGCGCCACCGTCGAGGATGATCGTCCCGGTCTCGGCGATGGCCACCCTGGCTCCGGTCAGCACGGCGTCGATCCCGTCCAGATCGGCGGCGGTGACCGCGGGGGAGTCGACGGTGATCGTGCGGTCGCCGGCCGCCGCGCGCAGCTCGTCGGGCAGGCCCGCGGCCACGACAACGGTCCGGGCCGGACCGAGCGCCTCGTCGACTGCGGCCGAGACATCCGCACCGGGCGCGACCCGGTGCACCGTCGCCCGGTAGTCCTCCAGCCGGTCGATGAGCAGCTCGACGACGGCGTCCGAACCCGCGGCCAACCCGCCGGACGCCGCGTATTCCCGGGGCACGGCCGCCGGGGGAGCCGCGCCCGCAAGCGCCTGCCGGATCCGGCCGAGCACCACCTCGCGGCTGCTCATGACGCAACCGCTCCCCAGGCCGGCACGCGGGTGGGCTTGCGTCATGACGGAGTGATGATTCGCTCGCTGACGCTCGCTCACGGACCGTCCCGCCGGTTGCGCTTCCACCATTGGCGGAACGTCTGTTTCGGCGGCGCGGGCAGGTCGCGGGAGCCGGTCCACGCCGACATCGGCCACGGCAACGACGAAATCGTGCCGCGCTTGCCCGCGACCAGCCGGCCGGCCTTGAGGCCGATCTCGGCCCGGGCGAAACGGTCGCCGTCGCTCATCACCCAGCCGGCCGAACGCATCGCGACGTCCCACCCGGTGGGGATCCTCCGGTCCCGGTCGGCGTCCACGGCGCGGCCGCGCAGCTCCACCAGCAGCTCCGGAATGTTGATCTTCACCGGGCACACGTCGTAACACGCGCCGCACAGCGAGGAGGCGTACGGCAGCGACGCACTCGGGTCGTCGTGGCCGGTGATACCGGTGAGCTGCGGCGTCAGGACGGCACCGATCGGCCCCGGGTAGACCGAGCCGTAGGCGTGGCCGCCGGCCCGCTCGTACACCGGGCAGACGTTCAGGCAGGCCGAGCAGCGGATGCAGTGCAACGCGGCGCGTCCTACGTCGTCGGCCAGCGCGTTGGTGCGGCCGTTGTCCAGCAGCACCAGGTGGAACTCCTGCGGGCCGTCGCCGGGGGTGACGCCGGTCCACAGCGAGGTGTACGGATTCATCCGCTCGCCGGTGGACGAGCGCGGCAGCAGCTGCAGGAACACCTCGAGGTCGGCGAACGTGGGCAGCATCTTCTCGATCCCCATCACGGTGATCAACGTCTGCGGCAGGGTCAGGCACATCCGGCCGTTGCCCTCGGACTCGACGACAGCGAGCGTCCCGGTGTCGGCGATGGCGAAGTTGGCGCCGGAGATGCCGACCTTGGCCGACAGGAACTTGCGCCGCAGGTGTTCCCGGGCGGCCATGGCCAGCCGCCGCGGCTCGTCGGTCAGATCGCGCGGCGCGTCGGGCATCTCGCGCAGGAAGATCTCCCGGATCTCCGAGCGGTTGCGGTGGATGGCCGGCACCAGGATGTGCGAGGGACGGTCGTGGCCGAGTTGCACGATCAGTTCGGCGAGATCGGTCTCGATCGCGGCGATCCCGTTGGCCTCCAGGTACTCGTTCAGGCCGATCTCCTGGGTGGCCATCGACTTGACCTTGACCACCTCGTCGGCGCCGGTGGCCCGGACCAGGTCCAGCACGATGCGGTTGGCCTCGTCGGCGTCGGCGGCCCAGTGCACCACCCCACCGCGCGCGGTGACCTGCTCCTCCAGCTGGATCGAGCAGCTCCGGCAGCCGGGACATCACCTGCTGCTTGATCGCGGAGCCGCTGTCCCGCAACGCCTCCCAGTCGGCGACCTCGCCGACCACCGCGGCCCGCTTGGCCCGGATCGTCGCGGTGGCGTGACCCAGGTTGCGGCGCAGCTGGGCGTCGGCCACGGCCGCCCTGGCTGCCTTCGGGAAGGCGGTCGCCACTGCGCAGCGGCGACGGGGTGCCCAGGAACGTGGTCATCGCCGCGGCCCGGTGGCTTCCACGACATCCTTCGTGGCGCAGAGGATCTCGGCCAGGTGCACGGTCCGCACCCCGGTCCGCAGCCGGCCGAGCCCGCCGCCGATGTGCATCAGGCAGGAGGCGTCGGACGCCGCGCACACCTCGGCCCGGGTGGCCAGCACGTTCGACATCTTGTCCGCGAGCATGGCCGTGGACACGTCGGGATTCTTCAGCGCGAACGTGCCGCCGAAGCCGCAGCAGGTGTCCGCGGCCGGCAGTTCGACCAGGTCGATGCCCTCGACGGCGCGCAGCAACCGCAGCGGCTTGTCGCCGACCCGCAGCATGCGCAGCGAGTGGCAGGTCGGGTGGTAGGTGACCCGGTGCGGGAAGTACGCGCCGACGTCGGTCACGCCAAGCACGTCGACCAGCAGTTCGGACAGCTCGTAGGTGCGGTCGGACAACGCCTGCGCCTGGGCGGCCAGCCCGTCGTCCCCGACCCGCCGGGCCACCATCGTCTGCTGGTGGCGGATGGACCCGACGCACGACCCGGACGGTGCCACCGCCACGTCGAAGTCCGCCGCCGAGAGCGCCCGCACGTGGTTGCCGGACGATGCCGACGGCCTCGGTGAGATAGCCGGAGTTGACGTGCATCTGGCCGCAGCAGGCCTGGCCGTCCGGGAACACCACCTCGTGCCCCAGCCGCTCCAGCAGCCGGGTGGTGGCCACCACGACGTCCGGGAACATGGCGTCGCCCAGGCAGGTGGGGATCACCGCGATCCGCATGTCCGTCCCCCGCTTCCGCGCGTGGCGCCGGGTCTGGTGGGCCCCGACGATCGGACACTAGTGTGGTCAGACCACAGCCGCAAGGAGAACCGTGTGACCCGGGCCTATCAGGAGGTGCTCGCCCGGATCGAGGCCGACCTGGCCGCCGAGCGGCTGGGGGTCGGGCGGTCGGTTGCCGGGGGAGCGGGTGCTCGCCGAGCGGTACGAGGTGTCCCGGGCCAGCGTGCGGGAGGCGATCCGGGTGCTGGAGGCCATGGGGCTGATCCGCACCGCGGCCGGGTCCGGGCCGGACGCCGGTGCGGTGCTGATCGCCGACCCCGTAGCGCCGATCGCCGCGGCGCTGCGCTGGCACCTGACCAGCCGGCACCTGCCGGTCGCCGACCTGGTCGGCGCCCGCGTGCTCATCGAGTCGTGGTCGGCGCGAACGGCGGCCCAGGCCGCCGATCCCGCGGAGTTGGCCGCGGCCACGGTGCTGCTGGACCGGATGGACGCGGTCGAGGCACCGACAGAATTCCTGGCGCTGGACGCCGGAATTCCACGTGTGCCTGGCCCGGGCGGCGGGTAATGCCGTGGTCGCGGCGATCATGGGCGCGCTGCGTTCCGGCATCCAGGCCTACGTCACCGAGGCGGTGGACCGGCTGACCGACTGGCCGGCGATGGCGGCCGGGCTGCGGGCCCAACACCGGCGCATCCTGACGCTGGTGGAGGCCGGCGAGGCGGACGGGGCCGCAGCCGCGGTCACCGCGCACATCGCCGGGTTCTACGCGGCGACCGGCGTCGGCGGTACCGAACCCGGCTACCACGTGTCTGCCAACCCCGTTGGCGGTCACGTTTCCGCTCTATCCGATGGCGGCCTCGCAAGCTCGGCCGACTAGATTTCGCCGCCGGGTCCCGACAGCAGGCCACGGTGTCCGCCGCCGCCGAACGACCAGGCCTCGTAGGCGTCGTCCGGGTCGACCCGCACCCGGCTGCCGTCGGTGAAAACCAGGTCCAGCCCACCGTCGTCGCCCGCGATCGCCCTCGGTGTCACCGGCGCGAGGATCGGCGCCAGGTCGTCGGGTCGCCGGATCCATCCGGGACGTCGTCCCGTCGGGAGCCGTGAGTTCCAGGTCGGTCTCCACGCAGCCGTCGGAGGGCCGACGGGTCGCCGCTGAGACTGCAACGTCGCTTGCGGCCGCCAGTCGCGACCGACCTGATGGCCATCCGGCGCACCGAGTAAGGCCGCTCTCGTCGCGTCGACTGGGCCGCCGGCCACCTCGCCGGTGCCCTCCGGGCCTGCTCCGATGCGTGCTCCGACTCCGGCAACCGCCGTCCGGTTCCCTCCGGGTGGTAGTACGTGGATGTGACCTCCGATCCGAGCACGCCCACCCGGCGACGGGTCGCCGCGATCGATTGCGGCACGAACGCGATCCGGCTACTGGTCGCCGACGCGGTGCCGGGCGGCCGCACCGGACGGGGCATGGTCGAGCTCGTCGACGTCCACCGGGAGGAGCGGATCATTCGACTCGGTGAGGGGGTGGACGCCACCGGGCGGCTGACCACCGGAGCCCTGGACCGCGCCTGGCACGCACTGGCCGACTACGTCGCCGTCATCCGGGCCACCGGCGCCGACGCGGTGCGGATGGTGGCCACGTCGGCGACCAGGGACGCGCTGAACCGGGACGAATTCGTCGCCATGGTGCATGCGACGCTCGGTGCGGACCCCGAGGTGATCACCGGGGCGCAGGAGGCCGAGCTGACCTTCACCGGGGCGGTGGCCGATCTGCCGACCGGCGCCGGGCCCTTTCTGGTGGTCGATGTCGGCGGCGGGTCCACCGAGCTGGTGGTCGGCGCCGGACCGGGAGAACTGACCGGCTCGGTGAGCCTGGACATCGGTTCGGTGCGGATCACCGAGCGGCTGCTGCGCTCCGACCCGCCTACGGCGGCCGAGTGGACCGCGGCGCGGGCCTGGGTGGACGGCGAGCTGACCGAAGGGTGGCGCCGGCTCCGGGCCGGGCCGGTGAAGACCCTGCTCGCCGTGTCCGGCACCGCCGTCACGGTGGCGGCCGCGGTGCTGGCCCGCCGCGGCGACAATCGCAGCCCGCACCACCTGGCCGTGCTCGATGTGGACGAGATCGGCGCGGTCACCACGTTTCTGGCGCGCGCCAACCGGGCCCACCGGGCGGCCTCGCCGTGGCTGCACCCGGGCCGGGTGGACGTGATCGGCGGTGGGGCGCTGATTCTGGACCGGTTCGCTCGGCTGGTTGCCGAGCGAACCGGCCTGGGGCAGCTCACCGTCTCCGAGCACGACATCCTGGACGGGCTGGCGTACTCGTTGCTGTGAGCCCCGGCCGTGGGGGAGTTTTTACAAGCGTTCCGTCCGATTTGGGCGGATCAACTCCCCGCGGGCCGGGTGAGGGTCAGCGGTGGACCAGCTGACGGGCCACGCCGATCGCCTGGCGGGCGGTGACGTGCGGCAGGTAGGCCTTGCCGATCGCCAGCGAGATCTCGGCCAGGTCCAGGTCGGAGGCGTAGCCCAGGTATACCGGGGCGAACCGCGGGTGGAACTTGGCCTTGAAGCTCAGCAGCGACCGGAAGCCGTAGGCCGGTTCCAGCAGCGCCGACATCCGGTCCAGCGTCTTGTCCAGCGCAGTGCGGGTGCCGGCCACCGACGTGCCGGCCGACCGGCGGGCCAGCGGGGCCACCGACAGGCTCATGGTCGCGTAGCCCTGGGCCTGGAACAGCAGCGCGCTCTCGGCGATCAGGAACTCCATCACCGGGCGGAAGCCGTCGGCCCGTCGGCGCATCACGTCGAGCGTCCAGCCGACCACCTCGCCGTCGGCGTGCACCGGCAGCCAGGTGGTCACGCCGTGCACCACGCCGGCGTCGTCGACGGCGATGTGGGTGCGCATCTCCGGGTCGGCGGCGTGCTCGATGGTGCCGAGGGTGAAGCCCATCTCGGGCAGTGCCTTGCCGTCCACCCAGCCCTTGGAGACCTCGTCGATCTGTGTCCGCAGGTCGGCCGGGGCGTGGGCCAGGTCGACCACCTCGAGCCGCACCCCGGCCTTGACGGCGTGGTTGCGGGCGGTGCGCACGTCCTGCCATGACTTGCCCTTGAACTCGAGCGCTCCCAGGTCCAGGACGGCGTCCTCGCCGATCTGGGTGGTCTGCCAGGCGTCGCCGACCTCGGCGCGGAACGCGTCGGTGACCGCGTACCAGGTCGGCGTCCAGCCGGCCCGGAAGCAGAACGTGCGGAACTCTCGCACGGCCTGCGCCCACAACTCCCGCGGGCCGACCGGGTCGCCCAGGGCGATCGCGACGCCGGACACCGGGCGGTAGCTGACCGCGACCCGGCCGTCGGCGCTGGTCCAGGTGACGAACCCGGGCCAGGTGCGCTGCCAGCCGATGGAGCCGCCGCCGTGCCGGTGCAGCAAGGTCTGCATGGCGTCGTCACGCTCGCTGTGCGGGGCGCCGCGGCGCACGCCGCGCATCGAGTCGTGATGCGCGTAGACGACCGGGATCAGCAGGAACAGCAGGGCCAGTGCCCAGATCCAGCTGGACACGGTGAACGCCGCAGCCGCGCCCTTGGAGGCGTGCAGGCTGCCGCCGTCGGCGAAGGTGGCGCGGTCGAAGATCGCGCGCATCCGCGGCCGGTCGGGGGTGTCGTCGCCGAAGATCCAGTAGAGCAGGGCGGACAGCCCGACGAACCCGGCCAGCGCCAGACCGAGCCGGGGCAGCGAGCGGCGCAGGGTCCCGGCCGGGACGCGCCACGGCCATGCGGTGCGGAACGCCACCAGCGCGATGCCGACGACGCCCCAGCTCACGATGTCGGCGACGCGGACGCCCCCGGTGCCGAGAACTGCGTGGCCGACGGCGATGACGACGAACACCAGCGACGCCCACCAGGCCACCGGCAGGCCGCGGCGCAGCGCGTTGGCGATCAGCAGCACGACGACGAGCGACACCAGGGCGCCGACCGGCGTGGTCGGGTGGCGCCCGGCCGAACCGGCGCCGAAGATCCCGTCGTGGCCGGGGAAGAGTGCGGCCACCAGGCGGGCGGCCGCGACCGTGACCATGAACAGAGCGATCCCGGTGCGGATCCGGCGCACGGACAGGACCGGTCGGTGGGATCGATCCACGGCCCGGCCGGCCAGCGCCGGGCCGGCGGCCAGCCCGACGACCCAGCCGATCAGGTGCGAGACGTCCCACAGCAGACCGGATTGCACCAGCAGGGTGACCAGCAACATGCCGACCGCCCACCGGACGAACCGCCGGGTGTCCGGGGCGAGCACGGCGGTCATCGCGGCCAGCACGCCGAGCAGGCCCGCGGACGGGCCGAGGTCGACGGCGTGGGCCAGTCCGGCGGCCCAGGGCCAGCCGGTGCCGGCGACCGCGGCGACCAGCGCGGCGGCACCGACCGTGCCCACGAGTTGGGTGCCGACGAAGGCGACCGCGGTGCGCAGCGCACCGACCCGCTTCTCGTAGTAGCCGAGGGTGAGCAGCGTCAGCGTCGCCATGATCAGGACGAGCACCGGACCGCGGACGACGAGCGCGCCGGCGGCGAAGGCCCAGGGCCGCTCGGTGAGCGCGCCCGGGCCGAAGGTGAGTGATCGCACCAGGTCCGACTGCGCCGGCGGCGCGGGAGAACAGCGTGCCCATCGAGGCGGCGGTGGCGACCAGCGCCAGGGCGACGGTGAGGGCGAACGGGGAGACGCGGCCGGCCTGGATTGCCATACCTCGAGGCTCTCCGGCCGCCGCACCGAGCACAGCGGTCGTGGCACCCGAACCGGGGGTGGGCTTTGCCCCCTGCGGAGAGGGCCCCCTGGGGGAGGGCACGGTGGGCTGCACGACGGTGCGCACCGAATTCGGCGCGGGTGCGTCCGCGGTCGGGTGCGCCTCGGTGCGCGCGGAGGCGATGGCTGTTGTCACGGCGGGACAGAGCGCGCCCGCTGTCGGCCTGATACGCATGCACCCTGCGAGGTGTCACAGCCCGCTGCCGTTCCTGGGCAATCGGGTGAACCTGGCTCCGACCGTCCCTCGGCGGCCGTGGTTCGGTGACCTGAATGGTGTGCAGGGTGACGGGCCGATTCTCCCCGGACCGTGCAACCGAATCGGCTACGGCTCGGGGCTGGGCTCCGGGTCGGCGGCACCGGCGTCGGGGGGCGGGGCGCCACCGGCGTCGGCGGCACCGGCATCAGCGGCGTCAGGGTGCGGTCCGCCGGTCGCCCAGGCGACGAAGTCGGCGAGGTCCTGCGACTGCGCGAGCCGGGACGGTTCGTGCACGTACATCATGTGGCCGGCCTCGTAGTAGCGGCCGGACACGTTGTCCCGGGCGGCTTCCGGCACGTTCAGGTGAGCCATCACCTGCTCGGATGCGGCGAACGGCGTCGCCCCGTCGTGGTAGCCGTAGGCGACGTGCACCTTCAGGTACGGGTTGGTGCGCATGGCGGTCGACAGATCCTCGACGACCGACACCGAACGGTTCTCGAAGTCCTTGTAGGACCACGGCCAGACCTTCGGGGTCAGGATCTCGTACGGCAGGTCCGACTCGTACCCGAGTTCGGCTCGCAGATAGTGGTTGGCCGTCGCGGTGTACGGCGCCTGGATGCCGGCGTACGACGCGTCGGCGTCGATGGTGGCCGCATTGCGGTCGCCCGGAGTGATGGTGAACCGGCCGTCCAGTCGGCCGATCGCCAGGCCCTCGGCTGCGGCGCAGTTCGGCGAAGAAGTGCTGGTGTTCGATACGCAGGTCGGCGCGCAGCACGTAGTCGACGTCCAGGCCGGTCACCGCGGCCACGCGTTCGGCGATGTCCCGGCGCTGCCGATCGGTGAGTCGGGCGCCGCGGGCCAGCGCCCACGGGTAGTCCCGATCGGCCAGTTCGCGGGCCTCGTCCACCACCTCGGCGAGCGCGCGGTCCGGGTGTTGGCCGTGGTAGTGGGCCAGGGCGGCGTAGGTCGGCAGGTAGCTGACGTAGGGGACGTCGTTGCCGGGGGTGAAGAACACCGTGCCCATGTCCAGCACGGCCGAGATGAGCATCAACCCGTTGAGCGCCATGCCGTGTCGCTCGGCCAGGTGTCCGGCGAGCGCCGCGGCGCGCAGGGTTCCGTAGGACTCGCCGGCCAGGAACTTCGGCGACAGCCACCGGTTGATTGCGGGTGGTCCACAGCCGGATCAGTTCGCCGACGGCGTCCCGATCGGCCTTGGTAGCCGTGGTATGTCGCCGGCTTGCCGCCCTTGACGGCCCGGGTGAAGCCGGTGGACATCGGGTCGATGAACACCAGATCGCTGTGCGCGAGGAGCGTTTCGGCGTTGTCGGTCAGCCGGTACGGCGGTGGGACGGGATCGTCGACGTCGCCGGAGACCACCCGCCGGGGCCCGAGCAGACCGAGGTGCAACCAGACCGACGACGACCCGGGACCGCCGTTGAAGGCGAAGGTGACCGGGCGGGTCGCCGGGTCGGCTCCGTCCAGAGTGTAGGCGACGACGAACATCTCGATCTTCGGCCTGGTATCCGTCGAACGCCCCGTCGGTGAGCACCTCCTCGCGGACGACGATCCGGCCGGCGGTGGCGGTGTAGCTCAGCGGGCCCGAGCGGCGTGTCGCAGGGTGTGCTGGGTGGTGACCACGTCATCGGTGGGATCGACCTCTTTCGGGTCGTCCTTGCCCTCGGTCTTGGTTTCCGACTTCTGGCGCGTCGGCCGAGGTCGACTTCGAATCGTCGGCTGCAGTGTCGGGCATGACTCGACGGTAGTCGCCGTCCGGTCGGCTCGCGCCAGGCGGCGCTCCCTCGTCCGTCGAGCAGTCGCGCCCGGTGCGACCATGTCCAGATGTCCGCGTCGCGCCGTCCGACCGTCACCCTGGTCGTGAATCCGGCGTCCGGACGCGGCCGGGCGACGGCCGTCGGCCAGGCGGTGGCCCGCGAGCTGCGTGATCGGTGCGCGCTGACCGTCGTCGCCGGTACGTCGTGGCAACGGTCGGTGTCCCTGCTTGCAGCGGGCGGCGGGCGAGTCGGACGCCGTCCTGGTCTGCGGCGGCGACGGACTGGTGCACCTGGCGGTCAACGTGCTGGCCGAGGGCGTGGTGCCGTTGGGCGTGGTGCCGGCCGGGACCGGCAACGACACCGCCGAGGTCCTCGGGTTGCCCGCCGACCCGGTCGCGGCCGCCCGGGCGCTGCTGTCCGCGACGCGGTCGGGGGTCGGTCGCGCGGATCGATCTCGGACTGGTCACCGGGCCGTTCGTCGAACCCGTGGTGCCCGGCGCGGTCGGGCGGTGGTTCGTCGGCATGCTCTACGCCGGTCTGGACGCTGCGGTGAACGAGACGGCCAACACGCTGCGGCGACCGCGCGGCGCCCGCCGGTACGACGTGGCGATCGCGCTGGAATTCTTCAAGCTGCGCCCACGTCGGATGACTCATCGGGCTCGATGGTGTCGACGACCGAGCAGGAGATCACCCTGGTCGCCGTGGGGAACGGTCCGCAGTACGGCGGCGGCAAGCGGATGGTGCCCGACGCCCGTTGGGACGACGGCGTTTTCGACATCGACCGTGATCGGCGCGGTGGGTCGGGTGACCATCGCCCGGCTCGCCCCGAAGCTGCCGAAGGCCGGGCACATCGGTCACCCGGCCGTCGGCCTGCACCGTGCGGCGCAGGTGTCGTTGGCCGGCGACACCGGCCCGGCCTACGCCGACGGCGAGCGGGTGGGTCCGCTGCCCGTGCTCGCCCGCTGCGTGCCGTCGGCGCTGCCGGTCCTCGATCCGGGACTGCGGCCGTGGTGACCGCGCCGGGCCGCCCACCGGTTCCGGCCGGGCAGGACGAGCACGCGCCGGACCGCGTCGGTGAGGCCCGGTCGTTGGGTGAGGTGGACCTGCTGGTCGCGTCCTGCCGGGCCTGCCCGCGGCTGGTGGCCTGGCGAGAGGCGGTGGCAGCAGCTCCTCGGGCGTCGTTCGCGGGTCGAGACCTACTGGGGACGAGCCGGTTCCCGGGTTCGGACCGGCCGATGCCCGGATCGCCGTCGTCGGGCTTGGCGCCGGCCGCGCACGGGGCCAACCGCACCGGCCGGATGTTCACCGGCGACCGGTCCGGTGACGTGCTGTACGCCGCGCTGCACCGGGCGGGTCTGGCGTCCCAACCGCACGTCGGTCTCGGCCGGCGACGGGCTGGAACTGTTCGGGGTGCGGATCACCGCCCCGGTGCACTGCGCGCCGCCGGACAACAAGCCGACGCCGGGCGAGCGGGACCGCTGTGCGCCGTTCCTGTCCCGCGAACTCGAACTGCTCGGCGCGACCCTGCGCGTCGTCGTGGTGCTCGGGCGGGTTCGGCTGGCAGGCGCTGCTGGCGGTGCTGTGCCGGCTCGGGCTGGCCGGTGCCCCGGCCGCGGCCGGTCTTCGGGCACGGCGCCGAGGTCGTCGTCGGGCACCCGGACGGGCGGCGCGTGACCCTGCTGGGCTGCTACCACGTCAGCCAGCAGAACACCTTCACCGGCCGGCTGACCCCGGCCATGCTGGACGTCGTGCTGGCCCGCGCGGTCGCGCTGGCCGGCGATCGCTGACGCCAACCGGGTGTGTGGTTCGCCCGTTCGGGACTATTCCCCGGAGCCCGCTGCGGAGATACTGGGATGTCCGTCAGGAGGCGTCGTGCACAGACACCGGATTCAGGGTCGCAAACCCCGGTCCGAGGTTGCCGACGTCCATGCGCCCGTTCCTGGTGATCAGGCGCCGGCGGCGTTCCTGCCCGTTCCGGCGCCTCCGGCGTCCGGCGCGCCGATGTCTCTGCATTCGGCCGCGGGCACCGGCGGCGAGTCCGCCGTCGTCCGCCGCAAGTGGGACGAGCGGCCCTACACCGTCTCCGAAACCCAGCGCACTTTGCATGTCGAGGAGCACCCGACGGTCTGGGGCCGCAGCGACCCGAGCACGTGGCAGCGCGACGACAAGAAGCGCCCCCGCGCGGTGCTTTTCGAGACGATGAGCACACCCGACAAAGTGAGACCGTTGGTCGATCAGCTCCGCACGCTTCGGGAGAGCGCCCCGCAGGACGTCGGACTGTCCGTCGTGCTCAACGGGGCCTGGGTGCCACCCGAGCAGTACACCGACAAAGGCGAGAGGACCAAGGCCAAGACACCGAAGCCGAAGAAGGCGCCTGCCGTGCCCAGGGACCCCGAGCCGCTGAAGAAGTTCCTCACCGGGCGCCGGGCCGAACTCGTCAATACTTGGGACGGTCCGCCGTTGGAGATCACCACGGCCGCGTGGGAACGCCGGTCCAGGTCCCAGGCCGACACCGCCGGAGCCTTGGAGACCGTGCAGAGCTCGGTGCCCTACACCTCGCTGCGAGCACTGGCCGCGTCGAACCACGGAGCGCTGGAGATCGGTGACGCGCTCGCCGAAACCCACTCCACGCTGTGGCACAAGATGGGTGACGACGACATGCCCATCGAAAACCCCAATCCTTCCGTGGAACGGGAGCCGAAGGAGGGCGAGACCGTCGACGATGTGCGGGCCGAACGCCTCGACGAATTGACGAGGGAGGGCCCGGCCGACGTACTCACCGGCCTGGAATGGGTCGAGAAACTCGGGTCGGATCACGCCACCACGGTCGTCACCTTCGGTTACAACCTGACCACCGACGTGTTCCCGAAGACGGCCATCCCGGTTCCGGCGTGCATCACCGACGCATTGCGCGGGCTGTATCGGATCGAGATGCAGCTCCGCGACACGATCAAGGACCTCAACGCACCCATCTATCCGAGCGAACCGACCTCGTACTACCGCACCATCAGGGCCAACAAGGCCGACGACGTCTGGCGCGATGTCCCGCGGACGCATTCCGGCGGAGGCAGTGGCCAGCAGCTGGAGGGCGCCAAACTGGTACTGGCACTGTCCCGCGCGTCCGATTTCAAGAACAACGACTCATCGACGTCGGCCAAGGGTCAGCCGGTGCAGGAGAAGAAGGCCGGCACCAAGACGCGCAACGAGTCCCCGCCGAAAAAGGTGGTGGGGATGAACGAGCAGAAGACGTCGAAAACCAACGCCTCGACGTCGAAAGCATCGGTCGAGGGAAAGGAGCGAGCGCCGAAGACGGCCACCGGAATCACCCAGTACGCCTTTCACACTGTGCAGGTGAACACCTCGGCCGGGGGACGCAACGACGCGCTGGTCACGTTGCTCGAAGGCTGGCGCAAGGGTGGGGACGTCCTGGTGGTGACCGAGGATGCTGTGGAGGCCGAGATCAACAAGCTCGACCAGTGCGCACTCAAGGACGGCGAGTACCTGGACAAGGTCTTCCAGAAACTGCCCAAGTCCAAGCAGCTCGGCGACATCACCGGCGTCATCAAGCGGGCGGTCGACGTCGCGCGGAAGGCCGCGGCCGCCGAGGTGTGCCGGGTGATCACGGACGCGATTCTCAATCCGGCCCTGCCGCCCGTCGTTCAGCCCCTGCCGGTCCAGCAGGGTCCGGCCCAGCAGTTGCCGCCCCAGCAGTTGCCGCCCCAGCAAGGTCCGGTCCGGCAGAGACCGGCCCAGCAACGCGCCGTGCCTGATGGAGCAGGCCAGAAGCCTGCCACTGGCCCGAAGACGAAAGCGAAGAAGTAGCGCTCGACCATGACGCGTCGGCCCACGCTCCGGGGCGGCTGTCGGACCCTGGGTCTAGCGTCGCCGGCGAGGCGAATCGGCCGGGACAGGGGAGGTAGGAATGACGACGCTGGAGAACCGTCCGACACACCGCATTGATGGTGATCGACGTCCAGAACGGAGTGGTCACCGGCAATGTCGGTCGGGACGCGGTGGTGGCCAACATTGTCGGTCTGGTGGACCGGGCGCGGGCCGCGGCGGTGCCGGTGGTGTGGGTGCAGCACTCGGACGGCGGCCTCGAGCGCGGCAGTGACGAGTGGCAGATCGTCCCGGAGCTGCAACCGTCGGACGTCGAGCCGCTCATCCACAAGAACTACGGCGACGCCTTCGAGGCCACCGACCTGGAGGAGGTGCTGGCCGGGTTGGCGGTCGGGCGACTGATCGTGAGCGGGGCGCAGACCGACGCCTGTATCCGGTCGACGCTGCACGGGGCGTTCACCCGCGGTTACGACGCCACCCTGGTCAGCGACGCGCACACCACCGAGGACCAGACGAAGTGGGGAGCGCCACCGCCGGAGCAGGTGATCGCCCACACCAACCTGTACTGGACCTACCAGTCGGCGCCGGGGCGCACGGCCGGCACGGTCAAAGCCGACGACGTGGACTTCACGTCGCCGTCGTGACCGGCGTCGATAGGCTCCGGGCAGCGCCCCCGTAGCCCAATCGGCAGAGGCAGGCCCCTTAAAAGGGTCCCAGTGTGGGTTCGAGTCCCACCGGGGGCACATCGGCGACCTCGCGTGTGGGTTCTGTCTGCAGGGCCGGGCGCTAGACCACGGCCGGCACGGCTTGTGAGCGCGGCGGCCGGCCCCATGGTCGGCAAGGCTCGGCTTCACAGTTTGATGCCCGGCCTGGGATGTGACGAGGCTCGCCGGTGATCGACGCAATCGCTGCAGGTCGACGCGCAGGACGACGACCCACGCCGCAGCTGGTTGAGTCGGGGCCATTCAGGGCAGAGATCGTCGCTCTGAGTCGGACGCGGGTGGCAGGATCGAACTCCGGCCCGACCTTCGTGAGTGGCACGTCCGCGTCGGCCTACGTCCGCCGTTTGGGATTGGTGCCGCGGTTGACGGTGCTGCATCTGGTTGTGGAACCTGAGTTTTGGGATCCGCCGGGGCTGGTGCGGCCGGTGGGGCGCAGCGGTGATCGCGCGGTCCCGGCCCGATGGCGGGGCCGCGCTCAGCCATGTCGGTGGCGGGTCGGGTGGTTGGTAGGACCCGGGTCGTAGGTCCCATTCGACGCCGTCGTCGTTGAGTGTGCCGGCCAACCGGTCCCGATGGACAACCGTGTGGTGACGGCCGCACAACAGGGCGCCGTTGCCCAGGTCGGTGGGGCCGCCGTCGATCCAGTGGACAAGGTGGTGCGCGTCGCACCACGCGGCGGGGGCGTCACACCCGGGGAAAGTGCAATGCGCGTCGCGGAGCCACAGGGCGCGGACCTGGCCCTTGGTGAACAGCCGCTGTTCCCGGCCCTGGTCCAGGATCTCCCCGTTGCGGCCGAGGACGACCGGGATGATCACCGCGTCGCAGGCCAGCTTCCGGACCGTGTCACAGCCCGAGCAGGAGGCCCTGGCCGACGGTGCCCAACACCCGGGCCGCGCCGTACTGGGCGGCCAGGGCCTGGAAGTCCAGGGTCAGCATCAGCACCGCTTTGGGGTTGCCGGTGGCATCTCCGGTGTCCGGGTCGGTGACGGTGACCGACCGGCGCAACGCCTCGATCAACGCTTCACCCCGCCGCCGGCCGGGGGTGCGGGTGTCGGGTTCGCCGACCGACCGACCGTCGGCGTCCTTGGCCACCCGGGGTGCGGACAGCGGCCCGATCGCCGCTTCCAGCACGGAGCGGCCTTCGTTGTCGGTGGTCAGCCTTGTAGTCCCAGACCCCGGCGGAGGTTTCCCGGCCCGGCGGACAGGTCGATCTGCCGGCGGCACTTGGCCTGGTGCTTGTCGAACTCGCCGTCCTCGCCGTACCGGGCCAAGATCTCCTGCTTGAGGGTGCGGACCGCACCCGGCCCGCACGTGGCGCCCACGTCCAGCAGCTGGGCCAGCACCACCGGCTTGGCCTCGTCGGTCAGGTCCGGGGCCAACTTGTCGTACTGCTCGCCGACCACCACCGCGGTACGCAGGTCCACATCCGCGGTCAGCACCGAATCGGCGGCGTCGGCCAGCTCCGGCCGGCGCAACAGCTTGGCCGCCTTGGCGATGGTGTACGCGTCGCGGCGCAGGTGCCAGCCGTACTCGGCCACCCACTGCGCCGTGTTCCCGCACTGCGAAGCCTCGACCACGCCGCGGGCTTCGGCGTCGGCCACGACCGCCGCCAACTGGGCCGTGCTCAAAGCAATCAACTCGGCCAGATCACCGACCAGGTCGCCCAACTCGCCGGATGGGCATTGGTAGCCGACGGTGTGCAGATCCCGCGTCACCTCGCGGCACGCGGCGATGACCTGCCGCCGCTCCGCCAAAGATGCTGCACCCGCTGCCATACCAAAGAACGCTACTCAGACGGTCCGACAGTGCCTCTGCCACGACCGGGGTTATCCACAACCCCCGGCACGTCACGATCCGGCCCCAGATGCCGCGGCCGGTCGATCTCCAACTGTCAGGCCCGGCAGCAACTCTCAACCTTGCGAGGATCAACTCGACGCTCATGTGAACAGAGTGATTGGTGACGTCGAGTTCGTCCATGTTTCGCCCGTTGATCCTCGCAGAACCCGGGATCAACAGGTGGGGGCGTCGGGCCGTTTCAGGAGATGTCGGGCGCAGTCTGGGTCTTGCTCGATGATCCGCGCAGGCGCAGGGTGGCCACGGCGACGCCGGTCAGGCAAAGGGCTCCGCCGAGAACTGCCAGAGCGGCGGGGGTTTCGGCGAGCAGCAGCCAGGACATCAGCACCACCAGGGCCGGTACGGCGTAGGTCGAGGCGGCCAGCCGACCGGCGGTGGTGCGGGACAGGGCGTAGGCCCAGGTGAGGAACGCGACCGCGGTGGGGAACATGCCCAGGTAGACGACCGAGAGGGTGGCGGACAGCGGGGCGGCCGCGGCCTGACGGATCAGCTCGCCGCCGAACGGCAGACAGACCACCGCGCCCGTCACGGCGCCGAGCCAGGTCAGGGTCAGCGGATCGATGTGACCCAGGAGCCGCTTCTGCCCGACGGCGCTGCCCGCGTACAGCGCGGCGGCGGCGAGGGCCAGCAGGACGCCCGCCAGGTCACCCCCGCCCGTGTGGGTGGTTACGGCAATCAGCACCACCCCGCCGAAGGCGATCGCCAAGCCGATCATCAATCGGGCTGGAAAGCCCTCGCCGAGCAGCAGCCCGGCCAGCACCGCGATCAACACGGGCCCGAGATTGACCAGCAGCGCGGTGGTGCCGGCGTCGAGGTGTTGCTCGGCCGTGTTCAGGGCCAGGTTGTACAGCCCGAACCAGGCCACACCCCAGGCCAGAACGCCGACCAACAGCCGACCACGGGGCAGCCGGGGCAGCCGACCCCGACGTGCGGCCCGCACACCCACGATCGTGGTCAGCGTGAGCGATCCGACGAGCATGCGGCCGAGCGCCAACGCGCCGGGCGAATAGTCGTGGCCGGCGGCTCGGATCACGACGAACGCGGAGGCCCAGAGCAGGACGGTCACCGAAGCCGCGATCAGTGGGAGCGAGACGCGCCGGACCGGGACGTCGGGCTCGACAGCGGGCGAGGCGGCGGTGGACGGAGTGGCCATGACGTCCATCGTCGGTGAGTGCACGATTCAGCACCAGCACTTATTTCTTCACTTCGATTCAGTTCGACTGCATAATCAGACCATGCTCGATGTGCACCGGCTCCGGATCTTCCGCTCCGTGGTCGCCAGTGGTTCGGTCCAGGCGGCGGCCGCAAATCTGGGTTACACGCCGTCGGCGATCAGCCAGCACGTGGCGTCGCTGCAGCGCGAGACGGGTCTGACCCTGCTCGAGCGGGCAGGTCGCGGGGTGCGGCCGACCGCGGCCGGCCTGGCGCTGGCGGCCGAGGCCGACGGCGTGCTGGATCGGCTCGGGGCCGTCGAGGCGCTGGTTGCCGACCTGCGCGTCGGGCGTACCGGGTCGGTCTCGATCGACTACTTCGCCTCGGTGGGCGCGGCCTGGTTGCCGCGGGTGGTGCGCCGGTTGGGGGAGGAGTTCCCGGGCGTGCGGCTGGACCTCCGGCTGAGCGACGAGTCGCCCGAGGACCCGGACCAGCGCGCCGACCTGCAGCTGACCGTCGATCGCGGATCGTTCACCCCCGGATCGGGATTCACCGCGCACCATCTGCTCGACGACCCGTATGTGGTCGTCCTGCCGCAGACGCATGCACTGGCCGGAAGTCCCGCGGTGGAACTGGCCCAGCTTGCAGCGGAGCAGTGGGTGGACAACGACTTCGCCCGCGGCTGGTGCCGGCGGGTGCTGCTGGAGGCGTGCGCCTGCGCCGGGTTCAGTCCGCCGTTCCACGTCGAGGCGCACGACTACCGCGCGGCGATCGCCTTCGTCGCCGCCGGGGTCGGGATCACGGTGCTGCCGCAGCTCGGCGCCGCCGACCTGCCGGCCGGGGTGGCGGCGCTGCCCCTCGTCCGGCCCACGCCGGTCCGCTCGATCTACGTCGTCGTGCGCGACGCGGTCGGCCGCACGCCTCCGGTTGCGCTGGCGGTGAACCTGTTGCGGGACATCGCCGGTCGGTCCGGTACTCGTCCGGAGTCCGCTCGCGTGGGTGCTCAGGTCTGAGTGTTCGAGGCCGGGCGCGCTCGCAGGTGGGCTCGTTCGCCCGATGTCGTGGTGTTCACCCACTACGACGATCTGACGACGACCGAACGGGAACGTCTGGCCGTCAGAGGCATTCGGGTCGTGGACGGTGAGATCGTCGGTGTCCAGACGGAGAACGACCGGCTCAGCGGGATCGAGCTCGCCGACGGCCGCGTGATCGCTCGCCGGGCTCTGGTCCTGGCGCCGCGGCAGGCCGTCCACGTCGACTTCCTCGACCACCTGGGCCTGCACCCGGGGGATCACCCGAGCGGGTCCGGTCAGCACCTCGCTGCCGACGTGCTGGTCCGCACCGGCGTTCCCGGTGTCTGGCTGGCCGGGAACGTGTCGAACCCGTTCGCCCAGGTTGGCGCGGCGGCCGCGGCCGGTGCCCTGGCCGGCGCGCAGATCAACGCCGATCTGGTGACCGACGAGACCGACGCCGCCGTTGCGGCCCTGCGGGATCCGTTCTCGGCGGCCAGCGAGGCGAGAGTGAGTGACCTGGTCGGCGGCGTGCGCAGGCACGGCATGTGAGAACGCTCGGCAATGCCAGCGACCAGCCCTGTCGTCGACCCGGAAGGGAACTTCCACCCGAACGGAGGCGTTGAAGCGGGTGGATACCGCGGGCGGCACCCGGAAGGCGCCGACCGCGAATCCGGGACAGCATGGGTCTTCAGGAGGAACCAGAGTGAACAGCAGTAACCCGGCCTTCCGCGACATGGACAAGGTGGTCGCCGACCAGCGCGCTGCCGCGCCCAGCAACGAGTACCTGGAGCAGCTGTACAACCAGCCGTCCTACACCCCGCCGGTCGCCGGGAACCGGTTCATGACGCTGGACGACGTGGTCACCAAGACGGCGACCGTGCTCGGCGTCGCCGTCCTCGCGGCGGTCCTCACCGCGGTGGCGAACCTTGGCGCGCTGCTGTTCCCGGCCCTGATCGTCGGGTTCATCCTGTCGATCGTCGTCATCACCAAGCAGAGCACGAACCCCGGGCTGATCCTCGGGTACGCACTCGCCGAGGGCGTCGTGCTGGGTGCCATCACCCAGGCGTTCAACGACATGTTCCAGGGCATCGCCCTGCAGGCCGTGGTGGCCACCGTCGGCGTGTTCGCCGGCATGCTCGTGGTCTACAAGACCGGCGCCATCAAGGTCACCCCGCGGTTCACCAGGATGCTCGTCGGCGCCATGATCGGCGTCGTCGTACTGGTGCTGTTCAACCTGGTGGCCGGCGCTGTTCGGGGCGAACATGCACCTGCGGGACGGCAGCGGGCTGGCGATCATCTTCTCCATCGTCTGTATCGCGGTCGCCGCGTTCAGTTTCATGCTCGACTTCGACGCCATCGACAAGGCGACCAAGGCGGGCGTCCCGGCGAGGTCGGCCTGGTACTTCGCGTTCGGCCTGATGGTGACGCTGGTCTGGCTGTACCTCGAGATCCTGCAGCTGCTCGCCTATCTCCGCCAGGACTGACCGGCCGGCATCGCGCTACGCACCAGGAAGGTTGGCCGTGCCGAACCGGGACGTCGACGAGCTGCTGCGCCGGCTGCGGGCCCGGCCGGTGTCGTCCTGGTCCACGGAACGCGTTGCGGTCGCCCGGAATGCGGTGCAGCAGTTGGCCGACCTGAGCGCCGACGCCGAGGGCCAACCTCGGCGCACGGTGCCGCGACTGCACCCGGTGGCCATCGCCGACCAACTGGAGGTGCTCGCCCGCGACGCCAGCACGGCCGGGGCCGACCAGCTGGCCGTCGCCGCCCTGTTCGGTCAGCTCGCCGTCGAACTCGCGGTGCGCTGACCGGCTCGGAGGTACGCCGCGGCGACCGCGTCCCACAGCGCCTCGTTCACCGCCGGCTGCAGCGCCGCGACCGCGCGCGCGTAGCCGAGTCCCGACGGATGGAAATGGTCGGGGGCGAACAGGTCCGGCCGGCCGAGGAAATGCGGCGAGACCAGCCGGCCGATGGGGATGGCGATGCCCCCGGCGTCGGCGACCGCCTTGGCCTGCATCACGGCCAGGCGCCGCGACCAGGTCCCGACCAGCGAGCGCAGCGGCTGCGGGATCGGGCTGATCACACCGAAGTCGGGGCAGGTGCCGACGACCACCGGGATGTGCTGGGCTCGCAGCGCCGCCACCGCCGCGCCGAGCTGGGCGGCCGAACGTTGCGGCGGAATGGTGTCCCGCACGTCGTTCCCGCCGGTGTTGATGACGACGACGTCGGGCGCGTCGGGCAGCGCGGCGGCGATCTGCCGGGGCAGGTCGGCCGCACCGGACCCGATCAGGCCATGGCTGACCAGCCGCACCGGCCGGGCCAGCGAGGCCGCGGCACCCTGGGCCAACATCACCCCGGGCAGTTCGTCGACGACCTTGGTGCCGTAGCCGACGGAGGTCGAGTCGCCCAGCATGACCAGGGTCAGCGGGCGCAGACCCCGGGCAGCGTCGGTCCGACCGGCCTCGACCCGGGTGCCGTCCGGCAGGTGGACGCCATCGCCGTCCGGCGGTCGCAGCTGCGTGGGGTCGGTGATCTCAGGGTCGATCTGGTTCTGGGCCCGCGCCATTTCCAGGGCAGCGGTCTCGATCACCCTGGTGACCACATCCGCCTGCCACCGCATGGTGATCCAGGCGGCGCTGCTCAGGCCGGCCAGCAGCCCCACCGACGTCGCGCCCAGCACCGTCGCCCGGGTGCTCAGCACTCCGCCGAGCTGGCCGCCGCAGCTGCCCTGGCCACCGTGGGCACCCGGCCGTCCTGCCTCATAGCCCCTCCTCAGACCGAAGAGTCTCGCACTTCCTGGGACGACCGATCGAGCCGTTTGGTTGCCCGGCACCGCGCAAGCAGACCTACGTTGCCGGATAACCTGCAGGGACCCCATCTGCACGAGCTCCAATACTGTGCAAGGAACCTGTGCGTCGAGCGCTGATACCCCGGTCGCTCGAACCCAGCCGAGAGGACCTCTGGTGCGCTACGCCGAGACCGTCGTCGACCTGGTCGGCAAGACCCCGCTGGTGCGGCTGAACGCGCTGACCGCCGGGCTCCGGCCGCTGGTGTTGGCCAAGGTCGAGTACGTCAATCCCGGCGGGTCGGTGAAGGACCGGATCGCGCTGAAGATGGTGACCGCGGCCGAGGAGTCCGGCGAACTGCGGCCCGGCGGCACCATCGTCGAACCCACCAGCGGGAACACCGGTGTCGGCCTGGCCCTGGTCGCCCAGCAGCGCGGCTACCGCTGCGTGTTCGTCTGCCCGGACAAGGTCAGCGAGGACAAGCGCAACGTGCTGCGGGCCTACGGCGCCGAGGTGGTCGTCTGCCCGACCGCGGTGGCGCCGGAGGACCCCAACTCCTACTACTCGGTCTCCGACCGGCTGACCCGGGAGATCGACGGCGCCTGGAAGCCCAACCAGTACGCCAACCCGAACAACCCGGCCAGCCACTACGAGAGCACCGGCCCGGAGATCTGGGCGGACACCGACGGTCGGGTCACCCACTTCGTCGCCGGGGTCGGTACCGGCGGCACCATCTCCGGGACCGGCCGCTACCTCAAGGACGTCAGCGACGGGAAGGTGCAGGTGATCGGAGCCGACCCCGAGGGCTCGGTGTACTCCGGCGGCACCGGCCGGCCGTACCTGGTCGAGGGCGTCGGCGAGGACTTCTGGCCGGACGCCTACGACCGCACCGTCGCCGACCGGATCGTCGCGGTGTCCGACGCCCGGTCGTTCGAGCTCACCCGGCGGCTGGCCCGCGAGGAGGGTCTGCTGGTCGGTGGATCGTGCGGGATGGCCGTGGCCGCTGCGCTCACCGTCGCCGAGGACCTGACCGCCGACGACGTGGTGGTGGTGCTGCTGCCCGACGGTGGCCGCGGCTACCTGTCCAAGGTCTTCTCCGACCCGTGGATGTCGTCCTACGGCTTCCTGGCCGAGGCCGGCCGGGGCAACGTCGGCGACGTGCTGCGCGGCAAGAGTGGTCGACTGCCCGATCTGGTGCACACCCACCCGAACGAGACCATCCGCGACGCCGTGGAGATCATGCGCGAGTACGGCGTCTCGCAGATGCCGGTGGTCAACGCCGAGCCGCCGGTGATGGCCGGCGAGGTGGTCGGCGCGGTGTCCGAGCGGGCGCTGCTGGACGAGTTGTTCGCCGGCCGGGCCACGCTGGCGGACGCCGTGTCGACGCACATGGCCGCGCCGTTCCCGTTGGTCGGCTCCGGTGAGGAGATCACGTCGGCCCGTCACGCTCTGGAGAATGCCGACGCCGTGATGGTGGTGGAGGACGGCAAACCGGCCGGGGTGCTGACCCGCGCCGACCTGCTGCACTTCCTGGCCAGCTGACCGGCGGGCCGAGGTCCACGCCGGCCGGGCGTCCGACGTGACACCATGGGTGGCAGGCGTGTGCGGGCTCGAGCGAAGGCAGGAGGCGGCAGATGACCTACCTCCCGGCGCCCTACGAGTCGGCTCAGCAGGACGACACGGCGTCAGCCCTGGCGGCCGGGCTGACCATCAGCACGGCGGCCGCGACCAGTTGGGTGCTGGGATCTTTCAGCTACGACGCGATCCACTACCTCATCGAGACGACAAAGCAGGGCACCGACTTCGCCGACCTGCCGGCGGACCTGCTGGTGCCCACCGCGGGCTGGACCGTCGCCGTGGTGTTCATGGTGCTGGGCGCGTTGCTGATGCTGGCCCGGCGCGGCCGCGGCTCGGTGATCTTCGGTTCGCTGGTCGCGATCGTCACCACGGCGATCGCCCAGTTCGCCTACCACTACGGCGACATCGCGCAGCAGCCGACCGCTATGGCGTCCCACCTGGACAACTGGCCGCTGTTCTGGGGCGGTGCGGTGGTGTTCCTCGCGGCGGTGCTCCCGGCGACCGGACGCTGGGTGACGCGCACGCCGAAGCCCGGGCCGCCGACGTCGGATCTCCCCGGCTTCCCGGACGGGTCCGGTACCGGTTCGGCCACGCTGTGGCCGGGCACCTGAGTACATTTCTCGGGTGAGCAACTCCGACGTCGACGGTTTCAACACCCGCGCCATCCACGCCGGCCAGGACCCGGATCCCCGCACCGGCGCGGTGGTCGTGCCGATCTTCCAGACGTCCACGTTCGCCCAGGACCAGGTCGGCATCACCCGCGCCGGCTACGACTACTCCCGCGCCGGCAACCCGACCCGCACCGCGCTGGAGGAGGCGCTGGCCGACCTCGAGGGCGGCCGCACCGGCCACGCCTTCGCCTCCGGGATGGCCGCGACCGACACCATGATCCGGGCCGCGCTGCGGCCCGGCGACCACCTGATCATCCCGAACGACGCCTACGGCGGGACGTTCCGGCTGATCGACAAGATCGCCGTGCCATGGGGTCTGCAGTACACCGCGGTCCCGCTGTCCGACCTGGACGCGGTCCGTGCCGCGATCCGGCCGGCCACCCAGATGATCTGGTGCGAGACGCCGACCAACCCGCTGCTGGGCATCGCCGACATCGCCGCGCTGGCCGAGATCGCCCACGAGGCGCAGGCGCGGCTGGTCGTGGACAACACGTTCGCCTCGCCCTACCTGCAGCAGCCGCTGGCCCTCGGCGCCGCCGTCGTCCTGCACTCGACCACCAAGTACGTCGGCGGACACTCCGATGTCATCGGCGGCGCCCTGGTCACCGCCGACGCCGAACTCGGCGAGGCGCTGGCCTTCCACGCCAAGTCGATGGGCGGCGTCGCCGGGCCGTTCGACGCCTGGCTGACCCTGCGCGGACTCAAGACGCTCGGGGTGCGGATGGACCGGCACTGCGACAACGCCGAGGCGGTCGCCGACCTGCTGGTCGGGCACCCCAGGGTCGGCCGGGTGTTCTACCCCGGTCTGCCCGACCACCCGGGACACGAGGTCGCCGCCGGGCAGATGCTGCGCTTCGGCGGGATGGTGTCGTTCACCGTGGTGGGCGGACAGGAAGAAGCGGTCAAGGTGTGCTCACGGACGCGGCTGTTCACCCTGGCCGAGTCGCTGGGCGGGGTCGAGTCGCTGATCGAGCACCCGTACCTGATGACCCATGCCAGCGTCACCGGGTCCTCGCTCGAGGTGCCGGCCGACCTGATCCGGCTGTCCGTCGGTATCGAGGACGTCGAGGACCTGTTGGCCGACCTGTCGGACGCGCTGGCCTGACCCGGGCGAAGCGGGATCGGGGCGATGCGAGATGACCGGGTCGACATGGACATCGTGGTGACCGCCACCACCGCGGCGGACCAGGACGAATCGGTTCCGCTGGAGCTGACGGGGTGCGCGCTGTCGATCGCCCTGCAGCCCGCCCGGCTCGCCGTGGCGCTGGTCACCCGACTGGGCGAAGTGGTGTCGGCGCAACGCGTTCCGCTGGTCGCCGAGGATGACCCGGCGTCCGCCGCGTCGACCATGGTGCAGGCGGTCCTGCACGCAGCGGGGGTCGATCAGGCCGAGGCCTCGGCGCTTCCCGGCATCGGCATCAGCGTGGCGGCGGGGAATCGGCCCGACCTCGTGGCGCGGGCCGTGCGCGATCACTACCGGCTGCCGGTGCGGGTACTTGGCGAGCCGGTCGCGGTCACCGTCGCCGAGCACTGGCGGGGCGCGGCCCGCGGCCGGCGCAACGTGCTGGGCATCGCGCTGGCCGAGTCGGTCGGCGGGGCCGTGCTCATCGACGGCCGGCTGGTGAAGGGCACCACCGGCAACGCCGGGAACATCGGGCACGTCATGCGTCGATCCGTTCGGACCGCCGTGTGCGTGCGGGGGCCGGGGCTGCCTGTCCGCGCTGGCCGGCGGGACGGCGATCGAGCAGTGGGCGCGCAGTCACGGCCACCCGGACCCGTCGGTGAGCGCAGCCATGGTCGCCGAGGCTGCGCTGCGTGGCGACCCGGTGGCGCTGGCCACCCTGCGACGGGCCGGCGAGGCCGTCGGCGTCGCGGCGGCCGGCGCGGTCACCCTGCTCGACCTGGACGTCGTGGTGATCAGCGGTCCGATGGCCACTGCGGGCGGCGCGCCGCTGTTCGACGCCATCGACGACGGCTACACGCGCTACGCCGGGCTGGACCACGCCCGCACCCCGCGGATGGTGCACGCGTTGCTCGGCGCCGACGCCCCGCTGATCGGCGCGGCCGCGGCCGTGCTGGCGCCGGAGTGCTACCCCGTCAGTTCCTGACGCCCGACCCGGGCCGCCGCCCGGCCGGGCTCCGGGCGGGCCGCCGGACGGGCTGGCAGGATGCCGTCATGGCTCAGGTGACGCTCGCGGAGATCCAGGAGGCGGCCGAGCTGCTGCGTCCGGTGATCCGGTACACCCCGATGGAGTCGTCCCGGCCGCTGGCCGAGCGGGTCGGTGGTCCGGTGTATCTCAAGTGCGAGAACCTGCAGCGGACCGGCTCGTTCAAGATCCGGGGCGCCTACACCCGGATCAGCCGGCTCTCCGAGCCGGAGCGGGCGCACGGGGTGGTCGCGGCGAGCGCCGGCAATCACGCCCAGGGCGTCGCGTACGCGGCCTCCCTGCTGGGCATCCCGGTCCGGGTGTACATGCCGGTCGGCGCGTCCATCGCGAAGCTCACCGCGACCCGCGCCTACGGCGCCGACGTGCACCTGGTCGGGGACACCCTCGACGAGTCGCTGGTCGCCGCCCGGGCCTACGCCGCCGAGACCGGGGCCGTGCTGGTGCACCCGTTCGACCACCCGGACGTGCTGCGCGGCCAGGGCACCGTCGGCCTGGAGATCCTCGAGCAGGTGCCCGATGTGGCGCACCGTGGTCGTCGGGCTCGGTGGCGGCGGGCTGCTCTCCGGCGTCGCCGCGGCCCTGCGGGCGGTTCGACCGGAGGTGCGGATCGTCGGGGTGCAGGCCGAGCAGGCCGCGGCCTGGCCGGGCTCGCTGGCCGCGGGCAAGCCGGTGCGGCTCTACGACATGTCGACGCTGGCCGACGGGATCGCCGTCGGCGAGCCGACCGCGTTGACGTTCGAGCACGTCAGCGCACTGGTGGACGACGTGGTCACGGTCAGCGAGGACCAGATGGCACGGGCCATGCTGCTGCTGTTGGAGCGGGCCAAGCTGGTCGTCGAGCCCGCCGGTGTGGCCTCCGTCGCCGCGGTGGCGTCCTATCCCGAGCGGTTCACCGCGCCGGTGGTGGCGGTGCTGTCCGGCGGCAACATCGACCCGCTGCTGCTGCTGCACATGACCGAGCACGGTCTGGTCGCCGCCGGCCGGTTCCTGTCCCTGCGGGTGGAGATCTCCGACCGGCCGGGCTCGCTGGCCCGGCTGCTGGCTCTGGTCGGGCGAGCTCGGCGCGAGCGTGGTCGACCTGCGGCAGAGCCGGCTCGGCAGCGGGCTGGAACTCGGCGACGTCGAGGTGGATCTGCGGCTGGAGACTCGAGGGAACCCGCACCGGGACGAGCTGGTGGCCCGGATCGCCGAGGCCGGTCACCGGATCCTCGCCAGCACGTAGCGGGCCGGGTGCGCCGGTGAACCACCCGGCCGCGGGGACTTACGTTGCTATTCGTGTCCGGTTTGCCAGGATTAAGTCCCCGCGGGCCGGGGGAACCTCGCTGCAGTCGTGCCGGTTTGCAGGATAGCCCCTCGGCCCGGGGCCTGAGCTGCAGTCGTGTCCGGTTGGCCGGATTAAGTCCCCGCGGGCCGGGGTGGTGGATCAGCCGCTGAACGGCACGGCCTCCACGATGGACACCTTCTGGGTCTTGCCGTTGGGCAGCACGTACTCGCGGGACTCGCCGCGGCTGGCGCCGAGGATGGCCTGGCCGAGCGGCGACTGCGGGGAGTACACCTGCAGCGAGCCGTGCATCCCCTCTTCGCGGGAGCCCAACAGGAAGGTCTCCTGGTCGTCGTCATCGCCGTCGTAGGAGATGGTGACGACCATGCCCTGCTCGACGACACCGTCGTCGGCGGGCTTCACGCCGACCTGGGCCTGGCGCAGCAACTCCTGCAGCTGGCGGATCCGCGATTCCTGCTTGGCCTGCTCATCGCGAGCGGCGTGGTAACCGCCGTTCTCCTTGAGGTCGCCTTCCTCGCGGCGGGCGTTGATCTCCGCGGCAATCACCGGACGCTGCAAGATCAGCTCGTCCAACTCGGCCTTCAGCCGGTCGTGGGCCTCCTGGGTGAGCCAGGTCGAGGCGGTCATGGCAACTCCTCACTGCGGGTACTGCCGAACCCGGGCGGGTCTGGCGAGGTTCGGGTGGGTGGGACCACATCTGGTCCCTGTCGGGGCCACACCCACGAGAAACACTGCAGCGGCCCCCGCGGAAGGGGACCGCTCGTTGGGGTCAAGGTTAACACGGGGTGTCCACCGGACAGTGAACAATGGAAACGCTCGGGCCACCTGCCCGGGCGGGAAGGACACTGACCCGGTGAACACACAACCGGCCCCCGAGTTGCACGACCCCGCCACGACGGACGGTGCGCTCGACCCGCAGACCGCAGCCAGGATCGACGCGGCCGACGTCGACGAGCCGGGCTCCGCGGAGCCGTCGACCCAGGCCGAGGACGAGCACGCCCGCGCTGCCTCGATGAACAACCGCATCGCCGCCGAGCTGGCCGGCATGCTCGAAGCGGCCGAACAACGGGCCATCGCGGCGCAGGCCGCGCCGCTGCGGCTGATGGCCGTGCACGCGCATCCGGACGACGAATCCAGCAAGGGTGCGGCGACCCTGGCCCGGTACGCCGCCGACGGCGTCGGGGTGCTGGTGGTGTCGTGCACCGGCGGTGAGCGCGGCGACATCCTCAACCCGAGATTCATCCTCGGCGAGCTGGACATCCCGCAGCTGCGACAGAGCGAGATGGCAAGGGCAGCAGAAATTCTCGGCGTCGCTCACGCCTGGCTGGGCTACGAGGACTCCGGCTACCACGAGGGTGATCCGTCGACCTGGGAGCTGCCGTCCGGGAGTTTCGCCGATCTCGATCCGGACCAGGAGATCGAGGCGCTGGTCCGGCTGGTCCGCACGTTCCGCCCGCACGTGATGACCACCTACGACGAGAACGGCGGCTACCCGCACCCCGACCACATCCGTTGCCACATCGTCTCCGTCGGCGCGTTCGAGGCCGCGGGTGATCCCGACGCCTATCCGGACGCCGGTGAGCCGTGGCAGCCGCTGAAGCTGTACTACAACGTCGGGTTCTCCCGCGCGAAGATCGTCGCGATCAACGAGGCGGTCCGGGAGCGCACCGGTGACGGCCCGTACGACGAGTGGATCGAGCGGTTCAAGGAGCGGGGCGACCGGCCGGATCCGGGGGAGCGGACCACCACCAGGGTGCCGGTGGCCGGGTACTTCGAGCAGCGCGACCAGGCGCTGCGGGCGCACGCGACGCAGATCGACCCGGAGTCGCACTGGTTCGCCGTGCCGCGGGACGTCGAAGCCGAGGTCTGGGGGACCGAGGACTACGAACTGGCCCGATCGCTGGTGGAGACCTCAGTACCGGAGGACGACCTGTTCGCCGGGGTCCGGGAAAAGGTCAGTCCGTGAGGGTGCGCCGCCGTCGGGACGCGGGTCGCGATCGTGCTCGCTGCCCCGGACGACAACATCCCGCCCGGCAAAGGTCCGGAGTGGGGCAAGGCCGCACCCATCGGGCTGTTGATCATCCTGCTACTCGGGTTGGCGCTGTTCTTCCTGATCAAGAACATGAACAAGCAGTTCCGCAAGGTGCCGGACAGCTTCGACCCACCGGTCGACGAGGTCGAAGAACCGGGAGCCCGCGAGGACGACGCGGTCGAGGTCGACGGGTCGGAAACCGTTGCCGACGACGTGCCGCCCGACGGACCCGTTGCCCCGGGTCGAAGCCCGGCCGGACGACGTCACCGCACCGCCGGGCGGGGAGCTCCGGAGCTGAGAACGAGCCCCGGGGGCCGGTCAGCTGTTGATGTAGCCGACCAATTGGTCCTGGGCCGTTTCGAGTTCGTCGATCCGCTGCTTGACGATGTCGCCGATGGTGACGATGCCGACCAGGGCGCCGTCGACGACCACCGGCATGTGCCGGAACCTGCCTTCGGTCATGGTCTGGGCGAGCGCGCTCACGTCGTCCTCCGGACGGCAGGTGCGCACGTCGGCCGTCATGATCTCGGTGACCGGGGCCGACAACAGGTCGGCGCCGCGAGCGGGTAGCGCCCGCACCACGTCACGCTCGCTCACGATCCCGCTGACCCCGCGGCCGTCGTCGCTGACCACCACCGCCCCGATGTTGTGTTCGGCCAGCACCGACAGCAACTCGGCCACGTTCGCCGAACTGCCGAGAGTGACCACGGCCTTGCCCTTGTGACCCAGGACGTCCTTGACCTGCATCGCGCCTCCCGTGCGGTACGGCGACCTGCCTGCTTGGGCCTGAAGCCTAATGCCGTCCGGCCGGGTCGGCAGCGGATGCGACGGGCAGGATGGGCATCATCCGGTCGAAGGAGAACGCCGTGCCGAATCGTCTGCAGGACGCCACCTCCAGTTACCTGTTGCAGCACAAGGACAATCCGGTCGACTGGTGGCCGTGGTCGGATCAGGCGTTCACCGAGGCCGCGCGGCGGGACGTGCCGGTGCTGTTGTCCGTCGGCTACGCGTCCTGCCACTGGTGCCACGTGATGGCCCGGGAATCGTTCTCCGATCCGGACACCGCCGGGTACCTGAACGAACACTTCGTCTGCATCAAGGTGGACCGGGAGGAACGTCCGGACGTGGACGCGGTCTACATGACCGCGACGCAGGCCCTGACCGGGCATGGCGGATGGCCGATGACGGTGTTCCTGACGCCCGACCGGGCGCCGTTCCATGCCGGCACCTACTACCCGCCGCGCCCGGCGGCCGGCACGCCGTCGTTCCGCCAGCTGGTCAGCGCAATTTCCCAGGCCTGGCTGGGCGACCGGGAGCAGGTCACCGGCTCGGCCGGGCGCATCACCGATGCCCTGCGCGACATGGCCGCGCCGCTCGGCCGCGGACGGCTCGGTGCCGAGGAGTTGGCGGCCGCGGCTGCCGCCGTGGTCGCCGAATCCGACCCGGTGGACGGCGGGTTCGGCGGCGCGCCCAAGTTCCCACCGCCGTTGATCTGCGAATTCCTGCTCCGGCACCACGAGCGCACCGGCTCGCCCGATGCGCTGGACGTGGTCGACCTGACGGTGGCCAAGATGGCCGCCGGCGGCCTGCACGACCAACTGGCCGGCGGGTTCGCCCGGTACTCGGTGGACCGGTACTGGCACGTCCCGCACTTCGAGAAGATGCTGGAGGACCAGGCGCTGCTGCTGCAGCTGTACACCCATCACGCCCGGTTGACCGGATCGAACCGGTCAGTGCAGGTCGCCCGTGGGATTGCCGACTTCGTGCTGCGGGACCTACGCACCGACGACGGGCTGTTCGCCGCCTCCCTGGACGCCGAGGCCGGCGGTGTCGAGGGCGGCACGTATCTCTGGACGCCCGCCGAGCTGCGGGCCGTGCTCGGCGTCGCGCGGGCAGCCGAGGCCATCCGGGTGTTCGGGCTGACCGACGATGACGAACCGCAGGTGTTGCGGTGGTCGGCCGATCCGATCGACGCCGCACGGTTCGACCGCGACCGGGACGCCCTGCTCGCCGCGCGGAACGCACGGCCGCAGCCGGGACGGGATGAGATCGTCGTCCTGCGCTCCAACGCGTTGATGATCGCGGCACTGGCCGAAGCGGGCCGGGTGCTGGATGAGCCGTCCTGGGTGGACCAGGCGGAGGCCGCGTTGGAGAGCCTGGTGGAGGTTCACCGGAGCGACTCCGGGTGGCTGCACTCGTCCCGGGCCGGTCGCCCGGGTCCGGCGCCGGCCACCCTGGCCGATCTGGCCGATCTGGCCTCGGCGCTGCTCGCGGTCTACCAGGCCGGCGGACGGGCCGAGCTGGTGCGGGCCGCGGTTCAGGTGCTCCGCGAGGCGATCAGCGAGTTCGCCGATCCGGCCGGCGGCTGGTTCGACGCGGTGGGCGCCGGCATGCCGATCCGACCCCGTGATCCCACCGACGGGGCCGCGCCGTCCGGGGCGTCCTCGATGGCTGCGGCCCTGCTGACCGCGGCGACGGTGACCGGCGACGCCGAGCTCCGGGAACTGGCCGATCAGACGCTGTCCGGTGTGGCGGCGCTGGTCCAGCGGTATCCCAGGTCGGCCGGTCGGCACCTGGCGGTGGCCGAGGCGGCAGTGCGTGGCCCGCTGCAGGTGGTCATCGCGACCGAGCACCCTGGGTCCACGCGCGACGATCTGGTCCGGACGGCGTGGCGCTGCGCGCCCGGCGGCTCGGTGATCGACGTCGGCGAGCCCGACGCACCCGGCCGGCCCTTGCTCGAGTACCGGCCGCTCATCGACGGGCATCCGGCCGCCTACGTCTGTCGGGGCTTCGTCTGCGACCGTCCGGTCACCACGGCCGCCGACCTCGAGACCCAGCTCCGCGCCCGCTGACCCCGACCTCGGACCAGCTCCGCGCCCGCTGACCGCCGACCTGGAACCTCTGCCTGCCAACCAGTGTCCGCTGTTGATCATGGGGAACCGGTACGCGAGATGTCGGCGTGTCGTGCAACACGCCGGGCTGAGGCGTACCGGTTTCCCATGATCAACACGAGCTGGGACATAGGAGGGGGCCAAGGTCCAGGGTCCGGGGTCGGGCGGGAATGAACGATGCTTGCGAATGGTTGAAGCGCATGTAACACTGTAATCAGCGCAACAAGCGCTAGTACTTCGAAGGAGGTTCCTCATGAGGGAACACACACGAGGGTTCGCAGACGAACCCAAGGACGAGCAGGACAAGGAACCCCGCCGCGCAGGCGGACGGGGTGGCCACGGCGGCCCCGGCGGCCGCGGGCGCGGCCCCCGCGGTGAGGGTGGCCCGGGTGGATTCGGCCCCCGCGGAGGTCGCGGACGCGGCCGGGGCGGCGCACCGGACAGCCCGGACGCCGGTGACGCCGCGGCCTGGTTCACCGGTCGGCTGCCCGGCGACTGGTTCACCGGCGCCCCCGAGGTCAACGTCGACCGCGACGAGATCGTGGTGATCGGTGAGCTGCCGGCCCTGACCGACGAGTTCGCCGATGCGGCGGCCCGTGCGGCCGCCGAGACCGGTCGGGTCTCCCGCTTTCGCGAGGACACCCGCCGGGAGCGGATGGAGATCGCCAGGCAGGCGCAGTACCGCTACGGCCGGGAGGTGTCCTGGGGGGCACGCCTGGGCGACACCGAGGAGCTGTTCACCAATCTGGCGGCTCCGGTGATGACCCGGCTGCGCCAGCCGGAGCGGCAGGTCCTCGACACGCTGGTGGACTCGGGCGTCGCCCGGTCCAGGGCGGACGCGCTGGCCTGGGCGGTACGCCTGGTCGGCGAGCACGCCGACAGTTGGCTCGGCGACCTGCGGGACGCGATGGAAGAGGTCAACCGGCTTCGCGCCAAGGGCCCCGACCTGAGCTGACCCGAGCACTGCGTCACGCCCGGCACCCCGTGAGAGCTCACGGGTTGCCGGGCGTTTGCGTGCTCGCGCGAGCGGCGGGCTGCTGCCGGAGGGCGGTCAGCCCGCGTGGTAAAGGATGAGCCAGATCGCGACGAAGTGCGCCAGCGCGGCCAGCGTCACCGCGGCGTGGAAGAACTCGTGATAGCCGAACGTCCGGGGCCACGGATTGGGCCAGCGGGTCGCGTAGAAGATCGCGCCGATCGTGTAGAGCAGACCGCCCACCAGGATCAGCACGAATGCCGCGACGCCGCCGTTGGCGAGCAACTCGGGCATGACGAACACCGCCACCCAGCCCAGGGCCAGGTAGAACGGCACCCCGAGCCAGCGCGGCGCGTGCGGGAAGAACATCTTCAGGACGACGCCGCCGGCCGCGCCGGCCCAGACCGCGGCCAGCACCCAGGTCCTGGTCGGCGGCTCGAGGGCGAGCACCGAGATCGGCGTGTAGCTGCCGGCGATGAACACGAAGATCATCGAGTGGTCCGCGCGCTTCATCCACGTGCGGGCGCGGACCGACGTCCAGGTGTGCCGGTGGTAGGTGGCGCTGACGCCGAACAGCCCGATGAGGGTGATCGTGTAGATCGCGCAGGCGAGAGCTGCGCCGGCACTCACCGTGGTCCAGGCCAGGGTGATCATCGCGACGCCCATGACCGCGGCGACGATCGCCGAATACAGGTGGATCCACCCGCGAGCGCGCGGCCGGGTGGCCGCCGCCGAGGCGTCGAGAACCGCGGTCGTCATGTCGGCCATCGTCCCCGATGACCATGTGAACGCGCTACGTGGGGCCGGTGACTTCCCTCCGGATGGGCGCGACCGACGACGCGCCGCCGTCCGGCAGTAAGGTCCCTGGCGTGAGGCTGCCCGCCGTCGTGTACCGCGTCTACGAACGGCGAGCTCATCAGGGGCCTGGTCGGCTCACCCATCCCGCACCACGTCGGCGTCATGCTCGACGGCAACCGCCGATGGGCCCGCAAGGCCGGGTTCGACAACGTCGCCCACGGCCATCTGGTCGGTGCCGCGCACATCGCCGACCTGCTGGAATGGTGCAACGAGGCCGGCATCGGCATGGTCACCCTGTGGCTGTTGTCGACCGACAACCTGCACCGCGAGGACCGACGAGGTCAGGGCGCTGCTGGAGATCATCACCGACGTGGTCGACGAACTGTCCGCGCCGGAGAAGCAATGGAAGCTCCGGATGGTGGGTGCGCTGGACCTGCTGCCCGAGGAGATGGCCACCCAGCTGACCGCCGCCGAACAGCGCACCGCCGACCGCACCGGCCTCGAGGTCAACATCGCGGTCAGCTACGGCGGCCGGCAAGAGATCGTCGACGCAGTCAAATCGCTGCTGCGGGAGGGCGGTGAGCAGGGCGAGTCGATGCAGGAACTCGTCGAGAGCATCGATGTCGAGCGCATCGCCGAGCATCTCTACACCTCCGGCCAGCCCGATCCCGACCTGGTCATCCGCACGTCCGGTGAGCAGCGCCTGTCCGGGTTCCTGCTCTGGCAGAGTGCGCACTCGGAGTACTGGTTCTGCGAGGCATACTGGCCCGACTTCCGACGGGTGGATTTCCTGCGGGCCCTGCGCGACTACGCGGCCAGGCACCGCAGGTTCGGCGAATGACCGACCGGGCTACCACGCCGGCCGGGTACGTCCTCGGCCACACCGCGCGGGATCCCCGGTCCCGCGCGGCCAAGGCCGCCAAGATCATCGCCGTGCTCGGTAAGCGCCGCGCCCTGGCCAACGCCCGGGTGCTGGAGGTCGGCACCGGCGCCGGCGTCATCGCGCAGGCCCTGGCGGCCGAAGCGGCCACCGTGCACAGCGTCGACATCGTCGACGACCGGGTCGTCACCGCCGGCTACACCCAGATCCTGGTGACGGACGAACGCCTTCCCTTCGCCGACGGGTCCTTCGACGTCGTGGTCTCGAACCAGGTGCTCGAACACGTCGGCGACCCCGGTCTGCATCTGGACGAGATGCGCCGGGTGCTGGCCGACGACGGCTTCGTGTACCTGGCCACGCCGAACCGGTGGTGGCCGGTCGAGCCGCACTACGGGCTGCCCTTGCTGTCCTGGCTGCCACCCGCGGCTGCCGGTCGGTATCTGAGGCTCGTCCGGAAGCGGAAGTGGGACATCTGCCCCGTTTCACTGCGCACCTTGAACCGGCTGGCCCGCGATGCCGGGTTCGTGGTCGAGGACGAGACGATCGCCGTGATGCTGGCTCCCCGGGAGTACGACCTGACCATCCCGCGACCGGTCAGCGCCGCGCTGGGGGTGCTTCCCCCGGCGGTGCGGCGCGGCCTGCTGCACGCCGTCCCGACCCACCTCAAGGTGCTCGTACCTCGCGGCTGACCGCCCACCACTCCCGGCCGAGGGGGACTTAATCCCGGCAAATCGGACAGATTCCCGGGATCAAGTCCCCCACGGCCGGTGGGATCTTCAGAGACCGTGGTGCGGGACCTCGACGCCGGCCTCCCCGTCCGGCCCGGTCAGCAGAGGCTCGACGGCCGTGCCGTCGACAAGAACGGCACCGTCCGCCCCGTCCACCGTGCCGGTGCCCGCGGCGGTCCGGCGCGGGCAGTGAGGTGAACGCCGCCCGGCCGCCGACCAGCAGCAACAGGCCGGCCAGCACGGCGAGGCCGAGTTGGGAGAACACCCGGTCCACCGCGGTCGCCGCCACGCTCTGGGCCACCGGCACGTTCACCACCACTGCGACCGCGCCGGCCAGCAGCTCACGGAGCCCCAGCCCGGCCGGGAAGATGCCGATGGCGGCGGCCAGGATCGCGGGCGTGGTCAGCGCCACCGCCTGAGCCGGGTTGATGCTCGCACCGAGAAACGCGAACGAGACCAGCACCCGCACCGCGGCGATCAGCACCGTGAGGACCTCGACCATGGTCAGCTTCAGCAGCATGGCCAGGTAGTCGTGCCGGTGCACCCGGCGCATGAGGTAAATGACGACAGCCATCGCCGCGGCGCCGACCAGCAGCCCGCCGAACCCGACCACGGGGCTGCCGCGATACCCGAGGATCAGGGCCCCGGTGGCCAGCGCACCGACGCCCACCCAGGCCCCGCCGGCTGCGGCGTTCGCGCCGAGCGCCCGCCGGTAGGTGGCTCCTTCGGCGCGCAGCGCCTGGGTGCGGATCATGATCCCGCCCGGCAGCGGCAGCAGGTTCGCCGCGGTGGCGATCAAGGTCAGCCGGGCCGAGCCCACCCACCCGAACCGGCGGCCGGAGAACGTCGCCATGACCTTGAACTCCGCCGCGTTGGCCAGCACGGTCAGTGGCGTGCAGACCAGGACCAGCACCGGCGCCATCCACCAGTTGAATTCTTGATCGTCCGGCAACGCCAGGTAGGACAGCACCGCGATCGCGACGAACCCGGCCAGCGAGCCGATCAGCAACCACCGTCGGGCGCGCGGAGAGGTCGTGCGTTGGTTCAGGCGCCGTTCCAGGGCGGCCAGCCGGGACTTCCGAGCCGATCCGGTCCGGGGTCCACCGGGTTCGTCTCGCCCCGACCGGGCCCCGTCCGGCGCCGACCCGGTCGCGTCGGGGGCGCCGGACATGCGGGGAATACTAGGCCGCATGCCGCCCGTCGCCGTGCCCTTGCGCGTGCTGGTGCTGGGGACAACGTTTCCGGCTGTGGCCGGCGACGGCACCCCCGAGTTCGTCCTCACCCTGTCCGCCGAGCTGGCCGCGCTGGGCCACGAGGTGACCGCCATCGTGCCGCGGGTGCCGGGCGCAGCCTCCGCCGAACTGCTCGACGGGGTGCGGGTCCGCCGGTTCGCGTACTTTCCGCGGCGGTGGGAGACGCTGGCCGACGGCGGCATTGCGGCGAACCTGCACGCGCGTCCGAGTCGGTGGATCCAGGTTCCGGCCCTCGTTTTCTCGTTCCTGGTGGCCGCCCGTCGCGAGGCGCGTCGGTCTGACCCGGACGTGGTGCACGCCCATTGGGTGGTGCCCGCCGGCACCGTCGCCCGCCTGCTGCGGCGGCCATACCTGATCACCGTGCACGGCGCGGACGTCTACACCTTGCGCACCGCGCCGCTCGGCTGGATCAAGCGGTGGACCCTGCGTGGCGCGGCCGCCACCGTGCCGGTGAGCAGGGCCATCGGCGACGAATTGCGCCGACTCGGTGGCGACGTCACCGCCCCGATCCCGATGGGCGTCGACTTCGCCGGCATCGCCGCGGCCGTCGGCCCCCGCCGACCGGTGGCCGGTCTGATCCTGGTGATCGGTCGGCTGGTCGAGAAGAAGGGCATCGACGTCCTGCTCAGGGCGGTCGTCGCGGTGCCGGCGGCGACGGTCAGGGTGATCGGGGACGGCCCGTGCCGGGCCGAACTGACGGAACTGGCCACCGAGCTGGGCGTCGCCGATCGGGTCGAGTTCGTCGGCCGGCGCAGCCGCACCGAGGTGCTCGCCGGGCTGGCCGAGGCGGCCATCGTCGCCCTGCCGTCGCGGGTCGCCCGCGACGGTGACACCGATGGCGTGCCGGTGGTGCTCGGCGAAGCGGTCGCTGCCGGGGTTCCGGTGGTCGCATCGGACGCCGGTGGCCTGGCCGAACACGTGCAGGACGGGGTGAACGGCCGCCTCGTGCCCGCCGGCTCGGTGGATCGGCTCGCGGCCGCGCTGCGCGACCTGATCGCCGATCCCGCGCACGGTGCCGCGTTGGCCACGGTCGCCAGGGATCAGCTGGTCGCCCAGCTCGGTCTGGACGCGGTCGGTGCCCGTTACGCCGAACAGTTGGGCCGGGCGGCCGGCAGGTGATCGCCGTCCTGCACGCCTACAGCCGGGACAACGCGGGGGACGGGCTCCTGGTCGACCTGACCCTGGACCGGCTGCGGGCGGCCGGCGTGCCGGCCGACGACTGCGTCGTGCTGGCGCTGGATCCGCCGTCGTTCGGCGAGCTGCCCGGCGTGGTGGGCATCGGCACCACCGGACGCGCCGCGGACCTGCGCACCGCCCGGGCCGCCGCCGCCAGTGCGACGACCATGCTCGGCGTCCGGGTCCCCCGGCTGGCCGCCGGTGCTGCGGCCCGCACGCTGCGCGATGCCGCCGGTTTCGTCGCGGTGGGCGGCGGCTACCTGCGCGCCGGGTCGCGGACCAACCGGGCCGGCGTTGCGATCAATCACCTGCCGCAGCTCGAGGCGGCCGCGCTGTCGGGCCGCCCGTCGATCTATCTGCCGCAGAGCGTCGGCCCGTTGGCCGGCCCGATCGGTGACCGGGTGCGGACGTTGCTGCACCGGCTCTCGTCCGTGCACCTGCGCGACGATCGGTCGATGGTCGAGGTCGGTGCGTCCACGACCGTGCACCGGACCGCCGACCTGGCCGTGCTCCGGGTGGCCGACCGGCTGGGCGACATCCAGACCCGAGCGCTCTCCGGGTCCACGATCCTGGTGGCGCGGGAGCTGGTCGGTGCCGTCGGGTACCCGCTGGGCCTTCGCCGCCTGGCGTCGGTGCTCGGCGGCGTGCGGTGGGCGGTGCAGGCCGACGGCGATCCGACGAAGAGTGATCGCGTGTTCTATCGCGACCAGCTGCACGTCGAGCCGTCCGGTCGATTGGTCGACCTGCTCGCCGGACCCGACCCCGGCCCGGTGGTCTCGGTCCGGCTGCATGGGGCGCTGCAGGCGCTGCTCGCCGGGATCCCGGCGATCCAGCTGGGTTACGAGCGAAAGAGTTGGGGTGCCTACGCCGACCTCGGCCTGACGCGCTGGATGCACAGTGCGCGCCGCTTCGACCCGGCCGCGGTGGCCGAGCAGGTCCGCGAGTTGGCCGCCGATCCCGCGCCGTTCTGGTCGGCCGTGCGGTCCGCGGCCCCGGCCCTGCGCGGCGCGTCGGCCGCGCTGACCGACGAACTGGTCTCGTTGCTCGGACCGGTCAGGTGAGGTCGGGTGGGCGTCCCGGCCCGACCGGCCAGGGAGATTCCCGGCCGGAATTGGACAGGTGGTCCATCCTTTTCCCATGTCCATCTGATCGGATGGCATCCGCGCGCACTTCCGGAATCGGCCGGGTGGGCACCATGCACAGGAAGGCACGGACACCATGGCGTCGCAGGCCCGGTTGCTCGTCGTCGACGACGAACCGTCGTTGCAGGACATCGTGGCCACGTCGATGCGGTTCCTCGGTTACGAGGTCTCGGTCGCCGGCTCCGGACGGGAGGCGGTCCGCTCGGCGGTGGAAACCCACCCCGACCTGATCATCCTGGACGTCATGCTGCCCGACTTCGACGGCCTCGAGGTGATGAAGCGGGTGCGCGCGGCCGGCGTCGACGCCGGGTGTGGTGTTCCTGTCGGCCCGGGACACGCCGCAGGACAAGATTGCCGGGCTGACCGCCGGCGGCGATGACTACGTGACCAAGCCGTTCGGGCTGGAGGAGCTGGCCGCCCGGGTGGCCGCGGTGCTGCGCCGGGTCCGTCCGCCGCTGGACGGCGAGGGCGTGCTGCAGGTCGCCGACCTGCTCCTGGACCCGGAGACCTACCAGGTGACCAGCGGCGGGCGTGCCCATCGACCTGGCGCCCGACCGAGTACAAGATGCTGCGGCACCTGATGCTCAACGCCAACATCGTGCTGTCCCGCCAGCAGCTGCTCGACGCCGTCTGGGGCCCCGACTTCTACGGCGACGACTCGGTCGTCGCCACCTACATCTCCTACCTGCGTCGCAAGATCGACAACCGGCCGGACGCCGTGCCGCTGATCCACACCCACCGCGGGTTCGGCTACGTGCTGCGGGCGCCGCGCACGCTGATCCTGCCGATGACCAGTTCCGAACCACGTCGCCGGTGGAGCCTGCGCGCCAAGCTGACCGCGCTGGTCATGGTGACGGCCGCCATCGCGCTGGCCGCGGTCGACATCCTGCTGCCGCTGAACCTGCGGAGCTCGCTGCTCTCGACCCGCGACGCCACGCTCACCGCGGTGGTCAGCAGCGTGCCGACAGGGCGCAAGTTCGACCTGCAGACTCTGCTCGGCGACCTCGACGCTCGAACCCGCTGCGCGGCGAGGTCGGCTGGTCGATCGTGTCGGCGGAGGGCGCGGTCAAGTCGGCGCCGCCGCCGACCGGCAGCACCAGCGGGATCCCGGACATCCCGGCCGACCCGGCGGTCGGCGAGCCGACCACGGTCGGAGACGCCAGCGGCGGCAAGACCGAAGTACCGGATCCTGGCGCTGCCGGTGGCGCTGGTGGACTCGGCCGAACCGGCCTACCTGGTCGCCTGGATGAGCCTGGCCGACGTCGACGGCCACCGTGTCCCGACTCGTGTTGACCGAACTGCTGATCACCGCCGGGCTGCTGATCCTGCTCGGCGCCACCGCCAGCGTCGTGATCCGCCGCGAGCTCAAGCCGCTCGAGGAGATGGCCAGCGCCGCCGACGAGATCTCCAGGGGCGACCTGGACCGCCGGGTCGACGCCGGCGACCCGGCGACCGAGGTGGGCCGGCTGGGTTACGCCTTCAACGGCATGCTCGACGGCATCTCCGACCTGCTCGACGAACGCCGCCGCAACGAGGAACGGCTGCGCCAGTTCCTGGCCGACGCGTCCCACGAACTGCGCACCCCGGTGGCCGCCGTGCGCGGCTACACCGACCTGTACCGGGCCGGGCGCGCTGCCGGACGATGCCGCGGTCGACCGGGCCATGGAGCGGATGGGCTTCGAGTCGCGGCGGATGGGTGCGCTGGTCGAGGACCTGCTGACGCTGGTGCAGGCGGACGCCGAGACGGCAACCGCGCGCGAGCGGGTCGACCTGCCCGACCTGCTGACCGGGGTCGTCGACGACGCCGCCGTCATCGACCCGCGAGCGCACCTGGCGGCTGATGGCCGGTCCCGGCGGCGAGTCGGCGCTCGCCGTCCTGGGCGACCGGCTGCGGCTGCACCAGCTGTTCGCCAACCTGCTCGGCAACGTCCGCACCCACACCCCGGCCGGGCACCGTCGCGACGGTGTCGGTGATGCCCGGCAGCGACGACGTCGCGGTCACGCGTCTCCGACAACGGCCCGGGGGTGTCCGACGAGGCGCTGCCGCGGCTGTTCGACCGGTTCTACCGGGTCGACGCCTCCCGGTCGCGGGCGAACGGGCGGCACCGGGCTCGGTCTGTCCATCGTCGCCGCCATCGTGCGCGGCGCACGGCGGTCGCGATCATGGCCGTCGCACACGCCCGGCGGCGGGCTCACCGTCACCGTCGTCCTGCCCAGGGCCGCCGGCACCTCGGCCGTGCCGGCGCCGTCGCCGAGCCCGCCGAACCGGCGGCGGCCGCTCACTGAGCCGGTCCCGGCCACCGTTCGCGCCGGCGACGACCCAGCGTCCCCGACCAGCCAATGAACCGACAAGCCCAGTCCGGACGCAGTGAGCCCTTTCGGTTCGCCGCCGGCTCCTCGCGGTCGCTGAGCGTCGGCCGGTCGCTCACGCACGTCGCCGGCAATCCGAAGTTAACCCAGCCGTAGCGCGTCGGTCCCGGGTCGGCCGCTGGTCCGCGCGTAGCGTCCGGATTCGTGGGCGGTGGGGAAGCCGTCCGCACGGGAGGTCCCGCATTGATCGTGCGCACGTTGCACGGAAGGGGGCCGGTTCCGGGCCCCCGCGGCCGCCGGCCCTAGCCGACGATCCGCCGGGTCCACCGGCCACCTCTCAGTTGTCCGGGCGTCCGGCACCGACGCCCTTGGGGAGTCTTCGTGGCCGCACGCCGCACCGACCGGACCGGGACCAGCACGTCGGAGCGGGAGGCAGCGGTCCGTCCAGCGCGCCGCCGATGCCGGCCGGACCGGCGCACCTACGTCATCGACACCTCGGTCCTGCTCTCCGACCCGTGGGCGCTGACCAAGTTCGCCGAGCACGAGGTGGTCCTGCCGCTGGTGGTGATCGGCGAGCTGGAGGCCAAGCGGCACCATCCGGAGCTGGGCTACTTCGCCCGGCAGGCGCTGCGCATCCTGGACGACCTGCGGATCGAGCACGGTCGGCTGGACGCCCCGGTGCCGGTCGGGCGACGGCGGCGGCACCCTGCACGTCGAGCTGAACCACACCGACCCGATGGTCCTGCCGGCCGGATTCCGCAACGACACCAACGACTCCCGCATCCTGGCCTGTGCGCTGAACCTCGCCAAGGAGCGCCCGGCGGGCCGGGTCATCCTGGTCTCCAAGGACATGCCGCTGCGGGTCAAGGCGTCGGCCGTCGGGCTGGCCGCCGACGAGTACCGGGCGCAGGACATCGTGCCGTCGGGCTGGACCGGGATGGCCGAGCTGCGAGGTCGCCCCGGAGCAGGTCGACACGCTGTTCCACGCCGGTCTGGTCGACATCGACGCCGCCCGCGAGCTGCCGTGCCACACCGGCGTCAAGCTGCTCACCCGGACCGGTTCGGCGCTGGGCCGGGTCACCCCGGGCAAGCAGGTCCGGCTGGTCCGCGGCGAGCGGGAGGCGTTCGGGCTGCGCGGCCGGTCGGCCGAGCAGCGGATCGCGCTCGACCTGCTGATGGACGACGAGGTGGGCATCGTCTCGCTCGGCGGCCGGGCCGGTACCGGCAAGTCGGCGCTGGCCCTGTGCGCCGGGCTCGAGCTGGTGATGGAGCGCCGCGCGCACCGCAAGGTCGTGGTGTTCCGGCCGCTCTACGCCGTCGGCGGCCAGGAGCTGGGCTACCTGCCGGGCAGCGAGAACGAGAAGATGGGCCCCTGGGCGCAGGCGGTGTTCGACACCCTGTCCGCGGTGGCCTCGCCGACGGTCGTCGAGGAGGTCATCGCCCGCGGCATGCTCGAGGTGCTGCCGTTGACCCACATCCGCGGCCGGTCGCTGCACGACTCGTTCGTCATCGTCGACGAGGCGCAGTCGCTGGAACGCAACGTGCTGCTCACGGTGCTGTCCCGGCTCGGCGCCAACTCCCGGGTGGTGCTGACCCACGACGTCGCGCAGCGCGACAACCTGCGGGTGGGCCGGCACGACGGGATCGCCGCAGTGATCGAGGCGCTCAAGGGCCATCCGCTGTTCGCCCACGTCACCCTGACCCGGTCCGAGCGATCGCCGATCGCCGCGCTGGTCACCGAGATGCTGGAGCTGCCCGACCTGGCCTGAGCGTGGCCGGAGTGCCGGGCATGACCGCGACGGTTGCCGTCGCGGCTACCGTCTTGGCGTGGGTCTGACGGTGTGACGTACCGCGGTTCGCCGCAGCGTGCGGACCTTCGTACCCGACAATGGGTGCGCCGACCCGCCGAGTCGAGGTCGCACAACCGCCGAGGAGATGCCGCATGCCAGCACCGACCCAGCGCCGTGACGACCGACTTCGCCGGCGGGACCGAGCGCGACTCGGCGCGGCGACGCTGGCCGGGGTGACCGCGATCGGGGCCGGGGTGCTGGTCGCGATCGCGCCGGGAGCGGTGGCGGCTCCGGGTGCGTCCGACACGGTCGTCGCCGAAACCGTGACCTCGTCGATCAGCGCGGGCGCCCGACGCCGGAAGCGTGCTCAAGATCGACCGGACCACCGACCTGGCGCTGCGGAATCAACAGATCAAGATCTCGGGCGAAGGCTTCACCGCGTCCGATGACCTGGGCATCGCGATCTGCCAGTCCGACGCGTCGGGGACGGTTCCCATCGACAAGTGTCTCGGTGGCGCGCTCCCGGCCAACGGCACCAATGGGTGGGGAAGGGTCGTCGTCGAACCCGCAAGGCACGCCACCCGCGTACTCGCCGTGGTCCGGCGGCAATTTCGGCATCACGCTGACGATCACCAATGCCATCGTCGGCGTCAACTGCCTGACCAACGGCCTGCTCGCTCTACGTGTTCGGGTCGTCGGACATCACCAAGCTCCAGCCCACCGACCGGCCCGAGGCGATGTTCGCCGTCCCGGTCCGGTTCAAGGCCGGCAATGTGCCCACGCCGACCACGACACGCCACGAGCACGACCTCGTCCAGCACGGCGACCACGTCGACGAGCGCGTCGACCAGCACCAGCACATCGACCAGCACATCGACCAGCACGTCGACCAGCACGTCGACCGAGCTCGAGCGAACCGACCACGCCGCCGACCCCGACGCCGTCCTCGGCGACCCAGGTGACGGTCAACCCACTGGTACCGATCCCCGCCACGCTGAAGCCCGGGGCCACCCAGGAGATCGTCTTCGAGCGGTTCAAGCCGAACGAGACGGTGAAGGTCACGCTGTTCTCCGACCCGATCTCGCTGCCCGATGCGAAGGCCAACGACGTCGGCAACGTGACCATCAAGCTGACCGTGCCCAAGGACCTGCCCCGCGGGTGGGCACACCCTGCAGGCGATCGGCACCGAGTCGGGCACGGTCGGCGTCGCGCAGTTCGAGGTGGCGGCCGTGGCGGCCACCACCTCCAGTTCGCCGTCGCCAACGCCCAGCAGCACTCCGCCGACCACCTCCAGCGCGGTGACCAGCACCTCGTCCGAGTCGTCGAGTGCGGAGGCCAGTTCCGAGGCCAGTTCGTCGGCCCCGGCGACCACCGCAGCCTCGGTCGCGCCGGCGGGCAATGACAGCGGCGGCAACAGCCTGCTCTGGCTGTGGATCACCCTGGCCGCCGTGGTGATCATCGGCATTGTCGTGGCCATCGTCGCGGTGCGCAGGAACCGCCGGGAACTGGCCGAGCAGGAGCACGTGCAGCAGGAGGCGCTGCTGGCTGCCGCGGCCGCCGCGGAGCGCAACCGGCAGCAGCAGATCCCCCCGGACGACTCGCCGACCAGGGTGTTGGGTCACGGCCCGTACGGCCCGCCGCCGAGCCCCGACGGATATGGGCTGCTCTCCGGACGGGACAACGACTATCCGCCGATGCCACCGGCGGTGGCCGAGGCGCCGACCGAGATCGACCCGGCCTCGTCGCGGCCAGGCCGGCAGCCGACCGCGGGGCCGACCCAGGCCGTGGGGCCGGACGGGCCGGAACAGCCGCTGACCGGACGGCACTCGATTCCGGACGACCATGACCAGCCGGCCGCGCCGGAGACCGGCCCGTTGCCGGCGGTGCCCCCCGGCGACGATGCGGGACCGTCGACCGAGCAGTGGCGACCGGACTTCGGCGACGACGCCGACCGCGAGAAGTGACCTCGTCGCGGTCGGTGACGGCGGCAGCCGGGACTGCTGCGTTCGGGTGACGGGTGAGCCCAGACGGCTGCCAGCAAGATCCAACCCTGTCGTCGAGCGGGCATTCGGCGCTAAGTTCCGCATCACCTGCGCCACACGTCCGACTGTGCGGCGCGTTCTCGGCTCCAAGGAGGGCTTTGTTGAACATGCGTGCCGGCCGGAAAGTCTTGGCCCTGATCTGCGGAACCCTCCTCGTCAGCGGCGGTCTGAGTACCGCATCGGCGAGCCCGTCCGACGCGAAGGACTTCACCGCTACGCCGCTTTCGCCGACCTCGACGTTCACCGCGGTCGAAGTCGGCCAGCGGGCAGTTGGCGGAGAGCGACCCGGCCCTGCTCAAGCGGACCGACGCCAAGGTCGTCCCGATCATGGTCAAGCTCGACTACGACGCGGCGGCGTCCTACACCGGCGGACTCGACGGCCTGCCGGCCACCAGCCCCCAGGTCACCGGCGAGCCGCTGTCCAAGTCCGACCCGGACGTCGTCAAATACTTGAAGCACGCCGACACCGAGTCCGCCCAGGCCGCCGCGGCGATCTCCAAGGCGGTCCCGTCGGCGAAGATCACCGGCTCGTTCACCACGGTCTACGGCGGACTGTCCGTGTCCCTGCCGGCCAACCAGGCCAAGAAGCTGCTCGCCGTTGACGGGCGTCGCCGCCGTCCAGGCCGACGCCCTGCACCAGCCGACGGCCGAGGTGTCGGCAATGTCGGCTTCGGTCGCCGGCGCCGGTGCGGCCGACACGATCCCCAGCGACACCGCAGCATTCGTCGGCGCGACCCAGGTCTGGCCCAGCCTCGGCGGTCAGAAGCTGGCCGGCCAGGGCGTCATCGTCGGCGTCCTCGACACCGGCATCTGGCCCGAGCATCCGATGCTCGCCGACAACGGCATCTGCCCAAGCCGGGTCGGCGGGCAAGACCTGGGGGTGCCAGTTCGGCGACGGCCCGGACGCCGCCCTCGGCGCCCCGTTCACCTGCAACGACAAGCTGATCGGCGCCTACGCGTTCACCGACACCAACCTGCGCGCTGAACGGCGCCGACGCCGGCGAGTTCTGCGACACCGCACTGACCAGCACGCGCGCATCCGTACGGCAAGTGCTCCGCTCGCGACGCCGACGGCCACGGCACCCACACGTCGACCACCGCCGCCGGCGACTCCGGTCACCAGCACCCCGATGCTCGGCGTCGACCGCGGCCCGATCAGCGGCATCGCCCCCGGCGCCTCGGTCATCATGTACCGGGTCTGCCTGGCCAACGCTGCTACCAGTCCGACTCGGTCAACGCCGTCCAGCAGGCCATCGCTCGACGGCGTCAACGTGCTCAACTTCTCGATCGGCGGTGGCGCCGACCCGTACAACGACCCGGTCGAACTCGCCTTCCTGGACGCGTACGCCGCCGGGCATCAGCGTCAGCGCCTCGGCCGGCAACGACGGACCCGGCGACCGGCAACGGCCGAGCACGCCGGCCCCTGGGTGACCACGGTCGGCGCCTCCACCTCCGACCGGCACTTCGAGTCCACCCTGACCCTGACATCGACCGACGGCGCCACCTACAGCAAGGTCGGCTCCACCCTCACCGCCGGCGTCTCCGACCTGCCCGTCGTGCTGGCCACCGACGTCCCCGGCTACACCGGCAGCGACGAACTGCCTGAGCGCCGTTCGCCGGCCGGGCTCGGTCACCGGCAAGGTCGTCGTCTGCGAGCGCGGCGGTGGCGGCGGCGGCCGGGTCGAGAAGGGCTACTTCGCCAGCCTCGGCGGCGCGGCCGGGATGATTCTCTACAACCCGACCGCCGTCCGACACCGAGACCGACAACCACTTCCTGCCGGCCATCCACCTCGAGGGCCCGAACACCGACCTGCTGGCCTTCCTCGGCCGCGCATCCCGGCGTCACCGCGACCTGGGCCCTGGGCGAGAAGATCCGCCGTCCGCGGCGATGTGATGGCCGGCTTCAGCTCTCGCGGGTCCGATACGGACGACTTCATCAAGCCCGACGTCACCGCCCCTGGCGTGCAGATCCTGGCCGGGCACACGCCGACCCCGATCGACATCGCGACCGGCCCGCCCGGCCAGCTGTTCCAGGCGATCGCCGGTACCTCGATGTCCAGCCCGCACAGCGCCGGCGTCTCGGCACTGGTCAAGGCCGCCCATCCGAACTGGACCGCCCGGACAGATCAAGTCGGCCGTGATGACCTCGTCCGTCCAGGACGTCATCAACGAGGACGGCTCACGCCGCCGACCCGTTCGACCGCGGTGCCGGGCTCGCTCCGGGCCAACCGGGCGGTGTCCCCGACGGTCACCTTCGACGTGACCGCGGCCGACTACACCAGGCCAGCAGCACGACGCGCTGGACCGGGTCGACCTCAACCTGCCGAGCATCCACGCCGACCCGCTGGCCGGCGTGCTGGCGACGTACCGGACGGCCAAGAACGTGTCGGCCCAGACCCAGACCTTCAAGGTGCAGGTCAGCGCGGCCGAGCGGCCTGGACGATCACCGTGTCGCCGACGACGTTCACCTTGCGCCCAACGCCAAGCAGAAGTTGAAGATCACCATCGACGGCACCGATCTGACCGACAACGCCGCCGTGTTCGCCCAGATCACGCTGAAGCCACGGGGTTCGGCCACGGCCGCCGTGCTGCCGGTCGCTGTGCATCGCGCACCCGGCAAGATCAGCCTGAGCCAATCCTGCGCCGGCAACCCGGTGATGCCCAACGAGGTGTCGACCTGCACCGTCACCGCGCAGAACACCGCGGCCGTGGAAACGACGGCCAAGGTCAAGGTCACCGTTCCGGACAAGCTGACCGAGTACTTCGTCTCGCCGCCGGCGCGGCAGACCTCGACCGGAGCCAAATGGAGCGGCACGCTCTCACCAGCGCTGCCGCCCGCGGTCACCTCGGTCACCCCGGGAGCGAGCCCGGGTGATGGCTATACCGCGCTCAGCGATTTCGGCATCAATCCGATTGCCGGCGTCACGGATGACAACATCATTAACTTCAACGTGCCGTCGTTCATGTTCGGCGGCGAGACCTACTCGTCGATCGGCGTCGACTCGAACGGCTACGTAGTCATCGGTGGCGGAGCAAGTGCCGACGTGCGAGTGTTGCCCAGCCGGCCCGTTCCCGAACGCGGACCGCCCGAACAACGTCATCGCCCCGTTCTGGACCGACCTGAACCCGTCGACCGGCGGCGCCATCCGGATCGGCGTGCTGACCGAGGCGGGCTGAGCTTCCTGGTTGTCGATTACGACGCCGTCGTGGCCTACGGGTCGACCGTCGCGAACACGTTCGAGGTGTGGATCCAGTTGGGTGCCACCGAGGGTCAGTGGATTTCCTACGGCACCCTGGGTGGACCGAACGACCAGGACCTGGCCGCCGGCGCCGAGAACCGTGACGGCTCGAGCGGGGTCAACATCGCCCCGGCCTCCGACAGCGAATTCGCGGTGAAGATGGGCAATCCGACTCCGGGTGGTTCGGTGACCTTCCGCTACCAGGTGTCCGGGAAGAAGGTGGGTAGCTACAACCTGATCGCGTCGGTGAACGCCGATGTGGTGAAGGGCTCGACGACCACCAAGACGGTCCTGACCATCGCCAAGTAGCCGCGCGCGAGTAATCCAGCCCTATCGAGAAGGCGGATCCCCGGCCCGGGGATCCGCCTTCTCCCCGCTTCTCGGCCCGGGTCCTGCGAGGATCAACTTCCCTTACGAGGATGAAGTTGACTCCACCAGCCACACGCGTCCCAAAATCGTCGAGATGATCCTCGCAGCGGCCGGGAACGTGCGCCCTGGGGGCAGGTCAACCTCGGACGAGGGAGTCCGTCAGGGGTGGGTCATGGACAGCACGTCCAGCGCGGCGTCCAACTGCTCGGCGGTGAGCTTGCCGCTGTTCGACGTGACCGCGCTCGAGGACCACGGCCTTGATCGTCTTGCCCTCCTTGAGGGCCTGCTTGGCGACCGAGGCCGCCTCCTCGTAGCCGATGTACTTGTTCAGCGGCGTGACGATCGACGGTGACGACTCGGCGAACGTCCGGCAGCGCTCGACGTCGGCCTCGATGCCGTCGATGCACCGGTCGGCGAGCAGCCGGGAGACGTTGGCCAGCAACCGGATCGACTCGAGCAGGTTGCGGGCGATCACCGGGAACATGACGTTGAGCTCGAAGTTGCCCTGGGATCCGGCGAACGCGACGGTGGCGTCGTTGCCGATCACCTGGGCGGCCACCATCAGGGTCGCCTCGGGCAGCACCGGGTTGACCTTGCCCGGCATGATCGACGAGCCGGGCTGCAGGTCGGGCAGATGGATCTCGGCGAGGCCGGCGCGCGGACCCGAACCCATCCAGCGGATGTCGTTGCAGATCTTGGTCAGCCCGACGGCGATGGTGCGCAGCTGGCCGGAGGCCTCGACCAGCCCGTCGCGGGCGCCCTGGGCCTCGAAGTGGTTGCGCGCCTCGGTGAACGGCAGGCCGGTGGTCGTCGGCCAGCTCGGCGATGACCGCGGCGGAGAAGCCGGGCGGGGTGTTGATCCCGGTGCCGACCGCCGTCCCGCCCAGCGGCAGCTCGGCCAGCCGGGGCAGCGACGAGGTGCAGCCGCTCGATGCCGTACCGAACCTGCGCGGCGTAGCCGCCGAACTCCTGGCCGAGGGTGACCGGGGTGGCGTCCATCAGGTGGGTGCGGCCGGACTTCACCACTGTCGCCCACTCGCCGGCCTTGGCCTCCAAGCGCCTGCGCGAGGTGGTCGAGCGCCGGGATCAGGTCGCGCACGACGCCCTCGGTGGCGGCCACGTGGATCGAGGTCGGGAAGACGTCGTTGGACGACTGCGAGGCGTTGACGTGGTCGTTCGGGTGGACCTTGCGGCCCAGCGAGGCGCTGGCCAGGGTGCCGAGCACCTCGTTGGTGTTCATGTTGGAGCTGGTGCCGGACCCGGTCTGGAACACGTCGATCGGGAAGTCGGCGTCGAACTCGCCGGCGGCGACCCGGTCGGCGGCCGAGGCGATGGCGGCGGCGATCTCCGGCTCGACCACGCCGAGCTGGGCGTTGACCTTGGCCGCGGCCGCCTTGATCAGCGCCAGCGCGCGGATCTGCCCGCGCTCGAGTCCGCGACCGGAGATCGGGAAGTTCTCCACGGCCCGCTGGGTCTGCGCCTGGTAGGCGGCGCGGGCGGGAACCCGCACCTCGCCCATGGTGTCGTGCTCGATGCGGTAGTCGGGGTCGGTGGGTGCGTCGGATCCGAACGCAGCGGTGGGTTCAGCCATGCCGAGAACGGTATCCGCCGATGATGGGCGGTTCCAGCCGCGCCTGGGTGTCCTTGGCCACCCGCGACTCAGCGCCGGCCGTGGCCGCCTCCGAGGTCCCTCGGTCGCTGCGCGGATCAACTCGACGGTCTTGGGGCTGGTGGGACTGGTGACGTCGACTTCATCCTTGTTTTGCCTGTTGATCCTCGGCCGGCGCGGGCGCGTGGGACCATGGCGGGCGTGGCAGATCGACGCAACAAGACCGTCCGCGACATGGTCATCTCCATGGTCGTGCTGGCGGCGGCGGCGTTCGATCTTCGCGTGGCTCTACGGCGGGCTGTCGTTCGCGCCGGGTGGTCCGGTCTCCAATGTCGCGGCACCCGACCGCCGATGTGGTCGGCGGGTTCGAACGGGCCGACCGGATGGTCCCGTTCTCCCCGGCGATCCCGCACGGCATACCGGCCGAGTGGCACGCGAACTCCTTCGCAGTGACCGACCCGGCGACCATGCAGGCCGATGAGGTGCCGACCGTGCAGGGCGGATGGTTGACCCCGGACGGCGGGTTCGTCACCCTCGTCGAGTCGCAGGGCGCCTCGACCAGGTGCTCGCAGGCGCAGGTGGCCAACACCGATCCGGCCACCGGAACGGTGCAGGCGGGCGGTGCGACGTGGTCGGTCGGGCCCGGCCGCCGGGACGAGACCGTCTGGTACCGAGAGATGGACGGAGTCGTCTACCTGATCACCGGCAGCGCCGATGCGGCCGCGTTCACCACGGTCGCCGAGTCGATCGCGGGCTGACCGTCCGGGCCTGATCGGCCGGGCGCTGCCCGTCAGGCTTGTTCGTCCTCCTCGGCCGCGGCCAGCGCGGCGTCCACCCGCTGCGCGGCGCCGTCCAGGAACCGCTCGCACACCCGGGCCAGATCCTCGCCGCGCTCCCACAGGGTCAGCGAATCGTCCAGGCTGAGGCCGCCGGCCTCCAGCTTGCGCCACCACCTCGGCGAGTTCGTCCCTGGCCTGCTCGTAGCTGGTGCCGTCGGTGAGCGTGTCCGTCGCTGCCTGCTCGACGTTGTCCTGGTCGGTCACGGACCTGCCTCTCCTGATGCGTCCGCGCGATGAGGGGCCTTGCCTGGTCGGTCGGTTGCCTCGGGCTTCTCGGCCCGTGGACGGCCGGTGGGTTCCGGGCCGCTGCTGACGGCCAGCACCGCGCCGTCGGCCACCCGGATGCGCAGGGCGGCCCCGGCCGGTGCGTCGGCCACCGATCGCAGGACGTGCCGCCGACCTGGACCACGGCATACCCCGGGCCAGCGTCGAGGCCGGGCCGAGTGCGGCGAGTTGGGCGCGACGGTGCGCCAGATCGCGGTCGATGCGATCCAGCGCGGCCGCGATCTGGGCGCGGGACCGCAGCGACCAGCCGATCGATCTGCTCGGCGCGGCGCTCGAGCGGAGCGTGCGGATCGGCCAGCACCGTGGCGGCGGTGAGCCGGGCGAGCTGCGCGTGTTCGGTGCGTACCCAGCCGGCCAACGCCCGCCGCGCGCGGCAGCGCAGGCCATCGACGGCGCGCAGTTCGGCCGCTGCGTCCGGCACCACCCGCTTGCCGGCATCGGTCGGGGTGGAACAGCGCACGTCGGCGACGTCGTCGACGATCGGATGGTCGGGTTCGTGGCCGATCGGCGGCGACCACCGGGGTGCGGCAGCCGGCCACCGCCCGGCACAGCGCCTCGTCGGAGAACGGCAGCAGGTCCTCGGCGCTGCCGCCGCCGCGGGCCAGCACGATCACGTCGACCTGCGGGTCGGCGTCCAGCAGAGCGAGCGCGTCGAGGATCTGGGGGACCGCGCTGACGCCCTGCACCGCCGCGTACGCGACCCGGAACCTGACCGCCGGCCACCGCGCCCTGGCGTTGGCCAGGACGTCCGACTCGGCGGCCGAGGCCCGGCCGGTGATCAGACCGACCATGCGGGGCAGGAACGGCAGCGGGCGTCTTGCGTTCCGGGTCGGTCAGACCCTCGGCGGCCAGCAGCTTGCGAGTGCGTTCCAGCCGGAGCCAACAACTCGCCGAGGCCGACCGGATGGATCTCGTCGACCTTGAAGTTCAGTGTGGCCACGGGCGGCCTAGAAGTCGTACTTGCCGTGCACCACCACCCGATCGCCCTCGGCGGGCGGCCGGGGGAGGGCGGCGACCGTGCTGCGCAGGCAGGTGACGGACATGGAGATGTCCGCAGCCGGATCGCGCAGGGTCAGGTAGAGGACATTCGTCCGCAGACGTCGAGTTGGGCGACCTGACCCTCGATCCAGGCAGCCGGGGCCTTCGCCAGGTACCCGGCCATCCGCTGGGCCAGCGCGCGCACCGGCCACGGGTTGTCCCTGGAGGTGTCGGCAGCGGTCGCCGGCAGCGGCGGCCGCCCGGAGCTATCGGCGGTCGTCACCGACGCCGCCCCGACCGATCACCACTGTCCTGGATCGAGGGCAGCGATCACGGGTGGCCCTGCTCCATGCTGGTGAGCCGGTTGGACAGCAGGGTGACGAAGGGCGGGCGATCGGCGCCGGCCCGTTCCCGGCCGAGCAGATCGGTCACCTGGTCGGCCGACAGCCGCCGCAGCTTTCCCCGCAACTCGGCCAGGGTGAGCGTCTCGTAGTCATCCGCGCTCTCGACGGCGCCGTTGTCGGCCGATCCGATCGACGCCGCCGGCGGTGCATCGTCGTCGTCCGCCGACTCGGTGGCGCCGTCCTGGTCCCGGTATTCATTGCGAGCGTCGTCAGGGCCGTCGCTGTCGGTGCTGTCGTCAGCGTCGGTCTCGATCGGTGATTCGGGATCGGACTGATCGTCCTCGGTCCGATCGGCTGACTGCGAGATCACGACGAGGTCGAGTGCGATCACCTCGGCCAATTCCTGCAGTCGGGTTACCGGTGAAGCCGTCATGGTCTGCGGTGTGCGCGGTGTCTTGGGTGTCTTCGGTGTCCGGCGTACCGGTGGCGACCACGGTCAGGCTGCCGGTCGCCTCGGTCTCCTCCTCGTCGAAGGTCGCCCAGGCCGGGTGGTCGGCCGGTTGTCCGCCGATGCGGGACAGCACCTCGTCGCCCCGGGTGGCCAGCTCGGCGAACTCCTGTTGCATGCGCATCGACAGCCGCATGGCCTGGCCGGCCGCCGTGACCCCCAAGGACGGGAGATCGCCGGGCAACCTCAGCAACTGATCCACTCCGGTAGCGATCAACCCGACGCTGACCCGCACCGGAAAAGGAAAGGAGATCGGCATACCTCCAGCCTGCCGTATCCGGCCGTTCGCCGGTACCCGAGGGTGGCCTCGACGTCAGCCGGCGAGGGCGGAGCGTTCCTGCGTGATCGCCGCACGGCCGCTCGGCGCCCGGCAGGGCACCTACGATGAACGGTGTGACACCTGTGCGCCGCCGCGTTCTGCTGGCCCGCCCGCGCGGCTATTGCGCCGGCGTGGACCGCGCCGTGGTGACCGTCGAGAAGGCCCTCGAGCAGTACGGCGCCCCGATCTACGTGCGCAAACAGATCGTGCACAACAAGCATGTGGTCGCCACCCTCGAGCAGCGGGGGGCGATCTTCGTGGACGAGACCGCCGAGGTACCCGAGGGTGCGCTGGTCGTGTTCTCGGCCCACGGCGTCTCGCCGGCGGTGCACGAGGAGGCCGCGGAGCGCCGCCTGCGCGTGATCGACGCCACCTGCCCGCTGGTGACCAAGGTGCACAAGGAAGCAGTGCGCTACGCCCGCGAGGGCTACGACATCCTGCTGGTCGGTCATCGGGGCCACGAGGAGGTCGAGGGCACCCAGGGTGAGGCCCCGGATGCGATCCAGCTGGTGGACAGCGCCGCCGATGTCGACGCGGTGCACGTGGACAATCCGGACAAGGTCGTCTGGCTGTCACAGACCACGTTGTCCGTCGATGAGACCCTGCAGACCGTCGACCTGCTGCGCAAGCGGTTCCCGCTGATGACCTCACCGCCCAGCGACGACATCTGCTACGCCACGCAGAACCGGCAGGAGGTGGTCAAGCAGATCGCCCCCGAGTGTGACCTGGTGATCGTGGTGGGTTCGCGCAACTCGTCCAACTCGGTGCGGTTGGTCGAAGTGGCCGTTGACGCCGGTGCCCGGGCCGCCCATCTCGTCGATTACGCGCACGAGATCGACCCGAGCTGGCTCGTCGGGGTGAGCACCATCGGCGTGACGTCCGGGGCATCCGTTCCCGAGGACCTGGTCGAGGGCGTGCTGACCTGGTTGGCCGGCCGGGGGTTCGGCGATGTCGAGGAGTTCACCGCGGCGACCGAGACGTTGACGTTCTCGCTGCCCAAGGAACTGCGCAAGGATCTCCGGCCCGCCTGACCGAGGGTCAGGGTCAGGCGTGTGCGCTGGACTGTGGCGTACCGGCGGAGCTGCGACGACGTAGTGGCTGGGCGACCAGCCGGATGACACCGATCACGACCGCGGCGGCGGTACCCACCAACATCAGCGGGAATGCCCTGACCACGTCAAGGCCGGTGTTGAGCAGGCCGCCCGAGCCGTTGAGCAGGCCGCCGATGACGATCGCCGCGGCCAGCACCAGCGGGGGCTGCACCATGGCGGTGAAGATGGCACCCCGTCGGACGGCGAGCGCGGCGAGCACCACACCGGCCACGAACAAGATCCGCAGGGGCCAGCCGGCCGATTCCTCGCTCGTGCTGTTGAGGTCGATGACGACGCCGACCGTGGTGAAGACGACCGCCACCAGGACTGCTCCCCAGGAAGGCAGGCCGCGCACCGCGGGCACGGCAGACGCATCGGCGGGCAGAATCGCCCGGCTGGGGGTGCTGGTCACCCGCTCACCGTATCGTCCCGCTGCTGTTCAGGGGCTGATCGGCGCCCCGGATCGGAGGATTCCGCGCCGCTGCACGCCGAGGCAACCTCGGCGGGCGTGCGTCGTCGTGGCGGTTGCCCTGCGGCGGCCTCGTCGGCCGGTTCAGCCGATCTCGGCCAGCGACACCTCCGGGTCGTCGAACCGCGTCGGTGTCGGGCCGTCCACCCGTGGCGGGTGCGCCCTGGCGTCGATGCGGCGCGGCGGGTCGATCGAGTCCGTGGCCACCCCCAGATCGGCGAACCGCTGCGCGGTCACCAGCAGGCGGGAGTCGAGCGACCTGGAGGCCGCGTTGTAGGCCTCGACGGCACGGTCGAGCCCGGCGCCCACCCGGTCGAGATGGCGGGTCACGGTGGCCAGCCGGGCGTGCAGATCGCGACCGAGTTGGTGGATCTCCTCGGCCGACCTGGACAGGCGTTCCTGTCGCCAGCCGAACGCGATGGTGCGCAACAGCGCGATCAGCGTCGTCGGGGTGGCGATCAGCACGTTGCGGGCGAAGGCGTGCTCGGTGAGCGACGGATCGATCGTCATCGCCGCGTCCAGCAGCGGTTCGCCCGGCACGAACATCACCACGAACTCCGGCGCCGGCTGGAAATGCTGCCAGTACGCCTTGGACGCCAGCACGTCGACGTGGGTACGCAGCGCCCGTGCGTGCTGCCCCATCAACCATGCCCGCCGGTCGGGGTCCTGCGTGTCGAGGGCCTCCAACCAGGCCGCGAACGGCACCTTGGCGTCCACCGGCACCGAACGGTCGCCGGCCAGCCGGACCACCAGGTCCGGCCGGGCGCCGCGGTCGGCACCGCTCGCCGACGAACTGGCGGCGACGTGGACCTGGGTATCGAAATCACAGTGGTCGACCATCCCGGCCAGCTCGACGATGCGCTGCAGTTGAAGTTCGCCCCAGCGCCCCCGGACCGTCGGCGCCCGTAGTGCACCGACCAACGCTCTGGTCTGGGTGCCCAGGTCGGCCGAGGACCGGTGCAGCGCCGCGACCTGTTCGCGCAGCCCGGCGTAGGCGCCGACCCGATCCCTCTCGACCTCTCGTAGCCGGTTCTCGACCCGGACCAGGGCATCGGAGGCCGGCCCGAGCAACGCGGCAACGGCGGCCGGGGTTTCGTCCGCAGCGCCGGTCGCCCTGGCCCGGGCGGCCAGCCAGCCCAGCAGGGCGCCGAGAGCAAGCAGGACCGCGCCGGCGAGCAGTGTCGTCACATCCATGTCCCGAAGCATCCAGGTGACCACCGACAGTGGGGTACGCACGGCCGGGACCCGCCCAGCGGTAGATACGGAATGGACGAAACGACAGGCTGCGTCCGGGCGCGGATGTGGGCGAATCGGGTTCGGCGTCTTCCGGATCCCGTCAGCCCGGGCCGAGGACGCCATGCAGAGGCCCTGCGAGTCGGCTACCAGCACAGCGACACAGCGGAGATGCACCGCAACGAGGTCCGGTGTCGGCCGAGCCGTATGGGAACCAGACTCGACCGTGATGAGGGTTCGTCACCAGCAAGCTGAACAACGGGGTCCACGAACCGGACGCGGCGCTGGCCGCCTTCGACCGTAGCCTGCAGACGTCGGGCATCGGTCACCGTCGGCGTGTCGAACTTCCACGGTACCGGATCTGGAACGGCGGCGGCCGAGCGGTGAACCAGGTCGAGGTCCCCTACCTGACCACCAGGCGGTGCCGCAGCGGCGCCGCGTACGGTATTGCCTCCGAGGCAAACGCACGGGGGCCGACCCCGACACGACGGCTCGAACCCCACCAGCTAGCTAGAACCGGTCAGGCTTCCCCCGGGCACTCGGCCGGGTAGGTCCAGCAGGCGGGCCAGTTCGGTGTGCTGTAATCCGATCGGCCGGGTGCTGCCGTCGGCCAAGAGCACGGGGGCCGGCAGCCGCACGCTCGAGACAAGCCAGAAGGGCACGGCCATGATCGGCCGCCAACCCTCAGGAACCGCCGGTGCGGCGGTCAGCCGGTCGTGATGGACACCGGGACGGCCTTGCAGTTCGCCACGGCGAGGTGCACGCGCTTGTAGGTCTTGCCCTTCACCGTGATCCAGAGGGCGTAGCGCTGCCCCGCGGCCAGATTACTGATCTTGTAATAGCCGTTCGCGGTCTGGACGCCTTGGCCCCAGCCCTGGGATGCGACGGACCCGTCCGGGGTGGCCTCCGACCAGGCATGGATCGACGACGCCACGGCGGGCTTCCCGTTGGCGCCCTTGATCCAGCCCTGGATGTTGCCGGCTGTTCCCCCGGCCACACCGCAGTTCAGCGGAGCGATCAGCCTCACCCCCGTGGTGCCGACGGGAATGTTGCGCCGGTTGTTGAATCCGTAGCGGGAGGTGTCGATCTGTCCCGTGCACAGCGGGCACCGCTTGGCGCCGGTGGTTCCGCGGGTCCAGGTCTCGATCCACACCCCGGTGGCGTTGGCCGGCAGGTTCGACAGCGACCAGATGCTCTTGCCGCTGGTACCACCCTGCGAGCTCGTGGTCTGGTTCAGATACCCAGTGAAGTAATAGCCGGAGATCACGCAGCCGTTCGGCCCAATGTGGTGGCCGTAGCGGTCGACCACATCGAAGCTGAGTTGTACATTCAGAAACCGCTTGTCCTGGCCCATGATCGTGCCGGAGACCGTCCGGTTGGTGGTGGTCGCGCAGGTGGCGGCGCCGGCCGGCCCGGCCGAGGCGACGGAACTCGCCAGACCTGAGGCCAGCAGCAAGACCGTCAGCGCCGCCCGGACCAGCAGATGAGCATGCCGAAGACCCGGCCGTTTCATCGTTGAGCTCCTTCGAGATCCCGCTGCCCGGCTCGGTGGCCGTGCAGCTGACACGGCAGCAATCCGAGTACTCCTGCCGATGCTAACCCACTGTCGCGACACAAGCACAGAACGTCATCAGGGCGATGTAGTAGCGACCGCCTGGGGCGGCCGACCGACGTCCCGGCACCAACCCGACCGGCATCCGGCAGACGGAAGTCCCCGGGACCGTGCTGGACGACATCATCCCGTCCGGATTCTTGCTTCCCGCGATTGTCCGATTCCCCGGTGACCCTGCACTCCCTCCCGCATACTGGGAATCGGTGACCAGCTCACCATGAGGTGCGATACAGTCACCGCATGTCAGTCGAGGGTGTCGCCCTAGTGGGTCGCCGCGAGATCGACCTCGTGCGCGTCGCCAGCGCCGCCTGTTGCGTCGCCTGCTGAACCCGACCGTCCACCACGCCGTCGGGGCAAGCCCTCCGGCCGCGCGGATCCGCTGACGCATCCGACAAGTGATTCGGGCCGGAGCGTGCGCCCGTCGGCTTCATGCCCAGGGACCTTTCGTTGAGCTCACCCACGCTGCCCCAGAACGTGCGCACCGCCCGCGCCGCCGGCGATGCGACGCGTCCTGCCTCCCGCCGGCCCCGGCCGGACGCCGGCCGCGGCCAGGGTCAGTGGGCACTGGGCTACCGGGAACCGTTGAACCCGAACGAACGGATGAAGAAGGACGACGACGGGCTGCACTGCCGCGCCCGGATCGAGAACATCTACCGTTACACCGGATTCGACGGGATCGATCCCGGGGACCTGCGGGGCCGGTTCCGCTGGTGGGGGCTCTACACCCAGCGCGCGCCCGGCATCGACGGAGGACGCACGGCCGTCCTGGAACCGCACGAGCTCGAGGACTCGTTCTTCATGCTGCGGGTGCGGGTCGACGGTGGACAACTGAGCACCGCGGCGCTGCGCACCATCGGTGAGGTCTCCACCCGGTATGCCAGGGACAGTGCCGATCTCACCGATCGGCAGAACATCCAGCTGCACTGGATCCGGATCGAGGACGTCCCGGACATCTGGCAGGCCCTCGAGAGTGTCGGGCTGTCGACGGCCGAGGCCTGCGGCGACGTCCCGAGAGTCGTGCTCGGATCCCCGGTTGCCGGCATCGCCGCGGACGAGATCATCGACGGCACCTCTGCGGTCACCGAGATCGTGGAACGATTCGTCGGCACCGAGGAGTTCTCGAACCTGCCCCGGAAGTTCAAGACGGCGATCTCCGGTTCGCCGCGACAGGACGTGGCGCACGAGATCAACGACATCTCGTTCATCGGCGCGGTGCACCCCGAACACGGTCCGGGGTTCGATGTCTGGATCGGCGGGGGGCTGTCCACCAACCCGATGCTGGCCCAGCGCCTGGGCGTCTGGGTCCCGCTGGCTCGAGGTCCCCGAGGTGTGGAAGGGCGTCGTCTCCATCTTCCGGGACTACGGCTACCGCCGGCTGCGCAACCGGGCCAGGCTCAAGTTCCTGGTGGCCGACTGGGGAATCGAGAAGTTCCGTCAGGTGCTCGAGCAGGATTACCTGCACCGCACGCTGATCGACGGCGATGCGCCGGAGATCTGGGACGGGCCACGGGATCACGTCGGCGTCCACGAGCAGGTCGACGGACGGTTCTACGTCGGGGTCACGCCGACCGTCGGCCGGGTGTCCGGCACCCTGCTCACCAGCATCGCCGACCTGGCGCAGGCGCACGGCTCGTCCCGGGTGCGCACCACCACTGATCAGGCCCTGATCATCCTGGACGTCGAGGCGGACCGGGTGGACGGCCTGGTCGCCGGGCTCGCCGAGCTGGGACTGTCGGTCAAGCCCTCGACGTTCCGGCGAAACATGATGGCCTGCACCGGCATCGAGTTCTGCAAGCTGGCCATCGTGGAGACGAAGGCGCGCGGCATGGCCCTGGTCGACGAGTTGGAGGCCCGGCTGGGTGATCTGGACGTGCCGTTGACCATCAACGTCAACGGCTGCCCGAACGCCTGCGCCCGCACCCAGATCGCGGACATCGGGCTGAAGGGCATGTTGGTCACCGACCACGACGGCAAGCAGGTCGAGGGTTTCCAACTGCACCTGGGCGGTGGCCTGGGTCTGGACGCCGGATTCGGTCGAAAGGTGCGTGGCCACAAGATCACCGGCGACGAGCTGCCCGACTACGTCGAGCGGGTGGTCCGCCGGTTCGACAAGGAACGTCAACCCGGCGAGCGGTTCGCCCAGTGGGTCGGCCGCGCGGACGAGGACGCACTCCTGTGAGTGAGAACCGGGCGCCGGCGCAGTACTGCCCGTACTGCGGCGAGACCAACCTGTGGCCGCACGAGGAGTCGCACGGCGCGTGGTCCTGCCGCGACTGCGGTCGGGTGTTCGCGGTCCGGTTCATCGGGATCGACGGCCGGGCGACGGCCACCGAGCGGGCGGGGGAGCGGTCGTGATCACCACGACTCGCTCGGCCCCCGAGCTGTCGGCGGTCGCCGCGGCCGCTGCCGTCGACCTGGCCGAGGCCACGGCCGAGGAGATCCTGCGTTGGGCCGCAGACGAATTCGGCAGCGGACTGGCCGTGACCGCCTCGATGCAGGACACCGTGCTGGTGCACCTGGCCTCGACGGTCCGGCCGGGGATCGATGTGTTGTTCCTGGACACCGGCTACCACTTCGCCGAAACCATCGGCACCGCCGACGCCGTCGAGGTCGTCTACGACGTGAACCTCCGCCGCCTCACCCCGGAACAGACGGTCGCCGAACAGGACGCGACCCACGGCCGTGACCTGTTCGCCCGCGACCCCGACCGGTGCTGCGCCCTGCGCAAGGTCGCACCCCTGAATCGCGCGCTGGCCGGGTACGACGCCTGGGCCACCGGGGTGCGACGGCTGGAATCGGCGTCCCGGGCCGACACCCCGGTGGTCGCGTTCGACCCGGTCCGCGGCAAGGTCAAGATCGCCCCGTTGGCGGCCTGGACCGACGACGACGTGGACGCGTACGTCGCCGCGAACGGCGTGCTGCTCAACCCGTTGCTGTCCGACGGGTACCCGTCCATCGGCTGCGCACCGTGCACCCGCCGGGTCGATCCCGGACAGGACGCCAGGGCCGGCCGGTGGGCCGGGCTGGCCAAGACCGAATGCGGGATCCACCGATGACCACGACATTGTCACCCGACTCCACCACGACCCGGGGTGTGACGATGTGGCTCACCGGCCTGCCGTCCGCGGGGAAGACCACGCTGGCCACTGCCCTGGCCGAGATCATCCGGCTGCGGGGCGAGCGGGTGCAGATCCTGGACGGTGACGAGCTGCGCCGCAACCTGTCTGCCGACCTCGGTTTCGACCGGCCGTCCCGCGATGCCCACGTGCGCCGGGTCGGTTACGTCGCGGAACTGTTGGCGCGCAACGGGGTGGTCGTGCTGGTGCCGGTCATCGCGCCGTACGCATCGGCACGGGAAGAGGTGCGGGCGCAGCATGTCGCGCACGGCACCCCCTACCTGCAGGTGCACCTGTCGACCCCGCTGGACATCTGTGCCGAGCGCGACGTCAAGGGCCTGTACGCCAAGGCCTTCCGGGGCGAGCTGACCGGGCTGACCGGGGTGGACGACCCGTACGAGGTGCCGGCCGACCCCGACCTGCGGCTGGACACCTCGGCCGTCGACCAGGACACCGCGGTACGCGACCTGCTCGATCTGCTGGACGAGAGGTGGACCCGATGACCGTCGTTGCCGAATCCGTGGTCGCGTCGGCCCGGTTGTCGTCCGCGCCGGATCACCTGCGGGCGCTGGAGTCCGAGGCGATCCACATCCTGCGCGAGGTGGCCGGACAGTTCGACCGACCGGTGATCCTGTTCTCCGGCGGCAAGGACTCCGTGGTGGTGCTGCACCTGGCCCGCAAAGCGTTCCACCCGGCGTCCATCCCGTTCTCCCTGCTGCACGTGGACACCGGGCACAACTTTCCCGAGGTGCTCGCCTACCGCGACGAGGTCGTGGCGGCCGGCGGTTTCCGGTTGGCCGTCGCCCACGTGCAGGACTGGATCGACGACGGCCGACTCGCCGAGCGGCCCGACGGCACTCGGAATCCGCTGCAGACCGTCCCGCTGCTGGACACCATCGCCGAGCGGCGGTACGACGCGGTGATCGGCGGCGCCCGGCGCGACGAGGAACGCTCGAGGGCCAAGGAGCGGATCTTCTCGCTGCGCGACGCGTTCGGTGGCTGGGACCCGCGTCGGCAGCGTCCCGAGTTGTGGGACCTGTACAACGGCCGGCACGCGCCCGGTGAACACGTGCGGGTGTTCCCGCTGTCCAACTGGACCGAACTGGACGTCTGGGCCTACATCGGTGCGGAGCAGATCGTGCTGCCGGACATCTACTACTCGCACCAGCGGGAGGTGTTCCGTCGCAACGGCATGTGGCTGGCGCCCGGCGAATGGGGCGGCCCGGTCGGTACCGAGCGGCTGGAGACCCGGACGGTGCGCTACCGCACAGTCGGCGACATGTCCTGCACCGGCGCTGTCGAGTCCGAGGCCGTTGACGTGGCCGCGGTGATCGCCGAGATCAGCCTGACCCGGATCACCGAGCGGGGCGCCACCAGGGCCGACGACAAGCTGTCCGAGGCCGCCATGGAAGACCGCAAGCGCGAGGGATACTTCTGATGACCGCACCGACCATCGAGGCCGGCCGGCGCGGCCTACTCCGGTTCGCCACCGCCGGATCTGTCGACGACGGCAAGTCGACTCTGGTCGGTCGGCTCCTGCACGACTCGAAATCGGTGCTGGCTGACCAACTCGAGGCGGTGGAGCTGACCTCCCAGGCCCGTGGCCTGGCCACCCCGGACCTCTCCCTGCTGGTCGACGGGTTGCGAGCGGAGCGTGAGCAGGGCATCACCATCGACGTCGCCTACCGGTACTTCGCCACCCCTGCGCGCACATTCATCCTCGCGGACACGCCCGGTCACGTGCAGTACACCCGCAACACCGTCACCGGCGCCTCCACGGCCGATGTCGTGGTGATCCTCACCGACGCCCGTACGGGTGTGGTCGCGCAGACCCGCCGGCACGCCACCGTCGCTGCCCTGGTCGGCGTCCGGCATCTGGTCCTGGCGGTCAACAAGATCGACCTGGTCGACTACGACGAACAGGTGTTCCGCCGGATCGCCGTGGAGTTCGCGGACTACGCCACCGGTCTCGGCGTTCCCGAGGTGACCTCGATCCCGATCTCCGCGCTGCACGGCGACAACGTCGTGACCCGATCCGAGCGCATCGGCTGGTACTCCGGCCCGAGCGTGCTCGAGCACCTGGAGCACCTCGACATCACCCAGGACACCTCGGCCGAGACGTTGCGATTCCCGGTGCAGTACGTGATCCGTCCGCGGACGGCGGAGCATCCGGACTACCGCGGATACGCGGGGCGGGTGGCCGCCGGGACGGTGCGCCCCGGCGACGAGGTCGTCGCACTGCCGTCGGGCCGGCGCAGCACGGTGGTGGCCATCGACACCGCAGACGGCGAGCGATCGTCCGCCCGGGCCGGTGATTCGGTCACCCTGCTGCTGGCCGATGATCTGGACATCTCCCGGGGCGAGTTGATCGCCGCCACCGACGCCCCGCCGCCGGTCACCGAACTCACCGCCACCGTGACCCATCTCGCCGAACGCCCGCTGCGAGCGGGCTCACGCGTGCTGCTGCGCCACGGCACCACCAGCACCCGGGCGATCGTCACCACCATCGACTCCTTGTTGGACATCGACACGCTCAGCACCATCGCCGCGCCGGAGGCATTGGCGCTCAACGACATCGCCCAGATCGGCATCCGTGTCGCCGAACCCGTGGCGGTCGAGGACTTCCGGCCCGGCGGTGCGGTCGGCGCGCTGCTCCTGGTCGATCCGGCCGACGGAACCACACTGGCCGCCGGAATGGTCGGCGATCGGCCGGCCGCGCTGCTCCGTGGGCGATGTCGTCCGGCAGCCGGCGTGCCGGCCGACCTCGACTCCCTTCCGACCCCTGGGCCGTGACGCCCACCTTCCATCAAGGAATCGAACCATGACCCGTCTGACCCGTCTCAAATTTGTCGTTGCCGCCGGTGCTGTGTTGTTGGTCGGTTTGGCTGCTTGCTCGAGTTCTTCTGATTCCTCTGGCTCTGCCACCCCCCCGGCTGGTTCGGGTTCTCCGACGGCCGGTTCGGCTGCTGGCGGTTCGGCGGCCGGTGCGTTGCGGTTGGGGTATTTCGCGAATGTGACTCATGCGGCGGCGGTGTTGGGGGTGGCTGATGGGACGTTCCAGAAGGAGTTGGGCGACACGAAGTTGGAGACGTCCATTTTCAATGCGGGTCCGGCGGCGATCGAGGCGTTGAACGCGGGGGCGATCGACGCGTCGTTCTTGGGGCCGTCGCCGGCGATCAACGCCTATGCGAAGTCCAAGGGTGAGGCGTTGCGGGTGGTGGCGGGGGCGACGGACAACGGTGCGTCGTTGGTGGTGAAGCCGGAGATCGCGTCGGCGGCGGATTTGAAGGGCAAGACGGTGGCGACGCCGCAGTTGGGTGGCACGCAGGATGTGGCGTTGCGGTACTACCTGTTGCAGAACGGGTTGAAGGTGCAGACCACCGGCGGGGACGACGTGGATGTGGTGAACCAGGACAACGCGCAGACCCTGGATTTGTTCAAGTCCGGTCAGGTGGACGGCGGGTGGTTGCCGGAGCCGTGGGCGTCGCGGTTGGTGGTGGAGGCCGGGGCGAAGGAGTTGGTGGACGAGGCCACGCAGTGGCCCGGCGGCAAGTTCCCGACGACCATTTTGGTGGTGTCCACGACGTATCTGGATGCGCATCCGGATCAGGTGAAGGCGTTGATCACCGGCGAGTTGAAGGTGTTGGACGGTATCGCGAAGGATCCGAAGGCGGCGTCGACCCAGCTGAATGATGCGATCGGCGAGTTGACGGGGAAGAAGTTGGGTGACGGGGTGATCGAGCGGGCGTTCGGCAAGATCAAGCCGACGTTCGACCCGGACGCGGCGTTGTGGCCGACGTTGGGTGATCATGCGGTGCAGGCCGGGCTGCTCAAGTCGGCGCCCGATCTGAACGGCATCTTCGATCTGCGGATCTTGAACTCGGTCCTCAAGGCCGAGGGCAAAACCGCGGTCTCCGCCGCCGGCGTCGGCCAGGACTGAGGACCGACGCGATGACCAGTGTGCTGACCCGTCCGGCCGGCGAGGGCCACGACGACCCGCGGGTGGTGCCCCCGGCGCCGGCCGCGGACGGCGTGGCCCCCGCGGTGGACATCGACGGCGTGTCGAAGGTGTTCGGGATGCGCGGCCGGTCGGTCGCCGCCCTGGACCGGGTCAGCCTGTCCGTCGCCCCCGGGGAGTTCGTGTGCCTGTTGGGGGCCTCGGGGTGCGGCAAGTCCACCCTGTTGAACTTGATCGCCGGGTTGGATCAGCCCACCTCCGGGGCGGTGCGGGTCGGGGGCAGGCCGGCGTTGATGTTCCAGGAATCGGCGTTGTTCCCGTGGCTGACCGCCACGGCCAACGTCGAACTCGCCCTGAAGTACGCCGGGGTGCCCCGCAAGGACCGCCGGCCCCGGGCGGCGTGAGCTGCTCGAGTTGGTCCGGTTGGGCGGGGCCGGATCCCGGCGGGTGCACGAGCTGTCCGGCGGGCAGCGTCAGCGGGTCGCGCTGGCCCGGGCGTTGGCCCAGGGCGGGTCGGTGCTGTTGATGGACGAGCCGTTCGCCGCGTTGGACGCGATCACCCGCGACGTGATGCACGACGAGCTGACCCGGATCTGGAAACAGACCGGGGCCGCCGTGGTGTTCGTGACCCACAACGTCCGCGAAGCGGTCCGCCTCGGGCAGCGGGTCGTGCTGCTGTCCTCCCGGCCGGGCCGGGTGGTCGGGCAATGGCCGGTTGACCATCGCCGGACCACGGACCCTCGAACACCCCAAGGTCGCCGCGCTGGCCGCGGACATCACCATCCGGCTGCGGGAGGAGATCGCCAGCCATGCCAACCCCTGACCCGCTGCCCGCGCCCCGAAACGGCCGACCTCGACGAAGCCGGCACCCGCACCGCAAGCCCGGCCACCTCGTCGGTCGCGGTCGTCGAGCCGACCGAACGGGAGGACACCGCCGCCGTCGGCGCCGGCCTGGACGCCCTGGAAGCCCAAGCACCGCAGCGCACCCCCTGGCCGATCCGAGCCCGCCGCACGGTGCTGCCACCGCTGATCGCCATCGCCGCGCTGATCGGCATCTGGCAGCTGGTGTTCCTGGCCGGGATCAAACGCCCCGACATCCTGCCCTCCCCGGCCATGGTCTGGCAGGCCTTCGTCGACCTGCTCGGCCAGGGGAAGATCTTCGACATCGTCTGGACCAGCCTGCACCGCGGCGTCATCGGGTTCGCCCTGTCCATCGTGCTGGGCACCGCCCTCGGTTTGGCCATCGCCCGGATCCGCTGGCTCCGCGCCGCGGTCGGCCCGCTGCTCACCGGCCTGCAATCACTGCCCTCCATCGCCTGGGTACCCGCCGCCGTCATCTGGTTCGGCCTGTCCGACGCCGCCATCTACTCCGTCGTCCTGCTCGGCGCCGTCCCCTCCATCGCCAACGGCCTGGTCTCCGGCGTCGACCACGTCCCCCCACAACTCCTACGCGTCGGCCAAGTCCTGGGCATGGGACCATGGGCCCAGATCCGGCACGTCCTGCTCCCCGCCGCCCTCCCCGGCTACCTCACCGGCCTCCGACAGGGCTGGGCCTTCGCCTGGCGCTCCCTGATGGCCGCCGAACTCATCGTCACCTCCAGCAAACTCGGCTTCGGCCTCGGCCAACTCCTCAACCAAGGCCGCGACCTGTCCGACATGCCCACCGTCCTGGCCGCCATCATCCTGATCTTCCTCGTCGGCGTCGGCATCGAAATCCTCCTCTTCCGCCCCGCCGAACGAAAACTGCTCCGCTCCCGCGGCCTCGGCCCCACCAGTGCCTGACCCGGTGCGCACGGCGGCGGCCGGTCCGCCGTTGATCGGGCTGGCACACGGCAGTCGCCACCCGAGGACGGCCGGCGACATCGAGGAGTTGCTGGCCGCGGTGGCCGCCCTGCGGCCCGGGTTGACCGCCGTCCCGGCCTATCTCGACCTGACGGAACCGGATCTGCCGACCGCGGTTGAGGCCCTGGACACCCCAATCGGGGTGGTCGTCCCGCTCCTGTTCACCGCGGCGTTCCACGTCCAGGTCGATGTGCCGGCCGCCGTGCGGGGCAGCGGCAGCGGCACCGAGTTGGTGGTCGCCGAGCACCTCGGTCTGGGGGAACCGGTCGTCCAGGCGTTGGTGGACCGGGCGGCCGAGGCCGGCCTCGACGACCACCGAGAGATCCTGCTGTTGGCCGTCGGTTCCAGTGACCAGGGAGCCAACGCGGCGGTGGGTGACCTCGCTGACCGGTGGGCGGCCCGTCGCACCGGCCCGGTCCGCCCCGCCTTCGCGACCAGCGAACCCCGGGCGTCCGACGTGCTGGCCCGGCCGGGTTTCGCCGGACTCGTCGTGCCGTTGTTCGTCGCCTCGGGATTGCTGCTGGACGCCATCGCGAAACAAGCGGAGCCGCTCGGCATTCCGGTGGCCGCGCCGCTCGGCTCCTTGCTCGCACCGCTGGTGTTGGACCGCTACGACCGGGCGGTGCAGGCCGCCCGGTCGTAACGCCCCGTGGACACCCGGTCATTCGAGTGCGGACGTCCACTTCCATTGCGCGCAGTAAACGACCATGCGTCGTTACCGTCATCGACACCTACCGGGTCGCCGCCCGTGTCGGAGTGCTGCACCTCGCCCGGCATCTGCGTCGACCCTCATTTGTGGCCTCCTGGCGGACTCGGATCCGTTCAGTTCTTCCAGGAGCGACCTGGCGCAGTCCATACGCAACACGCACAGTGATCAGAAACAGTGAGGAAGTTGTGAGGTTTCAGCCGGTCGGCTGACATCATGGAGGCATGCTTGTCGGCCGTGACGCTCTGCTCGCCACCGTCATGCCTGTGCTGGCCGACGAACGGCCGGTCGCGTTGATCGGCGAGGCCGGCGTGGGGAAGACCAGCCTGGTCCGTGCCCTGACCGGGTCGGCCCAGGGGCCCATGTTCGAGGGCGGCGCGCTCGCCACGCTGTCCTGGATGGACCACCTGTGCCTGCGCCGGGCCCTGGGCCGGCCGCCGGCCGGCGCGGACCTGCCCGCCTTGACCACCGATGTGCAGCGCGCGGTCGGCGCCGGGCTGCTCGTCCTCGAGGACCTGCAATGGGCCCAACGGGACACCCTGGACGTGATCGGTCGGCTGGCCGAGCGGGTCCGGCTGCTGGTCACCGTGCGCACGGGCGACCCCGGCACGGGTGCGGCGCTCAAGGCACTGGCCGACGCCGGGGTCGAGGTGTTCGAGGTACCACCACTGGACGGGTCGGCCGCCCGCGAGCTGGTCAGAGCGGTTCATCCGGGCATCGGCGGGGCTGCGGAGAGCACCGTGCTGCGCCGCTCCGGTGGAAACCCGCTCTTGCTGGGCGAATTGGCCGGACACGACGAACCACCTGCCTCGCTGCTGTTGTCGGTGGGCGCGCGGGTGCGGGCCATGGATGCGGAGAGCCGCCGGACGTTCGGCCTGATCGCGCTGGCCGGCCGGCCGGTCCGCCGGACGGTGCTGGGTACCGAGCAGGTCGAACGATTGCAGGCGGACGGGCTGATCGAGGTGGTCGGCGAGAACGCCCAGGTCAGACACGCACTGCTGGCCGAGGCGGCCGTCGAACTGATGGACGAGGCCAGTCGGCGCGCCGCGCACGCGGAACTCGCCCGGACGATGGACGACCCGGGAGAATCCGCGCGGCACCACGAATTGGCCGGCGAGACGGAGCTGGCCATCCGGAAGGCCATGGATGCCGCGGCCGCGGAGACCAACGAGGTGGAACGGGCCGGCCACCTGGCCCTGGCGGCGCGGCTGTCGACCGGCCCGGACGCCGATCAACTGCGGCTGGACGCGGCCAGGGCGTTGGACCGGGTGCACGACTGGGCCGCGTCGCGCGAGGTGCTGGACGCCATCGAAGGGGACGGCGTCGACGTCCGGGCCTGGGCGCTACTGCTGCGGGCCCGGATGGCGTGGTCCGGCGGCGAACCCGAGCGTATGCGGGAGGCGATCGAGCAGGGGCTGACGCTGACCGCGGGGGAGTCCTCCGAGGTGGCGGTGCGGCTGCGGATCGAACGCACCCGGATCCCGGTGTTCGTGGAGTACGACACCGAGACGGGTATCCGGTACGCCACCGAGGCCTACGAGCTGGCGCGGGCGACCGGCATCGGGCTGCCGCGGGCCGAGTACTACCTGGGCACCGCGCTGTCCGTCGGCGACGATCCGGCCGGGGCCGACGCACCTGGCCCGGGCGATCGAGGACAGCCGGGCCGAGGGTGACTGGGAGACCGAACTGGCCTCGGCGCTCAACCTGATCTCGTTCCACGAGTCGGCGGGTGATCCGGCGGTCGGCCGGGAGTTGTCCGTCCGCATGGTCGCCCGGTCCGAGGAACTCGGTCTGGGTACCTGGGCGGCGTCCTACCGGGTCTGCATGGCCGGCCTGCAGTACCACGCCGGGCAGGTCGTCGAGGCGATCGAGACCTGCCGCCTGGTCGAGGGGGCGCCGGTCGACCCGCGCACCCGGGACACCGTGGTGGAGATGGAGTTGCTGAGCCTGATCGACCTCGGCCGCACCGACGAGGCCGAGCGCCGGGCGCGAGGCGCGGATGCCGGAGGCGGTCAACGACTATCACGGCCAGACCACGCTGATGTGGATCCGCGCCGAGGCCGCGCTCTGGGGCGGCCATCCGCGGCGGGCGCTGACGCTGCTCGAGCAGTACATGGACGGACCGGAGGGCGACCCGAACCTGGGTTTCGGGCTGACCACTGACGCCTGGGCGCGCTGGGAAGCCGGCCTGCCGCCGCGGGCCGCCGCCGGTCCGCAGGGCCGGCCGCTGATGGACGGCCTGCCGGCCGAGACCGAGGGCGTGCGACTGCTGGCCGAGGGCGAACCGCGGGCCGCGGCCGAACAGTTCGCGACGGCCGCGGCCCGCTGGGCGCCGTACCACCGCCGCGGCGACTTCCGGTGCCGCTGGGCGCAGGGTGAGTCACTGCGCCGGGCCGGTGACCGCGCAGGCGGCGATCGCGGTACTCGAGCAGGTCGAGGCCGACGCCACCGAACTGGGCCACCGGATGATCGTCGGCCGGATCCATCGGTCGCTGCGACAACTCGGCGTGCGCCGCTCGGCCGAACGCGCGGCCGTCGACGGAGACCTGCTCTCGGGCCGGGAACGCCAGGTGCTGGAGTTGGCCGGACAGGGACTGACCAACGCGCAGATCGGCGCCCGGCTCGGGATCAGCCGGCGCACCGTGGTCAGTCTGGTCGAGACCGGCTCGGCGAAGTTGGGCGCGACCTCCCGCGCGCATGCGGTCACGTTGGCCGGTGGCAGATGACCGGGCCGGAGCCGGATCCCGCGCCCGGAGCGGGTCGGCTCGCCGACCTGGCGTCGTCCGCCGCCGAGCGCCTGGCCTCGGGTACTGCGCTGGTGCTGACCGGGGAGTCGGGCATCGGCAAGAGCACGCTGGCCGCCGAGATCGCCGAACGGGTAGGCGGTCCCACGTTCATCGGTGGCGCGCTGGCGACGCTGTCCTGGATGGAGCACCTGTGCCTGCGTCGTGCCCTCGATCGCGACCTGGTCGGCGCCGACCCGAGCGCGGTGGCGCTCGAGGTGCAGGACGTGGTCGGCGACGGGCTGCTGGTCCTGGAGGACGCGCACTGGGCCGGCCCATCTACCTTGGCCGTCGTCGCCTTGCTGGTGAACCGCACCCGGATGCTGGTCACCGTCCGGAGCGGCAGTCAGGATGCCGACCGGGCGACCGCGGCCCTCCTCGCCGCCGGCTTCGCCGAGGTGAAGGTGGAACCATGGGACGACCCGTCGGCCGTCGCCCTGATTCGCGCATCCGCGACCGTGAGGTCGGCGCAGGACGAGGCGCGGATCCTCCGGCTGGCCGGCGGGAATCCGCTGCTGTTGGTCGAATTGGCCCGCCACGACGCGCCCCCGGCCTCACTCCGGCTGTCGATGGCGGCCCGGCTGCGTGACCTCGACCCGGTGTCGCGGGCAACGTTCGACCTGGTGGCGTTGGCCGGCCGGCCGCTGTCGAGAACCTTGCTGGGATCAACGGAATTGGCCGGTCTGGAGGCGGCCGGGCTGGTACTCGTCGGCGGTGGTGCCGATCGCACGGTCATGGCCCGGCACGCCCTGCTCGCCGAGACCGCGGTGGACCTGATGGACGACGTTCGGCGCCGGCAGGCGCACGCCACGGTGGCCAGGCTGATCGCCGATCCCGGCGAGTCGGCCCGGCACCACGCACAGGCCGGCGAACGAGAGCTTGCCCTGGACAAGGCACTCCGGGCCGCGGACGGTGCCGGAACCCAGGTCGAGCGGGCCGGCCACCTGCGGCTGGCCGCGCGGATGGCGTCCGGGCCGGAGGCCGACCGGCTACGGCTGCGGGCCGCGCGGGTGTTCGACGCCGTCCAGGATTGGGCCGCCGCGCTCGAGGTTCTGGACGCCATCGAGGATGCCGACCCCGAGGTGCGGGCCTGGGTGGCGCTGCTCACCGCCCGATCGGCGTGGAAGGCCGGCCGACCCGACCTGCTGCGGTCGGCCATCGACACCGGGCTGGCGCTGACCGAGGGTATCGACTCGGAGGTCGCAGTTCGGTTGCGGGTGGAGCGCCCTCGGGTTCCCCTGCTCATCGACTACGACATGCCCACCGCGATCGCCGCGGCGACCGAAGGTCTGGCGCTGGCCCGGCGCACCGGCACGGCCGTCGGCCGCGCCGTCTACTACCTGGGCACCGCGGTCTCGCTGGTGGACGATCCGGCGGCCACCGACCTGTTGACGGAGGCGATCGACCGGGCCAGGGCCGAAGGTGACAGCGAGACCGAGCTCGCCGCGGCCTACAACCTGATCAACTATCACGAGTTCGCCGGCGACCCGTCGGCCGGCCGGGTGGTGGCCGAGCAGATGATCGAGCGCGCCGAGGAACTGCGCTCCGGCTCCTGGGTGGGGGCGTTCACCGTTGGACTGGCCGGATTGCAGTTCCATGCCGGCGAAGTCCTCGCCGCACTGGAGACCTGCGCGCGGGTCGTCGACCGGCCGATGGACGTGCGCAGCCGGGATGCGGCCGTCGAACGGGAACTGCTCAGCCTGCTCGACCTCGGTCGCATCGACGAGGTGGAGCGGCGGGCGCTGGCCTGGGCCGATCAGGCGGCGCACGACCACATGGGCCAATCGCTCCTGGTGCTCATCCGCGCGGAGGCGGCGCTCTGGGGCGGTCACCCCCGTCGCGCACTGGCTCTGGCCGAGCAGTACCTGACCGGCATCCAGGGCGACACGAACCTTGCCTTCGGTGCGCCGACGCTGGCCTGGGCGCAACTCGACTCAGGTGCAGACCCCGCCCCGATGGCCCCGTTGTTCCTGCGCCGCATGCTGTCCGGCGTTCCCGATGAGGTCGGCCGGAGTCAGGGCGCTCGCCCGTGATGAGCCCGGGCCGGCCGTCGAGCTGTTCGCCTCGGCGGCCCAGTCGTGGGCGCCGTACCACAAGCGCGGCGACCTGAGATGTCGTTGGGCCCAGGGGGAGGCGCTGCGTCGTTCCGGTTCGGACCTGGCCGCGGTCGCCGTGCTCGAACAGGTGGAGGCCGACGCGGAGGCCCTCGGCCATCAGTTGATCCTGGGCCGGATCCGGCAGAGCCTGCGCCGGCTCGGCGTGCAGCGATCCGCGGAGCGGCTCGGCGGCGCCGGCGGTCGAGGTGCCCTGTCCGGCCGGGAACGCGAGGTGCTGGAACTGGCCGGGCACGGATTGACCAATGCGCAGATCGGCGCCCGGCTGGGGATCAGCCGGCGGACCGTGGTCAGCCTGGTCGAGACCGCCTCGGTCAAGCTCGGTGCCGGCTCGCGGAGCCAGGCGGTCGCGCTGGCCGTCGCCGCGGCCTACCCGAGCGACCCACACCGAGAACCCACAGCCCCGGTGGGATGATCCAGACGTGGGATCGACCATCCGCCAGGAGCTTTCGACCGCGCTGACCGCGCTGGTCGTCGACGGCCGTTCGGTGGTGCTGGTGGGCGAACCGGGAGTGGGTAAGACGACCCTGGCCCGGGCCGCGGTCGCGGGACTGGGTCGTCCGGTGTTCGAAGGCGGTGCGCTGGCGACACTGTCATGGATCGACCACCTGTGCCTGCGCCGCGCGCTCGGTCGCGACCTCGTCGGGGCGGACCCCGCGGCCATGGCCCAGGACACCGTCGGTGCGGTCGGCGATGACGGCGTGCTGTTGGTCGAGGACCTGCACTGGGCCGACCCCGGAAGTCTTGACGTGATCGGGCTGCTGGCCGACCGGATCCCCGTCGTCGGCACCGTCCGGACCGGCACGTCGAGCACCGAGCGGGTGCTCGCGGTGCTGCGCATTGCCGGGTTCACCGAACTGGCTGTCGCCCCGCTGGACGAGGCGGCTGCCCGGGAGTTGGTCCGCTCGCTGCGCTCGGACCTGCGCGCCGAGGACGAGGCGAGCATCCTGCGCCGGGCGGGTGGGAACCCGTTGCTGCTCACCGAACTCGCCGGACACACCGAACCGCCGGCCTCCCTGCGTCGATCGTTGGGTGCCCGGTTGCGATCGCTCGATCCGCTGAGCCGCCGGACTTTCGAACTGATCGCGCTCGCCGGGCGCCCGTTGCCCACCGCCCTGCTCGGCAGTGGCGAAGTGGGGGGACTGATCAAGGCAGATCTGGTCCGGACGGTGGACGATACGGTCGAAGCCAGGCACGCGCTGCTGGCCGAGACGGCAGTGCATTTGATGGACGGGGCCGCGCAGAAGCTGGCGCACGCCACCCTGGCCCGGTTGATCGCCGCAGCGGGCGAGTCGGCCCGCCATCACGATCTGGCCGGCGAGCCCGACCTGGCCCTGGCGAAGGCGCTGACGGCGGCCGACCAGGCCGGGCGGCCCGCCGAGGCCGCCACCCACCTGGCCATGGCGGCGCGGTTGTCCCGCGGTGGTGCGGCGGACGAACTGCGGCTGCGGGCGGCCAGGGCGTTGGAGTCCGTCCACGACTGGCAGGCCGCCGGCGAGGTGCTGGACGCCATCGAGGGAGACGATCCGCAGATCCGGGCCCTCGCCGCACTCCTGCGGGTCCGCGGCGCCTGGGTGGCCGGCCGGCCCGCCGAAGTCCGTAACGCACTGGACGCCGGCCTCGCGTTGACCGCGGGGAGCGACTCGGACGTCGCCGTGCGGCTGCGGGTCGAGCAGGCCAGGGTACCCATCTTCATCGACTGCGACCTCGACGCCGGCGTCGAGACTGCCCAGCAGGCATGGCAACTCGCGTCGCGCACCGGGGTGGCCACCGACCGGGCGGAGTACTTCTTCGGCACCGCGCTGTCCATCGCCGATCGTCCCGGGGCGCCCGACCACCTCGGCGCAGCCATCGACCTGGCCCGCAGGTCCGGCGACACCGAAACGGAACTGTCGGCCGGACACAACCTGATCGCCTATCACCAGTCCCGCGGTTCGCTCTCCGCGGGCCGACAGCTGGCCGCCGCCATGCACGACCGGGCGGCCGAGCTCGAACTGGGTCGATGGCAGAACTCGTTCCGGGCCACCGCGGCCCAGTTGGCCTTTCATGCCGGCGACCTGCGGGAGTGCCTGGCCGAGACCGCAGAACTGTTGGTAAGCCCCGCGGACTCGCGCGCGCGAGATCTGGTGGTCGAGATCAGGGCTCTGGCCCTGATCGACGCCGGGCGCACGGACGAGGCCCTGCGGCTGGTCACGGACCGACTCACACACGCCGTCGCCGACTACCGCGGGCTGGGTCAGTTGCAATGGGTACGCGCCGAGGCCGAAGTGTGGGGCGGCCGGCCGAGACGGGCGCTGCCCCTGCTGGCCGACTATCTGGCCGGGCCGCCGGGCGATGTCAACCGGGCGTTCGGCCTGGTGACCCTGGCCTGGGCCAGGCACGAATCGGGCCTCGACGTCGGTCCGTCGGCCCCGGAGCAGTCCAAACCGATCCTGACCGGCGTTCCGCTCGAGACGGCTGCGGTGGCGCTGCTCGCCGTCCATCCGTCCGCTGCGGTCACGTTGTTCGCCCGGGCCGCTGCGGCGTGGGCGCCGTATCACCGGCGGGGAGAGCTGCGCTGTCGTTGGGCGCAGGGTGAGGCGTCGCGGCTGGCCGGCGATCAGGCCGGGGCCGCGGCCGTCCTCGAGTCGGTGGAGTCGGCGGCCGAGTCGGACGGGCACGCGATGGTGCTGGCCCGTATCCGGCGTTCGCTGCGTCAACTCGGGATCCGCCGCACCGCGGCCCGGACGAGTGACCCCAGCGGCCTGACCGGACGCGAGCGCGAGGTCCTCGAGTTGGTCGGACAGGGTCTGTCCAACGCTCAGATCGCGGCCAGGTTGGGCATCGGCCGGAGCACCGTGGTGACCCTGGTCGAATCCGCGTCGACGAAACTTGGGGCGTCCTCCCGGGTGCAGGCGGCGTCATTGGTGCAGGGTTGAGGGGTGCCACGGTTCGTCGTCATCGAGGGAGCTACTTCGGCTCGGCCTGCCCGGCAGGCGATCGCCGAGTTCGACCGTCCGGCGGAGACCGGCTGGCACGGTGCGCCAGGGCGACTGTGTGCCGGCGTGGTCCGGACCGACGACGACGTCGGCCGGGTGGTACTTGCCGCGTTGTCCGGTGCCGATCTGGTGGTCGACTGCCGGGTCGGTCGGGAGGCCGCCGACCTCATGTGTGACGACCTTCGCCGACTGGGCACGCTCGACCATCGGATCGTCGACCCCGATGCCGTGGCACTGGACGAGGACCAGCAGGCGCTGCTGCGTGCCATCGCCGAGGGCGCCTCGCTGGGCCAGGCCGCCGCCGACCTGCACCTGAGCCGACGCACCGCTGACCGGCGGCTGGCCGCGGCCCGGAAGGCGCTCGACGCCGCGTCCACCCCGGAGGCGGTGGTCAAGGCGACCCGGCTCGGCCTGCTGGGCCCCGGTCGGCGGCCGACCTGATGCATGACGTCGGGCGTCGGGCGGGACAACCCTGGTCGGGCGACAAAGGTGGCGCAGATGTCCGATGATGCGCCGGCGGCGGCACGAGAGGATCAAGACGTCCCCGAGGAGAAGGAACGCCAGCCATGCCGTTCACCGCACCGCTTCCGTTCGATCATCGGCTGTCCTCCCCCGGGCGTGCCACGCTGTCGTACCCGGTCGCCGGACGTCCCCGCGCGTCCTCCACCCGCGTTCCCGCCGCTGGATCGACGCGAGCTGCTCGCCGGTCGTCCGCCGCCGCGGCCTGAACCTTCCGGTCCGCGGGTCGACCACCTGCGCCGGCTGACCGTCGTTCGCCCTCCGTCGGTCGGCCCGACGCCGCGTTCTCCCATGTTGATCATGGCAAACCTGTACGCCCGGGCTCGGCGTGTTGCCCGACACGCCGAGGAACTGCGTACCGGTTGTCCATGATCAACATGGGCTGGACTGCTCGGCGGGTCGGAACAAGTGGGCTCGAGGCGACGAAATCCGTCGGGCGCCCTCCAAGGTGGCGCAGATATCGGATGTCATACCGGCGCAAAGCGGACAGGATCGAGAGGTCAAGGAAAGGAACCTCCGATGCCGTTCAGCCTCCTGGTGCTGTCCGACCCGCCGCCGGCGCAGCCCGCCACAGGTGCAGGCCGGCGTATGAGCGATAGGGCTGCCAGCGTCGGGCGTATCCGAACAACGCAGCCGGTGTCGAGGGCAGCCCAACTCTGGCGGCTCCCTGACGTAGCACCAGGTCACCGCTGAGTAGCACGTCGGAGTCACCGAGCCAGCGCATGGCGAGGTAACCGGCCGTCCACGGGCCGATGCCTGGCCGTCTCACCAGGTCAGCCACCACATCCACGGTGGACCGATCGGGATCGAGGTCGAGCGTGCCGTCCGCCAGGTCGCGAGCGGCCGATGCGATGGTTTCCGCTCGCCGTCGCGGCCCGGCGATCCGGTCCGTCCCCAGTCCGGCGACGGCCGCCGGCGTGGGGAACAGGTGCGTGAGGCCGGCCAGCGGTTCGTCCAGTTGTTCGCCGACCTCGAGGGTCAGCCGGGCCAGCGCGGTCCTGGCTGCGGCCACCGACACCTGCTGCCCCCACAGCGCCCGGAACAGGATCTCCGCGCCGTCCACCGCGCCGGGCACCCTGATGCCCGGCACCTCGGTGGCCAGTTCGGCTAGAGCTGGATCAGTGGCAAGGATCCCGTCCACGGCGACCGGGTCGGCATCGGCATCGACCAGTCGTCGGCACAGCACTACCGCCGCATCCAGGTCCGCCGGATCTGCGGCATGCAGCGTCGCCGGGAGGGTGCCCCGTCCGCCATCGCCGGCCAGGTCCGGCAGGTCGACCCGGATCGCGCCCGGCCCGTGCGCCAGGGCGACCGTGCGCTGATAGCCCGACCCGTCGATCCGCTCGACGCCCGCGATCGCCCGGTGGCCGAGGAAGGCCAGCAACTCGCGTCCGGCGAAGGGCGTCCGCACCTCGATCGCCACCGTCGCGGTCACCACCCGGGCCACGGTAGCCGCGACGTCGGACGCCCCGATGGTGCGCCCGCCAGGTGCGGTCCCGGAAGGCGTCGGTCCGCACCTAGACTGGCATCCCGTGAGTCTCACCCTCGGGATAGTCGGCCTGCCCAATGTCGGCAAGTCGACCGTATTCAACGCCTTGACCAGGGCGAACGTGCTGGCCGCCAACTACCCGTTCGCCACCATCGAGCCGAACGTCGGGGTCGTGCCGCTGCCCGACCCCCGTCTGGGCAAGCTGGCCGAACTGTTCAGCTCGGCCAAGATCGTCCCGGCGACGGTGTCGTTCGTGGACATCGCCGGCATCGTCAAGGGCGCCAGCGAAGGGGCCGGGCTCGGCAACAAGTTCCTGGCGAACATCCGCGAGGCGGACGCGATCTGCCAGGTGGTCCGGGTGTTCGACGACGCCGACGTGGTGCACGTGGACGGTCGGGTCGATCCGCTCTCCGACGTGGAGACGATCAACACCGAGCTGATCCTGGCCGACCTGCAGACGCTGGAGAAGGCGGTCCCGCGGCTGGAGAAGGAGGCCCGCAACGCCAAGGACCGCAAGCCCGTGCTGGAGGCCGCCCAGCAGGCCCAGCAGCTCCTCGATTCCGGACGCACCCTCTACGCGGCCCGCAACGAGCTGGATGTCGCAGCGCTGAAAGAACTCTCGCTGATGACGGCCAAGCCGTTCCTGTACGTGTTCAACGCGGACGAGGCGGTGCTCACCGACGAGCCTCGGCGCGCCGAGCTGGTTGCTGCGGTCGCGCCGGCCGACGCCGTGTTCCTGGACGCCAAGGTCGAGTCGGAGTTGTTGGAGCTGGACGAGGAATCGGCGCGCGAGCTGCTGGAGTCGGTGGGTCAGGACGAGCCGGGTCTGCATGCGTTGGCCCGCGCCGGCTTCCACACCCTCGGCCTGCAGACCTACCTGACCGCCGGGCCCAAGGAAGCGCAGAGCCTGGACCATCCACCGCGGCTGGACCGCGCCGCAGGCCGCCGGGGTGATCCACACCGACTTCGAGCGGGGCTTCATCAAGGCAGAAGTCGTCTCCTACGACGACCTGATGGCGGCCGGCTCGATGGCCGCGGCCAAGGCCGCCGGCCGGGTCCGGATCGAGGGCAAGGACTACGTCATGGCCGACGGCGACGTGGTCGAGTTCCGCTTCAACGTGTAATGACCGACCGTGCGATGACGGGTCACCGGCGGTCCGCAACGTCCGGCCCTACGGGCCTCGGTGCGGTCTAGCCTGAAGCAGTGGAGCCGCTCGAGGCGTTGAGTCGTGTGACGGCGCAGTACGCCGAGGCGCTGGCCATGGTCGAGCCCCACGAATGGAGCGCGCTGTCGACGTGCTCGGAGTGGACAGTCAGAGACTTGGCCGACCATGTGGTCGGCGGGAACCGCTTCGCCGCAGCGCTGCTCGCCGGTCGATCGACGGCCGACGCCTACCTCGCGGCGTTCGACGGTGGCTTCGGAAATGACCCGCACACGGAGTTCGACCTCAGCGCTGCCACTCAGCTCACCGCCTTCGCCACTGCCGGCTCGCTCGACCGTCTGTTGCCACATCCGGTGGGACAGGTCTCCGCCCGGGTATTCCTCGGATTTCGCGTCGGTGATCTTCTGCTGCACGGCTGGGACGTGGCTCGTTCCATCGGAAAGGACGTCACGCTGGACGACGAACTCGTTACCGAGGTCTGGCACTCGCCGCAGCCGTTCCGCGAGGGTGTCGCCATGCCCGGTCAATTCGGAGTGGGACCGTCCGGTGACGTCGCCGACGATGCTCCGCTCGCCGATCGGCTGTTGGACGCAACGGGGCGGCGCCGGTGAACTCGCTCCGCTGGGCCCGAGCGCTGATCTGCGCAGCGAGCTCGGGGAGCTCGGTCAGGATCGTCCAGCTCGACACGGAACCCTGGCCGCTGCCGACGATCTGGAGCGGGAATGCCCGCAACGCGGCCGACAGGGTCGGCTCCTGGGGACCGGCGACAAACCCGACCTGGATCCAGCTCAACGGACGTTCGTCGTCCGACCGTGGGTGAGGATCGCGCGCATGGCTGCTGCGGCCGGTGCGCCCCACAGGTAGTCGATCACCACGTCCACCTCGCCGGCCGGGAGCCCAAGATGGCCGAACCGGCCGCCTGCCTGGGTCTTGATCGCTCGACGACTTCCCGCCTGATCGATCGGGCCGAGCGTGGAGATCTGTTCCGGCGGAACACACCCGTGAGGATGTTCGCGCCGTTCAGGTCTCGCGGACGCCGGCTGCGGAGCAAGTGGCGGCGCAACTCATCGGCGAGACCAGTGCGGCGCTCGGTTCGATGATCGGGCGGCTCAGGCCCTCGGAGGGCGCAGGCTGACCGGTTTGCTCGAGCGCCTGCTCGGTGCGGCGTCAGAGGAAAAGCAAGACCTCCCATGCCATCCCTGGCCCATGACCCAGGCTGATCGCCGAGCTGGGCCGAAGGCAAGGAGTGGGGCGCGGAGTTTCACCCCGCGAGCTGGCGCAGATCTGTGGCCAACCGGGTCGTTTCCTCATATCCGGGGTAGGTGCGCTCGCGTCGGAGGCGGGTGTATGAGTCCTGCCACCCATCGGGCGATGCCGTGAACGCTTCGACGAACGCCTCGGCTTGCCGAGCGGCGGTGTCCATACCAAGGCCGGCCCAAGGGTCCTGAGCCGTCCCGGCGTCGCCCGCGAGTGCCCACCCCGCGCCCGCCGGCTTCCTCCACACGCTGTCGGCGGGCAACCCGACGTAGACCCCGCCGGCCCACGTGGCGTCGTGGATGCGGTCGACGGTGTGGGGATTTCGTTGGAAGGCTTGGAGGAGCTGACCCGCTGCATAGCCGTGACTGACTTCATGCTGTGCGAGCGGAACACTGACGGCGAGGCAGGCGAGCTCGGAGTCACTGGGGAACACGTAGGAGAACTGGTCCCCATCGAGCGCGAACTCCGGCCCGACGTCGGCCGGGCTGCGCCATCCGGTCACGTAGCGGTAGTACATCGCCCGGGCCGGCGGATGCCGCTCCTCGTCGGCTGCTCCGACCAGACGGGCGATGGTCGAGCGTCGCCCGTCGGCCCCGACCACGACCTGCGCCCGGTGGACGGTGCCATGTGCATCCGTGACACCGGCGCAGACCCCGTCCACGGTCACGATGTCGACGACCTTGGTCCGGGTACGAACATCAACCCCGGCGGAGTTTGCTCGTCGGGCCAAGATGGCGTCGAGAGTGGACCGTCGCACCGAAAGGCAGTAGCCGATACGTCCGGGCTCCTGGGGAGGCGTTGCCTTTC
>CAVPLZ010000020.1:0-94948 GCA_963706185.1 uncultured Actinomycetota bacterium | reverse complement strand
AACGAGCTCCCGTTGGACGATGTGGAAAGGGCCGCCTACCGCGCGCAAGAGTGGCGCCTGATGGCGATGCTGGCCGGCGTGTGCGGGCTGGTGATGGCTGCCGGTCTTGCCGTGCCCAGGTTGAGCGGCGCCGCCGCCCTGCCGCCGGCGATCGAGCTTGGCGACGTCGCCGAGGCGCACATCGTTGAAATTCGCGATCACCGGGGTCAGACCGCACTTTCGGGCGAGTTCCGCACCAGCGTGGATGCGGTCGGCAACACCGAGAAAGACGCGGCCCTCGTCGACTCACGTTCTCGCCGCGTCATTGGCGAGGTGGAACTCGAGGTGCCTGCCGCGGACCGCACGAATCGCCGCGTGGAACTCGAGGTCGACATTCTCGGCCTGCCGCCTCGTGCCGCCTTCGTCGTGGTAATCGACGACCGTGTCGTCGGGTCGTTCACGACCGACAATCGCGGCAGCATCGACGTGGGTGAAGGCGAGCGCCCTGCGGCCCCGCGTCCGCACTGACGGGCTGGACGCGGTTCAGGTCAGGTCCGGCCGGATCGTGAGCGTCTGATCATCCGCCTCAGCCCGTGCATGATGCGTTCGGTGAGGTTGCCGAACGGCTCATCGGTTGTCAGGTAGGTCCACGTGGCGCCGCGCTGGCGTGGATCGACGCCGGTGAGGTTTGCCGCCTGTTCGAGCCGTGCCCTCCACTCGCCTTCGATCGTCCCCTGGAAGTCCTCGAACATCCGGTGGACCTGGACGATGTAGTTGGAAGAAGGGGTTGGCGGCGCCCAGCGAGATCCAGACGGAGTCGGCGCGCAGGTCGTTCACCGCGGTCAGGTAGTCGGACCACAGCTCGTCGATGGTCTGCAGCATCACGAGTCGCCCGATTCAGATCCGCACGACTCTTCGCCGGCAAGCACGCCAAGGCGTTTGGCGCCAATGATGCGCCGTTGCGCTTCGATGATGGTCTCGTACTTACGAAGCAGCAGCCGGACGTCGAGATTCTGGCCCTCGGCAATCCGCTGCGCGTGACTCGGCGAAGCGCAGTCGCTGCCGAACTTCACCATCAACGCGTCCTCACTGGAAACAAAGAAGCGCGAGCTGCCCGGATCACCCTGCCGGCCGGCGCGGCCGCGCAGCTGATCATCGATGCGGCGGCTCTCGTATCGGGTGGTCCCGATGACGTGCAGGCCGCCCAATGCGGCGACCCCAGGCCCGAGCTTGATATCGACGCCACGCCCGGCCATGTTGGTCGAAATGGTAACGGCACGCCGTTCGCCGGCGCGCGCGACGATCGCCGCTTCGGCCTCCTCGTTGTCTCGCGTTCAGCACCACGTGGTTGATGCCGTGGAGCTGGCGGCTGATCGACTCCGATTCCCGCACGCTGGCCGTCCCGACGAGCACCGGACGTCCGCTTGCATGGATGGCGCGAATCTCTTCAATGAGCGCGGCGTCCTTCGCCGCCCTGGTCTTGAACACCGCATCCGGATGGTCAACGCGAACCATGGGCCGGTGCGTCGGGATCACTTCGACGTCGAGGCCGTACATCTCACGGAAGTCACGCGCCTGGGTCGCCGCCGTGCCGGTCATGCCGCAAACCGTCGGATAAAGGGCGACGAGGTTCTCGACGGTGATCGAGCCCAGCACGCGGCCCTGGACCTTGCTTTGCACCCCCTCCTTCCATTCGAGCGCGGCCTGCAGGCCGCCCGGCCATCGCCGTTCGCGGACGATGCGGCCTTGAACTGCGTCCACGGAAAGCACCTCGCCCGCATGCACCACGTAGTCGATGTCGCGATGCAACAGCGTGTGGGCGTGAAGTGCTTCGTGGACCGCAGCCATCATCTCCGCTGAGCCGATGGCGTAGAGGTCGCAGCCAAGCTCGCGCTCGACGGCGGCAAGCCCGGCCGGCGTCAGCGCGACGTTGCGCCCGCCTTCGTCGAGTGATCGGTCCCACGGCCGCAAGCGCCGCACCGCGCGATCCGCGCGCGCGGCCAGGTCGTTGACCTCCGCGGCGCCGCCAGCGATCACCAGCGGAATTCTCGCTTCGTCGATCAGGGCGGAGTCCGCCTCGTCGAATACCGCGACCGCAACGGACGCAGGACTTGTTCGCCCTGGTCGAGCGCAATCTGATCGCGCAGGTAGTCAAAGCCGATTTCGTTGGCGGTGCCGTAAGTGACGTCGCAGGCATAGGCCGCGCGCCGGTCGGCGCTGGTCATGTTCTGCTGGATCACGCCGACCGACAGGCCGAGGCGGTCGTAAATGCCGCCCATCCAGCCGGCATCGCGGCGCGCCAGGTAATCGTTCGCGGTCAACACGTGGACGCCCTTGCCCTCACGCGCGAACCACGCGATCGCCGGCACGGCCGCAACCGTCTTGCCCTCGCCGGTCTGCATCTCGACGATCTTCCCGTCAGCCAGCGCGAGGGCCGCGTGGAGCTGAACGTCGAACAACTCGAGTCCCAACATGGACGCCAGCACCGCCGTGCCGGCGACGACTTCCTCCAGCGCGGTCACTCCCCCCAAAGCTTCGTTTAGATCGTCGTCCGACAACGCCGCGTTCACGCGTTTGCGCGCGACGAACGTCATCGACCGCCGCGTCCTGACGCGGCTTTTAGTACCCCGCGGATCGCCACCATGCACGCATGGAACACCCCCTCGTGATCGCAATCACAAATGCCTGCGAAGACATGAATGGCAGGGATCTCCAAGCCGCACGGTTGCGGCCGTCAAATGCCTGCGTGATCAGGAGTGGAGAGGTGGCGGTCGCTGGAACAGCGAGTGAACGCGGAGGGTGTCGGGGAGAACGACGTCGGGACTGGCGCAGGATTCCACCTGCACCGTGTAGCGGCGGGTCGCCAGACCCGCCTGCTTCATCTCGACCTGGGGACGGCTGGCCGGCGTGACTCGAAGCCGGCGATGCTGACGCCGGCGCGCGCCGTTTCGAACGCGGGCTGTGCCGACACCGATGGGCCGGCGACCGCAAGGGCGGCCAGCAGCAACGCGAGTCGCATGCGCCGGTTCACCCCGCCAGTCTGCCACGGTTCCGGACCCACTGGCGTGACAAAGGGTTACTTCTCCGGGCCGCCGGTCCGTGGAAATACGTAGGATACTGTTGCGTTCGACAGCGTAGGGCTGACCTGCAGTTCCGCCCGCCGGTCATTTCACGCGAGGAAGTTCGATGATCCAGAAGACAACTATCTATGCGGCCGCCGGATTGGCGACGCTGGCCCTGGCCGTTGGCTACAGCGAGCCGTCGCTCGCCCAGGCCCCCGCACCGGCCGCTCAAGCGCAGGCGCCGAGGCAGGGACGTGGTGGCGACACGCCCGCGCCCGCTCGCAAGCAGGGCGAAGGCATCGGCCCCTTCAAGAAGATGGTAATCCGCGGTGTCACGCTGATCGATGGCACCGGTGGTCCGCCCCTCAGCCCCATGGACATCGTCGTTGAGGGCAACAAGATCACCGCGGTGCGCCAGGCCGGCTGGCCGGGCATGGCGGAGACGCCGAATCGCGAGCCGCGCGACTTGGATGGCGATGGACGAAGATGCCGCCGACCAGCACGAAGATCGCGGCGATCCCGCCGACCCCCGGCAGGAACAGGGCGGGCCGGCCGCCGCTGCCGCTGGTACTGCCGGACGCCGCCGGTTCGGTGCGGGTCTGGGCCAGCAGCAGCGTGGTGCCCACCACCAGGAACACGGTGGCGACGATCAACGCGGCGGCCGGGAACAGCTGCAGCGCGAGCACGGTGGCCAGCGGCGGACCGAGGATGAACACCACCTCGTCGATCAGTGACTCCCAGGCGAATGCAGTGCGCAGCTTGGGCGTGCCGGACAGCATGGTCGACCAGCGGGCCCGGACCAGCGGTCCGATGTTCGGCTGGGCGGCCCCGGCCACGAACGCGAGGAGGTAGATCGGCCAGTTCAGCGGGGTGGCGAGGGTCAGCACGATGATCGCGGCGATGGCCGGGACGTGCACCATCAGCTGGATCGGCACGACCCGACGCTGGCCGTAGGCGTCGATCTTGCGGGAGATCTGCGGGCTGATGATCGCCGCGGACAGCGAGTACACCGCGGAGACGATGCCGGCGACGGCGAAAGATCCGCGATCGGCGGAGACCAGCATGACGGCGCCGATGCCGGCCATCGACATCTGCATCCGGGCCAGCGCGCCCGCGCCGGAGAACTTGGCAGCGCCGGGACGACGGAGAACCTGAAGGTACGGGCCGAACACGGGGTGACTCCCACCGATAGCGCTGGTGGCCGGCGACCAGTCTTCTTCACTTTACCGTCCGGCCGGTACAGTCTACGTCATGGCCTCCGATACGCGCGACCGCATTCTCGCCGCCGTGCGCGTGCTGCTGATGCGCGGCGGTCCGGACGCCGTGACGATGGAGGCCGCCGCCGCCGAGGCCGGTGTCTCCAAGGGTGGTCTGCTCTATCACTTCCCGTCGAAGACCGCGCTCTACCTCGGCGTGCTCACCCAGATCGGCGAGCGGGTGACCGCCGACATGGCCGAGCGGCTGCAGCGGCAGGAGCCGGTGCGGGCGTTCCTCGAGTACGCGGTGCCGACCGAGGAGGAGTACTCCTTCGGGGTGGCACTGATCGCCGCCGTGCACAACGGCGAGCGGTCCGACCCGGAGGCCCGCAAGCTGCTGGTCGACTCGTTCCGCGGGTGGGAGGACCCGCTGCGCGGTACCGTCGCCGACCCGGTGACCGAGGAAATCATCCGGCTGGTCGGCAACGGCATCTACCTCTCCGCCATCTCCGGGCTCCCCCAGCCCGACCCTGAGCTGCTGGCGCAGGTGATCGATCGGCTGACCGGGTCGGCGACCGGGTCGCCCTAACCGGCGGCGAACGCGGCGTCGAAGGCTGCCGATGGCGGGTCGAACGCCAGTGACTTGACGAACGCGAGCGCCTCGGGCGCGCCGACCAGCCGGTCCATCCCGGCGTCCTCCCACTCCACCGAGATCGGCCCGGTGTAGCCGATCGTGTTCATCATCCGGAAGCAGTGCCTCCCACGGCACGTCGCCGTGGCCGGTCGAGACGAAGTCCCAGCCGCGCCGCGGGTCCGCCCAGGCCAGGTGCGAGCCGAGCCGGCCGTTGCGGCCGTTGCCGACCTGGCGCTTCGCGTCCTTGCAGTCGACGTGGTAGATCCGGTCCTTGAAGTCCCACATGAAGCCGACCGGGTCCAGGTCCTGCCAGACGAAGTGGCTGGGGTCCCAGTTCAGGCCGAACGCCTCCCGGTGCCCGATCGCCTCCATGGTCGCGACAGTCGTCCAGTAGTCGTAGGCGATCTCGCTCGGGTGCACCTCGTGGGCGAACTTGCACGCCCTCGTCGTCGAAGACGTCCAGGATCGGGTTCCACCGGTCGGCGAAGTCCTGGTAGCCGGCGTCGACCAGGTCCTGCGAGACCGGCGGGAACATCGCCACGTACTTCCAGATCGACGAGCCGGTGAAGCCGACCACCGACGTCCACCCCGAGCCCGCGGGCCGCCCTGGCGGTCAGCTTCATCTCCTCGGCGGCCCGCTGCCGCACGCCCTCGGCCTCGCCGTCACCCCAGATCCGGTCCGGCAGGATGCCGCGGTGCCGGGCGTCGATCGGGTCGTCGCAGACCGCCTGACCCTTGAGGTGGTTGGAGATGGCGAACACCTGCAGGCCGTACCGGTCGAGGATCTCCTTCGCGGCCGGCCAGGTAGTCGGGCTCCTCGGCCGCCCGCCAGACATCGAGATGATCTCCCCAGCAGGCGATCTCGAGTCCGTCGTAGCCCCAGCCGGCGGCCAGCTCGGCCACCTTCTCGAACGGCAGGTCGGCCCACTGGCCGGTGAACAGGGTGATCGGTCGTGGCATGGAAACCTTTCCATCCCGGTCCGGGTGGTTCCGGACCTGCTCGGAGCACCCGGCCGGTGCCGTGCCGCAGTCGGCACGGCACCGGCCCGCGGTGCGACTCCCTACTGGTGCATCACTGTTCGCCTGCCTACGGCATGCGAGGGCGGGACACGCCCCTGCTGCTCGTCGCGCCCTGACCTCCACGACTCGATCGCGGAGTCGGCGCGGCGATACCGGCTCAGGCGATCCCGAGCAGGTGGTCCATGAACAGCTGGTCGAGCGCTTCGATGTGCACCTCCCGCCGGCCCGATCGCGGGAATGTCAGGCTGCTCGGTGGCGAGGGTGTCCAGGGTCTCGCCCGGCGGCCAGCGTCGGCATCGCCGAGCTCGCGGACCTTGGCATCGGCCAGCGCCTCGTGCACCCGGGGTCCGCGCGGAACGCCTGGGCCCGTTCCCGCAGGATCAGGTAGTTGCGCATGCAGCCGGCCGCCGAGTCCCAGACGCCGTCGATGCCCTCGGTCCGCGGCGGCTTGAAGTCGAAGTGCCGCGGACCGTCGTAGACCGGGCCCGCCGTCGACCGGTCCGTTCTCCAGCAGGTCGACCAGTGAAGAACGCGCCCTTGACGTTGCCGGAGCCGAACCGCAGGTCCTGGTCGTAGCGCGACGCCGTGCTGGCCGTTGAGGTCGATGTGGAACAGCTTGCCGGCCCACAGAGCCTGGGCGATGCCCTGGGTGTAGTTCATCCCGGCCATCTCCTCGTGCCCGGTCTCCGGGTTCAGCCCGACCATGTCGGGGTGCTCGAGCCGGTCGATGAACGCGATGGCGTGGCCGATGGTCGGCAGCAGGATGTCGCCGCGCGGCTCGTTCGGCTTGGGCTCGATGGCGAACCTGATGTCGTAGCCCTGCTCGATCACGTACTCGCACAGCATGTTCACGGCCTCGGCGTACCGGTCGAGCGCCGGCCCGACGTCCTTGGCCGACGTCGGACTCGGCTGCCCTCCCGGCCGCCCCACATGACGTACGTCTTCGCACCGAGCTACGGCGGCCAGGTCGACGTTGCGGCAGCACCTTGCGCAGCGCGAACCGGCGCACGTCGCCGGTCGTTGGCGGTGAACGCGCCGTCCTTGAACACCGGGTGGGAGAACAGGTTCGTGGTCACCATCGGCACGACCAGGCCGGTCTCGGCGAGCGCCGTCGCGGAACCGCGCGATCCAGCTGTCGCCCGGTCGGCGTCGTCGGACCCGAACGGGATCAGGTCGTCGTCGTGGAACGTCACGCCGTAGGCGCCGAGCTCGGCGAGCTTCTCCACGGTCTCCACCGGGTCGAGCGGTGGCCGGGTCGCGGCGCCGAACGGGTCGACGCCCTGCCAACCGACCGTCCACAGCCCGAACGTGAACCGGTCGTCCTTGGTCGGCGGGTGAAGTCGTCATGTGCCTCCGATCTCCGTCCAGGTAGCTCGCGGTCGGCCGCGCTGCGCTCGACCGCGTCGAGCACCCGCTGCACGCTGCAGGCCGTCGGCGAAGGACGGTGAGACGGGTCGGTGCCGGCGGCGATCGCCTCGACCAGATCCGCGACCTCGTGGACGAACGAGTGCTCGTAGCCCGATGCCGTGGCCGGGCGGCCACCAGCCGGACAGGTACGGGTGATCGGGCTCGGTGACCAGGACCCGGCGGAAGCCGGCAGCTGCTGGCGTCGTCCGGTGCCGTCGTAGTAGCTGCAGCTCGTTCAGTCGACTCCATGTCGAACGCGAGGCTGCCGGTCGGAGCCGTTGATCTCGACCCGCATCGCGTTCTTGCGGCCGGTGGCGAACCGGGTCGCCTCGAAGCGTCGCGATCGCGCCGCCGGCGAACCGGCCGAGGAACAGCGCCGCGTCGTCGACGGTCACCTCGCCGGTCTCGCGTCGCCGCGGTGGCGGACAGCCCGGACGACGGCGCGGGCAGCGGCCGCTGCCTTGATGAAGGTCTCGGTCAGCGCGGACACCCCGGTGATCCGTCGCCGAGTCAGGAACTGGGTGAGATCGACGATGTGCGCGCCGATGTCGCCCAGCGCACCGGAGCCGGCCTGGTCCTTCCGCAGCCGCCAGACCAGCGGGAACTCCGGGTCGACGATCCAGTCCTGCAGGTACTCCGCGCGGACATGGCGGACGGTGCCGAGCCGGCCGGCGGCGATCCAGTCGCCGGGCCAGGGAGAGCGCCGGCACCCGCCGGTAGTTGAAGCCCGACCATCGCGACCTGGCCCCGGGCGGCGGCCGCGCTCGGCGGCGGCCACCATCGCCTCGGCCTCGGCGACCGTGTTGGCCAACGGCTTCTCGCACAGCACGTGCTTGCCGGCGCTCGAGCGCGGCGATGGCGATCTCGGCGTGCGAGTCACCGGGGGTGCAGATGTCGATCAGGTCGATGTCGTCGCGGGCGAGCAGCGCCTGCCAGTCGGTCTCGATCTCGTCCCAGCCGAGCCGGTCGGCCGCGGCTGCGGCCGCGGCAACGGCGTCGCGGCCGACGATCACCGCCATCCGCGGAGTCAGCGGCAGGTCGAAGACCCGGTGCGCGGTGCGCCAGCCCGACCGAGTGGGCGGCGCCCATGAAGGCGTAGCCGACCATGCCGACCCGCAGCGACCGCTGCCAGGCTCCGGGTCGGTGTCTCAGTCATCGATGCATCTCTCTCTGAAGTACGGGTGGTCCCGCTCCGGCCCAGCCGATCCCGGACCGCGTGCCCCGCCCCGCCGGTGGTGACCGGGGCGGGATCACCCGTAGCTCAGGACTCGAACGCCACCGGCAGGTACGTGTCGACGTTGTCCTTGGTGACGACCGCCGAGTACAGGGTGATGCGACTTCGGCACCTCCTGCTCCTTCAGGTCGGCTCATGCCCTTGCCGAGCACCAGCAGCCGGGCCAGCAGGATGCCGGACGCGGACTGGGTCGACGGGTAGATGACCGTGGCCTTCAGCACGGTGTTGTCCGCCTTGATGTCGCGCATCACGTTCGCCGAGCCGGCGCCGCCGACCATGAAGAACTCGTCGCGGCCGGCGTTCTGGATGGCGGCGAGCACGCCGACACCCTGGTCGTCGTCGTGGTTCCAGATGGCGTCGATCTTGCGGTGCCGCCTGCAGCAGGTTGCGCCGTCACCTCCTCGCCGGAGTCGGCGGTGAACTCGGCCGACACCTGGTTGCTGACCTTGAACCCGTACGTCTTCGAGCGCGTCCGCGAAGCCCTTGGACCGGTCGACGGTCAGCGGCAGGCTGGCGATGCCCTGGATCTCGGCGATCACCGGGTTGGCCACGCCCTTGTCCTTGAGGGTCTGACCGATGTAGCGGCCGGCCGACACGCCCATGCCGTAGTTGTCGCCGCCGATGTAGGTGCGGTAGGCCAGCGGCGAGCTGAAGATCCGGTCGACGTTGACCACGACGATGCCGGCGTCGCATGGCCTTCTGGGCGACGTCGGTCATCTGGGCGCCGTCGAACGGCAGCAGCACGATGGCGTCGATCTTGTCGTTGATCAGCGTCTCGACCTGCGAGATCTGCTGGTTGACGTCGTTGGTGCCTTCGACGATGTTCGGCTTCGACGTCGGGCAGCGTGGTCGACGATCTTCGCTCGCATTGTCGGTGATCGCGGCGATCCAGCCGTGGTCGGCGGCCGGCGCCGAGAAACCGATCTTGACCATCTTGCCCTCCGGGTTCTGGACGAACTGGTGATTGCGCTGTGATTCGAGCGATGGAGCTGACTGCGGCACTCGCTGGTGGCGGCGCCGACCGCTGGTGGTGGCGCCGGCTGGTGGTGGCGGCGGCCGTGGACGACGGGCTCGACGGGGTGTTGGACGTGCACGCGGCCAGCAGCGCCGTCGTGGTCGCGGCCAGGCCGCCGACCAGGAACGTTCGGCGACCGACAGCAGGCTTCGGATCGGAGTCCTGATCTGGGTCGCCGGTGACTTCGGGTGGCATCTGGTCTCCCTTGTGGGTGCGGGTGCGGCTCGCCGGACCGCGGACTACCGGCGGGGTACTGCGGATACTGGCGGATGCGTTGATGCGCGCCGGCTTCTGGTTCAGGAGCGCAGTTCGGTGCGGGCGACGCGCTGCTGCAGCAGCACGGCGATCACGATGATGGCGCCCTTGGCGATCTGCTGGGTCGAGGTGTCGAGGTTGTTGAGGGTGAAGACGTTGTTCAGCACCGAGAAGATCAGCACGCCGATCACGGTGCCGACGATGGTGCCGCGGCCGCCGGTGAGCAGGGTGCCGCCGATGACCACCGCGGCGATCGAGTCGAGCTCGTACCCGATGCCGAGGTTGGACGAACCCGAGTTGGTGCGGGCCGAGATCAGCACCGCGGCGATCCCGCAGCACAGACCCATCAGGACGTACAGCAGCATGGTGTGCCGCTTGACGTTGATCCCGGCCAGCCGGGCCGCCTCCGGGTTGCCGCCGACAGCGTAGGTGCGGCGACCGAAGGTGGTGCGGTTCAGCACGACCCACCCGACCGCGGCGACCAGGGCGAACACGATGACCTGGGTCGGGATGCCGAAGACGCTGCCGGTGAAGAAGTCCCGGAAGCCGGAGTCCTTGATCACCTGGGTCTTCTTGCCGCGAGATGACCTCGGCCAGGCCCTTGGCCGCGGCCATCGTGGCCAGCGTCATGATGAACGGCACGATCGGCCCGTAGGCGACGAACACCCCGTTCACCAGGCCGGCGCCCATCCCGACCAGCACGGGCGGTGAGCACCAGCACCCACCAGGTGCGTCTTCGCCGCGATGTCCTGGGTCGCAACGGTGGTCGCCCAGACCGTGCACAGGGCGACCAGCGAACCGACCGACAGGTCGATGCCGCCGCCGATGATCACGAACGTCATGCCGATCGATCAGCACCCCGGTGACGACCGCCAGGGTGAGCACGGTGCGCAGGTTCGACGCCGGTGCCGAACCGGTCGCCCGCGGTGATCAGGCCGACGCGCGATCAGCACCACCAGGGCGATCACCAGTCCGATGTGCCGCCCGGCCGGGCTGGACATGAAATGGCCGCGCGACGACCGCATCGGCGGCGGCTCCGACCCGATCCCGCTGGGCTGGGCCGCCGCCGATCCGCAATCGGAGCGCCGTGCGGGGCTCGGGAAGGTGCTCACGCCGCTTGTCCTTTCATCACCAGGTCGAGCACGCCCTGCTCGTCGATGTCTCGGTCGCCGGACCGGTGTGGACCACCCGACCGTCGGCCATCACCAGCACCCGGTCGGCCAGGCCGAGCACCTCCTCGATCTCGCTGGACACCACGACCACGGCGATCCCGGAGTCGGCGAGCTGCCGGATCACGCGCGTAGATCTCGGCGCGGGCACCGACATCGACCCCGCGGGTCGGCTCGTCGAGCAGCAGCACCCGGCAGCCGCGCAGCAGCCAGCGGGCCAGCACCACCTTCTGCTGGTTGCCGCCGGACAGGGTCCGCACCACCTGGTCGGGATCGTCCGGCCGGACCTGCAGTCGCGGTGGTCTCCCGGTGGGCCGCTGCCCGCTCCGGACCTCGGCGGAGGAACCCGGCCGATCGCGAACCTGCGTCATCGACGACACGCTCACGTTGCGGTAGACCGGTTCCATCATGAGCAGTCCCTGGGCCTTGCGTTCCTCCGGGCACAGTCCGATGCCGGCGCGCCACCGCCGAGGTCACCGACCGCGCGGACGGTCTTGCCCGTCGACGGTGACGGTCCCGGTGTCGGACTTCCGAGCGCCGTAGATGGTCTCCAGGACCTCGCTCCGTCCGGCGCCGACAAGACCGGCCAGTCCGACGATCTCGCCGGCCCGCACCGTGAAGGTCGACGTCGGCGAACTCCCTCGGCGCGTCAGAGTCCTGCACCGGCAGTATCTCGGGCGCGTCGGTCGGGCACGCCCGGCTCGCGGCGGGAACACGTACTCGATCGACCGGCCGGTCATCAGCCGGATCAGCTCCGCCGTCGGGGTGGTCGCGACCTGCCAGGTTGGTGGCGACGGTGCGGCCGTCCTTGAGCACCGTGATCCGGTCGCCGATCCGGCGGATCTCGTCGAGTCGATGCGAGATGTACACCACCCCGACGCCGGCCCGGCGTAGGTCGTCGACCAGCCGGAACAGGTTCTCGACCCCGCCCGGGTCCAGCACCGCCGACGGCTCGTCCATGATCATCAGTCGGACGTCGTGGGACAGCGCCCTCGCCATCGAAACGATCTGCTTCTGCGCCGTCGACAGCCGGCGACCTCATCCGAGGCCGGATCTCCGGGTGGCCGAGCCGGGCCAGCAGCTCGCGACGTCCGCCGTCGCATGGCGGCCCGGTCGAGAAACCGGCAACGGTGCAGCTCGTGGCCGAGGAAGATGTTCTCCGTCACCGACAGCCCGTCGACCAGATCGAGCTCCTGGTAGATGGTGGCGATCCCGTTGCGGACCGCCGCGATCGGGTTGGCCAGCGTGACCGGCTCACCCTCCCAGCGGATCTCGCCCTCGTCCGGGCGGTGCGCGCCGGACAGCACCTTGATCAAGGTCGACTTGCCCGGCACCGTTCTGGCCGAGCAGGCAGTGCACCTCACCCGGCCGCACCTGCAGGTCGACCCCGTCCAGCGCACGCACGCCGGGGAACATCTTGACGATGCCGCATCTCGAGCAACAGCTCACCCGGCCGGTCCTGAGCCCGCTGCTCCTCGTCCATCGAGAGCGCGTGCCCGGTTGGCTCGTCCGACGATTCCGACATCCGTGGCTCCGTCATCGTCGCGCACCGATCGGGACCCGGGTCGGGGCGACCGCCGTGGGATCAGTGAGCACCAGATCGATGCCTACCTGCGCACCGCCGATTCCGGCGGCATTGAAACCCATGGTGGAGAAGGCTATCCGGCACCCGCCCGCCTCCGGCGCCACGACGTTCGCGGCCAGGGACTCGGCGATCGGCACTCTCAGATGTGCGGAGAGGGCTGCAAACGTCCCACCGAACATGAGTACCTCCGGATTGAATGCATTGACCAGGGCAGCAGCTCCTCGACCGATCAGCACGCCAACCGCATATAGCCCCTCGAGTGTGCGGCGGTCACCGGCGTCGGCGCGCCGCACGATCTCGGCCAACCGCGTCGGCAGATCCTGGGTGACATCCCGCAGTGGATCATCCGGCTCGCAGACCCTGGCCAGGATGGCATCCAAACCGATCGCAGCCTCCCAACAGCCGTTCCGGCCGCATCCGCAAAGGTCGCTCGGCTCGCCGAGAGCCATGTGGCCGAACTCGCCGGAGAACCCGCGTGCACCACCCAGCAGCCGGCCGTTGGAGATCACTCCCCCACCCACACCGACTTCGCCGGTCACCAGGACGAGATCGCGAGTGCCCGGCTGCGGAGCCGGCAGCGTACTCGGCCAGCGCTGCGAGGTTCGCCTCGTTACCGGCCGCGATTCTGGTCGCCGGCACACCGACCTGGGCCGCGATCAGAGTCACCACATCGACATTGCGCCACCGCAGGTTCGGGGCAAACACCACTCGACCGACGGTGGTCTCGATCATGCCCGGAATGGCCAGGTGCAAGGACTGGATGAGGCGACCGTCCAGCGAACCGATCAACGCGTTGACCAGACCCCGACCTTGCGCATGGTGGCGATGGGATCGAGAGCACGGACGTCGAGCGGGTAGGTGAGACTGGCGACGGTCGCACCGGTCAGGTCGAGGACGTGGCCGGCGAGGTAGTCGACATTGATCTCGACGCCGAGGAACACGACGTGATCCGGATCGAGTTCGACCAACTGGCCCGGCCGGCCCATTCCGCCACGTTCGACCGCACCCTCGCGGACGAGCCGCCGGTTGATCAGGTCGGCCACCAGGCTGGACACCGTGGCCCGGTTGAAACCGGTCTCCGCGGCGATCTTGGCCCGTGACCACGGACCCGGGCGGGCCGCCGTGCGCAGCACCTGCGACAGATGCCGTCGACGCACCGATGCCTGGTCCACCGGGCGCTCGACCTGCGACGACGTCATTGTCTCCCACTTCGTCTGTTGAATGAACAAACTAAGTGCTGCGCGGTGTGGCGTCAATCACTGGGACGGAGATTTCGCTCCGCGAACTGCTGAGGCAGCCCCGGGGCTCCACATCCTCGTCCTTGGTGCGTGACCGCCTTTCGCCCCGGCCGCACGCGCCGGCCATGGATATTGCCGTTGAGTGCCGAGCACCTTGAGTGCCGCCCCCTATGCGGCCACTGACACACCTGCTGTGGCGCGGCGCGTCGACCCGGTCCGATCCAGATGAGGCGACAGGCCCTGTGGAGCCAGACTGTTCGGCGCCGAACTGACTTTGTTCAGGGGATTGACATATGTGATGTGACAGTTAACACTCCCCTTACCCGAGCCCTACGACCGACAGCGGCACTGTTTGCGTCCCAGCGGTTCTCGTCGATGGCCGTCGTCGGGCAGGGCTGCTCCCCATCGAAATCCCGTGCGTCCCTGGCCCCTGCGCGCGAGACGAGCGGATTGCATCACCAGCGCCTGCCCTCGGCGCAGCCAGTCGTGTCCGATTTCAACGTCGAAAGGCACTTCATGCCCGGTCACCACGACAACCTCGCTCTCCGACCGGCCGGCCGGGCCCACACCCGCCGCGGCCGCCCACGCCGTGGATCGCGTGCTGGCTGCCGTGGCCACCGCCTTGGCGGTGTCGGTCATGTCCGCCCCGGCAACCTCGGCCGCGCCCGCAGCGACCGCAAAAGGTCCAGGGCCGGTGACCCAGAAGACGTCCTCCGGTCCGGCGCAACCGGCGCACGACGGCGACCACGAGGAGGACGATCCGGCGGCTGACATCGAGCCGTACAAGGTGCTCCTGTTCGGCAAGACCGCGGGGTTCCGGCACACCGATGGCATCGACGCGGGCAAGGCGGCGATCACCGCGCTCGGCGCGGACCACCACTTCACCGTGGACTACACCGAGGACGCCACCGCGTTCACGACGGCGAACCTGGCCGACTACAGACGGTGGTGTTCCTCGTCGACCACATCGCCGAACGCAGCGGCGATGTTCTCGACGGCACAACAAAATGCGCTGAAGGCCTACATCGAGGGCGGCGGAGGAGTACTTCGGCATCCACGCGGCGAGTGACGCGAACTACGACTGCGGCGTGGTACGGCGAGCTGGTCGGCGCCTATTTCGATCGGCACCCGGCTATCCGAGCCGGCCAAGCTGCTGATCGAGGACAAGGCCCACCCGTCGATGGCCGGCCTGAATGACAGCATCGCTGTGACCGAGGAGTGGTACGACTTCCGTGCGAACCGCGGGCCAACGTACATGTGTTGGCCTCGGTCGACACGCGCAGCTACACGGGGTCGACGATGACCAACGACCACCCGATCGCCTGGTGCCAGGACTTCGACGGTGGTCGTTCCGCCTATACCGCGCTCGGCCACGACGCGACGAACTGGAGCATGGCCTGGTTCAAGCAGATGGTGCTCGGCGGCATCGAGACCACCGCAGGTGTGGTCGATGCCGACTGTGGCGCATCGCTGGCCAAGAACTACGAGGTCGTCTCGTTGGACGACAACACGGCCGATCCGATGATGTTGGACATCGCGTCCGACGGGCGGGTGTTCTACATCCAACAGGCCGGCCTGGTCAGGGTGATCAACCCGACCACGCACCTGACCACCACGGTTGCCACCCTTCCGGTGACCACCGCGAACGAGTCCGGTGTGCTTGGCATGGCCCTGGATCCCGACTTCGCCGAGAACGGGTGGATGTACGTCTATCACTCGCCGACATCGGCCAATGTCGATCGGCTGAGCCGGTTCACCGTCGACCCGACCACGAACACCTTCGTCGCCAACTCCGAGAAGATCATCATCGACGTGCCGGTGCAGCGTCAGGAGTGCTGCCACCACGGTGGCTCGATGGTCTTCGACAAGGCCAGCGGCAACCTGCTATCTCGCCACCGGTGACAACTCCAATCCCTTCGCCTCCGACGGCTACGCGCCGGTTGACTACCGCGCCGGCCGGGACTTCTGGGACTCGGCGCGCAGTGCGGGCAACACCAACTCGCTGTCCGGCAAGGTGTTGCGGATCCACCCCGAGACCGACGGCAGCTACACGGTGCCCGACGGCAACCTGTTTGCGCCCGGAACGGACAAGACCAAGCCCGAGATCTTCGGTATGGGCTTCCGAAACCCCTTCCGGATCAACATCGATCAGGCCACCGGACACTTGTTGGTCGCCGACTACGGTCCGGATGCCGGCAGCGCCAACCCGAACCGTGGTCCCGCGAACACCGTCGAGTGGAACATCGTCGACACGCCCGGCAACTACGGCTGGCCCTTCTGCACCGGCGACAACCAGGCGTACAACCGCTGGAACTTCGACACGAATACCGGTGGCACGAAGTACGAGTGCGCCACCGGCGTCACCAACGACTCGCCGCCAACACCGGTCTGACCACGCTGCCACCCGCGATCCCGGCTGACATCTTCTACCACTACAACGCCGGCACCGACTGGCCAGAGATCGGTGGTGGTGGCGCGCCGATGGCCGGTGCGGTGTACCAGTACGACCCGAACGTCACGGCTCCCGGCGCCTGGCCGGCGTACTGCGAGCGGCAAGCCGTTCCTCGCTGAGTGGAACAAGAACACCCTGTTCTCGATCCTGACCGACAGCGCGACGACCTCGGTGTCAAAGTCACGCCGGAGTCGCTGCACAAACTGCCGGCGCCGGCCACCCGGAACATCAAGATGATGGACTCGAAGTTCGGGCCCGGACGGCAGCCTGTACATGATCGACTGGGGCTCCGGATGGAGTGAGAACACCGACTCCGGCATCTACCGCATCGACTACCTGGCCGGCGATCGGGCGCCCGTCGCGAAGGCGTCCGCCGACAAGACCGACGGCTCCGCACCGCTGGACGTCCAGTTCTCCTCGGACGGCTCCAACGACCCGGACGGCTCCGCCATCACCTTCAGCTGGAACTTCGGGGACGGCGAGAGTTCCACCGATGCCAACCCTTCGCACACCTTCGCCGCCGGCGTCTATGACGTCCAGTTGACGGTCACCGACGAGCAGGGTCGCACCGGGGTGTCGAACATCGAGATCGTCTCCGGCAACAACCGTCCGGTGGTCACCATCAGCGGTCCGCTGGATGGCCAGTTCTTCGAGTTCGGCGACCAGGTGAAGTACACCGCGAGCGTCACCGATGTGGAGGACGGCTCGACGGCCGACGACACGATTCCCTGCGATCTGGTCGAGGAGCAGAGCTCACTCGGTCACTTCTCCGGCGGTTCCTCGCATGCCCACCCGATGAGTCAGACCACCGGCTGCACGGCCACCATCCAGACCCTCGAGGGCGGCGGCCACGGCGGCGACGTCTGGCTCTACTGGGTCATCGCGGTGTCGTACACCGACAAGGGCAATGGCGCCATCCCGGCGCTGACCGGCACCTCGACGGTTGTCCTGCAGAACAAGCACCGCCAGGCCGAGCACTTCAATGACACCGGCCGGATCTCCACGTCGACCTCGACCGGTGATCCCGGCGTGGTGGTCGAGGACACCTCCGACGTCCAGGGTGGCACCCAGAACATCGGCTTCGTCGAGCCGGGCGACTGGATCTCGTTCGACCGGGTCAACCTCTCCGGCATCGACGCCGTCTCCATCCGGGCGGCCGGCACGCTGGGGGCAGACTTCGAATTGCGCTGGAACGACCCCGAGACCGGCCCCTTGCTCGGTACGGTGCCCGCCAAGCCGACCGCCGGCTGGCAGGTCTTCGACAACTCGCAGACCGACCTGACCGGCGTCACCGGCGAGACCGGCACGCTGTACCTGGTCGCCAAGAACGGCGCCCAAACCGGCTCGGTGGTCAACGTCAACTGGGTCGACTTCCTCGGCAAGGGCGCAACTGTCAACCAGCGCCCGGACGTCGCCACCGCAACGGTGACGCCGCTGACCGGAACAACACCGCTCACCGTCGAGCTGGCGGCGGAGGCATCGGACCCCGAGGGGTCCGACGTCACCTATCAGTGGAACATGGGCACGACCGCGGGCGAGACCGTCAGCGGGGCAACCGGTTCATTCACCTACGTCACGCCGGGCACCTACACGGTCACCCTGACGGTGACCGACCAGCAGGGCAGCTTCAACACCCGCACCTTCCAGGTCAAGGCGACGCCGCCGGCGCCGACCTGTCTGGGCGAGAAGTCGGATGAATTCGGCGGTTCCGACCTGGACGCCGACCGGTGGCAGGTCATCCGGCCCGACGGAAACCTGTCCGTCGCCGACGGCAGCCTGACCATCCCGACCGCTCCGGCCGACCTGTACCAGACGACCAACACCGCACCGAATGTCGTCCTGCAGGACATGCCAGACGGCGCTTGGCAAATCACCACCAAGGTCACGGGCGCGATGTACACCGCGTACCAGCAGGCCGGGCTCGTCGTCTACGGCGACGACGACAACTACGCCAAGCTGGTGTTCTCCGGGCGTTCGTCCTCCGGAGACAAGGCAGCCCGGATCGTCCAGTACAGCCACGAACTGGCCGGATCGGTCCAGGAAGCGAACACCCCGAACCTCGGCGCCGACTTCCCCGACACGGTATGGCTGCGGCTGGCCAGCGACGGGACGAACCTGACTCCGAGCTACTCGGTCGACGGCATCACCTGGATCACTGCCGACGACTCATGGTCCGGTTGGGCCGCGGCGCGCAAGTCCACGACCGGCTTCTCCAACACCAGGGTGGGTCTGCTGTCCCTGGCCAACACCGGCGTGGCCGTCGACGCTGATTTCGACTTCTTCTACCTGACGCCCGACGCGGCCGGGTCGGCCGGACCGGACGACGAGTTCGACGGCAACGCCCTGTCGGACTGCATCTGGGACGTCATCCGTCCGGATGGGACGCTGACCGTGGCCGACGGGAACCTGAACATCCCGGTCGCCGCGACCGACCTGTACCAGACGACCAACACCGCAGGGAACCTGGTGGTTCAAGCCATGCCGGACGGGGCATGGGAGGCCACGACCAAGGTGACCGGCGCGATGTACACCTCCTACGCGCAGGGTGGTCTGATCGTCTACGGAGACGACGACAACTACGCGAAGTTGGTCTTCGAGGGTCGATCCTCGAGCGGTAGCAAGGCAGCCAGGATCGTGCAGTTCAGCCATGAGATCGGCGCAGCCGCCCAGGAGGCGAACACCGCCGACCTCGGTGCCGCCTTCCCGGACACCGTTTGGCTGCGGCTGACCAGCGACGGGCAGAACCTGACGCCGAGCTACTCGGTCGACGGGACCACCTGGATCAGCGCCCCGGACACCCCGAGCTGGAACAACTGGAGCACCATCCGCAAGTCCACTTCCGGATTCACCAAGATCGGTCTGGTGGCCCTGGGAGCGAACGCATCGGCCGCCCCGGTGACCGCGGCATTCGACTTCTTCCACCTGGACACCGGTGCCGAGCCGGAGCCGGACACGACCGCCCCGGTCACCACGGCCACGGTCTCGGGCGCCAATCCGGCTGTGGTGACTCTCACCGCAACCGACAACGCCGGCGGTTCCGGTGTGGCCGGCACCGAGTACCGGATCAACACCCAGACGTGGTCCACCTACACCGCCCCGGTGTCGGTGCCACGGACGGATGTAGATCAGTCGATGGAGTTCCGCTCCACCGACAACGCCGGCAACGTCGAGGACACCAAGACGGTCACCATCGCCAAGGCGTCGGACACCACCGCGCCGGTGACCACCGCGACGGTGGACCCGGCGGCGCCCTCGGGTGAGAACGGTTGGTGGACCGGACCGGTGACGTTGACGTTGAGCGCCACCGACACCGGTGGCGGCACGGTCGCCTCGACCCAGTACGCCATCGGCGACGAGGAATGGCACACCTACACCGCGCCGGTGAGCATTGCATCCGAGGGCGCTCTGTCGGTGAAGTACCGGTCCACCGACAGCGTGGGCAATGTCGAGAGCATCAAGACCATCGGGGTCAAGATCGACGCCGAGGCTCCGATGGTCGCGGCCGCCGTGTCCGGTGACGATCCCGTGTCCGTCACGCTGGTCGCGTCCGACGCCACGTCGGGAGTGGCCTCCCGGTCCTACCGGGTGGGCACGTCGGGCGAATGGCAGAACTACACCGCACCGTTCACGGTCGCAAAGACCAACGCGGCGCAGACCGTGCAGTTCAGGGCCACGGACAACGCCGGGAACGTCTCAGCGGTGGGTTCGGTGACGATCGCCGCCGCACCGACACAGCTCAAGCCGTCGGTGACCACCCTGTCGGTGACTCCTTCGACGCTGCCTTACGGCGGAGTGGTCTCCGCAACGGTACGGGTCACCTCGGCCGGCACCGTTGGGGCCGAGATCGTCTCGATCTACGACGGCAACACCTTGATCGCCGCCGGAGTGCTTCGCAGCACTGGTCAGGTCACCATCAAGCTCGACGATTTGGCGGTGGGCAACCACGCACTGCAGGCCAGGTACCCCGGTAACGCGGGCGTCGGCGAGTCGGCGTCCCCCACCCGAACTGTCACCGTGGCCAAGGCTCGGTCCCAGATCGGTCTGAAGGCCTCGTCGGTCACCCAGAGCTACGGCACGACCAAGCCGGTCACTCTGACTGCCGCCGTCGTCCTGGACTCCGGACAGGCACCGGCCGGCCTGGTCCGGTTCCGCGACGGGTCAACGGTGCTGGCCACCGTGCCGGTCATCAACGGGAAGGCCAAGGTGAAGCTCTCCCAGACGGCCAAGGTCGGCAACCACCCGATGACGGCGCAGTTCCTGCCGTCGAACACGGCGACCACCGTCGGCGCGACGTCGGTCACGGTGACCATCAAGGTGGTCAAGGCCACCTCGGCCACCACCCTCAAGGCCAATCGCAGCAGCCAGGCCATTGGTAAGAACGTGACCCTGACCGCTACCGTCACTCAGAACGCCGCCGCTCAACCCGCCGGCACCGTCACCTTCACCGTCGACGGCAAGGGTGTCAAAAAGGTCACCGTTTCCCGCAACACCGCGACCTACACCTGGAGGGCCACCAAGATCGGCACCCACACCATCACCGCAAAGTTCGCCCCCAAATCCAGCACCACGGTGAACTCCTCCACCGCCAAGACCATCAAGATAAAGATCGTCAAGTAGGGCTCCACCGGGCAGCGGTGGTGGCGGGGCCGGGACAGCTGGTTCGTCCCGGCCCCGCCACCATTCGGTGCCCGATCCCGTCGAGAGCGGCCGGCAAAGATCAGCCGCCGCTGAAGTGAAGCCCTCGATCGGGGGGTGTGCCAACCTTCGTTGCCCGGTCGGCGGCCGACAGCCGGGACCTCAGGCTGCCGCAGCCACTACGAGATCCTCCTGGACAACGAAGCGCGCATGCTGGGCATCAGCTGCGGCGCCAGCAGGACGTCGGGGATGAGGCTGGGGTCGAGCAGGATCGCGTCGGAGATCAGCCGCATCGTCACGCCGTGGTCCGGCCGGTCGACGACCTCGATGGCGTCCCCGCTGCCGAGCTCCCCCTCGGTGATGATGCGCAGGTACGCGCCGGGTCGCGAGGCCTGCGCGAACCGCTTGAGGAACCCCGGGTCGTCCATCCGCAGGGCCAACTTGAAGCACGGCAGCCTGGGTTGGACGACCTCCAGCAGGGTGGTGCCGACCCGCCACCGCTCCCCGACCAGCGCCGCCCGACACGTCGACGCCCTCGGTCGTCAGGTTCTCACCGAACGCGGCCGGATCGAGAGTCCGGCCGAGCTCGGCCTCCCAGGTGCGGATCTCCTCGATGGCGTACGCATAGACGGCCTTGTCCGGACCGCCGTGCACCGACCGGTCGGCCTGGTCGTCACCGTCGAGGTTCACCCCACGGACGGCGATCGGACCCTCGACCGGCGACTTCCAGATCGCGGTGCGCACCGGCCGACCCGCGGTGCTGACCACCCGTGGCAGCCCGACATTGACGCTGAGCACCACCGGACCGGACCTTCGACGCTCGGACGTCACGGGGCGAAGGTGGCGATCGGCTGCCCGGTCTCGACGATGTAGGTGGACAGCATCTGGCCGGTGTCGGGCCCGAGGTCCAGGGCGTTGTGCGGCGTGCGGGGCGGGATGAGGAAGCGGATCGCCGGCATGCAGCGTGAGCGTCGGCCGATCACGGATCTCCATCTGCGACGGTGCCGGCGAGGATGTAGCCGACCTCCTCGCCGGGATGCATGTGCCAGCCCGACTCGACGCCGGCGGGGATCTCGGTCAGCACCTGCACGATCTCCCGGCCGGGGATCGAGGAGGCGCTGTGCTGCAGCTCGGTCCGCTTGAGGACTCCTGCCAGGGCGTCGGCGGGGGCGGCGTTCTCAGATGTCATCGGAGCTCCTCGTCGTTCGGGGTCATGGGAAGTCAGGTCTCGCGCAAGAAACTCGAGCAGCCGCGCCGCGGTGTCCTCCGGGCGGTCCTCGGCGAGGAAGTGCGTGGCATCGAACCCCTCGCCGCGGAGGTCGGGGGCCCACGGGCGCCAGACCTCGAGGACGTCGCCGTACAACCGGGGCAGCGCGCCGCGCGACGACCACAGCACCAGGACCGGACAGCCGATGGTGCGCCGGCTGCAGTGTCGGCATCGTCGTGCTCGACGTCGACGGACGCGCCGGCGCGGTAGTCCTCGCACATGGCCTCGACCGTGCCCGCGATCGTCGAGAATGCGCCGGTAGGCGTCCAGGACGGCAGGCGGGTAACGGCCGGCGCTCGCGGCCGAGGCCGAGTCCGGCCCGGACGTGCAGGTCGAAGAACGCCTGCGGATCGCCGCCGATGAGCCGCTCGGGCAGCGGTGCGGGCTAGGGCGAGAAACGACCAGTGCCAGTATCCGCGGGCGAGTTCGCCGTCGGCCCGGCGCCAGACCTCGCCGGTCGGCACGATGTCGAGCACCGCGAGCCGCTGCACTCGGCCGGGGTGGTCGAGCGCCATCCGGTAGGCCACCCGGCCGCCGCGATCGTGACCGGCGACGGCGAAACGGTCGAAGCCGAGGCAGGTCATCGCCTCGATCTGGTCCCGGGCCATCGCCCGCTTGCTGTGCGGCTCGTGGTCGGCAGTTGGCGTCGGGCGCCACGATGCTCCGTACCCCGTCAGATCGGTGGCCACGACGGTGTAGCGGTCGGCCAGCAGCGGCGCCACCGAGTGCCACATGAGGTGGGTCTGCGGGTAGCCGTGCAGCAGCAGCAGCGGTGGACCGTCGCCGCCGATCATCGCGTGCAGGGCGCCACGCCGGGTGGCCACCTCACGGGACTCGAATCCGGCGAACAGCGCCGGGTCCGGCTCGTCCATGATCGACTCCTAGGTGCGGTGACGGACCGCGCTGCGAGCAATTATGTCGCGGCTCCGTCCCCGGCGGACCGGCCGAGGAAGGTCAGCAGCGCGCGGTTGACCTCGTCGGCGTGGGTGACGCACATGACGTGCGGGCCGCCCTCGATCTCGACGTAGTCCGCGTCGGGCAGCGCGGCGTGCAGGCGCCGACCCTGGCCGTCGATCGACAGGATCCGATCTGCGGTCCCGTGCAGGATCAGGGTCGGGATGTCGATTCGCGTGATGTCGGCATGGAAATCATCCAGCCAGGTGAGGACGCAGGCCCAGGTCGCCACCGGCGACGCCTCGGCGCCGGCGTTCCAGAGGTTGCGCACCGTCTCCTCGCTGACTCGCGTGCCGAGATAGTCGTCGAGGTTGAGGAAGTCGCCGAGCAGACCGGTCAGCCAGTGCGGCCGGTCGGTCGAGGATGGTCTGCCGGATGGTGTCGATGGTTGCCCGATCGACCCCGTTCGGATTCTCGTCGGACTTCACGAACGACGGCGCCAGGTCTCGATGAGGACGCAGGCCGTGCAGTCGATCGGTGCCGTGGATGCCGATGTATCGAGCGACTTCCCCGGTGCCGAGCGAGAAGCCGATCAGCGTGGCGTCGTGCAGGTCGAGAGCCGTCAGCAGGGCGTTCAGGTCGCCCGCCAGGGTGTCGAAGTCGTAACCGTCGGTCGGCCGACTGGACCGGCCGAAACCTCGCCGGTCGTAGGTGATCACCCGATGACCGGCGGCCAGGAGCGGCGTGCACCTGAGGTTCCCACGATCGGCTGTCCAGCGGCCAGCCGTGGAGCAGCACGACGGCCGGCCCGCTGCCGTGGTCCTCGTAGTACAACTCGATCGGCGTCGAGTTCTCCTGACCGACAATGACGGTGCCCATGGGGCCTCCCTGGTGACGATGGCTGCCTCTGGAACCGGCCGACCGTGCTTGGAATCGTCTCAACCGCCACCCGCGCGGGATAGTCCTACTGGCCGGACTTCGACCTCGTGCTGGCCCCCGCTGTGGTTCCGGCTAGCCCTACCGGCGGTGCCGTGCCACGCTGCGAGGATGGATCGGTGCCCCGTTCGGTGCTCGTCGTCGATGACGACCCCGCGTTCCGCGATCTCGCCTCGAGAATCCTGAGAGCCTGGGGACATCAGGTGATCGGCGAGGCGGGCAGCGTCGGCGAAGCGCTGCTACGCGCCGGACAGCTGCGGCCCGACGCCGTGGTCGCCGACATCGCGCTGCCCGACGGCGACGGATTCGACCTGACCGGGAAGTTGTCGGCATTGCCGTGGCCGATCCTCGTGGTGCTCATCTCTTCGGATCCCGACGCCGCCACATCGGCTGCCGCGCAACGCGTCGGCGCGCGCGGCTTCGTCGCCAAGGCCGACTTCTCCGACTCGACCCTGCGCGCGCTGCTGGACGTGGAGTCATGACGGGCCGGAGCGGCGCGGTGCTACGAGTGGTCATCGGCGAGGACGATGTGCTGCTGCGCGAGGGCATCGCCCGGCTGCTGACCGACGCCGGTCTGGACGTGGTGGCCCAGGCCGGTGATGCGCAGGAACTGCTGCACAAGGTCCTGGCGCACCGTCCCGACGTAGCGATTGTCGACGTGCGGATGCCGCCGCATCGCGAGCATGACGGACTGGTGGCGGCCGTGGAGCTCCGCCGGCGCCTGCCGCAGACCGGCGTGCTGGTCCTGTCCCAGTTCTACGAACCGTCGCTCGCGCTCGAGCTGATCGGTGATCACCCCGAGGGAGTTGGATACCTGCTCAAGGAACGGGTGGGGGACGTCGACACCTTTGTCGACGCGCTCCGCCGGGTGGCGGCCGGAGGGAGTGCCCTCGACGCAGAGGTGGTGGGACGCATGCTCGGGCGGCACCGTCCGAGCGGCGCGCTGCACACCCTGTCGCCCAAGGAACGCGCTGTGCTCGCCGCTATGGCCGAGGGCCGATCGAACATCGGGATCGCCGAGACCCTGCACGTCAGCGAGGCCGCCGTCGAAAAGCACGTGACGGCGATCTTTCGCAAACTCGCCATTCCGCCGGCCAGTGGCGAACATCGCCGGGTGCACGCGGTGCTGACCTACCTGCGGGGCACCACGGACCAGCGTTGATGCCGCCCCCCTCGCCTGACTTCCGACTCGTCTCGGCAGAACAGGCCGCCCTACGCCGGGTGGCCGAACTGGTGGCGCGCGGCGCGGAGCAGACGCCCGTCCTGGATGCCATCGTCATCGAGGCCCTGACCCTCTTCGACGTCGACTTCACCGCGCTGCTGCGCTACGAGCCGGACGGGGCGGCAGCGATCATCGCCCTGTACAACGGGCCGCCCGGGCTCGCTGTCGGCGATTGGGCACCCCACCTCCCCGACGGCCTCGTCCTGCAGGTCTTTCGTTCCGGCAAACCGTCACGCGTCGACGCCTACCTCGATGTTCCCGGCCCGGAGGTGGCCCGGATGCACCGCCTCGGGATCACGGCGGGTGCCGCGGCTCCGATCCTGGTCGAGGGACGCCTCTGGGGGGTCCTCACCGCGATGGCTGTGTCCGGTCCGGTGCCCGTCGGGCTCGAGCACCACTTGGCCGACTTCGCGGGACTGGCCGCAACGGCGGTGGCCGGCGCGCAGGCCAAGGACGACCTGCGCGGGCTGGCCGACGAGCAGGCCGCGCTGCGCCGGGTCGCCGAGCTCGCGGCCCGGGGCGCTGAACCGCAGCAGGTCTTCGATGCGGTGGCGGTCGAGGCCTCGGTGCTCTTGCACGGGTGCACCACGACCCTCTCGCGCGGCGACCCGGACGGAACGCTGACCGTCGTGGCCGTCGGCGGCGGCCAGCATCCGCGGGCGTCCGGGACTCCCCGGTCCCAGCTGACGGGCGGTACTGCCGTCCCGATCACCGTCGGGGGCCGTCGGTGGGGCTTGCTCGCCGCCATCGACGGCGACCGGCCGCTGCCTCGCGACACCGAGCTGCGGCTGTCCCCATTCGCCGAGATCGCCGGCATCGCCCTTGCCAGCGCGAAGTCCCGCGACGACCTGCGGCAACTAGCTGACGAACAGGCCGCGCTACGTCGCGTGGCCGAGCTGGTGGCTCGCGGGGCCGCGCTCGATGAGGTGTTCACTGCGGTGGCGGCGGAAGCGTCGAAGCTGCTGGGCGAGCTGGCCGCGGGGCTGCTCAGGTACGAGCCCGATGGCGGAACGACCAATGTGGCCGAGTCCACCAGCCCGGCGCCGGACGGGACGGTGCTGCCGGCCGGCGCCGAAATCCTCGTTCCTGTCCGGGTCGAAGGCCGGGTCTGGGGCGCCCTGACCACCTCCGCACACGGATCGCCACTGCCGGCCGGCACCCAGAAGCGCCTGGAGCAGTTCGCCGAGTTGGCCGCCGCGGCCATCGCGAACGCCGAGAACAAGGCCCAACTCACCGCCTCCCGCGCGAGAGTCGTTGCCACCGCTGACGAGGCTCGCCGCCGCCTGCAGCGCGACGTCCATGACGGCGCGCAGCAGCGCCTGGTTCAAACGATCATCACCCTGAAGCTCGCCCGGGATGCCGTCACCGGTGACGGTCCTGCTGCAGACCTGATCGGCGAGGCGCTCTATCACGCCGAACGCGCCAACGCCCAGCTTCGAGATCTCGCCCACGGGATCCTGCCCGCCGCCCTGAGCCAGGGCGGGCTGGGGCCGGGTCTGGAATCGCTCATCGACGACATCGCCGTCCCCGTCCAGCTGCGCCTGCACGCATCGCGGCTGCCCATCCAGGCCGAGACCACCGCCTACTTCGTCGTCGCCGAGGCGCTGACCAACGTCGTCAAGCATGCGTCCGCATCACGCGTCGAGGTGACCGTGGAGCTCGACGGCGGAATGCTCAGCGTCGAGGTACGCGACGACGGCGTCGGCGGCGCCCATGCCGCCAACGGGGGCGGACTGACCGGCCTGTCGGACCGGGTGGAGGCGGCCGAGGGGGTCCTCACCATCACCAGCGCCCCCGGGAGCGGCACCACCGTGCACGCGTCGATACCGATCACCTGGCCCGCAGCTGCGGAGTGAGCCGGCGGGCGGACGGCGCGGTCTGAGCCCATACCGATGATCACGGGTCGATGCGCACCGTCAGATCCGCCCGCAGCCGGGTGCCGTCCTGCTCGAAGTGCCGGTCCTCGGCGTCCTGCCAGGCCTCGAGATGGGCCCGCTGGCCTCACCGTCCCGGGCGACTCCGCGCCGGAGCCGCTCCGCGCGATCCGGCACCTCCACCCAGACGATGACGGTCACCCGGTCGGTGATGGCCCGGCGGGCGCTCGACACGCCCTCCAGGATGAGCACGTCGGGCACCTCGATCCGCAGCCGCCGCCCGGGTACGGGAGTACCGCCCGTCCAGTCGTTGATCCGCAGCGCCCCGGGCCGACCGGCGGCGAGTGGGCGCAGCACGTCGGCATCCAGCCGGTCCCACCAGCCGAACGGATCGGCCCAGGTGGCCAGCAGGTCGGTACTCAGCACCGAGATGCGCACGCCCGGGACGGTCGGCGTGCTTCGTCGCCGGGGTCGAGCACAGTGCCACCGCTCGCGGCGGCGACCGCGCTCGCCCACTTCGCCGCGAAGGTGGTCTTACCGGATCCGCTCGGTCCGTCCACCACGCCGAGTCGCACCGCGCCCAGCCGGGGTGCGCCGGCCAGCAGCAGTCCGGCGGCGACCGCGCGGCCCCGCGTATCACGCGTCGTGAACCGCAGCATCGTGAACCGCAGCATCGTGAACCGCCTCGCAGCCACGGCGCGATCAGGCCTCGACGGACCGGCGTCCGGAGAACGCCCGGCCCAGGGTCACCTCGTCGGCGTACTCGAGGTCGCCGCCGACCGGCAGGCCGCTGGCGAGCCGGGTGACCGTCAGACCCGGGAAGGTCCGCAGCAGCCGGATCAGGTACGTCGCGGTCGCCTCGCCCTCGATGTTCGGGTCGGTGGCGATGATCACCTCGGTGACGACTCGGTCGGCGATCCGACCCAGCAGCGGCGCGATCCGCAGCTGGTCCGGGCCCGATCCCGTCGATCGGCGAGATCGCCCCGCCGAGCACGTGGTAGCTGGCCGCGGAACTCCCGGGTCCGCTCGACCGCGGCGACGTCCTTGGGCTCCTCCACCACGCAGATCACGCGCGGCGTCGCGACGGCTGTCGCGCGCAGATCCGGCACAGCGTCGCCCTCGGAGACGTTGCCGCAGAGGTCGCAGAACCTGACCTCGTCCTTCACCCGCTGCAGCGCCGTCTGCAGCCGGCGTCATGTCGGCCGGGTCGACGGTGAGCAGGTGGAAGGCGATGCGCTGGGCCGACTTCGGGCCGATGCCGGGCAGCCGGCCGAGCTCGTCGATCAGGTCCTGGACCGGTCCTTCGTACACGGTGTCAGGCCCCCGGGAGTCCGGGAACCCGGCCAGGCCCGGCCGCCCAGGCCCAGCCCGCCAGGCCGAGCGCGTCCAGGCTCAGTCCGCTGGTCACCGAGCCCATCGCCTGCTCGGACATCTCGCGGGCCTCGCGGGTGGCGTCGCGGACCGCGGCGACGATCAGATCGCCGAGCGTCTCGATGTCCTCGGGGTCGACCACGGACGGATCGATGGTGACCGAGGTGAGCTCCCCGTTGCCGTTGACCACGGCCGTCACCAGGCCGCCACCGGCGGTGCCGGTGATCTCCGCGTCGGCGAGCGCGGCCTGGGCGCGCTCCATCTCGGCCTGCATCTGCTGGGCCTTGAGCACGATGTTCTGCAGGTTGGGACCGCCGGGTTGCATCTCGGGTGTCACCCTTCACGCTCGGGGGGCGCCGACGCACGACGCTCAGGTGCGGATCCCGCGGTCGCCGTCGGCAACCACCGGATCCGCCTCCCAGGGTAGTGCCGCAGGAGTCCCGGGCGGTCCCGCCCGCTTGCTCTCGCCCGATCGGGTCGGCCGTGCCTGCCCGGTCCGGGCGGCGCGGGCTGGCACTCTGGGTTCATGCGTGCCCGACATCGACTAGCCCTGCTCGGCGCGGTGGCCCTGCTGACCGCCGGCTGCGGCACCGGCCTGGCGGCGCCGAACCCCACCGGTATCGGCACCTCGGGTCCGGCCCGGCTCGTCGCGGTGTCGTCACCCCCGTCCGGGCCGGCGGTGACGGTGCCGCAGCTGTCCGGCTCGGCTGACCAGCTCCAGCAGCTCCAGCAGCTCGAGCAGCAGCGCGGCGCCCAGCCCGACGACCGGCCCGACGACGAGCCCGAAGCCCAGCGCGACGGCCGGCACGGCCTCACCGACCGGCAGCGGGAAGCCGTCGACGGTCACGGTCACCCGCACCACCAGGCCCACCGCGCCCGGCCTCAGCACGCCGGCGGGTTCCACCACCACCGAGTCGCTCCCGCCGACCACCGTCACCCAGACGGTCACCGTCCAGCCGAAACCTCCGACCTCCACCCGCCGGGCGACCACTGCCGGCCCGCACCACCCCGAAGAACAACGGTGGCGGATCGATGACCAGCAAGACCGTGGTGATCGACCCCGGCCACAACGGCCAGAACCACAACCACCCGGAGATCATCAACCAGCAGGTGCCGGCCGGGCTCGGCCAGACCAAGCCCTGCAACACCACCGGCACCGAGACCAACGCGGGATATCCGGAGTACGACTTCACCTGGAACGTGGCGCAGCAGCTCAAGGCCGCGCTGGAGGCCAAGGGCATCACCGTGGTGATGACCAGGACCTCCAACGACGGGGTCGGCCCGTGCGTGGACAAGCGCGCCGCGATCGGCAACGACAACGACGCCGACGCCGTCGATCTCCATCCACGGCGACGGCGACGAGGCGTCCGCCGAGGGCTTCTACGTGATGACCGCCGGTCAGCCCGCCGCCGGCGCCATGCCGGCCGAGTCCACCCGGCTCGCCGACGATGTGCGCGACGGCCTGGAGAACGGCGGGCTGTCACCCAACAACCACCTGGGCGAGAACGGGCTGTGGACCTCCAGGACCGACCTGGCCGGGCTCAACCTGTCCCTGCGGCCGACCGTGATGATCGAGGCCGGCAACATGCGCAACGACGCGGACGCCGCGATGATGTCGTCGGATTCCGGACAGCGGAAGGTGGCGGCGGCGCTGGCGGTCGGCGTCGTCCAGTACCTGATCGGGAACTGAACCCGGTCAGACCACCTCGAGCGGCACCGCATGCCGGCGCAGCTGCCCCGAGGCGATCTCCTCCGCGTAATGGCAGGCCACCCGATGGCCGGCCTTGAACTCCACCAGCTCCGGCCGGTCGGTGTCGCAGAGGGTGTCCTGCGCCACGGGCAGCGGGTGTGGAACCGGCAGCCGCTCGGCGGGTTCGCCGGGGACGGCAGGTCGCCGGTCAGCAGGATCCGCTCCCGGGTGTCCTCGACCACCGGGTCGGGCACCGGCACCGCCGACATCAGCGCCCTCGTGTACGGGTGCAGCGGCTCGCGTAGAGGTCGACGGAGTCGGCCTCCTCGACCAGCGAGCCGAGGTACATCACGCCGACCCGGTCGGAGATGTGCCGGACCACCGCGAGGTCGTGGGCGATCACCAGGTAGGTCAGGCCGAGCTGCGTCCTGCAGGTCCTCCAGCAGGTTGATCACCTGGGCCTGCACCGACACGTCCAGCGCGGACACCGGCTCGTCGGCGACGATCAGGTCCGGGTTGACGGTCAGCGCCCGGGCGATGCCGATCCGCTGCCGCTGGCCGCCGGAGAACTCGTGCGGGTACTTGCGCAGCGCGCTGGCCGGCAGCCCGACCGAGGACAGCAGCTCGCGCAGCCGGGCGCTGGTGGAGGCCTTGTCCGGTGTCCAGCCCGTGCGCCTTCATGCCCTCGACCAGGATCGACTGCACCGACTGCCGCGGGTCCAGCGAACCGCAGCGGGTCCTGGAAGACCATCTGCATCCGGCGCCGGGCCTTGCGCAGGTCCTCGCCCTTGAGCGCGGCGATGTCGGTCCCGTCGAAGATCACCTCGCCGGCGGTCGGCTCGCTCAGCCGCAGGATGCCGCGGCCGAGGGTGGACTTGCCGCACCCGGACTCGCCGACCAGGCCGTAGGTCTCGCCGCGCCGGACGGCCAGCGACACCCCGTCGACGGCGTAGACGTAGCCGACCGTCCGGTCGAAGAGCACGCCGCTGCGGATCGGGAAGTGCACCTTGAGGTCGTCGACCTCGAGCAGCACGTCCGCGTGCGCGGTGCGGCGGACAGCTCGCCGCGGTGGCGCTGCCGTGCGCGACATCGGCGGGACGTCGGCGCACCGGTGGGCGACACGGCGTCCGGGTCGTGGCCGCCGAACAGGTCGTCGTCCTCGCTCGACTCGTGACTCGTCCTCGGTACTCACGGCTCGTTCCGCTCGGTGCCAGCTCATGCCGGCTCGCCCGCTCGTCGGCACCGACGCCGGGCGCCGCACCGCAGCGCGACCGGCTCGACGGGGTTGTGGCAGCGCAGCTGGCGCCGGCTGACCGACCAGCTCGGGCGGTCACCTCCCGGCAGATGTCGATCTCGTTGCGGCAGCGCGGGCGCGAACGCGCAGCCGTGCGACCACGGGATGTTGTCGGTCACCGAGCCCGGGATCGGGTTGAGCCGCTCCCCCGGCGGCGCGTCCAGCCGCGGGATCGAGGCCAGCAGGCCGTTGGTGTACGGGTGGCGCGGGCTGCGCGAACAGCTCGTGCCGGTCGGCGCGCTCGACGATCCGGCCGCCGTAGAGCACGTTCACCTCGTCGCACAGCCCGGCGACCACGCCGAGGTCGTGGGTGATCATGATCAGCGCGGTGCCGTTCTCGCACCACGAGTCTCTTGAGCAGCGCCAGGATCTGCGCCTGGATGGTGACGTCCAGCGCGGTGGTCGGCTCGTCGGCGATCAGCAGCCGCGGCCGGCAGGCCAGCGCCATGGCGATCAGCGCCCGCTGCCGCATGCCGCCGGAGAGCTGGTGCGGGTACTCCTTGAGCCGGCGGATCGGGTCCGGGATGCCGACCTGGTCGAGCAGGTCCGCGGCCTCGATCATCGCGCCTGCGATCGCTTCATCCCGCGGTGGCGCTCCAGCACCTCGGTGACCTGGATGCCGATGGGCACCACCGGGTTCAGGCTCGGACAGCGGGTCCTGGAAGATCATGGCGAGGTCGCGGCCGCGGCGGTCGCGCATCTGCTCGATCGGCAGCGTCAGCAGGTCGGTGCCCTCGAACTCGACCGACCCGGTGACCTTGTTGCCGCGCGCGGGCAGCAGCCGCATGATCGCCAGCGACGGTCACCGACTTGCCGCAGCCGGACTCGCCGACCAGGCCGACGGTCTGGCCCGGCTCGACGTCGAAGCTGACCCCGTCGACCGCGGTGAACGGCTCGACGCCCGCGCGGTTGAACACGACCCGTCAGGTCGCTGACGGACAGCAGGTGCTCACCGTCCGCTCACCGCCGGTTCTTCGGGTCGAGGGCCTCGCGCAGCGACTCGCCGAGCAGGGTGAAGCCGAGCGCCACGACGATGATGCAGCCGGCCGGCCAGAACGCCAGCTCCGGCTGGGTGTCGATCTGGTCCTGCGCCTCACCGAGCATCTGGCCCCACTCGGGCTGCGAGGTGTCCTGGGAGCCCAGGCCGAGGAACGACAGCGCGGCCGCGTCGATGATCGACGATCGCGACCACCAGGGTGGCCTGCACGATCACCGGGGACATCGAGTTGGGCAGCATGTGCCGGAACACGATCGGGCTGCCGCTTGACGCCCGAGCGACCGGGCGGCGAGCACGTGGTCGGACTCGCGCTGGGCCAGCATCTGACCGCGCAGCAGCCGGGCGAACACCGGCATCTGCACGATCGCCACCGCGATGATCACCGTGCTCTGGTTCGGGCTGGCTGAACAGCAGCGGCGATCGAGATCGCCAGCAGCAGCGACGGGATCGACAGCATCACGTCGACGACCCGCATCACGACGGTGTCGACCCAGCCGCCGAACGCGCCGGCCAGTGATGCCGAGGATCAGCCCGCCGGTCAGCCCGATCAGGGTGGCGAGGACGCCGACCAGCAGGGTCTGCCGGCTGCCCGACATCAGCCGGGAGAAGAGGTCGCGGCCGAGGGGGTCGCCGCCGAGCGGGAAGCCCGGCTGCGGCGGCGGGGATCGTGTTGCGGGCCCTGGAGGTCTGGTCGGATCAGCAACTGGTGCGCCGGGGTCGTGCGGGGCGAGCAGCGGCGCGAAGATCGCGAGCAGCACGAAGCAGCGACGATGATCACCGCGCCGACCCAGAACACCGGGTTGACCCGCAGGCGCTGCCAGGCGTCGGCGACGATCGAGACGCCGGCGTCCTCCGGCTGCGACAGCGGCGGTCGCGGCCAGGGCGTCGATCCGGTCGCGTCGGCCTGTGCCAGTAGATCATCGGAGCACCCGTCCTCACCTGGTCCGGATCCGCGGATCGATGACGCGCGTACGACAGGTCGACGATGCATGTTGACGATCACGAAGACGTGGCCGCGGCCGCCAGGATGAGCACCTGCAGCACCGGGTAGTCCTTCTCGCGTGAACGCCGATGGCCAGCGCCTCGCCGAGACCGGGGTAGGCGAACACCGTCTCGGTCAGCACCGCGCCGGCCAGCAGCGCGCCGGTCTGCAGGCCGACGATCGTGATCACCGGCAGCATCGCGTTGCGCAGCACGTGCCGGCTGCGGATGGTGCCTGCGGTGCAGGCCCTTGGCCTCGGCGGTGCGGACGTAGTCCTCGTTCTGCACGTCGAGCACCGACGGCCCGGGTGATCCGGAAGATCACCGCGAACGGGATGGTGCCCAGCGCGATCGCACGGCAGGATCAGGTGTCTGAGCGCGTCCCAGGCGGCGTCCCACTCCCGGGTGAGCAGCCCGTCGAGGACGAAGAAGCCGGTGACCCGGGTGGCGTCGATGTCCGGCGATCTGCCGCCCGGACGGCGGCAGCCAGCCGAGCTTGCACCGCGAAGACGTACTTGAGCAGGTAGGCCAGGAAGAACACCGGGACCGCGACGCCGACGAGCGAGCCGACGATGCCCGGCGTTGTCGAGGAAGCCGCCCTTGCGCCGGGCGGCGAGGTAGCCGAGCGGGATGCCGAGCACCATGCGAGAAGATCAGGGCACCGATGGCCAGCTCGACGGTCGCGCCGGGAACCGCGTGCCGAAGACCTCGATCGACCGGCGACCCCGGGCGCGACGCCGGTGGAGGTGCCGAAGTCGCCCTGCAGCACCCGGCCGAGGAACTTGAAGTACTGCACGATGAGCGGCTGGTCCAGGCCGAGCGGCGGCGCAGCTCAGCGACCTTGCGCCGGCGTGCAGCGCTCGCCGAGCAGGGCGGAGACCGGCCCGCCGGGCAGCGAGCGCAGCCAGACGAACAGCAGCAGCGACAGCACCAGCAGCACCAGGACCAGCTGGAGCAGCCGGCGGACCGTGTATCGGAGCATTGGCAGCTACCTCCGAGACGGGACGACGACCGGCGGGCACCGGGTCAGTCCGGTGCCCGCCGCAGCTATGGAATCGTCAGCCGTCTTGGTGACGTTGCTGAACTTCTCGTCGGTCAGCGGGCTGGGGACGACGCCCTGCACGTTCGGCCGCGACCACGAGGGCCGGCGGCGAGTGCGAGATCGGGACGGCCGGCAGGTACTCGCCCATCAGCTTCTTGTTCAGCGCCACGTAGACGGCGTTGCGCGTGGCGGCGTCCGGCTCGGAGTCGGCGGCCGCAGCTCGTCGGTCAGCGTCTTGCCCCAGTCGGACGTGCTCGGTGGCGAACCGGCTGTCGGGGTCGGAGAAGAAGCGTGCCGATGAAGTTGTCCGGCGTGTTGTAGTCACCGGTCCAGCCGAGCAGGAACAGGTCGGGCTGTCTGGGCGTCGACACCGTCGAGGTAGCCGCCGTTCCAGGGCTTGGACGACTCGTTGACCTTGATGCCGACGGCCTCCAGGTCGGCCTTGAACGCGGTGAAGATGCTCTTCGGGTCCGGCATGTACGGCCGGGTGACCTCGGTCGGCCACCAGAAGTTCAGCGTCAGGTCGACTGGCGCCGGCCTCGGCGAGCAGCGACTTGGCCTTGTCCGGGTCGTAGGCGTACTGGGTGACGTCGTCGGTGTAGCCGTCGACGGTGTTCGGGTAGAACTCCTTGGCCACCTCGGCGCCCTCGGGCAGCTGGGTGCTGACGAACTGCTCGCGGTTGAGCGCGTAGGCGATCGCCTGGCGGACCTTGAGGTCCTGCAGCGTCGGGTTGTTCTTCTGGTTGATGCCCAGGTACAGGACGTTGAACGCCGGGCGGACCGCGACGTTGAAGCCGGCGGTCTTCAGCTGGTCCCAGTCGGCCGGGTTCGGCAGGTCGTAGCCGTCGATGGTGCCGGCCTGCAGCTCCTGCTTGCGGGCGGTCTCGTCCGGGATGATCTTGAAGATCAGCTTGGCCGGCTTGGCCTTGTCGCCCCAGTAGTCGTCGTTGCGGACCAGTTCGACCGTGTTGTTGGCCTTGTCGTACTTGGCGAACGTGAACGGGCCGGTGCCGGTCGGGTGCTCCGTGGCGTACTCCGGGTAGGTGAACGAGTCACCCTCGGCCTTGACGTTGTTGGCGTCGTACTTCTCCAGCGCGGTCGGCGACTGGATGGAGAACGACGGCAGGCCGAGGATCGCCGGGAACTTCGAGGTCGCCGCGGTCAGCGTGATGACCGCGTTGGCGCCATCCGGCCGTGCAGGACTTGTACAGCGACGGGATGGCCTCGCCGGTCGTCGTCCTTCTGGTCCTTGAAGCCGCCCATGGTGTCCGACCAGTACTGCGCCTGGGTGGCGCCGGCCCCGGTCTGGGTGTACATCCGGTCGAAGTTGTAGCAGACCGCCTCGGCGTCCATGTCGGTGCCGTCGGTGAACTTGACGCCCTGCCGGAGCTTGAACGTCCAGGTCAGGCCGTCCGCGGACTGCTCCCACGACTCGGCGAGCCAGCGGCTCGACGTCGGCGGTGCCCGGCGTTGAAGCCGACCAGGCCCTCCATCATCTGCCGGGCCACCCGGAAGGTCTCACCGTCGGTGGCGTACAGCGGGTCGAACATCGACGGGGCGCCGGCGGCGCCGAAGATGAAGGTCGGCATCGGCTGGCCGCCGGTCCCGCCGTCGGAGCTCGACGGTGCGGCTGGCTGCCCGTCGGAGCCGGCCGGCGGCGCCTCGGACGGCGCCGGCCGTGCCGGTTCCCTCGGCGCGAGGTGGCGCGGAGCTGGAGGCCGGTCCCGCGGCATTGCTGGTGGTGGATCCGCTGTCCCGGTCGGAGCTGGCACAGGCGGCCAGCGACACCGCGACAGTGACGGCCAGACCGGCCACCACCCAACGTTGACGCCTCACTCTCGTGTACCTCCATGAAGTTCTGGACGCGACGGTGCCGCAACCGTGCGGCTCGGGCATCGGGCGATCCGGGTCAGTCGCGCTCGCACCGGCACTGGGGGAACCTAGCCGTCCCTCTCGTCCCTACCCGATCGTTACCGGGTCCGTCACTCTCAGTGCTCGGACCGATCGTTTCCTGGGGTGACGGCGCCGCACCGTAGGCTTTGCAGCGCACCGCCGCCGAACCGAACGGTCGACGCCGCCCTCGTCGAAGGAGCCCGCTGATGAGCACTGCCGCCGGATGGCCCGGGCTGGACGCCCGCTCGTCGGAGGCCGACCCTGAGGTCGCGGCTACGTCACCGACGAGCTGCACCGCCAGCAGCAGACCCTGGAGATGATCGCCAGCGAGAACTTCGCGGCGGTCGCGGCGATGCAGGCCCAGGGCAGCGTGCTGACCAACAAGTACGCCGAGGGCTACCCGGGCCGTCGGTACTACGGCGGCTGCGAGTTCGTCGACAAGATCGAGAGCCTGGCCATCGAGCGGATCAAGGAGCTGTTCGGTGCCGGCTTCGCCAACGTCCAGCCGCACTCCGGCGCGCAGGCCAACGCCGCGGCGATGCAGGCGCTGATCAAGCCCGGCGACACGCATCCTCGGCCTGTCGCTGGCCCACGGCGGCCACCTGACGCACGGCATGCGGATCAACTTCTCCGGCCTGCTCTACGACGTCGCCGCCTACGAGGTGTCCAAGGAGGACCACCGGATCGACATGGACGAGGTGGCCGCGCTGGCCCGCGAGCACTCGCCGAAGCTGATCATCGCCGGCTGGTCGGCCTACCCGCGGCACCTCGACTTCGCCCGGTTCCGGGAGATCGCCGACGAGGTCGGTGCCTACCTGATGGTCGACATGGCGCACTTCGCCGGGCTGGTCGCCGCCGGGCTGCACCCGTCCCCGGTGCCGCACGCCCACGTCACCACCACGACCACGCACAAGACGCTCGGCGGCCCGCGCGGCGGCGTCATCCTGACCAACGACGCCGAGCTCGCCAAGAAGATCAACTCGGCGGTCTTCCCCGGTCAGCAGGGCGGCCCGCTCGAGCACGTCATCGCCGCCAAGGCCGTCGCGTTCAAGATGGCCGCCGACCCGTCGTTCGCCGAGCGGGCCGACCGCACCCTGCGCGGTGCCGCAGATCCTGGCCGAGCGGCTGACCGCAGCAGGACGTCGCGCGACGCCGGGATCTCCGTGCTCACCGGCGGCACCGATGTCCACCTGGTGCTGGTCGACCTGCGCGACTCCGAGCTGGACGGCCAGGCCGGCGAGGACCGGCTGCACGAGGTCGGCATCACCGTCAACCGCAACGCGGTGCCGTTCGACCCGCGGCCGCCGATGGTGACCTCCGGGCTGCGGATCGGCACCCCGGCGCTGGCCACCCGCGGTCTCGACGACGCGAGCGTTCGCCGAGGTCGCCGACATCATCGCGACCGCCCTGGTCGCGCCGGTCGGTGACCTGGACCCGGCAGTGAAGGCGTCGCTGCGGGCGCGGGTCTCCGCCGTCGCGGACGCCTTCCCGCTCTACCCGGACCTCTGAGCCCGGATCCCGTCAGCTCCGCGAGCGGGTCGGCGAGGACCGCGGTTCTCGGCCGGACCAGCAGCAGGGCAACCGCGATGACGGCGGAAGCCGCCGCGATCACGGTGCCGGTGATCAACACCAGGTTCAGCGCGGAGGCGCTGGCCAGGTGCGCGGTGTCGGCCACCAGCAGCTGCACCTGAGCCGGCACCGCCTGCGCCACCTGCACCCCCGCGCCCGGAGGCGACCGCGTCGGCCAGTTCCGCGGTCGGCTGGGGCGGCACCCCGGCCACGGTGAGCCCCGTGGTGACGACCGCCGCAGCCCGGTGCGCGAACAGGGCACCCAACCCGGCGACTCCGGCAGCGACGCCGATCTGCCGGAAGGTGTTGGCGGTGCCGGTCGCCATGCCGGCCCGGCTTGGCGGTACCGCGGCGAGGGCGGCCTGGGCCAACACCGCGGAGGTCACGCCCAGACCGACGCCGGCGATGATCGACCCCGGGAGCAGGTGGGTCCAGTCGGAGGTGACGTCCAGCCCGGTCATCGCCCACATGCCGATGGCGATCAGCGCCGCACCGCTCGGCACCAGGATGGCCGGTGCGATCCTGGTGCTCAGCCGGGCCGCGATCGGAGCGGCGACGAACGACGCCCCGGTCAGCGGCAGGAACACCAGCCCGGTCTGGAACGGCGTCAAGCCCAGGGTGTTGATCAGGTAGAGGGCCATGTAGGTGGTGGCCGCGACCAGACTCGCGGTGATGCCGAAGGCGACAACGGCGATCGCCGCGAACGACGGACGGCGTAGCAGTTCCAACTCCAGCATCGGCTCCGGGGTGCGGGATTCGCGGATCAGGAACGCCGTCAGCAGCAGCACGGTCGCGGCGGCCAGGCCCAGCACGGTGGCCGAGGTCCATCCGAGGTCGTTGCCCTGGATCAGCGCGAGCACTCCGGCGACCAGTCCGCCGGACAGCAGGACGTGCCCGGCCAGTCGGCCTTCCGGGCGATCGGCGACCGCGACTCCGGCAGCAGCCGCCAGGCGGCGAGCAGTGCCGCAGCGCCGACCGGGACGTTGATCAGAAAGATCCAGCGCCACCCCGGCCCGTCTACCAGCGCGCCGCCGACCAGCGGACCGATCGCGGTGGCGGCGGCCAGCACCGCACCGAACACGCCGATAGCGCCGGCCCGCTTCTTCAGATCCGGGTAGGCGTTCGCGATCAGCGGCAGCCCGACGCCGAACAGCAGCACCGCACCGATCCCCTGGACCGCCCGGACGATGGTGAGCGTGAGCGCGTCACCGGCCATCGCGCACCCCGCGGACGCCAGGGTGAAGACGGCCATCCCGATCAGGTAGAGCCGGCGCCGGCCCAGCCGGTCGCCGAGCGTCGCGGCGGTGAGCAGCAGGCCCGCGACCGGCAGGGTGTAGGCGTCGATCACCCACTGCAGGTCGGACAGCGACGCGTTGAGCTCCGCCTTGATGCTGGCCATCGCGGCGATCGTGATGGTCATGTCGAGCATCAGCATGAACATCGCCGCGCAGACGATCGCCAGCGTCGCACCGGGTCGGAGCGGCATCGCCGGGCTCGGCCCCGGCCGGGTCGGCTGAGTGGTGGAGACCTCGACAGACATGCGTGCTCCTCGACTAGGCTACGGGTGTAGTTCAATGGGACCAGGATAGGTGTACGCCTGTAGCGCTACATCCGTCAACGAATATTCCTCAGGCCAGGATGAGGCCCGCGCAGGTGTCTACGAAGGGCGGGACATGAACGGTTCTCCACTCCCGGCGGGCGGCGCGGACGGGCTGTCCTGCGAGATCGGGCCACCGGGCGACGCGGCGCCGCGCCGCACACCGGCGACCCGCGGTGGCGGCGAGGCCCTGCGGGAGGACATCCTGCGGGCGGCCGAGGAGATCATGGCCGAGACCGGCGACGTCTCTGCAGTGACGTTGCGCGCCGTCGCCCGACGGGTACGGAGTCGCTGCGACCTCGATCTACCTGCACTTCAAGGACCTGGACGAGTTGCTGGTCGCGGTCAAGCGGCACCTGTTCACCCAGCTCGGCGATCGCCTCGAGCGGACCGGCGGATGCCGCCGGCCGCGAACCGGCCGCCCGGTTGCGGGCGATCGCCCACGAGTACGTGCGCTACGGCCTGGACAATCGCGGCGTCTACCGGGTGCTGTTCACGCCCATCCGCGTCGCACGTCGCGGAACCGGATCTGGACTACATCGGCTCCGAGGCGATGTTCCGGCTGATCCGCAACACCAGCGCGTTCCTCGAGGTGGATCCGGACGACCCGGCAGCGGCCCTGCTCGCGGTCCACGTCTGGACCGCGCTGCACGGCGTGGTGCACCTGCGCGGCTGGATGCGGGCCTTCCCGTGGCCCGACCTGGATGTCGAGGTGGACACCCTGATGAGTCGGCTGCTCGCTCCGGGCTGACGCTCCGGCTCGGCGTGACGACAGTCCGGTCGCTGCGCGCGGCACGACCCGGCGGAGGCGGGCGGTCAGCCCCGGGCCGCTGGATGACGATCGTGCCGTCCTGCAGCGGCTTGTCGCCGGGTGACGGGGCCGGTGCCACCCGTTCGGCCTGTACTTCGACGATGAGCCGCGAGCGGTAGGCGGCCGGATGCCAGAGCTCGTCGAAGGGTCCCATCAGGCTGGACTGGACCGTGTTCCAGCGCCGCCTCTTCTCTGCCGAGAGCAGCCACGGCAGGGCGACGAGGACGGCGAAGACCAGCACGCATACAGCGACGATCAGGATCGTCGCGATCAGCGGGCGGCCCGGCTCCATCCAGCGAGCTTCGGACTCCAGCCGCTTCCCGCCCAGCTTGGCGGTGACCAGCTCGATCGCCACCTCTTCCGGGTCGCGCAGCGCGGCGGCGCCCGCCGCCGGCTCGTCGCCGTAGTCGTCGGGGATGTCGTCGTCGTCGGGCGGCGGCGGGGTCTCGGCGGACGGGACCGGGGTGGCCGGTCCTCTGGTCGCGGTGGCGGGAGTGGCCGTGTCAGCGGCCTCGCACCGGATCACCCAGTCGACGCCGAGCACCTCGTGCAGCGCGGCCTTCAGCAGGTCGGCGTTGGCCGGTTCGACCACCCGACGGGCCATCCCGGCCGACGGCATGGTCAGCACCAGCGCGCCCTTGTCGACCCGGGAGACGGTGGCGCTCTCCAGCAGGATCTGGGTGGTCCGGCGGCGCTTCTGCACCGCGGCGAGGACTTCGGCCCAGACCTTACGAACGTCGGTGGAGTCCAGTGCCCGGGGGGCGCCGGCAGGTGGGTCCGGTGGGTGCGGGGCCGGTGGGTGCCGGTCGCGGTGCCGGTCGTCGGGCGCCTGGTCGGCGGGCGCCTGGTCGGCATGCGCGGGTTCGTTCGGTGTCGGGCCAGGGGGTGTCTGCGTCGGCCCGCGACGCTCTCGGCGACGCCGACTTCGGGTCCGTCGGTCTTGGGTCGGGCGGTCTCAGGTCGGACGCCGCCGCCCCGCGGGTGGCGGGTGACGGGCCGGTCGGCGTAGCGCGCCGGGCGGCAGCCGACGGCGTCGCTGCGGCGGTCGGCGTCGCCCCTGCGTCCGGTGCGGGCTGCTGTCGATCTGCTGCCGGCTTGGCGGCCCGCTGACTCGACAGGGTGGGCCGCGGTGGCAGGCCGAGATCCGGTCCGGTGCGGCGCGCGGCCGGCCGCTCGGCGGGCGGTCCAGCTGGCCGGGCGTCACCGGGCGGTTGCTCAGCCTCGGACTGCGCGGGCGGGCGGCTCCGGGACGGCGGACGGCCCGGGCCGTCGGAGTGCGGCCGCTCCGGGGCGGCGGCCGGGCTGGACAGATCGGGCTCGTCGTCGGCCGGCGGCGGCGTCTCGGTCCGGTTGACCGGCGGGCGAGCGGCCGGCGGCGACTCGGCGGAGCCCGCCCCGTCAGCCGCGATCGCCAGCCGGCGCTCCAGCCGCTCCAGCCGCTGCAGCAGCGCGCCGTCGCCGTCGAGCGGCGGCGGGCAGCAGCATCCGGGCGCACAGCAGCTCCAGCAGTCAGCCGCGGCGCGGTGGTGCCGCGCATCTCGATCAGCCCGGTGTGCAGGATCTCGGCGAACCGGGTGAGCGTGGCCGGCGCCGAGCCGCTCGGCCTGCGCGACCATCGCCGCCAGCTGGTCCTCGGGGGCGTCGATCAGCCCGCTGGCCGGCGGCCTCCGGCACGGCTGCGCAGGATCACCAGGTCGCGGCAGCCGCTGCAGCAGGTCGGCGGCGAACCGGCGCGGATCGTGGCCCGGCCTCGACCACCTGGTCGACCGCGCCGAACACCGCGGCGCCGTCGCCGGCGGCCAGCGCGTCGACCATCGTCGTCGAGCAGCGCGACGTCGGTGACGCCGAGCAGCGCGACCGCCCGCGCGTAGGTGACGCCCTCCGGCCCGCGCCGGCGAGCAGCTGGTCGAGCACCGACAGCGAGTCACGGGCCGAGCCACCGCCGGCCCGGATCACCAGCGGGAACACCGCCGGCTCGACCGTCACCCCCTCCTCGGCGCAGAGCCGCTCGAGCAGCGCGCGCAGCGTGGCCGGCGGGATCAGCCGGAACGGGTAGTGGTGGGTGCGCGACCGGATGGTCGTCAGCACCTTCTCCGGCTCGGTGGTGGCGAAGACGAAGACGAGGTGCTCCGGCGGCTCCTCGACGATCTTGAGCAGGGCGTTGAAGCCCTGCGTGGTGACCATGTGCGCCTCGTCGATGATGAACACCCGGTAGCGCGACTCGGCGGGCATGTAGAAGGCCCGGTCGCGCAGCTCGCGGGTGTCGTCGACGCCGCCGTGGCTGGCCGCGTCGAGCTCGACGACGTCGAGCGACCCGGGGCCCTCCGGCGCCAGCGCGACGCACGACGCGCAGACCCCGCACGGGTCCGGCGTCGGGCCCTGCACGCAGTTCAGCGAGCGGGCCAGGATCCGCGCGCTGGAGGTCTTGCCGCAGCCGCGCGGGCCCGGAGAACAGGTAGGCGTGGTTGATCCGGCCGGCCGCGAGCGCGGTGCGCAGCGGCTCGGTGACGTGCTCCTGCCCGACCACCTCGGCGAACGTCGCCGGACGGTACTTGCGGTAGAGAGCCAGTGCCACGGCAGCGACCCTACGCGGAGGAGCCGACAGCCCTGCTCGGCCGTCATCCCCGCCCGGACCGCCCGCCGCCTCGGAAGTGGCGATCGGTCGTCACACCCGTGGTGGGGCGACCGTTGTGCTGAAGGCGCCCGGGCCGGGCCGGGACAGGGGACCCCCGCACCCGCCAGAGCTCCCGGACCCTTGCTGCCTTCCGGCCCTGGGGGAGTTAAGGAGATGGACGCCGCGGGGGTCCGCAGTCCAGTGTAACGGCGCTCCGCGGTGATGCCGAACTCGTTCGTCACCATCGCCCTACTCGTTCGTCACCCGCACCGTGGGAAGAAAACGCCGCCCCGGCGGCGGAGTCCACGGCGCCTTCTCCCCGCGGTCGGTGTCAGCCGGCCGGGTCGACGGCGGTTCGGAGCAGGGTCGGCCAGCGGCTAGACTCTCCGGCGGAGGATTCGACTAGCGGCCTATGTCGCACGCTTGGAAAGCGTGTTGGGTGTCACAGCCCTCAGGGGTTCAAATCCCCTATCCTCCGCCAGCGAAGGCCCCCGGATGCACGTGCTCCCGGGGGCCTTTCGTCATCCCGGGGCCCGCTCCACTGTCGGGATGCGGTCCGGTACCAGGATGCGGTCCGGTCGGAGGTAGCAGGATCGCGCGGCGTCGACAGGTTCGTCGCCGCAACCCCAACTGGCAGATCGGCGCGCGATCATCGAAGGTGGCTCTGATGGGCACCGACGGCTACCAGCGTGACGAGACCGAGGCGCAGCGCCTGGACCGGAACTACGGCGAGCTGCTCCAGGAGCTGCGGGTCGCCCAGGCCGGGGTCCAGATCCTGTTCGCCTTCCTACTGACCATCGCCTTCCAGCAGCGGTTCAGCGAGCTGACCGCGTTCCAGGAGGACGTCTACATCGTCACGCTGACGCTCTCGGCGTTGGCGGTCGTCTGCTTCGTGGCGCCGGTCGCCGCACACCGGGTGGTGTTCCGGCGCGGGGTCAAGGATTCGCTGGTCACCTTCACCGGCCGGACGGCGTCGGCCGGGCTGGTCCTGCTCGGCCTCTCCGTCCTCGGCGGGGTGCTGCTGGTGGTCGACCTGGTCCTCAACCTGACGCTGTCCCTGATCATCACCGGCGGCGTTGCTGGTGCTGGCCCTGGTGCTGTGGGTCGTCATCCCGATCACCCTGCGCGACCGGGACTGAACCGGGTCAATTCTCGGTGGTGGCGTACAGACCGCTGCCGCTCTGGAACGTCAGCGCTCGGGATTTGCCGGCCCAGGTGGCGACCCCGGCCAGGCGCAGCGCGGTCTCCGCGCCCGGCGTCGCGTAGGTGCCCGACCAGGTGGTGCCGACCAGCTCGGCCAGGAAGGTCCTGTTGCTTCCGGTCGTCCACGCGACGGCGACCGTCCCGGACGCCGCGGCGATCCGCGGCCGCACCTGCTGGACCGCCGGTGTGTTGAACGTCCTGGAAATGAAGCCGGACCCCGTGTCCACCGCTGCAACGGTTCTGCCGTCGCGGTTCCAGGTGACGTAGGTCGCGGTCGCGGTGGTGGCGATGTCCGGCCAGAAGTTGTTGTCGCCGGCCGTAGCCAGTGGCTTCGAGCTCCACACGCCGGGAGTCGTCGCGGAGGCGATCACCAGGTCGGTGCCCGACGACCCGCCGAAGTCCGAGCCGCCCCTGGTCCAGACCAGCTTCACCGGGTAGGTCGAGCCGGGCCGGATCGCGAGCGCCGGCGCCCCGTCCCAGAGGGGGTTGGTGGTGATCCGCTGACGACCGTGCAGCGTGCCGCCGAAGGTGTACGCCTGGAACAGGTCCGTCTGAACGAACTCGTCACCGGCGGAACCGCCGGGCGTGACGTGCTCCCGCCAGACCGCCCACCAGCGCCCGCCGGAGGCGACGATGTCGCCGCTGAGCAGCGACCCGTCGGGCCCGACCGTGGTCGACAGCGTGGTCGACGCGCTGTAGGCACCGGCGGTGGTCCGCTTGGCGACCTTGAGCGCGAGTCCCGGGTACGCGACATAGAGCAGGTAGGTAGCGGTGGTGTCCCGGGCGGTCGCCACCGGGAAACCGCGGTAGGGGGTGGTCTGCCGGCTCCAGCTCGATCCGGAACCGGCCACATAGGTGATCACCTGTGCGCTGTTGCAGGCCGAGCCCCACAGGTTGACGAAGCCGACGCTGCGTCCGGCGGAATCCTGGGTCAGGTCGGCGCTGATCGCGTCCGGATCGCAGGCGGGCTCCACGACGGCGACCGGCCCGCCGAACGGGCTCACCGCCCACGCGGAGGTGGCCGGCGTCAGGACCAGGGCCAACAGCGGAACGAGCAGGAAGGTGAGCCGGCGGATCATCGTCGATCTCCAGGGGTTCGAGAGAGCAGCGCGGAAGGCCGGTCCGCAGCGCCGGTATCGCCAGGAGAGTGGGGGTCCGGTCCTGATACGGCGGCCGCGCCGAGTCGGCGCCGTGTGGCGCATTCTTACCATCCGCTGGGCGATTCGCCCTGAAATCCAGGGCGGGTTGCTGCACGATGGGCTATGGCTGACGACAGCTGGGTGGAAGCGGGCTCGGGGGATGTCTGGCTGGGGAGCAGGGACGACGGCGGTCGGCCGGTTCCGGTGCAGCGTTCCGCCCTGGAAGAGCTGTTGGTGTGCCTCGATCAGGTCCGGCCCCCGGCCGGAGCACCGGAGGAGCACCGGAGCGACTGGTTCCGCCTCCGGGCCACCCTGCTGGATCTGGTCCGTCGCGGCACGGTGACGGTGGATCCGGACTCCTCGCGGCTGGCCACCGGGCTGGTCGACGAGGCGCTGAGCGAGGCCGGCCTGATGTTCGCCCCGCCCGGATCGGCCCCGCACCGCGGTCGGCACCACCGCACCGAGTCCACCGGCCGCGCCGACTCGCCGCGACCGACAGAACCGTTGTGGCGCAACGAGATGGAGAACCTCATCCGGCGCTACTGCCGGAACTACCCGGGGGTCACACCCCGCCAAGCGGTGCCGGCTCCGCCGGCCAGGTCGACCGACCCGCAGCGGTACCGCACCTACTTCCGGCTGACCGACCCGACCACCGGGCCCGGGCCTGGTGCCGCTGCGCCCCCCACGGACCGGGCTGTCTGGCACGCCCACCGCGCCGAGCAACTGGAAGCCGTTGCCGCGCAACTGTTCACCGAAGGCAGCTGTGGCGCCGAACTCGCCCGCAAGGCCGCCGCCGGCGCCCGGGCGGCGGCGCACCGGGCGGCCCTGGGTTACTGACCCGTGCTGCTTTCGTACGCGATGCCGGGCGGGTGACGTCGTGGCGGCCGCGCTGCGGCTCATCGACGACGTGACGCTCCGGTCGGCCGTACAGCAGACCGCGCTGGGTCCGGCCCTGCTCACCCAGATCGCCCGTCACGGTGACGGTCCGGTGCTGCGGATCTACCGGCCGCCGCCGACGCTGGCCTTCAGCGGACGGGACTGCGTCAGCCCCGGTATCGGACCGGCGGCCGGGGCGGCGGCCGCCCTGGGGTTCGCGCCGGTGCGACGCGGCCCCGGCGGTCGGGCTGCGGCGTACCACGGTGGGTGCCTGTGCCTGGATCACGTCAGCCCCGAGCCACTGGGCGGCCGGCCGATCACCGCCCGGTTCGCCGAGTTCGGCGCCCTGGTCGCCGGTGCCCTGCGCTCGGTCGGAGTACCGGCGCAGGTCGGCCGGGTCCCGGGCGAGTACTGCCCGGGCGAGTTCAGCGTCAACGACGGGCACGGCCACAAGATCGTCGGCACCGCCCAGCGGCTGGTCAGCGGCGGCTGGCTGTTCTCGACGGTCGTCGTGGTCGACGATCCGGACCCGCTGCGGGAGGTGCTCACGGCGGTCTACCGGGAACTCGGGCTCGTCTGGGACCCGGCGACGGTCGGCGCGGTGACCACGACCGCTCCCGGGATCGGCCTCGACCGGGTCCGCGCGGCCCTGCAGGCCGCCTACGCGCAGCGGTACGAGCTGGTGCCCGCCGATCTTCCCCCGAGCGCACTCGAACTCGCGGAACGGTCCGAGAGCCAGTACCTGGTTCCGGGTTTCGCCTCCCCTGCCTGAGTCCGCTCCCCCGGTTGTCCGCTGATCATTTGGCTCGATCTCGGGGACGAATCGGACGGAATCGAGCCAGACGATCAGCGAACAGCGCACCTCGCTGGTCAGATGGCTCGGTCCACATCAGGGCCCGGCCCGCGGTGCGCGCCGTCGGGGTGTCCGGCCCGCGGTGTCCGGCCCGTCGTCCACAATGCTGTCGTCCAGCATGCTGATGTCGGCCACGCCGAGCCGACCGAGGGAGACCCGCCCGTGACCGACCCGCTCACCGTCACCATCACCGCCGTACCGGTGCTGTCGTACGCGATGGCGTACAACCGGGTGGCCGTGGTGGAGCGGATCGAGATCGGCTCGGATACCGCCGTGCGGGGCGCCACCGTTCGCGTCCGGATCGAGGGGCCGGCCGGGCCGTTGGCGGACCCGGTCGAGGTGCTCGCCGATCTGGGTGGCACGACGGTGATCGGCGAGGTGCCGGCCCGCCTCGACCCGCTGGTCCTCGCGGCGGCCGCCGAGCAGCCGGGGCGGGTGTTGGTGGAGGTCCTCGCCGACGGCACGTCGCTCGGTTCGGCCGACGTCGAGGTGCGGGTGCTCGCCGGTCGGCAGTGGGTCGCCGAGCCCACCTTGCTCGGTCTGGAACTGCTCTCCGCCTTCGTACAGCCGCATGATCCGGCCCTGCAGCCGGTGGTCGACGCCGCGCGCGCCCGATTGGCCGCCACGACCGGAGACGCTGCGCTGCAGGGCTATCAGGTCGGGCCGGAGCGCGTCGATGCCATCGCCGGGGCGCTGTTCGACGCGCTCGCAGGATTCGCTCTGCAGACAGTCGCGGCACCGCAGGGCTGGACCGGCCGCGGCCAGCTGGTCCGCTCCCCCGCCGAAGTGCTGGCCGGCCGCCAAGGCACCTCGCTGGATCTGACCCTGTTGCTCGCGGCCGCGTACGAACGAGCCGGTCTGCAGCCGGTGCTGTGGATCACTCTGGACGACGCCGTTGCCGGCTACTGGCGCGAGCCGCAGGCGCTCGCCGCCACCGCGACCACCGAGATCGCTTCCGTGGCCAACCTTGTCGATCTGTCGTTGATCAGGATGGTGGCACCGGAGTTCTCCCGGCCGTTCCAGGAGGCGGTGGCGGACCCCGTGCAGCGGGTACTCGGCGGGGACCTCGATCTGGTGACCGGCGTGGTCGATGTCCGGCAGGGGCGACGCGACGGCATCCGCGCGTTGCCGGTCCAGCTGGCCGGGCCGACCGGCACCACCAGCACGATCGAGTTCGAGCTGCCCACCGATTCAGTTGCGGTGCAGGAGATCCGCGGCATCGAGGGGAGCCCGTCGCGGACCGGCATCCCGCCGCGGGTGCAGCAGTGGAAGAACGCCTGCTCGACCTCAGCCTGCGCAACCGGCTGATCAACTACGCCGACCGGTCCGCGGTGGCGCTGACGGTGCCCGAGGGCCAGCTGGCGGCGATCGAGAACTTCGTCCACGACGGCACGCCGATCACCCTGCTGCCCGGCGACCAGCTGCCCGCGTCCAGAGGAACGCGGCGTCCGGCGGCCGGGAGCTGCCCGAGGAGCAGCTGGCCGAGCTGTTCAGCGCCGCGAGGTGTACACCGACGTCACCACCGGCGGCTACGCGCCCGGCTGCGCAACCTCGCCTACAAGGCCAAGACCGTGATCGAGGAGACCGGCGCGAACAACCTGTACCTGGCGCTGGGCAGCCTGGTGCTGGGCGCTCGACGGCCGGCCGCTGCGCTCGCCGCTGGTGCTGATGCCCGGTCCGGCTGACCTCGCGGACCCGGCGGACCGGAGTACCGGCTCGAGCTCGACGAGTCCGGCTCGAGCACCCCGAACTACTGCCTGCTGGAGAAGCTGCGCCAGGTGCACGGCCTCGTCGTCCCGGGCTCGCCGAGCCGCGGAGGACGGCAGCCGGCATCGACCTCGACCGGCGCGCTGGAGGCCGATGCGCATCGCGCTGGTCGGGCCGGGCTGCCCTACCGGGTCGAGGCGACGGCCGACCTGGCGATCCTGCCCTTCGCCAAGTTCCGGCTGTGGAAGGACCTCGACGAGCACTGGGCCGACTTCGCCGAGAACCCGCTGGTGCACACCTGGTGCAGAGCCCGACCGAGCCGTTCGCCGACCCGGTGCCGGAGCCGCCGGCGTGCCGACCTCGACGACGCTGGCCGCCGCGCTGCCCGGTGCCGGCCGACGCCTCGCAGCTCGGCGCGATCGCCGAGGCCGTGGCCGGGCGCACGTTCGTGCTCGAGGGTCCGCCCGGCACCGGCAAGTCGCAGACCATCACCAACCTGCTCGACGCGGGCGGTGGCCGACGGCCAACGGGTGCTGTTCGTCGCCGAGAAGCGGGCGGCGCTCGACGTCGTCGCGCGGCGGCTCGACGCGGTCGGCATGGGCCCGTTCGCCTCGACCTGCACGACAAGGGCGTCGCGCCCGACGGTGCGCGCCCAGATCCGGCTGCGCTGGAGCACGCCGTCGCCGTCGACGCGCAGGGGCTGGCCGCGGCGGCCGAGCAGCTGCGCTCGTCCCGGCGGATGCTCGCCGCCTACGCCGACCGGCTGCACGACGAGAACGCCGCCGGCCTGTCGCTCTACTCGGCGCGGACCGCGAGCTGCTGGCCAGCGGCGACGGACGTCGCGCCGATGCCGCTGCCGCCGTCGTTGGTCGACGCACCCCGATGCCGACGGCGGCAGTCCGGGCGGCGCTGGCCCTCTGCCCGAGATCGCCGACCTGGCGCGCCGCGTCCCTGCACCATCCGTGGGCGTTTGCGGATCCGGCCGACGCCGGCGACGTCGACCCGGCGCGATCCAGGGCCGCCGCGCTGCGACGTTCGACGCGGCCGATCGCCGGGCTGGTCACGGGCCGCGGGTCGCCCGGCTGCCGCGGGTGGCCCGCGCCCGGACGTCCGAGACTCGACGCGCTGGCGCACTTCGCGTCCGGCCCGGGCGCGGAACCTCGACGTGCTCGACGAGATGTGCACCGACGCGCTGGCGGGCAGCCGCGCAGCCCCGTCCAGGAGGCAGTCGCGGCGTTCACCGCCTTCCGCGCACCCGGGCCTGGACGTCGTCGCACCCCAGGCGATGGCGCTGGCGTCGACGAGCTGCACGTGCAGGCCCAGACCGCCGCCGGCTCGGGCTGGTTCGGCCGGCGCGGCCGGATGCAGGCGGTGATCGCCCGGCTGGCGGCGTACTGCGCGGTGCCCGATCGACCGCAAGCAGGTCGCCGGCACTCGCCGCCGAGCTTGGTCGAGCTGCGGCCAGAACATCCGGAATCGGCCGACCGGGCCGCCTGCATTGCCCGGCCTGGACCTGCCAGCGGGCTGGAACCCGTTCCGCCGACGCCGGGCGCTGCTCGACGGCCAGGTCGCGCTGGTACTGCGCCGCGGGGCGTCCGCGTCGACCGCTCGACGGGCGGCCACGCGCAGACCCGCGCCGTTCATCGTCGCGCTGCGGGACTTCGCTGTCGGCCGGGCAGCACCGCGTCGGTGGCCGACCGGATGCGCTGCTGGCCCGGATCGCCGACGCCGCTGCGGCGCTGGCCCGCGCGGTCGGCACCGCCGACGCCTGGCTTCGCCGGTGGTCGGGCGATCGCGGACTGCTCGCCCGCTGGCGAGACCGCGGCCGAGCGCGGGCTGGCCGACCCTCGGCTGCCGGTCGCTGCGCCGCTGGGTGGCCTTCCTCGACAACCTCGAGCCGCTGCGCTCCGCCGGGGCCGGGACGCCCGACGGCTGCTGGTCAGCGGCGAGATCGCCGCCGACGACGCCGTCCGGCGTTCGACGCCGGCGTCGCCGCCGCGTCCGTCCTCGAGCGGGCGGACGCCACCGGCCTCGACGTGTTCGACCCGATGCGCACAGACGGCGATCCGCCGGTTCACCGTCGGCGTCCGAGCCGTGCGCGGCACCTGATCGACCGCGATTCCGGCAGCGGTGCTGGCCTCCGGACGTTCGACGCCGGGGCGCTGCTCGGCCAGGTCGGCGCGCTGCAGCGCGAGCTGGCCAAGCAGCGCCGCGGGCTGCAGGTCCGTGGGCTGCTGACGCCGTACGGCGAGCTGATCACCGCGGTCATGCCGTGCGTGCTGGTCTCGCCCGACTCGGTGGCCCGGTTCTTCCCGCCGCGGCCGGCCAGTTCGACCTGGTCGTGTTCGACGAGGCCTCGCAGATCCGGGTGGCCGACGCGGTCGGCGCGCTGGGCCGCGGCGAACGCCGTCGTCGTCGTCGGCGACAGCCGGCAGATGCCGCCGACGTCGTTCGCCGAGCCCTCGACGGACTCCGACGGGACGACCAGGCGCGCCGACGACGTCTCGGCGTCGAGGACGAGGAGTCGATCCTCACCGAGTGCGTGCAGGCGCGGGTGCCGCGGCAGTGGCTGTCGTGGCACTACCGCAGCCAGGACGAGTCGCTGATCGCGTTCTGCAACCGCCAGTACTACGAGAACCGGCTGTCGTCGTTCCCGGCGCCGACCGGCCGGCCCGGCGGATCCCGGGCCCGGCGGTCGCGGCGTCTCCCTGGTCCGGGTCGCCGGCACGTTCCAGCGCTCCGGGGTCGGGCGGTTGCTGCGCACCAACCCGATCGAGGCCGACGGCCGTGGTCGCGAGATCCGTCGCCGGTTCGAGACGTCGCCGGACGCGGTGCCGTCGATCGGCGTCGTCACGTTCAACGCCCAGCAGCGGACCTACATCGAGTCGCTGCTGCGCGACGCGGACGACGAGCGGCTCACCGAGGCCCTGGACCGCACCGACGGCGAGGGGCTGTTCGTCAAGAACCTGGAGAACGTGCAGGGCGACGAGCGCGACGTGATCTTCTTCTCCACCGCCTTCTCCGCCAACGCGCGGGGCGCGCTGCCGCTGAACTTCGGTCCGCTCAACCGGACCGGCGGCGAGCGGCGGCTCAACGTCGCCGTCACCCGCGCCCGCCGGCAGGTGGTCGTCTTCTGCTCGTTCGACCCGGAGCAGCTGCGCGCCGAGGAGACCTGTCGGTCGGCATCAAGCACCTGCGCGCCTACCTCGACCTCGCCGCGCAGGGCACCGGACGTCCTGCGGCGGCGCGCCCGGGTCGCCGCGGTCGTCGACCGGCACCGCGATCAGATCGCCGCGGCGCTGCGCGCCCGGGGGCTCGTGGTGCGCACCGACGTCGGGCTGTCGGAGTTCCGCATCGACCTCGCGCTGGCCCCGGATGCGCGCCGGAGAGCGACCGCTCGGATGGCGGTGCTGCTCGACGGCCCGGCGTGGGCCGCCCGGCGGACGGTCGGCGACCGCGACGGGCTGCCGGTCGAGGTGCTCGTCCGGGATGCTGCGCTGGCCGGCGGTCGAGCGGGTGTGGCTGCCCGAGTGGCTGGCCGACCCGGAGGCGGTGCTCGACCGGCTGGTGGCGCGGCTGGCCGAACCCGTCCCGTCGGAACCGGTGGAGTCGGAACCGCTGGAATCGGAGCCGTGGAATCGCCACCAGTGGAATCGGAACGGACCGACAGGGAGCCGGCGGCCGACCCGGCTGACGCACCCGGCGCAGCACCTTTCATCGCGGGTCCTGCGGTGCCCGAGCCGGCCCGGACCGTCGATCGCGATGCCGGGCGAAACCGCCTTTGTGGCCTGGCACCCCGCCCCGGCCGGCGACCGCTCGGTGCTCGACCGGTTGTCCGGCCAGGACGGCCGGCGCCGGGTCTGGCAGCAGCTGGTCGCGGGCATCGAGGCCGAGGCGCCGATCCACTACGACCGGCTGGCCAGAATCACCGCCGCGGCGTTCGGGCTCACCAGGGTCAGTCCGGAACGTCGTGCGGCTATTCTGGGCTGCCTGCCGCCGGGCCTGCCGCGCGACCCGGTCGGCGAGGAGTTCGCCTGGCCCTACGGCGTGGATCCGTTGACCTGGAACGGATTCCGCCGTTCCACCACCGACGAGCGAGCCTTCGACCAGATCAGCGTCGTCGAGATCGGCAACGCGATGGTGGCGCTGTGCCGGGCCGCGGCCGGGATGACCACCACCCAGCTGCAGCTGGAGACTCTGCGGGTGTTCGGGTTCACCCGCCGCACTCCCGAGCGCGACGCTCGCACCCTCCTGTGCCTCGACCATGCTGCCGGCGTCGGGCACCTGCAGCGCGGTGCAGACGGTCTGGTCCACGCGCTCTGAAGTGCCCGCACCCCACCCGGCCGCGCAGTCGCACTCCGGTGGTGAGCCAGGTCATTTGGCGTTGACCGGGGCGCCGGCACGCCGAGCACCGATCCGAAATCCACCCCTGGAATGATCGTGCGACCCTGCGCGGCGAGAAATTCGGTGAACGCGGCCTGCAGCTTGGCTTCCAGCACGCCGGCCACGATGCCGGGCACCAGGGTGGGGCGGTCCGCTGGCGGTGGTTCCGCTCGACCACCGACGCAGCCGGTTCGGGTCAGCCATGATCCCGCTGCACCACGGGGCCGGCCGGCGCCCGGTGGTCACCATCAACCCGGTCGGCGGCCACCCGGCGTTGCACGGAGTCGTACGGGTTCGGCGGCGCCCCAAGGGGTGTCGTCGCCGAAGCGGGACCGAAGCCGAGTGCGGCCGGCAGGATCTTGCCGACGTCCAGATGCAGGCCGACGATGATGTTGTTGCCGGAGAGGTTCGAGCTGGACACCGAGGCCCGGGATCTTCGGGACCGGGATGATCTTGTCGTTCAGCGTCGCGGTGATCCACTTCCGAACATCGGGGTTGGCGAGCAGCATCACCACCGCCCCGCCCCCGATCGCCACCGTGTTCGTCACCACGGCGACCGTGGCACCGGTCGACAACTGGCCGAACTCGTTCTGCGCCCGGGTCGCCGCGCGTTCGCCGAGGGTCACGATGGTCGGGCCCATCGACGGGTCGGACAGTACCGCCTTCCAGACGTCGCCCGCCGTCCCTTCCCGTGGTCCCATCAGCCCGGTGCCGGGCGCCGGACCGGTCGGCGTGGCGGGTGCGGCCGGAGCGGCCGGGGCCGGTGGTGGTGCGGTCGTCGACGGTGCGCCGGCGGGCACCGGCGGCAGGTTCAGCTCCAGCAGACCGCCCATCACGTGCTCCGGAACGGTCAGCGCGTTCATCGCGGTGATCGCCCGGATCTGAGCCTCGATCTGCGGATCGAGCTTCAACTGGGGACTGTCCTTGGGCTTCCAGCCGCCAGGGTCCCGCTGCACGGAGGCGGGCCGCTGCTGCAGATACCGACCCGACCGCCCGGTTGCCGACCTGGCGTTGCAGGTGGCTGAGCGCCGCCAACCCGAGAGCAGCTGCGGGCGCCGGGTCGCGGTGGGTGGCGAGCGCAGCGTCGCGTAGGTGGGGCGACTCATGCTCCGAACCGGAATGTTCGTTCATCGATCGCCTGTCTCACCGGGTGGGTACGCGAGCGTGCCTCCCCGCAAGGTATCCGTCGATCGGGTGGACCAACAGCGGGCGAAGAGGATCAGATTCGTGCCCCATCGGGCAGCTGCGGCCGGCCGCGGCGGATCAGTCCGCGCTGCGCAGCATCACCCGGATCCCGACGAACAGCCCGGCGGCCGCGGTGAGCGCCGCCGCCACCGCTCCCCAGAGCACCACGCTGCTGGCGATGTCGCCGGAGAACAGCGCCCGCTCGGCATCCACCAGGTAGGCCAACGGGTTCACCTTCGCCAGGGCCTGCATCCAACCCGGGCCGGTGTCCAGCGGCAGTAGCATCCCGGACAGGATCATCAGCGGGAAGAGCAGGGTCTGCTGCACCACCCAGAACATCCAGTCCGACTTGCGCACGGCGATCGCCAGCGCATAGCTGAACGACCCGAGCCCGACGCCGAACACCGCGAGCATCAGCAGGCCGAGCAGCGCGCCGACCGGATAGAGCTGGAACCCGAACGGGATCATCACCGCCACGATGATCACCGCCTGGCCGGCCAGCGGTGCCATCTCCTTCAACGACCGTCCGATCAGCAGCGACGGCCGGGACAACGGCGTCACCAGCATCCGTTCGTGCGCACCGGTCTGCAGCTCGAACAGCAGGTTGGAGCCGGTCGTCGAGGTGCCGAAGAGCGCTGTCATCACCAGGATGGCGGGCACGAACCACTGCCAGATGCTGCCGCCGACCGCGGCCTGGCCGCCCATCGAGCCGACCAGCAACGGGCCGAACAGGGCGAGGAACACCAGCGGCTGGATCATCCCGAAGACCACCGAGAACGGGTTGCGCAGCACCGGTCGGAGTTCGCGCTGGAACACCAGCCAGGTGTCGCGGCGCAGGCTGCGGCGAGCCACGACGGTGTCAGGGCGGTGCGGGGTGGCGGCGATGGCGGTCATGCTGCTTCCTTCCGGGTCGTTTCGGACGAGGCGTCCGGTGCGGAACCGGTCTCGCGCAGGCTGCGGCCGGTGAGGGTGAGGAACACGTCGTCCAGCGTCGGGCGGGCCAGGTCCGTCGTCACGACCCTGACCCCGGCCTGCTCGGCTGTGCGGAGCAGCGTAGGTACCGCAGCGGGTCCGTCGGTGACGCGACCGGTCACGGCCAGACCCGCGGCCGAGACCTCCCGTGCGCCAGGCAGTTCTCGGACGATCCTGAGCAGTGCAGGCAACGCGGCAGCGTCGCCGACGGTCAGCTCGATCCGGTCGCCGGCCAGCTCCGCCTTCAACGCCGCGGCCGTGTCGTCGGCGATGATCTCGCCGTGGTCGACCACCACCACCCGCTCGGCCATCGAGTCGGCCTCGTCCAGGTAGTGGGTGGTCAGCACGATCGTCATGTCGTGCTCGGCGCGCATCCGGCCGATGTGCTCCCACAGGTTGGCCCGGTTCTGCGGATCGAGTCCGGTGGACGGTTCGTCGAGGAACAGCACGGTGGGTGCGTGCACCAGGCCCATCGCGACGTCGAGCCGACGGCGCTGCCCGCCGGAGAGTGCCGCCACCTTGCGGGTGCCGAGGTCCACCAGATCCAGGGCCTCGAGCAGCTCGCCCGCCCGGCGACGGGCGGACCGCCGGTCCAACCCGTAGATCTCGCCCTGCGAGATGAGCTCGTCGGCGACCCGCTGGGTGTGGCCGGCGCCGTTGCCCTGGCCGACATAGCCGATCCGGCGCCGCACCTCGCCGGGATCGGCCAGCACGTCGTGTCCGGCCACTGTCGCAGTGCCACTCGTCGGTGGGATGAGGGTGGTGAGCATCCGCATCGTGGTGGTCTTCCCGGCGCCGTTCGGGCCGAGCACCGCCACCAGTTCGCCGGGTTCGATGTCGAGGCTGATGCCGCGGACCGCATGCACGGTCCGGCCGCGGCCGACCGTGAAGTCCTTGGTCAGAGATCGGGCGTGGATCACTGCGTTCTCCTTCGTTCGTGGTGCCGAATACCCACGACCCTTCCAGCAGTAGCGGACAGCTTCTGTCCGCTTCCTGTGCGACTCTGAATCCATGCTCGACACCTCGGCCCGGCTGCTCTCCCTCCTCTCGCTCCTCCAGGCGCGCCGGGACTGGCCGGGCGAGCTGCTTGCCGAGCGGCTGGAGGTCAGCCCACGGACTGTGCGCCGCGACGTGGACCGGTTGCGGGAGTTGGGGTATCCGGTGCGCGCGACCAAGGGGCCGGACGGCGGCTACCGGCTCGACGCCGGAGCCGAGTTGCCGCCGCTGCTGTTCGACGATGCGCAGGCGGTGGCGGTCGCGGTGGCATTGCAGACCGCGACCACCACGGTCACCGGGATCGAGGAGGCGGCGGTGCGGGCCCTGGCCACCGTCCGCCAGGTGATGCCGGCCCGGCTGCGCCTGCAGGTGGACGCACTGCAGGTGACGCCGGTGTCGCGGACCCGGACCAACGCCGCCAGGGTGGACACCGAGGAACTGCTGGCCATCGGCACCGCGGTACGGGCCAGGGAGGTGCTCCGCTTCGACTACCGGAGCCCCTCGAGCAACCCGGCGGAGTGGGCACCGCCGCGTCGGACCGAGCCGCACCACCTGGTCACCTGGGGCGGCCGCTGGTATCTGGTGGGGTGGGACCTGGACCGCGGCGACTGGCGCACCTACCGGGTGGACCGGATGTCCACCCGGCAGCCGACCGGACCCCGGTTCACCCCGCGGGCGCTGCCGACGCCGGATGTCGCGACCTACATCGCGGGCAAGTTCGAGCGGACCACGTCGCCGTGCGAGGGCGAGGCGATCCTGCATGCGCCGGCGTCCCTGGTCACCGCCTGGATCGGCAACCGGGGCCTGGTCGAGGATCTCGGTCCGGACCGGTGCCGGGTGCTGGCCGGATCGTGGTCGTGGGGCGGCCTGGCCGCTTTCCTCGGCATGTTCGACGTGGACCTGGAGATCGTCGGCCCGGTGGAGCTCAGGGACGCCGCGGCCGTGCTGGCCCGCAGGTACGCGGCCGCGGCGTCGGTGGGACCTGCTACTTCTTCGGCGGTTTCGGGACCGGGATGATCTCCAGCTTCTTGGACGCAGCGCGGAAGGTCTTCGGGGTGACGACCGGCGCGTCCCCCGCGGTCCGCCAGGTCTGCAGGGCGGCGAGATTCGCGCAGGCGCTGGGGTAGCGGTCGCAGTAGCTGCGCGCGGTGCCGACGGTGGTCGCCGACAGGGTGGCCTTGGCGATCGCCCGGGACAACGCCGTCGCGCCGGCGTTGAACACGGAGTTCAGCTTGCCGCCCGCGGCCGGGTCGTTGATCCGCAGCGGGGTGCCGCCGGTGGTGGACACGGCGAACACGGTGTCGCCGTCGGCGAGGGTGTGGATCGGGCTGATCGCCCTGGCCATCCCGTCGTGCGCGTTGCTCGCCATCCGTTCGGCGGCGGCCTTCTCCAGCGGCAGGTTGGTGGCGACCACCGCGATCGTCGTGTTGAGGTCGTCGGAGCCCGTCGCGGCGGCGGTCGGGCGGCATTCGGCGGCGGTCGGCGTGGCCAACCCGGCGAACTCGTCACCGATGCCGAACTGGGTGCCCCACAGGCTGCAGTCCGCCGCGTTCATCGGCGACCCGGCCGAGTTGACGACGACGATCGCGCCGACGTAGATGCCGTCGCCGAGGTAGACGCTCGCGGTCCCGACGCCGCCCTTCATCCCACCGGTCCGGGCGCCGGTACCGCCACCGACAACACCCTGACGGACCGGTCCGGTGGTCGCGGCCTCGGCGGCCAGGTAGCCCCATTCGGCCGTCGTCCTGGCCTTGATGCTGCCACCCCGGCCGAGGTCGTAGATGTCCGCGGCGGGCACGATCGGCGCTACCCCGGTCGGCCCGAGATTGACGCCCTCGCCACGGTCCTCGAGCCAGCGGATGATCCCGGAGGTCGCGTCCAGCCCGTACATGCTGCTGCCGCCGAGCTGGATGGCGTTGACGCCCGGGATTGGAGTTGAGCGGAGAGAGCAGGTCGGTCTCCTTGGTCGCCGGGGCGCCCCCGCGCTGGTCGACACCGGCCACCGACATGGTCGGGAAGTAGACGACGCTGGTGCCGGTCAGGTACGGCGCGGTCGTCGACTGCACCTGGCCGACCTGGACGCCGGGAACATCGGTGACGGCATTGTTCGCGCCGGGTTGGCCGACGACCGGGTCGACCTGCCGTGCGGACGCAACCGGCGGGGCTGCGGCAATCAGCGGCGCTGCCGCGGCCCGGGGTGCTCCCGCTGCCTGGGGTGCTGCCAGCGGCGCGGCCGCGATCGGCGGGGCAGCGGCCAGCAGCGGGGCCGCGCCGACCGGGCCGGCGGCGACCAGCCCCGTCGTGACGGTGAGTAGTCCAAGCGTGAGTAGGGACAGACTGCGGCTGGTGGTTCTCATCGAACTCCTGCTCTCTGTGGGGCCGGCGGACGGCCGCGGCACTGCGGTCGCTCTCTCGATCAGACACCGCTCACCCGCGATGATCAAGAGCGGAACTCACGTTGAAGTTGTTGCAGCCCAGGTGGTTCAGTTGGGCCGATCGTGGCCGGCGGAGGACCGCGGCCACTCGCGGTGGCCGAACCGTTGGCGACCCGACGATGCTCGGCCGGATCGTCGGCCAGCAGACCCGTCAGGGTTCCGATTCAGTTACTCTGCGTAGATCAGTCGTCCGACGGCGGACACAGGACTTGACCCACCAGCCGGAGGTTCCGGGCGCGCCACCCGTTTGGCCCTTCTTATTCTACCTAGGGGCTAGGTAGAGTACGACCATGGTAGAGCCGAGGATGACGCAGACCACGCAGGCGGTGCTCCGGGTACTGCTCGACGATCCCACCGCCAACCGGTACGGGCTGGAGATCGGGGCCACCACGGGCCTCCCCAGCGGCACGATCCACCCGATCCTGGCCCGGCTGGAGAACCTGGGATGGGTCCGCAGCGACTGGGAGGATATCGATCCCAAAGCCGAGGGCCGCCCACGCCGCCGGTACTACCGCATCTCGGACGAGGGCATCGTCGCCGCGCGACAGGCGCTCGCGCAGGCCCACTCCACTCGCAGCCGGCTGGGCACCCAGTGGCGTCCGGTGGGTGAAACAACATGAGCGAGCAGACGTTCCACCGCCCCGGCCATCTGGCCGGGGGGGTGATCGCGGTCGCCGTGCAGATGCTCCCGGCCGAGCACCGGGACCGCTACTCCGACGAGTTGCGGGCCGACCTCTGCCTGGTCGGGAAAGGACGGCAGATGTCCTACGCCCTCGGCATGCTCGCCGGTGCCCCCTCGCTGCGTCATGCGGTCAAGGCGCAGGACGACGAGAGCGCCGCCCGGTCGGTCACCTACTGGAAGTGCCGGCTCGGCCGGCACCGGTACGTGGTGGTGAACGACGACAACCCGGAGTTCCGAGCCTCCACCCACAAGGAGTGCTCGCGGTGCCTGAAGTTCAAGGAGATCAAGGAGTACGAGCACACCGACGGCGCCTATCTGACCGGCGGCGGGATGGGATGACTCGCGTGGTCAGGCCGACGGGCGCAGCTCCCGGAAGGCGGCGACCAGCCCCGCGACGGTGTCCGGCGGCAGCGTCTCCGGCGAGACCTCGCCCAGCAGCGCGACCGTCGCCCGCAGCTGCGCAAGATAGGTCTCGCAGCCCGGGCAGACCGCCAGGTGAGCCTCGACCTTTGCCGTCGTCGGCGCGTCGAGGGCACCCTCGAGGTAGTCGCTGACCAGTTCCACGATCTCGCGGCAGGACAGTCCTGCTCCGTGCGTCATGCATTCACCTCGGTTCGGCCGTAGCGGTCCTCCAGCAGTTGTCGCAGCCTGGATCGGCCGCGGTGCAACAGGATCCGCTGGTTGCCGGCACTGATGCCGAGCGCCTCGCAGACCTCGTCGCTACTGAGTCCGTCGACATCGCGCAGCGTTACAACGACCCGTTGCCGCCCGGGAAGCCGGCCGAGCGCCGCCCCCAGCAGTTCCCGGGTCTCCCCGGCGAGCACTTGCTGCTCGGGTGGCAACACCGCCGGCGCACCGGCAGGAGTCCAACCGCCTGGGTACGGGTCGTGCGGACCTCGGAACCGCGACGGGTCAACGGTTCCGGTGGTGTCGTCACCCGCGACGGTCGACCAGGGCACCGACCTGGCGTCCTGCACACCACGCCGCCGGGCCAGGTTGACGGTGATGCCGACGATCCAGGTTCGCAGCGACGAGCGGCCCTCGAAACCCTCCAGCGAGCGGACAACAGCCAGCCAGGCCTCCTGCACCACCTCCTCGGCCGATGCCCTGGTGGATACGAAGCCGCGTGCGACGTGCAGCATCACCGGGGAGTACCTCGTCACCACGTACCGGAAGGCGGCTGCGTCACCGGCGGTCAGCCTGGCCACCAACTCGTTGTCCGGGATCGGCTCCTCGGTGCGGGTCTGAAGGGTCATGTCGATGGAACGCCGGGCGGCAAACCGGCCGTGCCCGAACAGTTCTTTCGAAACTGTGACGAGATCTCACCGAACAATGACGCATCCCCCGCCACCCCGGATCGGCAGTAACGCGGGCCGGCCACCACGCACTGAATGGGCATCTGCCCCCTCGAAGAGGAGATTCCATGTCCATCCGTCGCACCACCGCCCGAGCCCTGCTGGTCGCCGGCGTCGGCCTCGCCCTGGCCGCGTTCAGCGCCGGCGCCGCCTCCGCCGCGTCCGGCACCACCGATCGGCACCACGGACCGAAGCCGGTCGGAGCCGTATTCCTGCAGAACAACGGGGCCGCCAAGAACTCCGTCACCGCGTACAACCGGTACTCCGACGGCACCCTGACCGAGGCCGGCACCTTCCCGACCGGCGGTCAGGGTGGCTCGGAGGCGGGTGCGGTGGTCGACCCGCTGGCGTCCCAGGGTGGACTGACCTACGACCAGCGGCACGAGCTGCTGTTCGCGGTGAACGCAGGCAGCAACACGATCAGCGTGTTCGGCGTCCACGGCGCCCAGCTACAACTGCGGCAGGTGCTGCCCAGCAAGGGCGTGTTCCCGGCCTCGGTGAGCGTGGCCGGCGACCTGGCGTACGTGCTGAACGCCGGTGGTGACGGCAGTGTGAGCGGCTACCGGATCGACGGGCACCGCGTCCACCCGCTGCCGGACTCCACCCGGTCGCTGGGACTGGGCAATGCCGACATCCCGTTCTTCCTGTCGGCGCCGTCCCAGGTCGCCATCACGCCCGACCGGGACCACCTGGTGGTCGCCACCAAGAACCACAACACCCTGCTGACCTTCACACTCCGGAACGGGCGGCCCGCCCCTGCTCCCGTCGTGACCGCCTCCAACGGTCCGGTGCCGTTCGCGCTGACCTTCGACCGCGGCGGCAACCTGCAGGTGGCCGAGGCCAGCGGTGCGGTGTCGACCTATGACATCGCCCGCAGCGGAGCGCTTTCGGTGATCTCCGGCAGCGTCGCCAACGGTCAGGCGGCGACCTGCTGGTCGGTGACGGCACGCGGATACCTGTTCGCCGCCAACGCCGGCAGCGGCACCATCTCCTCGTACCAGGTGCACGGCAACGGCTCGGTCAGCCTGGTCGACGCCACCGCCGCCGCTCCCGGCGCCGGCGCGGTCGACATCGCCGCCTCCGACGACGGCCGCTACCTCTACAACGTCGCCGCCGGCGCCGGTCTGATCAGCGTGCTCAAGGTCGGTTCGGACGGTTCGCTCACCGAGGTCCAGCAGATCACCGGGCTGCCGCCGGTGAACGGCTCCGGCATCGAGGGCATCGCCGCCTACTGATCGCACCGCGGTGCGGGTCAACGCCTTCGGCCCGCGCGCGGGCGCCGTCGACCCGAGATGAGTTGCGCCGTCGACTAACCCGGGACACCCGGAAAGCCCGAATGGGGCGACGTCACGAAGACGTCGCCCCATTCAGGTACTGAGTGGAATCAGATAACCGTCACGCCGGTCGCCTGGGGGCCCTTGGCGCCCTGGGCAACGGTGTAGCTGACAGCCTGGTTCTCCTCGAGCGAGCGGAAGCCGCTGGCCTGGATCTCGGAGAAGTGGACGAAGACGTCCGCTCCACCATCGTTGGGGGTGATGAAGCCGAAGCCCTTTTCACCGTTGAACCACTTGACAATACCTTCGGCCATGTTCGTCTCCTTGACGTAGTGCCGGGGTGCGAAGCCGTTTGCGCCGCACCTGGTGTGGCGACGATGTCGACATCTCCGGAACACGTGACGTGCGCGAAAACCTTCAACCGTGGATTCCTGCGAACGCGGTAACGAACTCAAGAAACAACCAACCTGATCCAGTATGGCACGTATCGGGGCCTCGGCGCACACTGCGTGACCGCCGACCTACCCGCCGGCACCGCCGCGGACGGCCGCGGGCGGCCGCGAACGGCGCCACCAGTGCTGCCACCAGCACAGCGACGACGCCCGCCGGCGCCGCGAGCGGTGCCGCACCCTTCCACCCGGCGCTACGCTGAGAGTGAGCACCGGATTTGCCGGGCGCGTTCCTCACCCGGCTCGGCCTCCACTGGCTGCCGCCAGGGAACCGCCCGCCTGCCCGATGATGCTTCGACGCCGAGGCGTCCGAACGAGAGGGCGTGGAGTCACGTTGCGCAAGATTTACCGGCCGATCACCGGGACGACGGTCCCCTACCGCGACGCGTTGGACGCCTGGGAGCCGGTGGCCCACGACAAGCTGGTCGAGATCGCCCATACCTACCGCGCCTGGATCTCGACGGCCGACCTTGCCGAGGAGGTCCAGGAGCAGACCGGCATCCGCACCACGATGCTGCTGCAGAACTGGGTCGGACCCTTGTTGCGTCGGGTCGCCTCCCGTGCCGGCCGCGACGGCGAACCGATGATCACCGCGCTGTGCGTGGACACCGCCCAGCGGGTCGGACCCGGGTACGCCGCCGCTGTGCAGGACCGCGAGGGCGCGCTGCCGATCGATGCCGAGCAGCACGCCGCCGAGCAACGCCTGCTGTGCTACCGGAAGTGGGCCACCGATCTGCCCGCCGACCTCGGATCGGCGGTGCTGACTCCACGGGTCGAAGCGCACCGGGAACGGCAGTCCCGGCCCGCCGCCCGCGCCGAGGACACCCCGGAGCTCTGCCCGAGCTGCTTCACCGTGTTGCCGCGCAACGGAGCCTGCAACTACTGCGCCTGATTCCGGCACTCACGGCGTCGGCACTGTGCGCTGAGCTGGGCTGGAGGTCGCGCGTTTCCCTAGCGACACGCCGACCGCCACCGGCGTGTCGGCAGCACATCACGCTACGTCCGGCGGCGGATTGGTGGTGGCAGCCCGGTCGGCGAGGCGGGTCATCCGAAGCAGCAGGGTGGCTGACGGCACCACCTTTCCCGACTCGTACGTGGAGAGCCGCGAGGCGGAGGTGCCGATCCGGGTCGCGAAATCGGTGCGGGACAGCCCGGACCGGCCGATCGCCTCGGCAATCAGACCGGCCACCGCCCGCCGCTCGCTGGCCTGCGCGGCTGCCCGCGCGTGGTCGATCACGGCCGTCATCAGGGTGGTCACGCCGTAGGGCTCGGCGGCAGCCAGCGCCTGCTCGACCTTGCGCGTCAGCGGCCCCCACGGATCGTCTGCAATGGCGAGAGCCAGCCGACGCCAGTAGTGCAGCCCGCCCCGCTCCAGTGCGGTCAACACTGCTTCGAACGGCCAGGTTTCGACGCCTGAAGCGGGATCGACATCGACATTGCGGAAGGCGAGGGACATCTCATCAGCCGCCGGTCGGGGCGAAGAGCATCTCGAGCGCCAGTTGGCGCGATGCTGCCGTCACGTCCGACCAGGCGTGCCAGTGCTCGTGCAGTCCCTTATAGGTGGCCAACTCCCCTGTTGTCGACCGGTCCTTGGGATGCGGCTCCGCCAGCTGGCGAATCAGCTGGGATGCGACCCCGTCGGACGACCCACGCTGGTCGCCGTAGTAGGAGTCGAGATCGGCCAGTACCGCAGCCGCATGGTCGGTCCCGTACCGGTGGGCAAGGGCAACCACATCGAGGTAGTCGCGTACCTGGTTGCGCCGCACGATGAGAAACCCTTTGACGCGCAAGGTCTCGTCCGCAGTGGGCACTCGGAGACTGCGGCCGGAGGGCAGCACTACCTCGGCCGTCTCGAGTGGCGTGAGCCGAGTGAGCTGGCTGATGCCGGTCTCGATGTCGCCGAGCTCACCCATGATCATCTTGCCGGGCCGCAGCCTGGTGGTGACCCACCCGGGGTCGGACTGCACTGCGTCGAGGACCGAATCGAATCGGTCGCGCAGATCGTCGACCACATGGTCGTGGTCGAAGGAACGGCGATGCCCGGCGTAGTAGGCCGCGGCCGAGCCACCCACCAGAACCGCGTCCGGCACCAACTCCTGCAAGCGGGCGGCCGATTCCAGCACGGCCAGCAGCTCGGGGTCTGTCTCCTCGGAGAGGTGCTGGTCGGACGGTTCAGGCACGAGCAGACATTATCACATTCGATAATCGGCGGTGCACGTCTAGCGCGATGTGCAGCAGACACGGCGAGTGGTGGCCGCGCACGCCGAACAGGGCCGGCTCCCGCGGGAGCCGGCCCTGTTCGTCCCCTCGAAGTGCCTACTGGCCGTTGAGGTACAGCGAGTTGAACAACAGTTTGTACGTGCCGTGCGCCTGCGCGCGGTGCTGGACGCTCATGCCGAGCAACACCACCTCGCCCTCGCCCTGGGACACCTTGACCACGTCCGGCTTGCCGGCCACCACGTCCGCGCCGAGCAGCCAGCCGCTGCGCAGCACGTCGGTCGCGGCGTACTTCACCGGCGTGGAGGCGTCGGCGGGCGCATCCGCGGTCAGCTCGAACGCCGGGCTGGTCGAGGAGTACAGGTCGGTCTTCTCGGCCATGCCGTAGGTGATCGGATTGGTCGGATCGACCACGCCTGCCACCACCGAGCCCGGTGAGTAGTACGCGGACGACGACAGCCCGGCGGTCAGGTCCTTGACCGGCAGGTTGAACGCCTTGATCGGCAGTTCGGACGCGTCGTTGACGGTGACCAGGGTGCCCCCGTTGTCCACGAACGACTTCAGGTTCGCCACTCCGGCCGCCGTCATCCCGCCGGTGTACGCCGCCGGGTAGGTACCCGCCCTGATGCCGTTGAGCATCGAGGAGTACGACGAGTCCGGGAGCACGATCACGTCGTAGGCGTCGTTCAGGCTGCCGGCCCGGATCTGCTTGTCCTTCAAGGACTTGTACGGGAGCTTGAAGTTCTCCAGCACGTAGCGGGTCCAGCCCTCGTCCGAGTTTCCGCTGGCAGCCCTGGTACAGCCCGACCCGCGGCTGGTCGATGGCGACCGCGTCGGTCGGTGCGGCCTGGACAGCGGCCACCGCCAGCCCGTACTTCTTGGCCTGCGCCGTCACCCGGGCCGCGGCACCGGAGCGCACCTCGACCAGCCAGGTGCCCGCCGGCCAGGAGCCGGCGCTGGTCTGGATCGCGGCGGTGCTGCGGGTCACCGTCTCGCCGGCCTTGAGGAGCGCGGCGACGGCGGTGAACGAGTCGTTCTTGCGCGGGTCGATCGCCCAGGCGTAGCCGGGCGTGCCGGTGGGCACCGTGGCGACCGGCACCGCGGCCACGTCAACCGGAACGGTGTTGGCGAGGAACGCCGAGTTGACCTTGTCCACCGTCACCCCCATCTGCATGGGCAGCGTCCAACCGGCCATGTCGTACGGGCGTTCCGGCGAACCGTCGGGATTGCGACGGTCCGGGTAGACCTGCGGGTTCAGCAGGTCGACGACGTTGGCGCGATACGGCTGGGCCTCGCGGATGATGAAACTTCCGGCCGGGTAGGTCTTCCCGTTGACGGTGAAGGCCGACTTCGCCTGCTCGGCATCGACCTGGCCCTGGCGCAGGACATTGATCATCTTGACCGCGGTCGGGAAGTCGGCCTGGTCCGCCGGCACGATGTAGGCGGTGTTGCCGCCGGCCGCGATCGCGGCGGCGCCCATCCGGTAGGACCCGAGAAGCCAATTCAGCCGGTCGGTGTCCGCGGTGTGCAGGTACGCCCACGCGGTGCTCTCGATGTAGGCGCAACTGTCGGACAGGTGCCACCAGCCGCCCTTGTACGGGCTCGGGTAGAACGCGGACGGCTCCGAGGTGGACACCCCCTGGTAGGGGAAGGTCTTCGGGAACTTGGTCGGGTCCTCGTAGACCGGAGTCGCCGAGGCGTGGGAGGTCTCGGTCAGGATGCCCACCATGTTGTGGAAGGCCGGCACCGAACGCAGACCGCCGTTCCACCACTGGTCGTACTGCTGCCGGGACACGGCGCCGACCTTGCCCTCGCGGTCCAGCCGCTGGGTCATCTGGTCACCGACGGCGTTGATCCCGCGGATCACCTCGGCCGGGATGTTCGGATTGCTGGGATCCTTGAACGGCGGGACGAAGATCCGCGCCGGGTACGCAGCCGTCTGATGGGTGTTGTAGACCAGCTGCGGGTACCACTGCTTGAACAGCACGTTGCCCTGGTTCTTGGTCTCCTTCAGGTTGAACATGAACCAGTCGCGGTTGTCGTCGTGCCCGGCGTACTTCTGGTACAGCGCCGGGTAGTTGGTGTCCTCGTACTGCGTGCCGACATACTTCATGTACCAGTCGGAGATGTGCTCGGTGCCGTCCGGGTTGACGTTCGGCACGAAGAGCGTGATCACGTTCTGCCGGATGGATTTGGCCTCGTCGGACTCGCTGGTCGACCAGGTCGTAGGCGAACTGCGGCGCGGTCTGGGTCGGTGCCACCTCGTTCGAGTGGATCCCGAAGTCCACCCAGGCGATCGTCTTGCCCTGCGCGGCCAGCTGGCCGGCCTGCTCGGCCGTGAGGTCCTTCGCCTGGGAGAGTCGGGCCGAGATGTCCCGGTACTTCTCGAGATTGGCCGGCGTCAGGTTGTCCGGCGACGAGATGATGCCCATGTACTGATCGCGGCCCTCGGAGGTCTTGCCGATGTTCACCATCTGCATCCGGGAACTCGCCTGGTCGAGCTGCTGGAAGTAGTTCGTCAACTGGGTGTAGTTGGAGAGCTTGTAGTCGGTGCACGGCTTCCAGCCCAGCACCGATTGCGGTGTCGGGATGCCGCTCTCCGCCGGGTCGTCGGCGACCGTTGCCACCGCGGTGCTGCCGGACAGTCCGGTCGCCGAGGGTATGGCCACGATCAGCGCGGCGGCCAGCGGCACCGCTATGGCAAGTCTGAGTGTTCGTCGTCTCATCGCGAGAGCTCCCGGAAGTCGTCGTCTGGAACATGCATGGTGGAAATTGCTGTGCGGTCACCTGTTCGGGCCGGACCGTGACCGCGGGCCCAGGCAAGACGCTAGGTCGAATCGACTCGATCACCCGGCGCGGACGGCGGATTTGATCCCGATCTGAGTTACTCGGCGCGACCGTGGTACTACTGTGCGTCATGATGGTGAGCAGCCGGCTGACGACGATGCCCGCTGCCGGCACGCAGGTCCGGCGCGCGCGGGCGCGGCGGGCAACGCTCGCCACGCTGTCGGTGCTGACCCTGCTGGCGTCGTGCGTGCCGATGTCGACCAGCGCGCCGAGCACTGCCGGCGGCACCCTGGTGCTCGCGACCGGGGGCACCCAGGGGGTCTACTACCAGTACGGCACGGCTCTCGCGGGTCGGCTCGAGACGGTCGACCCGAACCTGGAGGTAACGGTCGTGGCGACCACCGGGTCCGTGGAGAACCTGACCCTGCTCGATGGCGGCGAGGCCGACTGCGCGTTCGCCGCCGGCGACGCGGCCGCCGAGGCCGTCACCGGACGACCACCGTTCCGGCGTCCGGCCGCCATCACCGCGGTCGCCCGGGTCTACGACGACTACCTGCACCTGGTCACCCGGCGGGACAGCGACATCCGGACGTTGCCCGACCTGCCAGGGCATCGGGTCTCGCTCGGGCCGCCGGCCTCGGGAACGAGGCTGATGGTCGAACGGTTGCTCGACGTCGCGGGCATCACCGGGCCGTCGATCGATGACGCCGATCTGGGCATCAACGACTCGCTCGCCGCGCTCGAACGCGGCGAGATCGATGCCTTCTTCTGGTCCGGCGGGGTGCCGACGACGGGGGTGCGGGAGCTCGGTGGGCGAGTGCCGTTGCGGCTCCTCGAGCTGGACGAGTACGTGCCCGCGCTGCGGGCGGCGTTCGACGGCGTCTACCGGGCCGCGGTCGTGCCGGTCGGGACCTACGGGCTGGACCGGAGCGTCGCCACCCTGGCCGTGCCCAACGAACTGGTCTGCCGGTCGGGGGTGCCCGCCGCGACCGTCGAACTGGTGGTCAAGACCCTGTTCGACGATCGGGAGCTGATGGGACATGCTGTGCAGCAGGCATTGTCATTGGATCGGCGGGCAGCGATCGAGACCGATCCGGTACCTTTGCACCCGGCCGCCGCGCAGTGGTTTCGGCGCACCAAGCCCTAGCCGGCCGCGGTGGGAGCCGATACCCGTGGCCGGGTGGGCAGGTGCAGGGTGACCCGCAGGCCGCCCTCCGGCGCATTGGTCACCTCCACCTCGGCGCCCGAGGACGCGAGCAGGGTCCTGGCGATCGAGAGGCCCAGCCCGGATCCGGGCACATTCTGGTGACGCCGGCTGCGCCAGAACCGGCCACCGGCCCGGCCCAGTTCATCCGGGTCGAGCCCGCGACCCTGGTCCGTGACGGTGATGGTGGCAGCCTCGGGTCCGGCCGCGAGCGTCACCGTGACGGTGGCGCCGTCCGGGGAGAACTTGATGGCGTTGTCGAGCAGCACGTCGGTAGCTCCGATGACGGCCACCTCGTCCCCGTCCACCCGCACGCTGTCGTCACCGCAGCGGCGCAGCCGGATCCGGCGCGCGGCCGCGGCCGGCTCCCACGCCCGGATCCGATCGTCGACCAGGGCCGACAGCTCGAGACGTTGATGCCGGCCGTCGCCGAGGTGCTCCGCCTTCGCCAGTTCCAGCAGCTGCTCGAGCATCGCGGCCAGCCGGCGTCCCTCGTCGGCCGCCCGGTTGGCCTCCCGGGCGTACTCGGCAGGAAGTGTCATCGTGATGCCGTCCAGCCGGAGCATCAAGGCGTGCAATTGATTCCGCAATTGGTGGGAGGCGTCTGCGACGAACGCCCGCTGCTGTTCGACGACTCCGGCCACCGAGTCGGCCATCTCGTTGAACGAACTCGAGAGCCGCCGCAGCTCCGCCGGTCCCTGCTCGACCGGAACCCTGGCGGTGAGCTCGCCCGTGGCAATGTCGTGCGCGACCCGGTCGACCAGTCGGACCGGCCGCAGGATCCACCGGGTCAACAGCACTGCGAGCATCGCGCAGACCACCATCGCCAGGGTGATGCCGACGCCGATCAGTACCCATTCCCTGCCCACCAGTGCCCGAGCGGTCGCCGTCGGCGATGAGATGACGATCACTCCGACCACGTCACCGCCGTCGATCACCGGTTCGGCCACGATCAGCGGATCGCTGGACCACGGCCAGATCTCGCTCGGCGGGTCGGGGCGTCGCCCGCTGACGGCTGCGTCCAGCCAGTCGCTGTCCGCTGCCTGCACCCGGAAGTCTGGATTCGATGCGGCGAGGACGTCGCCGTTGCGGTCGAGCAGCGCCGCCGAGATCCCGTAGACATCCTGGTAGCGGCGCAGTTCGCGCTCCAACGGCCGCTCCTGCGCGTCCTGTGACTCCTGCTGGGCGACGGCGGCGAACCGGGTGGCGTCGCCGAGCCGATCGAGGAACATGTCCTTGGCGACCGCTCTCGCCTGTCCGCCGGCCAGTGGGATACCCAGGGCCAGCAGCACGACCACCATCAGCCCGACCATCGGCACCAGCAACCGCCGTTGCATGACCTCCCGCGCCTCAGTCCGTCGCGAGCCGGTAGCCGACTCCGCGAACGGTCTCGATCAGTCCAGGAGCGCCGATCTTGGAGCGGACCGACGCAACGTGCACGTCGAGGGTGTGGCCGTCCTCCTCGTACATCGAGTGCCAGACTGCGGACAGCAACTTCTCCCGGCGGATCACCAGGCCGGGGTTGGCGGCCAGTTCGGCCAGCACGCCGAACTCCTTGCGGGTGAGCGAGACCGCGGCGCCCCCCACGAACACCTGCCGACTGCGGAGGTCGATCGACACCCCGTGCCGGGCCAGGACCTGGGCCCGCTCGCCGCGGCTGTCGACCGGTTCACCCAGCTTGCTGCGTCTGGCCACCGCGGACATCCTGGCCATCAGCTCACGGATGTCGTAGGGCTTGACCAGGTAGTCGTCGGCGCCGAGATTCAGCCCGTGCAGCCGCCAGTTGAGCTCCGCCACGGGCGCTGGTGATGATGATGGGCACCTGGCTGACCGACCGGATGTGCGCGCACAGGGACAGTCCGTCACCATCGGGGAGCATGAGATCGAGCAGCACCACATCGATCTCATCGGTGAGCGCCTTGCGCGCCTGCAGGCCGCAATCGGCTCTGGTGACGCCAAAACCATGCCGGACGAGGACGTCCCGAAGCGCGTCCGCAACTCGGTCGTCGTCCTCGACGATGAGAACCTGCACTCGACGGAGCCTAACACGCGCCTCACGCTGAGTTGATGCGCGGTTACCTTCAGTAGCGCGGGGTCGCTATCGCTTGACCGGCACGAACGACGTCGAGCAGGCGTACTTCTGGGTGCCGGACTGAGCGGTCACGTTGACGACCACCTTGTAGCCGACGGTGGCCCGGCTGATCTTGTAGGCCACGGACGCCTGGCCCTTGGAGTTCGACCTGGCGGTCTTCTTGGTGTTGGTGCTCTTGTAATGGGCGACCGTGGTCACCGGCTTGGAGCCGGGCAGCTTGCTGATCCTGACGGTGACCGTCGAGTACTGCTTCGGCTTGGCCACCGAGACGGTCGCGGTGCAGGCCTTGGTCTTCGGTACCGCGGTTTTCGACACAGCAGCGCTCGCGGTCGGCGCGACGGCCAGCGTGGTGGACAGCGCCAGGATCAGGCCGGCGGTGAGGCCCTTGACAGCGGTACGCACTGGGAGAACTCCGATTCCTTCGCGATGACGGTCGTCGCCATCTTTCAGCTATGGGACGGGCGGGACGCTGCTGGATCACGCCGAGGTGACGCACATCGCAGCGGCTCGGTTTGTGCTACTGTGTGCTACATGAGGACCGTCGGCGTGCGGGAGCTTCGGCAGAATGCCAGCCGGCTGCTGGCCGAGATCGAAGCGAACGGCGAGCCGATCGAGATCAGCAATCACGGGCATCCCGTGGCGCGGCTGGTACCGATTCCCGACGGCACCTCAGCAAGTCGCGCCGACCTCATCGACGCCGGCATCCTGCGACCCGGTCGCGGCGATCCGCTGGCCATCGCGCCGACGGTACGGCCGGCCGGCACGCCGACGACGGACGAACTGCTGGCCGAGGACCGCGGCGAGCGTTGAGCGTCTACCTGGATACGTCGGCCCTGGCCAAGCTGGTCGTCAGCGAAGCGGAGACCGAGGCGCTGCGATCCTGGTTGCAGAACACCGAAGGATCGTCGTTGGTGGTGAACGCCATCGGGGCCGTCGAACTGCAGCGGATAGCCGCGCGGGTCAGCCAGGCTGCGGTCTCGGTCGCCACCCTGCTGCTCGCCCGCATCGACCGGATGGAGCTGAACTCGGCGGCGCTCGCGCTCGCGGCGTCCCTTCCGCCGCCCGCCGTCCGAACCCTCGACGCCCTGCACATCGCCTCAGCTGCCCAGCTCGGTGACCTGACCGCCCTCGTCACCTACGACGACCGGATGGCGGCGGCCGCGATCGGCTACGGATTGCCGGTCGCGTCTCCGGGGCGCTGATCTCCCCTTCGCGGCTGCCCGTTAGGGCAGCCCTGCCGCACTACCGTTGACCTGCGCCGATGCCGCTGGGGATACTCGACGGTATGAGGGAGCACGAGCAGCGACCTCCGCAGCAGGTGGCGCTGCCCCACCGCACGGCCCCGTCCCCGGGGCCGGCCGCAGTACTGCGGCTGCAGCGCAGTGCCGGAAATGCCGCGGTGTCGCGGGTGCTCAGCCGAGACGCGGTGGACCCTGCACCAACGCCGGGGGCAGCCAGTCCTGCCACCTCGCGCGTCACTGCCCTGGCCTCTCAGGCCGGCGGGCCGGCCGGGTTGCGTTCGATGCTGGCCGCCGCACCGGGGCTGGTCCAGGAGATCGCCGCCTACTTTGCCGCCGGCAACGAGGACACGGCCCTGAATTCCATGATGGGGGAGGCATTCTCGCCGGCCGCCGCGGCCGCCCCGGCCCAGCCGACGGCCGATCCGGCTGCCGACCCGGCCGCCCAGGACGGCGCAACCCCCAGCGACGCTGCGCCGGAGAAGGCGCCCAAGGACCCGACGCTGCCACTGCCGGCCAACGTCACCGGCACCAAGACACTGCTCAAGGGTCAGCTCACCTGGACCCTGCAGGCGATCGACCACAGCGACGCCCGGGTCGACGTCGACTTCCTGCCGGACGCGACCAAGGTGGACGCGAAGAACGTCAGCTTCGGGCAGACGGTGATCAACAAGATCGGTGCCGATCTCGCCTACGCCGGCGGCACCGAGGCGGACCCGGCCGCGAACAAGGCGAAGTTCCAGCCGTTCGAGGACCCCACGTCCAAGCACCGCATCGACCACCTGGTCGACACCGAGAACGACCCCTTCTACGGCGCCCAGTGGGACCAGACCACGAAGACCTGGGTGAACGAGCCGGGCGGGCTGACCGGCTCGTCGTCGACGAAGACCGGCCGCTCGACCAAGGCGTCGATGAACGACTCCCCCGGCGCACCCTCGCCGCGCACCGGCAAGGGCGATTCCGCGCTCGAGTTCGAGACCGTGCCGATGATCCTGGAAACCCGGGAACCGTTGGGCGCGTTGCTGTGGGGCTTCAAGATCGAGGACAAGGAGAACGCCCCGATCGAGCTGACCGGGGCGAAGGACGCCGACGCCACCGACACCCCGTCCGCGGCCTGGACCGCGACCATGGACCAGTTCTACGCGGCCAAGTACGCCGAGATCCTCGACGACTTCCCGATCGGCAAGGCCGATCTGAGCGACGCGCACAAGACGCAGCTGGACAACGTCGTCACCAAGATGACGGCCAACGCGGTGTTGCGTGCGGAGCTCGGCGGCGCCGCGGACCTCACCGGCAGCGCCGCGGTCAACCAGGCGCTCAGTCTGAAGCGGGCCACCGCGGCCCGGGACTACCTGGTGACCAAGGGCATCGACGCCGCCCGGCTGGACGTGCAGAGCTACGGCGCGGACTGGGCGCGCGTCGAGACCACGGTCGGCGCCAACGAGGGCCAGAACCGCCGCGTCCAGGTCTGGGTGCACTGACACCGTGTACCCGGGACTGCAGGAGGCATTGGACGCGGAGCTGGTGGCCATCCGGGCCGATCCGGTGGGATCGATCGGGTTCGGCGACAAGGCCTACCTTCCCTACGAGCCGGTGGTCGCGCACGGGCTGATCACCGCGCCGTACTCCGAGGTGACGGCGCAGCTGGCCGCGGAGATCCGCGCCGCCGACGACCCGGTGTACGCGCTGGCGCTGGTGCACGTGCTGGGCCGACGGGCCGACGACGGCGTCGATCCGACCCTGCTGGACCTGCTCGGCGAGCCCGAGCTCCGGGCGACGAGCTGCCTACCAGCTCGGGCGGATGGGATACCGCGGCTACCCGGTGCGGGCACGGGATTCTGCCGAGGTGGAAGCCGGCCTACGCGAGTATCTCTCGGACGATGGCGCATTCGACGACCCTTTCTACCGGGAGACGTTCCGCCGCCAGGATTTCGTCATCGCCGCTCTGGTGCGGATTCTCGGGCCGGAGCGGTTCGAGTTCGTCGATCCACGCATCGCCGGCACCATCGGCTACGCGCTGCCGCGGTTCAGCGATGACGAGCGGGCGGGGCTGTTGAGCCAGTTGGTTCGTGACCGGTCTCGTCGCACGCCGGCTCAGCGTCCGGTCGATCGTCGGCCAGCCGGTCGTCCACCAGGTCGACGAGCTTCTGCGCGACCGTCATGGTCACGATGATCAGCATCAGGCCGATGAAACCACTGAGGTGGACCGCATCCCGGAAGATCACGCTGATCACGCCCAGGAAGACGAACTTCGACAGGAACATGATCAGCCACACGCTGATGACGATGCCGACCTTGTGCTGCGGGCCGCCGCGCCGCCGGAAACCCCGCACCACACGGTCTTTCAACGCGAAGGTCGCGTAGGTCAACAGCTGCATGACGACCGCAACGGCGAAGGTCACCGAATAGGACCTGGTCTGCAGGATGTCGGTGTAATCGTTGAAGAAGCCCAGCACCACCGAGTACAGCAGCACCCCGAGAATCATCTTGCGGAAGAGCCGCTGCCTGCTGCTCACCGCCGGGTGCCCGGCAACCGGGCAGCAGCATGGCTTCCACGCATATGCGGCAATCTACGGCACCGGGGATCCGGGTCCGCGTAGGACGTCGACGTCACCGGCGTGCATCGGGCCGCCACAGTTGGCACAACGCAGGTCGACGTGGCTGATCTGCCCGCACGCATGATGGCGGTAGAGAATCGGGGGGCCGTCCACCCCCGCGAGCCACTTGTCGCCCCAGGCGACCATCACCATCAGCAGGTCGACGAGTTCGGTGCCTCGCTCGGTGAGGAGGTACTCGTACCGGGGGCGCCGGTCGTACGGGCGGCGCTCGAGCACCCCGTGACCGACGAGGTGGTTCAGACGTTCGGTGAGGACCTTGCGGGAGATCCCCAGGTCGGCCTGGATCTGCTCGAACCGGGTGAGGCCCACGAACACGTCCCGGACGATCAGCGGCGACCACGGCTCTCCGACGACCTCCAGCGTGCGGGCGATAGAGCACGTCATCTCCCCGAAGTCCGTGCGCTGCATGCCTCCAGTTTAGCCCCTTTGGGGTTTCCTCAAGGAACTTGGCTTGCTATGGTCAACGCGTCTCTTGAAGGAACTCAGGCACAACCGTCGCGTCGTCGACGAGAGGATGGATCCATGGCAGGCGTGCAACGTTTCGACCACATCGGCATCACCGTTGCGGACCTCGACACGGTGATGGCGTTCTTCGTCGGGCTCGGTCTCGAGGTCGAGGGATCCCGCATGTTCATCGAGGGCGAGTTCCTGGACACCGTCATCGGCATCCCCGACTCCCGCACCGAGATCGTCATGCTCCGGCCGCCCGACGGCGGCACCCTGCTGGAGCTCTCGAGCTTCGTCCGGCCGGACCACCAGCCCGGATCGCCGGCCGCGATGGCCAACGAGCTGGGGCTGCGCAACGTGGCCTTCGAGGTCGACGACCTGGCGCCGTCGTCGACCGGCTGGCCGCGGACGGCTACGGGCTGGTCGGCGGCATCGGCGAGTACGAGGGCGTCTGGCGGATGGCCTACGTGCGTGGTCCGGAGGGCATCATCGTGTCGCTGGCCGAGCGGATCGGCTGACGCTTCGTCAGCCGCGCCGCCGTCACAGGCGGCAGCCGGGTCACACCTGCTCGGTCGGGCACCACCAGGTCGTGCGGCCGCCGAAAGCGCCGTGCACCAAGGGGATTCCGTCGCGTGGGCAGTGCCCGCCGGGTCGGCGGTGTTCGATCAGGGACAGCGTGTGGACGCCGCCACCGGCGACCGCCTGCTCGATACTGCGGTGGGTGGCCCGCTGGAGTCGGCCGACCGCGTTCGCGTCGAGCTCGCGGACCCGCCGGCCGGGAAACACCTTGGCCCGCCAGAGGATCTGGTCGGCCAGCAGGTTGCCGATCCCGGCCAGTGCGGACTGGTCGAGCAGCCGGGCCTTGACCGGTGCGGTGCCGCCGGACAGGGCGGTTCTGAACTCGGCCGCCGTGATGGTGCGGGCATCGGGCCCGAGCAGGTCGACCGGCGGGTCGAGCCGGACCCGGCCCAGCCGGCGGGGATCGATCAGGATCATCGCGCCGCCGTCGGCGAAGGTCAGCGCGAACCGGGAGAACCGGTAGTCGCCGGGAGCGCGGCCGCGGTCCCAGTAGTCGCCGCCCTCGACCTCCCGGCCCTTCCGATCGGCGATCACGATCTTGCCCGACATGCCCAGGTGGATACCCAATGTCGGGCCCGGCGTCCGGGCCCGGCCGACGCCCGAGGTGTCGCACCACAGGCTCTTGCCGCGGCGGTGCACGGTGGTCAGCCGGCGGCCGACGAGCGCCCGGGCCAGGTCACCGGGCCGGTGCGGGCGGCAGACGAATGTCGTCGGAGTCGTCGACCGCGGCGATTCGGCGGCCCAGTGCCGACCCTTCGATCACCAGGCGGGCGGACTCCACCTCCGGCAGTTCGGGCATCCCGACACTGTCCCAGACCCGCTCGGCGTCGATCACCCAGGTCGCCACCCACCCGGGTCACACCTCGACGCCGGCCTCCCGACGCCACCACGGGGTCTGGACGAAACCGCGTTTGAGGGTGAGCAGCTCGAGGTTGGCGTTCCAGCCCTGTACGCCGGGCTGCCCGGCGAGGGTGGTGGTCACGAAGGTGAACAGGTCGGTGGTCGACGACGCGATCACCTCGCAGAGCAGCGAGTTCCCGTCCAGGGTGGCGGCGGTATAGCGGACCTCGCGGTGGCGGATCAGTTCCTCGGCCACCGCGTTGATCCGATCCGGGGCCAGCCGGATGGTCAACATGGCCTCGGACTCCATGTTCAGGGCGGCGGCCGGCACCAGGGTGACGACGCTCAGACACCCCTTCTGCTGCAACCGGTCGAACCGGCGCCGCACGGTGCTCTCGTTGAGTCCCAACCGGTCCGCCACGGTGCGGAAGCTGGCCCGGCCGTCGTCGGCGAGCAGGTCGATCAGCGTCCGGTCCTGCTGATCCAGGTGGGTCACCTCGCACCGGTCGGGCGGGACGGCGACCACGTCGCCCTCGCCGGCGCCCAGCAGCTGCTTGCTCCAGTCGTGGGAGATCTTGTACACGTGCAGCAGCAGGTCGCTGCGCAGCCGAGCCACCCCTGGGGTGTTCTGCAACTCCAGCAGGGCCCGGGCCTGCGAGCCGGCTATCCGCGGCAGGATCAGCTCGGCCAGGATGTCCGCGTCGCCGGTGACCAGCGCCAGGTAGCGGATGTCCGCCCGGCCGACCAGGGCCGCAGCCACCGCGATCTGCTCCCCCGGCCGGCATGAGATCTTCACCAGGAACGACTCGGCCGGTCCCCCGCTGCCCAGCGACGGCATCGACCGCGACCTTGACGATGCCGTCGGCGATCAGCTGCTGGCCGCGGCGGGCCACCGTCGGCACCGAGGTGCCGCACACCTCGGCGATCGCCGTCCAGCTCGCCCGGCCGTCGCTGCTGCAGCGCGACGATGATGCGCCGGTCGAGGTCGTCGAGCGCGTCGAGCGAGCGTGCCGTCTCACGCCGACGCCGGGTACGACCTCGGCGAGGAACTGCCCGCACGGTCGCCGTCCACGCCTCCGCCTCCTCGATCTGCGGCGAGTGACCGGACTTCTCGAACACCACCAGCTCCGAGCCCGGGATGAGTGCGGCGATCGTCTCGCTGCACGCGACCGGGGTGATCCAGTCGGTGCGCCCGACGGTGATCAGCGTCGGCGCGGTGATCGCCGCGCAGCTGTCGCTTGAGGTCGTAGTTCGGGCAGGTTGTGGGCGAAGGCGTAGTTGTGCGCCTCGTACCGGTAGGGCGTCGCCGCGACCTTGCGCTCGACCACGGCGGGGTCGTAGTCGAAGTCGTAGAGCGGGCAGGATCTCGCGCCAGCAGTCGCGCAGGTCGTCGTCGTCGCGGACCTGGCCCGTCGTCGATGCGGTCGAACTTCTCCATGTCGACCTCGCACCCGGTCGGAGGCCAGGGCGTTCTCGCGGGCCAGCTCCTCGTTGCCGTTGTCGCGGCGGTGTCGCGCAGCACCATCGCGCGCACCCGGTCCGGGTAGCGGATGGCGTACTCCATGGACGATGAACCCGCCGTAGGAGCCGCCGGCCATGACGATCTGCTCGGCGCCGATCCACTCGCGCAGCCCGTCGATGTCGGCCGCCCACTGCTCGTGGGTGAACGGCTCGTTGCCCTCGCTCTCGCCGGAGCCGCGGGCGTCGAACACGACCACGCGGTAGCTGTCGGCGAGCCGGCCGAAGCTGGCCCGCGGCTCGGCGCGCGAGCCCGAGGCCGGGCGCGCCGTGGTGGGTGATGAGCACCGGCGCGCCCTCGGGGCCGAGCACCTCGACGGCCAGCTCGGTTGCCGTTGATCTCGACCCGCTGCGCGGTCGTGGTGGCCGCGGCGAACTCGTGGCGATACTCGGTCATGGTGTGAGTCATGGTCGTCGCGTGGTCCGTGGTTCAGAGCGGCGATGGTGCAGTCGTCGAGGCCGCGCGGGAACGACGGTGAGCGGCTCGGCGCCGGTCGTCGGTCACGAGCATGCGAGTCGCTGATGCGGTAGCCGGCGTGGCCCGGGACGTAGATGCCCGGCTCGTTGGACACGACCATGCCCGCGGTCGAGCAGGGTCGTCGTCGCCGTCCTCGAGCCACGGCGGCTCGTGCATGCCCAGCCCGATGCCGTGGCCCTGCCGGTGCCGCAGGTACTCGGCCGAGCCCGGCGTCCTCGGATCACGTGCGAGGCAGCGCCGCGTTGGCCTCCCGGCACTCGGCGCCCGGCCGGATGCGCCTGCGCCGCCGATCTCCTGGGCGCGCCGCACGGTGTCGTGGTAGCGGCGCTGCTCGGCGCGTCGGGCTGCCCGAGCACGAAGGTGCGCTCGCCCTCGACGAAGCGGCCGCCGACCGCGCAGCCGAGCGAGAGCATGAACGTGTCGCCCGGGCGCAGCCGGTAGCCCGAGGGCAGCCCGTGCGGGTAGCGCGGAGTTGGCGCCGGCGTAGACCAGCCCGCCGGCCAGCGAGCGACACGACGACCACGTCGTCGTGCTCGGCGTACATGGTCGCGGTGCCGACGCCGGCCGACGTGCGCGGCGAGCTCGGCCTCGCTGGGCAGCTCGCCGCCCGCGGCGACGGCGTCGCGGACCAGGTGCGACGCCCGGCGTCGAGCATCAGGTCGGTGATGCGCGCGGCCTCGCGGTGCAGCGCGATCTCCTCCGGGTCGCTTGACGTACCGCGCACGCCGTGACGAGCGTCGGTCGGCGACGAACTCGGCGCCGCGGCAACGCCTTCCGCGCGGCCGTCAGCCGCTGGACGTGATCGTGCCGCGGCGAGCCCGACCCGCCGCGGCGGCGCCCACGGCGCGGCCGAGCGCGGCCGAACGGCGGCACCGACGCCGGGGTACTCGGCGTACGACACGAGCTCGGCGCGCGGCGTGCTGGCCTGCGGCGTGCTCGCGCTCGAGCTCCGGGGCAGCAGCACGTCGCGCCCGTCGGCGTCGAGCCACACCGCGACCGGGCGCTCGCAGGGGTGGTGGAAGAAGCCGGTGAGGTAGGCGACGTCCTCGGGGTCGTCGGTGAGCGAGCGCGTCGAGGCCGTCCGCATCCGCTGCGCCGGCGCGCAACCGCGCCTGCACCGCGGTCGAAGAACGCCGGCGTCGAGGCGCTGGCGAGAACGCTGCGGTCGTCATGGCGGCAGCCTTTCCGACGGCGCCGGCGCCAGCGCGGGTCTGCGGGTTGCGGGCGTCGTTGTAGGCGATCGAGAGCAGCGTCGCGGAGAGCACGAGCAGCAGGATCGCGAGCGACGGGAACAGCGTGAGCCACCAGGCGCTCGACATCGCGCCGGCCTGCTGCGCCTCGTAGAGGATGCGGCCCCACGACCAGGTGGTCGGGTCGCCGAGGCCGAGGAACGGCGAGCCCGGCGGCCGAGAGCACGGCGCGCGAGGCGGTGACGCACGACGGAGACGACGACCACCGGCGTGACGGCGGGCAGCACGTGCCGGGTGATGATCCACCACGGCGAGGTGGTCATCAGCCGGGCGGCGTCGACGTAGGGCAGCTCGACCACGGTGAGCGCCTGCGACCGGACGAGCCGGGTGACCTCGGGCCAGGAGAACGCGGCGACCACGGCGATGATCGTCGTCGGTGCTCGGTCCGACCAGGGCGGCGACCAGGATCATCAGCGGCAGCACCGGCAGCGACGAGCGTCAGGTCGACGAGCACGCTGATGACGCGAGTCGAGCCGTGCGGAAGTAGGCGCCGACCACCGCGACGCACGGTGCCGATCGACGATGGCGATCACCGACGCGGCGACGGCGACGAGCAGGCTCTGCCGCGTGCCCCAGATCACCTCGGCGAGACGTCGCGGCCCGAGCGCAGTCGGTGCCGAACCAGTGCTCGCCGACGGCGGCGGCGCAGCACGTCGGTGCCGTAGCTGGCCGGGTACGGCGCGAGCAGCGGGCGCAGCGACCGCGACGATCACCAGCAGCGAGCATGACGAGCGAGGCCAGATGCCGAGCGGATCGCGGCGGAAGACCCGCCAGGTGGCGGCGCCGGCCGGACGCTTCCAGGGCGACCGGTTCGGCGTCGCCGGTGGCCTCGACCAGCGCCGGACGGCCGGCTGCGGCAGTTGCGGCGCGGTCATGCGGTCTTCACCCTCGGGTCGAGCAGTCCGTAGACGATGTCGGTGAGCATGTTGGCCACCACGACGGTCGCGGCCAGCAGCAGGAAGGCGCCCTGCAGCACCGGGAAGTCGAGCTGGGTGACCGCCTCGTAGATGCCGCGGCCGATGCCGGGGTAGGCGAACACGGTCTCGGTGAGCACCGCGCCGCCGACGAGGAAGCCGAGCTGCAGGCCGATCAGGGTCGTGGTCGGCAGCAGCGCGTTGCGCAGCGCGTGCTTCCACAGCACCCGGCGGTAGCGGCAGCCCGTTGGCCCTGGCCAGGGTCGCAGTAGTCCTCGCCGAGCGCCTCGATCAGCGTGGAGCGCATCGTCAGCACGTAGGAGCCGAGCTGCACGAGCATCAGCGACACGGCCGGCAGCACCAGGTGCTGCAGCGACGCTGCCGTACCAGGCCATGCCCGTAGGCGCCGCGTGTCGTAGGCGCCGCCGATCGGGAACCAGCCGAGCTGCAGGCCGAACACGAACAGCAGCAGCACCCCGACGCTGGGCACGAACAGCGACTGCCCGGTCACGCCGATCATCTGCACGAGCCGGTCGAAGCAGCCCGCCGCGCCGGCGAGGCGGCCAGCACGCCGAGCGGGATGCCGACGAGCACCGTGAGCACCAGGGCGCGTGACGGTGAGCAGCAGCGTCCACGGCAGCCGCTGCAGCAGCACGTCGATCACCGGGATCGTACTGCGTGAACGAGACGCCGAGGTTGCCCTGCAGCAGCTGGCCCAGGTAGAGCCCGTACTGCGACGATCAGCGGGCTGGTCGAGCCCGTACTGCGCGAGCAGGGTCGCCCGCGGTCTCCGCGGTCATGTTCGGACTGGCCACGGCCAGCGCCGGGTCGCCCGGGCAGCAGGCGCAGCAGCAGGAACGTCACCGTCACCGCGAACCAGATCGTGAGCAGCCCCCGGCCGAGCCGGCCGAGCACGAACAACAGCACGCGACATGCGGGCGACCTCTCCTCGGCTCAGCCGGTCTTCGTGGCCGCTGGCCAGCGACACCGGGTTGACGATCGACAGCAGCTCGCTGGGCTTCGAGATGAAGCCGGTCCACTTCGTCGCGGTGCGCGAAGAACAGGTTCTGCGTGTACATCACGTTGTCGTACACCTTGTCGTGCACGATCTTCGCCGCCTCGCGCATGAGCTTGACCTTCTGTCGGCCTGGTCGGTCGTGACCGCGCCTTCGTCGATCAGCGTCGTTGAGCGTCGGAGTCGTCGACGTAGCGTGTAGTTGATCGCCCCACCGGGCAGGTAGGACAGCGTCAAGTTGGTCGACCGGGTCGTCCATGATGGCGAAGTTGCCCGCGTAGATGTCGAAGTCGCCGTCGTTGGTCTTCGCCAGATAGGTGTTGCGCTCCAGTGCCCTGCAGCTCGATCGTGATGCCGGCCTTGGCCGCGCCGTCCTTCACCAGCGTGCGCCCACTGGCGAGGTGACGCGTCCTGCAGGGAGTAGATCAGCCGGAACGACGACGGGAAGTTGCCCGAGGCAGTCGGCCGTGTAGCCGGCCTCCTCCATGCAGCTGCGCGGGACACGCTCGGGGTCGAACGTCGTACTCCTTGATCGACGGGTCGTAGTAGTCGCTTGAGCACCGGCATCAGCGGGCTGGAGCCCGTCGAGACGGCCTGGCCCTGCAGCACGACGTTGCGGATGGCGTCGTAGTCGACCGCGTGCGGCGAGCGCCTGGCGCACCTCGAGTCTTCGCCAGGTCCGGCTTCGTCATGTTGTACGTCATGTGCGCGTAGCCGAGGCCCGGCGACCTCGGCGACCGTGATGCCCGTCGGTGCTTGTGCAGCTGTCTCGACCTGGGCCGGCGGCAGCGCGTTGGCGATCACGTCGACCTCGCCGCTCTGCAGCGCGAGGATCTCGGTGTTGACGTCCGGGAAGACGCGGTAGACGACCTTCGCCGGACTCGGCTTGCCGCCCTCGACGAGCGGGTAGCTCGTCGACCCGGTCCAGGGTGTAGCTCTGGCCCGACCTGCACGTCGGTCAGCATGTACGGCCCGGCGCTGACCCAGCCGCCGTCCTTGCCGTCGTTGGCGAAGGTGGCCACCGACTCGAGGCCTTGCTCGAAGACGTGCTCGGGCACGACGTTGCCCCAGAAGCCGATCTCGTCGACGATCGAGCGAGTCGGGCTCGGTGAGCGTGATCTCGACGCGGGTGTCGGAGACGGCGGTGGCCGTCGTCGAAGTTGGCCGAGCTGGCCGTAGAAGGTGCCCGACGGCTTGTCCTTCTTCACCGCGTTCAGGGTCCAGGCGACGTCCTCGGCGGTGAGCGGCTCGCCGTCGCTCCACGTCATGTCGTCGCGGATCTCGTAGAAGCCCGTCGGTCGGGTCGATGTAGCCCCACTCGGTGGCCAGCGACGGCGGTCTTCTTGCCGTCGTCGGCGATGCTCAGCAGGTGCGGGTACATCAGGTTGGTGACCCAGTAGTCGCTGCGGCTGTTGCCGATCAGCGGGTTGTAGTTCACGACGTCGGTCGTGGTGGCGATGGTGAGCGTCGTCGTCGCCGGCGCCGCCGACCCGGACGCCTCCGACGCCGGGCGGCGGCGCTGACGGGCGCGCAGGCCGCGGCGGTCGGCGACGCAGGGCGCCGGCCGCGCCAGCCGCCGCGAGCCGGACCAGGTTCTGTGTGTCGCATCAGACCCACACCTCCTCGAGGACGCGCAGGGTGTTGCCGCCGACGACCGTGCGGATCTCGTCGTCGGAGTAGTCGTGCTTGACCAGCCAGCCGATGATGTTGTAGAAGCACTCGGCCGGGTTCTCGAGGCCGTCGACGTAGGCGACCTTCGTCGAACTCGACGTCGCCGTGCGCCTGGCCGATGCGACAGGTTCGCGGCGAACGCGTCGTGCAGGCCGACGTGGTCGCCGAACAGCGTGTCCGGGCCGAACGCTGACGTGCTCGATGCCGACCAGGTCGACGCAGTAGCGTGAAGTGGTCCATCACCGACTCGAGGCTGTGCCGCGGGTGGTCGCGGCGACAGCGTGGTGTGCGGCGCCGCCTCGATGCCGATCACCCCGCCGCGCTCGGCGCACGCCTTGATGATCGTCGTCGGGCTTCATCCGGTTGGTCGGCCAGACCTCGCGCGCGCCGGCGTGCGTGATGAAGATCGGCTTGGTCGACGCCTCGATGACGTCGAGGCAGGTGCGGTCGCCGCGAGTGCGAGATGTCGATGGCGATGCCGAGCTTGTTCATCCGGCGCCACCGCGCGCTCGCCGAAGTAGGTCAGCCCGCCGTCGCCGCGCTCCTTGAGGCCCGCGCCGAGCATGTTGGCCTCGGAGTAGGCGATGCCCATCTGGCGCACGCCGAAGCCGTACAGGACGTCGAGCCGGTCGACCTCGTTCTCGATCATCGTCGCGGCCTCGAGGCGCGAAGACGTGCGCGATCCGGCCGGTCTCCTGGGCGTGCTTGATGTCGGTCGATCGTCTCGGCCTTGATGACGTAGTCCTGGTGGGCCAGGTCGGCCATCCGCACGCCGAGGTCGAACAGCACGTCCTGGTACTTCCAGCCGGCCTCGCTGGAGATGCAGCAGGTGCCGTCCATGCCGTTGTCGAAGACCGCGGTCATGCCCGAGCGGGACAGGCCCTCGTAGCCGGTGGGTTCGCGGCCCTGGCGGATGTGCTCGCGCAGCTCGGCCATGTCCTCGGGGAAGACCTGCACGTGGTCGTGCAGCGAGATCACGATCTCGTCGCGCGAGCAGGCGCGCGGGTGCGCTCCTCCTGCTCGGCGGCTCAGGTCGAGGCCCTGCGTAGGCGGGTACCCGGCCGATCTGCTTGGCGTAGCGCGAAGTCGTGGTAGTCCTTGCCCGGCTCCAGGTAGTCGTAGGCGGTGTAGCCGGTGTAGCGCTCGGCTGGTTCGAGCACGCGGATGTCTCCTTCGGTGTGGCGATGCGTAGGTCGCCATCGGCCGCGGCGATCGACCGTCCTGGATGCGTCGTTAGGCACGCGAAGCAGTCTCTGTGCTATGATTCGGCACTGATGTCAATGCACGTGATGATGAAATTCGGCAAGTGTGACAGTCGTTGAAACATTCCGGCGCATGATCGTGGTCAGGATGGGACTGCATGAACGAGCCGGCACTGACGCCAGCTCGCGCTGCGCGTGCGCGGCCTGTCGGTCGACGCTTCGGCGACGGGCGCCGACGCGGTCCAGGCCGTGCGCGGCGTCGACCTCGACGGTGCGCCAGGGCGAGTTCGTCGCGCCTGCTCGGCGAGTCCGGGCTCGGGCAAGTCGGTGACCGCCCGCGCGATCATGGGGCTCACCGACGACGGCACCCGGGTCGACGCGCCGACGCGCATCGAGCTGTCGGCGACACCGACCTGCTGACGCTCGACGCCGGAACAGCGACGCCGGATGCGCGGCGAGCGGATGAGCCTGGTGCTGCAGGACGCCCTCTCCGCGCTGAACCCGGTGCTGACGATCGGCGACCAGATCGGCGAGCTGTTCCGGGTGCACCGCGGCGCTGTCGCGCAAGCAGGCGCGCGCGCGGGCGATCGAGCTGCTCGCGCTGGTCGGCATCCCCGCGCCCGCGCGGCGGGTCGACGACTACCCGCACCAGTTCTCCGGCGGCATGCGGCAGCGCATCCTGATCGCCATGGCCATCGCCCTGGAACCCGAGATGCTGATCGCCGACGAGCCGACCACCGCGCTCGACGTCACCGTGCAGGCCCAGATCCTCGACCTGCTCGACTCGCTGCGCCGACCAGCTCGGCATGGGCGTGCTGCTGATCACCCACGACCTCGGCGTCGTGATGGAGGTCGCCGACCGGCTGGCGGTGATGTACGCCGGCCGGATCGTCGAGCAGGGCGCCACGCCGATGCGTGCTCGACCGCGCCCGGCGCACCCGTACACCGCAGGCGCTGCTGCAGCTCGGTGCCGCGAGGCCGGGCACCGCGGCGGCGACCTGCTGACCATCCCCGGCTCGCCGCCCACGCCCGGCCCAGGTGCCCCCCGGCTGCTCGTTCCACCCGCGGTGCCGCGATGGCGATCGACGTGCTGCCGCACCGAGCGGCCGCCGCTCGCGCGAGGTCCGTCCCAGGCCGGGCGTCCGCGTGCCACCGGTCGGAGGAGGTGCTGCGATGTCGTCGCCGTCTGAGTCCGTCGATCGCGTCACCGGCGGCCTCCCCCGAGCGCGGTGCTGCGTGCCGAGGGGCTGCGCCGCACCTTACCGGATCGGGTCCGCGACTGCGCCCGAGTCGCGTGTCGGCGGTCGACGGGGTCGAGCCTCGAGCTGCATGCCGGCGAGATCGCTCGGCATCGTCGGCGAATCGGGCTGCGGCAAGTCGACGCTGGCCCGGATGCTGGTCGGACTCGAACGGCCCGACGGCGGCACGCTGACCTACCGCGGCGACGACGTGACCCGAGGGCGCCGCGCAGCGACCGCGCGGCTGCTGCGCCAGGGCGTGCAGATGATCTTCCAGGACCCGTACACCTCGCTCGACCCGCGGATGACGGTCGGCGACACTGATCGCCGAGCCGCTGGCGGCCATCCCGCACCGGGACCGCCGCGTCGCCGCCGCGAGCCGTGCGGCCGAACTGCTGGGCCTGGTGGGGCTCGCGCCGGACATGGCTCGGCCGCTACCCGCACCAGTTCTCCGGCGGGCAGCGGCAGCGGATCGGCATCGCCCGCGCGCTGGCCCTCGACCCCGACGTGCTGGTCTGCGACGAGCCGGTGTCGGCGCTGGACGTCTCGGTGCAGGCGCAGGTCATCAACCTGCTCGGCCGACCTGCAGGCGCCGGCTCGGCGTGGCGATCCTCTTCATCGCCCACGACCTCTCGGTGGTCCGGCACCTCGCCGACCGGGTCGCCGTGATGTACCTCGGCCGGCTGGCCGAGGTGGGTCCGACCGGACCGGATCTACGAGGACCCGTCCCATCCGTACACCCGGGCCCTGCTGTCGGCCTCCCCCACCGTCGGCTCCTCCGAACGCGGCCGGCTGGCCCGCCGGCGTGATGCTCCGCGGCGAGCCGCCGTCGCCGGTGGATCCGCCCACCGGCTGCCGGTTCCACCCCAGGTGCCCGATGGCCCAGGACATCTGCGCGGCCGAGGTGCCCGTCTTGCGGGTGCCGACGCGGGATCCGGATGACGGGCGGGTGTCGGCCTGTCACTTCGCGGACGAGGTGGTTTCCACGTCGTAGCGATGGCGATCTGCGAGCGTGGGTCCCTTGCCCGCAGCGGCCGGCGGCGTCCTATCGTTGGCACTGCCCAGGAACCCGTCACGCGAGCAGAGGAGCTCACCATGGCCACCTACGACGTTGCCGACCGATCAGCGATCGTGACCGGAGCGGGATCCGGAATCGGCAAGGCAGTGGCCGCGCTGCTGGCCGCCAACGGTGCCGCCGTGCTGGTCACCGACCTGCGTCAGGAGGTGGTCGACGCCGCCGTTGCCGAGCTCACCGACGCCGGTTACGCGGCCGCCGGTCTGGCCGCCGACACCTCGGATCCGGACAGCGGCCCGGCCACCGTCGAGGCGGCGAACGCGTTGGCACCGTTGCGGATCGCGGTCAACAACGCCGGCATCGGCGGTGCCTCCGCACCCGTCGGTGAGTACCCGTTGGACTCCTGGCGGCAGGTGATCGATGTCAATCTCAACGGCGTCATGTACGGCATGCGGGCCCAGCTGCCCGCGATCGCCGCCAACGGCGGCGGAGCGGTGGTGAACGTCGCGTCCATCCTGGGCAGCGTCGGGTTCGCGAATTCCTCGGCCTACGTGACCGCGAAGCACGGGGTCGTGGGCCTGACGAAGAACGCGGCGTTGGAGTACGCGGCGGCCGGCGTCCGGGTGAACTCGGTCGGACCGGGCTTCATCCTCACTCCACTGGTCGAGGCGAACCTGGACGCCGACGCACTGGCCTTCCTGGAGACCCGGCATGCGCTGGGCCGGCTCGGCACCTCCGAGGAGGTCGCCGCTCTTGTTGCCTTCCTGGCCTCGGATGCCGCGAGCTTCATCACCGGCAGCTACCACCTGGTGGACGGCGGGTACACCGCCCAGTGAGCTCCACCTACGCTGATCCGGGAGGCCGTCGCAACCGACGCGCGGCTGCTCGGACCCTTGTTCCGGGCCTGGGACCACCCGCAGTCCGAGGCGCGCTCTGGTGGCGATCGTGGCGGAGTGGGCGAACACCCCGCGGGCGGCGATCCTGGTCGCGGAAGCTGATGATGGCCGTTGGTCGGGATGGCCGCGGTCGCCGCTCGTCCCGGGCTGTCGAGTCGGCCTCCGATCGCCCATCTCTCCGGGCTCGTCGTCGCCCCGGATCAGCGGCGGACGGGGCTCGGCGCGGCGCTGCTGGACGCCGCGGAGCAGCTCGCCCGCACCTGGGGTTGCAGTCGGATCGAACTGTCGTCGTCGCTGGGACGCGATGCGGCCCACCACTTCTATCCCGCGCAGGATACGAGGACAGCACGGTGCACCACGCCTACTACCAGAAGCGCCTCGGCTGAGGGTGGCGCTGCTGGGTCTGTAGCCCGTACCCCTACAGTGCAGCAATCGGCACGGCAGCCCGGCGGCCTGCCGAGCTGCGCCGATTGCCACCATGCAGATGAGCCGACTGACGACCGAGGGGGCAAGGCATGCTGGTTCGGCTGCTGGGCCAGGTTGCGATTGGCGAGGACCAGAACACCATGCGCCCTGTCGTGGGGCAACTCCCGTCACTCCTTCTGGCTCAGTTGGCGGCCTCGGCCGGCAGGCTGGTGACCATCGATGGACTCATCGACGGACTCTGGACCGAGCCACCGAAATCAGCGCGAAACTCAATTCAGGTGGCCGCATCGAAGCTGCGCAAACAGATCGGCCCCGATCTGATCCAAGGCACGAGAGCGGGCTACTCACTGCGCACGGGACTCCCTCGCATCGATCTGAGTGAGGCTCGGATGCATGAGGCCGACGCACGCGAGGCCGCGCGAGCTGGACGATGGATTGCGGCGGAAGCCGCAGCCCGACAGGCGTTGCAGCTGTTCGCCGGGGTCGCGCTCGCCGGATTGAGCGCGCCAATTGTGGCGCGGCTTCGGCTTGGCGCCGAACAATTGTGGTCCGCTGCACGGTTGCTGCACGCCGAATGCCTCCTCGAAGTCGGAGATCCTGCCCGAGCCGCCGAAGAGCTCGGCGAGCACATCGCGAACGACCCGATGGACGAGTCCCGCCTGCATCCTTCTCATGCGGTCACTGGCCTCGCTCGGGCGCAGCGCGGAGGCCCTCACTGTCTACGACCTGCTGCGGCGCAGGCTGTCCGACGAACTAGGGACGAGTCCGGCACCCGAGACGGCAATGGTGTTCACCGGCATCTTGAATGGCGATCTCCGGGTGGAATGACGGCGCGACCGCTTCCGGCCCTCGGCAGGTTCGGGGCGGCTCGGGGTCCCCAACGAGCGGACCCCCCTGATCGGCCGAGACCAAGAGGTGGATCAGCTCCTGCGGGTTCTCGAAGCGGGTCATCGACTCGCGACCTTGGTCGGTCCGGGCGGAATTGGCAAAACTCGGCTTGCGGCAGGGGTCGTGCACCGTCTGACACAGCATTCCTCGCGCCCGGCGGCCTTGATCGACCTGACGACTCTGGCCCGATCCGACGATGTCTCCTCCCGGGCCGAGCGGGTGCTCGACCCCGAAAGCGTCGGGCTAGCAGTATCGCTCGAAGACACGGGAGCGATCGTGCTCGTGGACAACGCGGAGCACGTACTGGACGGCGCTGTCGAACTTGTTCTGCAGCTTCTTGATGTTGACGGGGTGACGGTGCTGGTCACCTCCAGAACCCCGCTGGGGCTGGTCGACGAATACGTCTTCTACGTGCCACCGCTCGGCTTGGAAGGTACCGCCAGTCCCGCCGTCGAGTTGATGTTGGACCAGTCCGCCGCAATCGGTCTGAGCGACATGGACGCCCCTTCGCTGCTTGGCCTGGCCCGTCACGCCGGCGGCATTCCGTTGGCCCTCGAGCTCTTGGCCTCGGGCCTGCGCTGGCAGTCGCCCGCCGAACTGCTCACGCAGATACGAGACCGGGACGATTGGGTAGTGGAAGCGCACCCTGCTCGAGATCGACCCGCCAGGCACCAGTCCATTTCCAGCGCCATATCCTGGAGTCTGGACGAGTTGGATTCAGGTTCAGTGCTGGGCCTGGGTCAGCTGACAGTGTTCGTGGGCAATTTCAGCGAAAGTGCCGCCGCCGCGATCCTCTCGGCGACCAACCCGGAGGTTCCGGTTCGCAGCATGCTCGGCCGACTGGTCGATTCTTCACTGCTGCAACGAGTTCGAACCCCGGGGACGTCACCTTCCAGATCCTTGGGCCGATTCGACACGCTGTTCGCAACCACGGCGGGGGAACTCATCCATCCGACGTCACCCGTCGTGCGCATGCGGCGTACTTCCTGGCGTGGGCGCAACAAGTGGAGATAGCCTCCATGGACACGCTCCAGGATCTCGAGGAGCTCCGGCTCCTGGATCGCGGGAATGTTGTCGAGGCCGTCGAATGGGCGTGGGCAGCCGACCCCTCCATGACCAGCGCGCAACTGCCGGCCGTGCTGCTGTACTGGTATCTGCAGGATGCCGACGCGTTGGTGCAGACCTGGTCGACCAGGGTGCTTGCCAGCGACTTCGTCGACTCCCGAGATCGTCTGCGAGTCACCACTATTCAGTTGCTAGCGTTGGTCCACACACAGACGGTCGAACCCGGGCAGTTGAGCCGACAAGCCGCGCAGGTCGAAAAGCGGGCCGCAGATCTCGATCCGCGGTGGAACACTCGTTGGATCCAGCTGCAAATTGGGCTGGCCCGGCTCAACGGTGACGTGAGCACCGCCCAGCGTCTCGCTGACGATGCGGCGCCCCGAGGGCGCCGCAATCGACTTGTCTTCGGGATGCAGAAGGCATACACGAGCGCGGTCGCGGGAGAGTTCGGCCGCGCTGAGCGCCTCGCGGGTGAGATGGCACGGCTGGCCGAGGCAGCGCAGGAGAAGCGGACCCAGGTAATCGCTCTGAACATCCGGGGGGTTGCCCAGATCTACCTCGGACGTCTGGACGAGGCCGAGCAGACCCTCAATGAGGTGCGACTGCTGGCGATCCATTTGGAAAGGCCAGTCGTACTTCTTGTGCCTTCGTGACCAACTTCGGATGGCTGCGGGTGGCGCAGCGGAGGCATGCCGACGCGCTCGACGAATTGCGCCTCCTCGAAACGAAGTACCTGCCGGGCGACGTCTACTCCCTCGTGGACGCGCTGATACCGACCGGACTAGCCCTGGCCGGCCTCGGCCGGCTCGGAGAGGCCACCGCGCTCGCGGTCAATGCGGCCCGACTGGCCACAGCGACACCTGGAGCGCTCGACGTGTACACCCGGGCGCAGCTCGCCGAACTTCTTCGCATCACGGAGACATCCGACGACGGCGCCGAGGTCGACCTGGACGACGCTGTCGCCGAGTTCAGGATGGCGCTCGGCGCGACGACAGTTGGTTAACTGCCGTCAACCCGAATGCGCCGGCTTGGGCACCTGCTGGCATCCGCCCCGCGACCCGCCGAGCAACTCCCGAAGGCAGTGGACCGAGGCTCGAGGAGCAGGCCGGAGGTCAGCTAGAACGCTAGATCCTCACGGAGGAGATCCGCAGGGTGCCGAGTTTGTAGACAGCGCCAGGCGTGGGCGTATACCCAACGGGTTTGACCGACCCACCGATAACCGGCCTCTGAATGATTGATGCGAATCTTCCAGTAGTAGTTCGCCACCACGGCCATGGTGATGCAGCCGTTCAGACCCGGGGTGTCCACCTGCACAACGTGTTCGGCACCGTTGAGCCAGACGTCCAGCATGAGTTTCCGGTTGTACGGTCCCAGGCAACGCGCCCACCCAGTGTCGTAGGAGCCTGGAAACAGACGGAGACGTATGCGAACTTCGGTGCTGCCGCCTGGGTCACCGCCACCGCGGCCTGGGCCGGGGCTGCGGTCAAGCTCGCCAAGCCGGTAAAGCTCAAGATCATTGCCAGCCCCGACCAGGAGCCGACGAAGGAGACCGAAATCCTGTCGGGGTGAGGCCGCAGGACGATCATCGTCCAGCGGGGGGGTGTGAGCCGGAGTTGTGGAGATGGTGGTCACGATGTGCTCCAATCGACGGGGCCCGAAGTCTCCGGGCCGTTGGACCAGAGGATTCGCCGCGGCGCTTAACGCGCGCTTACTCACCACTGAACGTCGATCGGCGGTCGCGCTGAGGAGAACGGACTGCCAGGTTTGGCGGCGTCACCGATCAGCCGGCGGCTGCCCGTAGAGCTCGGTAGAGCAGTCGGGTGTCGCCCAGCCGCCGCCGCAGGTCGCGCTCGAGACCGGCGATGGGGTAGAGGTTCTGCGGTGCCCGGGAGTCCTTGTACTCCACCGAGGCGTAGCGGGGCAGCGTCGCCTGGCTGAGGTTCGCCATCTCCACCGCCTCCGGCCCGGACAGGTCGCGGTGAGCACTCGATGCGGACGATGCCCGCCCAGGCATGGCCGGGCGGGCAGGGCAGCCGCAGGTACCAGGAGTAGCGGTGCCAGCTGGTGCCCATCAGGAACACCGGGGTGCGCTGGCCGGCGCCGAGCGTGCCGACCATCGCGTGCAGGTCGGGCGGTAGGTAGGGCGCCCGGTGCGTCTTGATGAAGCCGAGGGTCCGTGGCAGGTGAGTGCGGCCGCGCAGCGGTCCGTCGATCACCAGCAGGTCGACTGCCGCCGGTGACGCCGTGGTCGGCCAGCCCGGCGCGGCCGGCCACGGCGACGTCGACTCCAGCTCCGCACATCCGGTTCTGCAGGGTGTTCGACAGCGTGACCTGGCGCGGCCCGCCGGATCCGCCCGGCGTGTGGTTGCCTCGAACATTCCGGCGCTGGTGTGGATATCGACGGCATGGGTGGCGAGGTGACCAGACCCGCGGCGGACCTCGGCGCTCAGCAGGTGCGACCCGCGACCGCAAGCAGCACAGCACACCGGCGGCGTACGACGCGCACAGCGCGGGTGACGATTCGACCTCGGTTCGGTGGCCAGGTCGTCGATCCAGGCCCGGGCCTCGATCCGTCGGACCCCGTCGACGAACAGCACGGCCTCCGGGCGCAGGGCCGGGCCGGCAGTCGAGCGGCCGCCACTCATCCGCGGGCAGCTCGACGGCGGCGTCGACCGACGGCGTGGCCGACGAGGTCCGTCGTCATCTCCGACGCTGGTGCCGTACGCCGGGTCCCAGCTGTCGACGTGGAACCGCATCCCGGCCGACCGGATCCGAGCCGGATCGCTGGACGCTCACGGCTCCTCCCGTTCCACCCGGGACGACCGGTTGTCGCGGGTCACGGTGAACCGCACCGGGATCCGGTCGGCGAGCGCGGCGACGTGGGTGATGACCCGACCATCCGGTCGCCCTTCGCGAGGTTCTCCAGCGTCTCGGCGACCACCTCGAGGCTGGCCTCGTCCAGGGTGCCGAAGCCCTCGTCGAGGAAGATCGAGTCGAGCCGGGCCGCGCCGGTCGCCGCCATCGTCGACAGCTGCGAGCTCAAGCGCCAGCGCGAGAGCGAGGCTGGCCTGGAAGGTCTCGCCGCCGGACAGGGTGCGGACGCTGCGTTCGGCTGTCGGCGTCGGCGTGGTCGATGACGTAGAACTCGCCGTCGCGGTGGGTCAGCGCGAACTGCTCATTGGACAGCTCGTCCAGGTGCGCGGAGGCGTCGACGACCAGGGTGTCCAGCGCGGTCGCGCTCCAGCCACGCCGGGAACTTGTTCGAGCGCAGCAGGGTGCCGAGCAGGTGCGCGACCTGCTGCTCCTCGTGGGCGCTCGCCCGGTCGATGCTCAGCCGGGCCGCCTGGTCGCGGCGCTTGACGAAGGTCGGCCAGCTGCGCGCCGGCTTCGGTGACGGCCACCGCGACCGCCGCGGCGGCGTGCTGCACCAGATCGCCGGGCGGCTCGGGGATCTCGAGCAATGCGAGGTCGGCCCGCAGCTCCGCCTGCTGCCGCTCGAGTTCCGTCGTGGCCGCCTCCGCGGCGTCCCGCTGAGCCGCGAGATCGGTGGCGCAGACCTCGGCCCGGGTGCGGGCCCAATCGGTCAGCTCCGACCACGCGACCATCATCGAACCCTCGGAGAGCTGCGGGGCGCCGAGCGCGACGAAGTCGTCGCGGGTGGAGCGCAACGCCTGCCTTGCGGCCGCGTACCGCTGCGCCGACGCCTGGGCGGCGTCGGCCGCGTCACGACGGGCCTGCCTGGCCCTGCGCAGGACCGCATCGGCCGCAGCTGCCGCGGCCGCCAGTACGTCGAGCCGGGCCAGTTCCGCGTGCGCCTCGACCTCGCTCGGTGCGCCGGCGAGCGACGCGGCGAGTTGCGCCGACCGCGTCTCCTCGCCGGTGAGCCGGATTGCGGCCCGTTCCCGTCGGGCGGTGGCCAGGTTCTCCGCGGTGTAGCTTTCCGCCGCTGCGCTCTCGATGGTGCGCAGTTCCCGCTCGGCGGCGGACGCCGACTCCTGCGCGGCTGCTGCCACTGCCCGGGCGTCGGCCAGCCCGCCGACGCGGTCCTCGTGCGCGCCGCCCGACCACTGCGCCAACAGGTGCCAGCCCTGCACGATGTCCAGCTGGTCGACGGCCGGGGCGCCGAGGACGACCAGCGGATCCCGGATCCGGCCCAGCGCACTGCGCAGTGCGGTCTCGGCGGCCGTCTCGCCGTCTGCGGCCCGCTGGGCGCTGCGGTGTGCTTTCCGGGCGGCGGCGACTGCGTCGTGGGCGCCGCGCAGCGTTGGCAAGCGTGTCGAGTTCCGCCAGCCGGGCGCGAATCGCCGACTCCTCGGCGGGAGGGTCGCCGAGGCCGGCCCGCAGCCGGTCGACGTGCCGCCGGGCGGCGGTGAGGTGCGCCGCGGCCGCGGCTCGCCTGGGCAGCCACGGCTTCGGCGGCACGAAAGTCATGGAGCGTCTGCTCGGCAGCAGCGCAGGGCGCCTGCGCGTCGGTCAGCGCGGGCGCGTCCAGGTGGCTCGGCAAGTGGTCGACAGTCCGGTCGCAGACCGGGCAGAGGGCGCCCACGGCGAGCAACGGGCGCAGGGTTGCCGCCGTGTTGCTGCGCCGCCGCGTCCAGGTCGGAGCGGGCGGCGTCACGGGCCGCGGTCGCGGTGCCGACCTCGACTCCGACCGCGGCGAGCGCGCTCGGCCCGCGCCGCCGCCGGCTCCGACGCCACGGCATCGGCCTCGGCCGCCGCCAACTGCTGGAGCTGATGCAGGGCCGCGTCCAACGGGGCCCGCGATCCGGCGGATTCCAGCGCCGACCCGGCCGCCGACTCAGCCTCCTCCGCCGCAGCCAGGGCACCTGCCGCGGCCGCGGCGTCCTGCCGGGAGACGGCGACCCGCTCCCCGATGGCGGCGGCATCCGTCGGCACGGCAACCCCGGCCAG
>CAVPLZ010000019.1:0-12442 GCA_963706185.1 uncultured Actinomycetota bacterium | reverse complement strand
GTCCACCACGGCCAGCGGGACGACGGTGGACCCGAGCACCTCGGCGGCGTGCGGCAGGTCGCAGCGCTGGTACGTGCGGCGGGCCGGTTCGTTCGGCATCGAGGGAATGCAGGTGGCGAACGCCGGGGGATACCGGCCGGCGCCGATCGCATCGCGCAGGCTGCCATCGTAGGTGCCGGGCCCGGCCGCCTGGGCCGGTGCCACCACCAGGCAGGCGAGCCAGGTCTGGCCGGCCGCCTGCTGCCGCGCTGTCGGCTGGATCAGCTGGGAGCCGATCCAGAACTCGGTATGCCACCCCGACTCGGCGCTGCCGGTGGTGACGCCGAGGTAGGCATCGGCCGCCGTGGTGCAGCGGTCGGTCGGCGAGCCCGGCCCGGTACCGGTCCGGCGGGCGGCCGTTGTCAGGCCGTCGTCCAGAATCGCGGCGACCTCGCCGTACCTGGCGCCGTCACACGGCCCGGTGCGCAGCGAGGAGAAGTCGGCGGAGTCGTCGAACGGATTGGCCGCGCCCTGCTCGAGCAGGCAGTCGCCGACCGCGGGCGGGTCGGGAACCGGCCCGGCCACCGCCGTTCCGGCCACGCTGGTGACGTGCCCGGTGCCGGCGAACGCGATCAGCACCGCGACCGCCAGGATCACCAGCCCGCCCCAGCGCCGGTCCATACCGCCTACGGTAGCGCCGCCGATGGCAGCGGCCCTACAGTCGGCCGGCGTCGATGATCCGCCGGAGGAACCGCTGGGTGCGCGGATCCACCGGGTCGCCGAGCACCTGCTCGGGCGGCCCCGCCTCGGCGACCGCGCCATCGGCGAGGAACACCACCTGGTCGGCGACCTGCCGGGCGAAGCCCATCTCGTGGGTGGCGACCAGCATCGTCATTCCCTCGGTCTTGAGCTCCGCGAGCAGACTCAGCACCTCGCCGACCAGTTCGGGGTCGAGCGCGCTGGTGACCTCGTCGAAGAGCATCAGCACCGGCTTGTTGACCAGCGCCCGCGCGATGGCCACCCGCTGTTGCTGGCCGCCGGAGAGCTGGTCAGGTTTCGCGTTCGCTCTGGCCGCCAGCCCGACCCGCTCCAGCATCGCCATCGCGTCGGCCTCCGCGCGGTCGCGGGTGATCCCATGCACCCGGCGCGGCGCGAGGGCGATGTTGTCCAGCACCGACATGTGCGGGAACAGGTTGAACGACTGGAACACCATGCCGACCCGGGTCCTGACCTCGTCCGGATCTGTGCGCGGATCGGTGATGTCGACGCCGTCGAGGGTGATCGTGCCGTCGTCGACGACCTCGAGCAGGTTCACGCACCGCAGCAGAGTGGACTTGCCCGACCCGGAGGCGCCGATCAGCACCAGGCACTGGTGCTCGGGTACCGACAGGCTCAGGTCGTGCAGCACCACCGCGTTGCTGTAGGCCTTGCGCAGCCCGTCGATCTGCAGCAGCGGGGGCCGGCGGCGCCACCGGGAGCGGGTGCGCTCATATCGGACCGCCGACGCCGGTCCAGCCCTGACGGCGGGACACCCAGTCGGTCACCCGCGTCATCGGAATCGTGATCAGCACGAACAGCACCCCGGCGACCACATACGGCGTGTAGTTGAAGGTCTTGGCGGTCGCGATACTGCGCATTGAGCACCGCGTCGTAGATGACGCCGAGAATCGAGATCAGGCCGGTGTCCTTGGTCAACGACACCAGGTCGTTCAGCAGCGGCGGCAGCACCCGCCGGACGGCCTGCGGTACCACCACGTACCGCATCGTCTTGGCGTGGCTCAGACCCAGCGACCTGGCCGCGGCGCGCTGCGACGGGTGCACGGACTCGATCCCGGCCCTGAACACCTCCGAGACGTAGGCGCCGTAGGTCAGGATCAGCGCCACACAGCCCCAGAACAGCGCGGACGTTCGGCAACCAGGACAGCCGCAGCGATGGCATCCCGAAACCGAGCAGCAGCAGCACCAGGATCAGTGGCAGGCCGCGGAACAGGTCGGTGTAGACGACCGCCGCGGCGCGCAGCGGAAAGAACACCGGCCCGCGCAGGGTGCGGACAACGCGACCGCCATTGCCAGGACCAGGATGACGATCTCGCAGACGACCATCAGCCGGATGTTGAGCCAGAGGCCCTCGGCGATGTCCGGCAGCACCTGCCAGCCGTAGGACAGGTCGAAGAACTTCGCGCGGAACTTCGGCCAGCCGGGGGTGTTGACCACGAGGATCACGAGCGCGGCGATCAGCACCACCGTCGACAGGCTCGCGATCGCCACCGATCGCCGGTTCCGTCGCCGCCGAAAGGCGAGGCGTTGGAGCTGGATCGGCGACGGAGTCCAGTGCGGGCTCGGCGTGCGCCCCGCCGCTGGTCACGTCGCCGCTGCTGCTGACTTCGCCACTGGTCACGTCGCCACGCTCACTTCAGGACGGGTGCGGTGTCCTTGCCGGCCAACCAGGTAGTGGCCAGCTCGTCCAGCGTGCCGTCGGCACGGAGCGCGTCGACGGCGCCGGTGACGCAGGCCGTCAGCGGAGAATCCTTGGCCAGCAACAGGCCGAGCTGCTCCTTGGCGTCCGACGTGCCGGGGAGCTGGCCGACCACGACACCGTCGTCGAGCTGGGCGCCGGTCATGTAGAACGCGGTCGGCAGGTCGATGACCAGGCCGTCGATCTGCCCGCTCTGCAGGGCAGCGGCAGCCGCGACGTTGTCCTTGTACACGCCGGGCTTGCTGGTCGGGGCGATCACGGTGTCGATGGCGTCCAGGCTGGTGGTGCCGGACATCGCTCCCAGCTTCGCGTCCTTGCAGTTCGGCGACGGTGGTTGCGTTCTCGATCGGCGAGCCCTTGACGGTGATCACCGTCTGGGCGAGGTCGTAATAGCCGCTGGAGAAGTCGACAGCCTTCTTGCGCTCGTCGGTGATGGTGAACTGGTTGATGTCGAAGTCCCAGCCGCTCTGGTTGTTCAGCGCCTCGTCGAAGTTGGCTCGGGCCCAGGTGACCTGGTCCTTGGAGTACCCGAGCTGGTCGGCGACCGCGTACGCGACAGCGGACTCGTAGCCCTTGCCGTTGGTGGGGTCGTCGTCGACCATCCAGGGTTCGAAGGCCGGCTCCGAGGTGGCGATCGTCAGGGTGCCCGCCTTGGTGGTCGGCAGGGTGGCGGCGGTGCAGTCTCCGGCCGCCGGACTGCCGGCCGCGCTCGACCCGGCGGCCGACCCTGCGGTCGACGGCCCTGCAGACGACGACCCTGCGGTCGACGACCCTGCCGCCGAGGAGTCGGCGGACGAGACCCCTGCTGACGACGAGTCAGCGGTCGCCGCCGACGTGGTGGCAGCGGGGGTGGAGGACGCCGGGGTGGCGCTGTCCGAGCCGCAGGCGGCCAGACCCAGCAGGGCAGCTGCGGACAACGCGGCGATCAACGCGGATGAGCGGTGCTTGGCCATGAGTGACTCCTGGGCCGCTGCTGCGGCGATCGGGGGCGGGACGGGCGTGCCGCGACTCGGTGTGCAACAGCGCACCGTTCGAGCATACGTAGTGGGCGATCGGGACGGATCGGGCAGATGAACCGGCGGGCCTGGCAAGGAGAGTGCGCGGCGGGTGCCCCGAGCGATGGGCACCGAAGCTGCCCGAGCGTGGCACCGGCCGGGGTCAGATTGTCAACGCAATCCAACAGCCGACGTGTCGGGGCCACGACGTGCGGCTGAACTGCGCCTAGGGCTAGCCGACCTCCTGCTATCCGCGCCGTGCGCGTTCGGCGCCCTTCGGCCCCCGACGGCGCGCCCACGATCGCCAGGTGAGGCGGGCTGGCCTGGGCAAACAGTCCCCACATCACGATACGGCCCGCTGCCTGTGGGCCATGTCACAACCGTTACGATCCCGTGATCAGAAAGTGTTGACTTCACCACATTCCAGTGCAACATTCTGTTGACATTCGGCGGCCGATGGTCGGCCGCGGTGAAATCGGAGGTCAACGGTGTCAGACTCGGACTTCGAGGCACTGGTCAGCAAGACGGGCGTGAACCGCCGGACGCTGCTGCGGTTGATGGGTGCTGGCATCGCCAGTGCGGTCGCGGTCCCGCTGTTGTCCAGTTGCACCGGGACCTCCGGCAGCGCCGCTAGTTCGACGACCTCCGCGGCGGCGACCACCAGTGCCGCCACCTCCGCGGCGGCGACCAGCGCGGCCGGGTCCAGCGCGAGCAGCGCGGCGAGCGCCACCGCATCCAGTGCGGCCAGCAGCATCGCCCAGATGGGCGGCACCGTGTCCTTCGGCTCGAACTACCTCCGACGACGTGCCGAAGAAGGCCTACCAGGCGGTGTTCGACGCCTTCAACAAGGCCGTCGGGCACCGAGGTCAAGGTCAACACCGTCGACCACAACTCGTTCCAGGAGAACATCAACAACTACCTGCAGGGCAGCCCCGACGAGGTGTTCACCTGGTTCGCCGGTTACCGCATGCAGTTCTTCGCCGCGCAGGGCCTGCTGACGCCGATCGACGACGTCTGGGCCGGCATCGAGGACCAGTACTCCGACGGGCTTCATCACCGCGTCCACCGCGGCCGACGGCAAGAAGTACTTCGTGCCGTTCTACAACTACCCGTGGGCCGTGCTTCTACCGGAAGAGCGTCTTCGAGGACAAGGGCTACGAGATCCCGAAGACGCTGGACGAGTTCAAGACCCTCGGCGCCAAGATGAAGGCCGACGGCCTGGTCCCGATCGCCTTCGCCGACAAGGACGGCTGGCCCGCGATGGGCACCTTCGACTACCTGAACATGCGGATCAACGGCTACCAGTTCCACATGGACCTGATGGCGCACAAGCAGTCCTGGACCGACGACAAGGTCAAGAAGGTCTTCCAGACCTGGAAGGACGACTGCTTCCCGCTGCAGCAGGAGAACCCGCTCGGCCGGACCTGGCAGGAGGCCGCCCAGTCGCTGGTCAAGAAGGAAGCCGGCATGTACCTGCTCGGCATGTTCGTCGCCCAGCAGTTCACCGACGCCGACAAGGCGGACCTGGACTTCTTCGCCTTCCCGGAGATCGACAGTGCCATCGGCAGCGACGCGGTCGAGGCCCCGATCGACGGCTTCCTGGTCAGCAGCCAAAGGGCTGAACCGAGCAGAGCACGGCGCTGCTGACGCTACCTGGCCTCGCCGGAGGCGCAGCTCATCTACCTGGAGAGCGACCCGAGCAACATCGCGGCCAACAAGACCGCGTCCACCGACAGCTACATCGGCATCTGCAGAAGAAGGCCGTCGAGCTGATCGGTTCGGCCAAGATCGATCTCCCAGTTCCTCGACCGTGACACCCGGCCCGACTTCGCCAGCCCGGTCGTCATTCCGGCCCTGCAGCAGTTCCTCAAGGACGGCGACGTCGACGCGGTGACCAAGAACCTGGAGGATCAGGCGAAGGCGATCTTCACCAGCTGATGTCCGCCGACATGACAGCAGCCGTCGCTGCTGACCCCGGACCACGCTTCGGCGGCCGGCAGCGACGTCGCGCCGGGATCGCAAACGTGGCCGGATTCGTTACCTGACGACGACCGACAAGATCATCATCGCGTTGATGATCGGCATTCCGACGCTGATCGAGTTGGTCCTGGTCTGGTTCCCGGCGGTCGCGTCGATCGTCCTGTCGTTCGGCGCTGGAACGGCGTCGGGTCGTTGTCGAGCATCGAGTGGATCGGCACCACCAACTACCGCAACATCTTCACCATCGACCCCAACTTCTGGCCGGCGTTGGAGCACAACCTGACCTGGTTGTTGTTCCTGGCCTTTATCGCCACCCCGTTGGGCATCCTGCTGGCGGTCCTGCTGGATCGCGAACTGGCCGGCAGCAAGATCCTGCAGAGCGTCTTCTTTCTGCCGGTGATGTTGTCCCTGGCCCTGGTCGGCGTCATCTGGCAGCTGATGTTCTCCCCGTCGAACAGGGCCTCATCAACGGCGTGTTCGGCACGGACGATCGACTGGTTCGGCAACTCGTCGATCAACCTGTGGGCCGCCCTGGTCGCGGCCAGCTGGAAGCACATCGGCTACATCATGATCCTCTACCTGGCCGGCCTGAAGGGTGTCGACCCGTCGCTGCGAGGAGGCCGCGGCGATCGACGGGGCCACGGCCAGCCAGACGTTCTTCCGGGTGGTTTTCCCGGCCATGCAGACCGATCAACATCGTCATCGTGGTGATCACCGTCATCGAGGCGCTCCGCGCGTTCGACATCGTCTGGATCATCAACAAGGGCACCAACGGCCTGCAGCTGCTCTCGACCCTGATCGTACACCAACAGGGGCGCGGCGGCCCGGGTCGGCTACGCGTCGGCCCTGGCCGTCATCCTGCTGGTCGTCGCGCTGGTGCCGATCATCGCTACCTGAGTCAGGCCTTCAAGGAGGATGCGCGATGACCGCGACCGCCGTCCCGCGGACGCCGTCCGGCCGCCGCGCGCGCAAGGTCACCACCTCGTCGCCGCTCAAGCGCGGGTCAGCAGGACCGGCCGAATCGTCATCCTCACCGTTCCTGATCGTCGCCGCCGTGCTCTGGATGATCCCGCTGCTGTGGGCGTTCTACACCTCGCTACGGCCGACCGAGTACTTCTTCGACCACTCGTACTTCTCCATCGGTGGCCCGTACAACTTCGACAACTACGGCAAGGCCTGGGAACAGGCCGACCTGCCGCTGTTCTTCAAGAACACGCTGATCATCACGTTGCCCGCGGTGCTTCTGACGCTGTTCCTCGCCTCGCTTGCCGCCTTCAAGCTGTCCAAGGTGCCGTGGCGGTACAACGTCGTCGTTGCTGATCCTGTTCACCGCGGGAAACCTGCTTGCCGCAGCAGGTGTTGGCGACGCCGCTGTTCCAGACTGGCCAAGCACACCCCGCTGCCGCTGAGCATCAGCGACTCCGGGTCGTTCATCAACACCTACTTCGTCGGTCATCGCGGTGAACATCGCGTTCCAGATGGGCTTCTGCACCTTCGTGATGAGCAACTACATGAAGGCGCTGCCGCATCGAGCTGACCGAGGCCGCGCAGGTCGACGGGGCCAGCGTCTGGACGCAGTACTGGAAGATCGTGCTGCCGCTGTGCCGAACGCCGCTCGCCGCGTTGGCCACCCTGGAGTTCATCTGGGTCTACAACGACTTCTTCTGGGCGCTGCTGCTGATCCAGAAGGGCGACCGGCTGCCGATCACCTCGGGCCTGAACAACCTGAAGGGCCAATTCGCGCAGAACTACAACCTGACTGGCGGCCGGCGCGCTGATGTCGGCCGTGCCGGTGCTGATCGTCTACCTGGTGCTGCAGCGGCAGTTCGTCGCGGGCCTGACCCTCGGCGCCAACAAGGGATGACCACAAGAGAAATGACGCAGATGCCTATTCTGCCGGACGTACGCAACGCGATGGCCGCGGACCTTCGCCAGCGCACCGAGCGGCACGCTGCGGCCATGGCGGCGCTGTCCGCCGGCCTCGGCGGCCAGCTGGCCTTCGGCGGCGACTACAACCCGGAGCAGTGGTCGCCGAGAGGTGTGGCCCGAGGACATCGAGCTGATGCGGCGAGGCCGGGGTCAACCTGGTCTCGCTCGGCATCTTCTCCTGGGCGCTGGCTGGAGCCGAAGCCCGGTGTCTTCGAGTTCGGCTGGCTGGACCGGATCCTCGATCTGCTGCACGCGGGCGGGATCAGGGTCGACCTGGCGAACGCCTCGGCCACCCCGCCGCCGTGGTTCTCCCACCAGTACCCGGACTCGCTGCCGGTCGACATCGACGGCGTCCGGCGCAGCTACGGTGCGCGGCAGGCGTTCTGCCCGTCGTCGGCCGGACTACCGGGCGGCCGCGGCCGCACTCACCTCGGCCATCGCCGAGCGCTACGCCGATCACCCGGCCGTCGTCATGTGGCACGTACACAACGAGTACGGCTGCCACAACGTGGAGCTGCTACTGCGACACCTCGGCGGAGGCGTTCCGTGGCTGGCTGCAGCGTCGCTACGGCGATCTCGACGAGCTGAACGCAGCCTGGGGCACGGCATTCTGGAGCCAGCGCTACTACGACTGGGACGAGATCCTGCCGCCGCGGCGGACCGGCGTACTACACCTTCGCCAACCCGACCCAGCAGCTCGACTTCGCGCGGTTCAGCTCGGACGAACTGCTCGACTGCTTCCGGGCCGAGGCCGACGATCATCCGGCCGCCACAGTGACCTGCCGGTCACCACCAACTTCATGTGCTTCTTCAAGCCGCTGGACTACTGGCGCTGGTCGGCGGAGATGGACCTGATCAGCAACGACCACTACCGCCATCGGTACCTCGGGCGAGCCGGCCGCGACCCACGACCTGGTGATGTCCGGCGACCTGATGCGGTCGCTGTCCGACGGCGCGCCGTGGTTGCTGATGGAACACTCGACGTCCGCGGTGAACTGGCAACCGCGCAACGCGGCCAAGCTCGCCGGCCAGACGCGTCGGGACAGCCTCACCCACGTGGCCCGGGGTGCCGACGGTGCCCTCTACTTCCAGTGGCGGGCCTCGGCGGCCGGAGCCGAGAAGTTCCACTCGGCGATGCTCCCGCACGCCGGTACCGACTCGCCGGCGGTGGGACGAGGTGGTCCAACTCGGGCGCAGACCTCAAGGCGCTGTCGCCCGATCCCGGGAGCCCGGGTGCATCGCCGACGTGGCCATCGTCCTCGACTGGAGCGCCTGGTGGGGTCGTCGCCTCGATTCGCACCCGACGCTGGATCTGAAGCTGACCGAGCAGATCCGGCGCTGGCACCGGGCGCTGTGGGAGGCCGGCATCACCTGCGACTTCGTCCATCCGGACCGGGATCTGGACGGCTACAAGCTGCTCCTGGTGCCGTCGTTGTACGTGTGCGGCGACGAGGTCGGGCCGCGACCTGTCCGCGGTCGCGGCCGGCGGCGGCACGTCGTGATCGGGCCACTTCTCCGGCATCGTCGATCTCGACGACCACATCCGGCTGGGCGGCTACCCCGGTGCGTTCACCGACCTGCTCGGCGTCCGCACCGAGGAGTTCTCGCCGCTGCTGGACGGCGAGCAGGTCAGCTAGCGCTCGACGGGTGAGATCGAGCGACCTCCGGTGGTGCTTCCGCGACGATCTGGACCGAGCTGATCCGCCCGCACAGGACGCCGAGGTGCTGGCCCGCTTCGGCGGCGGGGTGTTCCCGGGGGAGCCGGCGATCACCGTGCGGGAGAGTCCGGACGGCGGCGGGCCGAGCCGCCTGGTACCTCGGGACTGTGCCCGACCGACGCGACCCTGGCCACCATGCTGGCCGGGCCTGTCGAGCACGCCGACGTCGTCCCGGCGCTCGAGGTGCCCTGCCGCCAGGTTTGGACGTCACCGTGCGGACCGTGGCCGACGCCACGCTTCGTCTGCGCGGTGCAACCACGGTGACCGGGACGATCCCGCTGCCGGTCGAGGGTGTGGACCTGCTGACCGGCCGAGCCTGGTCGGCCGGTGACACGCTCGCCGGTGGGCGGCGTCGCGGTGGTACGTCGTGCGGACCAGCCCGGGCGGGAGTGACATGCTGGCCAGCCAGCGCCGGGATCTGATCCTGGCCGAACTGGAGCGCAGCGGCGGGGTCCGGGTCAGCGAGCTGACCGACCGCTCGGGGTCTCGGACATGACCGTGCGTCGCGATCTGGAGCATCTGGAGGGCCATGGCTGGCTGCGCAAGGTGCACGGTGGCGCGGTGCTCACCGCCAGCAGCACCGACGAGCCGGGGTTCGAGGCGAAGAAGCTGTTGCAGCAATCGGCCAAGCGGGCCATCGCCGCACGCGCGGCCGAAGCTGGTCGAACCACATACTGCCGATCGGCTGTCTCGGCCGGCACCACCACCTGGATGCTGGCCAGCCTGCTGCAGGGCAGTGCCGGTGCCGCTGTCCGTGGTCACCAACTCGACCACCGTCGCCGACGTGCTGTTCTCCGGGGGCAACAGCTGGCGGCGTCACCGTCATCCTGACCGGCGGCGTACGAACCCCCAGCGCGGCGCTGGTGGGTGCCGTGGCCGACCGTTCGATCAACTCGCTGCATGTCGACCGGCTCTTCCTCGGGGTGCACGGGATGGACGCATCGCGCCGGTTTCACCACACCCAATCTCGCTGAGGCACAGACCAACCGGTCGCTGATCGCCAGCGCCCGACAGGTCGTCGTGCTGGCCGACTCGACCAAGTGGGGCACGGTCGGGCTGGCCGACTTCGGGCCGCTGTCCGCCGCCGACGTGCTGATCACCGACGACGGCACTGCCCGAGGCGGCCCGCAGCATCGCTGGCCGAGCAGGTCGGCGAACTGATCGTGGTGCCGGTCGTTCCAGGAACCCTGGAAGGCATCGCGGCGCACCCGCAGCGAGGCGGATTGTCACCTCGTCGATCCGTCATCTCCGGTCGGCCGGCGTCAGTGTGCTGATCGACATCCGCGGTCCACATCAGCCCGAGATCGTCCACTGGGGAGCAGATCTGGGCGATCTGGCGTCCGGCGGATCTGGATTCGGCCGCGACCGGCCTGGATGCAGTGCGGTGCCGCACGCGGTGCAGGACGAGCCGGTGCGTCGCGGCCTGTTGCCGGAGGCGGCCGCCGGGCTACCGGGGTCGGCCGGGACTGTCCGGCTTCCGCCTCGGCCGTGCGGTGTCGGCCGTCGTTGCAGCTGACGTCCGTCCGACCGACTCGCCGCCGCCGCCGGCGGCGAGGCGATCGAGATCTCCTGCCCGACGGACGCGGAAGCCGGACTGGCCGTGCGCATCGAACTGGTGCTCGACGGCTCCGGCGTGCTGCACGTGCGGCACGAGGTGACCAACACCGGTCCGATCGCCCGCTCGAACTGTCGCAGCTCGCGCGTGGTCCTGCCGGTGCCGGCGACCGCGCACGGAGATCGCTGGACTTCACCGGGAAGCTGGTGCCGGCGAACGCGGCTCCGCAGCGCCTGCCGCTCCGGATCGGCTGCTGGTCGCGGGAGAACCGCCGCGGCCGGACCGCGCGCCGACTCCGCCTACCTGACGATGGCCGGGACCCCGGGGTTCGGCACCGGCACGGCGAGGTCTGGGCGGTTCACCTGGCCTGGAGCGGCGACCAGGTGCACCTGGGTCGAGGCGCATCCGGACGGCACCAGGGTGCTCGGGGTGCGGCCGAACTGCTCGGGCCGGGCGAGATCGCCCTCGCAGCAGGGCGCGAGCTATCGTCACCCCGGGGTGCTCGCGGTGCACTCCACCGACCGGGCTCGACGGCATCGTCCGACCGCTTCCACCGCAGCATTCGGTCCCGGCCCGACCCACCCGTCGACGCCGCGGCCGGTGGTGCTGAACACCTGGGAGGCGGTCTACTTCGACCACGACCTGGACCGGCCTGACCCGACTGGCCGACGTCGCCGCCGAGACTCGGAGTCGAGCGGTTCGTCCTGGACGACGGCTGGTTCGGCGGTCGTCGCGACGACACCACGTCGCTGGGGGACTGGACCGTGTCGGCCGACGTCTGGCCCGACGGTCTCGGCCCGCTGGTCGACCACGTCACGGGCCTCGGCATGCAGTTCGGGCTCTGGGTCGAGCCGGAGATGATCAACCGGACTCCGACCTGTACCGGGCCCATCCGGACTGGGTGCTCGCGGACCCGGCCCGGTTGCCGCCCGGTGGCGCGTCATCAGCAGGTGCTGGACGTCGCCAGGCCCGAGCGTCGCCGAGTACCTGTTCGACCACGCTCGATCGGCTGGTCAAGACCACGTACGGATCGCCTTCCTGAAGTGGGACCACAACCGGGACGCGGTGATCCCGGTGCACGACGGGCGGCCGGGGTGCACGCCCAGACCCTCGCCGTCTACGCATTGTTCGATCGGCTGCAAGCGCGGCCAACCCCGGTCTGGAGATCGAGAGCTGCTCCAGCGGCGGAGCCCGGGTCGACCTGGGCGATCCTGGAACGCACCGACCGGGTCTGGGTCAGCGACTGCAACGATGCCCTGGAGCGTCAGCAGATCCAGCGGGGCACCGTACGCTGCTCCCGCTGGAGCTGATCGGGTTGTCACGTCGGTCCGCCGCGCTCGCACACCACATCGCCGCACCCACGACCTGTCGTTCCGGGTCGGCCACCGCCCTGTTCGGTCACTTCGGGATCGAATGGGACATCGCGTCGGCGACCGCGGAGGACCGGGCCGGGCTGGCCGCGGCCATCACGCTCTACCAGCGGCTGCGGCCCTGCTGCACACCGGCACCTTGGTCAACGCCGACCATCCGGACCCGGCGGCCACCCTCAGCGGCGTGGTCGCCGCCGACCGCTCGGCCGCCGTCTTCAGCTACGTCCAGCTGACCACCGGACCTTCGAGGCCCCGGCCCCGGCCCGTTTCGTCGGGCTCGACGAGGACCGGCGATACACCGGTGTCGCTCGTGGAACCCGTGGGCGGGCCCGGGACGACCGGCAGCCGCGCGCCGGCCTGGATCATCGACGGATCGATCACCCTCCCGGGCAGCGTGCTGCAGACGACCGGACTGGCGCTGCCGGTGCTGCAGCCGGAGC
>CAVPLZ010000018.1:0-19976 GCA_963706185.1 uncultured Actinomycetota bacterium | reverse complement strand
CAAAACCCATGACTTAGCTCCGTTTGTTTCCTCGCAATTAATTCGGCCGACCTAAAAAATTCCGATTCGAAATCAGCATCCGCCTTAAGTTCTTCAAGACGAATTCCCAAAGTCTCGTTCAAGCCAATCGACATGGCACATTGGGCCGGTGCCGTCGAAGCAATGAGATCGGCACGGCAATAGACCGGCCTACAAGTCGACGTGAGGCTCTAACGCCGCTTTCGTGGCGACTCGTTCCGTTGCCATTAGGGCAGCATGCTGGACGATGTCGTCCACACTGATACGGCTCAGCGCCTGTTCGAATTCCTGCTCGGCATCTGAGAGAAGCGGAAGCACGACTTTGACGACGAGCTCCGAGTTCGGCTCCTCTCTGGCTTCATGGACGTCGCCGGCGGCGCGCAGAATATCGTTTGCCGTCACGCCACGGCGTTCGCGCGCAAGCTCATAACCGCCGTGCGGGCCGCGGATGCCCTTGAGGATGCCGCCGTGCACCAATGATTGGAGCACCAATTCCAGATGGCGCGGGGGTAAGCCATGACGCATTGCGAGGGTCTTGGCGGAAATCGGCCGACCGTCCGTTTGCAACGCCACATCCACGACCACGGCGATGGCAAGAAGTCCTTTGCGGGGAGTATCGTCATCAAGGCAAACGTCGACGATTAAGATCGTCTCATTTTTACGCGACAAGACACAAGAGATGTCCCGAAGTCTCAATTCCATCTCCCTGCTCCTGTTCGGATGGGGCGGCGCGTGCCCGACCCCTCGAACCTGATAGGTTGATAGCCGACGGGACGAGGGCGTGCGGATACAGCAGCGACCGCCAAGGTATTGACCGGAACTTCTGTCACTTTGAAATGGTTGCCGTTGTAGTCGCAGAGGAGACGACGATGCGAGCAACCTTCGTTACAGCCATCCTTGTTACCGCATCGCTGATGGGAGCAGTTGCCTTAACATCGGCGCAGAACAGCGCCGGCGATCAGGAAAAAGGTTTGACTGGTTGGAGCGGCGGGTCAAAAGATCAGCCCAGCCAGAGCACTGGGACAGGGACACCAGGACATCCCACAAACCCCAACACAGGCAAAGAAGTTGAGGTTCATGACGAGCAGCAAGCTCGCAACCAGCCGTCTCTTGCGACTGGCAAAGACCTCAAAGGCCCAGCGACGCAGCTCGCACCGAGCAAAACACCGGAATAAGCGTGTCCGGGCAGCAGGCTCACAATGTTCAATCCGTGGCTGTCGTTCGGCTTAAGGGCTTGGCAGATCGGCCTAGAGGCGCAGAGTGTCATCGCCCTTCGCATGCTGCGCCTGGCCGCAGGCGGGGCTCGCGCTGAGGCGGAGTCCAGCCGTATGGTGACGGAGAAAATCCTGGCAGCCGGCGAGGCGCAGGTGGCGGCGGCGGCAGCTGCCATGCGTGGCCACAAAAAGCATGTCGTCGCTGGCAAGGCGCTCAACGTCTATCGCAAGCGCGTTCGCGCCATGCCCGCGCGCGTCCCTGGTCGTCGTTTCACAGCTTGGTCGTGACGAACAGTTCCTCGGGAGAGCCCGCACGCGGCGATGGCCCAGCAGACGCCCCACCTCGTTGCCGTACAGGGAGGCGGTGTCGATGCTGCGATACCCGGATTCGATGGCCTCCAGGACCACTCGCTCGGTCTGGTCGTCCGGTATCCGGAACACGCGAATGCGATCTGCGGCATCCGGATACCGTTGTTCAACCGAACGTCCGGTACCGACACGGTCATTCGGGCAGACTACTCGGCGAGCTCATTACATGTTATCGGGCCGAACGACCACCACCGGACTGCAACCGTGCACGACCAGGTGCTGGCGGGTCGACCCGAGCAGGGCATCCCGGTCAGCCGGTTGCGACCCCGGCTGCCAACGACCACCAGCTGCGCCTTCTTGCTCAGTCGCTCCAGTGCCTCGCGGGCCGCTCCGTCAACAGGGTCGACTCGAACCGCCACGTCGGGTAGCGCTCACGCCACCCGCCAGCCGTTCAGCGAGCACGACCCGTTCGACCTGCCCCAGACCCGCCAGACCGACGACGGGAGCCGGCCCCGCGCCCAGGCGACGGTGACCGGGTCGAGCGCCCGATCCGACTCCCACGCGTGCACCGCCTGCAACGGTGCCCGCGGGCGAGGCCGCCGCGAACGCAAACGCCAGCGCCTTCTCGCCCACCGGCAAGCCGTCGACGCCGACCACCACCGGCCCGACGGGGTCGGCGTGGTCGGTGCCCGGACGGACCACGACGACCGGAACGTGCGCCCCGGCCGTCACGCCGAAGGCGACCGACCCAGCGCGACGTGGCTGAGCCGGCCGGCACCCCTGGTGGCCACCACGAGCAGCAGCGCGTGTTCGGCCGACCCGCGCAGCAGCGGGTCGGCTCCTCCCGACCACCACCCCGGTCACCGGCGGGACCGGGGTGCGCCGGATCAGCTCGGCCGTACCGACGTTGCCGCTCGGGCGGTGCTCGCCCTGAGAGTGACCCGGGAGGACGTCCGCCACTCCGGTGACGTGTCCGGCCGGTAGACGGGTAGGCGGACACCAGATGCAGCTCGGCGTGCCGACGCGGCGCCTCCCGCGCCGCCCATTCGCCGGCCGCGGCCGGCACCGTCGGATCCGTCCACGCCGACGACGACGAGATCGGTCGCCGGTTCGTCGACGTCGATGCTCGGTCATCAAGATCGCCTCCCTGCGCCATCACCACCATCCGGCACCGGGACCCGGCCGGCGAGCCAAGGTCCGACGGGGCGCCGCCGGTTCGCGCCCGGGTGCCGGGCGCCGCCGGACCGCCATCCGCAGCCGCAGCCCGGTGGCCCGGGCGGCGGGCGTGCCGATCGCGGCGCGCACCTGCTCCGGTGTGCCGATCACCCGACCAGATCCGGGCCCGGGTCAGTCCCGTGTACAACAGCTCCCGGGTGAGCAACGGCGAGTCCAGGGCGGGCAGCGCCAGGGTGACCCGGACGAACTGGCTGCCCTGACTGCGGTGCACGGTCATCGCGTGCACCGTCTGCACCGCAGCCAGCCGACCGGGGGCGAAGTCGACGAGCCGGCCGTCCCGGCGGAACACGGCCCGGAGCGAGCCGTCCGCCGCCCGGACCACGACTCCGGTGTCCCCGTTGAAAAGTCCTATCGTGTAGTCGTTCTCGGTGATCAGGACCGGCCGGCCGACGTACCAGTCGCCCTCGGCCACCAGACCGGCGTCCTCGGCGAGCCACCCGGTGATCCGCCGGGTCCACTCGCTCACCCCGTCCGGTCCCGACCGGTGCCCGCACACGAGTCGATGCGACTCCATGGCGAGTAGCGCAGCCTGTCCGTCACCGCGCTCGGCCGCCGCGGCAATTCCGGTCGCGGCGGCCACGACATCCGCTCTGACCCCGGATTCGCCGAACGCGATGTGGCTGTCGCCGCCCGGCCAGGATGGCCAACGCCGAATCGGCATCGGCCTCCCGCACCGCCTGCGCGAGGTCGGCGATCGCGCCACCGAACCGCCACACCCGCCGCAACTGGACGACCGAACCGCCGGGTTCGCCGGCCTGACGCGCCCGCAGACCGGCAACCAGGTCGGCCAGCACGGCGCCGGCCTCCACCGAGGCCAGCTGATCGGGGTCGCCGACCAGCACCAACCTGGCGTCGGGCCGGAGCGCTTCGAGCAGCCGGGCCATCATGGTCAGCGACACCATCGAGGCCTCGTCGACCACGACCACGTCGTGTGGCAGCCGGTTGTCCCGGTCGTGCCGGAATCGGGTTCGCGAGCCGGGACGGTAGCCCAGCAATCGGTGCAGCGTCGACGCCGCCGGTGTGCCCACCCGTCGGCGATCGTCGTCCGGCATGACCGCGATCTCCGCGGTGGCCGCTTCGGTCAGCCGCGCCGCGGCCTTGCCGGTGGGCGCGGCCAGCGCCACGCGGGGCGGCAGGCCAGGCTGATCGGCAAGCACCGCAAGTAGTTTCGCCACCGTAGTGGTCTTGCCGGTCCCGGGGCCACCGGCCAGCACGGTGGTCCACCGCATCGCCGCGTTCACCGTCGCCGCCCGTTGCACCTCGGTCGCCTCGGGATCCTCACCGGCCGGGATCAGCCGCGTCGCGGCCGCCGAGGCCCTGGCCAGATCGACGGCGGGCGGCGGGCCGGCCTCTCGGGCCAGCAGGTCGGCGCAGACCTGGCTGTTCCTCCTGCCAGTAGCGATCCAGGTACAGCAGCCCGCGATCCACTCGCATCGGCGCCCCGGCCCGCACAGCGGGCTCTCGCGGAGTGAGCCCAGCCAGCTCTCCGGTTCCGGCGCGGGCAGGTCGGGAGATGCGGCCGGCACGGCCGCCGGATCCAGACAGGTGGACCCCCCGCGGGCGGCCCTGACCAGCAGGGCCAGGGCCAGCCGGGCGTGCTCGTCCGGTTCGCCGGCCAGTGCGCCGCATCGATCGGCGACATGGACGTCGGCCGGCTCCAACGCGCCGGCCTCGTTCCAGGCCCGGAGCAGACCGGTGGCCGAGCGGGCCACCAGGGGGGCCCGCTCGTTCTCGGACAGCGCTGGCGCCCGCGGCCCGGTCACGACCCACCCCGGTCGAGCAGGGCGGACAACGCGACGACCAGGGCGGCCGGCGGCCGCCAGCCGAACACCCCGGCCGGCGTGCCGTCGGTGACCGGGGTGGCCGGCCCGGCCATCCCCCGGACGAAGAGGTACAGACGCTCCGCCGAGATGCTCGTCGGGGGTGTAGCCGGGCTGCCGCCAGCGCAGGAACCGATGCAGCGCGGCCGAGTACAGCAGGGCCTGCAGGGGATAGTGGGCGTCCATCATCGCGCCGGGGAGCGCCGCCGGTCGGTAGTCCCAGGTGGTCAACACCTCGGCCGACGGATCGCCGAGCCGGTTCGTCTTGTAGTCGACGACCAGATAACGGGGCCCCGGCAGACGCAACACCGCGTCCAAGCTGCCGGTGAGATAGCCGCGCGCGGGGCTGTCCGCCAGCTCGGGGGCGGCCAGCCGGGCCGGGTAGTCGGCGAGCGGGTCGTCGGGCGCCAGGTGCTGACCCAGCAGGTCCGCCACCGCCCCGAGGGTGAGCGTGCCGGTCGGCCGGTCGCCGCCGGCCAGCGGCAGTTCGAAACCGAGTTCGGCCAGCCGGTCGGCCGGCGTGATCTCGGCCAGGGTGCGCCCCTCGGCCAATGGGCCCAGGGGCGTGTGCAGCACCGGGAGCAGGCCGGCCGCCAGATCGGCCGCGGAGAAGCCGTAGGCCCGGGTGCCCACCTGCTCGGCGCAGCGCGCCAGCACTTCGGCCGGCAGGTCGGCCGAAGCCGTGTCCACCCGTTCCAGCACCGCGTGCACCAGACTGCCGAACGCGGTCCCGCCCGGCAGGTCGGCCATCGGCGAGTCCGGCCACCCGGCGGGCGCCGGGCCGAGCGGCGCCTGTTCGGCCGCCGACATGGTTTCGTCCTCGGTGCCGCCGGTCTCCGGCTCGCTGCCGACATCCGCCGGTCCGTGTCCGAGCCCGGCGGTCATCGACGTGTAGGACGCCCGGTGCCAGGAAGGATCCAGCCGCCGGGTGAACCGCGCCACCTGCGGGAGCGGGCCGGCCGGCGCGGCCGGCGGCGCCGTCGACGGCCCAGCGATCTCCGCGTCCTCGACCACGAGAGCGCCGCGGGACTGTAACTCGGCGAGCACGGCCGCGGCCCGGTCGTCCGGCAGCAGCGGGACCGTATCCGGGATCCGGGTGACCCCCGATGGCCGGCTGAACAAGAGCCGGTGCAGCGCGGACGACGGGGTGTTCTTCGACGCCGCCCACCAGGCGACGACCTGGCTCTTGGCCCGGGTGAGCCCGACATAGAGCAGCCGGAGGGTTTCGCCGGCCGCTTCCTCGTCCGCCTGCTCCTCGCGCGCCTGGTAACCCGGGGAGCCGGCACCGCCGATGTCCAGCAGCCGGTGGCCCTCGTCGTCGTGCAGGCGCGGCGGGGCATCCTTGAAGATCCAGCGGTCGAAGGCGAAGGGCAGGTAGACGACGGCGTATTCCAGCCCCTTGCTGGCATGCAGGGTGGCGATCTGGACGGCCACCGCGTCACTGTCCAGCCGACGGGCCCGATCGTCCGACCGCTCGGTGGCGTTCTCCGCCCGTCGGCGACGAAGCCACTCCAACAGGGCGGCCGGGCCGAGTCGGTCGCGGATCGCGGCCGCCTGCAGGGCCTGCCCGATGTGCCGCAGGTCGGTCAACAGCCGCGGGCCGTCGGGCCGGGACAGCACCCTGGCCCAGAGTCCACGGTCGGCGGTGGACGCCTCGAGCACCGCCGCCACCCCCCGGTCGGCGAGCAGCCCGGCCCACCGGCGGATCACCCCGGACAACTCGTCGGTGCCGGCCTCACCCCGGGCGTCGAGCTCGGCCGGGGTCCAGCCGAGGAACGGCGTCAGGCCCGCCGCCCTGACCAGTGGCACCCGGCCCGGTTGTTCGATCGCTTCCAACAAGCTGATCCAGGCGTCACCGGCCTCGGTGACGAAAACGCTGCCGGGGCCGGCGACCACGGCGGGAATGTTTTGTGCCTGCAGGGCATCTCGGATGATCGCGGCCTGCTGGTTCGTGCCGACCAGAACGGCCACGTCCCGGGGGCCGAGCGGGGCACCCGCGAAGGTGGCGCCGGACCCGAGCAGCCGGGACAGATCGACAGCCAGATCGCGGGCGACGTGCGCCCGCACGGCGATCGATCGGCGGCATCGAACCGTGACCGATCTGCTTGCGCCGGACCATCCGCAGCCGGACCGGCGCCGCCGTTGGCGGGACGACCAGCCGGCCGTGCTGGTGCGCCGCGGTGACCGGACGGATCACGATCTCCGGGTCGCCGAGCTCGACCCCGTCCCACAGCACGCCCAGCGCGCCGACCAGGTCGGCGTCGGATCGCCAGTTGCGCGACAGCGTCGCCCTGGTCTCGGCCGTCCGGGCGGCCGCGAGATAGGTGACCACGTCGCCGCCCCGGAATGCATAGACGGCCTGCTTCGGGTCACCGACCAGGACCACGGTGGCGTGCCCGACGAAGGCCCGTTGCAGAACCTCCCATTGCACCGGGTCGGTGTCCTGGAACTCGTCGACCAGGACCAGGGACCAGCGCTGGCGCATGCGTTCTCGCGCATCGGAGCCACCGGCGGCCAAGGCGTCGGCGACCCGCTGCAGCAGGTCGTCGAAGCTGAGCACCCCGAGTCGACGCTTGCGCCGGTCGATCTCGGCCCTGACCTGCTCGCCGAACCAGCGGCGCCAGTGCTGGACCGAGCTGCGCGGCGCGTCCATGGGTTCGAGCCGGGCCTGCGGATCACCGACGGCGCTGCGCGCCAACTTCAGGGCCTCCGCCCGGGTGAACCTGGTGGAGCTACCGTCGCGGCCGAAGGCCCGCAGGTACAGGTCATCCGTGACCTCGACGATGAGGTCGTCCAGGTCCTCGACCAGCGTCACATCGGGTTCGCTGTCGCCGGCCACTCCCAGGCCGATCAACACCTGCTGGCAGAACTGGTGGGTGGTGGCGATGGTCGCCGCGTCGAAGTCGGCGAGCGCGCGCGCAACCCGGTCCCGTCGGCTGCTCACCACCGACGGCTCGGCGTCGGCGAGGAACCGGATGACCGCGTCGGCGTCGACCCGGGCCGCCTCCGGGTCGGCCAGCGCCCGCTCTGCGGTCAACAGGTGCAACCGGACCCGTTCCCGCAGTTCCTGGCTGGCGGCCCGGCCGAACGTCACCACCAGCATCTGCGGCAACGACACGACGCCCTCGGCGACGAACCGGGTGACCAGGGCACCGATCGTCCAGGTCTTCCCGGTGCCGGCGGACGCCTCCAGCAGCGTCGTGCCCGTCGGCAGCGGTCCGAGCGGGTCGAACGGTTCCGGGTCGGCGACGTCGTCCGTCGAGTCAGCCACGTTCTCGCTCATGGCGGCAGCCCGCGCTGCTCATGCTGAGCAACGGATCCCACAGCCGCCGAGCCGTCGCCGAACCAGCTGGACTCCCCCGGCCATGGCAGGGAATCCCGCCGCCGCCAGAAACGCCGCGAGGTCAGTCCCGGCCCCCCACCCGCACGGGCGGCGCGCTCCCGCTCCCCGGGAACGTGTTGCGGCCCAGCATTCGGTCTCGGCGGCGGCTCAGGGCCCGGTCCGCCGGTCCAGCGCCGGCGTGCCGCTGCTCGGCGTAGCTGCAGGCGGTGCCTCGGGGATGGGCAGCGGTGCGCGCAGACCGCGTCGTAGAGCCCGACGAGCTGGCCAGCAGGTGAGCGCGGCCCTGTGCCCGGAGCGAACACGGTCGCCGTGCCGACCCCGGTGCGCCCGGCCCGACCGATGGTCACCGCGGACCACTCCCCTTCGGGAGCAACGGCTAACAGTGCGAGCAGCCGGACCCAGGCGCCCAACCGGTCGCGCGGCCGTAGCCGCGAGACGACCCGGACCACCGTGTTGCCGTGCACGCCGCTGACCGTGCCGCGCAGCTGACGGGTGCCGGGCAACGGCACGACCACCTCCACGGTATGCGCAGCGGCGGCCGCTCGCGGCCCGGCGGTCAGCCACCAGATCCTCGACGAGCGCAGCACCCTCGTCAGCACGCGGCGCCCGAGCCGGGCCGGCGGGACCCGGCCGCGGCGCCATTCCAACTGCCGGCACGTCTCCAGGTCGACGCCGGCCAACCGATCCCGCAACAACGAATCGCCGATCGCCCACTTCTGCAGGCCGTCGACCTCGATCGGGAGGCTGTCCGACGGGTCGTCCTGCTCGCGGCACCGCGACCTGCAATCGCTGCCGTAGGAACCCCGCCGGCTGCGCCCATCGTCGCAACCACCGGACGAGACTCGAGGTCGACGACGGGGTGCGGCGCCGGCAGCGGGTCGGTGAGCAGACGGGGCCGGCCGTCGGGCCGGCGCGGCAGCGGCCCTGGCGCCAGCGCCGCACCCCGCGCGGCCGGGTCGAAGGTGAACGGACCGGGAACGCCGAGGCGACCGGGTATCAGCCGTCGGGGTCGTAGGGCTGCAGCGGATGACGGACCAGACCGCGGAGTCGAGGGTGCCGCCCATGTCGCCGAGCGCCGAGAGCAACTCGCCGAGCGGCACGGCCGGCGGCCGTCGAGCCGGTGCGGTCGTCGGCACCGGTGTAGGTGATCACCAGCTGGTCGGTCGCGGCCAGCACCGCGTCCAACAGCAGCTGCCGGTCCTCGGCCCGCGGATCGCGTTCGCCGACCCGGGGATCGCGGCCGCCAGGTCGTCACCGTCGTCCCGGCCGCGCGCGGGAACACCCCGTCGTCCAGGCCCAGCAGGCAGACCACTCGATGCGGGACCGACCGCATGGGCACCATGGTGCACACCGTGAGCGTGCCGGTGCGGAAGTTGGCCCGCGTCGGACGGCCGGCCAGCCGCCGGAGCAGGGCCCGGACGTCGGGCAGCGACAGCGACTTCGCCGACCCGGCCGCCGCCCCGCGTCGTCCGATCGCGGCGAGCTGTCGGTGCAACTCGGCCACGCTGCCACGCCTCGGACGGCGGGACATCGGCCAGGGCTCGCACGGAGTCGGCGAGAGAGGTCATCCACAGGTCAACCGGTTGCCGGTCCGACCAACGCGTCGACCGCAGCACCGAGACGGTCGACGAATTCGGCAAATCGTCCGGCGAGATCGATGTCGGCCGCCGACGTCGTCCAGCGGTAGCGCCAGGCCCACCCAGTTGTGGCTCGTCGGCCATGGTGACCCCGAGCAGGATCCGGTCGAGTCCGGCCCGCCAGGTGTTCTGTCCGAACGCCTCCAGCTGGTACTCGGCGCGATGGGGCGCGTCCAATCCCCAGCGGATTCCCACCGCGGAGACCCAGTCGCTCACCGTGGCCAGCTCGTCGTCGGTGAAGGAGAACCGGCGACGCACCAGGGCGACCGCGGCCAGGTCGAGAACGTCGGTCGCGGTGAACCGCGAACCGGCCAGGTCGATCAACCGCGCAGCCAGCGCAGCAGGCCGTTGGTCTGCCGCAGGGCTCGGTCGGCCAGCTGGACCCGGAGCCCGTGCGCGGGGTGACCGATCGACGACCTCGGCCAGCCCGAACCCGGCGGCGATCAGCGGCGCGTACTGCTCGATGTCCGGGCACAGCACCAGCACGTCCCGGGGTCGAGAGTCGGATCATCCGCAGCAGACCGACAATGATCTCGCGCAGGACGTCGACCTGGCGGGCGGGGCCGTGGCAGGAGTGGACCCGGACGCTGTCGTCGTCCGCGGGGACCACCGGCGCCGGCGGGCCGGCCGGCCGGTCACTCGGCCAGCCCACGCTGCAGCCGTGCAGCAACGTCAGGCGCCCGACTGGCCGTACCGACCCGGCCGGGTGGTGGGTGTCGGTGGCGATCCGACCGGCCAGCACGGTCTGCAGCTCGCGGACATCCCGGCCGAGCGAGGCCAGCAACGGGTGCCCGGCGATCCCGGTGCTCGGGTCCGTCGCGGCGACGGACCGGCCCGGTCCGGGCCGTCGAGCACGGCATCGACCGGAATTCCACAGCCCCGGCGACGGGTGCGGCAACCACAGATGCACGCTGCCGGTGCTCGGCCAGGGCCGAGACAGCAGCCGCGCCTGCACCGCCGGCAGGCCGTCGGCCCGAACATGCTCACCCGGTCCGGCAGGTCGACCGAACCGGGGTCGGCGCCAATCCGGCGACCACCGCGGCCAGCGCTGCGACCGGATCGGGCGCGTCGATGCGCTCCCGCAACCGCCGCCACAGCTCCGGTTGCCAGGCCAGGTCGGGGGGCGACCGGGTCATCCCAGCCGTCGGTGTCCCGACCCTGCGGCCAGTCGGCGAGCATGTCCGGCCGGTGGTCGGCGTACCCGCGAACAGACCGGTCACCCGGCGGGCGACCGCGTATCGGCGACCCTGCCGATGCCGTGCCATCCGGGCCGCGGCCAGGTAACCGAGGTGCCCGGCCAGCGGCCGGCACCAGGGCTCGCCCGCGGCGTCGTCGATGACCGCCGAGCAGCGGCCACACCGCCGCGTCCGGTGCCCATGGGTCGTCGTGCGCGACCCCCGGCGAGCTCGGCGATCAGCGCCGCGGGACTGGGAAACCGGACGGCCGCGCAGATGCCGTCACCGTGTGCCGCGGCGCTGCCCCCAGCCGGTGGGACAGCCGTTGGGTCAGCCAACGTTCGACCCCGCGGGTCGGCACGGCGACACGTCGACCGCGAACGGATCGGCCGGCGGAACCGTCAGCAGGTCAGCCAGCGCGCTCGGCCAGGGTGTCCGCACGTTCGGCGCGGTGTACGTGCAGGCTCATCCGCCGCCCCCGGCGGCGGCACTCCGCCAGGCCCCACCCCTGCCGGGCCGACGCCCGTGTCGATGATTCGCTCGGCAAGCCTCGCTCATGCTGCCGCCGCCTGTCCGGCCCACCGGCCTGGCCGCCGTGCCTGTCCGGCTGCACGGTCACAGTCTGGCGGACGGGTCCGACAGTGCCGCCGGCCGGTGCGATCGGGTGGGCCGGTGGGCTCAGTAGGACGCGAGGTCCGGCACCCGCAGGTGTGGCATGACCTCGTCGAACTCGCGAACCTGGATGACGTTGTTCTCCAGCAGGCGGCGTCCGTCGGCTCCGGAAATGCGCCGTGTCCATCGCGTCCACGCTCGTCGTAGGCGATGGACACCGCGGCCCGACTCCATCCGGGGTTGACCAGCAAACTGGTCGAGCAGAACCCGCGGGTCGCATCGAACGCGGGCAGCGTCGCCGAGTTGAACTCCGAGACGAAGGCGTCGACGCCGCCGACTCGATCCGCAGCCAGATCACCCGGGCGCAAACCGCGTGGCCGGCGTGATGCCGCCGGTGCATGGCGGCGATCTCCCATTCCTCCAGCTCGGCCGTTCCCCCGCCGACGGCCTCGGCCGTCTTCTCCCGGATCGGCCGGATCTTGACGACGCTGGCGTGCATGTCGGCTTTGGATTCCCAGGCGGTGCTGACGATCGCCAGGCCCGTCTGTCCGACTGGCGAGCACGGACATACCCACGCATGTCGGGCATGCCCAGGATGGTCGGTACGGCGATGTCCCGCAGATACGCGATGCACGGTGTCCACCCTCTCGGGCCGGCCCTGGTGCACCGCGGTGCGCGCGAAGACGGTCAATTCGGGACCTCCACCTCCACTGTGGTACGGCCTACTGTTCCCTACCGGCGCGGTTATGGCCACGGTAAACCGGACAGTAGCCCGGGCGCGGCGCCAACTCGCCTGCCGGACACGCGCGTCGGGCGCGATCCGGACCCGGCGCAGCCACGGTCCCTTCGTCGGTCGATGCCGGGTCGCCGAATCGCCCTCTCGTGCGGCGAATCTGTAATCTTGGTCACACACTGCGCCTGCATCGCCTGGCTCAGTCCGGAGGCCCTCGATCTGGGTGCCGCAGCAACCTCCTATCTTGTAGTAAGCGTCGCTAACGGCGAAGAAGGGACAAAATGCGGTCGAAGTACGTCCTCCACAGACTTTCCGAACGACCCGATCCGGGTTTGCTCGATTTTCACTTTGACCTGGGATTCCGATGGTTCTCGAGCGGGCCCCAGTGAACAGATACCGGCGCTTGTCGCATTCGATTCAGTCCTGGTGCGCACATCGAAGCTGGCGATCGCAATGAGCGGAGTGTGGGTATATCCGGGACGGATTCGAGTTCAACGTCGTTGTGCGACGACGCGACCCGGCCGACCGCGGTCGCTTCTGGGAAAGTGTGGCGCCGCTCCTGGAGATCGTCACGCGCATAAAAATTTGGAGATCGACGTCGCAATACCATCGATTCGGCCAGGAGAGCTCGGCGGTCCGCGATGTGGTTATCGACTCCGCCACCGACCGTGTCCCGCCGGACCGGGTGGTCGCACGCGGTACGGTCTGAACATCTCCCTCTATGCGGCGCCGCTGCCTGCAACGTCGGACGTGACGATCGCCGTCACTTGGTCGGCCTTCGCAGTGCCACGCACCGAAACACGGCTTCCCGGAGCCATCCTTCGGAATGCGGTAGCACGGGTCATCGAGCTATGGCCGCCCGTCCTTGCGGAGTGACCTTCTCCTCCGTGATATCGGAGGCGGCCCCGAGGTGGTTTAGTACTTCCGGAAAGGACCGCTGCCCCGCTGCCAGCGTGACTGCAGGCGACTGAGTTGGCTGTCACCATTCCGCTGCCTCCCACCCGGCAAGCCTCATTGCAGAATACGTTTAACGCTTCTGTGGCGTTTCCCGCACGCTGATGTCAAGCAGTCGGCGGATGGCGCGTGCTCGCCTGTCTCCTGCTGGCCCCTGCGCGGCCGCAAGCGACCCAGAAGGGTCAACGCGGAAGGTGACCGGGCGTCGCCGGGCTCCTCACCCACGAGTTCGATCGTTATCTCGGCAATTGGCACGCGGTGCTGACGGTCATCGCTTGTAACGGGGGCAGCGCGCCGCTGAGCGGCGAATATGAATTCCAGCGACTTGGGGTCATCGTCCTCTGGCCTCTCGGTTCAAAACTCAGTAGTGCGCGCAATCACAACGGCCCGCCTTGCACGGCGGAAACGTTTTCCTGTCCGTGTCACGATAGACCTTCATCTCAGTAGTTCGAAGAGGTAAGAAACGGCACGACGGATGACGGATGACTGGTCACAGACCGTTCACAGGCCGGTAGCCGGCCCTCCTGCCTTCGACGACCGATGCCGCTCCATGCGCAGCGACGGCATGCATCGCCACGGCCGGGGAAGAAGCGCCAGGCCTTCCAACGGCATGCACATCGGACAAGCCGGAACGCGAGGTCACCGCGCCGAGCGCAGGCTCCGTCAATCACCCGTCGGCCAGTGTGCGACTGCCCCACTCGAACGAGGCTGATCGTGTCCTGTTGACACATAGGACACCGACCCTCGCCGCGTAGCGTGCTCGATCAAGGCGCATCCCCGGGTGATCAGCCGAGTAGGGGGAAACCACCAATCCACGGCCCTTCGACCGACCCGCCGGCACGACGGTGATCACCATCCGCCACCACAATCCGCATTTCGACGAGGAGGACCCTCACCATGAGTCGCCGACGATTCACTGGCCGTCTCGCTGCCGGCACCCTGGCCGCGGGGCTGATGCTGTCCGCGTGCGGGAGCCCCGGCTCGTCGTCATCCCCGGAGACCACCGCCTCGACCGGTGCCGCGTCCGGCGGTTCCGCGGGCGCGTCGGGCAGCGCCGCCGCCACCGGCGAGCCGATCAAGGTCGGCCTCGTCACCTCGCTGTCCGGGCCGCTGCAGTCGTACGGGCAGATGTACCTGGACGCCTTCAACGTGTGTCTGGACGACGCCACCGACGACACCAACGCGGTGAACGGCCGGCCGATCGAGGTGTCGACCGCCGACGACGCCGGCGACCCGGCCAAGGCGATCTCCGCGGCCAAGGACCTCATCGGCAAGGGCTACCAGATCATCGCCGGCTCCACCGCCTCCGGCGTGGCGCTGCAGGTCGCCCCGATCGCCGCGCAGAACAAGGTGCTGTTCATCTCCGGGCCGGCCGCCACCGACGCGATGACCGGCGTCAACAAGTACACGTTCCGGTCCGGCCGGCAGTCCTACCAGGACGTGCTGACCGCGGCATCGTTCATCGGCGACCCGCACGGCAAGAAGGTCATGGTCTTCGCCCAGGACAGCGCGTTCGGCCAGGCCAACGACGCCGCCGTCACGGCGGTCATCGGCGGCGCGGGCGCCACCGTCACCGGCGTGCTGGTGCCGGCCACCGCCACCGAGTTCCGTTCGCCAAGCAGGCCGCCGACGCCGATCCGATCTGCTCTTCGTGGCCTGGGCCGGCACCACCGCCCCCCATGTGGCAGACGCTCGACCAGCAGGGCGTGTTCGACGGCACCACCGTCGTCACCGGCCTCGACATCAGCCCTCCTGGCCCACGGTCTTCGCGCCCGGCGGACAAGATCTCGTTCCTGGCGCACTACTTCGACGGCGCCACCGACAACCCGGTGGAGCAAGCGATGGCGCCGGACTGACGGCCAAGGTAAGACCGTGGACCTGTTCCACCCGGACGGCTTCGCCGCCGCGCAGATGGTGGTCCGGGCCGCCCAGGAATCGCCGGACGACGTCGACGGGATGGTCACCGCGCTCGAGGGCTGGAGTTCGAGGGCCCAAGGGCACCATGACGATCCGCGCCGAGGACCACGCGATGCTGCAGCCGATGTTCCAGGCCAAGCTGGTCGACACGAACGGGACGCTGACCCCCGAACTGGTCAAGGAACTGGCGCCGGCCGAACCGCCCCGGCCCCCAAGTCGTTCCAGTGAGTTCACGTCGGAACCGGCCGGCCTCGCGCTGCGCGGGCCGGCCCGGTCGACCCGTCGACCCGGCCGTCCGGGTCCGCGACCTCGGATTCACGGTCGGTGGCGCGGTATCCTCGTCGACATCGACCTGATCGTCGCCCGGGGTGAGTTCCTGGCCGTCATCGGACCGACGGGCCGGCAAGTCCTCTCTGTTGAACCTGATCTCCGGCGTGGCCCGGCCGACATCGGGTCAGATCCTCCTGGACGGACAGGACGTGACGCGGCTCTCGCTGCACCGCCGGGCGCGGCTCGGGCTGGGCCGCGACGTTCCAGGCATCCTCGGTGTTCGGCCTGCTGACGGTGCAGAACGTCCGCCTCGCCGTGCAGGCGGCGGCGCCGGACCGCTGAACCCGTGGCGGCGGGCCGGCCCGACCGGCGTCGAGGAGGCGCCGCCGCCTGCTCGACCGGGTCGGCCTGGCGGCGCGCAGCGGCTGGCCGACCGCGGCCCTGGCCCACGGCGAGAAGCGAAAGCTGGACTGCGATCGCGCTGGCCCGGCGGCCCGGCTGCTGCTGCTGGACGAGCCGATGGCCGGGGTCAGCGCCGAGGACGTGCCGTCGCTGATCCAGCTGATCGGGGACCTGAACGCGGACGGCGTGACCCTGCATGGTGGAGCACCACATGGACGTCGTCCTGGACCTGGCCGACCGGATCGCCGTCATGCACCACGGCGCGCTGCTGGCCGTCGACACCCCGGCCGAGGTGATGGCGAACCCCGCGGTGCAGGAGGCCTACCTGGGGGAGGCGCTGTGACCTGGCGATTCCTGCGCCGGTGCTGCGACTGGACGGCGTGACGGTCCGGATCGCCGGCTCACACATCCTGCAGGGCGTCGACTTCGAGGTCGCCGCGGGCGGCGTGACCGTCCTGCTGGGCCGCAACGGCGTCGGCAAGACCACCACCCTGAAGGCGATCCTGGGCATCGTGCCGGCGGCCGGCCGGATCGAGTTCGAGGGGCGGGACATCGTCGGCCGGCCCACCCACCGGATCGTCCGCGGCCGGCTCGGGCTACGTGCCCGAGGACCGGGACGTGTTCGCCGGTCTCACCGTCGCGGAGAACCTGCGGCTCGCCGAGCGGCCCGGCACGACCCCGGACTACGACACGGTGTTCGCGCTCTTTCCGGAGCTGGACCGGCGCGGACGGCAACGGGCGGGGCCGCTGTCCGGTGGGCAGCAGCAGATGGTCGCGCTGGCCCGGGTGCTGCTCAACGACAACCGGCTGCTGCTGATCGACGAGCCGACCAAGGGGTTGGCGCCGAAGGTGGTGACCGAGGTGACGCGAGGTCCGGATCGGGCGCGAAGCGCCGCCGGTGCTGCTGGTCGAGCAGAACCTGGCGGTGGTACGACGGTTGGCCCGCGACGCCGTGGTGCTGGCCGCCGGAAAGGTGGCCTGGACCGGCGACGCCCGCGACTTGCTGCCCGAGAGGCACTTGCCGAGTCGCTGCTCGGCGTGGGCGCCGGTCCCCGGACCGGCACGGTGGCTGCCGTGGCCGCGATGAGCACGCTGATCCTGATCCTGTTCACCGGGCTCGGCCTGGCGGCGCTGTACTTCCTCGTCGCCTCCGGCCTGTCACTGGTCTTCGGCCTGGCCGACGTGCTCAACTTCGCGCACGGGCTGTTCCTCGGTGTCGGCGCCTACGCGACCTGGTGGGCGGCGGGCAACCTGCCGGGCCAGGGCGAGGCTGGGGGTTCGGCTCGCGGTCGCCTTCGGGGTGGCTGCCGGCGCGCTCGTGGTGGCGGCTGGTCGAGCTGGTGCTGATCCGCCCGCTCTACCCGGCACCATCGAGCAGGTGCTGGTCACCGTCGGCCTGTCGCTGGCCGGGGTGGCGCTGTTGCAGGCCACCTGGGGTGCTGACGCCCGACCGTTCCCGCGCCCGGACTGGACCCGACAGGTCACCGAGATCCTCGGCGCGGCGGTGCCGAACGGCGGGCTGCTGCTGATCATTGCGGCCGGCTGCTGGTGGTCGGGCTGATCGCCTTCCTGCGCTTCACCCGGTACGGCCTGGTGATCCGGGCCGGCGTGGAGAACCGGGAGATGGTGACCGGCGCTCGGCATCGACGTCCGCCAACGTTCACGCTGGTCTTCGCGATCGGTGGGGCGGCCGCCGCGCTCGCCGGCGCGCTGGGCGGTGCTACTTCGGCACCGTCTCGCCCGGTCAGGGCAGCTCGTTGCTGATCTTCGCGTTCATCGTGGTGGTGATCGGCGGGATGGGCTCGGTGGTCGGCTCCGCGTACGCGGCGGTCGTCGTCGGGCTGGTGCAGCAGTTCGTCAACTACTACGGCACGTCCGGGCTCGGCGACATCTGCGTGGTCGGGCTGCTGGCCGTGGTGCTGCTGCTGCGCCCGCAGGGCATCGCCGGAAAGGTGGCAACGGCATGACGCTCCGCGAGCGTGACCCCGGCGGCGGCAGCACCCCCCGGCTCCGAAACCGGGCCGTGTGCACCGCGTGACGCCCGTTCCCGCCGCTCGTGGCGTTGGCGGTGCTGGTGATCCTGCCGTACTCGACGCTCTCCCTGCCGGGGATCTTCGAGGGGCCGATCAACTCGCCGGGCACCCTGCAACTGCTCGCCATCTGCCTGATCTTCGGCGGGCTGGCCGCCGGGTACGACCTGCTCTTCGGCCGGACCGGGATGCTCTCCTTCGGGCACGCGCTCTACTTCGCGGCCGGCGTGTACGGCACCGACATCGCTCATCACCCGGGCCGGCCTGCCGCTGTGGCAGGCGGCGCTGCTGACCATCACCGGCGGCACGATCCTCGCCGCGCTGCTCGGCGCGGTCGCGCTGCGGACCGTGGGCATCGCGTTCGCCATGGTGACGCTGGCCTTCGCCCAGGTGGGGGCGATCCTGTGGCCCGGGACTTCGGTGGGCTCACCGGCGGCGAGGAGGGTCTGCCGCTGGACGGTGCCGGGCTGCCCGCCGGCTGGTCGGGGTGACCAACACGGTGAACCTGTACTGGCTGGCGCTGGCGTACCTGACGCTCGTGCTTGTGGTGCACCGGGTGAGCGGATCACCCCCCGGTCGGGTGCTCGCCGGCCGGCCTCCGCGACGACGAGCGGCGGATCGGTGTGCTCGGGCTCGACCCGTACCGCTACAAGCTTGTGGCGTTCACCCTGGCCGGCGGGTTGGCGTCGGCGGGCGGGGTGGTCTACGTCCTCATCGTCGGCGGCGCGTCACCGCACATCACGTCGTCCGAGCTGACCCTGTCGCTGCTGGTCATGGTGGTGCTCGGCGGGCCGGGCACCCGGTGGGGCCCGGTGCTCGGTGGCGTCCTCTACATGTACCTGGACCACCGGCTGCACCGCGTTCGGCACGAGCGACGCGGTGGACAACCTGCCGGCCTTCCTCAGCAACCCGCTGAGCCAGCCGCTCTTCGTCCTCGGCACTGTCTTCATCCTGGCCGTCTACTTCTTCCCAGGAGGCCTGACCGCCATCGGCGGTCGGGTGCGGCGGTGGTTCGCCGCCCGCAGGCGCCCCCGCCGCCCCGAAATAGCAGTTGGAACCACCCTCACCGGATCAGTGCGGCTCGACCAGCCCGTGGTCGTACGCATTGACGATGGCCTGGGCGCGGTCGCGCAGCATCAGCTTGGCCAACAGCCGGGCCACGTGCGACTTCACCGTGGCCTCGCTGGTTCGTACAACCGCGCCGCAATCTCCGCGTTCGACAGGCCGCGGGCCAGTTGGAGCAGCACCTCGCGCTCCCGATGGTGAGCAGGCCGAACTCCGGCGGCGCGCAGGCTTGGTGTACGCGAGAACTGTTCGATGACGCGCAGCGTGACCGCCGGATCGAGCAGGGCCGCGCCGGAGGCGATCACCCGGATCGCCTTGATCAGGTCCTCCGGCGGAGCGTTCTTGAGCAGGAAGCCGCTGGCCCCGGCCCGCAGGGCGTCGTAGACGTAGCTGTCCACGTCGAATGTGGTCAGCACCAGCACCCTGGTCGGCGGCGGGGAGTGGCACATCAACTGCCGTGTCGCGGAGATTCCCGTCCAGGCCGGGCATGCGGACGTCCATCAGGGTGACGTCCGGGCGGATCCGGCGTGCGGTGGCCACCGTCGTCACCCCGTCGGCGGCCTCCCCGGCAACCTCGATGTCCGGCTCGGCGGACAGGATGAGCCGGAAGCCGGTTCGTACCAACTGCTGGTCGTCGGCCAGCAGCACCCGGATCGTCATCGGGCTCGCGCCGGGTCCAACGGCAGGGTCGCGTCCACCCGGAACCCTCGACCGGGCGATGCCGGCCCGACGCGGACCGTGCCGCCGACCCCGGCCACCCGCTCGCGCATGCCGACCAGTCCGTGGCCGACCGGCTCGCTACCGGGGCCGGGTACGGTTGCCGTAGTCGACGATCTCGATGAGCAACCGGTCCGTCGACTCCCGCGGTGACCTCGACGGCAGTGGCGTGGGCATCGCGCAGAACGTTGGCAACCGCTTCCCGGACGACCCGTTGGCCGGCCGCGCCGACCTCCTCGGCCAAGATGTCGGGCAGGTCGTCGACGGTGAAGCCGACGCCCTGCCCGCCACCCGCAGTGGCTCGACCGCTCGGTCCAGGCTTGGGGTCAAGGCGGGCTCGGCGACCGAGCGCAGATCCAGAGCACCTGACCGATCTCGGCCAGCACCTGACAACCGGTCTGTTCGACCACCTCCAGCGCCTGGATCGCCTGGGTCTGATCGGGGTGCAGCAATCGGCGCGCACCGCCCAGGGCGTGCAGCGCCATCACGCTGATGCTGTGCGCGACGATGTCGTCGCAATTGAG
>CAVPLZ010000017.1:0-147090 GCA_963706185.1 uncultured Actinomycetota bacterium | reverse complement strand
GCCGAAGCGAAGCGAGGCAGGAGCACTGAGCGAGCGCCAGCGAGCGAACAATCAGCACGTCGTGCTGCTGCCGAAGCGAAGCGAGGCAGGAGCATGACCGATCCGAACGAGCCGCAGCACTCGCGCACCTCCTTCGGCACGATCCGCCGCGACCGGATCGACGCGCTGGCCGCCACCGCGGTGGTGCAGCCCGAGGACACCGGCAATTCGATCCTGGCCGACGCCTGGAAGCGGCTGCGGGTCGACTGGCTGTTCTGGCTCGGCGCGGTGATCATCGCGCTGCTGGTGCTGCTGGCCCTGCTCGGGCCGTGGATCGCCCCGCACGCCCCCGGCGAACAGTTGCTCATCAAGCAAACCTCACGGGCTCGCAACTCCATCGCGCCGCCGCAACCGGGGTTCCCGCTCGGCGGAGACACCTTCGGCCGGGACTTTTTCTCCCGCATGGTCCTCGGTGCCCGCCAGACCTTGTTGGTCGGCGTGCTCGCGACCCTGATCGGATTGATCGGCGGGATGATCCTGGGCATCCTGGCGGGGGCCTTCGGCGGCTGGGTGGACAGCGTGATCATGCGCATCGTCGACGTGATGCTCTCCATTCCCTCACTGCTGCTGGCCTTCTCGATCGGGGTGCTCGCCTCCAACCCCGACCTGACCACGGTGATTCTGGCGGTGGCGATCGCCCAGATACCGGTGTTCGCCCGGCTGTTGCGCGGGCAGATGTTGGGACAACGCGGGTCCGACCATGTGCTGGCGGCCAGATCCCTGGGAGTCAAGCAGGGCTCCATCGTGTTCCGGCATGTGCTGCCCAACTCGATGTCGCCGGTCATCGTGCAGGCCACGCTGGTGGCGGCGATCTCCATCCTCGATGCGGCGGCGCTGGCTTTCCTGGGGTTGGGTTCCCAGGACGTTTCGCAGCCGGAATGGGGCCAGATGCTCGGCGAGGCGCAAACCGTGTTCGACACCCACCCGTCCCTGACGTTCTGGCCGGCTGTGTGCATCATCGTCGTCGCCCTCGGCTTCACCCTGCTCGGTGAGTCCATGCGCGACGCCCTCGACCCGAAGAACCGGAGGTGAGCCCGATGGCCGACAACCTCCTCACCGTCACCGATCTGCGGGTCGAGTTCCGTCGGCGCGGAGTCGATCCGTTCGTTGCGGTGGACGACCTCAGTTTCGAGGTCCGGCCCGGACAGACCGTAGGACTGGTAGGGGAGTCCGGCTGTGGCAAGTCGGTGACCTCGCTGGCCATCATGCGACTGCTGCCCTCCAGGGGAAACCAGGTGACCGGCACCGTCGACTTCGAGGGCACCGACTTGTTGTCGCTGCCCATGGACAAGATGCGGGACCGCCGGGGGCGCGACCTGGCGATGATCTTCCAGGACCCGCTGTCCAGCCTGAACCCGGTGGTGCCGATCGGTATCCAGGTCACCGAGGTGCTCGAGCGGCACCGCGGGATGAAGCGGTCGGCGGCCATGGGGGAGGCCCGCGACCTGCTCGACCAAGTCGGTATCCCCGACCCGACCCGGCGGCTCAAGGAGTACCCGCACCAGCTCTCGGGCGGCATGCGGCAACGGGCGCTGATCGCCATGGCACTGGCCTGCCGACCGCGACTGCTCATCGCGGACGAGCCGACTACGGCGCTGGACGTCACCATCCAGGCCCAGATCCTCGCAGTGCTCAAGGAACTGGTGGTGGAGCACGGCACCGCGATGATCATGATCACCCACGACCTCGGCGTTGTGGCCGGACTGTGCGACCAGGTGAACGTGCTGTACGGCGGCAAGATCGTCGAACGCGCCGACCGGCACGAACTGTTCGAATCACCCCGGCATCCCTACACCCATGGGCTTCTCGAGTCCATCCCACGCCTGGATGCCCCGCAGGGCGAGCGGCTCACCCCGATTCCCGGTTCGGTCAACGACAACATCCCGTGGGCGGGCGGCTGTGCCTTCGCCCCGCGCTGCCGCAATGAGATCGCGTTGTGCCGAGAGGTGATGCCCCAGTTGGAGGGCGCCGGGAGCCGGAAGCTGCGCTGCCACAACCCCGTGGAACCGGTCGATGTCGGAGCCGGCGAGACCACCGGCCCGGAATGGAGTGCGCCATGAGCGAGCGTCAGCGAGCGAGTCATCAGCACTTCATGCCGCAACCCGACCCGAGCGTCAGCGAGGGGAGGGTGAAGGCGTGAGTGACGAAGCCGAGCTCGACACCGGTGACCACGGCCATCACGCGGGTGCGGTGTCGCCGACCGGCGCACCGACGGAGGCCGAGGTCGCCGAGGGCGAGGCCTCGGCCGCCCAGTTGTCCGCGGCCACTGCGGGCGCCGACGTGCTTCTCGAGGTGAACGACATCAAGGTGCACTTCCCGATCAAGAAGGGAGTGCTCTTCGACCGGACGGTTGGCTACGTCTACGCCGTCGACGGCGTGTCGTTGGCCGTCCGTCGGGGCGAAACATACGGTTTGGTCGGTGAATCCGGCTGCGGCAAGACCACCCTCGGTCGCGGCATCCTGCGGCTGGTCGAGCCCACCGCCGGCGAGGTGCTCTTCGACGGCACGGACATTGCCTCTCTCAAGAAGGAAGAGCTGCGCGTCGCCCGACGGCGGATGCAGATGGTGTTCCAGGACCCGCTCGGCTCACTCGATCCTCGTCAGTCCGTGCAATCGCTGCTCATCGAGGGCATGCAGGCGCACGGGCTCAACACCAGCAAGCGGGCGACCGGTGACCGGCTCCGCGAGCTGCTGACCGCCGTCGGACTGCCGACCAGCGCGCTGCGCAAGTACCCCCACGAATTCTCCGGTGGACAGCGCCAACGCATCGGCATCGCTCGCGCGCTGACCGTCAACCCAGACCTGATCGTCGCCGACGAGCCGGTGTCGGCACTGGACGTGTCCGTGCAGGCCCAGGTGATCAACCTGCTCGAGGACCTGCAGCAGGAATTCGACCTGACCTACATCGTCATCGCCCACGACCTGGCCGTGGTCCGGCACATCTCCGACCGCGTCGGCGTGATGTACCTAGGCGCCATGGTCGAGGAGGCGCCGTCGCAGGAGGTCTACGACAACCCGCTGCACCCGTACACCCGCGCGCTGTTGTCGGCGGTACCGGTGCCCGATCCGGTACTGGAGGACACCAGGGAGCGCATCCTGCTCACCGGCGACCTGCCGTCACCGTCGAACCCGCCGACCGGCTGCCGGTTCCACACCCGCTGTCCGTGGCGGCAGGACACGCTGTGCGACACCGAGCGCCCCGAGTTGGTGGAGTTCTCCGCCGGGCCACCGGGTGGCCTGCCACTATGCCGCGGAGATCGCCGCCGGCACCATCCGGCCGCACGCGCTGCCGCTCGAGGTCGTCTGATCTCTTCTGGTCAGCGCCCGATCAGGTAGTCGACCACGCCGACCGCCAGGCCCTTGGCCACCTGCTGCTGCCCGGCGTCGCTGGACATCAGCCCGGCATCGGCGGCGTTGCGCATGTTGCCGGCCTCGATCATCACCGTGGGCCGCAGCGACAGGTTGAGCCCGGCCAGGTCGGTGCGGGTCGTCCACAGTCCGTTCTCACCGAGGTGCGAGCTCGGGCTGAGCCCGACCTCGGAGAGGCCGTCGCGCACGTCGACGGCCAACCGCGAGGACAGTGCGGTCACCCCCGGGGCGATGCCGTCCGGGGTCTGCCCGGCCGTCATGACGTAGAAGCCGTGCGCCGAGGCGTCGTCGCCGTCGCCGTGGATGGAGATCACCGCATCGGCATCGGCATCGTTGCCGATCGCCGCCCGCTTGTTGACGCACGGCCCCACCCCGTCGTCGGAATTGCGGGTCATCACCACGGTGATGCCCTTGGCCTCGAGCTCTGCCTTCAGGTGTTGGGCGACACTCCAGGTGAACTGGTGCTCCGGGTAACCGGCGTTAGTCGCGGTGCCGGTGGTGTTGCACGGCTTGGTCGCCCCGAAACCGGCGTCGACCTGCTGGTTGATGATCTCCGGATGCGCGCCGTTGGCGCCGTTGTGCCCTGGATCGATGACCACCACCTTGCGGGTCATGCTGCCGCCGTTGTTGGCCTTGGGCGTGGTCCTGGGCGCTGCCTGGGTCGTCGTTCGGACTTCGAGGTGGCAGGGGGCGGCGGGGTGGACGGCGGGTCGACCACGACCGTCTTGGTGACCGTCGCCGGATCCTCGGAGACGGTGGTCGTCGGGCTGTTGCTGCTGCCGCTCCTGGACGCCTGCGTGGTGCTGGTGACCGTCACCGGGCCGCCGCCGGTGGTGGTGGCTGTTCGGCTGCGGGCCGTGGGCTTGGGCGACGACGTGGGCGACGACTTCGGCGTCGCCGAGGGGCGGCGCGACGTCTCGACGGACCCGGGCAACGGTGCGACCGTTACCTGCGGACCGCTGGACCCGGCCGTGCTCGTTGCCGTCGGCGTGGACGACGGGGAGACCGAGCCGACGGTGGTCGGGCGGGGCCGCGACGCCGGTGCCACATGCAGCGGTGAGCACGGCAGCCGCAGCCACGATGACGAGGCGGTGTCGGGCGCGCATCCGTCCACGGTGCCATGTCGATCCGGCTCCGCGGGGCAGGCTGGGCCGATGGGTGCCTTGATCGCCGACCGGCGTCGGACGGTCCGGGGGCGTTCCGGACGCACTCCGGCCGGTCGCCGATCCGTGGGCCGGACCGTCGCCGTAGGGTGGAGGAGTGCAACCAGGAGGAATGCCCGACCTGTCGATGATCATGCTCAAGGCCCAGCAGATGCAGGCCGACATGGAGCGGGCGCAACAGGCGCTGGCCGACGCCGAGGTGACCGGCACGGCCGGCGGGGGCGTGGTCACGGCGGTGGTGGACGGCACCGGCGAACTGCAGCGGGTCACCATCGACCCCAGCATCGTCGACCCGGATGACGTGGACACCCTCGGCGACCTGATCGTCGCCGCGGTGCGCGACGCGGCCCGAGCCGCCAAGGAACTGGCCGCCGAAGAGATGGGCGCGGTCACCGGCGGCCTGAGTCTGGACGCCTTCGGTCTCGGTGGGCTGTCGGGTCCGGGCGACCTGCCCGGCCTGCCGGGGGCCTGAGCAGTTGTACGAGGGACCCGTTCAGGACCTGATCGACGAACTGGGCCGATTGCCGGGCATCGGTCCGAAATCCGCCCAACGCATCGCCTTCCACCTGCTCACCCAGGACGCGGCCGACATCACCCGCTTGCAGGGGGCGCTGCAGCGCGTGAAGGACGACGTCCGGTTCTGCGAGGTGTGCGGGAACGTCTCCTCCGACGAGCGGTGCCGGATCTGCGCGGACCCGAGGCGCGACCAGTCGGCGATCTGCGTCGTGGAGGAGCCCAAGGACGTCGCAGCGATCGAGCGCACCCGGGAGTTCCGCGGCCGCTACCACGTGCTGGGCGGTGCCATCTCGCCGATCGACGGCATCGGGCCCGATCAGTTGCGGATCGCCCCACTGCTGCAACGGATCGCCGAACCGGGGATCAGCGAGGTCATCCTGGCCACCGACCCGAACCTCGAGGGCGAGGCCACCGCGACCTATCTCACCCGGCTGTTGCGCACCTTTCCCGGGCTCTCGGTGACCCGATTGGCCAGCGGCCTGCCGGTCGGCGGTGACCTGGAGTATGCCGACGAGGTGACCCTCGGCCGGGCATTCTCCGGCCGCCGCGCCGTCGACGCCTGAGCCCCGCGGTGTCGGGCCCGGCCACCGCCGCCCTTGCGGCGCAGTTGCTTGCGCACGCCGACCCTCGCCTCGGCGACATCAGGCTGGGCGTGGTCGACGGGCCCAGCGGATCGGGCAAGTCGACCTTCGCCCAGGCCTGGGCCGGAGCATGCGAGCCACTGAGCTCGGGGCCGGTCGCGCTGCTGTCCACCGACCTGCTGGCCACCTGGGACGACCCGTTCGGCTGGTGGGACCGGCTGGAGGATGGGGTGCTGCGGCCGCTGTCCCGCGGCCGATCGGGTCGACTGCTGGCCAACGACTGGTCGTCCGGACAGCCCGTTGCCCGGCGACTGGTGACCGTCGCGCCGCCCGCGATGCTGATCCTGGAGGGGGTTTCGGCGGGCCGGTGGTTGATCGCGGGCCGGGCCGGCGTGCTCGTCTGGATGGACCTGCCGGACCGGGCCGAGCGGCTGCGGCGGGCGGTGGAGCGCGACGGTGAGGACAGCCGACGACTTCTGCAGCAGTGGCAGGACGACGAGGATCGGCACTTCGCCAGGGACGGTACGAAACTGCGCGCCGACCTGGTGGTGCGGCCGGGCTGATGCCTGCCCGTCCCCTGCCCTGCCGATCCGGCCTGCTCCTGCGCCGCCTGATCCGGCGCAGCCATTCCCGCAAGTTGATCATGGCGAACCGGTACACGATTTGTCGGCGTGTTGCGCGACACGCCGACAAGGAGCGAACGAGGTTCCCATGATCAACTTTCTGGCGGCTCGAACGCACAGGGCTCGTCGTACCGAAATTTCACTCAAGTGATTGACGCCACCCCACGGCGCCACTTAGTTTGTTTACTCAACAGACGAAATGAGAGTTGATGACGACGACGTCCGCAACGGCTGGTCCGATCGACCAGGCGTTGGTGCGCCGCCGGCACCTGTCGCAGGTGCTGCGGACGGCCGCTCGCCCCGGTCCGTGGTCGCGGGCCAGGATCGCCGCCGAGACGGGGTTGACCAGGGCCACGGTGTCCAGCCTGGTCGCCGACCTGATCAATCGCCGGCTGCTTCGCGAAGGGGCGGTCGAGCGCGGCGGCCTCGGGCGGCCGGGCCAGTTGCTCGCGCTGGACCCTGACCACGTGGCCTTCCTCGGCGTCGAGATCAACGTCGACTACCTGGCCTGCCACGTGCTCGACCTGAGCGGCGCGGTCATCGCCAGCCGCACGGTCGCCCTCGATGTCCGGCAGTTGGACCCGACCGCCACGATGCGCCGGGTGGGGAAGTTGGTCAATTCACTCGTCGCCAGCCTCGGCGACCGCCCGGTGCAGTCGTTGCACCTGGCCATTCCCGGCATGATCGAGACCACCGTCGGTCGCGTCGCCTACGCGCCGAACCTGCAGTGGCGCAACGTGGATGCGGTCACCATGCTCGCGGCCGAAGTGAAGCTGCCGGCGACGAGAATCGCCGCCGACAACGAGGCCAACCTGGCTGCGCTCGCCGAGTACGCGGCCGGATCGGCCGCCGGCACCACGGATCTGGTCCTGGTCACCGGCGAGGTCGGGGTCGGTGGCGGAGTGATCTCCGGTGGTGGGTTGATGCGCGGAGCCCGCGGCTACTCCGGGGAATTCGGCCACATGGCGCTGGCCGACGCCAGCTATCTCTGCGGCTGCGGACGGCGCGGCTGCTGGGAAGCGGCGATCGGTCTGGACGCCATTCTCGCCCGGGTCAGTGATCCGGGCGACCCATTGCGCGACGTGACGCAGGATCTGCCGACGAGGCTGGCCGAGGTGGTGGCCCGGGCCGACCGCGGCGACCGGCGCACCCTCGACGGGCTGCGCGAGGTCGGCCTGCTGATCGGCCGGGGCGCCGCCGCGCTGGTCAATGCCTTCAATCCGGAGGTGCTCATGTTCGGCGGGACCTTTGCCGCCCTCGCCACCCATGTGGAGGCACCGATCACCGAGGCGCTGACCGCGCACGCGATCGCGCCCGAGGCCGGCGGTTGTCGCATCGCCTTCTCCACCCTGGGCTTCAATGCGGCCGGCATCGGCGGCGCCCAGGTCGGCATCGAGTGGGTGCTGGACAACCCGACTTCGGTCGCCCCGTTCCGGCCGCTGATGGGAGGCAGGCGATGACCGAACCGCAGCACGACCCGGTGCCCGACGCACCCGCCGAGGACGTTCTTCCGGTGGTCGAGGGGGTCACGCCGGGTGGTGACCCCAACGTGCCTGCCTTGCTCGAGATGCGGGACATCGTCAAGGTTTTCCCGGGCGTCCGGGCGTTGGACGGAGTCGATCTGCAGGTGCGAGCGGGTGAGGTGCACTGCCTCCTCGGGCAGAACGGGGCGGGTAAGTCGACCTTGATCAAGGTCCTGGCCGGTGCCCATCGTCCGGACGAAGGTGAGATTCGCTGGGACGACGAACCGGTGCAGTTGGCGAATCCGCTGGCGGCCGTGCGCCTGGGTGTTGCGACCATCTACCAGGAGCTGGATCTGGTCGATGGGCTGTCGGTGACCGAGAACATCTTCCTCGGCCACGAGTTGAGTGCGGTCGGCTTCTCGAACCGGCAGGCGATGCGCCGGCGCACCCGGGAGTTGTTGACCCGGCTCGGTCATCCGGAGATCCGTGCGTCGGACGAGGTGCGGCACTTGTCCGCGGCTCAGAAGCAGATCGTCTCGATGGCCAGGGCGCTGTCCCACGACGTCCGCCTGATCATCATGGACGAGCCGTCCGCGGTGCTCGACCCGGACGGTGTGGAGAATCTCTTCCGTCTGGTCAACGATCTGCGGCGGGACGGCGTCGCGGTCATCTACATTTCGCACCGGCTGGACGAGATCCGCCGCATCGGTGACCGGATCACCGTCCTGAAGGACGGCCGAACGGTCGGCACGAACCTGCCCGCGGGCACGCCGACCAAGGAGCTGATCCGGTTGATGACCGGGCGGTCCATCGAGTACGTGTTCCCGCAGCGTCCCGGTGTGCCCGCCGACGCGTTCGAGGTGCTCACGGTCGAGGGCCTGAGCCGGCGCGGTGAGTTCGCGGACGTGTCGCTGTCGGTCCGGTCCGGTGAAATCGTCGGCATCGCGGGCCTGGTCGGAGCGGGCCGCAGCGAGGTCCTGGAGACCATCTACGGCGCCCGCCGGGCCGAGGCGGGCACCGTTGCCGTCGACGGCAAGCCGGTCCATCGGTCGGTGACCTCGGCGGTGGCCGCCGGGTATCGGCCTGTGTCCCGAGGAACGCAAGACGCAGGGTCTGCTGCTGATGGAGCCGGTGTACCAGAACGTCTCGGTCTCCTCGATGGGCCGGTTCTCGGTCGCCGGGTTCCTGCGCCGGGGGGCCGAATTCGCCGCGGCCAAGGTGCGGACGGAGGAACTCGACGTGCGCCCGGCCGACCCGGCCCGGGTGGTACGCACGCTCTCCGGCGGGAACCAGCAGAAGGTGGTGCTGGCCCGATGGCTGCTCAAGGGCTGTCGGGTGTTGCTCCTGGACGAGCCCACCCGCGGCGTCGACGTCGGGGCCAGGGCCGAGATCTACGCGGTCATCAGAAAACTGGCCGATTCCGGCGTCGCCGTGGTGGTGGTGTCCAGTGAGATCGAAGAGGTGCTCGGGTTGGCCGACCGGGTGTTGGTGATGGCCGAGGGCCGGGTGCTGTATTCGGGCGACGCGGGACAGATCGATGAGCAGGGCGTACTCGATCTGGTGATGAGAGGACAGGCAGCATGAGCGAGCGTCAGCGAGCGGATCATCAGCAAGTCATGCCGCAACCCAACCCGAGTGCCAGCCAGGGGAGGGTGAAGGCGTGAGCACTCCCACTCCCACTCCCGACGGGGCGGTCGGCACCGGCCAGGACGCGGACCAGCAGGCCGGGTCCAAGGAGATCGGGCCCATCGGGATCGGTCCGAATCCGCCGGCGCGCTCGTCCGGCTCTCGCGGGAACAGTTTCCTGGCCAGTCCGTGGGGCCGGCATGTCGGCCTGCTCATCGCGCTGGTCGTGTTGATCATCATCGGGATGGTCACCGCCGGCGACCGGTTCGGCACCGCGTCCAACCTGCGGACGGTGCTGACCCTGGCCGTGGTCACCGGAGTGTTGTCCATCGGGATGACGTTCGTGATCATCGGCGGCGGCATCGATCTGTCGGTGGGGTCGCAGGTCGCGCTGTGCTCGGTGTGGTCGACCACGGTGGCCACCCAGGAACTGGCCGGCAAGACGACCTGGTGGCTGATCGTGGTGGTGGCCCTGCTGGTCGGGATGGGCTGCGGGCTGGTCAACGGCGTATTCATCGCCTACGGCCCGATCGTGCCCTTCATCATGACGCTGGCGACGTTGGCGGCGGCCGACGGGTTGGCCGAGGTGATCTCGTCCAAGCGGACCCAGGTGATCAAGGACACCGGATTCCGGGACTTCTTCACCGGCAGCGTGTTCGGCATCCCGGTGCAGGTGATCGTGTTCGCGTTGGTGGCCGCACTGGGCTGGATCGTGCTGAACCGCACGACGTTCGGACGGCGCACGTACGCCGTCGGTGGCAACCCGGAAGCGGCCAGGCTGGCCGGCATCGACGTCAAGCGGCACACCATGTTCCTGTACGTGTTGATGGGCCTGTGCTGTGGGATCGCCGCGGTCCTGATCACCGCGCGGACCAACGCCGGGTCCTCCAACCTCGGCCTCGGTTACGAGTTGGATTCGATCGCCGCCGTGGTCATCGGCGGCACCCTGCTCACCGGGGGGCGGGGCACGATCGTCGGCACCATCATCGGGGTGCTGATCTTCTCGATCCTGAACAACGTCTTCACCCTGAACAACCTGGACACCTCGACCCAGGCCATCGCCAAGGGCGCGATCATCGTCATCGCCGTCCTGCTCCAGCAGCGCGTCGCGCGCACCCAACTCCGCAGCTGACCACCTCCAGCAGCGAATTTCTCGGCAGCCCAGCACCACGACAGACGCAGTACCCGCCATCGCATCCGCGGCCCGGCGAACCGCACGTCCATCGACAGCGTTTCTCGGAGAGGGAGACCACATGCCACCCGAAGTCAACGGTGACCCCGGACCGGAATGGTTCAGCGGCTTGGGCCGCCGAACATTCCTGGCCGGCGGCCTTGCCGCGGCCACCACGGCGATCCTCGCCGCCTGCACGTCGAACACACCGTCGGCCGAGACCACCACCACCCCGGCCGGCACCACCGGCGCCACCTCCGGTGGCGCCGCCACCTCCGGTGGCGCCGCCACCACCAGCTCGGCGGTCACCTCCGCCGTCGAATCCAGCCCACTCACCAGCGCAAGCAGCAACCCGGAGGGAAAGATGGTCAAGATCGGTTTCTCGGCACCCGCGGCCGACCACGGCTGGATAGCCGCGATCACCGACAACGTCGAGAAGGTGGCGGGCTCCATGTCCGACATCAAGGTGTCCATCGCATCGGGCACCAACGACGTCAACCAGCAGATCTCCCAGGTCGAGACGTTCATCAACGACAAGGTCGACGCCATCGTGCTGTTGCCGTTCGACGGCGCCCAGATGACCGACACCGCACAGAAGGCCAGCGACGCCGGCATCTTGGTGGTCAACGTCGACCGGATCTTCTCCTCCCCGCTTGCCTACCGCACCTACATCGGCGGTGACAACTACGGGATGGGCGTCTCGGCCGGCCGGTACATCGGTCAGACGTTGAAGGACAAGGGGGTGGCCAGTCCGAAGATCGCCGAGATCCAGGGTATTGCCAGCCTGCCGCTGACGGTCGACCGGTCCAAGGGCTTCGCCGACGCGTTGGCCACCTACGGCTTCAAGGTCTCCAACCAGGTCTCGGCCGAGTTCACCGCCGACTCCGGCGAATCGGTCACGTCGAACCTCCTGCAGGCCGCGCCTCAACTGGATGCGATCTGGAACCACGACGACGACCAGGGTGTCGGGGTCCTCGCCGCCATCCAGAACGCCGGCCGCAACGAGTTCTTCATGGTCGGTGGCGCCGGGTCGGCGAACGTGATGCGCGACATCAAGGCCGACAACACCGTGCTCAAGGCGACCGTCATCTATCCGCCCACCCAGGCTGCGTCCGGGATCCTGCTGGCCCGGTTGTTGGTGCTGAACAAGGGCATGGCCGACCTGAAGGAGCAGGAGGTGCCCAAGTCGATCACGCTGTACTCGGCCGTGGTCACCAAGGACAACGTGGACACCTACCTGCCGTCCGCGTTCGAGTCCTGAGCCGCCGACCAGGGGCACAGTTGCTGCGCGTACGGTGCGCGGGCGGGCAACTGTGCCCCGATCGGTCACACCTGTCCCAACCGGCTGCCGCACCAACACTTCTGCAAAGGAGCTAGGACATGACACAGGCCACCCCGACCCGAGAGGCCGGGGCGCTCCGGGTCGGCATGATCGGCTACGCGTTCATGGGTGCGGCCCACTCGGTGGGGTGGCGCACCGCCCCCCGGGCGTTCGACCTACCGCTGCGGCCGGAGCTGGCGGTCCTCGCCGGCCGCGACGCCGCCGCGGTGACGGCAGCCGCGGACCGGTTGGGCTGGGCGGAGACCGAAACCGATTGGCGAGCCTTGCTGACGCGCGAGGACATCGACCTGATCGATGTCTGCACGCCGGGCGACTCGCACGCGGAGATCGCCATCGCCGCCCTGGAAGCGGGCAAGCACGTGCTGTGCGAAAAGCCGCTGGCCAACACGGTTGCCGAGGCAGAGGCCATGGTTGCCGCCGCCGAGGCGGCCGCGGCGCGGGGTCAGGTCGCCATGGTCGGCTTCAACTACCGTCGGGTGCCGGCCATGGCGCTGGCCCGGCAGTGGATCGCCGAGGGCCGGCTCGGCACCATCCGTCAGGTGCGGGCGCAGTATCTGCAGGACTGGATCATCGATCCGCAGTTCCCGTTGGTCTGGCGGCTGCGCAAGGAGCTGGCCGGTTCCGGCGCGCTCGGTGACATCGGCGCGCACATCGTGGATCTCGCCCAGTACCTGCTCGGCGAGCCCATCGTCGGCGTGTCCGGGATCACCGAGACCTTCATCAAGCAGCGTCCGGTGCTCGCGGCGGCGGGCTCGGGACTGGCGGCCAGTGGTGGCGCCGAGACCGGCGAGGTGACCGTTGACGATGCCGCGTTGTTCACCGCCCGATTCGCCGGCGGTGCCGTCGGTTCGTTCGAGGCCACCCGGTTCGCCACCGGACGTAAGAACGCCCTCCGGATCGAGGTCAACGGCTCCGACGGCAGCCTGGCCTTCGACATGGAGGCGATGAACGAACTGTCCTATTACGACAACCGCGAACCGGCGACCAGCGCCGGCTTCCGCCGGATCCTGGTGACCGAGTCCGATCACCCGTACCTGTCGGCGTGGTGGCCGCCCGGCCACATCATCGGCTACGAGCACACTTTCGTCCACGAGATCCGCGACCTGGTGACGGCCATCGGCACCGGCACCCCGGTCAGCCCCACCTTTGCCGACGGCCTCCAGGTCCAGCGCGTGCTGGACGCCGTCGAACACAGTGCCGCCCACCACAGCACCTGGCAGGAGATCGCACCATGACCGACTACACCCCCACCAAGGAAGACCAGTTCAGCTTCGGACTCTGGACCGTCGGCTGGCAGGGCGTCGACCCGTTCGGACCGGCGACCAGGGCCCCGCAGGATCCCCGGTACGCCATCGAGAAGCTGGCCGAGCTCGGTGCCTGGGGCTTCACCTTCCACGATGACGACGTGGTGCCGTTCGGCGCCGACGACGCCGAGCGCGACCGCCGCCTCGACGACGTCCGGCAGGCCGCGCAGGAGACCGGCCTGGTCATCGAGATGATCACCACGAACCTGTTCTCCCACCCGGTGTTCAAGGAGGGCGGGGTCACCGCCAACGACCGGCGGGTGCGCCGGTTCGCGCTGAACAAGGTGCGTCGTAACGTCGATCTGGCCGCCTCGCTCGGGGCGAAGACATTCGTCATGTGGGGCGGCCGGGAGGGTTCCGAGTCCGACATCGCCAAGGACGTCGGCGCGGCGCTGGACCGGTACGCCGAGGGGGTCAACATCTTGTGCGAGTACGTGATCGAGCAGGGCTACGACCTCAAGTTCGCCATCGAACCCAAGCCGAACGAGCCGCGCGGCGACATCCTGCTGCCGACCATCGGGCACGCGATCGCCTTCATCGACCGGCTGGCCCACCCGGACATGGTCGGGCTGAACCCCGAGGTCGGTCACGAGGAGATGGCCTCGATGAACTACACCCAGGGCATCGCCCAGGCGATGTGGGCGGGCAAGTTGTTCCACATCGACCTCAACGGCCAGCACGGCCCGCGCTTCGACCAGGACCTGCGGTTCGGCTCCGGCAACATCAAGGGCGCGTTCTCGCTGGTGGATCTGCTGGAGAACGGCCCGGTGGGCGGCGGCCCGACCTACGACGGGCCACGGCACTTCGACTTCAAGCCCCCGCGAGTCGAGGGCGTCGAGGGCGTCTGGGACTCGGCCGCCGGCTGCATGCGCAACTACCTGGTGTTCCGCGAACGGGCCAAGGCTTTTCGGGCCGACCCGCGGGTCGCCGAGGCGCTGGAGGCGGCCAAGGTCGCCGAGCTCGCCGAGCCCACCCTGGGCGAGGGCGAGACGCTCGACTCGCTGCTGTCCGACTCGTACGACCCGGAGGAGTTGGGTCACCGCGAGGTGCACATCGAAGCGCTGGACCAACTTTTCATGGATCACCTGTTCGGGATCGCCTGAGTCGACCGGGATTTCCGTACGCGAAGGAAGAGGAGCACCATGGCACGACCGATCACCCTGTTCACCGGTCAGTGGGCCGACCTGCCGTTCGAAGAGGTGGCCCGGCTGGCCTCGGGCTGGGGTTACGACGGGCTCGAGATCGCCTGCTGGGGCGATCATCTCGACCCGTGGCGGGCGGCCGAGGACCCGAAGTACCTGGACAGCCGCCGGGAGATTCTCGACCGCTACAACCTGCAGGTGTTCGCCATCTCCAACCATCTGAAGGGCCAGGCGGTCTGCGACGACCCGATCGACGCGCGGCACCGAGGCATCCTGCCCGACCGGATCTGGGGCGATGGTGAGGCCGAGGGCGTGCGGCAGCGCGCGGCCGAGGAGATGAAGCTGACCGCCAAGGCGGCCCGTGGTCTTGGCGTCGACGTCGTCGTCGGATTCACCGGCTCGTCCATCTGGAAGTACGTGGCCATGTTCCCGCCGGTCTCCCAGGATCTGGTCGACGTCGGTTACCAGGACTTCGCCGACCGGTGGAATCCGATTCTGGACGTGTTCGACGGCGAGGGGGTCCGCTTCGCCCACGAGGTGCACCCGAGCGAGATCGCCTACGACTACTGGACGACAGTTGCGACGATGGAGGCGATCGGGCACCGGGAGGCGTTCGGGCTGAACTGGGACCCCAGCCACTTCGTCTGGCAGGACCTGGATCCGGTCGGCTTCATCTGGGATTTCAAGGACCGGATCTACCACGTCGACTGCAAGGACGCGAAAAAGCAGGTCGGCAACGGCCGCAACGGCCGGATGGGTTCGCACCTGGCCTGGGCCGACCCGCGGCGCGGCTGGGACTTCGTCTCCACCGGTCACGGCGACGTGCCGTGGGAGGCGTGCTTCCGGATGCTCAACACCATCGGCTATACCGGACCCATCTCGATCGAGTGGGAGGACGCCGGGATGGACCGGTTGGTCGGCGCGCCCGAGGCGCTGGAGTTCGTCAGGTCCAAGCTGTTCGACGCGCCCACCGCCGCCTTCGACGCGGCCTTCGCCTCCCACTGAACCGCACACAAGGTCCGGCCAAGGGCGAGCGGGAGCTCACCCTGGGCCGGACCTTGTCGGTTCGACGCTCAGTTCCGGGCGTCAAGCCCAGGATCAGGGCGCCGACATCGAGCCCACCGGAGCGGCTGTCGCGGGCCGCGGCGTTGGCACCTCGTCGACTCCCCACGATCGGCTCGGCAGCATCCGGGCCAACCACCGTGGCGACCACCATGCGTGCCGGCCGAGCAAGGCCAGCAGCGCTGGCAGCAACAGGATCCGGACCACCACCGCATCGAGCAGGATGGCCGTGGACAGGCCGATGCCGAGCTCCTTGAACTCGATCATCGGTAGGCCGGCGAAGATGGCGAACACGGCGATCATCACCAGCGCCGCGCTGGTCACCACACCGGCCGAACCGGCCACCCCGTCCTCCACCGCCTGCCGCGGCGGCGCCCCGCGATCAGCGGCTTCCTTGATCCGCGACACCACCAGCACGTGGTAGTCCATCGACAGACCGAACAGGATGACGAACAGGAACATGGGGATCCAGAAGATGATCCCGCCGGTGGAGGAGAAGTCCAGCACACCTTCGGCCCAGGTGTGCTGGAACACCAGCACCAGCACGCCGTACGCGGCGCCGGCCGAGAGCAGGTTGACCAGCACCGTCACCAACCCCATGGCCAGGGACGAGAACGCCAGCGTCATCAACACCAGGGTCAGCACCAGCACGAAGGCGAAGACCAGCGGTGTGCGCGCGGCGATCCCATCGACGGCGTCGACCGCGGCAGCGGTTGCCCCGCCGACCGCCACGGTTGCGCCGGGTACCGCACCCACCGTCGCGGGCGAGAACCTTTCCCGCAGCAGACGCAGCGCCTCCTTGGCCCGGTCGGACTGGGGATCACCGGGCACCGCCACGTCCACCACCGTGGTCGGGCCGTTGCTGTGCACCTGCGGCTCGCCGGCGAAGTGTTGGTCGCCGGAGATCATGGAAACCAGCTGCGTCACGGCGAGTTTCGTGGCCGTTGTCTGCTCGGCCGGGGCCGACACCACCACGAACTGATCGACGCTGCGCTCCGGGAACGCGGCGACCAGATCCCGATAGGCGACGACCGACGGCATGGAGTCCGGAAGGTCGGCAACCGAGTTCGCGCGCAGCTGCAGCCCGAAGGCCGGCAGAATGATCGCGGCCAGCCCGGCCACGGTGATGGCCGCCGTGGCCACCGGGTGGCGCAGGGCCGGGCGGAGCATGGCCCGCACGGTGGCCCCGCTCCCGGCCCGGCCGGCCAGCCGCCCGAGCAGCGGGATTCGCGGCTTGTCCACCCGGCTGCCCAGCAGCGACAGCGTCGCCGGCAAGACGGTGAGTGACCCGAGCACGGCCAGCAGCACCACCGCGATCGTGCCGACCGCCATCGCGGTGAAGGTCGCGTCGTTGGTCAGGAACATCCCGGCCAGCGCGATGCACACCGCGAATCCGGAGGTCACCACGGCGCGTCCGGCGGTGGCGGCCGCGATGGACAGGGCGGCCTGGTCGGAGCGACCGGCCCGGCGTTCCTCCCGTTCCCGGCGCAGGTAGAACAGCGAGTAGTCCACGCCCACCGCCATGCCCACCAGCAGGATCACCTCGGCGGTCTGCCCACCGTCCGGAAAGGCATGGGAGGCAACGGCATACAGTCCGACGGCGGACAACACCGAGGTCACCCCGAGCAGCACCGGGATGCCGGCGGCGAGCAGTGCACCGAAGGCGACCAGCATGATCAGCAGGGTCACCGGCAGGCTGATCGTCAGCGCGGTGGAGAAGCTGTCGCCGAGGGTGGTGTCGACGTCGTCGTCGATGAGATTGCCACCGGTGGCCTGTAATCGAATGCCGCTGACGTCGGGTGCGGTGGCCGCCTCGGCCACCGCGGCGCGGAAGGCGTCGCCGGCGAAGTCGTCGTTCAGGGTGGCCGGCACCAGCATCGCCCGCCCGTCGGCGGAGGGAACCGGATCGGCCACTGATCGGACCCCGGCCACCCGGGGCAGCGAGATGTCGAGGTTCGCGACCGCCGCCGCCGCGGCCGTCCGGTCCAGCGGACCGCCGTCGGCCGCGGTCAGCAGCACCTGGGCGTGATCGGGTCCGCCGAGCCCAGCCGCGTCGACCATCTGGGATGCCGTGATCGCCTCGCCGGGGTTGGTCTGCGCTTCGGTGGCCTTGACGGTGCCGGCGGCGGAGCCGAGCAGGTAGCAGGTGACGACGAGCACCAGCCAGGCACCGATGGTGACCCACGGGCGGCGGGCGCTGAACGCGGTCATCACCACGATCGGTGACCGTCCGCGCCTCGGTGGCCGGGCCGGCGGTTCGCCGATGGATAGCGATTGCGGGATGGTCGGTGTATGCATGCCCGGCTCCTGACGCGGATGGTGACCTCTACCGCATTCGAGTCTTCGATTGCTCCGGCGGTCGCGACATCAGGGCAGCACCCGGAGCCCGGGCCGGGCGCACCCCGAGATGGCCGGGGGCAAGCCCACCTCGCTGGTGGGGCCAGATCTACTTCTGGGGCTGCTCCTTCGCCTCGCCTGAGAGGTTCAGGCCCCGGCGGCGGGCGTGGTCGCGGCGAGTCGGTCGATGACCTCGGCCAGCAGCTTCGGCTCGGGAAGCGGCAGCCCCGAGATCGCCGAGAGGTAGATCCCGTTGCCGACCAGTCGGATGATCTCGGCCCGCACCGGATCGGCCACCGCGGCCAGCATCGGGGCCTCCCAGGCTCGGAACCCGTCCACCAACAGCGCCCGGATCTCCGGGTCGGCGGCCTGGCCGTGGTGCACAGCCGCGATCAGCGCGACGGCGAAGGCGTCCTCGTCGTCGACCGGGACGCCGTACTCCAGGAACGCCGTGACCGGATCACGGTCGGCGGTCCGCGCAGCCATGTCCGCGACCACCCGGTCGCGCATCTGCGCGAGCACCCCGACGAACAGCGATGCCTTCGTCGGGAAGTGGTACAGCAACCCGCCCTTGGACACGCCGGCCTCGGCGGCGGCCGCATCAAGGGTCACCGCATCGGGGCCGCCGCGCACCAACAGCGCGCGCACGGCGCCGAGAATTCGGTCGCGGGTACCGGCTGCCATCCCGTAGACTGTACCGGCCGGACGGTAAAGCGAAGGAAGACTGGTCGCCGGCCACCAGCGCTATCGGTGGGAGTGACCCCGTGTTCGGCCCGTATCTGCAGGTGCTCAGGCGTCCCGGCGCTGCCCGCTTCTCGGCGGCCGGCCTGGTGGCCCGCATGCAGATGTCCATGTCGGGCGTCGGGGCCGTGCTGTTCGTCTCGGCCGAGCGGGGCTCGTACGCCGTCGCCGGCATTGCCTCCGCGGTGTTCGCCATCGCCACCGCGGTGATCGGTCCCGCAGGTGTCCCGGCTGATCGACGCCCGCGGCCAGCGCAAGGTGGTGCCGCTGCAACTCGCGGTCCACGTCCCGGCGATCGCCGGGATCATCGTGGTCGGTATCACCACCACGCTGAACTGGCCGATCTACCTGCTGGCCGGGATTGCCGGCGCGGCCGCGCCGAACATCGGTCCGCTGGTCAGGGCCCGGTGGTCCAACCAGTTGACCGGCTCGCCGCTGCTGCGCACCGCGTTCGCCTGGGAGTCGCTGATCGACGAGGTGGTGTTCATCCTCGGTCCGCCGCTGGCCACGGTCGTCGCGCTGCAGCTGTTCCCCAGCGCCGCGTTGGTGCTCGCCTCGATCTTCCTGGTGGTCGGCACGACGCTGCTGCTGATGCAGACCCGCACCGAGCCGCCCGCTTCCGGGACGCAGCGCGGCACGTCCGGGCCGGCCGGCCATCCTGCTGCCCGGGATCGCCGGCATCGCCGGCATCTTCGTCCTGCTCGGCGGGGTCTTCGGCACGTTCGAGGTGACCACGGTCGCGTTCGCCCAGGAGCAGGGCCACGCCGGGATGGCCGGGCTGCTGCTGGCCCTCTACTCCTTCGGCTCGCTGACCGGCGGACTGGTGTTCGGTGCGCTGACCCTGCGCGCCTCGCTCGTCCGTCAGTACGTCACGGCCGCGCTGCGTGCTCGGGGTCGTCACCCTGCCGATCCCGTTCCTGGGCTCCGTCTGGGCCCTCGGTGCCGGCGCGCTGGTGGCCGGGGTCGCGGTCGCGCCGGTGCTGATCTCCGGGATGGCCCTGGTCGAGCGCATCGTGCCGGCGGCCCGGCTGACCGAGTCGATGAGCTGGGCCAGCTCCGGCCTGTCCGTCGGGCTCGCGATCTCGCTGCCGCTGGCCGGGATCATCGTCGACCACCGCGGCGCGTCGACGGCCTACCTGCTGCAGGCCGGTTCGGCGCTGGGCGTCGCGCTCGCCGCGATCCTGCTGCTGCCGACCCTGCGCAGGGCGCTGTCACACGCGGAGCTGCGGGTTCCCGCGACGATCGACGAGCCGCTGCTCACTGCCACCGGTACAGGTCGCGCAGCAGGTTGATCTCGGCGCCGTGGTGGATGACCTCCCGGTTGATGTGCAGGATCAGCGCCCCCATGGAGTCGGTTTCGAAGCCGGGTTCGCGACACTGTTCGCCGAGGTCGCTCGCGGTCAGTCCACGGACTCCCGCGTTCCAGAGGCGGTAGGCCTCGTCCAGCCGGGCGAGGGCGTCGTCCGCGGTCAGCGGGTAGTCGTAGGTGGCGTACTCCACCGGCGGTCCGCCGAAGTACCTGGCGTTCCGCTCGCCGTAGACGCCGACCAGCAGGTGACCGATCCGCCAGGCGATGGTGGTGACCGGAATGGGCTTCGGCTCCGGGATCCGGTAATCGATCTCGGTGCTCGCCGCCGCCGACGGCCATCGGTGTCCGGCCGGTGCCGCTGGGCCGCACACTCCACATCTCGCGGACCGGTTCCCAGAGGTATTCCTCGTCGGTCAGGCCCGTCCAGCGTGGGCGCAGCTGCACCTCCCAGTCGAAGGTGAGCTGGTCGGCAAGTTCGGCGGTCCAGTCGTTGTCCATGAGCCGAGGGTAGGACCGCGCTCGGACAGTGGTTGCAGCTCAGCGCAGCGGTGCGGCCCGGTCGGCCGCGGCCGGCCGGTGTTGCCGGACCGGGCGGAGCGACGGGGTCGAGGCCGGCGGCTTGCGCCGGCTGGGCCGCTGACATTTCGGGCACCAGAACAGGTTGCGGCCGCCCAATTCGGCGGTCCGGATCCGGGTCCCGCAGACCAGGCACGGCTGGTCTGCGCGGCGGTAGACGTAAACCTCGCCGCCGTGCCGGTCGACCCGCGGCGCCCGGCCCATGGCCGCCGGCTCGTGCTCAGGACGCACCGTGTCGATCCGGCCCCGGGCCACCGCCGACGTCATCAGGGCGACCAGGTCGTCCCAGATCGCGTTCCATTCCGCGTGCCGCAGCAACCGGCCCGGCATCATCGGGTCGAGCCGATGCCGATAGAGCACCTCGGCCCGGAAGATGTTGCCGACGCCGGCCGACACCCGCTGGTCCATGAGCAGGAGCGCGATCGGGATCTTCGACACCCTGACCCGCTGCCAGCCGACGTCCGGATCGGCATCCGGACGAAGCGGGTCGGGTCCGAGGGCCCCGGTGATCTCGGCCTGCCGTTCCGGCGATACGAGCGCGCACGCCTGCGGACCCCGCAGGTCGGCGAAATGCAGATCGTTCTCCAGCCGCCAGCGGATGGCGCCGAGGATGGGTCGGGCGTCGCTGTCGGCCAGGTACCACTTGCCGGCCAGTCCCAGATGTACGTGCACGGTTCGCTCCCCGAAGTGGGCGAACAGGTTCTTGCCGTAGGCCTCGGCCACGTCCAGCGGATGCCCGTCGATCTCGGCGGCCTCGGTGGCGAACCGGCCCTGCGGGCTGGTGCTGCGTGTCGGCGTTCCGGCGAACCGCTCGCTCAGCCCGATGGCCAGACGGTGGGTGACATGACCTTCGGGCACCCCGGCAGTCTGCCACCTGCTCGCCGCTGAACCGAAAACGCCCATGTCGCGAGACATCTGGCCTTTCGGCTCACTCGCCGCCCGCCCGGGTCGATGCCCGTCAGGCCGCGCGCGGAACCCGGTCGCCCGGCATCAGGAACCAGTGCCGGAACAGGCATCGGACAAAGGCGAGTGCGAGATCCGGATCCAGGTCCGGACGAGCATTCCAGGTGATCTCCGCAGGAGCGGCGCACTCCGGACAGATGACGAACTCGATGATGTCGTGGGCGGTGGACTGGTCCATGAGGCACCTCCTCGGTGAGGATTCTGGTGCAATCAGGACAAACCGAAGACAGTGACGATACGCACAACCGCCCGCTCCACCCGTTCGGGCCAGCCGGATCAGGCCGGTGTGCGTGTCGCTGGGCCGGTTGGGTGAGCAGGCGGGCCGGGAGAGGCCGGGGTGGCGCTGCTCGGGCTGCGACCGGTTCAGCCGACGGGTTCCGCCCACTCCATGATGGCGAGCGTCGCCGCGGTGATCGCCCTGGTCTCGTGCTCCTCGCCCGGTTCGAAGAGCACCAGCTGACCGACGGCGAGATCGACGGCGTGGCCGTCACCACCCCAGACCTCCACCGCACCGCTGACCACGGCGAGGGCCTGCCGGCCGACGGCGGGGTGCCGGCCGATCACGCCGCCCGGCTCGAACTCGACGGTGACCATGGTCGCCGGCCCGCCACTGGTGAGCAGGCCGACCCCATCGACGGGATGGTGCACCACCACGCCGTGCGAGGAGAACCGCTCGAGGCGGACCGGCTCCATGGTCAGGATGCGCATCCGCTCACCCTCAGTCGTCCAGCTCGGCGGCCGCAGCCCGGTTCACCGCGCAGGTGATCGCCTTGAGCGACGCCCGGGTGATCGACGAGTCGATACCCACCCCCCAGAAGACCGACGGACCGATGGCGCACTCCAGATAGGCGGCCGCCCTGGCATCCCCGCCGGCGGACAGGGCATGCTCGACGTAGTCCAGCACCCGGACGTCATAGCCGAGTTGGCTGCAGCACGTCGCAGTAGGCCGCGACCGGCCCGTTGCCGTTGCCCCGCAGCACCTGCTCCTGGCCGTCGACCACCACTCGGGCAACGAGAGTGTCGATCTCGCCGGCGGCATCCTCGGGCGTCTCGATCCGGCCCCGGATGAATTCGATGGGCCGCGCGCGGCCGAGGTACTCCTCGTCGAAGAACCCCCACATGGCGGCCGGGGAGACCTCGCCGCCGTCGGCGTCGGTGTGCTGCTGCACCACCTTGGAGAATTCGATCTGCAGCCGGCGGGGCAGGTCCAGCCCGTGCTCGGTCTTCATGATGTACGCGACGCCGCCCTTGCCGGACTGCGAGTTGACCCGGATGACCGCCTCGTAGGACCGGCCGACATCGCGCGGGTCGATCGGCAGATACGGCACGGCCCAGGTGTAGTCGTCCACCGGCACGCCGGCCCCGGCGGCGTCCCGGTTCAGATGCTCGAAGCCCTTCTTGATCGCGTCCTGGTGCGAACCGGAGAACGCGGTGTACACCAGGTCGCCGCCGTACGGATGGCGCTCGGGCACCGCCAGTTGATTGCAGTACTCCACCGTCCGGCGGATCTCGTCGATGTCGGAGAAGTCGATCTGCGGATCGATGCCCTGGCTGAACACGTTGAGCCCCAACGTGACCAGGCAGACGTTGCCGGTCCGCTCGCCGTTGCCGAACAGGCACCCCTCGATCCGGTCGGCGCCGGCCATGAAGCCGAGTTCGGCGGCGGCGACAGCGGTTCCGCGGTCGTTGTGCGGATGCAGGGACAGCACGACGGCGTCCCGCCGGTCCAGGTTGCGATGCATCCACTCGATGGAGTCGGCGTAGACGTTGGGCGTGGCCATCTCCACGGTGGCCGGCAGGTTCACGATCATCGGCTGGTCGGCCGACAGGGCGCCAGACGGCCGACACGGCGTTGCACACCTCGACCGCGTACTCGAGTTCGGTGCCGGTGTAGGACTCGGGCGAGTACTCGAATCGCCAGTCGGTCTCCGGGTACTTGTCCGCCCACCGGGCAACCTCCTCCGCGCCGTCGGTGGCGATCCGGGTGATGCCCGCCCGGTCCAACCCGAAGACCACCCGGCGCTGGAGCGTCGAGGTGGAGTTGTACAGGTGCACGACGGCCGAATGGGCGCCCTCGACCGACTCGTAGGTGCGGGCGATCAGTTCGGGGCGGGCCTGGGTCAGGACCTGGATCCGCACGTCGTCCGGCACGGCGTCCTGCTCGATGATCTCGCGGACGAAGTCGAAGTCGGTCTGGGAGGCGGCCGGGAAGCCGACCTCGATCTCCTTGTAGCCCATGGCCACCAACAGATCGAACATCCGGCGTTTGCGGGCCGGGGTCATCGGGTCGATCAGGGCCTGGTTGCCGTCTCGCAGATCCACCGCGCACCACAGCGGTGCCTTGGTGATCACCTTCTGCGGCCAGGTGCGGTCGGGCAGGTCGATCGGGGTGAACGGGGTGTACCGGGAGTAGGGCATGTGGCTGGGTCGCTGCCGGTTCCAGAGGGGCTGGTCGGCGGGAACGTCACCGGACGGGGAACGCAGGCGGGAGACCGGGGGAGTGCTCATGATGGGTACCTTCTCGGATGCTGATCGGAACGGACGACGACCAGCAGCACGACACCCCGCGACGGAGGAGCCGGTCGATCAGGCCCCGTCGCGGCGGCTAAGGAGCAGGCCCCGAGTGCCGGCTGTCCAGCGGGTCACTGCCGTGCACACCACGGGTCGGACTCTACCGCGCGCGATCGGGTCGGCGCGAGGGGGCAGCGGCAGAAGGCGCGGTGGATTGACCCCAGCGTCGGCCCGCGGTCCATCCGTCACCCGCCGGTCCTGCCGGACCGGGATCGCCGCCGACTGCATCTATGTGCCTCTGTATCTCAGCCGTGACCTGATCCTGACCGCGGGGGTCTATCTGCTGTTCCTCGGTTTGTGTGTGGCCGGGTTGCGCTCGTGGACGGCGGATGCCCGAACCAGCCCCGCACCGATGGCGGCGGCCGTCCGATGACCGGGTACGGGCATGGCCTGCTGATCGGGAAGTTCTATCCGCCGCACCGCGGCCATCATCGGGCGATCCGGCTGGCCGCCGAGCGTTGCCGACGACTCACCGTGCTGGTGATGTCCTCGGCGGCCGAGTCCATCGGGCTGGCGGACCGGGTCGCCTGGCTGCGCGCCGAGCATGTCGACGATCCGCGGGTACGGGTGCTCGGCGTCCGCTGCGATGCGCCGGTCGACCTCGGCGACCGGGCCGTCTGGGCGGCGCAGGTGGCGGCCATGCGGGCGGCACTGCGGGTCGGGGCGGCCGAATCGGGCCCGGTCGATCTGGTCGTGGGCGGCGATCCGTATGTGGTCGAGCTCGCCCGGTGGTTCGAGGCAACGCCGCTGGTACTGCCTCGACGGGGCCGTTCGGCGACCGCGGTGCGCGCCGATCTGGCCGGCGGCTGGCCGCTGCTCGCCCCGGCGACGCGCGCCGGGCTGGTCACCCGGGTCGTGGTGGTGGGCGCCGAGTCCACCGGGACGACCAGCGTCGCCCGCGGGTTGGCTGCGCACTACGCGGCCCGCAGCGGCGGGTGGGCGCGGACCCGTTGGGTACCGGAGTTCGGCCGCGCGTACACCGACCTGAAGTGGGCGCAGCTGCGAACCGTTCGCGAGGACGCCGCGCTGACCGACGTGATCTGGACACCCGAGGACTTCGACGTGGTGGCCGCCGAGCAGACCCGGACCGAGGAGGCTGCCGGCCGGCGCCGGCTCGCCGCCTGCTGGTGTGCGACACCGACGCGTTCGCCACCGCGATCTGGGAGCGCCGGTACCTCGGTGAGCGGGCTCCTCGCGACCGGCCGTGGACGGCCGTGCCGCCGCGGGCGGTGTATCTGGTCACCGACCATGTCGGCGTGCCCTGGGTGGACGACGGGATGCGCGAGGGCGACCTCGACGTGCGGGCCGAGATGACCCGGTGGTTCATCGACGCGCTGACCGCCGCCGGGCAGTCCTGGGTGCTGCTCACCGGGTCCCTGACGGACAAGATGGCCCTCGCGGTTCGCACCGTCGACCCGCTGCTGGAGCTGCGCAGCCCGGTTCGCCGCGCCGCTGTCCGGACCGGGTTTCCCGGCCGCGCGGTGGCCGTCGTGACCCGGCCGGGCGAAGCCGACGTGGCTGCGCCGCTATGACCCGCAGGCGTTCCCGGCGTTCGCCGTGACCGTCGACCTGGCCATCCTGACCGTCCGCGATGGCACGCTCCGGGCCCTGCTGGTCCGGCGGGACGAGCATCCGTTCCGTGACTGGTGGGCGCTGCCCGGCGGCCACCTGCACCACGGCGTCGAGTCGGCGGACGCGGCGGCTCGGCGCGAGCTGAGTCGAGGAGACCGGCATCGACAGCGACCGCGGCCGGTCTGCATCTGGAGCAGTTGGCGACCTACTCCGATCCGGCGCGCGACCCGAGGATCCGGGCCGGCCCTGCAGGTGGTGTCCATCGGCTATGTCGCGCTGGCCCCCGATCTGCCCGACCCGGTCGCCGGGACCGATGCCGTGGAAGCGTCGCTGGTGGCCGGTGCACGCCCTACCCGACGCGGTTGGCCTTCGACCACTCGCCGAATCCTCACCGACGGCAATCGAGCGGGTGCGGGCCAAACTCGAGTACACGACGGTGGCGACCAGTCTCTGGTGACCGAGCCGTTCAGCCTGGCCGAGCTGCGCGGGGTGTACGCCGCGGTCTGGGGCGACGCACCCGGACCCGGCGAACTTCCGGCGAAAGGTGCTGGGAACCCCCGGGTTCGTCGTTCCGGCGCGTCGCACGGCGCCCGCTCCGACGCCGGCAGGTGGCCGGCCGCCGGAACTGTTCCACCGGGGGCCGGCGCGGCTGGATCACTCCGCCGTTGACCCGGCGGGACTCGTCGGTGGCCGCGGATTGACGGTCGGGGGATCTTCCCGCGGCCCATCGGCCGGCGCGGCCGGCTCCCATATTCGGGTACTTGCTTCTCATCATCTGAGATCTGACAACCGGGGCCCGGGTGTTCGGTGTCGTCAATGAGGGTGATGGCGGCCGGTATTCTGACGGTGCGCGTTCGCCGTCGGCCCCGTCGTCGGCCCCTGTCCGGTTCGCGCCGCGCGGTCTCGCGTGTTCACGCAGCGATGGGTAGCTCGGTGGGTCTGTACGTCCAGAAGTACGGCGGTTCGTCGGTCGCGTCGGCCGAGCGCATCAAGCGCGTGGCCGAGCGGATCGTCGAGACCCGGAAGAACGGCCACGACGTGGTGGTCGTGGTCTCCGCGATGGGCGACACCACCGACACGCTGCTCGACCTGGCGCAACAGGTGTCGCCGGTGCCGCCCGCGCGGGAGCTGGACATGCTGCTGACCTCCGGCGAACGGATCTCCAACGCGCTGGTCGCCATGGCCATCTCCGCCCTCGGAGCCGAAGCGCGCTCGTTCACCGGCTCCCAGGCCGGCGTGATCACCGACTCGACCCACGGCCGGGCCCGGATCATCGACGTCACCCCCGGCCGTATCCGGGCGGCGCTCGACGACGGCGCCATCGCACTGGTGGCCGGCTTCCAGGGGGTCTCGCAGGACACCAAGGACATCACCACGCTCGGCCGCGGCGGTTCGGACACCACCGCCGTCGCGTTGGCCGCGGCGCTGGGCGCCGACGTCTGCGAGATCTACACCGACGTCGACGGGGTTTTCACCGCCGACCCGCGGATCGTGCCGGACGCGGCGAAGCTGGACACCATCACCTACGAGGAAATGCTCGAGATGGCGGCGTCCGGCGCCAAGGTGCTGATGCTGCGCTGCGTGGAATATGCCCGTCGCTACGGCGTTCCGGTCCATGTCCGGTCGTCGTACTCGAACCGTATCGGCACCACCGTCACCGGAACCGTGGAGGAACTCCCGATGGAACAGGCACTGATCACCGGCGTCGCGCACGACCGGGGCGAGGCCAAGCTGACGGTCACCAACGTGCCCGACCTGCCCGGCGTGGCCGCCCGCATCTTCCGGACCGTCGCCGACGCGGAGATCGACATCGACATGGTGGTGCAGAACGTCTCCCGCGGCGCCGACGGGCACACCGACGTCACCTTCACCCTGCCCAAGGGCGACGGGCCGAAGGCGGTGGCCGCGCTCGAGGCCCGGCAGGCCGAGATCGATTTCGGCCAGATCATCTACAACGACCATGTCGGCAAGGTGTCGCTGGTCGGCGCCGGCATGCGGTCGCACCCCGGCGTCACCGCGACGTTCTGCGAGGCACTGGCCGAGGCCGGGGTGAACATCGACATCATCACCACCTCGGAGATCCGGATCTCCGTGCTGGTCAAGGACACCGATCTGGACACCGCGGTGCGCGCCCTGCACACGCGCGTTCGATCTGGGCAGCGACACCGAGGCCATCGTGTACGCCGGGACCGGGCGATGAGCCGCGGGATTGCGCGTCGGGGTGGTCGGGGCCACCGGGCAGGTCGGCGGCGTCATGCGAAAGCTGTTGGCGGAACGGAACTTCCCGATCTCGGCGATCCGCTTCTTCGCCTCCGCCCGGTCGGCCGGGTCGACGCTGCCGTGGGGCGAGCGCGACATCGTCGTCGAGGACGCGGCGATCGCCGATCCCGCAGGCCTGGACATCGCGCTGTTCTCCGCGGGCGGCGCGACCTCCAAGGCCCTGGCGCCGACCTTCGCCGACGCCGGCGCAGTCGTCATCGACAACTCGTCGGCCTGGCGGCGCGACCCGGCCGTCCCGTTGGTGGTCTCCGAGGTCAACCCGCACGCCGCCGCCGCGGTGATCGCGGCCGGCCACGGCATCATCGCGAACCCCAACTGCACCACCATGGCCGCCATGCCGGTGCTGCGCCCGCTGCACGCCGAGGCCGGCCTGCGGCGATTGATCGTCTCGACCTACCAAGCGGTCTCGGGCAGCGGCCTGGACGGCGTCAACGAACTCGACGGGCAGGTGCAGGCGGTGGCCGCCGACGCCGCGGCCCTGACCCACGACGGCGCGGCCGTTGCGTTCCCGGAGCCGAAGAAGTACGTGCGGCCCATTGCCTTCAACGTGGTGGCGTTGGCCGGCAGCATCGTCGACGACGGTTCTCTGGAGACCGACGAGGAACAGAAGCTGCGCAACGAGTCCCGCAAGATCCTCGAGATCCCGGACCTGCTGGTGTCCGGGACCTGTGTGCGGGTGCCGGTGTTCACCGGCCACTCGCTGTCCATCAACGCCGAGTTCGCCCGGCCGATCTCGGTGGACCGGGCCACCGAGCTGCTGTCGTCGGCGCCGGGCGTGGAGCTGACCGACGTGCCCAACCCGCTGCAGGCGGCGGGCGCCGACCCGTCGTACGTGGGCCGGATCCGGCAGGACACCTCGGTGCCCGACGGCCGCGGGCTGGTTCTGTTCGTGTCGAGCGACAACCTTCGCAAGGGTGCAGCGCTCAACGCCGTGCAGATCGCCGAGCTGGTCGCCGCGGCTCGCTGAGCCCGGCGGTCCAGCGGCGCGGTTCGCGGTTTCGCGCAGGGCACAGCCTCGGCGGCCTGCGTGTCGGAGCTGCCTCGTACAGTCGCAGGGTGACCCAGGGAACCACTGCACCTCCGGGCAGCACGGGCGTGGCCTCGTCCGGTGCCCGGGTGTCCATCGTGACGGTGGACGACGACCCGTCGGTATCCCGCGCCATCGCCCGTGACCTGCGCCGCCGCTACGCCGACCGGTACCGCATCGTCCGCGCCGAGTCCGGCCCGCAGGCGTTGGACGCGCTGCGCGAGATGAAGCTGCGCGGCGACCAGGTCGCGGTGCTGCTGGCCGACTACCGGATGCCGGAGATGGACGGTCTGCAGTTCCTCGAACAGGCGATGGACCTGTTCCCGGGAGCCCGCCGGATCCTGCTCACCGCCTACGCCGACACCAGCGCGGCGATCGAGGCGATCAACGTCGTCGATCTCGACTTCTACCTGCTCAAGCCCTGGGATCCGCCCGAGGAGAAGCTCTATCCGGTGCTCGACACCCAGCTCGAGGCCTGGGTGCACAGCGACTACAAGCCGGTCCCGGAGACCAAGGTGGTCGGGCACCGCTGGTCGGCCCGCTCGTCGGAGGTGCGGGAGTTCCTGGCCCGCAACCAGATCCCCTACCGATGGTTCACCAGCGACAGCGCCGAGGGCCGGCGCCTGCTGGACGCGGCCGGCGCGGATCCCGAGCAGTTGCCGCTGGTGGTGTGCGTCGACGGCACCCCGTTGGTCGCCCCGGACGACACCGAGCTGGCCACCCACGTCGGGCTGTCGACCACGCCGGCCGAGGAGTTCTACGACGTGGTCGTCATCGGCGGCGGGCCGGCCGGCCTCGGTTCGGCGGTCTACGGCGCCTCCGAGGGCCTGCGCACGGTGCTCATCGAGCGCACGGCCACCGGCGGCCAGGCCGGGCAGAGCTCGCGGATCGAGAACTACCTCGGCTTTCCCGACGGCGTGTCCGGCGCGCAGTTGACCGACCGGGCCCGCCGCCAGGCGGTGAAGTTCGGCGCCGAGCTGATCGCCGCACGCGAGGTGACCGCCCTCGAGGTGGCGGGCGCCGCCCGCCGGATCCGCTTCGCCGACGGGGGATCGGTGGACGCGCACACGGTGGTGCTGGCCACCGGCGTCAGCTACCGGCAGCTGGACGTCGACGGGATCTCCTCGCTCACCGGTCGCGGGGTCTTCTACGGCTCGGCGCTGACCGAGGCGGTCAGCTGCGCCGACCACGACGTCTACCTCGTCGGCGGCGCCAACTCCGCCGGTCAGGCCGCGGTGTACCTGGCCCGGCACGCCCGCTCGGTCACCCTGCTGGTGCGTGGGCCCTCGCTCGAGGCGTCGATGTCGCACTACCTCATCCAGCAGATCGCGGCGATCGACAACATTTCGGTGCGCACCCGCACCGAGGTGGTGGGCGCCGCCGGCGAGGATCACCTGCAGGAGCTGACCCTGCGGGACGCCGACACCGGGCAGACCGAGACGGTGCCGGCCGGGTGGCTGTTCGTGTTCATCGGCGCCGCCCCGCGCACGGACTGGCTGGACGGGGTGGTGCAACGGGACGCCCGCGGGTTCGTGCTGGCCGGCCCCGACCTGACCGGCGACGGATCGGAGCTGCCCGAGGAATGGACGCCCGCCCGTCAACCGTTCCATCTGGAGACCAGCGTTCCCGGCGTCTTCGTGGCCGGCGATGTCCGGTCGGAGTCGGCCAAGCGCGTCGCCTCCGCGGTCGGTGAGGGAGCGATGGCGATCATGCTGGTGCACCGGTATCTCGAGGGCAGGTAGGTACGCAAGATGGTCGAACAATTGCCGTGCGACATCGACGAGCTGGGCTCGCTCTTCCTGTTCGAGAAGCTCAGTGGCGACCAGCTGACATGGCTGTGCGAGCACGGCGGTGTCGAGGAGTGGGAACCGGGCATGGTCTACCGGGAGGGCGAGCCGGCGACGTGCTTCTTCGTCCTGCTCGAGGGGTCGGTGGCGTTGCTGCGCCGGATCGGCGGCGAGGACGTCGAGGTGTCGCGGACCTCCCAAACGGGCGTGTACGCCGGCGCCTGGATGGCCTACCTGGGCGACCGCGTCCCGCAGACCTACGTCCAGTCCATGCGCACCCTGGCCCCGTCCCGGTTCTACGTGCTGGCGGCGGCCGACTTCGCCCAGCTGATGAACGACTGGTTCCCGATGCCGGTGCACCTGCTCGAGGGGGTGTTCTTCGGCAACCAGAAGGCGCAGAGCCAGGTGGCGCAGCGGGAGCGGCTGTTGGCTCTCGGATCGTTGTCCGCCGGGCTGACCCACGAACTGAACAACCCGGCCGCGGCCGCGGTCCGCGCGACCTCGTCCCTGCGTGACCGGGTGGCCGGCATGCGCCACAAACTCGCCATGATCGCCGGCGGGGCCTGGGACCGCAGCTCGTTGGAGACCCTGATCGGCCTGCAGGAACGAGCGGTGGAGCAGCTGGCCAAGGCGCCCGAGCTGTCCGCGCTGGAGGCCGCGGACGCCGAGGACGTGCTGGCCGACTGGTTCGATGCGCGCGGTCTGGGTGGCGGGTACGAGCTGGCCCCGACCTTCGTCCAGGCCGGCGTCGACACCCAGTCGCTGGACCGGATCGCCGAGGCGGTCGACGAAGCGATGCTCGAGGGTGCGCTGCGCTGGCTGTACTACACGGTCGAGACCGAACTGCTGATGAACGAGATCGCCGACTCGACCACCCGGATCTCGGATCTGGTCGGTGCGGCGAAGCAGTACTCGCAGATGGACCGGGCGCCGTCCCAGGTGCTGGACATCCACGAACTGCTGGACAGCACCCTGGTCATGCTCTCGCGCAAGCTCGGCGACGGGATCACCGTGGACAAGCACTACGACCCCGCGTTGCCCGACGTGCAGGTCTACGGCGCCGAACTGAACCAGGTCTGGACGAATCTGATCGACAACGCCGTGCAGGCCATGGACGGGCACGGGACGCTCACGCTCACCACCTCCCGGCCCGATCGCGAGCACGTCGAGGTCGAGATCGCCGACACCGGAAGCGGTATCCCGTCCGAGGTGCAGTCGCGGATCTTCGAGCCGTTCTTCACCACCAAACCGTTCGGTCACGGCACCGGGTTGGGTCTGGACATCTCCTGGCGCATCGTGGTGAACAAGCACCACGGCGACATCGCGGTCACCTCGACGCCAGGGGACACCCGATTCCGGGTACGCCTGCCGATCCGAGGGCCCGAACCGGACTGACCGAGCCCAGGGTGGCTGACCGCGCCGTACATGGTCCTCGGCGGCGCCGGCATCGGTCTGCTGTTCCAGACGCCGTTGGGGCGTTGGCCGTGATCGCCGCGCCGGCCCTGCCTCGCTCGCGGCCGGCCGGCGTCACCCGCAGCGCACCGCGGCCAGCGTCGACGCCGCACCGATGGGGCCGCGCCTCGGAGACGACCGCGTAGCCGCAGTGATCGGCCAGCGAGGCGATGCCCTCGGCCTGGTCGAGAGCCGGGATCGGGACCTGCCGGTGCGGCCAGGCCGCGAAGTCCGCCGGGTCGGCACCGGCAGCCGGCGCTTCGTAGGAGATCACGTCGTCGTAGGTGAGCAGGAGCACCCTGGTGCCGTCCCAGTCCGCGTCGGTGGCGACCACACCGGTGATCAGGGACTGCCGCGGGTCCGCGGGCGCGGGTGGGCGGAAGGTGTGGACCAGTCGGAGGCCACCGCCGCCGAGCGGGCCGGAGTAGATGCGGTGGTCCTTCGCGCCCCTGTCCGGCTTGGTAACGATCACGATCGCCTCGGCAGTGACGATCAAGGACTCGGCGTTGTGCGCGCCGTCGGGATAGCTGTAGACCCACTTCTCGGAATTCACCCTTGTCTCGTCCGGACTTCGGCTCCGGAAGGCGGTACACCGCGACGTGATCGCGTAGGGCGCCGTTGTCGCCGATGTCCCCGACATACAGGCACCGAGCATCGCCACACGGCCCACCGGCGATCGCCTCGGCGTTGTCGGCGGCCATGTCGGTGACCGTCACCTCGGCGCGCAGTGTGCCGGACAGGTCCACGGCGGTGACGGTGTCGGTTCCGGTGGCATCGCCCACCGTCCAGAATGCGCCGGGGATCGTCTGCGACCGGGCCAGCCCGCTCGCCTCGGTGCCCACCTGCGTGGGCAGCTCGACGGGATCCGAGACGTGAAATGTCGCAGCGGCTACCGTGCTCGACGTTGTCGGTCGTCGTGGCGACGAGTTCGTCGGAGAGCTCTGCTGCGAGCTGGGCGCCGGTCACAGCCGCGCCCGTCGAGCGGGCGGTCGGCATCGTCGGAGTTCTGGATACGGCCGGCGTTGACGAGCCACCAACCGAAGAAGCGGTCCGCGCATCCGGCGCAGCCACCGACGAGCAGGCAACCAGCAACGCCGCCAGAACCACCATCGTGGCCCGCCTGATCACCGCCCGCACCGCGTCAATCTACCGGCCCTCAGCGACCTTCCAGCCGACCGGGATCTGTCCAACCGGGTGGAAGTCACGCCAGCAGCGGCGCGGCCATCTCGATCAGCGCCGCCCGGGTCTGGGTGGGACTGAGCCCCAGGTCCTTACGCAGAATCCGCCACGTTGTTGCGTCGCAAATCACGGTGAGCTGCGCGAGCCTGCGCGTCCGCGTCGCCCGATCGAGATCGGGGTCGAGATGCTCGGCGAACGCGTCGCGACACCAGTTCAAGTGATGCGCGCGACCCGCGCCGGCCAGTTCGACCAGTCCGTCGATGTAGGGGGCCTCGCTGTATGTCTTGAGGATCAGTGCGCCGTAGCGCTCGTAGTGCGCAACCAGCTCGGCGATGGTGTGCCGCGGCCGCTGGTGTCCGCGGCTGCCCGCGTCGCAGCTATGGCACCCAGTTCGCGCCGAACGACGGCGCCCATCACACCGGATTTGCTGCCGAACCGCCGCAGCACCGTCTGCACGGTCACGGCCGCGTCGGCGGCGACGTCCTCGAGCCGAATCTGGTCGTACGGTGCCACCGACCGCGTCACCGCCGAGCTCGCCGACATCACCGTGCCCTGCCTCTACGTCGCCTCCGACGACCGCGCCGACTGGAGCCCCGAGGCCGCCGAGAACGCAGCCCGGCTCACCCCGAACGCGACCGCCGTGACGGTCGCCCAGGCCCGCACGCTGATCCCGCTCGAACAGCCGGCCGAGCCGCACGATTGGTGACGGAGTTCTGGGCCAGGCTCGAATGATCCGAGACGTTGACGAGTGAGCCGGTCGGCCCTCGCAGCTCGGAGAGATCGGGTTCGACTGACAGGGGTAGGGCGTTGGTTACCCTGGGCGCCATGACTCGGGGGAGATCACGCAGAGCCGTCGTGACTGTCGCAGCGGTGGTCGCGGGTGCCGCGGCCGCAGTCTCCGGGTGTTCGTCCGGGACCGCGGGGACACCGTCCACGGCCACGTATCAGCCCTTGTCGGCGGCGTCGACAGCGGCAACCACCATCGCATTGCCGGAGGGCAGCCTGGCGCTGTCACCCGACGGAAGGACGGCGCTGGTCCGCGCCGACGACCAGTGGTGCCTGGATCCGGTGACGGAAGCGACCGGCGGCTCGAGTGCATCGACGGACACCGCCGGGGCCACGGCGACGACGGCGCAGACCGCCGACCAAAGCTCGGCTGACTGCCTCGACCTGCCGGACAACGCCAGGGTCGCCGGCGCGGCGTTTTCCCCCGACGGCAGCCAGCTCGTCCTGACCGAGGACTTCGTGACCGTGCTGAAGGGCCGGATGTGGTTGATCGCTACGGCTGACCGGTCGGTTCGCGAGGTCGGCCCGACCGGTGCGGCGGGCGGCGGCGGGTCCGCAACCCCGTCGACCACCCGGTCGGCCACTCACCCCTCGGCTCGGCAACGGGTCGACCTACTACATGCCGGTCTGGGATCGGGAGACCGGCGGCCTGTTCGTGCTCGAGTTCGGGACGGGCACCAACGCCGCCGACGCGGTGGTTCGGGTGGATCGGCAGGCGGCGACGGCCACGGTGGTCACCACTCTGCCCGAGCGGGCATCGGGCCAATTGATCGCCGGCGGTGGCGTCGTGGTCGCGGGGACGATGAAAAATGGCACCGGACTCGGCGATCTGGTGGTGGTCACCGAGTCCGACGCCACCACGCGCACCATCGATGCGACGGCCGCCATGACTGATCGGGCGACCAACGTCCTGTTGACCGCGGTATCGCCCGACGGCAAGCGCCTGGTCGCGATCGGGAACGATCAACGGCAGTTCCAGCCGCTGCCTCCGGTGATCGTGCCGCTCGACGGCGGCACCCCGACCACGATTGCCGGCTTCGACGGCATGGCCGGCTGGGCTGCTGCCTACTCGCCCGACGGTGCCCTCCTGGCTGTGCTGACCAGCCGGACCAGCCCACGGCAGACCACGATCCAGCTGGTCGCGGGCACCAGTGTGCGCGCGCTGACCGACGCGCCCGACACCTTGGTGGCCAACGTAACCCTGGAGTGGTCGCGGGCGAACGTCCTGGCACCGCGGTCCTATCGTGGGCCGTTGCGCGACAACGCAACTGCCTGGAAACTCTCGGACTGAGCGCCTCAGTCCTCTTTCCGCCAGAGCTTGAGCCGGCGCTTGGTCAGCGGGTCGTAGCGCCGGTCCACCACGCGCTCCTTCAACGGGATCAGCGCGTTGTCGGTGATCTTGATGTGCTCCGGGCAGACCTCGGTGCAGCACTTGGTGATGTTGCAGAGGCCCAGGCCGTGCTCGGTCTGGGCGGCGTTCTGCCGGTCGGCCACGTCCAGCGGGTGCATGTCCAACTCGGCTATCCGCATCAGGAACCGCGGGCCGGCGTAGGCCTTCTTGTTCGGCTCGTGGTCGCGCACCACGTGGCACACGTCCTGGCACAGGAAGCATTCGATGCACTTGCGGAACTCCTGGCTCCGCTCGACGTCCACCTGCTTCATCCGGTACTCGCCGGGCGCCAGGTCCGGCGGTGCGAACGCGGGCACCGAACGGGCCTTCGCGTAGTTGAACGACACGTCGGTGACCAGGTCCCGAATCACCGGGAACGTGCGCATCGGCGTGACGGTGATGACGTCATCCGGTTCGAAGGTCGACATCCGGGTCATGCACATCAATCTCGGTCGACCGTTGATCTCGGCCGAGCACGAGCCGCACTTGCCGGCCTTGCAGTTCCAGCGCACCGCGAGGTCGCCGGCCTGGGTGGCCTGGATGCGGTGGATGATGTCGAGCACCACCTCGCCCTCGTTGACCTCGACCTGGTAGTCCGCGCAGTTCGCCGCCGTCGGCATCGCCGCGCCAGACCCGGAACTGCCCCGTGTACGCCATTACCGTCCCTCCGATTCCGCAGCAGCAGGCGCCGCCGAGGCGTCGATCAGCCCGGCCAGTTCCTCCTCGGTGAAGTACTTCTTCAACTCCGAGACGTCGAACAGTTCCAGCAGGTCCGGGCGTAGCGGCGGCTGCATGACCTCGTCCACCCTGACCTTGTCGTCCTCCCACGTACACACCAACAACCGTTGCCGCCACTGCGGATTCATGCCCGGATGATCCTCGCGGGTATGCCCCCCACGACTCTCGGTGCGCAGCAACGCCGCCTCGGCGACGCAGCGGGAGACCAGCAGCATGTTGCGCAGGTCCAGCGCCAGGTGCCAGCCGGGGTTGAAGGCCTTACCGCCCTCCACCTTCAGCCGGGCGAGCCGCTCGTCGAAGGCGTCCAGACCCTCGACGGCCTGGGCCACCTCGTTCTCCCGGCGGATGATGCCGACCAAATCGTTCATCATCTGCTGCAGTTCGGCGTGCACGGTGTAGGGGTTCTCGCCCTCCGTTGCCGACAACGGCGCCTCGGCGTCGGCGATGGCCGCCTCCACCTCGGCGGCCCGGATCTCCGGCAGCGAGGACAGCGAGTCGACATAGGCCGCGGCGCCGTCGCCGGAGCGCTTGCCGAACACCAACAGGTCGGACAACGAGTTGCCGCCCAATCGGTTCGAGCCGTGCATGCCGCCCGAGCACTCACCGGCGGCGAACAGTCCCGGCACCGCCGAGGCCCCGGTGTCCGGGTCGACCTCGATCCCGCCCATCACGTAGTGGCAGGTGGGACCGACCTCCATCGGCTCCTTGGTGATGTCGACGTCGGCGAGTTCGGCGAACTGGTGGTGCATCGACGGCAGCTTCTTCTTGATCGCCTCGGCCGGCAGCCGGCTGGCGATGTCGAGAAAGACTCCGCCGTGCGGCGAACCGCGGCCCTCCTTGACCTCGTTGTTGATCGCCCGGGCCACCTCGTCCCGGGGGAGCAGTTCCGGTGGCCTGCGGTTCTTCTCGGGGTCGTTGTACCAGCCGTCGGCCTCTTCCTCGGTGGTGGCGTACTGCGCCTTGAACACGTCGGGGATGTAACCGAACATGAACCGCTTGCCCTCGGAGTTGCGCAACACCCCGCCGTCGCCGCGGACCGACTCGGTCACCAGGATGCCCTTGACCGACGGCGGCCAGACCATCCCGGTCGGGTGGAACTGGACGAACTCCATGTTGATCAAGGTGGCGCCGGCCCGCAGGGCCAGCGCGTGCCCGTCGCCGGTGTACTCCCAGGAATTGCTGGTGACCTTGAACGACTTTCCGATGCCGCCGGTCGCCAGCACCACGGCCGGCGCCTGGAACACCGCGAACCGTCCGGACTCCCGGGAGTAGACCAGGGCGCCGGCGATCCGTCCCTCGGCGTCCTTGAACAGGTTGGTCACCGTGCATTCGGCGAACACCCGCAGCGCCCCCTCGGCGCTGCCGAGGGCCTTCTCGTCGTCCTGCTGCATCGAGACGATCTTCTGCTGCAACGTGCGGATCAGCTCGAGACCGGTGCGGTCGCCGACGTGCGCGAGCCGCGGGTACTCGTGACCACCGAAGTTGCGCTGGCTGATCTTGCCGGCCTTGGTCCGGTCGAACAGCGCCCCGTAGGTCTCCAGCTCCCAGACCCGCTCCGGTGCCTCCTGGGCGTGCAGCTCGGCCATCCGCGGGTTGTTCAGGAACTTCCCGCCGCGCATGGTGTCCCGGAAGTGCACCTGCCAGTTGTCGTGCGGGTTGACGTTGCCCATGGCGGCGGCGATGCCGCCCTCGGCCATCACCGTGTGCGCCTTGCCGAACAGCGACTTGGACAGGATCGCCACCCGCTTGCCGGCCTGCCGGGCCGCGATGGCCGCGCGCAGGCCGGCCCCGCCGGCGCCGATGATCAGGACGTCGTAGCTGTCGCTGTGCAGTTGCTCGCCGCGCATCGAGGGCCCGGTCATTCGCTCTCCTCGCTTGGCCGCGGCAGCCGGATTCGTGCCGAATCGCCCGCCGGCTCATCCCTGCACCCACCCCTCGCTGGCGCTCGGGTTGGGGTGCGGGCCTGAAGTGTTGATGATTCGCTCGCTGACGCTCGCTCATCCGATGATCCTCAGGTCGGAGATGTAGCCGGCCGAGACGAACCAGATGTACATGTCGGTCAGCATCAGCGTGGCCAGGGTGGTCCAGGCCAGCTGCATGTGCTTGCCGTTCAGGACGGAGATCCAGCTCCACATCTTGTACCGGACCGGGTGTCGGGAGAAGTGCCGGAGCTTCCCGCCGAAGATGTGCCGGCAGGAGTGGCACGAGGCGGTGTACAGCCACAGCAGCACGACGTTGACCACCATGATGATGGTGCCAAGGCCGATGCCGAAACCGGTCGGCGAGTGGAACGCCATGACCGCGTCGTAGGTGTTGATCAGCGACACCACGATGGCCGCGTAGAAGAAGTAGCGGTGGCCGTTCTGGAAGACCAGCGGGAAGCGGGTCTCGCCGGTGTACTTCTTGTGTGGCTCGGGCACCGCGCAGGCCGCCGGGGAACGCCAGAACGCCCGGTAGTAGGCCTTGCGGTAGTAGTAGCAGGTCAAGCGGAAGCCGAGCAGGAACGGCAGCACCAGGATCGCGAACGGGACGAACGGCGGGAACTCCCCGAACCAGGTGCCGAAGTCCCGCGACTCGGGCACGCAGGACGCCGAGACGCACGGCGAACTGAACGGCGACAGGTAGTGATAGTCGACCACGAAGTAGTACTTCTGCGACATCGTCCGGAGCAGCGCGTACAGCACCCAGACGGTCAGCAGGATCATGGTGATCAGCGGCGAACGCCACCACTGGTCCTTGCGCAGCGTGCGGGCCCTGATGGTGGCCCGACCGGGCGCGTCGACCCCGCGGGGCCTGTCGTCGGCGGCGTCGGCGGCGCCCGGCCTGGTGGGTGCGCTCATCGGTGACCCTCATGCCGCTGCGTGCTCGTGCGCACGCCGCCCACGCCTTCGTCGTCGGCGCCCGCCCACAACGACTCGTCGTACGGGGTGTCCGGAACCACCTCGATCGCCGTCGGGGCCGTGGAGCCGGCGGGTGCCAGCCCGTCGCAGTCCGACGCGTCCAGCCGCAGCCGGTCGACGTCGCCGATCAGCCGTTGCACCGCCTTGTTCCGCCCGTACCGGCGCGCCATCGCGTCGACCGCGTGCGCCAGCTGGTCGACGGCATGATGCAGCACCGCTTTCTCGGACCCCTCGGGCATCGAACCTCCTCGGCAGCAGCAGCGACCGCGCACCCGGAGTTGGCAGCCGGGGCGGCGGTGCGCCGGTGGCTGTCATCCTCGCCCGGACGCGCGGCCGATGCCACCCCACCCTGCCCGAACACCCACCGTGACCTGCACCACAGGGGTGCATCGGCCGGCGCGGTAGCGTCGATGCCAGGGACACGCCGGCCGGTCGGGCGTGTCCCGCGACATTCGACGCTACGTGCCAGGTTCGAGCAGTGGAGGCACTCGACGATGACGGCCCACCCCACCGAGGCGACCGCGGCCCTGCGCGCGGCCCGAGAACTGCTCCAGCAACACGACACCGACCTGGCCGGGGCGATCGAGGCCTTCCGGTGGCCCGCGTTCACCCAGTTCAACTGGGCCCTGGAGTGGTTCGACGTGCTGGCCGCCGAGCATCCCGACCGGGCCGCGCTGACCATCGTCGAGGAGTCCGGCAGCCGGGGATCCTGGACCTACGGCGAGCTCTCCGCCCGGTCCGACCAACTCGCGACCTGGTTACGCGCCCAGGGGGTGGGCCGCGACGACCGGATCATCCTGATGCTCTCCAACCAGGTGGAACTGTGGGAGACCATCCTCGCGGCCATCAAGCTCGGCGCCGTGCTGATTCCCGCCAGCACCCTGCTGGCCGCCGCCGACCTGCGCGATCGGGTCGACCGCGGGCGGGCCAGGTTCGTCATCGCCCGCGGGGCGGACGTACCGACGTTCGCCGGCGTCCCCGGCGATTTCGTCCGGATCGCCGTCGGCGGCACCGAGCTACCGGCCGGCTGGCTCGACTTCGCCGATTCCCGCTCGGCCTCAACCAGTTTCGAACCTGACGGGCCGACTCCGGCCGACTCGACGCTGCTGCTCTACTTCACCTCGGGCACCACCGCGTTGCCCAAGCTGGTCGAACACACCCACGTCAGCTACCCGGTCGGGCATCTGTCCACGCTGTACTGGATCGGCCTGCGCGAGGCCGACGTGCACCTGAACATCTCCAGTCCGGGCTGGGCCAAACACGCCTGGTCCAACGTGTTCGCGCCGTGGCTGGCCGGCGCGACCGTGTTCCTCTACAACTACACGCGGTTCGACGCCGCCGCGCTCATGCGGGTGATGGCCGAGAACGGCGTCACCACGTTCTGCGCGCCGCCGACGGTGTGGCGGATGCTGATCCAGGCCGACCTGACCGCCCTGCCCACCCCGCCGCGGGAGGCGGTCGGGGCCGGCGAACCGCTCAACCCCGAGGTGATCGAACAGGTCCGACGGGGCTGGGGCCTGACCATCCGGGACGGTTTCGGACAGACCGAAACCACCTTGGCCGTCGGCAATCCGCCCGGGCAGCCGGTCAAGGAGGGTTCGATGGGCCGCCCGTTGCCCGGCTACACCGTGGCGCTGATCGACCCGGCCACCGGCGAGCGCGGCACCGAGGGGGAGATCTGCCTCGACCTGGCGCAGCGGCCGCTGGGGTTGATGGCCGGCTACCACGGCGAACCCGAGCGGACCGCCGAGGCGATGCGCGACGGCTACTACCACACCGGGGACGTGGGCAGTGCGGACGACGACGGCTACATCACCTACGTGGGCCGCGCCGACGACGTGTTCAAGGCCTCGGACTACCGGATCTCGCCGTTCGAGCTGGAATCGGTGCTGCTGGAGCACGAGGCGGTGGCCGAGGCCGCGGTGGTGCCCTCGCCCGATCCGCTGCGGCTGGCCGTGCCCAAGGCCTACGTGGTGCTGGCCGCCGGACATCAGCCGGACCGGGACACCGCGGCGGCCCTCTTCGCCCACTCCCGCGACCACCTGGCCGGCTACAAGCGGATCCGCCGGCTGGAGTTCGCCGATCTGCCCAAGACGATCTCGGGCAAGATCCGCCGGGTCGAGTTGCGCGGCCGGGAGGACGAGGTGCACCGCGACGCCGCAGCGGTGGTCGCGACCGAATACCGGATCGAGGACTTCCCCGAGCTGCGCTGACGGCGGTCCGCTCCGGCAGCCGAACTCCGGACCGTGCGACGGCACCGACAAGGTGCCTGCGCGACGCTACGGTGACATCGACCCGTCCGCACGGCCCAGCCTTATCGGAACCGACGTGGCGGATGCAAGGATTCTGGTCATGAGTGCACCTGTGCCTGCCGGTTGGTATCCGGACCCCGCCGGACCGGCGCCGGACGGGCGGCCCCAGCTGCGCTGGTGGGACGGCGCGCAGTGGACCGGACATGTCCAGCCCTCGGCCGCCGCCGCCGACCGCATCCGGCCCGGCCGCGGGGCACTCCCAGCACCCAGCGGCGCCGCCCGGTCACCAGCAACAAACCGGAGCCGTGCGTTCCCCGCTGTCCGAGCCGATCCTGGTGGTCGCCCAGAAACGCAAGCTGATCGAACTCACCACCGAGTACGTGGTCCAGGGCGCGGACGGCGTGGTGATCGGGGCGGTGGCCGAGATCAACCAGTCCGGGCTCAAGAAGGCTGCGCGCTTCGTGAGTTCGCTCGACCAGTTCCTCACCCACTCGCTCGAGGTGCGGGACGCCGCCCAGCGTCCGTTGATGCTGCTGACCCGGCCGGCCAAGGTGTTCAAGTCGACCGTGTTGGTCACCCGGCCGGACGGCCCGGAGATCGGCCGCATCGTCCAGCGGAACGTCTTCGGCAAGATCCGGTTCGGGATGGAGGCCGGCGGCTACGAGATCGGCTCGATCAACGCCGAGAACTGGCGGGCCTGGAACTTCTCGATCACCGATCACACCGGGACGGAGGTCGCCCGGATCACCAAGACCTGGGAAGGTCTGCTGACGACGATGTTCACCACGGCCGACCACTACGTGGTGCACCTGCACCGGCAACTTCTCGACCCGCTGCTCTCGCTGGTGGTGGCGTCGTCGCTGACCGTGGACACCGCGCTGAAGCAGGACGACCGCGGGTTCAACTGACCGCAGCCGGTCAGCAGCCAGGCGTGTCGGTGGGCTCGTCGTCCAGCAGCATGAGCTCCACCGTGTCCCCGGCGTGCGGGATCTGGATGGTCACCGACTGATTCATCACCGACAACTCGAGCACCGACCAGGCGCGCTCGTGGCGCACCGCGAACAACCGACCCTGGACTCCGTCACCGTTGCCGCGACTGCCGATCCGGACATGACGGTTGAGGTGCTGCGCGGTGAGCGATGAGACCCGCAAGGTTCGACCCTTTCCCGGACGGAGCGATCTCCCCGGCCATCACACTCGTCAGTACGTTCATCGCTCTAGCATCCCCCAAATGGCGGCTGGCTCATCACCCAAAGTACGCGCTGAGTGAATCATGATCACTCTTTCAGGTGGCCGGATACGACCGTCGGCAGCGGTCGAACGATTAGTCTGCCGATGTGACCACCCCGGTACGCGACCAGGTGCAGCACGTCTTCGACCGGTGCCGGCCGCTGACCGGCGGTGCCGTCGCCGACTACATCCCGGAACTCGCCACGGTCGATCCCGACCAATTCGGTCTGGCCGCCACCGTGCTGAGCGGCGAGACCACCGGTTTCGGGGACGTTGACACCCTGTTCACCCTGCAGTCCGTGTCCAAACCGTTCGCGTACGCGTTGGCCCTGGAGCTTCGCGGCTTCGACGTGGTGGACGCCCATATCGACGTGGAGCCGTCCGGGGAGGCGTTCAACCAGTTCAGCCTCGACCCGCTGACCGGGCACCCGCGCAACGCCATGATCAATGCCGGAGCGATCACCGCGACCTCACTGCTCCCCGGCGACGCCGATGAGGCGACACCGGCGCTGCTGGACTATCTCGGCCGGTTCGTCGGGCACCCGATCGCGGTGGACGAGAAGGTCTTCCGGTCCGAATCGGAGACCGGGCACCGCAACCGGGCCATCGCCCATCTCCTGCGCAGCGTCGACGTGCTCGAGGGCGAGCCCGACGACGTGCTGGACACCTATTTTCGGCAGTGCTCGGCGCTGGTGTCGACCCGGGATCTGTCGTTGATGGCGGCCACGCTGGCCAACGGTGGCGTGCAGCCGCTGACCGGCGAAGTGCTGATGTCGCCGCTGGTGCTGCGCCGCGTGCTGTCGGTGATGGCCACCTGCGGCCTGTACGACGGTGCCGGCGACTGGTTGACCAATGTCGGCCTGCCGGCGAAGAGCGGCGTCAGCGGCGCGATCCTGGCGGTGCTGCCCGGCCGGGTCGGCGCGGCCGTGTGGTCACCGCGACTGAACGAACACGGCAACAGCGTGCGCGGGGTGGCTGCCTTCCGGATGCTCTCCGACGAGTTCGGCCTGCACGTCTTCGAGGTCCATCGCGAGACCGCCGACGCACGGCCCGGTGGCGAACGCTAGGTCCCCGCGACCCAGCCCACCGCCGACCTTCGCGGCCGGCGTGCTCGCCGTCTGGATCCAGGTCCGCCCGGGCGCCCCGGCGGGCCGTCGGGCGGGTTCCGAGTGCATGGCGGGTGCCCCGCTGGCCGGCCGCCCCCCTCGGGTGGGCAACGATGATGCTTCGGTGGCCGGAACGGTCCCGGCACCTGAAGGGAGCTGTCCGTTGGCCGCGTCGCACGCACCCACCTCGACCGTCCCGGGTCGCCGGGACTACACCTCGGCGATCTACGGATCGGTGCTGGCCGCTTCGGTGATCGTGGGCGCGGGAAGCAGCCGGTCGCCGTGGACCCTGGCGCTGATCCTGTTGATCAGCAACGTGATCTTCTGGCTGGCTCATGTGTACGCGGAGACCGTTGCCTCGGTGCACGGCGGATGGGGCCTGTCGGCCATCCGTCGGGGTCTGCAGCACGAGTGGCCGATGGTGGCCGCAGCCGTTCCACCCGCGGTCGCGGCGGTCGTCGGCGGGTGGCTGTTCCACGACACGCCGGCTACGGCCGCCTGGGTCGCGCTGATCACCGCCGCGGTGGAACTGCAGGTGTGGGGGATGGCGGCGGCCAGGGCGGTGCCGCTGCAGGGCAAGGCATTGGTCCGGGTCAGCGTGTTGAATCTGGGGCTCGGCCTCGTGGTGGTCATCCTGAAGCTCTGTGTACCGCACTGACCTGCGGGCCGGCCGGACCCGCCGATGGGCGTCCGGCCGAACCTGGTGGTCGGGGTGACAGGATTTGAACCTGCGGCCTCTTCGTCCCGAACGAAGCGCGCTACCAAGCTGCGCCACACCCCGTGAGCCTGCTCAAGCCTACCGGACCCGGCACGGTGCTCTGGCCCGTCCGGTCGGCCGGTCTCGGGGGTCAGGCCTCCCGCGGGACCAGGGTGAGCAGCGTCGCCTCCGGACGGCAGGCGAACCGCACGGGCATGTAAGGGTTGTTGCCCAGGCCGGCCGAGACATGCAGCCACATCCGCGATCCCCAGCGGGACAGGCCCCTGGCCCGGGAGCGGTCGAGGTCGCAGTTCGTCACCACCGCGCCGAAACCGGGGATGCGCACCTGGCCGCCGTGGGTGTGTCCGGCCAGCAGCAGGTCGTAGTGGTCGGCGGCGAACCGGTCGAGCACCCGGGGCTCGGGCGAGTGGGCGACGCCGATGCGGACGACGGCGTCGGCCTCGGCCGGCCCGGCGATCTCGTCGTACCGGTCCCGCTTGGTGTGCGGGTCGTTCACCCCGGCCAGCGCGACCCGCTGGCCCCGGATGTCCAGCGCGGCGCGGCGATTGGTCAGGTCGACCCAGCCGCGCTCGGCCTGCGCCGCCCGCAGGTCCCGCCACGGCAGCTCGGCTCCCTTGCGGATCGGCTTGTCCTCGACGAAGTACCGGTGCGGTGACTTGGGTACCGGCGCCGATGAAGTCGTTGTTGCCGAAGACGAAGGCACCGGGCAGGTCGAGCAGGTCGCCGAAGGCCCTGACCGCCACCGGCACCGCGTCGACGTGGGACAGCGTGTCGCCGGTGTTGATCACCAGGTCCGGCCGGAGATCGGCGAGCGCCGACACCCAACGCGCCTTGCGGTGCTGCCCCGGGCTGATGTGCAGGTCGGACAGGTGCAGGACCCGGACCGGCCAGCTGCCGGGCGCCAGTACCGGGACGGTCACCCGGCGCAGGGTGAACAGCCGCCGCTCGACCGTGGTGGACCAGAGCAGGCCGGCCGCGCCGACTCCGACGACACCGCCGAGCACCGCCGGCCAACGCGGCGGGCGCCCGGCGGCCGTCGGGTCAGCCGCCACCGGCGCCCGGTGAGGCAGTGGTACCGGTGCCTGGGAGCGAGTCGGCGCCGGTCGACCCGCCGGTGGCCACGGTCAGCGTCACCGTGGTGCCCGGCAGGGCATTGTCCGTCGGGTCCTGGGCGACCACGGTGTTGGCCGCGGCGCCGGTCTTGTCGTCGAGGACCACCTTGACCTGGAAGCCCTTGGCCTTGACCTGGTCAGTGGCCTGGTCGACGGCCAGTCCGACGACCGAGGGCACCTGGGCCTGCGGCGCTCCCTGCAGGTACTGCGGGTCGGGCGGTGAGAAGTCGGCGTTCGGCAGGTCCTGGTGCAGCGGTGTCATGGCCGCCAGCCAGGTGGCCGCCGGTACCGATCCGCCGCTCATTCCCTGGCCGCCCTGGGCATCGGCGGTGGTGCAGGTGCGCAGCGGGTTCTTGCAGATCGGCTGGGGTCGGGGCTGGTAGTCCCAGGTGATCACCGCGCCGGAGTACTGCGGGGTGAAGCCGAGGTAGGCCGAGGACTTGTAGTCCTGGGTGGTACCGGTCTTGCCGGCGGCGATCCGGTTCCAGCCGGCGGCGGTGGCGGCGGCGTGCGAGGTGCCGTCCGCGCTGGTCAGGTCGCCCTCCATGGCCACGGTCAGGGTATGGGCCAGGTCCGGATCGACCGCTTCCTGGCAGGCCTGCTGCTTCCAGCTGAGCAACTTTCCGGTGGTGTCGGTGATCGACTCGACCGGCGTCGGCGCGCACCACTGGCCGTCGGACTTCAGGGTGGCGCCGACGTTGGCCAGCTCCAGCGGGCTGACCGGGGAGACGCCGAGGGTGAACGAGGCAATCTTCTGCTGGGTGATCTGTGCCTCGTAGTCGGTCCCGGTCCCGGTGAACGCGGGGTCGACGTCACCGGCGTCGAGCAGGTAGCCCTTCATGCCCAACCGGACGGCCATGTCGGCCACCTTGGACAGGCCGATCTGGTCCTCCAGCCGGACGAACGCGGTGTTGGGCGAGGTGGCCAGGGCAGTGGCCAGGGTCATCGAGCCCGGATAGCTGCCCGCGTTCTTGAACACGTGGGTCGGGACCAGGGACGACGTATAGGTCTGCGGGACGCCGATCGTCGTCTGCGTGCCGAGGCCCTGCTCCATGGCGGCGGCTGCGGTGAAGATCTTGAAGGTGGACCCGGCGCCGAGGGGGGCGAACGTGGTGGTCAGGCGGAGCACCGTCTGGCCCTGCGCGGCGTTGAGCCCGTACGGCCGGTTGGCCACCAGGGCCAGCACCCGCCTGGTGGTCAGCCCCGGCTCGACGATGGCCATCACGTTGGCCACCCGCTTGGACGTGGACGAACCCGGATCGGCCTGCGCGTTGACCGCGGCCTTGGCGTCCTTCATGGCGTTCGGATCCATCGTCGATGCGGATCGTGTAGCCGCCCTCGGAGAGCTGGGCCTCGGTGAAGCCGGCCTGCTCCGAGGTAGTCCAGGACGTACTGGCAGAAGTAGCCGTTGGTGGTCGAGCCCGGAGCATTGATGCAGCCGTTCGGGGTGGCCTGTGGGTTCAGGTCGAGGTTGGTCTTCTTGGCCTCGTCGGCGGTCTTCTGCGAGATCGCACCGGTGCGCGCCATGGCATCGAGCACCAGGTCGCGGCGGTTGCGAGCGTCCACCGCGTGGTCGGGGTCGAGCGGGTTGTACTTGTTCGGGTTGTTGACCATCCCGGCCAGCAGTGCGGCCTGGGGCAGCGTCAGATCGGAGGCGTGCACGCCGAAGTAGCGAAGGGACGCGGCCTCGGCGCCGTAGGTGCTCGGTCCGAACGCCACCAGGTTCAGGTAGCGCTCGAGGATCTGGTTCTTCGACAGCTTGTTCGGGCCGTTCTCCAGGGCCAGCGCGAGTTTTGCCTCGCGCAGCTTGCGGATCGGGGTGACCGCGATGGCGTCGGCCCGCTCCGCGTCGGTCTTGGCCTTGACCAGGAACAGGTAGTTCTTCACGTACTGCTGGGTGAGCGTCGACGCGCCCTGCACGGCGCCGTTGTCCGAGCTGTTCTTCAGCAGCGCGCGGACCATGCCGCGCCAGTCCACGCCCTTGTGCTGCAGGAACCGACGGTCCTCGATGGAGATCACGGCCAGCCGCAGGTACTGGTTGATGTCCGACAGCGGCACGTCGACCCGGTTCTGGTCGTACAGGTAGGCGATGGCCTTGCCCGTGCCGTCGGTGATCGTGGTGCGCTGCGGTGCCTGCTCGTTCATCGGGTCGGACGGAGCGGACTCGATGGCGTCGGCCACCTGGTTGGACGCCAGCCCGACGCCGATGGAATAGGGGAGCAGCAAACCGGCCACCAGGACTCCGGCCACCAGGGTCGCGATCGCCAGTTTGGCGACGCCGCTCATCACACGCACGATGGCCAGGTTACCGGGGGCAGGGGGTCCGCCCGGGCCGTTTCGGGGGCGGAAACTCCCGGTTGACCAGCGGTTCTCGGGCGCGGCCAGGGCGCTCGATGAGGATCGGGTGTGAGTTGGTACTGGATCGGTTGGGTAACGGCTCCTGGTGGAACGAACAACCGGATTTGTGCGTCGTACGCGCAACCGGATGTGCCGGACGGCCGTCTGGGTTACCGACGGGCACCATGCCCGCGGGTGACTCGAGGGGAGTTGAGTTGATGACCACGCTCGGCTTGCATGTCGTCGGGGGGAACCGACAGGTCGCCAAGGGTGCCGCTGCGGGTGGTGCCGAATGGACGACGCGTGCAGTGTGCGCCACCCAGGATCCGGACCTGCTCTTCGTCACCGGGGCGGCCCAGCGCGAGGCCGCCAAGTTGTGTCGCGGCTGCCCGGTGAAGCTCGAGTGCCTTGCCGATGCCCTGGACAACAAGGTGGAGTTCGGCGTGTGGGGCGGGCTGACCGAACGCCAGCGGCGGGCCCTGCTCAAGCGCAACCCCGAGGTCACGAGTTGGCACGAGGTGCTGCTCGAGGCCCGCAACGAAGCCACCAGCTCCGTCGCCGGCTGAGCGCCCCCGGACACCCATCCCCAGTTGATCATGGCAAAGACGTACGCCTGATCTCGGCGTGTTGCCCGACACGCCGAGCACAGCCGTACCGACTTCCCATGATCAACATGGCTCTCGGGAGTAACCGGACTCGGTCAGGACGCAGCGCCCAGATGGCTGGCGATCTCCCGCAGCGCCGGCAGGTCGTGGACGTCGGTGGCCAGCGCCGGCACCTCCAGCACCTTCAGGTCCGGGTGCGCCCTGACCAGCCTCGACCGTAGCCGCACCTCGGCATCCCGCAGCCGGAGCCGATCGGCGTGCACCCGCAGCACCCCGGCCGCCAGCGGGGCCGACGATCCGATCTGGTCGAGCGCGTCCATGGTGGCCGCTTCCGGCAGGTCCACCAGCGTCGGGTGGGTCCGGTTGAGCACCACCCCGGCCAGCGGCATGTGCTCCTCGCGGAGCCGATCGGCGAAGTAGGACGCCTCCCGCAGCGCATCGGCCTCGCAGGTGGCCACCACCACGAACGCCGTGCCCGGCCGGCGGAGCAGTTCGTAGGTCTGCTCCGCCCGCTTGCGGAAGCCGCCGAACATGCCCTCGAACAGCTGGGAGAACTGGGCCGCGTCGGCCAGCATCTGTCCGCCGATAATGGTCTGCACGGCCTTGGTGAACAGGGTCAGCCCGACGCCGACGATCTTCATCACGCCACGTCCGGGCGCGGTCAGCAGGCGGATCATCCGCCCGTCGAGGAACGACGAGAGTCGTTGCGGTGCGTCGAGAAAATCCAGCGCTGAGCGACTGGGCGGAGTGTCGACCACGATCAGCTCGTACTCGCCGGCGGCCGCCAGCTGGCCGAGTTTTTCCATCGCCATGTACTCCTGGGTGCCGGCGAAGGACGTGGAGATGGTCCGGTAGAACGGGTTCGCGTAGATCTGCGCGGCCCGCTCGGGGGTGGAGTGCGCCGCCACCATGTCGTCGAACGTCCGCGAGGTGTCGAGCATCATCGCGTAGAGCTCGCCGGAGCCGTCCTGATGCACCAGGCGCGGGGTGTTGTCCAACTCCTCGAGGCCCAGTGACTGGGCGAGCCGGCGGGCCGGGTCGATGGTCAACACCGCGACCTTCCGTCCGGCGTCCGCAGCGGCGACCGCCATGGCCGCGGCCGTGGTGGTCTTGCCGACCCCGCCGGACCCGCAGGTCACCACCACCCTGGTGCGCCGGATCCCTGACCAGGGCCAACAGGTCCATCTGGCGGCGCGTCGGGCTCATGTCCGCCCCCTCCACCGGCCGGCGCCGGGGTCGGGTTGCGGCATGTCGTGCCGGTCCTGGTGCTCGCTCACTTGACGCCCTGTCCGGCCAGCACGTCGGCCAACTCGTAGATGCCGCCCAGGTCGATCCCGTCGACCAGCCGGGGAAGCGTCAGCAGCGGCAACCCGGCCGCCGCGAGCTGTCGTCGCAGCGCCTGCTCGTCGAACACCCTGGCGGCGTGGTCCTGGGCCTGGGCGGCGAGGCCGGCCACCAGGTCGGACTCCGGGTCGATCCCGGCCTGGGCCAGCCCGGTGGCCAGCCGATCGAGGTCGAGCCGTCCCTCCGCGGCCGGCCGCAGCGAGGCGGCCGGCAGCCGGGGCTCGGTGGCGGCGTTGACCACGATGGTGCCGACCGGCAGGGCGGATGCGCGCAGTTCGGCCGCCGCCTCGAGGGTCTCGGTGACCGGCATCTCCTCCAGCTGGGCCACCAGGTGCACCATGGTGTCCGGCGAGTGCAGCACCTGGGCCACGCCCTCGGCCTGATTGCGGATGGGGCCGCGTTTGGCCAGGTCGCGCATGGCGATGGTGACATTGAGGAAGGTGACGATCCGTCCGGTCGGCGGCGCGTCCATCACCACCGCGTCGTACACCGGGCGTCCGTCGCTGCCCCGTCGGGTGGTGGTCTCCTTGACCTTGCCGGTGAGCAACACGTCCCGCAGCCCGGGAGCCAGCGTGGTGGCGAACTCCACCGCGCCCATCCGCTGCAGGCTGCGGCCGGCGAACCCGAGGCTGTAGAACATCGCCAGGTACTCGAGCAGCGCCTTCTCGACGTCGATGGCCAGGGCCCGCACCTCACCGCCGCCGGCCGCCACGGCGATCCGCCGCTCCTCGTAGGGCAGCGGCGGCAGGTCGAACATCCGGGCGATGGCCTGCCGTTCCTCGGTCTCCACCAACAGCACCCGCCGGCCGTCGGCGGCCAGCGCCAGGGCGAGTGCCGCGGACACTGTGCTCTTACCGGTGCCGCCCTTCCCGGACACGATGTGCAGCCGGGCGCGCCGGGCGGACGCGGGCCAGCCGAGGGCGACGGATGCCGGTACTTCGGGCTCGGGCACAGGCATGTCTGTCGTATCGGTCACGTCAGCTCGCCAACGCCATGGACACGATGGTGACGGCCGGGATCGCCACCAGGATCAGTCCCAGCCAGAGCGGCACCAGCAGCACGACGAGAAACCCTAGGGGAACGACGACCAGCCCGACACCGGTGGCCCGGACGGCCCAGACCGGGCGCCAGTCGCGCTTCTCCCGGAGGCCGTCGTACCAGAGCAGGACCAGCGTCAGCAGCAGCAACGCCGCGACGCTCGCCGCCACCCAGCGCCACCACTCCATGCTCGCCAGCGTAGGGGGACGCGGCCGGCCGGGGGGCTGGTCCTACAGTGACCGCATGGCAGACCCGCAGACCGGCACCCGTCGCACGTTCGAATACGCCACCGTCCCGCTGATCACGCACGCCACGAAGGCGATCCTGGATACCTGGGGCGAGGACGGCTGGGAGCTGGTGCAGGTGGTTCCCGGCCCGAACCCCGAACAGCTCGTGGCCTATCTGAAGCGGGAGAAGTGATGACGGTCGCCGACCGGCTCGCGGAGCTCGGCCTCACCCTGCCCCAGGTGGCCACGCCGGCCGGTTCCTACCAGCCGTGGGCGCGCACCGGGAACCTGCTGTTCACCGCGGGCCAGCTGCCGTTCGTCGACGGCACCTTGCCGGCCACCGGCAAGGTCGGCGCCGAGGTGTCGCCGGAGGACGCCAAGGACTACGCCCGGTTGTCCGGCCTGAACGTGCTGGCCGCGATCGACGCAGCCGTGGGCCTGGACGAGGTCGTCCGGGTGGTGAAGGTGGTCGGCTTCGTCGCGTCCGCCGAGGGATTCACCGGCCAGCCGGGCGTGATCAACGGCGCTTCCGACCTGTTCTTCGAGGTGTTCGGCGACGCCGGGCGGCACGCCCGCTCCGCGGTCGGGGTGGCCGAGTTGCCGTTGGGCGCTCCGGTCGAGGTCGAGGCGATCGTCGAACTGCGGTCCTGACCGCCTGCCTGCACCATCGAGTTACTGAAAACCAGGCGGGAATCGCCGCCCCTCGCATGGTTGTGAGTCACTCGATGGACCTCCGCGGAGGAAGCCACGGGATCAGTCCGTCGGGGGGACCCGGTCGTCGTCGGGGGTCCGGCCGGCCAGCAGGTCGTCCAGATGGCGCCGGTCGGTGATCCACCGGTCCATCGGACGATCGGTCGGCGAGCCGTGGCCCGGCACCAGAACGCGGGCCAGCTCGACGAACGGACGCAGCAACTCCAGTCCGGCGTCGTAGGCGGCGAGGTTCTCGGGCGACTCCGGGAGTGGGGGCTCGACGTCGCTGAGCATGTCACCGGCCAGCAGTACACCGGAGGCGGGCAGCCAGACGGCGGCGTGGCCGGGACTGTGCCCGTCGTGCACCACGAGCAGGGCCTCCGGCCCGGGCCAGGGGACCGGAACCACGGAGCCGGTCACCGCCCCTGGAACCGGCGTGACCCGGGCGAACCCGGGGGCCAGGGCCTCCCGCAGCCGGCCGAGCTGGCCCGTCAGTTCGGCGCGGTGCTGGTCGACCGCGGCCGCGGCGGGCTGGGAGGTCCACCGGGTCACGGGCGGCAGCCCGGCCGGCCAGAGCAGGTGATCCCAGTGCGCGTGGGTGCTGATGCCGGCGACGACGGGCACGCCGAGGTCACCGGCGTCGGCGGACAGCGCCGCGAGCTCGTCCGGTTCCAGCGCCGGGTCCACCAGCACCGCGACGGTGCCGTCGTCGATCAGCGTCGACGCGGTGGTGTAGCGGATCGCGCGGGTGACCCGCACGCCATCGGCGATCGTGGTCCAGGTCCTGCGCATGGGTCGACGGTAGTGAGAGCCGGTGCAGGCGCGGAGGCTACCGTGCAGCGCATGGGTGTCGATGTCCCGGTGCGGCGCGCGGCGACCGTCGTGCTGGCCCGCGACGGTGCCCGTGGGGTGGAGGTGTTCACCCTGCACCGCGCCGCTGCCCTGGTGTTCGCGCCCGGTGTGGTGGCCTTTCCCGGTGGCGGGGTCGATCCCACCGACCGGGCCGCAGCTCGCCGTGCCTGGGCGACCGCTGTCCTGGTGGGCCCAGCGGCTGGAGGTGCCCGAACCGGAAGCCGCCGAGGTGCTGGCGGCTGCCGTGCGTGAGCTGTTCGAGGAGACCGGCGTGCTGCTCGGGGCGGCCGCGCCGGCGGGACCCGAGCCTGCGGCCGAACGCGAGCGGCGCCGCCTCGAGCTCACCGCTCACCGCATCGGCGTCGCCGATGTGCTGGCCGCCGAACGCCTCGCGGCGCCGTTCGACAAGCTCGTGCCGTGGGCCAGGTGGATCACCCCACCAGGGCCGAAGCGCCGGTACGACACCTTCTTCTTCGTCGCGACGGTGCCCGACGGACAGCAGGCGGCGATGGTGACCACCGAGGCCGAGCACGGGCAGTGGGATCGGCCGGCCGACCTCATCGCGGCGCACGCCGCGGGACTGCGGGCGATCATGCCGCCGACCCTGTCGGTGCTGCATCAGGTGGGCGACGCGGCGACGGTCGCCGAGGTGCTGGCCACCCAGCGCCCGATCAGGGCCGTGCGGCCGCGGGTGATCTCGGCCCCCGGCGAACCACTGCGGGTCGAGGTGGAGGGCCGGGAGATGCAGGTGGAATTCCGATGAGTCTGCACCGGCTGACCCCGTGCGCGCGGGTGGCGCTCGCGCCCAATCCCGGCCCGATGACGTTGGACGGCACCAACTCCTACGTCCTGGCCGCGGCGTCCGCGGCCGACGTGGTGGTGGTCGACCCCGGCCCGCCGGACCCGGCGCATGTGGCCGCGTTGACCTCGGCCGGTCCGGTCTCGCTGATCCTGATCACCCATCGGCACCACGACCACACCGAGGCCGCCGGCGGAGTTGCATGCCCGCACCGGGGCGCCGGTGCGGGCCGCCGACCCGGTGCACTGCCACGGCGGCGTACCGCTGCAGCCCGGTGAGCGCGTCACGGCGGCCGGGCTGGTCATCGACGTGCTCGGCACTCCAGGTCATACCGACGACTCGATGAGCTTCCACCTGCCCGGCGACGGGCCGGCCCCGGGCTCGGTGCTCACCGGCGACACCGTGCTCGGCCGCGGCACCACGGTGATCGCGCATCCGGACGGGTCGCTGGGCGACTACCTCGACTCGCTGCGCCTGCTCGCCGCCGTCGGGCCCGCGCACGTGTTGCCCGCGCACGGCCCCGACCTGCCGGATCTGGCCGCGGTCTGTGCGGCCTACCTTGCGCATCGCGAGGAACGACTCGCGGCGATCAGTGCCGTGTTGGCCATCGTCGGCCCCGACGCCTCGGTCGAGACCGTCACCGACGCCGTGTACACCGACATCGATCCCTCCGTGCGGTGGGCGGCGGAGCGGTCGGTGGCCGCCCAGCTCGCATATCTGCGCGGCTGATCCGGAATGCTCGCCGCCGCGCTCGACCTGCTGGCCTGCCCGCACTGCGGTGGGCCGCTCGACATGATCGGAACCGAGGAGGGCCCGCCGGTCGGCGGGACGGTGGGCTGCTGGGCCGGCCACCGCTTCGACCTGGCCCGGCAGGGCCACCTCAGCCTGCTGTCCGGCCGATCGCGCACCGACACCGGCGACAGCGCCGACATGGTCGCCGCCCGGATCGCCTTTCTGGCCGGCGGTCACTACGACCCGATCCGGGCTGCGGTGGTGTCCGCGGTGATCTCCGACGGTCCGGTGCTCGACGTGGGCGCCGGCCCGGGCTGGTACCTGGCCGGCGTGGTCGAGCCGGTGGACGCGCGGATCGGCGTTGGCGCTGGACTCGTCCCGATTCGCGGCTCGGCGGGCGGCGCGGGCGCACCCGCGGGTCGCCGCCGTCGTCGCCGACGCCTGGTCGGCGCTGCCCGTGCGGACGGCTTCCATCAGCACGGTGCTCTCGGTGTTCGCCCCGCGGGACCTCGCCGAGTTCGCCCGGGTGCTGGAACCGGGGGGCCGGGTGGTCGCGGTGACCCCGGAACCGGAGCACCTGGCCGAGCTACGAGAACGGTTCGGGCTGTTGGCAGTTGACGACGGCAAGTCGGACAGCTTGGCCGCCGACGCCGCCGCAGCCGGGTTGGCTGCTGTGCCGCCGGACCGGCGAGCCGTGCGCTACGACCTCGCGCTGACCGCCGCTGACGCCGCCGACCTGGTGCGGATGGGACCGACCGCCCGTCATCGCAGCCGCGGACGAGATCGCCGACAGCGCCTCCACTCTGCCCGAGCCGATCCAGGTGACCGTGGCGGTGACGGTCACCGTGCTGCAGCGGGGCTGAACGTCGCGAGGCGGGGCACTGCTGGCAAGCTGGGGCCATGGATGCCTCGGTTTCGACGTTGCTGGTCCTCGGCGCCACCGGCGACCTGTCCCATCGGCTGCTGCTCCCGGGTCTGGGCGGCCTGCTGGCCAAGGGCGATGTCGAGCTCTCGCTGGTGGGCAGCGGCGTCGACGATTGGACCGACCAGCAATGGCATGAGCGGGTGCTCGACTCGTTCAAGTCGGCCGGGGCCACCGGTAAGGAGCCGACCGCGGTGGCGAACGCATCCACCTATTTCAAGGCGGACGTCACGTCGGCCACCGATCTGCGGAAGCTGCTCAAGGCGTGCCCGGGCGTGCCGGCGATCTTCTTCGCCCTGCCGCCGGCAGTCACCGAGAAGGCCTGCACCGCGTTGTTGGACGTCAAGCTGCCCCAGGGCACCCGGCTGGTGCTCGAGAAGCCGTTCGGCACCGACCAGGCCAGCGCCCACGCCCTGAACGAACTGTTGGTGAAGCTGGTCCCCGAGGAGCAGATCCACCGGGTCGACCATTTCCTGGCCAAGTCCACCGTGCTGAACCTGCTCGGTCTGCGGTTCGCCAATCGGCTGTTGGAGCCGGTGCTGTGCGCCGAGCACGTGGAGCGGGTCGAGATCGTGTTCGACGAGTCACTCGGGCTGGAGGGTCGGGCCGGCTACTACGACGGCTCGGGCGCGCTGCGGGACATGATCCAGTCGCATCTGTTGCAGATCCTGGCCGTGCTCACCATGGAGCCGCCGACCTCGCTGTCCGCCCCGGACCTGCGCGACCGCAAGGAGCTGGTGTTGCGGGCCACCAGGGTCTTCGGCGACGACCCGGTTGCGTCCAGCCGACGGGCCAGGTGGACGGCCGGCGTCGTCGACGGGAAGCCGATGGCCGGGTACGCCGAGTCGCCGGGCGTCGACCCGAAGCGCGACACCGAGACGCTGGCCGAGGTGACGTTCACCGTCGACACCTGGCGCTGGGCCGGGGTGCCGTTCATCGTCCGGTCGGGCAAGGCGATCGGCAACGGTCGCAAGGAAGCGATCGTCACGTTCAAACCTGCGCAACGGATCCCGACCGGTTTCCATGGCGAGGTCGGCCCCAACCAGTTGGTCATCGGCTTCGGCCCTGATCTGGCCCGGCTGCGGCTCACCATCAACGGCCCCGGCGACCCGCACGAACTGGACCCGACGGAGTTGGTCACCGTATTCGGCCCCGGCGGGCTGTCCGCATACGGCGAGGTGCTGGAGGGCGTGCTGGACGGGGACCCCAGCCTGTCCGTGCGGGGCGACACGGCGGAGCAGTGCTGGCGCATCGTCCAGCCGGTCCTCGACGCCTGGGCGGCCGGCGAGGTGCCGCTGGAGGAGTATCCGGCCGGTACCGACGGCCCGGCGAGCTGGACCAGCTGAGATCGGCCACCGGGCGCGAGGGTTCCGGCCCGTGTACTGGGTCCGTCTACTGGGTCCGTCTATTGGGTCCGACACCGGCAGCCCTACCCGAACAACTGTCGGGCCTCCCTGAGTCGCCCGTCACCGGGCCCGGCGGGACAGCCGTTCCGGGTCCAGGATGATCACGCTCTTGCCCTCGAGACGCAGCCACCCGCGGTGACCGAAATCGGCCAGCGCCTTGTTCACGGTCTCCCGCGAGGCCCCGACCAACTGGGCCAGTTCCTCCTGGGTGAGGTCGTGGGTGACCCGCAGGTTCGGGCCGTCCTGCTGGCCGAACTGGCGGGCCAATTGCAGCAGCGCCTTGGCGACCCGGCCCGGCACGTCGGTGAAGATCAGATCGGCGAGCGCGTTGTTGGTCCGGCGCAGCCGTCTGGCCAGCACCCGCAGCAATTGCTCGGCGATCTCCGGCCGCTTGTTGATCCACTCGCGCAGCCCGGCCCGGTCCATGGTGGCCAGCCGGACGTCGGTCACCGCCGTCGCGGTGGAGGTGCGCGGACCCGGATCGAAAACCGACAGTTCGCCGAACATGTCGGACGGCCCCATGACCGCGAGCAGGTTCTCCCGACCGTCCGGGGAGTGCCGGCCCAGCTTCACCTTGCCGGACAGGATGACGTACAGCCGGTCGCCCAGCTCACCCTCGGAGATGATCGCGCTCCCCCTGGGGTAGTCGACCTGCTCCAGGGCCTCGCTCAACGCGGCCGCGGCCTCCGGGTCGACCCCCTGGAAGATGCCGGCTTTGGCGAGGGTCTCTTCCACCAGTCCTCCTGACGACGCACGCGGGACGCCCCATCGGGATGGGACGCACGCCACAGTCTAGGGTGCGCCTCGGGGCGGGGTCGGGTGGGCGGATCCGACCGGGTGTCGCAGTCGGCGTCGCGCTCGGCGTGCGGAGCCGTCGATCAGCCGACGGGATGCCGTTCGGCCAGGTCAGTCACGCTGCCGAGCCTTGGGCTTGCGGCGCAGCCGGAACACCGACAGGGCACGCCCCCACCCTTCCCTGATGAACGTGTTCACCTCGTCCGGGCGGGCCTGGTCCAAGAACTCCTCGACCTCGTCCTCGCTCACCGAGGTGTTCCGCAGTCGGTTCTCGACCCGCTCCATGAGCAGGGCGAAGACCATCAGCAGCGAGGGGATGAGCAACACCAGGAAGACCGTCATGACCCGACCATCATCCCACCGGCCGGCTGCGTACGGACGGATCCGGCACCCCGTGATGCACGGTCGCGCGGCGCTGTCGGCCCCCTGTGGCAACCTGAATGCCATGGCCCGCACGGCGACCGTTCCCTCGACGCCGCTGGCGCGTACCCGCCGGGCCCGCAGGATCGATGCCGAGCTCGCCGTCGGCTATCCCGACGCCAGGGCCGAGCTGGATTTCAGCACCCCGTACGAGCTGGCCGTGGCCACCATCCTGTCCGCGCAGACCACCGACGTCCGGGTCAACCTGGTCACGCCGGTGGTGTTCGCCCGGTACCGGTCCGCAGGCGAGTACGCCGCCGCCGACCGCGCCGAACTGGAGGAGATCATCCGGTCCACCGGCTTCTTCCGGAACAAGGCGACGTCCTGATCGGGTTGGGCCGTGCGGTGGCCGAGCGGTTCGACGGCCGGTTGCCGGACACCCTGGACGATCTGGTGACGCTGCCCGGCATCGGCCGGAAGACGGCCAACGTCATCCTCGGCAACGCGTTCGGCAAGCCGGGGATCACCGTCGACACCCATTTCGGCCGGCTGGTCAGGCGCTGGGGCCTGACCGACCAGACCGATCCGGTGAAGGTCGAGGCCGACCTGGCCGGTCAGTTGCTGCCCGCGACCTGGACCGATTTCTCCACCCGGACGATCTTCCACGGCCGGCGGGTCTGCCACAGCCGCAAGCCGGCCTGCGGTGCCTGCTACCTCGCCCCGCTCTGCCCGTCGTCGCGGACCGGGCCGACAGATCCGGTGCTGGCGGCCACCCTCGTCGTCGGCCCAGAGCGTTCCCACCTGCTCGAGTTGGCCGGGCTGGCCGATCTCGCCGACACCACAGAGCCGATAGAGCCCGACGCCGGGCCCGCCGGGTGAACCGATCCGACGCCGACCTGCCGGATCGGGGTACCCGGCTCGCGCCCGACGATCAGCTGCCGCCCTGGCTCGGTCCACTGGTGTCGGCGATCGACGGTGCGCCGCTGCCTGATCGGTTCAGGATGCTGGGCGGCGCAACCGCACCGTCGGACGCGCGTCATTCGGCCGTGCTGATGTTGCTGGGTGAGGGCGGGCGAGGCCCGGACGTCCTGCTCACTGCGCGCGCCAGCACCCTGCGCTCGCACGCCGGCCAGCCGGCCTTCCCCGGTGGCCGCGCGGAACCGGGCGAGGACGCGGTGGCCACCGCACTGCGCGAGGCGAACGAGGAAACCGGCCTCGCCCCGTCGTCGGTGGTGCCGGCCGCGCAACTTCCGCAGCTGTACCTGCGCCCGTCACACAGCCTGGTCGCCCCCGTCCTGGGCTTCTGGCGGGCGCCGGGGCCGGTCTCGGCGGTCGATCCGTCCGAGACGGCGGCGGTGGCCCGGGTCCCGGTCGCCGACCTGGTCGACCCGGCCAACCGCGGCCGGGTCCGGCTGCGCAACGGCTTCGCCGGTCCCGCGTTCACCGTGGCGGACATGGTGGTCTGGGGATTCACCGCGGGTCTGCTCGACCTGCTGCTCGACCTCGGCGGCTGGGCCGTGCCGTGGGATCGCGGCCCGACTGCTCCGGTTGCCGGCCGATTCCGGGATCCCGCAATGACGATGGTCGATGCCCTGGTCCTCGCGGTGCTGGTCGGGGCCGCCTGGTCGGGCTTCCGACAGGGCCTGGTGGCGGCGACCTGTTCCCTGGTGGGCGCGCTCGCCGGGGCGATCGCCGGGATCCGGTTGGCGCCGCTGGTCATGGCGCACGTCGATGACAACGCCGCCAAGGTGGCCGTCGGCATCGCGTTCGTCGTGCTCGGGGTCGGGCTGGGCGAGTACGGCGGCGGCAGCCTCGGCCGGATGCTGGCCGAACGGATCCACTGGCGCCCGGCGCGGGCGGTCGACCACGGGCTGGGTCTGGTCGGGCACACCCTGGCGGTGCTGATCATCATCTGGATGATCGCGGTACCGCTGGGCAAGACCCCCTATGCCTGGCTCAACTCGGCGGTGCGCAGTTCGACTGTGCTGTCCAAGGTCGACGAGATGATGCCCGACCCGCTGCGCCAGGTGTCGGCCAAGCTCGGCGACCTGTTCGACCAATCCGGGTTCCCCCAGATCCTCGACCCGCTCTCGCCCACTCCGATCACCGGTGTCGAGCCACCCGACCCGGCGCCGGCGAAGTCGGCCGCGGTGACCAGGGCTGCGCCCTCGATCGTCAAGGTCAGGGCGATCGCGGAGTCCTGCAGCAAGCAACTCGAAGGCAGCGGTTTCGTCATCGCCCCCGACCGGGTGCTGACCAATGCGCACGTCGTTGCCGGGTCGAACAGCACGACGGTCCAGGTGGACGGCGAGTCCAGACCGGCCACCGTGGTTCTCTACGACCCGCGCACCGATGTTGCCGTGCTGCAGGTCGACGATCTCGGCCTGCCTGCGCTGCGGTTCGCCTCGGGCACCGCCGAATCCGGCGCGGATGCCATCGTCGCCGGGTACCCATTGGACGGGCCGTTCACCGTTCGCGCGGCTCGCATCCGAGCCGATTTCGACCTTCGGGGCCCGGACATCTACGGCAACACGGTCACCCGTGATGTCTACACGGTGCGCGGCACCGTGCAGTCGGGGAACTCCGGCGGTCCGTTGCTGGATGCACGGGGCGAGGTGCTCGGCGTGGTGTTCGGAGCCGCCCCGGACGCCGATGACGTGGGCTTCGCGCTGACCGCAGCCGAGGTCGCCGACGAGGTCGCGGCCGGCTCGACCGATACCACTGCGGCCGATACGGGTGCCTGCGTCACCGACTGACGGTTCGCGCGCAGCGGGTGTCGACCCGACCCGCCCATCGACTCCGGTCAGCCGGTGGCGCGCCGATCGGCGTCGGCCACGACGTCGCGGATCAGCGCCGAGACCTCGGCCGGTGCTTCCTCCGCAGGGTAATGCCCGACCCGAGGCACCACGTGCATCCGGTAGCCGTTGGCGCAGAACTCCTCGGCGGCGGCCAAGGCGGCGGTCGAGGTGAACGAGTCCGCCTCTCCGGAGACGTGCAGCACCGGGCAGATCACCGGGCGTTGCAGGGCCTCCCGGTGCCGCCGGCCGTCGGCCCGGAAGGGCGAGCGGGTGACCCAGCGGAGTTGCTCCAGGGCGCTGTGCGCAGCACCGGGAATCAGGATCGCCCGGCGCAGCCGCCCCGTGGTGTCGGCGAAATCGGGCGTCGCTTTCCAGCCCGCACCGGCGTGCGCCCGGACCATGCGTTCCACCAGCGCGCCGCCGGACGCGGTGAGCCGACGTTCCGGCCACCACGGGATCGCGGCCCAGGTCAGCAGCCGCCCGTAGCGGTCCGTGCGGATGGGGCGGCGGATCCTGGCGGTGGACATCGGATGCGGGCCGGCGACCACCACCAGCGAACGAATCAGTTCGGGATGCATGACGGCGGTGTTGAACGCAATGGCTCCGCCGTAACCGTGGCCGACCAGGACGGCCTCCCGCTCGCCGAGCGCCCGGATCAGCCCGGCGATGTCGGCGGCCTGGGTGAAGGCGTCGTATCCCCGCGGCGGCTTGTCGGTGTCGCCGTAGCCTCGCAGGTCGGGGGCGACCACCCGCAGACCGGCCGCAGCCAACGCCCGTACCTGATGCCGCCAGCTCCACCAGTACTGCGGGAAGCCGTGGAGCAGCACGACCAAAGGCCCGGTGCCGGCCTCGGCGATGTGGAAACGGATGCCGTTCGCGCTGACGTCACGGTGCGTCCAGGGGCCGTCGTGACGGACGACCGACGGGGCAGGCGGGCTCGGTTCAGCGGGGCTGGTTGACGCCAACCTGCTCATCCGGTTGGTGGGTCGCTGCTGACTTGAGCGCCTGCGCGGTCTCGCTCAGCGACGCGATGGTCTGCTCCGGCTTCTTGACCTTCTTCACCTTGCGGAGGCCGAGGTAGGCGAGGGCGGCGGCGATCAACACCATCAACACGAACACGATGGTGAAGGCGGCCCACCGGGGCAGGAACGTCGCAAGGATCTCGCCGATCATGAACCAGAAGAAGAACAGCGCGAACAGCGCGGTGGCCGCTGCTGCGGCGAAGAAGCCGCCGCCGATGGCGCCCTCTTTCAGCGACTTGGTCACCTCGAGCTTGGCCAGTTCGATCTCGGCCCTGACCAGCGTCGAGACCTGCGTCGACGCCTCCTTGACCAGATTGCCCAGCGACGCCGAGCGATCGACGTCCGGCTCGGCAACCATCGGGATGGCGGGGACTGCGCCGGAGTCGGGCCGCCCGCTGCGCGGGGTCGTCACATCCGTCTCCTTCTGTCCGTGCGGAATCAGGCCCGCTCATCGTGCCATGCCCGACCCGGGGCGGCGCTCCCGCGCCTCGCTCGATTGTCGAACGTGTCCGGTCGAACGCTCAGCCCAGGCCGATCGCGATGCGCGGATGGTGTGCCGGATCGAGCCACTGCATGATCGTCACGAGAGTGCCCTGATCGATGGCGACGCAACCGGCAGTGGGGGCGCCGTTGGCGACGTGCAGGAAGAACGCACTGCCGGCCCCGGGCACCACCGGGTTCATGTTGGCGTCGATCACCACTGCGTAGTCGTACTCGGGGTCGACGAGGTCGAGCTGCTCGCTGGGGCCCGGTGTCGAAGGGGCAGTCGGCGGTTCGACAGCGCTGGTGGGTGTTGTAGGTCGCGGCATGGACGTCCGAGACCCACCAGTCCCGCAGGTCGGTGCGGAAGTACGGCAGCGCCGTTCCCGGATCGGCGTTCCGGCCGAAGGCCTGGGTCAGCGGGAACGTACCCTCCGGCGTGCGCGAATGCTGCTCGCTGGACGCTCCGATGCCCTCGGAACCGAGATAGGCGTGCACGGGACCGAACCGGCGCTGCCAGCCCCCGTCTGTGTGCTCCCAGGCGGTCAGGGTGCCCTCGGTGCTGGTCCGGTACGGGGCGGCCACGGTGATCAGCTGGGTGGCGTTGCCGACGTCCGCGCCCACCGGGAAGCGGAAGGCGGCCGCGGTGCGGGCAGCGGTGGTTGCCGTAGGCCCGGGCGACGCCGCCGCGGTGGCGGTGGGCTCCTCCGTCGTCGTCTTCGGGTTTCGGGACGCAACGGTGTGGGTGACGGTGGCCGGCGGCGGCGTGAGGGTGGTCACGGACGCCTTGGCTGGTGCGGTGCTGGTCACCGTGACCGGGGCGGTTGCCGTGACGGTGGTGGGCGTCCGGGTGGTCGAGCTCGAGGCGGGTGCGCTCGAGGCGGCCGTGCGGGCGGAGGGGGACGCGGGTGACGGCGTCGGCACTGCCCGGCTGGCAGTGGTCAGCGGCCCGGTGGGCCCGGCGCCGGGTTCGGCGGAACACGCCACCGACATCAGCAGAGCAAACCCCAGGACCCCGCACCCGATGGCCCGGGTACCGGTCGCCCGGGATCGGGTTGCCCCGATCGGGTCGTGCTCAGCCCGGGCCGCTCCCGTCCCCAACCGCGCCGTGTCACGATGCCACGGTAACCGCGGGCGGGACGGGCAGCCGCCGGCCCGCGTCCGTGCTGATCGGAGGGCCGTGTCGCCTCGGGTGTTCGTCGCTGGTCCGGTGTCGGAGAACCTGCTGGTCCAGCTGGATCGGCTGCCTGACCCGGTGCCGCAGATGGTGGTGGCCCGTCGGCACTGGCAGACGATCGGCGGCACCTCGGCGGGCAAGGCGCTGAATCTGGCCGCGCTGGGTGCCGAGGTGGCCCTGCACACCGTGGTCGGGGCCGACGAGCCCGGCGGGCGGGTGCTCGATGTGCTGCGCAGTCGCGGGGTCCACCTGTTCGCCGATACCGGGGGTGGCCGCACCGAACGGCACCTGAACCTGATGGACCGCGGCGGGGGTCGGCTCTCCATCTATCTGGACGTTCCCGACCTGCCCGCCGCACCGCCGGGCGGGGCGGCGTTGGCCGCGTTGGCCGCCGCCGACGCCGCGGTGATCGACCTGGCCGAGTACAGCCGGCCCTGGTTGGCCGCGGCCCGGCAGGCCGGGAAGCCGATCGTCGTCGACCTGCACGACTACGACGGCGTCGGCTCCTGGCACGCGCCATGGCGGGACGCCGGGACGGTGGTGTTCTGCAACGACGACAAGCTCCCGGACCCGGAACCCTTCCTGCGCTTCCTGGTCGAGCGGGGCGCCGAGGTGGCGGTGGCGACCCGGGGAGCCCGCGGCGCGATGGGCGTCGACCGATCGGGGCGCCTCGATGTCCCAGCGGTTCCGGTCGAGACCGTGGTCGACACCAACGGTGCCGGAGACGCCTTCGCGGCCGGGTTCCTGGTCGCCCGCCTCGCCGGCGCCGACCTGCGCGCATCGCTGGAAGCCGGCGCCGCCCAGGCCGCCCGCTGCCTCACCTCCCCTGGCCTCGCCCCCGGCGTCCCCTGACCAGCGAGGATCAACTTCGACGACGAGGATGAAGTTGTTGCCATCTGTCACACCGGTCACAGATGGACGGAAGTTGATCCTCGCGCCCTGGGTTGTTGTCGATCAGGCGAGACGCCAGATGTGGGCGCCGGGCGGGCCGGGCGGAATCACCAGGGCCACACCATCGATGGTGAGATCCGCCTCTCCGTAGCAGGTCTGAGGAGTGTCGACGGCGAGCGAGGCCGGGAGGCGGGCACCGGGCCAGGCTGACCGGGCGAGCACCACCAGCAGTCGCTCGTCGGCGGTCTCCCGGAGAAAGCCGATCGCGTCGTCGGTGATCGAGCACCCAGCGCAGTCCGCCGCGGCGCAGTGCTCGGTGCTGGCGGCGCAGCGCGAGCAGATCGCGGTAGGCCGCGAAGGTCTCGGTGTTCCACCGTCCCGGTCGATCCCAAGGGAACGGGGTGCGGGAGTGTTCGCCATCGGTGCCGGTCAGTCCGATCTCGTCGCCGGCGAAGATCATCGGCGTGCCCGGGTAGGTCAGCTGCAGCGCCACTCCGACACGGGTCGCGGCGTCATCGCCGGTGACCGTCTGGAATCGCGGGGTGTCGTGGGAGGCCAGCAGGTTCCACTGGCGGACGGCCACCTTCCAGGCCACCGAGGCGGCGAAGTCCCGCATGGTCGCGACGATCGCCGGACCGGGACGGCGAGGGATGCCGGCCGGCACCCCGAGGAAGTTCAGCCGGTTGTCGGGGCCGGTGAGCCAGGACCAGACAGGTCGGGTGAACCCGCTGTAGTTCATGGTGCCCTGCCAGCCGTCGCCGGTCAGGTCCCCGGAAGCGTCGTGGCAGTGCTCGGCGATCAGCACGGAGCCGGGATGGACCTCGTCGATGGTCGCCCGGATCTGCCTGGCTACCGCGGTGTTGTCGTCGTGCGGGCCGCTGCGGCCGGTCATGTTGGCCACGTCGATCCGCCAGCCGTCGAGCTCGTAGGGTGGACGAAGCCAGCGCGCGACCACCGAATCGCCGGTGCCGAACATGATCTCGCGCAGCGGGCCCGAGGCCATGTTGAACTTGGGCAGGCCGGCGTGCCCGAGCCAGGACAGGTACGTGCCGTCGTCGTTGACGTAGTAGTAGCCGCGCTCCGGAGCCGCCGGGTCGGAAACCGCGGCCTTGAACCATTCGTGGCTGGAGCCCGAGTGGTTCGACGTCAGGTCGCCGATCAGCCGCATGCCGCGTCCGTGTACGGCGCCGGCAAGTCGGGCCAGCGCGTCGTCGCCGCCGAGCGCCGGATCGACAATGGCAAAGCTGCTGGCGTCGTAGCGGTGGTTGGACCTGGCCGGAAAGATCGGGGTCAGATAGACGGTGTCGGCGCCCAGACGCCTGGACATGGTCGAGATGCGCCTGCGATGCCGTCCAGATCGCCGCCGAAGAACTGTCGCGGCGTGTCGCGACCGATGTGGATGACCTCGTCGTCCCAGCCCGCTGCCACCGCCCACTCCGGCAGCGGCTTGGTGCCGGAACTCGCGAAGCGATCGGGGAAGATCTGGTAGACGACGGCGTCCATCGCCCAGTCCGGGCCCGGGATCGTAGACGGTCAGACGGAAGTCGTGCTGATCGGTGACGTCACGGTGATGATCGCCGGTCCCGTTGAGCCAGGACGACCCCGCCGCGCCCCGGTCGACCAGGATCCGGTAACCGGTGACCGGGTTGGCCACCGGGACCTCGGCGACGAAGAACCGGTCGCCGTCGGCTCCCGCGGCTCCGTCGGCCACCGCATCCACCCAGAAAGGCTCGGCGTCCCGCACCACCCGCAGGGTCAGTCGCTCGACGTGATTTCCGGCCGGCACCCGGATCCGCACCGGCACCACGTCTCCGAGCCTCGGCGTCGACACCGGTACGCCCAACTCCGACCCGTCGTGGTGGACCGGCAGCGAAGGCACTTCCGTGACGCCGAGTGGGTCATTGCCAGATGGCATCCGAGGTGTCCGGGTCGAAGTAGTGGGCCCGTTCGATGTCGACGGCGATCTCGATCTGGTCGCCCATTTTGACCCGCGACCGGGGAGCGAACGACGCCACCCAGCTGACTTGGCCCTGGTCGCCCAGATGTAGCTCCTCGCCGCCGGATTCCGCCTCGAGCAACTTGGTGTCCTCGGTGATCACCCTGTCCCCCGGGAAGGTGAAGTGGACGATGATCTGGGAGCCGAGAGCCTCGGTCAACGTCACCTCGGCCCTGATCCGACGTTCCTGCGGGACGCTGGTCAAACTGGCGTCTTCCATGTCCTCGCTGCGCACGCCGAGGGCGATCCTGCGGCCGGAATACTTGCGCAGGGCAGGGCGAGTCGTGAGCACCGACTCCGGAATCTCCACGGTGGTGGCGCCGACCTCGACGTGGAACCCGTCGCCGACCGGAACCACCGTCGCCATCACCATGTTCATCGGCGGGGACCCGACGAACTGGGCGACGAAGATGTTCGTGGGCGTGTCGTAGCACTCGCCGGGGGTGCCGAGCTGCTGGAGGAAGCCGGCCTTCATCACGGCCATCCGGTCTCCCATGGTCATGGCCTCGGTCTGGTCATGGGTGACGTACATCGTGGTGGTACTCAGCGAGCGCACCACCGCAGAGATCTCGGCACGCATCTGTACCCGGAGTTTCGCGTCCAGGTTGGACAGCGGCTCATCCATCAGGAACACCTGCGGCTGCCGGACGATGGCCCGGCCCATGGCCACCCGCTGCCGCTGACCGCCCGAGAGTTGCTTGGGTTTCCGGTCCAACAGCGGGGTGAGTTCGAGCATGTCGGCAGCCTTGGTGATGCGCTCGTTCATCTCGGCCTTGGGCGTCTTGCGCAGCTTGAGTCCGTAGCCGATGTTGTCCCGCACGGACATGTGCGGGTAGAGCGCGTAGGACTGGAACACCATGGCGATGTCCCGGCCCTGGGGGTCGACATCGTTGACCCGCCGCCCGCCGATCATCAGATCTCCGGTGGTGATGTCCTCCAGGCCGGCGACCATCCGCAGTGCCGTCGACTTGCCACAGCCCGACGGTCCCACCAGGACGATGAACTCGCCGTCGGCGACGTCGAGCGACAGATCGTGGACCGCGTGGAAGCCGTTCTCGTAGACCTTGTTGATCTTGTCGAGGATTACCTCGGCCATGAGTGTGATCCTTTCGGGCTGACCTTCAGTTGGTGGCGACCAGTGTGGGGTTCCGGTTGTGGGTCCATCCCGGTGATGGCGCAGGCCGTCGACCAGGGTGCTGGGCGTGCCCCGATCGAGAGGTCCTCACCCCTTGACCGCACCGGCGGTGAGCCCGGTGACCAGGTACTTCTGGGTCGCCAGGAACAGCGCGAAGAGCGGAATGGCCATCATCAACCCGCCGGCCGCCATCAGACCCCAGTTCTGGATCAGCGGGTTGGACACCAAGCTGTTCAGACCGACCGCGGCGGTGGTGTTCGTGGTGTCGGGCAGCACCACGGAGGCGATCGGCAGTTCGTTGAAGGTGGACTGGAAGGTGACGAAGAAGACCACGATCAGGATCGGGGTGGCGAGCCGGAGGATCAGCCCGAAGAAGATCCGTGCATGTCCGGCGCCGTCGATCCGGGCGGACTCGTCGATGTCCACCGGGATGGTGTCGAAGTAGCCCTTCATCAGGAAGGTGTTCACGCCCGAGTGCGCCGCCCAGGTAGACCAGGGTCGAGCCCCCAGATGGTGCCGATGCCGAAGCTGCTGAAGCTCTCGCCGATCTGCTGCAGCAGCGTGTAGATCGCGGTGATGGCGAGCACGGCGGGGAACATCTGCACCAGCATCAGCAGCAGCAGGCCGATGCGCCGGCCCCGGAAGCGCAAGCGGCTGAATGCGAATGCGGCACACGCACCCATGAGCAAGGCGCCGACCGAGTTGACCGTGGAGATGATCAACGAGTTGCCGATCCACTTCAGGAACGGCCACTGGTCGCTGTTCAGCAATGCGTCGAAGTTGGCCCAGGAGAACTGTCGTCGGGATGACGCACGACATCGCGCGAGAGACCGGACTTGTCGGTCGGGCAGGCGCCGCTCAGCGAGTTGCTGCCGGAGAATGCCAGGCTCACCACGTAGACCGGCCGGGAACAGCGCCCAGATGCAGACGATCACGGCGATCAGGTGTCGCCAGCCGACCACGCCGGAACCACCGGCCGATCGGCATGCGGGCCGCCTTGATGGGCTCGGCTGTCTCAACGGCAGCCGGGGTCGGTATCGTGGTGGCATTGCTCATCTTTCGCCCCTCCACTTGGTAATGCGGGGGTAACCCGCAGAGCACCGTGACACCCCGGCCCGGCCGCTCATTGGCCGATCTCCTCGAGTTTGCGCGTCAAGCGGAAGCCGTAGGCGGACACCGATCCGACGATGACGAAGATCAGCATGGCGATCGCGGAGGCCAACCCGAGTTTCTGGTCGGCCCCGTTGAAGCCGATGCGATAGGTGTAGGTGATCAACAGATCGGTGGATCCGCCGTCGTTGACCGAGCCGGGGAACGGCCCGCCACCGGTGAGCAGATAGATCAGATTGAAGTTGTTGAAGTTGAACGCAAACGTGGTGACCAGCAACGGTGCGGTGGCCACCAGCAGCATGGGCAGTACGACGGTCCGGAACGCGTACCGACCGGACGCGCCATCCACGAACGCCGCTTCCTTCAGATCGACCGGGATCGACGTCAGGGCTCCGGAACAAACCAGGAAGAAGTACGAGAAGCCGGCCCAGAGGTTCACCGCCAGGATGGAGAAGCGCGCCAGTGTGGTGTTCTCCAACCACGGGACATTTGTCCCGAGTATCTGGTTGATCAATCCGAAGTCGGTGTTGAGCATGGCCTTCCAGATCAGCGCGGTGAGGATGAACGGCAGGCCGTACGGCACGATGAACAGGAGGCGATAGATCTTCTGACCGCGCATCCGGCTCTCGTTGAGCACCAGCGCCAGGATGAGTCCGAGGCCGAAGTTGAGAATTGTGGTGAGGATGGAGAATACGAAGGTCCAGATCAGGATCGGGCAGGAAGCGTTCCCTGACGGTCGGGTCGGTGAACAGCGTGGTGTAGTTCTTGACGCCGATGCTGACCCGCCAACCCGGATTGAGCTCTTGGCCCTTGGCCGAGACGAAGTTGCCCGACCTTGTTCGTCCGCCGGGAACACCTCGCCGGTTGTCGTGCTCACCATGGCGTCCTGGGCCGCGTCGTACTTGTAGCCCGGATTGTGCCTGCGCCGGCCTTCGTCACCGAAATGGCCCGCAGGTAGATGCCCTTGTCCTTGTCGATCGGGCGGTTGCAGAGCGTCCCACTGCGCCTTGTAGTCGGCATTGCCGGACAGGGTGCCCAGGTTCAGGCTCTGGTATCCGGTCACTCCGGTGACCTTCTCGCCGTTCCGCTGGACGTCACCCTCCGGCACCGGGGTCAGACCCTCGTTGGTGGCCAACGAGACGACCCCGGTGTTCGGATCGGTGACCAGCATCGAGACGACACCGTCCTTGACCACGGGCACGACCGCGTACTGCGGTCCGCCCTCGACCGGCACCACGGTCTGGATCTGGATGGACGTCGATCGCGGCTTGCTTGTCGCCGAGATGCCCGGTGCCGTAGTTGGTGAAGGACGAGTAGCCGGTGAAGTACATCGTGTACAGCTGGAAGACGATCAGGAACAACAGGCCCGGCAGCAGGTACTTCAATGGCAGGTTGCCGCGCACGAAGTACGCATAGTTGACGGCGATCAATGCCAACCCGAAGAAAACCACCGCCGGCCACCACTTGTCGGAGACCGTGGTGATCAACGCCCAGATCAGCAGGGCATCGGCAAGCCCGACCAGGACGATCTTGACGAAGATGCTGCCGGCACCCCGCGGAGCGGGAGGGCTTCGCCTCCCGCTCCGGGACCGCCGTGGCGGGTTTCGTCATGACGGGTCGATCCCTTCCGTCTTCGCCTGTCCGGAACCTGTCCTTGGCCGGTGCCGCTGCTTCAGCCGGTGCCGTTGGCCTTCTTCACGGCCGCCGCTGCGGTCTTGAGCGTGCTGGCGGGGTCCGCGCCGGTGGTGATCTTGTACATGGCCGGTCCCATCTCGGTCCAGACCGGAGTCATCTGGGGAATGTTCGGAGCTCGGAATGCCCTGCGCGCCGTACTCACCGAAGGCCTTGACGATCGGGTCGCTCGACTGCTTCTGGAACGACTCCAACCACGCAGACGGACGTGCGTCGACGCTGTACATGCCGTCCATGAACTCGGTCGTCTGCACCTCGTCGGACAGGAACGTCGAGGCCAGCACCGGGTTCTTGGCCTTGCTGGTCTGGAAGAACGTGCGAACGCCGACGAAGGGCTGGGCCTTGTGCTCGTCGCCCTTCCAGGTCGGGATCGGGCACATCATCAGGTCGTCGCCGAGTGCCTTCTTGGAATCCGGGGTCTGCCACGGTCCGGAGATCAGATACGGCGGCCTGACCGTCCTGGAATGCCTTGGTCGCGATGTCGTAGCGTGACCGACCCGCTGAAGATGCCCTCGTCGACCAGCGTCTTGAGCGTCTTGCCGGCCTTGATCGCACCGGCGACTGTCGAGGCCGAGGTCCTTGGGGTTCGGGCGTGCCGTCGGCATTGGCGCCGAACACGTATCCGCCGTCCGCGGTGAACAGCGGGTACCAGTGGTAGAAGTCGCCGCCGGTGGTGATCTGCATGGCGATGCCGAGGCCCTTCGTCGACCTTGCCGTCGGCGATCAACTTCTTGGCGTTGGCCACCGCGTCGTCCAAGGTCGCCGGGCACTCGGGCGCCAGCTTCTTGTTGACGAACAACGCGATGTTCTCCACCGCCCACGGCACACCGTAGGTGTTGCCGTCGAGGGTGACCGCCGGTGACTGCGACCGGGTTGAACTTGTCCTTGTTCGCGCTCAGATCGACCGGGGCCAGGAAGCCGTTCTTGACCATGGTGCCGATCTGATCGGCCGGCGCCTCGTAGACGTCGGGCATGTCGCCGGACTGGAAGCCCTTGGTCAGCGCGTCGGTGAGGTCGGTGCCGCCGTTGAACTTCTTGACCGTGCAGGTGACGCCGTTCTCCTCGGCCCACTTCTTGCACAGCGGTTCGATGGCCTTGGCGGTGTTGGCGGAGTTGTCGGCCCAGACCACCAGGGTGCCGCCGGAACCACCACCGCCACTACCCGCGGTGTCGGAGGCGCCTGCGGTGTCGGAGGCGCCCGCGGTGCTGGAGGAGCCGCCCGTATCGGTCGCCGCGCCGGTGTCGCCGGTCGCCGCGGCGCTGGTCGTTGCCGCAGTCGTGGCAGGTGTGGTGGTGGTCGAGCCGGAATTACTGCTGCCGCAGGCGGTCAGGACCAGCGCGAGGCCGGCTACGGCGGCCAACCCGATTCGTGGGGTGCTTCGCATGTGGACTCCTTTGCATGTGTTCTGGGAGCTGATGCCGCCACAGCGGGTTCGCGGGCGGGTCGGTGAGACAGGACTAGGGCATGCGCGGCCCCGCGATGGGCGCGATGTTGGCGCTTCCGGTTCGCTCTCCATCGACCCGACCCCGAGCGCCGATGCGTTCGAGCGGGTCGATCCCCGCCCGAGCAGAGCGGCAATGTCGATCGCAGGTCACCCGGAAGACGGTCGTCCCAACGGCCGGGTCCCGCAACTCGAGGCGATGGCGACGGGACTGCCGGCGGCCACGATCGGGGCGACGCCACCGACGAACCGCATCGCACACCCAGCCAGATGGGCGGCCCGTTCTCGACACCATCGTCTGCTCCCGGGCGCTGGCGAGCCCGGCGCCGGCGATCGTCACTGCTAAACCGAGTTAAGCAAACGCTGCTCTTGCCCGCGGTCGGTGTCAACCCGTACGGCACCGGATGTTGCGGAACCGAGACCTTGCCGCGTGGTGTGGTTGCGGGAGGGCCGCAACCGGGCCAGAGTGGGGATCTCGCCTCATGACGGAGGTCAGGTGACCGACCCCCGAGTCAGATTGCTCGACGTCGCGCAGCGTGCCGGGGTCTCCCGCACGACCGCGTCCTTCGTGCTGACCGGTCGCCGCGACATGCGGATCTCGGCCGATGCTCAGCAGCGGGTGCTGCAGGCCGCTCGGGAACTGAACTATCGCCCGAACCTGTTGGCTCGCAGCCTGCGCACCAACATGTCACAGACCCTGGGCCTGATCTCCGACGTGATCGCGTCGGAACCCTTCGCCGGCGCCGAGGTTCGCGGCTGCCTGGCCACGGCCCTGCAGCACCAGCACCTGTTGTTCGTCGGCGAGACCGAGGGGGACAAGGAACTCGAGAAGCAGCTCATCCAGAACATGCTCGATCGCGGCGTATCCGGCTTCATCTATGGCTCGATGTACACCCGTCGGACCTCGGTGCCGCGGGCCCTGCGAGATCAGCCGCTGGTCATGATGAACTGCCTGCCCCGCGGCCGGACATCCACCCTGGCCGTGATTCCCGACGAACGGGCGGCCGGTCGAACCGCGGCCCAGGTACTGCTCGAGGCCGGCCACACCGATCGGATCTATCTGGTGGGGGAAACCCCGGACGGGGTGATCGCCGGGGTCGAACGGCAGGCGGGCATCAGCGCGGCCTTGGAGGCGGCGCAGGGCCTGGAGCTGGCCGGCTGGGTGAGCTGCCTGTGGTGGCCGCGTCCGGCCCAGGAGGCAGTCACCGAGTTACTGGAGAGTGGCGCCGAGCCTACGGCGCTGATCTGTCTGAACGATCGGGTGGCGATGGGTGCCTACCACGCGCTGCGGCAGGCCCGGCTGACGATTCCACACGATGTATCGGTCATGTCGTTCGATGACTCGGATCTGGCGGGCTGGCTCGAACCCGGGCTCACCAGCATCGCGTTGCCGCATTTCGAACTCGGACGGCAGGCCGTGGAGCTCTTGATGAACCGAGAACCTTCTGGCGTGCACCGCATCCCGATGGACCTGCGGGTCAGGGCATCGGTCGGCCCGCCCCGACGCCGACGCCCCCGCCGGACCCGCTGAACTGGCTGGACCCCAGTGGATGACGGTGAGGTGGGTGCGCTGCCTCATCATCTCGCCCCGGTGCCTGCCGTCAGGGCCGGAAGGGTTTTCGCGCCGAACGGATTGCGAGTTGCTCCTGGCCGAGGCCGGTCGGAACACTCCGTCAGTCCTCAGCTTTGCTGCCCGACAAACCCGCCGAGATCTGCTCCATCACCGACGAATCGGCCAGCGTCGTGACATCACCGACGGCTCGGTGCTCGGCAACGTCCCGCAGTAGTCGCCGCATGATCTTGCCCGACCTGGTCTTCGGGAGTTCGGCAACGACCATGATCTGCCGGGGCTTGGCGATCGGCCCGATCTCCTTGGCGACGTGCTCACGCAGGGCCCTGATCCGGTCCGAAGCGTCCCCCTCGGCCGCGTCGCCGCGCAGGATGACGAACGCGACGATGCCCTGTCCGGTCATCTCGTCGTTGGCGCCCACCACCGCGGCCTCGGCCACCGATGGGTGCGACACCAGCGCGGACTCCACCTCGGTAGTGGAGATCCGGTGCCCGGACACGTTCATCACGTCGTCGACCCGGCCCAACAGCCACAGGGCCCCGTCGGAGTCGTACTTCGCGCCGTCCCCGGCGAAATAGTAACCCTGGGCGGCGAACCGCGACCAGTAGGTGTCCCGGAACCGCTCGTCGTCCCCCCAGATGGTGCGCAGCATCGACGGCCACGGCTGGTCCAGCACCAGGTAGCCGCCCTGCCCCTTGCCGACCGGGACGGCGTCGTCGTTGACCACCACGGCGCTGATGCCGGGCAGCGGCGTCATCGCGCTGCCCGGCTTGCTGGCCGTCACCCCGGGCAACGGCGAGATCATGATCGCGCCGGTCTCCGTCTGCCACCAGGTGTCCACGATCGGGCAGCGGTCGTGGCCGATGTTCTCCCGGTACCACATCCAGGCCTCCGGGTTGATCGGCTCCCCGACGCTGCCCAGCACCCGCAGCGACGCCAGCGAGAAGCCGGCGGGAATATCCTTGCCCCACTTCATGAACGTGCGGATCAACGTGGGTGCCGTGTAGTAGATGGTCACCCCGTACTTGTCGATGATCTCCCAGTGGCGGCCCTGGTGCGGGGTGTTCGGCGTGCCCTCGTAGACCACCTCGGTGGTCCGATTGGCCAAGGGCCCGTAGACGATATAGCTGTGCCCGGTTACCCAGCCGATGTCGGCCGTGCACCAGTAGACCGACTCGCCCGGCTTGTGGTCGAACACCGCGTGATGCGTCCACGCAGCCTGGGTGAGGTAGCCGCCGGAGGTGTGCAGGATGCCCTTCGGCTTACCGGTGGTTCCCGAGGTGTACAGGATGAACAACGGATGCTCGGCGTCGAAGGCCTGCGCTGCGTGCTCGGTGGACTGGTCGGGCACGAGTTCGTCCCACCAGACGTCCTTCTCGCCCCAGGCCACGTCGATCCCGGTGCGCCGGACCACCAGCACATGCTCGACCGGTGAGTCGGCGTCGGCGACGGCGTCGTCGACGGCTTGCTTGAGCGGGGCCGGGGCGCCCCTGCGGTACTGGCCGTCGGCGGTGATCACCAGTCGGGCCTGGGCGTCGCCGATCCTGGATCGCAGCGCCTCGGCGGAGAACCCGGCGAACACCACCGAGTGCGGAAGTCCGAGCCGCGCGCAGGCCAGCATGGAGAAGATCGCCTCGGGAATCATCGGCAGGTAGATCGCCACCCGGTCGCCGGTCGAAAGCCCCAGGGAGACAAGCGCGTTCGCTGCCCGACACACTTCATCCTTGAGTTCGGCGTACGTGATAGTCCTGGTGTCGCCTGGTTCACCCTCCCAGTGGATGGCGACCTGGTCGCCGAAGCCGTCGTCCACGTGGCGATCGACGCAGTTGACCGCCACGTTGAGGGTGCCGTCCGCGAACCATTTCGCGTGCGGCGCGTCGGACCAATCCAGTACCTGACTGAACGGCTCGGACCAGGTCAGCCGGCGTGCCTGCTCGGCCCAGAACGCCTCTGGATCGGCCTCGGCCCGCGCATAGGCTTCCTCGCCGACGTTCGCAGTGGCCGCCACCTCGGCCGGCGGCGGGAACGTGCGGTCCTCGGCCAGCAGGTTGTCCAGGGTGTTGGCGTTCGAGTCGTCTGCCACGACGGCGTCTCCTTCAGGCGGGTGCAGCCGATGGCAGCCGCCCAGCCCAGCAGGACGCCCGGCGGGCCGGGATCGCGATGTGCTGCCACCTTGAAGCTAACGCGGTGGCGCTGTGCCTGTCATACCGGGGTTATCCGGCGGCGCCGATCGGCGTGCTTCCCGCGCCGAAGGGTCGGCCGGACCGCCATGCCATAACCTCGCCGGGATGACCGATGTCGCTCCGCTGCTCGCCCTGCCCGGGGTGGCGGACGCCGTCGAGAGGTGCAGAACGGCGATAGCCGAGGTGTATCGGCACCCCGCCAACCGGACGGGTTGGCCGCGCACCTCCGCGGCGGCCTCCATCCGGGCCGCGCGCGCATCCGCGGTGCTCGACGGCGGTTCCGGGGTCTTGGATGCGACCGCGAGCACGGTGGACGATCCCGTGCTGGCCGGTGCGTTGCGGGTGGCGGCCGGGCTTGGCCGGCTGGCCCCTGTCTGGCAGCGTGCACCGCTGCAGGTGCTCGCGCAGTTGCACACGATGGCCGCCGGCGGGCTGCCCGGCGTGACGGAGACCGGCCGGCCGGCCGATCCGGCGGTGGCCCCCCGACTGGCGGCCTTGGCCCGATTGCTCACCGCGGCCGGGTGGCCGGCCCCGGTGCTGGTCGCCGTGGTCCACGGTGAGTTGCTGGCCCGGCGTCCCTTCGGGTCGGCCGACGGTGTGGTGGCCAGAGCGGCCGCCCGGCTGACGATGGTGTCGACCGGCCTGGACCGGCGGGGACTGACCGTGCCCGAGGTCGCCCACCTGCGCTCGGGGCGGCGCTACGGGGAGCTCGTCGCGCGTTACGCCGACGGGGAGCCGGCCGGGGTCGGCGCCTGGGTCGTCGAGGTCGGTCGGTGCCTGACCGATGGCGCCCGCGAGGCCCTGTCGATCGCGGAAGCAGCGGGGTGACCCGGTCAGGCCGCCGCGCATCGAGCTACTGAGCAGTAGACCGAATGGGTGCAGTTTCACAAGACTGATCGCGAGCAGCGTTCGCAGCGCGCGCGACGGCCGGGTTGTGCCGCCGGCCCGACATGCGAGGGGCGTCCAGAACTGAAAGGACGGCGCCCGGACCGAGGTCCTGACGCCGTCCACGCGGGCTGACTGGCTACCAAGGCTCACCACTTCTCGTCGTGAGCGGCCGCCTCGACATCTGGCGGGCGACCCTGACGACGTACCTCCCGCGGTTTGGTGCGGTGAGTGGGTACCTGGGGTCCGCGTCAGAAGCTCCGGACGGGGTGAGCGGAATTTCTCTTCCACTCCGCCACTGGCCGCCGCAGGGGTTCCGTATGTCAGTGATACCCCGACTTACGGACCATGGCAACGGCTTGCGGGGATGCTTCCGGCAGATGGCCACCCGGACCGATTCAGAGCCGAGCGCCAGACTCGAATGGGTTAACGCCCGATGGGCGGCGTCCTCACGCACCGCAGGCTCGCCGTCATCCGGTAGGTGACGCCGCTGCGTGCGCGGGCTACAGTTGTGGTGTCGGTTTCTACCCCCCCGGAACCGACCACCCGGTTCAGTTCAACCCCCCGGAACTGAACCTGCGGCCCCCGCCTCCCCCCTGGCGGGGGCCGCCCTTATTTCTGGCCCTCCGAGGGCCTCATCCGCCTGCGGTGCCGGTTGTCCACCTCCGGGTCGGTTGTCCACAGCCGGCGTTGGTGGCTGGCCAACCCCGCGGCGTCGACGGTGCACTTGACCGGACCGGTGGAGTGCCGGCGATGGGGGTGCGATGGACGACCGACCGTTGGTGATCACCGGCGACGAGACGGTGCTCGAGGAGATGCTGCGGGTGGCCGCCGCGGCCGGGGTCGAGCTCTCGCACAGTAGGGAGCCATCGAACCGGGTGGCCTGGCGGGCGGCACCCGTGGTGTTGATCGACGCCCTTGCGGTGCCAACCGCCGTACTCGCGCGGCTGCCCCGCCGGGCCGGCGTGGTCGTTCTCTGTTCGGCGGAGCCGGACGGAGCGATCTGGGAGCAGTGCGTGCGGCTGGGGGTGGAACGCACCGTGGTCCTGGGCGGGGACGACCAGTTCCTGGTGGAGTTGCTGTCCGACGCGGGCACGGATCAGCCGGGTGGGGGACGGCACATCGCGGTGGTCGGTGGTTGCGGCGGCGCCGGGGCGTCGGTGTTCGCCTGCGCCGTCGCGGTGGCGGCGTTCGCCGCGGGACGATCGGTGCTGCTCGCCGACTGCGACCGATGGGGGCCGGGCCTCGACGTGGTCCTCGGCCTCGAGGCCGACCCCGGCGTGCGGTGGTCGGACCTGACCGCGCCGACCGGGCGGTTGGTCACCGCGGAGTTGCACGCCGCACTGCCGCGGCTACCGGTGCCGCGCGGGGGCGTGGCGCTGCTCTGTCACGACCGGGTGATCGGCCGCGAGGTCAGCGCCGGCACCGTCGATGTACTGCTCGAGTCCGGTCGTCGTTCGGGCGACGTCACCGTGCTCGACCTCCCGCGGCACCCGGGCGAGTCGGCCGATCGGGCCGTCGAGCAGGCCGACCTGACGGTCGTGGTGGTGCCGGCGGACGTACGAGGATGTTTCGCGTCCGGGCGGCTGATCGGCCGGCTGACCGATCTCGGTGCGAACGTCGGTCTGGTGGTCAGAGGGCCGTCCCCCGGCGGCTTGGGGGCCGACGACCTGGCCGAGGCGCTCGGCGTGCCGCTCGTGGCGAGCATGCGGCCGCAGCCCGGGCTGGCCAAAGACCTGGAGGCGGGCCGGCCACCCGGCCTCGATCCGCGGAGCCCACTGGGTCGCGCGGCGGCCGAAGTCGTCAGGCGCGTGGGGGTGGCGGAGCGATGACGACCGACCTGGCCGGGACGCCCGCCGGGCTCGTCGAGCGGGTGCAGCGGCGGCTCGCCGACGAGAGATCCGAACCCACCTCGGACGCGCTGGCCCGGGCGGTGCGGGCGGAGTCGCCGGGGCTGGTCAGCGATGCCGAGTTGCTCCGGCTCATCCGCATGCTGCAGCGTGAGTTGGTCGGTGTCGGGCCCCTGGCCGAACTGCTCTCCGATCCCGACACCACCGATGTGGTCGTCAACGCGCCCGACGACGTGCGGGTCGACCGTGGTCGGGGGTGGGAACCGACGGGCGTCGGGTTCGCCGATGACGCGGCGGTCCAGCGCCTGGCCAGGCGCCTGTCGTCCGCGGCCGGGCGTCGCCTCGATGCCGCACATCCGTACGTGGACGCCCGGCTGCCCGACGGCACCCGGCTGCACGCCGTGCTGCCGCCGGTGGTGGCATCCGGAACGTCGTTGTCCCTGCGCGTACTACGGCCCGCGCGGCACCGGCTGGCCGATCTCGCTGCCAGGGGATCGTTGCCCGGCGTCACGGCGACGACGCTGCGGGCAGTGCTGGCGGCCCGGCTCGCGTTCTTGATCTCCGGCGGCACCGGTTCGGGAAAGACGACCTTGCTGGCCGCGATGCTCGCCGAGGTGGCACCCGACCAACGCATCGTCACCATCGAAGATGCCGAGGAGTTGCTTCCCGCGCATCCGCACCTCGTCCGATTGGTGGCCCGACCGGCCAACGTGGAGGGCGTCGGGGCCATCGAGGTGCGGGAGTTGGTCAGGCAGGCGCTGCGGATGCGGCCGGACCGGATCGCGATCGGCGAGGTACGGGGACCGGAGGTGGTCGACCTGCTGGCCGCGCTCAACACCGGGCACGAGGGCGGCGCCGGCACCGTGCACGCCAACACGGTGCTGGACGTACCGGCCCGGTTGGAGGCGCTGGCCGCGCTCGGCGGGATCGGTCGGCCGGCCTTGCAGGCGCAATTGGCCGGTGCGGTGCAGGTGGTGATCCATCTCCAGCGCGGCGGTCAACAGCGGGCCGTCACCGAGATCGGCGTGCTCCAGCGACTGCCCGACGGTCAGGTGGTGCCGCTGCCCGCGGTGGTGGACGGTCGGCCCGTCCCGGAAGGGGCCGAGGTGCTGGCCGGGATGTTGGCCGCGCGGGGAGTGGTGACCCCCTGGTGACCGGTGCGCAGCTCCCGGACCGGGCATGGCCGCCGGACCTTGCCGGTCGGGGTGGTTGGGTGCTGATCCTCGTGATGGCCGCCGTCGGCGCGCTGCTCTGGCCCGGCCACCCCGAGCGCTCGCTGACCGGTCTGGTGCGCGGCGGCGGGCCGCCCACGGCAGGACGGTCCGCCGGCCGGTCCGGGATAGGCGCTCGCGATACGCGAGCGCCGTCCCAGCAGTGCCCGGCGCCGACCACCCCACGGGCCGGTGCCCGGCGGCACACCGGTGGTGGCGTCGGCGGCAGCCGGTCTCGCGACCGGATGCCTGCTGGGGATCCTGCCCGGTCTGGCCGCCGCGCTGGCCGCATTCACCGCCGGTCGACTCGTCAGGACGGCGACCCGAGGGCGCCGAAGGCGGCTCGAACTCGCGCAGCTGGCGGCCGGGCTTCGCCTGCTGTCCAGGGAGCTGCGGTCCGGCGCGTCCGTGCCCCAGGCCTGCGTGCTGGCCGGTGCCGCCGCCAGCGGCGTGGCCGCGGAGCTGCTCGAGACCCTGGCTCGGGAGACCAGATTCGGCGTCGGGGGCCCGGCCGGCCCCTGGGCCGCCGGCGAAGCGGCGGAGACGGCGACGACGGGCCGACGACTCGGCGCGGCCCTGCGACTGTCGGCGCGGCGGGGAATACCGCTGGCCGACCTGGTCGACGTGTTCGCCGCCGATGTCGAGACCCGGGCCGCTCTTGCCGATCGAAGAGCCACCGAGGTGGCCGGACCGCAGCTCTCCGGATACCTGCTCGCTGCCCTGCCGGCCTTCGGACTGTTCCTGGGTGCCGCGATGGGGGCCGCACCGCTGACCGTGCTGCTGCACACCGGACTCGGGCCAGCTCCTGCTGGTCGTCGGGGTCAGCCTGAGTTGCGCCGGTCTGGCCTGGATCGCCCGGATCGTGGGAGCCTGAACCCCGGTGTCCGCGCCCGACGTGGGCTCCAGTGCCGCGGTGGTGCTGGCCCTGGCACTGGCCGTGTTGCTCGCGCCCAGCCCGGCTGTCGACCGCCGCCGGCAGCGGCGCCCGGCGCTGCCGGCGCCCCGTCGTCGAGGCCTGGTTGCCGGTGCCGGGCTGCTCGGGGCCGGTCTGCTCGCCGTGCCCGGCCTGTGGTACCTGGTGCTGCCGGCATCGCTCGCCACGGCCGCGTACGCGGCTCGGACCCGCCCGCGCCGCTCGGCGGCCGAGACGGCCGACGCGACCGGAGATCTCGCGGTGCGGTTGGACCTGATCGCCGCCGGTCTGAGGTCGGGCATGGACGCCGCCGCCGGCTTGACGGCCGCCCACGACGTGTTGCCGCCGACCGGGGCTCCCGCCGAGCGCGGCGACCCGGCCACTGAGCTGCACCGGGTTGCCGGGCTACTCGCCCTGGGCGCCGACCCGGCAACGGCGTGGCGCGCCGCGGAAGGTTGCCCCGACCTGGCGCCGGTCGTGGCCGCAGCGTGTCGCAGTGCGGCCGGCGGAACCGCGTTGGCCGACGCGCTGAGCGAGCAGGCCGCGACGCTCCGCGGGCGGGTGGTCACGGTCGGTTCGAAGAGCGCCGGACGGGCGGCCGTGCTGATCGCCGCCCCACTCGGGGTGTGCTTCCTGCCCAGCTTCCTGTGCCTCGGGCTGGCCCCGGTGATCATCGGATTGCTCGGCGAGTTGCGGCTGCCTTGACGGCGACAGGTGATCCCGGTCCGGTCGTCACCCTTCCTGGGTTAGGCTTCGTGGCGTGCCGCGGATTCAGCCGACGCCCCTGAAGATCAAACCCTTTCGACTGGAACAGATCTCGCTCACGGCCGGCGTGTTGCGCGCCAAGCAGGATCGAATGCTGCGACACGCCAGGGCGTTTCCGGTCGATCGGATTCTGGCCAACTTCCGGGTCGAGGCCGGATTGTCGGCCGGCGGCGCCGTGCCCCCAGGCGGCTGGGACGATGCCACCGGTCTGCTGCGCGGCCACTACAGCGGGCACTTCCTGTCCATGCTCGCCCAGGCCGGCGCGAGCACCGGTGAACAGGCATTGCGGGACAAGCTCGACTACCTGATCGACGAGCTCGGTCGCTGTCGGGACACCATGGCGGCCAGCGGCCGATACAGCGATCCGGGGTATCTGTGCGCCTTTCCCGAGGACCAGTTCGCGAAGCTGGAACGTTACGTTCAGTACCCCAGCATCTGGGCCCCCTGGTACACCTGCCACAAGATTCTGGCCGGTCTGCTCGATGCGCATCGGCTCACCGGCAACCAGCGGGCCCTGGAACTCGCCCACGGGGTCGGTCGATGGGCCCGGGCCCGGCTGAGCCGGACTACAGCAGCGCAGCGCCGGCAGATGTGGGCGCTCTACATCGCCGGCGAATACGGCGGGATGAACGAAAGTCTCGCCGAGCTCGCAGTGTGCACGGGTGACCCGGCCATGCTCGACGCCGCCCGCTACTTCGACAACGAACCGCTGTTGGCGGACTGCGCGGCGAACCGGGACGTGCTGAACGGCAAGCACGCGAATCAGCACATCCCCCCATTCCTCGGCTACCTGAGGATGTTCGAGATCACCGGCGAGACAGACTACTTCACTGCTGCCCAGAACTTCTGGGCGATGGTCGTCCCACACCGGATCTATTCCCACGGCGGCGTCGGCCAACTCGAGGTCTTCCGGGCCAGGGATGAGATCGCTGGCAGCATCGTCGGGTCGACGAACGCCGAGACCTGCGCGGCCTACAACATGATCAAGCTGAGTCGGCGGCTGTTCCACTTCACCGGCGACAGTCGATACATGGACTACGTCGAGCGGGCGCTGGTCAACCAGATCCTCGGATCCCGCGCCGACGCCGACTCCGCCGAGGATCCGCTGGTCACCTACATGCTGCCGGTGGCACCGGGCTCCCGGCGGCGATTCGGCAATCTCGGGACCTGTTGTGGTGGAACCGGTCTGGAGAGTTTCACCAAGCTACAGGAGGCGATCTTCGACGCCGCGGCCGAGTGGCGATGTCGCTGTTCGTCAACCTCTACCTCCCCGCCCGGCTCGACTGGTCCGAGCGTGGGGTCACGATCACCCAGGAGGTGGCCGACCTGGGTGGGCCCGCTCGGTTGACCATCGGCGGCTCGGACGGGTTCTCCGTGGCGCTGCGGGTGCCGCATTGGGCCGGGTCAGGGTTCGCCGTGCGGATCAACGGGACGCCGGAGGACGTCGGGCCGACGCCGGATGGCTACGTGATCATCCACCGCACCTGGGCCGACGGGGACACGATCGATGTCGAGCTGCCGGCGCGACTGCGGGTCGAGTGCGCTCTGGACGACGCGTCGTTGGTGACCGTCTTCGACGGGCCGCTCGCCCTGGCGGCGCGCGACGGGTCGATCGAGCATCTGCGGCTCGGCGATCTGGATGCCGCGCGACCGCTCGGTCGACCGCATCACTACCAACTCGGTCCGGTTCGGCTCGCTCCGCTGTACGAGGCCGACGACGAGCCCTACCACCTGTACCTGCGCGAGGCTGCGTCGAGCGGGTGACGGGCCGCCGCGGGCGCGCGCGGCACGTACATGCGTGAACCGCGGACGCTCAGCTCCCCGTGTAGTACCGGTCGGCCACCTCCAGCGCCTCGTCCAGGATGGCCAGGCCGTCGGTCACCTCGTCGGCGGTGGACGTGCACGGCGGCACCACGTGCGTGCGGTTGAAGTGGGTGAAGGGCCAGAGCCCGCGCTCCTTGCAGGCCGCGGCAAACGCGTTCATCGGCGCAGCGGCATCGCCGCCGGCGTTGAACGGCACCAACGGTTCCCGGGTGTCGCGGTCGCGAACCAGCTCGACCGCCCAGAACACCCCGAGACCGCGGACCTCGCCGACGGAGGGGTGCCGGGCGGCGATCTTGGCCAGGCCCGGGCCGATGACATCCGCACCGAGGCTGCGGGCGTTGCCCAGGATGTCCTCGTCCTTGAAGATGTTGATCGAGGCGACGGCGCTGGCGCAGGCCAACGGATGTCCGCTGTAGGTCAGACCGCCTGGATAGGGCCGGGTCTGGAAGGTGTCGGCGACCGCGTCGGAAATGATCACCCCGCCGAGCGGCACGTACCCGGAGTTGACCCCCTTGGCGAAGGTGATCAGGTCCGGCGTGACGCCCCAATGGTCGACCGCGAACCACTCACCGCACCGTCCGAAGCCGCTCATCACCTCGTCGGCGATCAGCAGAATGCCGTGTTCGTCGCAGATCTCACGGACCCCGGTGAGGTACCCGGGCGGCGGCACCAGGATGCCGTTGGTGCCGACGACCGTCTCCAGGATGATCGCGGCGATGGTGCCCGGGCCTTCCACCATCACCACATCGCGCAGATGCGCCAACGCGCGCTCGGCCTCCTGCTCCTCGGTCTCGGCGTGGAACTGCGACCGGTACGGATACGGTCCCCAGAAGTGCACGATGCCGCTGATGACGCCGCCGGTCTCCGACGGCCAGCGGCGCGGATCGCCGGTCAGCGCAATGGCTCCGTGGGTCGCGCCGTGATAGCTGCGGTAGGTGGCGAGGACCTTGTGCCGGCCGGTGTGCAGGCGGGCCATCCGGATCGCGTTCTCGTTCGCCTCGGCGCCGGCATTCGTGAAGAAGACCTGGTTCAGGCCGTCCGGGGAGATCTCGGCGATCAACCGGGCGGCCTCGCTGCGGGCGTCGTTGGCGAACGACGGCTGGATGGTGGTCATCGTCGCCGCATAGTCCTGGATCGCCTGGACCAGCTTCGGATGCTGGTAGCCGATGTTGACGTTGACCAGTTGACTGGAGAAGTCGAGGTACCGCTTGCCGGCGTAATCGGTGAAGTAGGAGCCCAGTGCCGAGGCGATCGGCAGCGGGTCGATCAACGCCTGGGCGGACCAGGAGTGGAACACATGGGCCCGGTCGAGCCGGCGCACGGTGTCCTCGTCGGTGCGGATCGATGCCAGGGCGCCGGGATAGCTGCCGTCCGTCATGTGCTGCCTCTCAGTGTGCCGTGCGGCGCTGGATTCTCAGTGGGTGCGGGGGAAGCCGAGGTCGATCGAGGAGGTGGCCGGGTCGGGCCATTTGGCGGTGACCACCTTGCCGCGGGTGTAGAAGTTGATGCCCTCGGGGCCGTACATGTGGGTATCGCCGAACAGTGAGGCCTTCCAACCGCCGAACGAGTAGTACGCCACCGGAACCGGAATCGGTACGTTGATGCCGACCATGCCGACCTCGACGTCGAACTGGAACTGCCGGGCGGCCCCGCCGTCGCGGGTGAAGATGGCGGTGCCGTTGGCGAAGGTGTTGCTGTTGATCAGGTCCAGCGCTTCCTTGTATTCCTCGGCCCGGACGACCGCGAGCACCGGGCCGAAGATCTCGTCGGTGTAGACGCTCATCTCCGGCTTGACGTCGTCCAGCAGGGTGGTGCCGAGGAAGAACCCGTCGCGGGGCAGGTCGGCATCGCGACCGTCGACCACCACCCGGGCCCCGGACTCCGCGCCGGCGGCGATGTAGCCGGCGACCTTGTCCCGGTGCTCGCGGGTGATCAGCGGACCCATCTGGCTCTTCGGGTCGGCGCCGTCGCCGATCACCAGGCCGGGCAGCCGGGCGGCGATGGCATCGACCAGCTTGTCGCCGGCGTCGCCCACCGCGACGACGACCGAGATGGCCATGCACCGCTCGCCCGCCGCTCCGTAACCGGCCGACACCGCCGCGTCGGCGGCCAGATCGATGTCGGCGTCGGGCAGCACGACCATGTGGTTCTTCGCGCCGCCGAGCGCCTGGACCCGCTTGCCGGCGCTGGTGCCGGTCTCGTAGATGTATCGGGCGATCGGCGTGGAGCCGACGAAGCTGACCGCGGCGATGTCCGGGTGGGCGAGAATGGCGTCCACCGCGTCCTTGTCGCCCTGGACGACCGAGAACACGCCGTCCGGAAGTCCGGCGCGCTTCCACAGGTCGGCGATGAACAGCGAGGCCGACGGGTCCTTCTCGCTGGGCTTGAGGATGAAGGCATTACCGCAGGCGATGGCGTTGGCGCACATCCACAGCGGAACCATGGCCGGGAAGTTGAACGGGGTGATCCCGGCGACCACGCCGAGCGGTTGGCGGATGGAGTAGACGTCCACGTCGGTGGAGGCCTGCTCGCTGAACCCGCCCTTCATCAACTGCGGGACGCCACACGCGAACTCGACGTTCTCCAGGCCACGGGCGACCTCGCCGGCGGCATCGGAGACAACCTTGCCGTGCTCGGCGGTGATGATCTTCGCTAGTTCGCCGAGGTTGTCGTGCAGCAGGGCGCGGAAGGCGAACAGCACCGACGACCGCTTCGACAGTGGCGCCCGACGCCACTGCTCGGCGGCCGTCCTGGCACTGGTCACCGCGGCGTCGACCTCGGCGGCGGTGGCGAGGTCGACCTCGGCGCTCTGCAGGCCGGTGGCCGGGTTGTACACCGGCGACGTGCGGCCCGAGGTGCCGGCCAGGATCGCGCCGTCGATCCAGTGCGAGATGCGAGAAGTCATGCACGGAGACTATGTGTTACGGACGGCTAGCACAACGTTCTATTGATACAGTACAAAACCGTGGACGACCTGACGCTCGACCGGCTCGCCGACCGGCTCGCCGATCGGTCGGCGCGGGGGCTCGCGCACGCGGTCGGCGCGGCCGTCGGTGCCGGGGAGTTGAAGCCGGGTCATCGCCTCCCGCCGGTGCGTGCGGTGGCGGGCCGACTCGGGCTGTCGCCCTCCACCGTGAGCGCCGCCTGGGCCCTGCTCTCCCGCGCCGGAGCGATCAGCACCGACGGCCGGCGAGGCACTGTTGTCTCGGCCGGGCGGCCGGCCGCGCCGACCCGGTACCGGCGGGCTCTGGACCGGTCGGCCGGCTTCACCCTCGACCTGTCGACCGGGGTGCCGGACCCGACACTGTTGCCCGAGCTGGGGCCCGCGCTGCTCCGGCTACCGACTGGGGCATCCCCGGGCAGTTATCTCGATGACCCGACCTTGCCGGCGTTGGCCGAGGTGTTGCGCAGCGAGTTGCCTTTCCCCGTCGACCAACTCACCATGACCGACGGCGCCATGGATGCCGTGGAACTCGCCCTGACCGAGTTGGTCGGGTTCGGTGAGCGGGTCATCGTGGAGAGCCCGTGCTTCGCTCCGCTGCTCGATCTGTTGGAGTCCCGTGGGGCCAGGGTCGTCGGCGTGCCGGTGGACGACCAGGGTGTCCGACCGGACGCCCTGGCCGACGCGCTCCGCACGTCTGCCGCGGCGGTGATCCTGCAGCCACGGGCGCAGAACCCGGCCGGCGGGAGTCTGACCCCCGGCCGCGCCGAAGAACTGGCCGGGATCGTTGCCCGGCACGATCTCATGGTGCTCGAGGACGATTCGGCCGGCTCGATCGCCACCACTGCGCCGATCAGCCTCGGCAGCTGGATTCCCGAGCGGGTGCTGCACATCCGCAGCTTCTCCAAATCGCACGGACCCGATCTGCGTCTGGCGGTGTTGGGAGGACCCGCGGCGATGATGAGCCGGCTGATCGACCGCCGACACCTGGGTCAGGGCTGGACGAGCCGGCTCCTGCAGCGGCTGTTGCTCGACCTGCTCACCGACGAGGACTCGGTCGCCCAGGTCCGGCTGGCCCAGCAGGAGTATGCACGAAGACGTACCCAGATGGTGGCGGCCCTGCGTCGACACGGAATCGACCTGCCGACCGGGGACGGGCTGAACCTGTGGCTGCCGGTGCAGGACGAAACGGGGGCGTTGGTGACCATGGCCAGCCACGGGATCGCGGTGGCAGCCGGTTCGCCGTTCCAGGTCCTTCCCGAACCCATGGCGCACGTGCGGGTGACCGTCGCGCTGGTCGACGACGAGTTCAACCGGATCGCTGCGCTGTTGGCCGACGCCGCGCACAGCGTCATCGGCAGATCGGCGCGGTAGCGAATCGACGTCGAGCCGGAACCGCTACGTCCGGACGGCGGCGGGCCGGTAGACCCAGAGTCGTTCACCGTCCGCGTCGATCTCGTCGACCGGGTCCAGCCCACATCCTCGGGCCACCGCCTGCGAGGCGGCGTGCCCATCGGCGATCCACGCTCGGATCTGCTCCACCCCGAGGTCACTCACGAGATGGTCGATCATGGTGGTTGTCGCTTCCAGGGCATAGCCGTACCCCTGCCAACGAGTACCGAGCACATAGGCGACGTCGGCGGTCACGCCCGTCACCGTTGCTTGTACGTAGCCCACGATCTCGGCGGTCGCGGACACCCGGACGGCCCAGTTGAGCCACAACTCGCGCCCGTCCGGGGAGTGGCCGGGCGCCAGGAACGCCAACCGGGCTCGCCACCAGTCGGCGTCCTCGGGCGAGCCACCGGTGAACGCGTACACGGCTGGGTCGGCGAGCGCAGCCGCCATTGCATCGGCATGGTCGGTTCGCACAGGTTGCAGCACGAGGCGCGCGGTCCTGAGTTCGGATGAGTCGACGGCGCCGGTCATGCCGACAGGTTCTCACCGACGTGGCCGCGGAGCGGGCGGGCACTGCCGTTCCACCCGAATGGCCGATGGCATCTCTACCTAGGGGCTAGGTAGAGTACGACCATGGCCGAGCTACGAATGACCCGGACGACACAGGCGGTGCTCCGAGTGCTGCTGGATGATCCGGCCGCCCGTAGGTTCGGCCTGGAGATCGGTGCGGTCACCGGATTGCCGAGCGGCGCCATCCATCCAATCCTGGCCCGGCTGGAGAACCTCGGATGGGTCGAGAGCGGTTGGGAGGACGTTGATCCGGGCGCGACCGAGCGACCGCGCCGCCGGTACTACCGAGTTTCCGAGGACGGCCTGACCGCCGTACGGCTGGCGTTGGCGCAGGCGCACCAGACGCGCACACTGCCGCTGTCGCGGCGCTGGGCGGTAGGTGAGACCTGATGAACACCATGGAGATCCACCGAACGGGGTACCTGGCCGGCGCCGTGGTGGCGATCGCCGTCCGGGTCCTGCCCCCCGCGCACCGGGATCGCTATTCCGACGAGTTCCGCGCGGACCTGAGCGTGCTCAAGCACGGCCGCCAACTCCCGTATGCGTTCGGGGCGCTGGTCAGCGCTGTCCCACTGCGCCGGGCCGTCACAACCGACTCGGACGAGGCCGCCCGGTCTGTCGTCTACTGGAAGTGCCGGTGGGGACGCCACCGCTGGATGGTGGTCAACGACGACAACCCGGAGCAGCGACGGGGCACCCACAAGGAATGCTCGCGCTGCCTGAAGGTCAAGGACACCAACGAGCACGATCCGACGTCCAGCTGCGTGGGCAGCCGGGATGGGGTGATCGATGGGCAGGAGGCGACGCTAGGTAGAGTACGACCATGGCCGAGCCGCGCATGACCCAGACGACCCAAGCGGTGCTCAGGGTGCTGCTCGAGGACCCGGCGGCACGCAGGTACGGCCTGGAAATCGGTGCGATCACCGGTCTGCCGAGCGGCACCATCCACCCGATTCTGGCCCGGTTGGAGAGCCTGGGCTGGGTCGAGAGCGACTGGGAGGATGTCGATCCGAGTGCCGCGGCTCGCCCGCGCCGCCGGTACTACCGGATCTCGGAGGACGGCATGGGGGCCGCTCGACTTGCGCTGGCGCGGGTCCACCAGACGCGAACCAAGTTGGTCGGCCGGCCCTGGGCAGTCGGCGATACCTCATGATATTACGAGAGATTCACGGTCCGGGTCATTCGGCCGGTGCGGTCGTCGCGATCGCCCGTCGGCCGTTACCCGCGGCGCATCAAGACCAGTAGTCCGACGAACTCCGGGCCGACCCGCCGCGCGCTCGAGAGCGGTCAGCGGTTCCGGAGCGCGCTCGGCCCCCGCCGGGGGCGCCACCCTTACGCCATAGCCTTCAAGGAGATTGAAATGGACACCTCGACGCGCTCGGTAACATCTCGCAAGTGCCGGCTCGGTTGGCACAAGTGGCTGGTGGTCAGCGACGACAACCCGGAGCAGCGACAGAACACTCATCGGGAATGTTCACGCTGCCTGAAGATCAAGGACTCCACCGAGTTCGAGCACATGAAGACCACCTGGATCAACATGGGGCCGGGCTTCTGAGACCTGGCTCGACCCTGGCCCGTACCGAACGTGACTGGGTGGACGTCGATCCCCACACCCAAGTTCCCCCTGCGCGCTCGGCCATCCGGCCGGCGCGGTCCCCCTGATACCTCGTGACAAGGATATCGACATGGACGACTCCGCACCATCGGTGACATCCTGGAAGTGCCGGCTCGGGCGGCATACCTGGCTGGTAGTGAACGACGACAACCCGGAGCAGCGGCGGAACACCCATCTGGAATGTTCACATTGTTCGAAGATCAAGGATCAGACCCAGTTCGAGCACACGAAGGCCACCTGGCTCAGCAGTGGTCCGGGTAGCTGAGTTGCCAGACCTGAGGAGGCCGGATGAGCGCGCCGAAGGTACACCGCCCCGGTCACCTTTCGGGCGCCCTCGTGTCGGTCGCCGTATGGGCACTTCCCGCGCCGTGTCGGGACCGGTACTCCGATGAGTTCCGGGCCGACCTCAGTGTTCTCACCCGTGGCCGGGAACTCCCGTACGCACTCGGTACGCTGGCCGGCGCTGTTCGACTGCGTCGGGCCATCGGGGTGACCGAGGCCGCTCGAGCCGCACGATCGGTCACGTATTGGAAGTGCCGGTTGGGTCGTCATCGGTGGCAAACCGTCAACGACGACAACCCGCAGCAGCGCAAGAACACGCATCGGGAATGTACACGCTGCCTCAGGATCAAGGACGAGACCGACTTCCCCCACAAGAAGAGTACGTGGATCATTATGTGACCGGGGCGTTAAGGCATGAGGTTCGGGGCACTGGAGCCCCCCGGGAGTTTGATCGGGGGCGAGCGTCGGCTAACGAGTGCACGATGATTTGCCCGCCACAGTAGCGTCGCCGGCCGGCACCGACAACCGGCCCACCGCGGATTCACCGGCCGCGCAACGATTTTCTTGCCGCCTGTCCGACCAAATCGGCCCGCTCGGCCGGAACGTCGAACCCCGACCTGGCCGGACCGCCGAAGGCCGCATGTCGTTGGATAGTCTGTACGCAATTGTTCGAGTTGAGTGGGAAGGAATCCCCGTGTCGGCGTCTCATCGCCGCGACGCGAGTGGCAGGGACGGTCCCGCGACGCCGGGCGCCGCCGCCGAACTACGGCAGGCAAGTGAAAGTGACGCCCCCGCGATCGCCCGCATCTGGCGGAAGGGGTGGGCCGACGCCCATAGTGGTCATGTCCCCGCCGCCCTGGTGGTGGCTCGGACTCCAGCGTCCTTCGATGACCGCGCTCGGCAGCGCGTCCTTGACACGATCGTGGCGGTACGTGGCAGTTTGGTTGCCGGGTTTGTCATGATCCACGACGGCCCCTTCATCCACCTGGCGCCCGTCCCTGGCGGGACCGTGGCTGTCGACTGTCATCGATTCCTCAGCGCCACCGGCTGACCTGAACGGGGGCCCTGGGCGAGACCGGCCGACCGCGGCGGCCCACGCCGCCGCCGCTCCTGGCGGGACGACAAGCGACATGGCTGCACGCACGGCGAGGACGAGCACACCCGAGGTCCCGCCGCGGTCGAGGTCGACGCAAGGCCGATGACTCCGTGTCGCCGTCCGGGTCGACGTGTTCGGACGGGGACGAGGACAAGATCGGGGTGCTGAGCGTGGCGGTCATCGAGGACGTTCGGGCGCTCGGCGGCGGGTTGGAGCGATCTTACGAGGTGTACGTGCGCGGAAGGTTGAAGTTCCGCGTCGGTCAGCTCGTCTACGTGGCCTTCTCCCTCGACGAGACTGTGATGGGTTTCGCCTTTCCCAAGGAAGAGCGGGCGGCGCTGGTCGCGAGCGACCCGCGCCGGTTCCAGCTGCCATCGGCCTCGGACCTGCGCTTCAACTGGGTGCACGCGGATCTTGCGGAACTGGATCCGACCGAGTCCCGCGAGCTCGTCGTGGATGCTTGGCGCATGATCGTCCCCAAGAAGGTCTCCCGGGCCTACGATCTCGCCCATCCCCACGGCCCGGGCTGAGCAGACGACGAGACCTGACGACCGATGTCCCCGAAGTTCCGCAAGCGTGCGAGGTGGTGTCGACCGGCCCTCTGTCCCCCTGTGGTGCGGCCATCCACAAGTTGATCTTGCGGCTGTCCTTCACCTCGTCGGCCGGGCGATCGTGTTTCCGCGTCGGCACGGGGTCGGCGGGAAGGAGGCGCCGGTGGTGGGGAAGATGCAGCGCTGGTACTTGGCGCAGCAGTGGCAGTCCGACGATGGCATGACCACGGTGGAGTACGCCGTTGGCACAGTCGTCGCGGCGGCTTTCGCCGCTGTGCTGTACCGGATCGTCACGGGTGACTCGATTGTCGCCGGATTGACCAACTTGGTCAGTTCGGCGTTGAGCGGGCCGTGACGGTCGCCCGGTCCCGGCTGGCATCCGCTGATCGTGGCGCGGTGACCGTCGAGGCGGCGATCGGCTTGGCGACACTGGTCATGGCTCTGGTGGTCTGTCTGGCCGGGATCGGGTGCGCGGTGGCGCAGGTGCGTTGTGCGGGTGCGGCTGCGGCGGCGGCCCGGTTGGTCGCCCGGGGGGACCGGGCTGCGGCAGAGGCGGCGGTGGCATCGATGGCACCAGCGGGGGCCGTGGCGTCGTTCGGGGGCGATGGGGATCTGGTGACGGTGACGGTGTCCGCGCCGGGTTCGGCGTTGCTGCCCGGGGTTCGGGTCGGTGCGAGTGCGGTTGCGGCGCAGGAGGAACCGGTCGGATGAGGATTTGGTTGCCGGTCAGGAATGGATCTGACCGGGGTGTTGCGACCGTGTTCGTGTGCCTGTCGGTTGCCGCGTTGCTGGTGCTGACGGTGATCGGGTTGCGCCTGGGCGGTGCCGTGCTGGCGGCCCAACGTGCCGGCACGGCAGCGGATCTGGGCGCGTTGGCCGGGGCAGCGCGGGTTCTGGACGGCGCCGAGCCGGCGTGTGCGCGGGCGGCGCAGGTGGTTGCGGCGAACGGCGCCACGATGACCGGCTGCGAGGTGCTCGGGCTCGATCTGCGGGTGCAGACCGGCGTCGCTGTCTCACTGGGCCCGATCGGCGGGCAGGCCTCGGGTCGGGCCCGGGCGGGACCGGACCGTTAGCGATGGTCGGCTGTCGCACAGGGGCGGATCGGGAATCTTCGGGTCGGCAATCCGCCGCTTCTGGAGGTTTCTCGCCGGCTCGGTCGGTTAGCGTGACGGCGTGCAGACCCTGCGAACGCCGGACGACCGATTCGCCGACCTGACGGGCTTCGACTTTCCACCGCACTTCGCCGAGATCCCCGACCAGGACGGCGGATCGTTGCGGGTGGCTTGGGTGCAGGACGGCCCGACAGACGGGGAGCCCGTCCTGCTCCTGCACGGGGAGCCGTCATGGTCGTTCCTGTACCGCACCATGATTCCGCCGCTGGCCGCCGCCGGCTTTCGCGTGATCGCTCCCGACCTCGTCGGCTTCGGCCGCTCCGACAAGCCGACGAGGATTGCCGACCACAGCTATGCCCGGCACGTCGCCTGGATGCGCTCGCTGCTGGTCGACGTGCTCGAACTCGAGCACGTCACCTTGGTCGGGCAGGACTGGGGCGGCCTGATCGGTCTCCGATTGGCCGCCGAGCTCCCGGAACGGTTCAGCCGCATCGTGGCCGCCAATACCGGGCTGCCCACCGGAGACCGGGACATGCCTGAGATCTGGCACCGGTTCCGGGCTGCCGTGCAAGGTGCCCATGTCCTCGATATCGCCCGGCTGGTGGCCGGCGGCTGCCGCCGTCCACTGGGGGAGGCGGTCCGGGCGGCTTACGACGCGCCCTTCCCGGACGAGTCGTACAAGGTCGGGCCGCGGGCGATGCCGGGTCTCGTGCCGACTCGGCCCGACGATCCTGCGAGCCCGGACAATCGACTGGCCTGGGAGGTTCTCACCTCGGCCGACACGCCTGTCCTGGTGGCCTTTTCCGACTCCGATCCGATCACCGGTGACGTGGCGCCGATCCTGCGGCGCCGGCTGCCGGGAGCAGCCAACCGTGACCATCCGACAATCGTGGACGCCGGACATTTCCTCCAGGAGGACGCCGGGCCCGAACTGGCTGCGGCGATCGTGGCGTTCGTGCGGGCCACCCCCCGGAACTGAGACTGTTGCTGATCCCGGCGATCAACTTGGATCGTTCACCGGCGCCAGCCCCGAGGGGGCCGGGCAGGCGGCGGCCTTTGCGGGGCCGGCGTGCGCCCTGGCCGCACACATAGTCGCGGCCAATGGCGCGACGATGTCCGGATGCGAGGTGCTCGAACTCGATGTGCGCGTCCGGACGAGCCTCGGCGTGCAGTTCGCCCCGATCAGTGGGCAGGCAACCGGCCGCGCCCGGGCCCGGGCCCGACCGGTGATCGCGTCGGCGCGCTGACGGCGCCGTTGTGCACCGGGTCACGACGTCGTCACCGCCGGCGGGCGGGCATGTCACCAATCCAGCCGAGGTAGCTGACCATGTCCACGTTGCTGCCGCAGACGACGGTGACGATGCGTCGGCCGGCGAAGCGATCCGGTTCTCCAGGATCGCTGCGATACCGAGCGCGGCCGCCGGTTCCACGACGAGGCCGGCGTGCTCGAGCAGCAACCTCATGCCGCCGACGATCGAAGCCTCCTGCACCAGGAGGGCGTCGTCGGCCACCACCAGGAGGTCGTCGAGGACCTCCGGGATGGGGAATCGTCCGGCGACGCTGTCGGCGATGGTCTCGGTCCGATCGGTGGTGACCACGCTCCGTCGGTGCCACGACCACGTCAGCGCCGGTGCGCCCAACGGCTGAACGCAGATCACCTCGACCTGAGGAGCGCAGGCCTTCATCACCGAACCGATACCGGTGGCCAGCGCACCGCCACCGAGGGCAATGAGGACCGTGTCGAACGGTGTTGCCGAGTTCAGCAGCTCCAGGCCGATTGTGCCGGCGCCTTCGCAGGTTTCGAGATCCAGACTGTCTTCCAGGAGCCGGATCCCGTCGCGGCGAGCCAGATCCGCCGCCCGCTCGCGAGCCAGCTCATGGTCGCCATCCACCACCTCCAACCTCGCGCCCAGTGCCCGGATGCGGTCCAATTTGATCGCCGGTGCGAACCGTGATGCCACCACAGTGACGTCGAGATCACGGGCCCGACCCGACCAGGCCAGGGCCTGGCCGAGGTTGCCGGCGCTGGCGCACACCACCCGACGCGCACCGCGGTCGGCGAGCACGCGGGCGAGTCACCTCCGTGCCCCTGGCCTTGAAACTCCGCACCGGGTTGGCGGTCTCCAGTTTCAGGCTGACGGTACAGCCCAGTGCGGCTCCGAGCGGCTCGCAAAGATAGTGAGGGGTGTCGAGGAAAATCGGATCGATGTGTTGGCGTGCGGCTCGGATCCGGTCGAGGTCGAGTCGGGTGCGCTGGATGCCGGTCTCATCCGAGTGATCCTCGATCACGGCTTCTCCCAGGTTCGGCGCGGTGGATCCGGCGGTGCCGTCCATCAGCGCAGGCGATCGGCCTGCGCCGGACCAACCTTGGCAGATCGGGACTTTAGTCACCTGATTGTCCCGACCGACGGCACTGATCGGGCGACCTCACATCCTCCTAACGTCAGTCCTCAGAAGGCAGGGACACCAAGTCCACTGCTCGAACCAGGAGGACGACATGCGTGCAGCATTCGACAAACTGCTTTCGGGATTCGGCTTTGCGCTTGCCGCGGTCCTGCTCATCGCCGGGGGGTTGCTGACCTGGGCGAGTGTTTTCGTCGGCGACACGGTCCACGACCAGTTGTCGCAACAGGACATCACCATGCCGTCCGGCGCGGCTCTGGACGCCCTGCCGGCCGCGGACAAGGCCGCCCTGGAGCCCTACGCCGGCCAGCAGATGACCACCGGTCCGCAGGCCAAGGCCTACGCCGACCACTTCATCCTGGTCCACATGAACAACGGCGGCGCCGAGCTGGCCAAGACGGTGGGGGCCATGGGCGTCGACACCTCCGGCTGGCAGCAGCCGATGACCTACTCCAGCGCCGGCGCGGTGTCCAAGCAGATCGCGGCCGACACCACGCTGTCGGACTCGGTCAAGACCGAGGCGACCGCGGCTGTCGACACGTTCCGCAGCGACACCCTGTTCACCGGCAACACGCTGCGCGGTCTCTTGCTCTACGGGTACGCCTTCGCCACCATCGGCACCATCGCCGGTTACGCGGCGATCGCTGCCTTCGTCGGCGCCGCTGTGTTGTTGATCCTGGCCTTCCTCGGCATCTGGCACGCTCGCAAGGCCCAGCAGGGCGCTCCGCCGGCCGCCGTTGTCGAACCGACACTCGCGAGGGTCTGACTCGGCGGGCGAAGCCCGCACACCGATACCGGCGGCCGGACGATGGAGAACCATTGTCCGGTCGTCGGTCTGGCGTGGTCTGTGCGGTCTGTGTGGGATCCGGGTCTCCGTGCCCACGACCGCAGGGCGGGCCGCCGCCGCCCGACCGGTCAGCGTGACGCGTCGGCAGCGGCGAGTGCGTGCACCACGAGATCGAGCACGGTGACCGCGCCGTGCTTGTCCAGCGGCTGATTGCCGTTGCCGCACTTGGGCGATTGCACGCACGACGGGCAGCCCGCGGCACACGGGCAGGCGGCGACGGTCCGGCGCACCGCGGTCAACCACTGCTCCGCGACCTCGAATCCGCGCTCGGCGAACCCGGCGCCGCCGGGGTACCCGTCGTAGACGATCACCGTCGGCTCGGCGGTGTCCGGATGGCAGGCCGTGGACAACCCGCCGATGTCGGACCGGTCGCACCCGGCGAACAGCGGCAGCAGGCCGATGGCGGCATGTTCGGCGGCGTGCAGGGCGCCGGGAATCAGCGGTGCCGCGACGCCGGCCGCGCAGCAGCTTCACCTCGGGAACCGTGTACCAGACCCCGCGGGTGCTCAGCGCGTGTTCGGGCATGTCCAGCGGCTCCAGGCCCATCGTCTCCCCGCCCGGCGAGCCGGCGGAGGAATCCGACCACCTGCGAGGTCACCCGGACGTCGCCGGAGCACAGCCGCACCCCACCGGGCAGCGTCGAGCGCACGCGTCTCGGTGAGGATCTCGACGGTCGACACCGAGCGCGCGCTGGTCGTCCACTCCGGCGTCTCGGCGCGGACCAGCGCGACACCGGCGTCCAGATCCAGGTCCTCGACCACGTAGCTCTCGCCGCGGTGCAGATGCACCGCGCCGGGATGCACCGCCGCCGGTGCCCTGGACTCGTCGACCGTGCCGAGCAGTCGCCCGGTGGCCGACTCGACCACGGCCACCTGGCCGCCACCGCCGCCGCGCAGGTCGACCTCGGCCGCGGGTTGGCCGTGACCGGCCGAGGTACCAGCCGGTGGGCCTGCGCCGCAGCACCTTTCGGCCGACCAGATCGTCCAGCACCGCGGGCGGTCGAGGCCCCGCCGAACATCGGCAGGTCGTCCGGTGTCAGGTGCTGCTCGGCCGCCGCGCACACCAGGTGCGGGCCGAGGACGTGGGGGTTGGACGGGTCGGTCACCGCGGCCTCGACGCTCGCCCCGAACACCGCGTCCGGGTGGTGCACCAGATACGAGTCCAGCGGATCGTCCCTGGCCACGAACGTGACCAGGGCGGGCGGATCATCCGGACCGCCCCGGCCGGCCCGGCCCGCCTGTTGCCAGAGCGAGGCCAGCGTGCCGGGATACCCGGCCAGCACGGTGGCATCCAGCCCGGCGATGTCGATGCCGAGCTCCAACGCGTTCGTCGAAGCCACACCCAACAGTGCGCCGGAGTCCAGGTCGGACTCCAGGGCCCGTCGCTCCTCGGCCAGGTAACCGCCGCGGTAGGCGGCGACCCGGTCGACCAGCGCGGGTGCCCGATCCGCGAGCCGGCGCCGGGCCTGCACGGCCGCCTGCTCGGCGCCCTGCCGCGAGCGGACGAAGGCCAGCGTGCGGGCGCCGCCGGCAACCAGGTCGGCCAGCATCCGGGCCGACTCGTGCGGCGCCGACCGGCGCAGCGGTGCGCCGTTCTCGCCGGTGGCGCCCGGGATCAACGGGGGTTCCCACAGCACGAAGGTGCGCTCGGGACGGGGTGAGCCGTCGTCGATCACCACGGCCACCGGCGAGCCGATCAGGCGCTCGGCGGCGATCGCCGGGTCGGCCACGGTGGCCGAGGCCAGCACGAAGACGGGGTCGGCGCCGTACCGGCGGGCCAGCCGCCGCAGCCGGCGAAGCACGAGCGCGACGTGCGAGCCGAACACCCCGCGGTAGGCGTGGCATTCGTCGACGACGACGTAGCGCAGCCGGCGCAGTACCCGGCTCCACCGGTCGTGCCGCGGCAGCACCGCAGCGATGCAGCATGTCCGGATTCGTCAGCACCCAGCGGGCGTGGTCGCGGACCCAGTCCCGCTCGTCGAGCGGGGTGTCGCCGTCGAGCAGGGCCGGCCGCAACCCCGGTGGCGCCAGCAGCGACAGCTCGCGGCACTGATCCCCGGCCAGGGCCTTGGTCGGCGCCAGGTACAGGACGCACGCCCGCGGGTCGGCGTGCAGGGCGGCCAGGCCGGGTAGCTGGTAGGCCAGCGACTTGCCGGACGCCGTTCCGGTAGCCACCACCACGGACCGACCCTGATGGGCCAGCTCCGCGGCACGTACCTGGTGGGTCCACGGCCGCTCGACGCCTCGACCCCGGAACGCCTCGCGGATCGGGTCCGCGACCCAGTCCGGCCAGTCGGCGTACTGGGCGGCCCTGGCCGGCAAACGCTCGACGTGCTGGACGCAGGCCGCGTCGTCCTCGCTGCGGCACAGCAGTCCCAGCAGCTCACCGGTCCGGCCCACGGCCGTCGGTGTCGGCCGCTGGGCCATGGTCCCGGTCACCGCCCCATTGTGGTCGTCCTCACCGACGGTGGGTCCCGCTCCGCGCCGGCCGGGACTCTTCGATCAGTCGACCCATGTTGATCGTGGCGTTCGCGTACGCCGATAACGGACACAGCGGTATCAATGGGACCAATAGCGGGTGATGAACACCATGATCAACACGGGGGAGCGAAAAGGCAGCCGGGCAGAGCGGGGGATGCGAGTGGTCGGGGCACCGCCCCGGTGACCGGAAGACGGCCGGCAGTGCCCTACAGTGAGGGCCACTCACGCCGGGGCAACCCCGGTGTTTTGTGGTTTGTCGACCAGCGCCGGTCAGCCCCTCGGGCCCGGTGCTTCGTGCAGTGGAGATCAGGAGCGCCTATGTCCCGGCTGTTGTCGGCCCCGGTGGAACAGAACCTCGCCAGCGGCAGTCTGTCCGGTAGCGACCAAACCTTGGTGATCATCGTCGGGGTGGTCGCTCTCGTCGCGCTGGCCATCGCCTTCGTCCTGCGGGCCGGCGTGCTCGCGGCCGGTACGGGCACCCCGAAGATGCAGGAGATCTCGGCGGCGGTCCAGGAAGGCGCTGCCGCGTACCTCGGCACGGCAGTTCCGCACGCTGAGCGTCTTCGTGGTCATCGTCTTCGCGCTGCTGTTCGTGCTCCCCGCCAATTCGACCGCCGAACGGATCGGCCGGTCGATCTTCTTCCTGATCGGCGCCGGGTTCTCGGCGACCATCGGCTATCTCGGCATGTGGCTGGCCACCAGGGCCAACGTCCGGGTCGCGGCCGCGGCCAACGGCGAGGGTCGCGAGAAGGCCATGCAGATCGCCTTCCGCACCGGTGGCGCGGTCGGCCTGACCACCACCGGGCTCGGCCTGCTCGGCGCCTCCTTCGTCGTGCTGGTCTACGTGAACGATGCACCGAAGGTGCTCGAGGGCTTCGGGTTCGGCGCCGCCATGCTCGCCATGTTCATGCGTGTCGGCGGCGGCATCTTCACCAAGGCCGCCGACGTCGGGGCCGACCTGGTCGGCAAGGTCGAGCAGGGCATCCCGGAGGACGACCCGCGCAACGCCGCCACCATCGCCGACAACGTCGGCGACAACGTCGGCGACTGCGCCGGCATGGCCGCCGACCTGTTCGAGTCCTACGCGGTGACCCTGGTCGCCTCGCTGATCCTGGGCTCAGGCCGCGTTCGGCAGCAAGGGCCTGATCTTCCCGCTGATCGTCCCGGCCATCGGCGTGCTGACCGCGATCATCGGCGTGTACATCACCAAGCCGCGGGCCACCGAGCCGGGTCTGACCACGATCAACCGGTCCTTCTACATCTCCGCCGGCATCTCCGCGGTGCTGTGCGGCGTCGCTGCGTTCGTCTACCTGCCGAGCAACTTCGCCGATCTGGGCGTGGCTGCGGTCGCGGACGTCAGCGGCAACCCGGCGCTGATCGCGATCATCGCGGTGATCATCGGCATCGTGCTGGCCGGCGTCATCCTGTGGCTGACCGGCTACTACACCGGCACCGAGAACAAGCCCACCAACGACGTCGCGGACAACTCGATGACCGGCCCGGCCACCGTCATCCTGGCCGGCATCTCGGTCGGCTTCGAGTCCGCCGTCTACACCGCGCTGGTGATCGGGGCGGCCGTCTACGGCGCGTTCCTGCTGTCCGGTTCCCTGTCCGTTGCGCTGTTCGCCATCGCGCTGGCCGGTTGTGGTCTGCTCACCACCGTCGGCGTCATCGTCGCCATGGACACCTTCGGCCCGATCTCCGACAACGCCCAGGGCGTCGCCGAGATGAGCGGAGAGGTCTCCGAGGAGGGCGCCAAGATCCTCACCGACCTCGACGCGGTCGGCAACACCACCAAGGCCATCACCAAGGGCATCGCGATCGCCACTGCCGTGCTTGCCGCGACCGCGCTGTTCGGTTCCTACCGAGACGCCATCATCCAGGCGGTGGCGACGGCAGGTTCCGGCGCGGCGGATGCGGCCGCGAACGCGACTTCGTTCGTCTTCACTGTGTTCTCTCCGAACGTGCTGGTCGGCGTGATCATCGGCGCGGCCGTCGTCTTCATGTTCTCCGGCCTGGCGATCAACGCGGTGTCCCGGGCCGCCGGCGCCGTGGTCCGCGAGGTGCGCCGCCAGTTCCGTGAGATCCCCGGGATCATGGAGGGCACCGGCAAGCCCGAGTACGGCAAGGTCGTCGACATCGTCACCCGCGACTCGCTGCGGGAGCTGGCCACCCCGGGTCTGCTCGCGGTGTTGGCGCCGATCGCCGTCGGCTTCGGCCTCGGCGTCGGGCCGCTGGCCGGGTACCTGGGCGGCGCGATCGCCACCGGCACCCTGATGGCGGTGTTCCTGGCCAACTCCGGTGGGTCCTGGGACAACGCCAAGAAGCTCGTCGAGGACGGCCGCCACGGCGGCAAGGGCTCCGATGCGCACGCGGCGACGGTCATCGGTGACACGGTCGGTGACCCGTTCAAGGACACCGCCGGCCCGGCGATCAACCCGCTGATCAAGGTGATGAACCTGGTCTCGGTGCTGATCGCCCCGGCCATCGTGGCGCTGACCGTCGGGACCTCGGAGAACACCACGGTGCGCATCATCATCTCGCTGGTCGCGGTGGCGATCATCATCGGCGCCGTCGTGATCTCGAAGAGGCGCGCCTCGCAGCTCCACACGGTGTAACCGCCGTCGGGGCCGGGTCCGTCGTCATCGAACGGCAGACCCGGCCCTGACGCATGTTCGGGCCGCCCGGGCCGGGATGCGAGCGCCGTGCTGTTGCCCTCGCCGGCATGGGACGAGGACCTGCAACAGCACCGTCGACACCGCGCGGGTTGCGGTATGACCGAAAGGTTCGCCGGCCCGATCTCACGTTCCTCGAACCCGGTACACGGGCAGTTCCCAGGAAGTATCGTTCCGCGGTAGGCCATGCGGCCCGGACGGACGGCACCCCCCGCCGGTCCTGGGGGACGACCTGCGGGCCGTCCGAAACGGAAGGACCTCTGATGAGGCGCACCGGATTGATCGGCGTGGCCATCGCGGCCGCGGTGGCACTGGCCGCCTGCGGCAGCAACTCCGCAGGCACACCGACGGCGGCGACGACGGCGGCGACGACCGTGGCCACCACCGCGGCGACCAGTGCCGAGGCGGCGACCAGTGCCGAGGCGATGAGCAGCTCGGCGGCAATGACCTCGGAGACCGCGACATCGTCGGCAGCAGAGTCCACGCCCGAGTCCTCGAGCGACTCCGCGACTACCGAGTCCTCGGAATCCAGTGGGGTCACCACCACTCTGCACGGGACCCTGGACGGCACCACCACGGACTGGTTCACCTCCTTCTGCACGAACCTCGGACCCGCCATGTCAGGCCATGACGGGCATGGGCACCGCGATGACCGGTGATCCCAAGGCGGGTCAGAAGACCATTGCTGACGCCTTCGACCAGGCCGGCGACGCCTTCAGCAAGACCGCGGCCGACCTGAGCGCCCTTCCCCCGCCGACGATCGACCACGGGGCCGAGATCGCGGCCAAGATCATCACTGCGATGGGCCAGGCCGGGCCGGCGTACAAGTCGGCCGCCGCGAAGGTCAGGGCGGCAACGGTCACCACGTCCGCGGACCTTGAGAAGGTGCTCAGCCAGGTCGGCCAGGAAGCCGAAGCCGCACTCAGCAGCTTCAACATGGGCAACTACGACCTCGACCCGGCCCTTCAGGCCCAGATCAAGGAGATCCCGGCCTGCAAGTCGTTCATGAACTGAGGCTCGTCCGGTCGTGCCGGAATAAGTGCGTAGCGCATGGAACCAGGCGGGCAACCGGCCGGTCCAACGGTGCGTCATTGCTAGCGTGGTCCGGTCGACGGGAGGCCTGACCACCAGCCGACATGATCGCGGCCGACAGGCTGCGGGGAGGAATCACACGTGAAGCGCACGACCATTGGCGCAGTGCTGGCCGCAGGCGCACTGCTGCTTGCCGGTTGCGGATCGACCGGTGGCAACGCCACCGCGGCCACCACCCTGGCCTCGACCACGGCCGCCGCCGAAACCACGGCGACGGCCGACGAAACCACGGCGACGGCCACCGAGACCTCGGCGGAAGCGCCGACGACCGAGGAATCGACCTCCGAGCAGATGACCACCGGAGGGGACACCAGCACCGACGCGCCGACCACCACGCTCGGCGGGGACGCCACCGGGATCGACCAGCAGACCACCCAATGGTTCGATACGTTCTGCACATCGCTGGCCCCGGTGAAGGACTTGCAGAACCTCCAGTCCAAGATCGACGCGTCGGACCCGAAGAAGACCCTCGCGGCCGTCTCTCTCGCCATGACCAAGCTCGGCAGTGCCTTCTCCGACGCGAGTAGCAAGCTCAAGGACGCACCGAAGCCGACCTTCGACGGCGGCGCCGAGTTCGCCGACAAGATTGTCAGCTCGTTCAACGAGCTCGGGCCGAAGTTCACCACCCTGGGGGAGAAGTTCGCCAAGGCCGACCCCACAGACCCGTCTTCGTTGTCCGAACTGAGCACTCTGAGCAGTGACCTGCAGGATGCGGTCAAGCCGCTGCAGGAGTTGCAGAACATCCAGGTAACACCCGCGATTTCGCAAGGCATCGCGGCGATCCCGTCATGCCAGGCACTGAGCGGGTGACGTTGGTTGCACAGCGCACAGCGGCCGGTGCCCGGGAGGGCACCGGCCGTTTGCGCGTCCTTCGCGGGCGGCCGGGCGGACGGTGCGGAGCCGCCGGGCTGGCGGTCGTCCTCGCAGCCGCTGTCCTGAGCGGCTGTACCAGTACCGGTGCCGGCGGGTCGTCGAACACCACGCCACCGTCGGCTGCGCCGATGCCTGCATCATCGGCTGCGCCGATGCCCTCATCGTCGGCCGGCGGCGCATCGTCGATGGAGGTGTCGGCCGGCACGAGCGCGAGCGGCGCCGGCAGCGCAACCAGCGCTACCCCCGCGACCACCACGGCATTCACCTCCGTGTCGGAGTCGACGACCCGCACATCGGCCCCCACCCCGTCGACGCCCAAGCCGTCGGGTACGGGCAGCCTCGGGCCCCTCGACGGCACTTCGGTGCGCTGGTTCACTGCCCTGTGCACCGGCCTGAGCAGGGCCGACACCTCGAAGGCGGATCAGGCCGGCGGCGATCTCGACGCTCGGCGGGCGTCCGCTGCCGGCGTTTTCGACGGGGCCGCCAAGGCGTATCGAACGATGAGCGATGAGCTGTCCGGCATCGGTGCTCCGTCCATCCCGAACGGCGCGGCACTGCAGGCCACCCTGCTCAAGGCGGCCCCGGCCATGGCCGACGCCGCCGAACACGGCGCCGATGCCATCACGTCGGCCAGCGGCGGGACCGGCGTGACGAACGCCATCGGTCAAGCGGATGATGCGGTGAGTCAGGCCAGGGCGCCGCTGACCGACTTCGCCGAGGCCATGGCCGCGCCGGCGTTGGCCGAGCAGCTGGAGAAGATCGACGCCTGCCGCCCCCTTTTCACCTGAGCGCTGGCATCCGCCGGATCGGCGGTGGTCCGGCGCCCGGTGTGACGGAGAGCACACCATGAATCTCCCGGATGCACCCCGTAGGGGAGCCCTCGCCGGAACCTCGCCGAACAGGTGGTTCGGGTGCCGTCCGGATGGGGACAGCGCATCAACCGGTGAGTACGTGGCATCCTGCACCGGACAGCCGTCACGCCGAGTGCGTCCGCAACCAGCAGTCCGCGACCGCCTCGGGTCGTGCCGGTGCTGGAACGTAGAGGAGAACGAAGCACGCATGGCATCCCGTCAGGGCGCCCGGTCCGCGACCGGCGACGTCAAGCTCGTCGTCGTCGAGTCGCCGAACAAGGCGCGGACCATTTCGAACTATCTCGGCGACGGCTACATCGTCGAGTCCTCCATCGGCCACATCCGTGACCTGCCGCGCGGGGCGGCCGACGTGCCCGCCAAGTACAAGGGCGAGCCATGGGCCCGCCTTGGGGTGGACACCGAGCACGGCTTCCAGCCGCTGTACATCGTCACGCCCGACAAGAAGGCGCAGGTCGCCAAGCTCAAGTCGCTGCTGGCCGGCGCCAGCGAGCTGTACCTGGCGACGGACGAGGACCGCGAGGGTGAGGCCATCGCCTGGCATCTGCTGGAGACGCTGAACCCCAAGGTTCCGGTCAAACGGATGGTCTTCCACGAGATCACCCCGGCGGCGATCAGGGCGGCCGCCGAGTCGCCGCGGGCGCTGGACGAGAACCTCGTCGACGCCCAGGAGACCCGGCGGATCCTGGACCGGCTCTACGGCTACGAGGTCTCCCCGGTGCTGTGGAAGAAGGTCATGCCGAAGCTGTCGGCCGGCCGGGTGCAGTCCGTTGCGACCCGAATCATCGTCGAGCGGGAACGCGAGCGGATGCGCTTCGTGTCCGGCAGCTACTGGGGGCTGGACGGAAAGTTCACGCCGACCGAGGTGCCGGACGGCCGGTTCACCGCGTCCCTGGCCACCGTCGACGGCCGACGCCTGGCCTCTGGGCGCGACTTCGACCCGAGCACCGGCGCACTGTCCGCGGACGCCGCCCGGGGTGACGTGCTCCAGCTGGACGAGGACGGCGCCCGCTCGCTGGCCGATCTGCTCGCCGGCGGCACCGGGACCGTGACCTCGGTGGAGGACAAGCCGTACACCCGCCGGCCCTACCCGCCGTTCATGACCTCGACCATGCAGCAGGAGGCCGGGCGCAAACTCGGCTTCTCCGCCGAGCGCACGATGCGGGCGGCCCAGAAGCTCTACGAGTCCGGCTACATCACCTACATGCGTACCGACTCGACCACGCTGAGCAAGACCGCGCTGGATGCGGCCAGGGCCCAGGTCCGCGAGCTGTACGGACCGGAGTACCTGCCCGCCGAGCCGCGGCAGTACACCAAGAAGGTCAAGAACGCCCAGGAGGCCCACGAGGCCATCCGACCCTCGGGTGACGCGTTCCGCACCCCGGGGAGCCTGGCCGGCTCGCTCGGCGGACGCTCCGACGAGTTCCGGTTGTACGAGCTGATCTGGCAGCGGACCGTCGCCTCGCAGATGGTGGATGCGCGCGGCCGGACGCTGACCGTCCGGATCACCGCCGCGGCCGGCGACGCCACCTGCACGTTCAACGCCTCGGGCCGCACCATCACATTCCCCGGGTTCCTCCGCGCCTACGTCGAGACCGTCGACTCGGAGGCCGGCGGCGAGGCGGACGACGCCGAACGGCGGCTGCCGAACCTGCGCGAGGGTCAACAGCTGAGCATCAGCGACCTCGACGCCGCCGGTCACTCCACCACCCCGCCGGCCCGGTACACCGAGCCGAGCCTGGTCAAGGCGCTCGAGGACCTCGGCATCGGCCGGCCGTCCACCTACGCGTCGATCATCCGGACGATCACCGACCGCGGGTACGTCTGGCGCAAGGGCAACGCGCTGGTCCCGTCGTGGATCGCGTTCGCCGTGGTGGGACTGCTCGAGCAGTACTTCCCGCGGCTGGTGGACTACGACTTCACCGCGGCCATGGAGGACGAACTCGACTCCATCGCCGAGGGCCGGTTGCAGCGCACCGCGTGGCTGGAGTCGTTCTACTTCGGCGGCGACATCGGGCCGGAGGGCGGGGTCGGCCGCAACGGTGGCCTGAAGAAGCTGGTCTCCGAGCGGCTGGAGTCGATCGACGCCCGCGAGGTGAACTCGCTGCCGCTGCTCACCGACAGCGCCGGACGGGCGATCGTGGTGCGGGTCGGCCGGTACGGGCCCTACCTGGAGCGGGCCGGCGGCGACCCGGAGGCAGCGGCCGAGCGGGCGAACCTGCCCGAGGACCTGGCCCCGGACGAAGTCACCGCCGAGGTGGCCGAGCGACTGTTCACCGAGGCCGAGGTCGGCGACCGGGTGCTGGGTACCGACCCGGCCGGCGGCCGGGAGATCGTCGCCAAGGACGGTCGGTACGGGCCCTACGTCACCGAGGTGCTGCGCGAGGATGAGCCGACCACCGGGAAGGGGGCCGTCAAGCCACGCACCGGGTCCCTCTTCGCGTCGATGAGCCTGGAAACCGTCACCCTGGAGCAGGCGCTGCGGCTGTTGACGCTGCCCCGGGTGGTCGGTACGGACCCGGCCACCGGCGAGGAGATCACGGCTCAGAACGGCCGGTACGGGCCGTACCTCAAGAAGGGCACCGACTCGCGGTCGCTGGCCGGCGAGGAGTCGCTGTTCACCGTCACGCTCGAGGAGGCGCTCGCGCTCTACGCGCAGCCCAAGACCCGCGGCCGGACCGCAGCGGCGGCCGCGGCACTGCGCGAGCTCGGGGAGGACCCGGCCACCGGCAAGCCGATGGTGATCAAGGACGGCCGGTTCGGCCCGTACGTCACCGACGGCGAGACCAACGCGTCGCTCCGCAAGGGCGACGAGGTGGACAGCATCACGGACGCGCGGGCGGCCGAACTGCTGGCCGACCGGCGTTCCCGGGGTCCGGCCCCCAAGCGGACCACCCGGCGGGCAACCACCACGAAGAGCACCGGGACGGCCAAGCCGAAGGCCAAGGCGACGAGCACCCGTAGTCGGGCCAAGAAGCCGGCCACCGACTGACCCGGGTGGCCGGCGGTGGTCCCTGGGGGCGGCCGGTCGGAGCAACACTCGGGGGCCACTCAGGGGAAACACCCGGTGACCGGCCGTGCGCGCGGCCTACCATAGGTTCATGACGTCGGGTCTTGCGGGGACCGGCGCGTCGAGAGGCTTCACCGACGCGCTGGCCGGGGCCGACGGCACGGCCGACCCGGTCGCCCCGATTTCACCGGACCGGGTCTACCCCGATTCGACCCAGGACATCCTGCGGGACGCCGGCAGCGATCGCTGGGTGACCAGCAGTACCGGCGCGACCACGCTGGTCACACCGGGTTCGCCCGTCGTCATCGACCCGGCCATGGTGGCCAGGGCCGAGGCCGAGATCGCGCAACGCCGGGCCGCTGAGCAGGCGGCCGTGATCAAGGCGGATCAGGACCGGCGGCACGCCGAGGGAGCCCGGCGGGACGCCGTGACGCGCGCGGCCGCCCGCACGCACGCACAGCAGGTCCCGCCGCAGGTCCTGAACTTCACCCAGTGGCTGCCGCCCGCGGCCCAGGAGGCGGTGCGCAAGGGGCTGGCGCAGCGGGGAATGCAGCAACCGGCCACCCGTCCGCCGGGCCGGCCGGTCGCCGTCCCGCCGGGGCGGCCGGCCGCAGTTTCACCGGCGCAGTCCCAGCCGAAGAAGAAGTCAACCGGCAACAGCGTCTGGGGCGTGCTGGTCTTCATCATCGTGGTGCTGTTCGCCACCGGTCTCGGCCAGCGGATCGTCGAGGCGCTGTCCCAGCTGTTCAACCGCTGAGCACGAGCGGACTTCGGCCATGAGCAAGCGAGAGAACAACTCCGTCCGAGTGCTCCTGCACATCCCGGTGTTCCGTCGACTCTGGGCCGCGGTCGCCGTCTCCAGTCTGGGGGACTGGCTGGGCCTGCTGGCCACCACGTCCATGGCCGCCTACCTGACCAAGGACTCGTCGAACCTGGCCCAGGGCGCTGCAGTCTCCGGCGTGCTGATCATTCGGCTGCTTCCCGACCTGCTGCTCGCCCCGGTCGCCGGCGCGCTGGTCGATCGCTTCGACCGGCGCAAGCTGGCCATCCTGTGTGATGTCGCCGCGGCCGCGTTGTACCTGTCGATCGTCATCGGCGGCACCCTGACCTGGTTGTTGATCGCCCAGTTCCTGGTCGAGGCGGTCGGGCTGTTCGGCACCCCGGCCAAGCAGACGTTGTGGGTCAACATCGTCCCGCGGGAGCGGCTCGCGGTGGCCAACCAGCTCAACTACGTCTCGGTGTACGGCATGGTGCCGGTGGCCGCATTGCATCTTCGCGCTGCTGTCCACGGTCTCGCAGTTCTTCGGGGCGCCGGTCGACCCGGCGGCCAGCAGCGGCGCGCTGATCAGCGGCACCTCGCAGGCCTCCATCACCATCGCGATCGTGCTGGACTCGCTGACCTACCTGTTCTCCGCCGCGATGATCTACTTCTCGCGGCATCTGATTCCGGCGTTCGTCGGCGAGCGCGACGACGAACCGCGGCATCTTCTCGCTGGTGCGCGAGGGCATCTCGTTCGTCAAGAACTCCCGGATCATGCGGGCGATCTACATCGGCATTCTCGGTGCGTTCGGGGCCGGCGGGCTGGTGGCCGGGGTGGCCCAGGCCTACGTGGCCACTCTCGGCGCCGGCAACGCCGGGTACGGGATCCTGTTCGGCACCGTGTTCACCGGCCTGGCCCTGGGCATGCTGATCGGGCCGAAGGTGCTGCCGACGGTGCCGCGACGGATGGTGTTCACCCTGTCCATCGGGTTCGCCGGAGTCTCCCTGCTGATCATGGCGCTGCTGCAGGACTTCCTCGGCGCCGTGCTCGCCTCGGCGGTCATGGGACTGTTCGCCGGCATCGCCTGGATCACCGGATTCACCATGATCGGCCAGGAGGTGGCCGACCAGCTGCGCGGGCGGGTGTTCGCCTTCGTGATGTCCTCGGTCCGGGTGATCCTGCTGGCCACCATCGCGCTCGGCCCGATCCTGGCCGGCGCGCTCGGCTCGCATCTGATCACCGTCGGGTCGTTCCAGATGTACCTGTCCGGACCGGCCATCGTGCTGTTCGTCGGCGGTCTGATCGCGGTGCTGGTCTCGCTGTATGCGGGCCGGCAGGTCGGGGGCCTGGCCGGATCCGTGTTGCGCCGGGTGTTCGGCCGCCGGCGCGACGCCCTGCTGGAGGACGACGATCGGTCCGGTGTGTTGATCGCGGTCGAAGGAGCGGACACCGCGGACGTCGACCGGTACGCCGGGATGCTGTCCGACCACGTTGGCGCGGCCGGGTGGTTGGTGGACCGGCAGACAGCGCCGGCATCGGTGGGTCGGCCGCCGCAGATCCAGATCGCGGCCGGGCGCCCGGTCGACGCACCCTCGGCCGCACTGCGGTCGATCGCCGATCTCGCCGACCTGGCCGCCGACGGACTACGACCGGCCCTGGACCAGGGTTCGGTGGTGGTCTGCGTGGGCTATGTCGACGCGGTGGTGGTCAGGTTCGGTGCGGAGGGTGGGTTGGACGAGGGCCGGATCCTGCGCATGGCCCAGTGGGCCACCGGCGGACTGCGCCCCGACCTGACCCTGGTCGTCGACCAGGTTCCGGTCGATGGGTCCGGCCGCCGCCCGGCCGAGTCCGGACTCTGCACCGGGCGCGCCGACATCCGCCGAGCCGACCGGGACCGACCGCGGAGGAAAACCCGGTGGACCCGGCCCAGGCCTATCGTGACCTGGCCGCGTCTGCCCCGGAGCGTTACCTGGTCGTCGACCCACTGGCTCCCACCTCGGGTGAGTCTGCCCGCGGAGGTCTCGGCCCGGGTGGACTCCACGCTCCGGCTCCGGGAACCGGTGAAGGCCGGCATCCGCGCCGCCTGATCAACGCGCTCATGGGCGCGGGCGAGTTGGTAGGTTGACCGGACGCCACGGGCCGGTGGCAACGGTGAGGGGGCTCGGTGGGGGCGCAGTGCTGGCAGGAGTCCGATACCGAGGAGGTCACCTGCTGTCTGTGTGACATCCCCGGCACCGTGCTGTACCGCAGGCCGCCGCTGGCGGTGGTCCGCTGCCCGCGCTGCGGGCTGGTCTACGTCTCGCCGCGGCTGACGCCGGCGGCGCTGCAACGCTTCTACGACGAGCCGGCCTATTTCGAGGACGGCGGCGTGTACGGCGGCCGCGGCCGGTTCAATCCGGCGATGGCCCTGCAGCGGAGTTGGATGGCCGGGCGACTGCAGATCATCCAGGAGGCCGTGCCGCCGCCCGCATCCGCTGCTCGAGATCGGCACCGGTTACGGGCTGTTCCTGTCCGCGGCCCGGGATCTCGGCTACAAGACCTGGGGCGTCGAGCTGTCCCGGACCGGTGCCGACCACGCCCGCGACGCCCGCGGCCTCGACGTGTACTGCGGGCAACTGGCCGGCGCTCCGGACGGCGACCTGGCCGACGCGGTGTGCTTCTGGGACACGCTCGAGCACGTGCCGGACCCGCTGGTCTTTCTCACCGAGGTGCGCCGGCGGCTGGCGCCGGACGGGACCTTCGCGCTGTCCGTGCCGTACATCTCGGCGCTGCCGGCCCGGCTGCTCGGCCGCCGGTGGTGGACGCTCAAGCCCGAGCAGCACATCTGGCACTTCACCCCGGCAACGTTGCAGGCGCTGGCCACCCGGGCCGGCCTGCGGATCACCCGGGTGTGCCGGTCGCCCGTACACCAGGCCAACCTCGGCCGCCTCGACTCGCTGGTCGCCGTGGGCCGGGCGCTGCCCGCACCCTCGGGTTCGTCAGGCCGGGGTGTCTGGCCTGCTGGCTAGAGTTCCGAGGGAGATGACCGTCGATCTGAGCACTCCCACCGAACCCGGCGCGTTCGCCGCTGTCATCGGGCAGGACGAAGCCCTGGCCGTGCTGCGAGCGGCCGTGGCGGCCACCCACGACGACCCGGACGTGCCGCGCCGCGGCGATGACCCACGCCTGGCTGTTCACCGGACCCCCGGGCTCCGGCCGGTCGGTGGCGGCGCGCGCGTTCGCGGCGGCGCTGCAGTGCCCGTACCGGGGGTGCGGCGAGTGCGTGCACTGCCGGACGGCGCTGCACGGCACCCACGGCGACGTCAGGACCATCGCCCCGGAGGGCCTCACCTTCGGGGTCAAGGACATGCGCGAGGTCGTCCGGCTGGCGTCGTCGCGTCCGACGTCGGGACGCTGGCAGATCGTCCTCATCGAGGACGCCGACCGGCTCACCGAGGGGGCGTCCAACGCGTTGCTCAAGGCGCTGGAGGAGCCGCCCGCGCACACGGTTTTCCTGCTGTGCGCGCCGTCCACCCATCCCGACGATGTGCTGGTGACCGTGCGGTCCCGGTGCCGGGTGGTCGCCCTGCGGACGCCAACCGTCTCGGCGATCGCCGACGTGCTGATCCGCCGGGACGGCATCGAGCCGGCGACGGCCCGGTGGGCGGCCTCGGTCGCCGGTGGCCACGTCGGGCGGGCGAAGCGACTCGCCACCGACCCGCAGGCCAGGGCCAACCGGGAGGCCACCCTGCAGATCCCGGGCGCGCTGCGCTCGCTCGGTGAGGTGTTCGGAGGTGCCGACGAACTGGTCAACCGGGCGAAGAACTCAGCCAAGGCGGCATCGCTGGATCGCGACAGCGTCGAGCTCGACGAACTCAGGACCGCGCTGGGCGCCGGGGGGACCGGCAAGGGCGCCGGTCTGGCCACCCGGGGCAGCGCGGGTGCGCTCAAAGACCTCGAGAAGCGGCAGAAGACCAGGGCGACCAGGCACGAGCGGGACGTCCTCGACCGGGCGCTGGTCGACCTGTCCGGCTTCTACCGCGACGTCCTGGCCCGCGCCGTGGGGGCCGAGGTCCCGCTGACCAACCCGGACCAGCTCGCCGAGATCGACGTTGCCGTCAGCCGGTTCGGCGCCGAGGGCGCCCTGCGTCGGCTGGATGCCGTGCTGGCCTGCCGGGAAGCGATCGAACTCAACGTCAAACCGCTGATCGCGGTCGAGGCGATGATGAGCGTGCTCTACGCGGGGTGACCGGAGCGGGCCCCTCGCGGCGTACGGTGATGGACCATGGGCATGCTGTGCGCGGTCACCTTCACGGCCAACGGACAGCTCCACTACGCCGACCCCGGGGAGTTGCGACCGGAGGTCGGGGACAAGGTGCTGCTGCCGACCGAGCAGGGCCCGGTGGTGGCCACCGTGGTCTGGGCCGCCGAGTCCACCGCCGAGGAAACGGACGGGTTCCCGGTCCTGCTCGGGCGCGGCCACCGACTCGGACGTCGCAGCCTCCGAGGCACTGCGCACCACCAAGGCGCGGACGCTGGTCGCCACCCGCAAGTTGGTGCGCGAGCACCAGCTGGCGATGAAGGTGCTGGCAGTCGACCCGCAGCCGGTCAACGGCCGCACCGTCATCTTCTACTCCTCGCCCGACACCGTCGACTTCCGGTCGCTGCTGCGCGACCTGTCCGCCACCCTGAACACCCGGGTCGAACTGCGTCAGCTCGCGGCGCGGGACACCGTCAGGGTCACCGGGGCCATCGGTTCGTGCGGTCGCGACACCTGTTGCTCCACGTTCCTCAAGGACTACGAACCGGTCACCCTGGCCATGGCCCGCGACCAGGATCTGCCGGCCAATCCGATGCGGATCTCCGGCGCCTGCGGGCGGCTGATGTGCTGCCTGAAGTACGAGCACCCGCTGTATCAGGAGTTCAAGGCGACGACGCCGGCGGTCGGTGAACCCGTCGACTCCCCGGCCGGACCCGGCACGGTGGTCGCCCATTCGGTGCCGGGGGAGTCCGTGGTGATCAAGCTCGCAGCGGATGGTTCCCACCACGTGTGCCCGAAGGCGTCGGTGTGCTCGGCCCGGAAGGCTTACGAATCGCGGACCTGAGCGGCGCCACTTCTCCGGCGCCGACCGGACGCGGCGGCGGGTCTTGCCCGTTGGGGCCTGCCGTGCACCACGAATCGAACCCTTCCGTTCACCCGAGCGTGTCATCCTCGCCCGGCGGTTGACCGGCGGTGGTCCGGATCATCGCCGGCGCGACAGAAATGTCTGGTACCAATGAGGTCACGGTCCGGTCGCACCTGTGCGTTTCCAGTCGTGTCGGCGGGTCGCGGTGTAGCACCCTCTCCGTGACGTACCGTGATCAGGTTCGGCAGAAGTGGGGCGGATATGGGTAGGGCGCGATTCTTCGCGGGGGTGGTGGCGGGCGTTGCGGCGCTGGCTCTGGTTGCTGCGTGCCAGTCGGACGGAGCCGGCAGCGCCGCGGGCACCACGGCATCGGCCGCAGCTCAATCCGTGGCCTCGTCGGCCGCGCCCCCCACTATCACCACGGTGACCGTACCCACGGTCGTGTCGTCGGCCACCGACCCCGACACGAGCGGCCCGGCCGACACCTCCGGCCCGACGACCCAGATACCGACGACGACGCCAACCACGTCGACGCCCACGGTCCCGCCGAAGCCGGCCGCCAAGGTCAGCGCCTCGCCGACGTTCGGGACCGTCGGCATCGAGGTGCTGGCCACCCCGAAGGTGTCAGTGGCGGACGGCGTGATCACGGCGCTCACGATGACCAACCCCGACGGCAAGAAGATCAAGGGCACGCTCGCGGCGGACAAGAAGAGCTGGGTCGTCGGTGAGGAGCTCGGCTACGGCAAGACGTACACCGTCTCCGGCACGGCCAGGGGCGAGGACGGCAAGGCCGTGAAGATTTCCGGGACCTGGACCACGTTGACCCCGGACGCGGAGATCACCACCAACGTTTCGCCCGGCGACGGGGCTGTGGTCGGCGTGGCCGCGCCCATAATCATCCGGTTCGGCCTCGACGCCGGCGACAAGGCGCTGATCGAGAAGAACGTCACGATCACCACCACCCCGAAGGTCGAGGGCGCGTTCGCCTGGATCACCCATGACGGCGACGACTATCCATCGCTGGACTGGCGCCCGAAGAGCTACTGGCCCGAAAACACCAAGGTGCACGTCGACGCGAAGATGTACGGGCTCAAGTTCTCCGGGAACTACTACGGCGGATACGACGTCACCTCGGACTTCACCATCGGCCGCAACCAGGTCGTCTACGCCGACGCCAACGCGCACAACATCGTGGTCAAGCGGGACGGCAAGACCGTGGCCACCTACGAAGCCTCTTACGGCTCCGGCGACCTCATCGGTGACCCCAACCGGGTCACCCGCTCCGGCATCCACATCGTGATGGACAAGAAGGAGCACACCAAGATGAGCAACCCCAAGTATCACTACGTCAACATCGACGAGTACTGGGCCGTGCGGATCAGCAACAACGGCGAGTTCATCCACGAGAACCCGAACACCGTTGATGCCCAGGGATACGTCAACGTCAGCCACGGTTGCGTCAACCTCTCGCCGGAGAGCGCCGAGGCGTACTTCAACTCCGCGATCTATGGCGACCCGGTCGAAGTGACCGGTACCAGTGTCCAGCTTTCTGCCGCGGACGGCGACATCTACGACTGGGCCATCCCGTGGAAGGAATGGGTCTCGCTGGGCGCGACCAACGCCTGAGTCTCAGCCGGCGAACGGGACGGCGGGTTGCCCGATCGCCCCGGGCGAGTCGATGACGAACAGCGACCCGTCCGGCGCGTAGTCGGCCACCCTGAGCCCGTCCCGGGCGGACGTGACGAACAGCCGGTCCAGGTCGAGCCCGCCGAAGGCGCAGGACGAGGGCTGCTGCACCGGCATCTCCAGCACGCCGACCTCATCGCCCTCGGACGACAGCTTCAGCACGGCGGCTCCGCCCCACAAGGCCACCCACAAGCAGCCGGTGGCGTCGATGGTCAGACCGTCCGGGATGCCCCGCGCCCCGTCGACGTGGTGGAAGAGCCGGCCGTCGGTGGGCAGGTGCGTCCGGGGGTCGACGTCGAACCGCAGGATGTCGCCCGGCATGGTGTCGACCAGGTAGAACGTGCGCCGGTCCGGACTCCAGCCCAGGCCGTTGGGCAGGGTCAGCCCGTCCAGGACCACCCGCGACGACCAGTCCGGCTCGAGCAGGTGAAGGGCGCCGCGACCCGCCGCGAAATCCATGGTCGTGCTGCCGGCCCAGTACCGACCCCAGGGATCCACCGCAGCATCGTTCATCCGCTCGCCCGGCCCGAGCACGTCCAGCCTCGGGTGCAGGCCCGGTCCTTCCGGTCCGTCCACCGTGGCGAAACCCTCCCGGGTGGCCAGGACCAGACCACCGCTCGCGCGCGGAGCGGCAGCCCCGACCAACGTCGGCACCGTCTGCGAGGCGGTGTCCCCGGTGTCCGGGTCGGTGCTGTTGAGCCGGCCGGACATGATGTCCACCCACCGCAACCGGCCGGCGGACCCGTCCCAGACCGGTCCTTCGCCGACCACCGAGTCGGCTGCGGCCAGCACCCGTGGCGCCGAGGTCTGCAGAGTGGCCATGGGCTCAGTCCGGCAGGACGACGGAGATCTGCGCGAGCAGCCCCCCGTCCACCGGCAGCGCCACGCCGGTGACGAACGACGAACGGGTGGAGGCAAGGAAGCAGACCGCCTCGGCCACCTCGGCCGGCTGGGCCACCCGGCCCAGCGGGTGCCCGCGGCCCCAGCTGTCGATGGTCGCCTGCTCGCCCGCATCGGTGCCGTCGGAGAAGCTGCGGGCCGAGGTGCGCAACATCGGGGTGTCCACGGATCCGGGGCAGACCACGTTGGCGCGGACGTTGAACGCGGCCTCGTCGATGGCCAGGGACCGGGTGAACGCGTTGAGCGCACCCTTGCTCGCGGTGTAGGCGGCCACGCCGGTCTGGGTGATGAAGGCCTGGATGGAGGAGACCAGCACGATCGAACCGGCACCGGATGCGCGCAGGTGCGGCAGTGCGGCGCGGACTCCGAAGAAGGCGCCGCGGACGTTGATCGCGAACACCTCCTCCCACAGGTCCGTCGAGGTGTCGGTCGTCGTGCCGTAGCGCTGAATGCCGGCCGCGCCGACAAGGATGTCCAACCGGCCGAACCGATCGACGGTCGCCGTCACCAGATCGTTGACCGCGTTCTCGTCGTCCAGGGCTGCGGGCAGCGCGACAACCGCCTCGCCGTAGGAGGCCAACCGGTCCATGGCCGCCGGGACGTCGGCCTGCCGCCCGCTGATCATCACCTGCGCCCCGCGTCCGGCCAGCAGGGCGGCGGAGGCCAGCCCGATGCCACCGGACCCGCCCAGCACCAGGGCGACCCGTCCGTCGAACTCCGCTGCCGATCCTGTGGAGGCCACCCGCTGCTCCTTTGCGGACGGGCCGCCCAGCACCAGGGCGACCCGTCCGTCGAACTCCGCTGCCGATCCTGTGGAGGCCACCCGCTGCTCCTTTGCTCGCCCGACGGCTGTCTACTACTGGTAGCACACCGCCAGCGCGAACCCCGAGGAGCACCCGGTGACCATGCGGCTGTCCATGGGCCACGTCGACAGTTACGACGAACGGGTCGGCGCCTTCGCGCGCCAACTCGGCCTGTCCGGGGTGCAGTTGCACAACCCGGACAACCTGACCGCGCCGGACGGCTACTGGCCGGTCGATCAGCTGCAGGCGATCGCCGCGCGATGCGCCGCGGACGGGCTGCGCATCGATGGCCTGGAGAACGTCTCGCCGGCCAACTTCTACAAGATCCAACGCGGGTTGGACGGCCGGGACGAGCAGATCGAGAACTTCTGCACCACCCTCCGGAACATGGGCGAGGCCGGGCTGGACACCCTCGGCTACAACTTCCTGGTCACCTACGTCTGGCGGACCCGGATGCGGGCCGAAGGTCGCGGCGGCGCCGTCGTCACCGAGTTCGACCTGGCCGACGCGCTGCGGGACGGCAACGCGTTGGCCGGCTACAAACTGGTGCCCGGTGAGGTCGAGCAGACCATCGACGAGGACACCCTGTGGGCCAACCATCAGTACTTTCTCGACGCGGTGCTGCCGGTCGCCGAGGCGAGCGGCGTGCGGCTGGCGCTGCATCCCGACGACCCGCCGGTGGCCGAGCCACTGGGCGGTGCGGCGCGCGTCTTCCGCTCGCCGGCGGCGTTGGAGCGGGCCTACGACCAGGCCGGCCGCAGCCCATGGTGGGGGCTGAACTTCTGCATCGGCACGGTGTCGGAGATGGGCGGCCAGGCCGCGGTGCTGGAGGTCATCGAGCGGCTCGGCACCCGCCGCGCGATCTTCTACGTGCATCTGCGCGACGTGGCCGGCACCGTCCCGGCCTTCGCCGAGACCTTTCTGGGGGATGGCAATCTCGACGTCGCCGCGGTGCTGCGGCGGCTGCACGACGTCGGCTTCGACGGGTTCGTCATCGACGATCACGTGCCGGCCATGATCGGCGACCTGGACACCTGGGGCGACACCTCGTCCGACGCCTACTGCAGCCGAGGCCGGGCGCACGCCATCGGCTACCTGCAGGGCGTGCTGAACGGGCTCGGTCTCTCCTGAGCCGGCCGGAGCCGCGGCCCGGGAGTTCCCGCGAGGGTGCAGAGCATCCGCCGAAGTTCGGTAGACTCGTTCCGCTGCCGCTTTAGCTCAGTCGGCAGAGCGTCTCACTCGTAATGAGAAGGTCCGGGGTTCGATTCCCCGAAGCGGCTCTGGCAGCGTGACACGCGGAAACGGCCCGCTCCGCACCGGAGCTGGGCCGTTTCCTGATCCCGGGTCAATCGAGGGCCGGGCGGGGATGACAGACCGGGCTCGCCGCACGAAGGCCGGCGGGGTGCGCGGTGCGGCCGCTCGAGTGACCGCGCGGGCTACGCTCGGCGAGGTGACCGGATGAAGATCGCGATGCTCGCACCGATTGCCTGGCGCACGCCGCCGCGACACTACGGGCCATGGGAGCTGGTCACCAGCCTGCTCACCGAGGGCCTGGTCGCCCGCGGGGTCGATGTGACATTGTTCGCGACCCTCGACTCGGTGACGACGGCGACGCTGGACGGGGTCTGCCCGCACGGCTACGCGGAGGATCCGGATCTGGACGGACGCGTATGGGAGGCCTTGCACGTCGCGCATGCGTTGACCCGGTCCGGTGAGTTCGACCTGGTGCACAACCAACTGGACTGGTTGCCGCTGGCCTTCGACACGCTGGCCGGTGCGCCCATGGTGACCACCATCCACGGTTTCTCCGGTGCCGGCATCCTGCCCGCCTATGCCCGATCGCGGTCCTCGTTCGTCTCGATCTCGGAGTCCGACCGCTCTCCCGAGCTGGACTACGTGGCCACCATCCACCACGGTATCGATCTGTCGGCGCTGCCTTTCCGACCCGACGCCGGAGACGATCTCGTGGTTTTCGGCCGGGTGCACCCTGACAAGGGCACCGCGACGGCGATCTCGATCGCCGCGGCGACGGGCCGGCGACTGGTCATCTGCGGACCGGTTCAGGACGAGGAGTACTTCGCCGAGCAGGTCCAGCCGCACATCGACGGCGACCGGGTGATGTTCCTCGGATCGGTGGGCGCCGAAGAACGCGCCGAGGTGCTCGGCACGGCCGCGGTATTGCTACATCCCATCGCTTTCGACGAGCCGTTCGGATTGTCGGTGGTCGAGGCGATGGCCTGCGGTACACCGGTGGTCGCCTATCGCCGGGGTTCGATGTCCGAGGTCGTCGACGAAGGGGTCACCGGCTTCCTGGTCGACGACGTCGAGTCAGCGGCCCGGGCCGTTGACGCGGCAGTCCGGCTCGAGCGCAGCGTGGTGGCCGCCCGGGCTCGCGAGCGCTACTCGGTGGAGCGGATGGTGTCGGAGTACCTGCAGGTGTACGAGCAGCTGCTGTTCCGGTGAGATAACGGGGTCACCGCATCTCGCTGAGGCGCTGGGCGTGTTGCAGGGTCGAGAGCATCGCCAGCGTCGACTCGGCGCCCTGGTTCAGGTTCGGCCCGTCGGACTTCAAGCCGTCGTAGCCGCCCCCGCTCACCGGGTCGAACATCAGCGTCATGCTGTCGTTCTCGCCGAGGAACCATCGGGTGGCCAGGTTGATACCGACCAGCCACCGCGGGTCGCCGGTGATCCGGTAGGCCGTCGCGCACGCGTCGGCGATCGCGGCGACCTCGATCGGTTGCTGGTCGAAGCCGGCCGTCAGATCGTCCGGTCCGCGGCCGACCACCGGGGTGACCGACAGGTGTGCCGTCCCTGACCTCGACCCGCAGCAGGAATTCGAGCAGCTCGAGGCCGCGGGCGACGACCGTCACGTCGGACAGTCCCTCGCCGGCCAGCAGCAGCGCCTCGGCGACCGCGCCGTTCGCGTAGCGCAGTCGGGGCTCCGGCCACGGCCAGGCCGGATCACCGGATCCGGCTTCGAGGCTTCGGCGTCGACGTCGACCACCAAGTCCTGCAGCAACTTTCGAGCCGACGGTTCGTCCGGTCGGGCCCGGAGCAGTTCGCCGGCGCCGAGCGCAGCGAACGTCATCGATCGGGATGACCGGGATCGCTGCTGCGCAAGGATCCGGAACCCGGCCAGAGCGCGGGCCCGGGCACCGGCACCTGGTGATCGGGCCGCGGCGACACCGAGTCCCCAGATCGCCCGCCCCCACCAGTCACCGAGCCCGGCGTCGTCGCTCCAGCGACCGTCCGGATCCCATCCGATTGTGGCACCGTCCCGTCGCCGGACACCGCGTCGAGCACGAAAGCCAGGTAACGGTCCCGCAGCCGCGCCACCACCGGTCCGGGCCCGGGCTCCCGACAGGTGACGACCAGACCCCGCGCGACATCGTCGACGCAGTAACCGTGCTCGCGACGGGGAACGGTGAGCAGAGCGTGCTCGAAGAGTCCGTGCTCATCGGTGAGAGCGGCGAGATGGTCGAACACCGGCCGCGGAAGCTCGGCGCTCGCACCGCCGGATCGGTCGGACACGTCCCTCACGCCGCGTCGATGGCGACGTCGGAGATCAGTCTGTCGGCGAGTTGTCGATACTCATCGGCCACCGCGGACCACCGCAGCTCCGGCGCCGCGCCGGCCGCGGCGGCCGACATCGCCGTTGCCACCTCAGGCCGCGTGAGCACCTGCCGCAGGGCGTCGGCGATGGCGGTCGGGTCTTGATGGTCGACCACCGTGCCGGCACCGCTGGAGAGCAGCTCGACCGCATGCGGGAAGCTGGTCGCCACGACGGGTTTGCCGGCGGCAACCGCCTCGATCAGAACCCCAGAAGTCACCTGGTCGGTCGAGTCGTACGGCAGCAGCACCACGTCGGCCGAGGCGACCAGTTCGTCCAGAGCGGCGGCGTCCCGGTAGCGGGAGTCCAGAACGATGGAGTCGGACAGTCCGAGACGCATGATGAGCCGATCCAGGCTGTCCCGGTAGGCCTCGCCGTCGCGCAGTAGGACCTTGGGGTGCGTTTGCCCGGCGACGATGTACCTCGGGGCCGGCTCCACGTCGCGCAGCTGCGCCAGCGCTTCGACGGCCCACTCGATTCCCTTGCCGGGACCCAACAAGCCCCAGGTCAGGATGGTCGGCTGAGGCCCGGACGACGGTGGCTGCGGCCCGGTCGGTCGGCCGGTGGGGTCCGGCGCGCCGTGCGCGATGATGCTGACCTTGCCCGGTTCCACCCGATAGCCGGCCAGCAACCGGTCCCGAGCGGCGCGGCTCATGGTGACGATCGCGCTGGAAGCGGTCATCACGGACTCGAGCACCTGCCGCTGATGCCAGGTCGGTTCCGTCAGGACTGTGTGCAACACCACAATCGTCGGCACCTTCAGAGCCGCCATCAGCGCCAGCACGTCGTTGCCGTCGGTGCCGCCGTATATGCCGAACTCGTGTTGCAGGATCACCACGTCGCACTCGTTGAGTCGGCCGGCCGAGCGGGCTGTGCCGGCGGGATCACCGGCCACGATGTCGGTCACCACCTTGAACCCGGCCGGCGGCTCCGGTGCATCCAGGACCCGGGCGACCCTGGCGTCATCCGGACCCTGCGCAGTGAGCGCGCCCAGCAGTGCAGCCGTGAACGTGGCCAACCCGCACTGGGTCGGCGGATAGGTACTGACAAAGCCGTAGAGAGTGGCCACCGAGGCAACCCCTTCCAGGGGCTGCGCGCGTACACGCGCGGCCCACACGCCGGGACATCCGAACGCGGGCCGCGTGAGTGCCCAGCGATCATCGAAAACGGCGATTGGACCGCCGCAGGAAAGGGCCATTTATGCGTGACCGCCGCCCGCACCGGAGCGGTGGGGAGGACCAGCGCCGACGATGGCGCGACAAGGCCCAGCATACCCTGCCGACCTGGCTCCGCCGTGGGTGTGGATGTACGCGGCGACCTTCGCCGCTGCCGGCGTCTACCGGTGGTCGCTATTGGTGGCGCAGACCACAGGTCCCGGGACCACGGTCCGATGGGTCGGCCCAGTGGTCTTCGGGCTCATCGCGGCGGCGGCCCCGGTCGACCCGACAATCACCGAGGTGCCGGCGATCGAGCCCGGGTCTGCTGTGGTGTCAAGGCGTCTCGCGGTCAATCGGCTGTTCGGCGTCGGCATCTTCGTCATCGGCGGGACGCTCACGGCGTCAATCGCCGGCGCCGTCCGTCAACCCAGGATTCGACGACCGACGATCGCGATCCGTTCGCTGCCGGACGAAGCCGTCGGCACCCGCATCGCGTTGATCTCGGACCTGCACGTCGGCAGCCTGACCACACGCGTCGACGGCCGGCGCATCGCCGATCTGGCGAATGCCCGGAGTCCCGACATCGTTTGCTTGGCAGGTGATTTCATCGACGGCGACGCGTCGGAGCTCGGAGCTGATCTGGCCCCGCTGGCCGATATCGGCGTCCGGGTGCCGGCGAACGAGAGCGTCCAGGTACGCGCGGGCCACTACACCGTCGGCGGCACCCAGGTGTCCGTGACCAACGGCGGCCGATTCTGGGTTCCGGTGGCGCGGCTGGGGGCGCCGACGGACATCACCGTGCTGGATCTGGCCAGGGCCCGACCGGAGGCCTGCGCGATCAGGGCGTCGACCTCGTCGCGGTAGGGCCGGGCGCCCCGGCAGGGCTCGGAACCGGATTTGCCGCCGGGGCGGCACCGGGGCGGCTGGGTAGGGCGAAGCACACGACGATGGCGACGACGGTGAACCCGACGGCCCACCAGAATGCCGCGTCGAAGCCGTGCGCCAGGTCGGCGAGACTGGTCGCTCCGCCGGTGGCGGACGCCAGGATCACCGCGAGCAGTGCGGTGCCGAAGGCGCCGCCGATCTGCTGGGCGAGCCGGGTGATGATGCTGGCGTGGGCGACCTCGGCCCGCTCGAGACCGACGAAGCCGACGGACATCACCGGGATCATCACCGCACCCATACCGAACCCGCGCAGCAGCAGCAGGGCCATCAGCCACCAGGTGCTCGTGCCGGCGTCGGCCAGTGCGAACGGGATGGTGGCCGCTCCCATCACCACGAAGCCACCGATGGCGACCACGCGGGCCCCGATGGAGTCGGTCAGGGTGCCGGCGATGGTGCGGCTGAGCAGCGCGCCCACCCCTTGGGGGATCAGCAGCAGCCCGGCGGTCAATACGCTCGTGCCGTGCACCATCTGGAAGAACAGCGGTAACAACAACATCGACCCGTACAACGAGGCGCCCGACAGGAACAGCACCCCGGAGGACACCGCCACCGTGGGGCGGCGCAACAGGGCGACGTCGATCAGGGCGGTCGCCGGACGGCGTACCGCCCCCAGCACGAAACCGGCCACCAGCGCGACGCCGACCGCGAGCGGCAGCCAGACGTCCGTACGGGAGAAACCACCCGTCTGGTGGACGTTGGACAGCCCGAAGAGGATGCCAACGAGGCCGGGGGAGATCAGTAGGAGTCCGAGAAGGTCAAGTCGCGCGCGGCCGGTCGGCCGGTCGCTGGGCAGTAGTCGCCAGGCCAGCGCCAGCCCGAGCAGGCAGAACGGCACGTTCACCCAGAACAGCCAGCGCCAATCGGCGGCATTGAGGATGAGCCCACCGATGGTGGGCCCGAGGATCGGGCCCAGTGCGGCGGGCAGGCTGACCAGCGCCATCAACCGACCGAGACCGACGGCGCCGGGCACCTGCTGGATAGCCAGGGTTGCCATCAGCGGCATCATGATGCCGCCGCCGATGCCCTGGACCACCCGGAACGCGATCAGGCTCGGCGCGTCCCAGGCCAGGCTGCAGGCGATCGACGCGGCCAGGAAGATGGTCAGACCGATCATCCATAGCCGCTTGCCGCCGATCCGGGCCTGCGCCCAGCCGACGACGGGGATGGTCACCCCCAGCGCGAGCAGGTACCCGGTGCTGACCCACTGGATGGTGCTGACCGGGACATGAAGGTCGGCGGCCAGGGTGGCCAGCGCGATGCTGACGATGGTGCCGTCGAAGATCACCGCCATCCCGCCGGTTATCAACACCAGTGCTGTGACGATCGCTTGGCGGGGGATGGGTGGGGCTGCTTGCTCGGCCACGCGGACTCCCAATAAGATGCAGGTATGTACTCAAGGATCACCGTAACGCGAGCTTATAAGATACACAAGTGAATCTTCCGGGATCTCGGCGGCGCCGCGGCAAGGAGCTGGAGGATGCGCTGCTGCACGCGGCGTGGCAGCAATTGGAAGCCGAGGGCTACGCCGGGTTCACCCTCGAGGCCGTCGCGGAGCGGGCCGGCACCAGTCGGCCGGTGCTCTATCGCCGCTGGGCCGGCAAGGACGAGTTGATCGGGGCCGCAGTGGTCCACGAACTCGGTCGTGACCGGGTCTCCGTGCCCGACACCGGGTCACTCCGTGAGGACATGGTCGAACTGCTGCGGCGGGCGAGCGAAACCCGAGGTCGGCTCGTCCCGGTGCTCAGCGTCCTGATCGGCAGCTACTTCTCGGCCACCGGCACCACATTCGCCGACGTGCAGGAGCGAGCGTTCGGCGGTCGCGCCCGCACGGCCATGGACGAGATCATCGAGCGTGCCATCGCGCGTGGCGAGATCGATCCGGCCAGGCTCACCCCGCGCGTGCGGACAGTGGCGATCGATCTGATGCGGCACCACATGCTGCTGACGTTCAAATCCGTGAGCGATGCGGACATCGTCGGCATCGTCGATGAAGTCTTCCTGCCGCTGGTCCGGCCGTTGAAGAACACCATCCAACGGGCCGCGGACTGAACGGGTCGGAAGATGAGCGGCCGGACAGCGACGAAGGCGGCGTGGGACGCGGTCTGGCAGCCGGACCCCGGTGCACCTCGGCCCGGCCGAGGACGCGGTGACCAGGGCACTCGCCGGCTCCCGAACCACCGGGACCGGGACATGGAGACCGGCGTACCGTGCGGGAAGGGAGGCGAGATGACTGGCGGGCATGGTGGACCGGGTTCGATCCCGCAGGGTCAGCGCCGCCTGATGCTGGTGTCCTGCGTGATCATCTTCGTGGTGATCACCGGCGGGTGTCTGTTGGTCAACGCCGTAGCGGGGTCGCCGGTCGACTGGTTCTGGCTGGTGGCCGCCGGCGTCTTCGTCACCGCCATGATGGCCGGGTGGTTCTGGGTGCGGCTGAGCAACTGACGGTTTCGGAATCTCACCTGATCAGGTGGAGTAGTCCGGCGCTCGGCCGGATACCGTCGGTGATGGTCGGATCGGCCGACATGACACGAGGGCGGCGATGAGTACCACGCAGCAGGGCGAGAGTGCCACATTTGTGAAGGCCGGCGAGGACTTCAATCGGGACACCCGCTACATCAACAGTCGGATCACGGCGGACGGTCGCGACGGATACCCGGTCGAGCCGGGCCGCTACCGGTTGATCGTCGCGCGGGCCTGCCCCTGGGCGAACCGGGCGATCATCGTCCGGCGACTGCTCGGTCTGGAGAACGTGCTGTCCATGGGCATGTGTGGCCCGACGCACGACAAGCGTTCGTGGACCTTCGATCTCGATCCGGGCGGCGTCGACCCGGTACTGGGCATCCCGCGACTGCAGGACGCGTTCCTGGCGCGGTTTCCCGACTACGAGCGGGGAATCACCGTGCCGGCCATCGTGGACATCCCCACCGGTCAGGTCGTCACCAACGACTTCCTCCAGATGACCCTCGACCTGTCCACCCAGTGGCGGCCCTACCACCGCGAGGGCGCGCCCGACCTGTATCCCGAGGCGCTGCGCGAAGAGATCGACGAGGTCGCGCACGGCAACTACACCGAGGTGAACAACGGCGTCTATCGCTGCGGCTTCGCCGGCGGTCAGAACTCCTACGAGAAGGCCTACGACCGGCTCTTCACCCGGTTGGACTGGTTGTCCGACCGGCTGGCCACCCGGCGGTACCTGGTAGGCGACACGATCACCGAGGCGGACGTCCGGCTGTTCACCACGCTGGCCCGCTTCGACGCGGTCTACCACGGCCACTTCAAGTGCAATCGGACCAAGCTGACCGAGATGCCGGTGCTATGGGCCTACGCCCGAGACCTGTTCCAGACACCGGGTTTCGGTGACACCGTCGACTTCGCGCAGATCAAGACGCACTACTACGTGGTGCATCGCGACGTGAACCCGTCCGGCATCGTCCCCAAGGGCCCTGACCTGACCGGGTGGCTCACCCCGCACGGCCGGGAGGACCTGGGCGGCCGCCCGTTCGGCGACGGCACCCCGCCCGGACCGCCGTTGCCGGCCGAAGTGGTGCCGTTCGAGCACACCGCCGCCGGCATGCCCCACTGACCGGATCCGGGGTCAGGCGTCGGCGAGGGCGAGAACATCTGCAGGGCGGAGGGATCCGGGCTCGCGGAGACCGACGGCACACTCGTCGGCCAGTCGGGCCAGGGTCGCGTTGACCGGGGTCGGGATCTCGTGCAACCGGCCGAGCAGGGCGATCTCGCCGGACAGGTACGCGGCCTCGATCGAGCCGGTGCCGCGCAGCACGCTCTGCATGCTCGAGCCGCCCGGTCGCGCCTGGCCGGGGATCTCGGCGAACCGGAGATTCTCCCGGGCCCGGGCATCCTCGTCCGGGGAGGCGTAGTCGATCCCGGCCGCCGCGTACGCCGCCCGGCCCTCCGCCGTGGCGCGGTCGAGCACCTCGGCCTGGGCATCGCCCAGCGGTCCGAGCACGACCTCGGCGGCGTTGCCGAGGTTGGCCAGCAGCTTGGCGTACTTCCAGCGCATCACGCTGTCGCTGACCGGGGCCTCGAAGCCGGCGGCGACCAGATCGGCGGCCACCGCGCTCAGCGGTCCCGTCGACTCCGGACGGATAGCGGCCCACCGTCAGGATCCCGGCGGCCGGGGCGCTGTGGTTGGCCACCACACCCGGCTCCACATGGGCCGATGGCAGCATCACGCGTCACCCCGTAGACGCGGTCGAACCGGCGCAGCGCCATCCGCTCGCCGGCCACGCCGTTCTGGACACAGAAGACCGGCAGTCGCGCGTCTGCCCTCGACCAGCCGCCGCCACCGTCGGGCACGGGTTGTCGGGCCCACTGGTCGAGCACCCCCGCGGCGTCCTGCAGTTTGACCGCCAGCAGCAGCACATCGTCCGACCTCAGCTCGAGTTCGTCCGGGCCGCCCACGGCGGCAATGGGCAGCGTCACGGAATCCGTCAGGGGTGAGATAGCGCAGGCCCTCGGTGCGCAGCGCGGTCAGGTGAGCCCCCCTGGCGACCAGCACGACCTCGCGACCGGCCCGATGCAGCTGCGCGCCGATCGACCCGCCGACCGCGCCGGCCCCGATGACCAGGTACCTCACCGATCGCCGCCCGGTCTTTGGTCGACGCGCTGATCCAGGGCGGCCAGCACGGTCCGGCAGATCTCGTCGAACTGCGCCAGTTGCTCGGGGGTCAGCGGATCGAACAGGGCGGCCCGGACGGTACGGGCGTGGCTGGGTGCGACATCGGCCAGTCGCCGGTAGCCGGCCTCGGTCAGTCGGGCGATCTGGCCGCGCCCGTCGCCGGGAACCGGCTCCCGGGCCACCCAGCCGGCGTGTTCGAGCCGGGTCACGGCGTGCGAGAGCCGGGACTGCGACGAGCGGACGACGGTGGCCAGCTTGTTCATCCGCATGGACCGGTCCGGGGCCTCGGACAGCATGGCCAGGATCTGGTAGTAGGCGTGGGGCATGCCCGCCTCGCGCTGCAGATCCCGTTCGATCGCGTCGGACAGCGTGCCGGACATCCGCAGGAAGTCGCGCCAGGTGCGTTGTTGTTCGTCGGTCAGCCAGGGATCGTCCACCGGCGGAGTATAGGAAACCCCGATAGTTGAGCGCTCAACTAAATAGGCGTAGCATGTGCTGATGAGGACGAACTCCTTGCCCGAGCCGACGCCGACGGCTGCCGGCCGGCGGATGCCGGTGCTGTACCTGTCGCACGGCGCGCCGCCGTTGGCGGACGACGAGACCTGGACCGGCGAGCTCGCTGCCTGGAGCAAGGACCTGCCGCGACCGACGTCCATCCTGGTGGTCTCGGCGCATTGGGAGTCCGCCCCGCTGACGGTCGGCGCGACCGAGCGGGTGCCGCTCACCTACGACTTCTGGGGTTTCGAGGACCGGTACTACCAGGTCACCTACGACGCGCCGGGAGCCCCTGAGCTGGCCGGCGCGGTGTCCAAGCTGGTGGCCAAGCCCGGCCGGCCGGTGTACCAGGACGCCGAGCGGGGTCTTGACCACGGTGCCTACGTGCCGCTGAAGGAGATGTTCCCGGACGCCGACGTGCCCGTGCTCCAGGTGTCGATGCCGACCCTGGATCCCCGCGAATTGTTCGAACTGGGAAGAACTCTCGCTCCGCTGCGGGACGAGGGCGTGCTGATCGTCGGGTCCGGGTTCACCACCCACAACCTGAACGAGGCGATGTTCGGCGACACCACGGGGGACGCGCCGCAGTGGGGGCGCGAGTTCGACCAGTGGGCCAAACAGACCGTCGAATCCGGCGACATCGACGCGGTGCTCGACTTCGAGCACTCGGCCCCGGCGGCCCGCCGGGCCCACCCGCGGACCGAGCACTTCGCCCCGCTGTTCGTCTCGCTCGGCGCCACCGCCGACGTCGGCGTTGACGCGCACAGCGCGGTGGACGGCTTCTGGTTCGGCATGGCCAAGCGGTCGTTCCATTTCAACTGAGGTCGGGTAGCTTCGCCAGTCGTGGACCAGTCGTCGGCGCTCTCGCCGGAGGAACTCGTCGCGCTGGACCTGGCCGTCGAGCTGGCCGGTCGCGGCGACGGCACCGTGTTGCCGAACCCGGTGGTCGGCTGTGTGCTGCTGGATCCGGCCGGGGTGGTCGTCGGTGCGGGCTTCCACGAAATGGCCGGCGGACCGCACGCCGAGGTGATGGCGTTGCGGGCAGCCGGTTCTCGCGCTCGCGGAGCCACCGCGGTGGTCACCCTGGAACCCTGCAACCACACCGGCCGGACCGGTCCCTGCAGCGTTGCGTTGATCGCAGGCCGGGGTGGCCAGGGTGGTCGTCGCAGTGGTGGACCCGTGGCCGGCGGCCGCCGGGGGCATGGACACCCTGCGGGCGGCCGGGGTCGAGGTGGTCGACGTGTCCGGCACGGCGGCCGGCCTGGCGTCCGAGCAGGTCAACCGGGTGTGGCTGACCGCGGTGCGGCGACACCGGCCGTTCGTCACGCTCAAGACGGGCCAGACGGTCGACGGCCGGGTGGCGGCCGCCGACGGCACCAGTCGGTGGATCACCTCTGCCGAGTCCAGGGCCGACGCGCACCTGCTGCGCTCCAGGGTCGACACCATGATGGTCGGGATCGGCACCGTGCTCGCGGACGATCCGCAGCTCACCGCGCGCGACGCGACCGGTGCGGCGACCGGGCGGCAACCGTGGCGGGTGGTGGTGGACTCCGCCGGCCGGACGCCGACGGACGCCCGGGTGCGGGGCGATGCCGCCCGCACCCTGATCGCGACCGGGGCCGAGTTTCCCGGAGCTGACGGCCGGGTGGACCTGCCCGCACTGCTCGACGAGTTGTACCGGCGCGGTCGGCGGCACGTACTGCTCGAGGGTGGTCCGACGCTGGCCGCGGCGATGCTGGATGCGGAACTGGTGGACGAGGTGCTGGTCTATCAGGCGCCGTTGCTGCTCGGTGCCGGTCTGTCGGCGATCACCGGCGGTACGGTCGGCACGCTGGCGGGAGCCCATCGACTCTTCCTGCGTGAGGTCACGGAGTTGGGCCCTGACCTGCGCATTCGCTACTCGGTCGAACGGCGCGGCCGCCGGTTCTAACAGCGTCCGTCGGACGCCGTCGGACTGCCGAGGCCTGGGACCACGCCGCTGCGGCAACGTAGCGCGGAGCGCTCCGGATCCCTTTCGCCCAGCGCGGCCCAGCTCAAGCCGGCCCGACGCCTCGAAGTTCACCTTCCGCAATCCGGTGTGTCAGTCGCACCGCAGCTACCGCCAGATCCGGTACTTCGACGCGACCGCTGCGGCAAGGTGTTGCGCGGGTGCAGTTCATCCACAGCGACAACGGGTGCCGTAACGTTGGTGTCCCCGACGCGCACCTCAACGGCATCGGCCACGTTCGCGCGGTCCCGGCGGCGACACGTGTGCAATGCTGCATCCCGAGGTGCTCGCAGATAGCGGCGGGCCGACCGGGTCAGGGCGGCCTTGGCGTCCTGCTCGACCACCATGTCCCACCAGGCGCCGTAGATCACGTCGTACTCGAAGCGGCTCGACCAGCTGCAGCGACCGCGCGGACCGTGTCCGGATGCTCGGGGATGTAGTTGGGGTAGCTGTACATGAAGCTGACCCACCGGCGGTCGGCACGACCTGGAAGATGTCGCCGGTGCACAGCGCATCCGCGGCCTTGCGCGCCGTCCGCCCAGTGCAGCGACCGTGCCGCCGTCGAAGTGGATGCGCGGGTTGAGCAGCGTCCGGCCCGGCAGGATCTCCTCCGTTCGCCCTCCCAGAACACCACGTTCCCGGTGCGCTGCACCCACTGCGCGGTCGGCGGCGTGGAGGTAGATCGGGACGCCGCCGAAGGCCTCGCTCCACTCGACCATCGAGCTGTAGTAGTGCGGGTGGGAGATGGCGATGGCCGAGACGCCGCCGAGCTCGTTGACCTTGTCGACGGTCTCGTCGTCGATCAGGGACGACGCAGTCCCACAGCAGGTTGCCGCCCTCGCCCGGCAGCAGCAGCGCCCGCTGGCCGATGGCGAACTGCGGCGTCGGTGCCGATGCCGATCAGGCCGGTACCCTCGTCGCGCGAACTCGGTTGCGGTGGCTCGGCCCGCAGCGCGTCGAGGGTGGTCCACTGCTGGCCGTCGTGCCCGACGTACTGCCGGTCGTCCTCGCAGATCGGGCAGTGCGTCGGTGTCGTGGTCGGCGGGGTACTGGACCCCGCAGGTGACGCAGATGGGCAGGTCGTCCATGCGCGACCCTAGCGTGCAGCCGGGTCGACGCCCCATGGCAGCGGACGGGCTGCCGGGCGACCCGACGTTCCCGTGGGAACGTCTGGTGCCGGTCGCGGTGGTGGGCCCCGTGGGGATCGAACCCTGAACCCGCGGATTAAAAGTCCGCTGCTCTGCCAATTGAGCTAGAGGCCCTTGTGCAGGTCTCTGACCTGCGGTGATGAAGCTATTGGGTGATCATGGGCTGCCGGACATTGCCGCGATCTGTCATCGTTTTATGGTGAGTAAAGTGGTAGCTCCGAGCACGCTCGCAAGGGAGCTTCACATGGCCAGACCCTCCCTTCCGCTCGGCACTGCTGGGCGCATTCGAACCTACCGGACCGCTGCCGGCTGGAGCGCTCGCGCGCTGTTCCGGGACTACGACGGAGTGACCAGACAGGTCGCGCGCGTCGGCCGCTCCGAGTGCTGCCGCACGCAATGCCCTTGCCGAAGCGGTACGCGACCGGCACGCCCGGCCCGACGGGTGGATTCCTGACGCGCGAGAGCCGGGTGAGCGAGCTCGCCGATGCTTGGTGGGCGCAGGTGACGCGACGCCGGTCTGAGTCCATCGACCGAGCGCGTCTACCGCGACCGGTTGGACCGGCAGATTCTCCCGGCACTGGGCAAGCTCCGCGTACGCGAGCTGAGCGTCGCGCTTGTCGATCGTCACTTGGCGACGGTGAAGGCGACGCACGGACCAGCGTTGGCGAAGACGGTCAAGAGTGTGCTGTCCGGGATCTGCAAGCTCGGTTGCCGGCTGGACATCATGACCTCGAACCCGTGCCGCGACGTCGCGCCCATCTCGACGAAGTCCGGCAAGGCGCCCCGAGCGCTCTCGGCCGCCGAACTCAGTCAGCTGCGCGCCTTCCTCACCTACGACAAGCTCGCCGTGCAGCACGACCTGGTCGACCTCGTGTCGTTCATGTGTGCGACCGGGGTGCGGCTCGGCGAAGCCTGCGCGGTCACGTGGGACGCGGTCGATCTCGAAGCCGGCACGGTCGAGATCCGCGGGAACCGTCCTTCGTCTGAAGGCGACTGGTCTGACGATCAAGAACTCCACGAAGACCAAGGCCGGGCAGCGGACGCTGCTACTCCCGGCGTGGTGTGTCGAGATGCTTCGCCGACGCAAGGCGGTCGCGCGAACGAACCTGGTCCTGCCGACCGAGCGTGGCTTTCTGCGCGATCCGTCGAACACGCGGAAGGGCCTGCAGCAGGCATACAAGCGGCTCGGGTACGGCGACGACGCCCTGAATACCCACGTCTTTCGCAAGACCGTGGCAACCCTGATGGACGAAGCCGGCATCCCGGCGCGTGCCGTGGCCGACCAACTCGGCCATTCGAAGGTCACCACGACGATGGACATCTACATGGGCCGTAAGGTCCGCGCCACCGGCGCGGCCACGGCCCTCGCCGACCTGGACACGTGATCCACGCGATGGCCTTAGGGCACCGCTGGCGTGCACCAGTAGGAGGTAGCAGGGGACCGTCTACCGAATCATTGGGGGACCAGATGCACGCTCAGCCACTCGCGAGCGAGGACCGACTCCTCGATATCGACCAACTCGCGACCTACATCGGAGTCCCGCGCCAGACCATCTACCGATGGAGGATGGAAGGCAAGGGCCCACGCGCCTCGAAGCTCGGCCGCCATCTGCGCTACCGACGAGCCGACATCGACGAGTGGATCCAAGACCAGCAAGACGACAGGTAGCGTCAGTCGGGACTGCCCCGGGTTTTGTTGACTCGGGTGGTGTGGTGATCAGGCCGCGGTTGCGAGCTGATCGTGGAGCAGTTCGAACTCTATTGGGGTGAGTCGGCCGAGGCGTCGTTGCCGTCGGCGGCGGTGGTAGGTCCGCTCGATCCAGATGACGATGGCCAGGCGCAGTTCCTCGCGGGTGTCCCAGCGTTGCCGGTTCAGCACGTTCTTCTGCAGCAGCGCGAAGAAGGACTCCATGGCGGCGTTGTCGCCGCACGCGCCGACGCGGCCCATCGACCCGACCAGGCCGTTGTTGGCCAGGGTGCGGACGAAGGCCCGGGAGCGAAATTGGGACCCGCGGTCGGAGTGGACGATGGTGGCGGCCGGGTCGCGCAGCCCGATCGCGTTGCGCAGCGCGGAAACGGCGAGACCGGCTTTCATCCGTGAGTCGATGGAGTAGCCCACGATGCGGTTGGAGTGGCAGTCCTTGATCGCGCAGAGGTAGAGCTTGCCCTCGCCGGTGCGGTGTTCGGTGATGTCGGTGAGCCACTTGACGTTCGGCGTCTGCGCGGTGAAGTCGCGGCCGCCGCCGGGGGTCGCGAGCAGGTCGTCGTGCACCGGTGGACCGGCCTTGCGGTTCAGGCCGCGCTTCTTCGAGTGCAGCGACCAGATCCGCTGCAATGAGCACAGTCGTTGCACCCGGTTCTCGCCGGCGCTGATGCCGTGCTCGGGTAGCTCGTCGGCGACGAGGCGGTAACCGAACTCCGGTGCCCCGGAATGGATCTCCAACGCAGCGTTGATCAGGTGGGCATCAGCCCAGTCCCGGTCGGTGACCGGGCTGGCCTTCCACCGATAGAAGCCTTGGGTGGAGAAGCCGAGCACCCGACAGATCAGCGTGACGGCGAGGCCGTCAGCGGCCAGTTCACGGACCAGCGGGTACGTCATTTTGGGGAGATGTCTTTGGCGAAGTAGGCCGCCGCGCGGCGCAGGATCTCAACTTCTTGCTCCAGCACCCGGTTGCGCTTCTTCAACTCGCGCACCTCGGCCGACTCGGTGACGGTGACGCCCGGGCCGACACCGTCCTCGACGTCGGCCAGATTCAGCCAGCGGTGCAGACACGACTCGGAGATCCCGAACTGGATCAGGCGGGTAGTCGCGGTCACCGCGACACTTGCGATTGGATTCGGAGCGATCGCCGCCACGCGCGGAGGCGGCGACTCCAACGTCCGTCTCGGAAGTCGCGACCCAGACTGGGAGTCCGCAAGCCGTCGTGACCGGGGGCGATGTGTCGGCTCCGGTGTTGTCGCAGTTCGACTTCACACCCAAGAGCGTCGACGTCAGCGCCGGTTCCAAGTCGGTCACCGTTACCGCGCGGGTCACCGACGCGACCGGGGTGGCGAACCGCCCGCGGCGTACCTGTTCTCCGACCGGACCAGTCAGAGTCTTGGGACAGGGTCGATGACCCGGATCTCGGGAACCGTCACCGACGGTGTCTACCGGAGCACCATCACCGTGCCCACCACCGCTGCGTCCGGGACGTGGACCGTGCTGATCGAGTCGCTGTAGACACGCTGGGCAATTCTGAGAGCGACAACCACGAACACCCCCAGAAGCTTGTCGTATCTGCCACTCGAGCGCTGAGCCCAGCACCGACCCCGAAGGTCACCGGCACGGCGAAGGTCGGCTACACCCTCAAGGCGACACCCGGCACCTGGGGACCTGCGCCGGTCGCCCTGAACTACCAGTGGAAGGTCAACGGCGCCGTCATCTCCGGCGCCACCGCCGCCACCTACAAGATCACCGCCGGTGCCCGCGGGAAACGCATCACCGTCACCGTCACCGGCACGAAAACCGGCTACACCACGACCGCCAAGACCAGCGCCGCCACCGCCACAGTTGTCGCAGGCACCCTGACACCAGTGCCGACCCCGAAGGTCACCGGCACGGCAAAGGTCGGCTACACGCTCAAGGCGACACCGGGCACCTGGGGACCATCCCCGGTCACCCTGAAGTACCAGTGGAGAGTCAACGGCGCCGCCATCACCGGAGCCACCGCCTCCACCTACAAGATCAGCGCCGGAGCCGCCGGAAAGCGAATCACGGTGACAGTCACCGGATCCAAGACCGGGTACACCAGCGTGGTCAAGACGTCGGCATCGACCGCGGTAGTCGCCCGATAACCGTGCTCCTGACTCAATTGCACGCAGGAGCGCGACACCAATCCCACACGCTGGGTCATACAGAGTCGACCCCTTGTGGTTCGATGCAAGGTTGCCATGCAGTTCAGAGGTTCGGGAGCCGACGAATCCGTGCTCTCCACCAGATTCGTCTGGCGCCTGTGCCACTCGTTCCATGATGCGATCACAAACCTCCGCCAAGTGCGCCGGATCTACCCCTCTAAGCCAGTGGCCAAGGTTCCCGAATGCGATTTCGTCTTCGTCCTCGAGGCAGGCAGGTGGCAGGGCGGCGCGTGCGGCCTGCGGATCCAAATGAGCCATGCCTCGCGTCAGCGCCCGAATCGTTCCGGCCGCAAGGCGGGGACGATTCATCGCAATGTCCCAAACTCCGGACATACTCGGCCATCGGCCGGCAAGCCGATATGCGCTCGCGAGCCCAGCAGCGCTTCTGCGATTTCGGTCTCCAGTTGTTCGGTGACCGGGTCCGGGCCAGTCCAGTCAGCGGTTATAACCGCCGACCCGGCGCGTCGTACAACTGGCCGAGCTTGGACTCGACGTTCTCGGCGCGCTGATTCAATCGAGGACGGCTGCGCCAGCCACCGGTGCTTCGGCAGGCAGATAGGTAGCGGGGTTCTAGTAGGACGAGAGGCCTCTCGTCGATCTAGTACGCCATCTGACCTGCGCAAACCGCATACCCCCTTTTGCAGGTGACGTTAACGCAGTCCCGATGGCGGTTGCGGCGCCATGACTGGCGGCTCTACCAACCGTCCTGTTGCGTTTGCAGCCATTCGTCGATGTCTGCGCGGCGGTACCGGAGGTGACGACCCAGCTTGGATGCGCGGGGGCCCCTGCCCTCCATCCGCCAGCGGTAGATGGTCTGCCGAGGCACGCCGATGTAGGCCGCGAGTTCGTCGATGCCCACCAGCCGATCGGTGGGGGGTGGGGGTACTGCTCTCATGGCTGCTCCTGACGCCGGTCTGGGTCGCCGTCGGCGGTCCTATCCATGTATGGGGCATCCGCGGGGTGACTTAACCCCGATCCTGGTCACCTACGACCGATGGCCGAGAGCTCGGCTGATCGGGCGTGGATGCGCCCCAGCGGAGGAGTTCTGGCGCACGAGAGCCCAGATTCGTTTTCCGGGAGTTTTCCGGGAGTTGGGCTCTTCCGATGATCTTGTGGAGGGCCATAATGCCTGATCAGAGCTCCCCCGACTGGACTCGAACCAGTAACCGTCCGATTAACAGTCGGATGCTCTGCCAATTGAGCTACGGAGGACCGCCTTCCACCGCTCGCGCGGCGTCAGCTCAGCAAGTTTAGCCCACGGTGACACCTGGCCAAAACCGGCAGAGTGCGAGCCGGGCCGACACCATCAGGGACGCCAATGGGTGACCGGGCGGCCGGTGTCGACCGTGATGGGGAAGACTGTGCCGAGGTTCCACACCGGAGCCGCAGGACGACGAAGGATCGGTGCGCCGTGTTCCGTCTGCTGTTGGGGGCCGCAATCGGTTACGTGCTGGGCTCGCGGGCCGGCCGCGAGCGGTACGAGCAGATCAAGCGCTGGAGCTCGCGCGCCGCCGACCATCCCGCGGTCCAGGGGGCCGCCGGCTTCGTCCGGGCCAAGGTGACCGAGATCCTGCCGGGCAGCAAGGGTCACTGACCGGTCAGCTGTCGAGACCTACGGTGTGCGCTTGCTGCGCTTGGGGCGCTTCACGTCCACGCCGCCCATCATGGCCAGCCCGGTGATGCGGACCACCGGGGCTCCCGCGGCGGCGACATTCTGCGCGCTGTCGGAGAAGCCGCCCATGATGCCCATGCCGTGGACGATCACCGTGATGTCGTCCGGCACGGTGATCTCGATACCTCCCATGATCGCCACCGCGTTGATCTCGACCTCGGCCGCTCCGTACCTGGCCTCGGTCAGATCGAGTTCGATGCCGCCCATCACCGCCACTGCGGTGAACTTCGGTGGCACCACCCACTGCCCCTTGCGGACGTCACCGGACATGATCGCCATCGCCGTTGTCGAGGTCCAGCTACCGCCGATCCGGGACGGAGCGGCGGGCCGTGGCGCGGCCGCCGGCAGCGGCTGGATCCGGGCGACCGAATGCCCCGGTAGATCGCGAGTGACCGGTTCCAGTTCGGCGAGTGTCTTGGCGCCGTAGACGATGTCGAGACGCTCCTGCAGCTCGTCGAGGCTCAGTCGACCTTCGCCGACGGCCGTGTTGAGTACTTGAGCGACCCGCTCGCGGTCGGCATTCGACGCCCGCATCGGGCGGGGCTCAGAGGGGACAGCGGCACTCTGTTCGCTCACGGATGACATCATAGCGTGACATCATAACCAAGAATTGTGACGCCGCAATGGTGTCATCCCGGAAATACTAGTCGTCGACGCCGATGATGCCCACCGGGTCACTGCCGGCCAGCTCGGCCGCCACCTGCGCCACGGCCGTCGCGAATCCGGGCGCCGACGGGTCAGCCCCGGGGTCGAGGCGCACCTGGATCATCAGCCCGTCGCGGCCGGGAACCCGCCGCAGCGCCACCCAGCCCCCGGCGCGCGGCCAGGGCAGGTGCCGACTCGCCGCGACCGACCTGCGCACCCGGGCGTGCACCTGATCGGTGACCTTCGCCGGTTTGGTCAGCCGGAACTCGACGGCCGGGTCGTCCCGGACCACCGACGTGCCGTCCGGCCACGCCTCGATCTCTGTTGTGGCGATCACCGTCAGGATCCCGGACTCCAGGCGGGCCTTGGCCACCGCCTCCCAGCCCATGCGTACGGCGTCGCCGTCGGCGAGCACCCACAGCCCGCGGCGGGTGGTGACCAGCTGCCGCCCGTCGTCGGTGTCCGCGGTCGCCGTTACCAGCTCGTCCTCCGCCAGCCGGCCGGCCAGCACCGCCGGGGCGCGTGGCGCCCGGCGCAGCGGCAGCCTCACGCCAGCTCGCCCTTGGCCCGGTCGGCCAGTGCCCGCCGGTAGGCGGCCATCGCCATCAGATCCGCCTGGATCGCCTGCGACTGCTCGCGATCCCGGTTGGCCTCAGCCCTTTGCAGCGCCGATCGCAACGTGCGCTCCGACCGGGCGGCCATCCGCTCGGCCATCCCGGCCAGGATGGATCCCGCGTAATGCGCATCCTGCTCGTCCGATCGGTGTCGCGGCGGTTCCACCGAGAGCTCGGTGACCAGCGACCGCAGCGGCCCGGCCGGCAACTGCTCGGCGACCAGGGAGATCCATACCGGGCCCCGCGGCGCGCTTTCCGGTCCGCCCGCGGCGATCACCGCCGCGTGCACCGCGGCGTAGGAAGGATGGGTGAAGGCCTCGGCCTGCACCTGGTCGTAGCCTCCCGCCACCAGCTCCGGTTGCTGCAGTGCCAGTTTCAGGGCCTCCCGCTCGACGAGGATGCCGGGTTCGGCCGGGTTCGGCCGGGCCGCGGCCGCCGCTTGCGCGGCAGACCCGTTGGCGGGCACCGACTCCGCTCGGGTGCGGCGCTGCTGCTGGTCCCGTTCCGCGGTCGCCGCGCGGCGCACCCTGGCCAGGATCGGATCGGGCTCGGTGCCCAGCCAGCCGGCGAGCTGCCGGGCGTATTCCTCGCGCAGGGTCTGCTCCTTGATCCGGGCCACCAGCGGGATCGCCTCGGCGGCGGCCGCCACCTGACCTTCAGCGGTATCGAGGTCGTACTGGGCCAGCGCGGACCTGGATCGCGAAGGCGAACAACGGTTTCCGGGCCTCGACCAGCTCGCGGACCGCGGCGTCGCCCTTGTCCTGACGCAGCTCGCACGGATCCATGCCGTCCGGCGCCACCGCCACATAGGTGTTCGCGGCGAACCGCTGGTCGGCGTCGAACGCCTTGAGCGCTGCCTTCTGCCCGGCGCTGTCGCCGTCGAAGGTGTAGATCACCTCGCCGCGGATCACTTCGTTGTCCAGCAGATACCGTCGCAGCACGCTGATGTGCTCGTCGCCGAACGCGGTCCCGCAGGAGGCCACCGCGGTGGTGACCCCGGCCAGGTGCATCGCCATCACGTCCGTGTAGCCCTCGACGATCACCGCCCGGCGCTGCTTGGCGATCTCCCGCTTCGCCGAGATCGAGCCCGTAGAGCACCTGCGACTTGTGGTACAGCGGTCGTCTCGGAGGTGTTGACGTACTTGGCTTCCAACCGGTCGTCGTCGAACAGCCGCCGCGCGCCGAACCCGACGACGTCGCCGGCGGCGTCGCGGATCGACCACAGCAGCCGACGGTGGAACTGGTCGATCGGCCCGCGTTGGCCCTGCCGGGCCAGCCCGGCCTTGTACAGCTCCTGCAGCGAGAAGCCCTGACGGGTGAGCGCTTTCACCAGCGTGTCCCAGCCGGACGGCGCGTAGCCGCAGCCGAAGTGCGCCGCCGCCGCGAGGTCGAAGCCGCGCTCGGTCAGGAACTCCCGGGCGGTCACCGCCTCGTCGGTGGTCAGCTGGGCGCCGTAGAACGCGGCCGCGGCCTTGTTGACCGCCAGCAGCCGCGACCTGGTGCCCTGCTCGGCCCGGGTGGACGTGCCGCCCTCGACCATGGTCGAGGGTGATGCCGACCCGTTCGGCGAGCCGCTGGACGGCCTCGGCGAAGCTCAGGTGCTCCAGGCGGCGATGAAGGCGAACACGTCGCCACCCTCACCGCAGCCGAAGCAGTGGTAGAGGCCGTGCGAAGGCCGAACGGTGAACGACGGCGACTTCTCGTCGTGGAAGGGGCAAAGCCCCTTCAGGTTTCCGCCACCGCCTCGACGCAGCGCGACGTACTCCCCGACGACGACTTCGATCCGACTGGCGTCGCGGACCCGTTCCTTGTCCGCATCGCTGATCCGTCCCGCCACCAGCCGAGTCTATGTCCGCGGCCGGACGGGCCCGGCCGCTGTCCCCAACCCCCGGGTACTCACTCGCCAGGCACCGCAGCGGCGGCTCCGCTGAGCACCGTCGGCAGCGGGTTACGCGGCTCCCGGACGCCCGCGGCCTCACCACCGCGGTCCCGGGACCCCGGCCGGCGGCCGCGCGCCGACGGCTGACCCGCCGGAGCACCGCCACCAGCACGAGGGGCACCACTACGATCCGACCGGCCCTCGCCACCGCAGACTTTCCGCTCATCCCGTCATGATCACCGCGGCCGGCCGGTGTCACCAGGCATTTCACGACAGGCGAACAACGGTCAGGAGACCAACCGCTGGTGCCAGGTGACGGCCTGCGCGTCGGTGAGCAGCGCGACCTGGTCCAGCACCGAGCGGAGCCGGTCGGCGTCGTCGGAGGCGGCCGCGTAGCGGTGGGCGTGCGCCGCGTCGAGTGCGTCGGCGCCGCGGGCGGCCAGGGCGGCGACCAGTTCGGCGAGCAACTGTTGCTCCCGCTCCTGCACCTCGCGCCGGGCCGGGTCGTCCATCACGTACCTGGTGGCGATCGCCTTGAGCAGGGCCACCTCGGCCCGCAGCAGCGCCGGCACCGAGGTCGGCGCGTACCGGGCGAGCGGGCCTGGTCCGGCCGCCTGCAGGGTGGCGGCGACCGCTCCGGTGGCCAGCCGTCCGGTCAGTTCGCTGGTCATCCCCTTGAGCAGGACACCGCCCGCGGGCCGGGCCGATAGCCGAGCCCGGCGGCGATCTCCGGCAGCCGCAGCAGGTCGGCGAGCACGTCGACCAGGTCGTCGGGTCGGACTCGCCGCAGTACCCGCCGCGGCCGCCACGGCGACGGCCAGCCGCTCCTCCGGGTCGGCTGCAGCCGGGCCAGATCGATCCGCCCGGCCAGGATGCCGTCCTCCACGTCGTGCACCGAGTACGCGACGTCGTCGGCCCAGTCCATCACCTGCGCCTCCAGGCAACGCCGCGCGCGTCGCTCGCCGCGCAACCAGTCGAGGACCGCGGTCCTCCGTCGCGTAGCACGCCGAACTTGCCACCGCTTCCGGCCGCGACCACGGGTACTTGACCACCGCGTCGAGCGAGGCCCGGCGCAGGTTCAGCCCGGCCGAGTCGCCGGGGTCGGTGAGCACCTTCGATTCGAGCCGGGTCAGCAGGCGCAGGTTCTGCGCGTTGGCCTCGAAGCCGCCGACGGCGGCGCCGACCCGGTCAAGCGCGGCCTCGCCGTTGTGGCCGAACGGCGGATGGCCGATGTCGTGCGCCAGCCCGGCCAGATCGACGACGTCCGGATCGCAGCCCAGCTGGCCGCCGATCTCCCGGGCGATCTGCGCGACCTCCAGCGAATGCGTCAGCCGGGTCCGCGGGACGTCGTCCTCGTCCGGCGCGACCACCTGGGTCTTGCCGGCCAGCCGCCGGAACGATCCGCGAGTGCAGCACCCTGGCCCGGTCCCGGCTGAACGGGGTGCGCGGAGCCATCCCGGCCGCCATCGGCAGCAGGGCGGTCTTGTCCGGTCTCGGCGACCAGCCGTTGCCGGTCAGATCGCTGTAGGCCCAGGTGCGTGCGGTGCTCACAACACGGCCGTGCCGGCGCCGGACGATCCGCCGAGGACCAGGTAGTAGAGGGTCCCGGCGGTCTCCCGCAGCACGTATGGCACCGTCACGCCGGCCGGACGGCGGGGCCGGTGGTCACCGGAGAGACCTCTGCAGTCAACCCGAGATCCTCGGCGATCCGCTGGGCCCGGTGATGCATGCCCCGGATCGGTGACCAGCACCACCGAGTCCCACCCGTTGCGGCGCAGCACCGTCGCGGTCGCCCGCAGGCTGATCAGGGTGTCGTTGCCGACGCCGACGGCGGTGACGTCCGCCGCCGGCAGCCCGGCGTCGATCAGCGCCTGCCGACCGGCCTCCCCCTCGGTGGTGGCGTCGCCCTCGTGGCCACCGCCGATCGTGACGATCCGCGGCGCGACACCCGCCCGGTAGAGCTCCTCGGCGTGGTCGAGCCGGGCCTGCAGGACCGGCGACGGGGTGCCGTTGTACTGGGCGGCGCCGAGTACGACGATCGCGTCGACCGCGGCCCGCTGGTCGGTTCGGCCGACCTGGACGATCCGCAGCCCGAGACCACCGACGATCAGCACGCCGACCAGGACGGTGCCGCCCAGGACGCGCAGCAGCGTGCCACCGAGGGCATTCACCTGGCGCCTCCAGAAGTCGGCTTCGTCTGCAGCCGATCATGCCAGGGCGGCCGGTCAGAGCCAGCCGCGCTCGGTCGGCGATCCGGACCGCCTCGGCGCGGGTGCTGGCCCCGGTCTTGCCGATCACCGCGGACAGGTGGTTGCGGACGGTGCCTTCCGACAGGTACAGCGTCCGGGCGATGACGGCGACGGTGCCACCCTGCACTGCGGCGGCCAGCACGTCCCGTTCCCGGTCGGTGAGCGGCGAACTGCCGACGGTCAGGGTCTCGGCGGCCAGTTGCGGATCGACCACCCGCAGGCCGGCATGGACCCGTCGGACGGCGTCGATGAGCTGTTCCGGCGGCGCGTCCTTGACCAGGAACCCGGCGGCGCCGGCGGCCATCGCCCGCTGCAGGTAACCGGGCCGGCCGAAGGTGGTCAGCACGATCACCCGGCAACCGGGGACCGCGGTGCGCAGCGCGCCGGCGGCGGCGAGCCCGTCCAGGCCGGGCATCTGGATGTCCAGCAGCGCGACATCGGGCGTGCTGGCCAGCGCCGCGGGGACCACCTGATCGCCAGATCCGACGGTGGCGACCACCTCGAGGTCGGTCTCCATCCCGAGCAGCGCGGCGAACGCCCCGAGGATCAGCGCCTGGTCGTCGGCCAGCAGCACCCGGATCATCCGGTACCCCGCATCGAGGCGACCACGGCGAACCCGCCGTCGGGTCGCGGACCGGAGGTGAGGGTGCCGCCGGCGGCCCGGACCCGGTCGCCGAGACCGGCCAGTCCGGAGCCGTTGCCGGGTGCGGTCGGGTCGGGGCCGCGGCCGTCGTCGGCGATCTCGATCCGGTCCGGCGCCAGAGTGATCGTGCAGCTGGCGGCCTCGGAGTGGCGCACCACATTGGTGACCGCCTCCCGCACCACGTAGCCGAACACCTCGCGGCCGGCCGGAGCGACGTCGTCGACGGCCTGCGGGAGTACCGGCCGGATTCCCGCGGCCCGCAGCACCGCACCGGCCATCGCGAGTTCTCCGGCCAGCGAGACGTCCCGCATGCCGGACGCTGTCGCCCGCACGTCGGACAGCGCCTCCCGGGCCAGCCGCTCGACGTCGGCGATCTCCAGGGTCGCCGCCGCAGGGTCCCGGTCGACCAGCCGGCGGGCCAGGCCGGCCTTGACGGCGATCGCGGTGAGCGAGTGGCCGAGGATGTCGTGCAGGTCGCGGGCGATCCGCTCCCGCTCGGCGGCCACCGCCGTCCGTGCCAATTCGTCCCTGGTCCGGGCCAGCTCGAGGGTGAGTCGGATGTTGCCGGCGAAGCCGACCATCCACAGCGTCAACGCGACCAGGGTCAACGCCAACTCCCACTGGGCGCCGCCCGGGACGGACGAGGTCAGCGCCAGCATCGCTGCGGCCAGCAGCACGGCGAAGCCGAAAGCCTGTGTTCTCGGCAGCAGCATGCCGCCGGCCACGCCGACGTAGATCCACAGCGCGGACGCGTCAGCGCCCATCAGGATGATCAGCGGCACGGTCAGCGTGAGCATGATCGCCAGGGTGCGGTAGACCGGCCAGCCCGGATGGTCCATCACCAGCGGAGGCAGAAGTGCGTAGGTAACGCCGAACGCGACCAGCAGGACGGTGGCGGCCACCTTGGTCGCGGTGGACCCGTCGCTCCCCCAGATACCGGGGAGAAAGAACACCAGGTAGATCTCGGCGACCAGCGCGCCGGCCGTCCACCGGAAGCGTCCGCTGAGCTGCCGTTTGCGCCGTTCCTCCGGACCCGCCGGAGCCGTCATCGGGATGGCCACCCGGCCATCCTCCCGCGCCCTGACCGGCCGCGGCAGGTCACACCCGTTCGCCGCTGCGGCGGTAGGCCATGGTGCCGACGAACGCCAGGCCCACGGTCCACGCCAGCAGCACCACGACGCCCTGCATCGGGATCCCGACACCGGCCAACGGGGCCCTGGCCACCTCCGCCGACCAGTACGACGGCAGCAGCTTGGCGAGCGACTGCAGGAACGGCGGGAACTGGTCCACCGGGAACCACAGGCCGCCGAGGATCGCCAGCACCATGTAGGTGATCATGCTGATCGGCTGCACCGCGTCGACGGTGCCGATGAACCCGATCACCAGGCCCAGCACCGCGAACGGGATCAGCGTGAGCCACAGCGCGAGCCCGGACTCCAGCCATTGGGCCGGGGTCAGCTGCGCGTGCCCGACCAGTCGGCCCGCGGCGAACACCAGGACGATCGCCGGCAGCGCCACCAGGAGCGACACGATCGACTTCGACACCAGGTAGGCCCGCGGCGTCAGCGCGGTGAGCCGGAGCTGGCGGTTCCAGCCGGCCTGCCGCTCGATCGCGATCCGGGCGCCGGCGTTGATCGAAGCCCCGATCCCGCCGTAGCAGGCCATCGAGACCATGAGGTAGGCACCGACATTCAGCCCGTTGTCGGTGACCTCAATGCCGTACAGGTTGTTGAAGAGCAGGTACATCACCACCGGGAGGGCAACCGTGAAGATCAGGAACCGCACGTTGCGGAACGTCGACCTGGTCGAGATCAGGGTGTACTGGAGCGCCATCGTCATGACCGGACCTGCTCCTTCTGCTGGTCGGCGGAGGCTTATGACCCGCTCGCCCTGCTTGAGCGCATTGATGATGTCGTCGAGCACGATGTTGACCGCCTTCTCGGCCTCATTCTTGTTCATTCCAAGTTTGTTCGACAAACCTTCGATCAGATCGGCCTTGGTCATGGCTCCGCTCCGGCGCCTCCCGCCTGCGTGTTAAGTTGTTACTCCGGCGGGCCGTCGATTTTGCACGGCCCGCCGGAGCAATGTCGGAATCAGTATAAGCTATCAGGAAAGATTGGGCGAGACCGGAGTCGTCATCCTCGTCGTCTACCACGGCGCTTTCCTCCGCGTCGTCCGGGAACAGCCGGATCGGTCTCAGTCCGATTGAGGCCTGAAGAAGGTATCCGGATCGGCCAGCACCAAGCGCCTTGCGCAGCACCTCGTCCATGTGCTCGACCTGGATCAGGGTGACGTTCTTCAGCATCTGCGCCGGAATCTCCTCGATGTCCTTGTCGTTCTCCTTCGGGATCAGGACGATCTTGATGCCGCCGCGATGCGCCGCGAGCACTTTCTCCTTGAGTCCGCCGATCGGCAGCACGCGCCCGCGCAGCGTGATCTCGCCGGTCATCGCGAGGTCGTTGCGCACCGGCACGCGTGCACAGCGCCGAGACCAGCGCGGTCGCCAGCGTGATGCCGGCCGAGGGGCCGTCCTTGGGAATCGCGCCCTCGGGAATGTGAATGTGGATGTCGATCTTCTGGTAGAAGTCCGACGACCAGCCCGAGCGCGTCGGCGCGCGAGCGCACGTAGGACATCGCCGCCTGCGCGCTTTCCTGCATCACGTCGCCGAGCTGGCCGGTGATGGTCAGCTTGCCGCGGCCCGGCACGATCGTGACCTCGACGCTCGAGCAGCTCGCCGCCCAGCTCGGTCCACGCGAGGCCGGTCGCGACGCCGACCTGCGGCTCGGTCTCGGCCATGCCGTAGCGGAAGCGTCGGCGGTCCCAGATACTTGGCCAGGCTCGAGGCGGAAACCTTGACGTGCGCGTTGCGATCGGTCTTGACCACCTCGACCGCGACCTTGCGGCAGATCGAGGCGATCTCGCGCTCGAGATTACGGACGCCGGCTTCGCGCGTGTAGTGGCGGATGATGCCTGCAGAATGCGCCTGGTCGGAGAACTCGATGTTCTCCTCGCTGCAGCCCGTTGGCCTCGCGCTGCTTCTTGCACCAGGTAGCGTCTTGGCGATGTTGAGCTTCTCGGTCTCGGTGTAGCCCGGGATGCGGATGATTTCCATGCGATCCTGCAGCGGCCGCGGGATCCGCTCGAGCGTGTTCGCGGTGGTGATGAACATCACCTTGGACAGATCGTAATCGCAGTCGAGGTAGTGATCGTTGAAGGTGCAGTTCTGCTCGGGATCGAGCACCTCGAGCAGCGCCGACGACGGATCGCCGCGGAAGTCGGTCGACATCTTGTCGACCTCGTCGAGCAGCATCACCGGGTTGCCCGAGCCGGCCTTGCGCATGCGACTGGATGACCTTGCCGGGCAGCGCGCCGATGTAAGTGCGGCGATGGCCGCGGATTTCGGCCTCGTCGCGCACGCCGCCGAGCGAGACGCGCACGAACTTGCGTCCGGTCGCGCGCGCGATCGACTTGCCCAGCGAGGTCTTGCCGACGCCCGGAGGTCCGACCAGGCACAGGATCGGTCCCTTCATCTGGCCGACCAGGGTCTGCACCGCGAGGTATTCGAGGATGCGCTGCTTGACCTTCTCGAGCCCGTAGTGGTCTTCCTCGAGGATGCGCTCGGCTTCCTTGATGTCGAGCTTGTCCTCGGTGTACTCGAACCAGGGCAGCGCGAGGAACCAGTCGAGATAGTTGCGGACCACGGTCGCCTCGGCCGACATCGGCGACATCATCTTGAGCTTCTTGATCTCGCGCTCGCACTTCTCGCGCGCCTCGGCCGGCATCTTCTTCTGGCGCAGCTTTTCTTCGAGCTCCTGGATCTCGTTCTTGAATTCGTCCTTCTCGCCGAGTTCCTTCTGAATCGCCCGCATCTGCTCGTTGAGGTAGTACTCCTTCTGGGTCTTCTCCATCTGCTTCTTGACCCGGGAGCGGATGCGCTTTTCGACCTCGAGGATTTCCAGCTCCGAGCGCATGTAGCCGAGGATCTTCTCGAGCCGCTCGGCCGGATTGGTCGCATTCGAGCAGCGCCTGCTTGTCCTCGAGCTTGATCCCGAGATGTCCGACGAGCTTGTCGGCGAGGTACGCCGGATCGTCGACCGCCGCGATCGAGGTGACCATCTCGGGCGGAATCTTCTTGTTGAGCCGGACGTAGTTGTCGAAGGTCGAGTTGACCGAGCGCATCAGCGCCTCGACCTCGGTCGTGCGATCGCAGACCTCCTCGATCTCCTCGACCTCGACCTGGAAGATACTCGTCCTCGGCCGACGTAGCGCGACGATCGCGCGCGCGCTTCTTGCCCTCGAGCAGCGCCTTGACGGTGCCGTCGGGCAGGCGCAGCAACTGCACCACCACGCCGAGGGTGCCGACCGTGTAAATGTCGTCGGGCCCGGGCTCGGACACTTTGCGCGTCCTTCTGCGCGGCCAGCAGGATGGGCTGCTTGCGAGCCTCGGCGGCTTCCAGAGCCTTGATCGACTTCTGGCGGCCGACGAAGATTGGATAAACCTCGTGCGGGAAAACGATCAGCTCGCGCAAGGGAAGCAGGGGAACCGTATCGCTCTGCCGCTGCGACCGTCTTGCGTTGTCTTTCTTATCGTTTCGAAAAAGCATTTCCGTTGTCGATCTCCTGGACTTCAGGCGGTTTCGGCGGTCTTTCTGATAGACCAGCAGACGGCTGTTCTTTCTGCGTAACAACCTCCTCGGAGATCAGTACCTCCTTGATGTTGGGCTGGGACGGGATCTCGTACATCAGGTCCACCATGATGGCTTCCATGATAGCACGCAGGCCGCGGGCACCCGACTTGCGCTTGAGCGCCTCGCGCGCGATCGCGCGCAGCGCCCCCTGGGTGAACTTCAGGTGGACGTTCTCCATGTCGAACAGCTTCTGATACTGGCGCACCAGCGCGTTCTTCGGCTCGGTCAGGATGCGCACCAGCGCGTCCTCGTCCAGCTCGCCGAGCGTCGCGATGACCGGCAGGCGGCCGACGAATTCCGGAATCAGTCCGAACTTGAGCAGATCCTCGGGCTGCACCTCGTTCAGCAGCTCGGAGACCGTGCTTGGGATCGCGATGGGTCAGGTCGGCGCGAAAGCCCATCGTCTTGCCCGCGATGCGCCGGCGGATGATGTCGTCGAGTCCGACGAACGCGCCGCCGCAGATGAACAGGATGTTGGTCGTGTCGACCTGCAGGAATTCCTGCTGCGGATGCTTGCGGCCGCCCTTGGGCGGCACGCTCGCCATCGTGCCCTCGATGATCTTGAGCAGCGCCTGCTGCACGCCTTCGCCCGAGACGTCGCGGGTGATCGAGGGGTTGTCGCCCTTGCGCGCGATCTTGTCGATCTCGTCGATGTAGACGATGCCGCGCTGGCAGCGCTCGATGTCGTAGTCGGCGTTCTGCAGCAGCGACAGGATGATGTTCTCGACGTCCTCGCCGACGTAGCCGGCCTCGGTCAGCGAGGTCGCGTCGGCGATCGTGAAGGGCACCTGCAGGAAGCGCGCGAGGGTCTGCGCGAGCAGCGTCTTGCCGACGCCGGTCGGACCGATCAGCAGGATGTTGGATTTCTGCAGCTCGACGTCGCCGGTCACCATCTGCGAGTCGATCCGTTTGTAATGGTTGTGGACCGCGACCGAGAGGATCTTCTTGGCGCGCTCCTGGCCGATCACGTACTGGTCGAGCACGCGCTTGATCTCGGCCGGCTTGGGCACCGCCGAGGTCTGGCTGAAGGCTTCCTCGCTGTCGGTCTCCTCGGCGATTATGTCGTTACAGAGGTCGATGCACTCGTCGCAGATATAAACCGTCGGGCCGGCAATCAGCTTGCGGACTTCGTCCTGGCTCTTGCCGCAGAACGAGCAAACCAGGTTGCCCGAGCGGTCGTCATGCTTGGCCATTACTGCCTCCCGCCGCGTTCACTTGGAGGACCTCCGGCTAACGATTACCTCATCGATCAGTCCGTATTCAACCGCCTGTTCCGG
>CAVPLZ010000016.1:0-13539 GCA_963706185.1 uncultured Actinomycetota bacterium | reverse complement strand
ACTGAACGGCCCGTGCGGGGGCGTCATGACCGCTCACGGTCGATCTGTGCTCGCCCGCTGTAAAGGTCCGCAACGTCCGACTGTCAGTAACGGGTGCCGGGGAGGATCAGCTCGGCCTTGCCCTGGATCGCGATTACGGCGCGCCGGGTGCCGGTCTTGGGTCGAGCACCTTCAGTTCCGTGCCGGCGTCGCTGTTTTCCATGAGGACGACACCGTCGGCAAGGACCGTCAGGAGGATTCCCTCCGACAGCGGCAACTCGATCCGGCCGGTGGGAGCGCCGGACCCCGCCTCGACACCCAGAATCGACAGGGGAGGTACCAGGGCCAGACCTTCCGGGCGGCCGGCCTGGACCCAGCACCACGGCCGTACCCCACCCGGATTTCTGCTTCGGCGCCTGCGGCGGTGCGAGGGCCGGCGCCGGCGTCACCGGGTCCGTGGGAGGTTGCATCGTCGCGCTCCGATCCCGTCGTTGATCACTAGGGAAACGGAAGCGGAAGCACCCCGATCAGGTCAACAAGGCCGGTCGATCCGTCACGCGAAAAAGACCCGACCGAAATGCGGAGTCAGCGCTTCTTCAGGACGAAGACTCCCCAGCCCAGGTACTCCCGCTCGTAGCGGACGTACGTCACCGGAGCGGTGTGCAGCTCGTCGCGCATCTGGTCGGCCATCTCGTCGTCGGGGTTGGCGTCGAGCCACTCGCGGATGTTGAACCACTGGGCGGCGACGTACCGGTCCCAGCTGCCCTGGTCGGCCAGCACCATCTGCACCAGGTCCCAGCCGAGCTCACCGAAGTGGGCGACCAGACCGGGCAGGTCGCGGAAGTCGTCCTTCGTCGTCGCGTGGCAGGCTTCGACGGTCTCCTGGTCGGGTGGCTCCTTGCGCCAGAAGGGTTCACCGACCAGCAGCAGGCCACCCGGACGCAGACTGCGCTCAAGCAGCTCAACCGTGCCGTCGAGCCCGCCGCCGATCCAGGTCGCGCCGATGCAGGCGGCGATGTCGACAGGGGTGTCGGCGACGTACCCGGCGGCGTCGGCGTGCACGAAGGTGACCCGGTCGGTCACGCCGAACTCGGCGGCGCGGTCCCGGGCGGAGGCGGTGAAGACGCTGCTCAGGTCCACACCGGTGCCGGTGATGCCGTGGTCGCGTGCCCAGCGGCAGAGCATCTCGCCGCTGCCGCAGGCCAGGTCGAGGAGAGTGGTGCCGGCGTCCAACGGGATCACCCGGCCGAGCAGGTCGAGCTTCGGCTCGTCGATCGGGTTGTGAATGCGGTGGCGCGACTCGCGGATGGTGAAGATGCGTGGCAGATCCACGTACGGGCTCCTCAGCTGACGTCGATGCCGCCAAGGTAGCCGTCAACCGCAGGTCGGGACAGAGGTTTTCGGTGCCGCCGGTGGCTGTTCGACCAGGTGCACCAGCGTCAGGTCCTCTCCCTTTCCGGTCTCGACATAGGCGGTACGGATCAGGTAGGTGCCGGCCGCCAACTCGACGGCGAGGTGCGCGTCCTGCTCCATTTCATCGCCCGCAAAGGCGCAGTTGAACATCCAGGCCGGGCCGCTGGTCGTCCACGTGCCCGCGTCCTCCCAGTCTGCTGCCGCGACGGCTTCGGGGATGAGCCGGATGGCATCGTCCTCCGAACCACCTCCCCACCCGACGAAGAGCCGCTGATCCGGCAGAAAAGTCATCGACACGGGCTCGTCGCCGAGGACGAGCGCCTGCCCGTCACCGACCTCCAGAACACCGACGCCGTCGACCTGGCAGGCTCGCCCGTAGTCGCCGCCACTGCGCCAGTCGGGCGCCTCACCCGCATCCGCCGACATTCCGCCCCACCTGGTGAGGACGGACGCCGGCACGACGATGAGCCGATCGTCGTCCCACTTGATCCACCGCAACCGGGTTCGGGGTTTGCGGGTGGCCGAGAGGACCTTCGCGAGATCGGTCAGGTCAGTGACGATCGCGTCGGCGCCGGCAGCGAGCAGTCGTTCGGCGCTGCCAGGCTCGTCGGCGAAACCGATACAGGCGATGCCGGCGGCGTGGGCGGCTTCGACGTCGGCCGGGGAATCACCGACCAGAACAGCAGCACCGGGTCCGACGTCCAGTGACCGCAACGCCCGTACGACCGGCACGGGGCTCGGTTTCATCAGCTCCGGCCGTTCATCCCGGCCGATCACGGCGGCGAAGTGCCGGGTGCGATCACGGCGTGCCAGGTAGGTGCCGATCGCCGCGCTGGAGGTGTTGCTGACGATCGCGAGTGTGCGCCCGCTCGCCTGGCACTCGCGGACAACATCGAAGAGGCCGATGGTGGTTTCGGCAATCTGCGCCCGCTGCACCTCCGCCGCAGCAAGGGCCGTACCGACCGAATCGGCGATCTGGGGGGCGAGGGCGGCGACTGCCCGGAAGAGTTCCACCGGGTCGTCCTCGTCGCGCAGCTCGTCCGGCACCTCGACGCCCTGGTCGGCGGTCAGTTGACGAAGGTCCGCCGTGACACGCGGCGCGGAGCTGTCGGTGAAGAGCCGGCAGATCGGGCCGTCGAAGCTGAAAAGGAGAGCCTCGGTCCGATCAACGATCTCGACGAGCCGGCCGGTTGGTGGGGTCACCGCTGCTCCTAGGTGTCAGCCGCCTGGAGTCGAAAAGATTCGACGCCGGCCAGGTGCACGAGGGGTTCTTGCGATCAGCTTTCGTTGAGGGCGTCGTGTACCGCGGAACTCTCCGGCGAGACCACCTCCGGTGGCCGGCGGCGCAGCGCGTCCCAGGCGGCTTTGCCGCTGGCCAGGTAGTCGCGCAGGCTCTGGTGGGTGAGCAGCAGGGCGCTGCAGTCGTTGCAGCGGGCGCGTACGCCGTCGGTGTCGACGCCGAGGTGGCGGCAGAGCGTCACCGCCCGCGCCAGGTGGTAGGACTGCGTCACGATCAGCGCCCGGCTAACGCCGTAGACGTCCCGGGCCCGCGCGCAGGTGTCGTAGGTGTCAAGCCCGTACGGGTCGGCCACCACCCGCCGCGGATCCACCCCCAGCTCCCCGGTCAGGTACGCCGTCATCGCCGCGATCTCGTCACCGGAACGACCGCCACCGTCCCCGGAGACCAGCACCACCCGCGCCCGGCCGCTGTTGACCAGCGCGGCAGCCGTCTCCAGCCGGCCCGCGAGCCGTACGGAGGGCCGGCCGTCCTTGCCGACCCGGGTGCCGAGGACGATGACGACGTCGGCGCTCGGGGCCGCGGCCTCGTCGTGGATGTGACCGCGGGCGGAGGTGGTCGTCCAGATCCACGGAATGCTGCTCAGCAGCAACGCCACCACTCCCACGATGATCAGCGGACGACGGTGGCGACGTACGGCGGCCCGCAGCCGTGTCCGGCGTCCGGCCTGATTCACCGGCCGCCTCCGGCCCAACGCGCAACGATCATGCTCTTGCCCTTCCCCCGTGGCAGATGATCTCCGTCAGCGTAACGGGGTGTGACCTGCCCTCGGGGCCCTGCGGGACAAACCGACGGCACCGTCCCGGACAGCACAGTTGGCCTTGGTGCCCACAGACAGTCCAACTAGGTACGTGGACGATCGTGCTCGACGTCCTCACCGCCGACAGCCTGCCCGAGTGGCCGGGATGGCACGAGATGGAGAACCCCCACCGCTGACACGCGGCAGTACGGTCAGGTCGGCACGTCGCGGTGGCGGAGGGCCGCCGCGCCGGCAGAGAGCAGCAGTCCCGCCACCGCCAGCAGGAAGATCAGCGGCACCGGGTCCGCATCGGCGGCGGGCACCGCCGGGACGTGGGTGAAAGGCGAGACGTCGAGCGCGAGCTGCGGCAGTTCCAGCAGGGTGCCGATCTGCCCGAGCAGCAGGAACGTCAGCAGCGCCGCCCAGGACAGCCCGACCGACCAGCGCGGCAGCAGCCCGACGAACGCGATCACCACCCCGGCCACCACCACCAGCGCCGGCAGCCAGACCGCGGCGGCCCCGGCCAGGGCAAGCACCCGCCCCGGTATGTCGCCGGCGACAACCCCGTAGCCGAGGCCGGTGCCGGCCCCGGCGACCAGCAGCAGCGCCAGCGCCCCGAGCGCCGCGGCGGCGAGGTGGGTGCCGAGCCAACGGCTGCGGCCGACCGCGGTGGCGAGCACCGCTTCGAGGACGCCCTCGGACTCGTCGGCGCGGATCCGCAGCAGGGCCTGCACCACGTACGCCCCGAACGCCAGCGCGAAGAGCCCCAGCACGGCGGCGAAGTAGGTGTCGACCAGCCGGCCACCGCCGCCCATCGCGGCGATGACGTCGGCGGCGGCCGGGTTGTCGGAGATCATGGCCTGGAACTCGTCGGCGGCCACGCCCAGGCAGAAACCGAACACGGCCGTCCCGACCGCCCAGCCGAGCAGGGTGCCGCGCTGCATCCGCCAGGCCAGCCCGGCCGGGCCGCGCAGCCAGCCGGCGGCCTGCCCCGGCCCGCGCCGGCTCGCGATCAGCCCCGCGCCGACGTCCCGCCGCTGTGCCAGCGCGTACGCGCATCCGGCCGCGACGACCAGCAGCACCACCGGCAGGGCGAGGGTCCACCACCGTTCGCCGGCGAAGGCCCGTACCTGGTTTCCCCAGCCGAGCGGGGAGACCCAGGACGGCCAGGCGCTCTCCAGCCGGGTGCCGTCCGGGGAGGCGTCGCCGAAGACGTCCCCGGCGGCGCGGACGAGGAAGGCGATCCCGACGGCGGCGGCGGCGAGCGCGTTGGCGCCACGGGAGGTGACGGTGAGCTGGGCGGTTACGGCCGCCACTGCGGTGAAGGCGAGCCCGACCCCGCCGATCGCCGCCGCGGCGGCGATGCAGCCGGTGACCGGCAGGCCGGTGGCGATCAGGGCGACCGCGAGCAGCACCGTAGCCACGACGTTCACCCCGACGACGACCAGCAGCGCGGAGGTGAGCAGCGCGTACCGGCCGACCACTGAGGAACCGAGCAGCTCCGCCCTGCCGGTTTCCTCGTTCTGGCGGGTGTGGCGTACGACCGCGAAGGTGCTCAGCAGGGCGACGATCACCGCCGCCGTCGCGTACGTCTCGGCGACCACTACCGCGCCCATCTCGGCTCCGCCGATCGGGCCGTTGAAGGCCCGGGCCACCAGGCTCGACGCCGACGTCACGGCGTACCCGCGCCGGGCCGCCTCGTCGGGGTAGATGCCGAAGACGCTGACGGCCAGCGCGTACCCGAGCAGCGGCACACCGAGCAGCCAGAGCCCGAGCCGGCACCCGGTCACGGCGCAGCACGATCCGGGTCAGCAGCCCGGTGCCGGCGAAGGCGTTCATCGCAGGTCCGCCGCGTCAGCAGAGCCGTCCGGGTCGCTCGGGCCGGAGCCCGTCCAGGTCGCGCGAGCCGACCTGGTTGCCGTAGTAGCGCAGGAACAGCTCCTCCAGCGTGGGAGGTGCGCTGGTCAGCGCGTGGACGCCGAACCCGGCCAGGTGCGCGAGCAGCGCGTCGAAGTGGTCCGGTTCGACCTCCAGGCGGGTCCGCCCCTCGACCTCCCGTACGGCGTGTACACCGGGCAGCGCCTCCAGCCCGGTCAGCGGTCGGGCGGTCTCGACCCCGATCGTCGTACGGGTGAGGTGGCGCAGCTCGGTGAGGCTGCCGGTGACGACGGTGTGCCCGTCGCGGATGATGCTGACCCGGTCGCAGAGCGCCTCGACCTCGGCGAGCACGTGGCTGGAGAGGAGCACCGTGCCGCCCGCGGCCCTGATCCGCCGCACCTCCTCCTCGAACGCGGCCTTGACTAGCGGGTCGAAGCCGGAGGTCGGCTCGTCGAGGATGTAGAGCTCCACATCGGAGGCGAAGGCGGCGACCACGGCGACCTTCTGCCGGTTGCCCTTGGAGTAGGTGCGGAACTGGCGGGTCGGATCGAGACCGAAGAGCTCCAGCAGCTCGTCGCGGCGGCGCGGGTTGAGGCCGCCACGCAACCGGCCGAGCAGGTCGATCGACTCCCCGCCGGTGAGGTTCGGCCAGAGGTTGACGTCCCCCGGCACGTACGCGAGCCGCCGGTGCAGGCGTACGGCGTCGCGCCACGGGTCGGCGCCGAAGACCCGCACGTCGCCTGAGTCCCGGCGCAGCAGGCCGAGCAGGATCCGGATGGTGGTGGACTTCCCCGAGCCGTTCGGGCCGAGGAAGCCGTGCACCTGGCCGGCCTCCACCCGCAGGTCGAGCCCGTCGAGCGCCCGGAAGGCGCCGAACGTCTTGACCAGCTTGTCGATCTCGATAACGGCCATGACCCCTCCCGGGGTTGACGCCTGATCCGACGGATGACGCGCCGATACCTCAACTGTACTGACTGGGGCCCGTGCCGAATCCGACGAACTGGTGTACCTGGTTGACCTTGGCGGCTTGTTACCTCAACCTAGGTGCTTGTCCGGTGGACCGGCGTGGGGAGAACACGTGAAAAGCACAGGAGCGTGCTGATGCCGGCCACCTTTCCCTCGCACGCAGGGGTCGTACTTCCCCTCAAGCTCTGGCGTCCGCGATGGTTCGACGGTGTCGCGCTGACGACCGGGACGGTCGCCCCGGACATCCGCTACATCTTCCTCGGGGTCGGCCCGGACTGGAACAGTCACAACCTCCCCGCGCTGCTGTGGTGGTGTCTGCCGGTGGCCCTGTTCGGCGCGTGGCTGATCCGCGGCACGGTCGCCACCGTCGCCGCTCACCTGCCCCACCTCGGTCCGCTCGCGCTACGCGACTACGGGGTGCTCGGCACCGTGCGCCACCGCTGGTACGTCACCGGAGGATCCGCGCTGCTCGGGGCCGCCAGCCACCTCGGCTGGGATTTCCTCACCCACACCAACGGGTGGTTGCGCACCGTTTTCGGCGTCGACTGGGACCGGATCCACGCCGTCCCCTGGTGGACGGTGTCCGACATTCCCAGCAGTGCCGTCGGCGCGCTGGCGACGCTCACGGTCGCCCTGGTGATCGGGCGGCGTCGGCTGCTGCGCGCCTGGCACGGCGCCCCACCGGCGGTCCCCACCCGCCCCGCGGTGTTCTGGTCCGTCGTCGGCACCGTGGGAATCATCGGGTACGTCGTGACCCCGTTCCTGCCGGGCCACGACCTGCCGTGGGCCACCGTCGTACGGCTGCTCTGCCTCACCGCCGCTGTGCTGCTCCTCGCGGCCGGGGTGGTGCAGGCGACGAACGCCAGGACCGGACCGGTGGAGGCCGCAAAGCCGACACAGCACAGCAGCCACCGGTAGGCACTCATCCCGTCCGACGACGGCCAAGGTTCGGTACGCGCGAGCGCCATGACCCAGTTCATCGCCGAAGGACGCTCTACGGAGCCGGCCAGAGTTGCGTGGTCCGCCTAGGTTCTTGCCCAGCAGACCGTCGTGGGGAGAAGAAGTGGACGAGTACAACCCGGAGCCGGTCGACTTCGCGGAGCGCACGGTGCGCAGACGTCAGGGGTGGCTTCGCCGTACGGTCACCACCAAAGACACCACCACCGTGTACGACCGCGAAACGGTCAGGCGGTGGATTCGCGAGATGCACCAGGAAGGTCGTCAGTCGGTGACCGTCAACCGACCTTGGGGATCGGTCTGCGTGATGAGCGCCGGAACTCCCCCGACTGGTGTCATGGTCTTCGAGCCGACCCGGTTCACGTACGCGGGCACTCCGCTCGGCATGCCGACGCCAGATGGCATGCCGGCAGCGGGTGACGCTCCGCTGACGCCCGCCGAGGTGGAGCAGATCGTGCTCGACGCGCTCACCTCGGAGAGCCTGCCCGAATGGCCACAATGGCGGGAGCGCTGACGGCGTTTCGGCGCACGCCGACATGCACATCGTCCGGCCGCGGATCCGTCCAGGGTGTCATTTGCGGCGGCCATGCCGGGCAGCCCGTACGGCGAAAGTGATCGCCCCGGCAACCAATACCGCCCCGATCAACTGCAGGCCGGGCGAGTCGTCGTACCCGCCGTACACGAAGGCGGCGACGCCGAGCACGACGGTGAGTGCGGCCAGGACGTACCTCATGGGGTGTCTCCTCCGTCTGGGCCCTCCACGTATTCGAGGAGGTCGCCGGGTTGGCAGTCAAGGACCCGGCACATCGCCTCCAGGGTGCTGAAGCGGACGGCCTTGGCGCGGCCGTTCTTGAGGACGGCGACGTTGGCCGGGGTGAGCCCGATCCGTTCGGCGAACTCGCCGACGCTCATCTTGCGCTTGGCCAGCTGCACGTCGATGCGGACGACGATCGGCATCAGATCACCGCTTCCATGTCGGTGCGGAGCGTGGTGGCCTGGCGCAGCAGCGCGCGCATGACCACCATCAGCAGCCCGAGCACGCTCACCCCCACGGCCATCAGGAAGAGCAGCAGCGGCAGCCCGGGATCGCCGGCGGTGAAACCGACGTAGAGAAACACGCCGAGCAGCACCAGCCAGGCGACCCCGATCGCCCAGACGATCGCGTCGACCCAGCGCAGTGAGTCCTCGCTGAAGATGCTGTCCTCCCTGACCCGGGTGAGCAGCTTCCAGGTGGAGACGATCACCACCTGGACGCAGAGCACCAGGAAAACCGCCACGGCCGTCGCCGGCCACCGCAGGTACGCCTGCTCCGGCGACTCCTTGGCCATGTGCGCGAACTGCCCGGGCAGCGACATGGTCTGGAGCACCACCAGCACGCCGAAGAGCACCACGAGAAAGACACGGAGAGCGGCTACCGCTCGATGCTCAGTCAACATGTATCGACTATCAGGCGGAACCTATCGAAAGTCAATCGGTTCGACTATCTCTGTAAAAACGGGTGCGCCCCGGCCAGAAGTCGTCATGGCAGGGTGTCCGGGGAGGTACGAATGTCAGACCTGACGATCCGACCGGCCACCGCGGGCGACGTTTCCGCGATCGTGGCGATGCTCGCCGACGACGTGCTCGGCGCGACCCGGGAGTCCCCGGACGACCTGGCGCCGTACCTGGCGGCGTTCGCCGTGATCGACGCCGACCCGCACCAGAAGCTCGTCGTCGCCGAACGCGACGGCCGCGTCGTCGGCACCCTGCAACTGACGATCCTGCCCGGCCTGTCCCGCCGCGCCACCATCCGCGCGCTGGTCGAGGCCGTACGGGTCGCCGGCTCCGAGCGCGGCAGCGGACTCGGTACGGAGCTGTTCCGCTGGGCGATCGACGAGGCCCGCCGCTGCGGTTGCGGGCTGGTGCAGCTCACCACCGACCGCGCCCGCGCCGACGCACATCGGTTCTACGAGTCCCTCGGCTTCGAACCCACCCACATCGGCTACAAGCTGACGCTGTGAGCCTGCCGGCTCCATCGGGGCCGACGGCGTTCAGGCGCCGGCGAGCCGCAGCAGGCGCGGATCCGTTGCCCCGTGCAGCCAGGAGCGCAGGACCTCGTTGAACAGGTCGGGGTCTTCGACGCTCCAGATGTGATGCAGGCCCGGCGCGAGCCGCAGTTGCGCCTGCGGCGCGGCGGACGCGATGAGCCGCAGGGAGTTGCGCACCAGCGCTTGGTCCTTCTCCCCGGCGATCGCGAGCAGCGGGCTGCGGTAGCGGTTCAGGTTCGCCGGAATCCCACCCGCGAGCACCTCCGCGTTCATCGCGGACGCGGTTTCCCGGCGTACGGAGAGCCCGTGCGCGATGTAACGCGAGCGTGAGTCCTGCGGGATTCCGAACGCTGCGGCTTGTGCGCGCCAAAACCACGGTGACTGCCAGAACGCCAGTTGCAGCCGGCAGATCAGGCGTACCCCGGCACCTGCGGGTTCGACCGGCGCTCCGGTGACGAACGCCGAGCGCACCCGGTCGGGGTGGCGCGCCAGCACCCGCAACGCCACCAGGGCGCCCAGCGAAAGCCCGGCGAGATCAAAGGCCCCGTCGACCCCGTGGTCGTTCACCCGCACCACCACGTCGTCGGCCATCGCGTCCAGGCCCCGCCACCCTTCACCCGTACGCTCGCCGAAGCCCGGCATGTCGGGGGTGAGCACCAGCCGGTCCGCGAAGGCGGGCAGCTGCGGCTCCCACATCCAGTTCGCGACGTTGCCGCCGTGCAGCAGCACCAGCGGGCTGCCCGCCGGGGTAGTCGCGGGTGGATGCACCTCGGCGAAGGCGCTCACGTGAACTCCTTTTCGACGGCGTCGAGCCAGGCGAGTTCGGTACGCAGGTGCGCGACGCCGTTGTCGAGCGTGGCGAGCCGCAGCCGTGCCCCCCGATCGTCGGCGATGGATTCGGCACGCATCCGCTCCAGGTGCGCCAGCCGCTCCTGGACGCCCGCCCGGCGCTGGGCGAAGAGCGGGCGCAGACTTGTCAACTAGTGTCCGGCATCGAGGGCCGGAGAGCCGTGGCTGTCAATGAGGGCGGTTCACCGGCCGGTGGCGCCGTCGACCAGTTCCCGCAGGATGTCGGCGTGACCGGCATGCCGGACGGTCTCGCCGGTCATGTGGGCGAGCACCCAGCGCAACGTACGCGGCTCGTCGGCGACCGGCTGGGCGGTGAGCGCGTCGGGGCCGGCGGCGGCAAGGAGATGGGCGTCGCTCTCGGCGATCGCCGCCCGGTAGTCGGCGATGACCTCCTCGGCTGACCGCTCCGGCGCGACCACCATGTCGAAGTCGAGATCCGCGTAGCGCGCGTCGCCGGCGAAGGTGTAGCCGAACCAGTACCGCTCCGCGTCGGTCAGGTGCTGCACCAGCCCCAGCAGCGTGGTGTCGGAGACGACCAGCCGCCGCCGCAGCTGCTCCTCACCCAGACCGGCAACCTTCTTCAGCACGCAGGATCGCGCGAAGGTCAGGAACGCGAGAGCGGTGTCCAGCTCGCCACCGTCATTGCCGGGCACGGCTTCCCGTTGCGATTCCAACATCGCCCGACCGTACGTGGCAGCCGCGCGCCTGGATAGGGTGCGCGCATGATCGAGGACGATGCATGCCGCTGACGAACCCGTGGCTGGGCGGGCCGACGCCGACACGCCGACTCGATCGCGATCGGCTCGAGGAGCGCATCCTCCACCTGCTGTCGTCGCAGAACATGTGCGTACTGGGGGCACCGGATTCAGATCTTGACGGTTACGCTGCTGCAACATGACGAGGGAGGCGCGGTGCGCAATCGGCTGCGGAGCATTGCGGTGCTGCTGCTCGGCGCGCTGCTCTTTGGCACGGCCGGCCTGAGCCTCGGCTCCTGGTATGGCGGTCGCGGCGCCGTACCGCTCAGCGAAGACCGGGCGCAGGCCATGGCGGCGGAGCTGTTCCCCGGGGCCGAGCCGACCGGCAGCGTGGTGGTCGCGCGCGCCTACCGGTACGGCGTCTTCCTGGCCCCGGACGATTACGGATCGGCGCGTGTCACCTTCCAGTACGGCAACGGCCCGGAGTGCGCGCTCTCTGACGAGTTCCAGCGCAACGCCACGTCGCTCGGCTGGCAGGACCTCGACGTCCTAACGGACGATACGTGCGACGGCCGGCGAGCCGAGTCGGACGGCGTGGTCGCCACGCTCACCCACGAGGCGAGCGGGTCGAGGCTGAACATCATGTCGGCCGCACCGGACAAGTTCCTCGCCGCCACGCTCATTGGCACCCTCCTGGGCGCCGCCGCCGGTGCGGCACTGTTCGGCCTGGTGGGGCGGTGGCGCCGGCCCGTACCGGTGCTGGTGCGCGCGCTGGTGACGGTCGGCCTGCTGCCGGGCGTCGCCCTCACCTGGCAGGGCATGCGCCTCGCCGGGCTCACCGAGACGGTGTGGCCCATCTGGCAGGAACTCGCGCCGCTGCTGATGCCGTTCTGGCTGGCCCTCCTGGTGGTCGGCGTGATCGCGTACGTGAGGCTGCGGCGTACGGGCGGCTCGGGCACCGACTCTGCGGTCGCCGCGAGCGAAACCAGGCCAGGTGCCGACGTCGGCCATCAGTAGCCGACCAACCGCGGCTCCCGCACGGCAGGCTGCCCGGTGCGGGCGACGTGCCCGCGATCGTGGGCCCTACCAGCAAAGACCCGTGGCGCCAGGAGGCGACTCGATCACGAACGGCTTGACGAGCGCATCCTCAACGTGCCGTCCTCCTGGCCCGTCGTTTCGCCGGCGCGTCCGGCATTGACCGCGATTACTCTCGAAGCACACCTTTGGCCGGTCGGGAAATGAATGAGCGGATCGGGGCAACCATGAGCGAGGGCGAGCCGGACCGCACAAACGTACGCAGGCGCTTGCTCCGCCGGTGGGCCTTGACCGCCGGCGTGCTGGGCCTGGCAGCGGTGGCAGGCTCCGCGCTGGCCCGGCAGAGCACGGTGACCAACGCGGAGGCAGCCGTGGACTACGCCCGGGCACACGTCCCCGACATCCAGATCGAGGCTTGTGAGGGCACGCATTCCCTGCCGTTCGAGCAGCCCGAACGGATCTCCGCCTGCCTGACCGAGTTCATGGACGCCCACGACCCGGCCGCTGCCGGCTAGCCGAGATGAATGACTGAATCGGCAGCATCGACCGGGCAGCCCGACTCCGCATCACAAGAGTGCTATTCGATTGCCTGGCGTTCGGCGGCGCTGCGCAGCACGCAGAACTCGTTGCCCTCCGGGTCGGCCAGCACCATCCAGCCAGTGCCGTCCGGGTTGCGCCGATCTTCGACGACGGACGCACCCAGGGCGCGAATCCGCTCGATCTCCTGATCACGCAGCACCTCAGGCTGCAGGCAGACGTGCACCCGGTTCTTGACGCTCTTTGGCTCCGGCACCCGCTGGAACCACATCGTGTTGCCCGGCGGGTCGATCGCCACTTCCTCGTCCTCCGGCGTGAACTGCGGATCGACCACGCAGTCGAAAACCCTGGCCCAGAAGTGCGCCAACTCGTACGGGTCAGCGCAGTCGAACGTGATGTTGCGGATGACAGTCCCCATCCGGCCACCCTCACACCTGCTCACGGACAGGTCAACCTGCATCAATGCAAAGGCAGCTGCAGCCGGTCCAACCCGGACTTTCCGCGCCGGCCACGGGCGGTGCGCGAGGGGTGGTTAGCTGGTCACGACGTTGGTACGGTTCCGCCGTGGATCATCTCCAAGCGAAACAGGTGGGCAACCGGCGTCTGTCCGGCACGGTGCTGCTGACCGCCGGCATCCTGATATCCCTGCTCTCCATGGTGTCGGACTCCGACCATATGGGACCGCATTTGTTCGCGGGCTTCCTCGTCCTGACCGGGATAGGGCTGCGCATCGAGGCAGCAATCATCGACCGCGGCTCCCACCACTGAGAGTGATCAAACCGACGTCCCTCGCCGACACGACCGGCGAGGAACGAACCGACCACCGGTAACAGCTACCACCCATCCCGCACGCCGGCGGAGGCGCTGCGAAGCCGGACCAGATGGCGAAGGATGCGGACCGCTCACCTGCCGGTGGCCCGGAACCTCAGGTCAGCCCTGAACGTCGGCGGCGCGGGCGAGGGAGAGCCGACGTGCCGCATAGGCCACGGCAAAGCCCGACAACAAGACCACCGACAACGGCAACGGGCCGGCGTCCTGTGAGATTCGAACCCACAGCGGTGTTTCGACTCCGCTGCCCGGCTCACCCAGATTCCTTACCGCGCCAGTCATTGCGGCGGGCAGCCACAGCAGCGCGTACTCCCGGGGGGCCTCCGCCGCGCTGAACCT
>CAVPLZ010000015.1:0-345126 GCA_963706185.1 uncultured Actinomycetota bacterium | reverse complement strand
GGACGGATGCCAACCTTTCTGGTGCCAGCGAGTTGGGCTCGCGAATCGACCAACTCGGCCCAGACCTCGTAGCCCGCGACGTAAGCGGCGATCATGGCCTTGCCGTCGGCCGCGACCTCCTGGGCTTCGGCGAGGATCGCCGGAACCAGCACGGCGCTGGGATGGCCGTTCAGGCCGGTGTCGTCATAGTCGAGGGCGTGCGCCGCGGCGCCATAGATCAATGCGAGATCGGGCGCACTCAGGCCGGTCTCGCCGAAATCCGCAACGCGCGCGACCGGGCCGGCAAGTCCGACCGACTTGGCGACGACGCTCGCCACCCGCTCGGCAAGGCCGGCCAGCATGACGCCAACGCAATCGGTGAACCCGCGCGCCACCGTCTCGACGGCGCCTGCGGGAACGCGCTCGAACCGCATGCCGGCGACGAACGCGCCGATCTCCCGGGTGAGACCCATGGTGTCCTCCCACTCGTTGGTCGTCATCGCCGGGCTCGTCCCGGCGATCTCTCGCTTAGGAGGGCACAGGCCTAGCGGGATGCGCGGGGCGGGTACCCCGCGCGCTTGCGCGCGGGGGCCCCGTCAAGCCCGCGCATGACGAACTGAAAGACCTTCGCTTCAATATGCTCGAAATCCATTCTCATTGCATCAACTGCGCCTTGAGCCGCGGGGCGGCAAAATCCAGGAACGCGCGCAGCTTGAGCGGCAGGAAGCGCCCGGCCGTGTAGACGAGATTGACCGGCACGGCGGGTGGCTGAAATTCATCCAGGATGGTCGTCAGCGTTCCGGCCTTGAGCGCGGCCGCGATGTGATAATTGAACGCGCCGGTGATGCCGATGCCGGCGCGCGCCGCATCGCAGGCCGCCTCGACGTTGCTGACGACCAGGCGCGAATGCACCGGCACCGCCAGGCTGGTGTTGTCGCGCACGAAGGTCCAGACGTCGGGCGCGATGAAGCCCGCGAAGCTGATGCAGTCATGCCCGGCGAGGTCCTCGGGCGTGCCCGGCGTTCCATGCGCCGCCAAATAGTCCGGGCTGGCGCAGGTGACGCGGCGCACCGCGCCGACGCGCAGCGCGATGAGGCTGCTGTCAGGCAGCGCGCCGATGCGCAGCGCCACGTCGATCTGATCCTCGAGCAAGCTCACCACGCGATCGGCGAGCACGAGGCGAACGTCGATATCCGGATAAGCGGTGAAGAAATCCGCCAGCATGGGCACCAGGTGCAGCCGTCCGAAACTGATCGGGGCGGTCAGGACGAGCTCGCCGGTCGGCGCCGTGTACTCGCCCGAGGCGGCGCGCTCGGCCTCGGTGACGTCGGCAAGGATGCGCTTGCACGCCGCCACATAGGAGCTGCCCGCCTCGGTAGCACCAGCTTGCGGCTCGACCGGTTCGAACAGCTTCGTCTGCAGATGCGCCTCGAGGTCGAAGACCTTGCGGGCTGACCGTGGCGAGCGGCAATCGCAGCCGGCGCGCCGCGGCGGAGAGGCTGCCGGCCTCGACCGTCGCCAGCACGATCGACATGGCTTCCAGGCGGTCCATTATATTCTTCCATTTAATGGAAGGATAGCTCTCGAATTTACCGGATAGGCTCGTTTTTCGGAAGGGTCTAAATCTAGCGGCGTTCCGAGACAACGAGGTCCGCCATGTCATCCTCCGCGCCCGCCCAGACCCAAGGTACCGCCCTGATCACCGGCGCCTCTGCCGGCATCGGCGAGGTCTATGCCGACCGGCTCGCCGAGCGCGGCTATGACCTGATCCTGGTCGCCCGTACCAAGACCCGGCTCTGCACCCTTGCGCAGCGGCTGAAGCGGGAGACCGGCCGCTCGGTCGAGGCGGTCGCAGCCGCCCTCAACAACAAGACGGATCTGGCGCGGGTCGAAGCGATCCTGCGCACCAACCCTGCCGTGACACTGCTGGTGAACAACGCCGGTGTCGCCGCCGCGGATCCGCTTCTCAACTCCGATGTCGATGCGATGGAGGACATGATCCGCCTCAACGTCATCGCGCTGACGCGACTGACCTACGCCGCCGCGCCCGCGTCGTCGCCCGCCACAAGGGCACCATCATCAACATCGCGTCGACGGTCGCGATCACTCCCGAAAGTCTCAATGGCGTTTACGGCGCGAGCAAAGCGTTCGTGCTGGCGCTGAGCCTTTCACTCAACAAAGAGCTCGCCGACGAGGGCGTGCGCGTCCAGGCGGTTCTGCCCGGCGTGACCGCGACGGGCCTCTGGGATAAGTCGGGAAAGCCGTTGCACACGCTGCCGCCGGCGATCGTGATGTCGACGGAGGACATGGTCGACGCGGCGCTCACCGGTCTCGACCAGGGCGAGCTCGTGACTATTCCGGCGCTCCCCGACAAGGCTGAGTGGGACCGCTTCGAAGCCGCGCGGCGGGCCATGTCAGGCAAACTCTCGAGCGCCATTCCGGCACCGCGTTACAACAACAAACTCAGCGCGCAGGCGCCCGCTCTCGCCCGCGCTTGAGCGCATCCGAACCAGCAACATCGGAGCAATCCCATGGGCACGACGGCAGTGGCAGAAGTTCTGGAAAAAGCACCTCCCCGCGCTCCGTCCGGGATCGGAGCCGGCGCTGCGGCAAATCTCGGCTCCGGCGATCGTGGCGCAGCCGGCGAAAGGCGGCCGGCGCAAGAGCTTGCGCCAGCTGGCGCTCGCGGCCGGGCTGATCGCCGCGGTGGTCGGCGGCGGCTGGTACGGCGGGTATTGGTGGACGACCGGGCGGTTTATCGAGAGCACGGACGATGCCTATGTCGGCGCCAACGTGACGCCGCTGGCACCGCATGTGTCGGGCTTCGTGCAGGCAATCCTGGTCGGTGACAACCAGTATGTAGACGCCGGACAGCCGCTGCTGCGTATCGACGCCAGTGACTACGCGGCCGTGGTCGGACATGCCCGGGCGGAACTCCGGGCAAAGCAGGGCGAGGTCGAAATCTGCAAGCCCGGCGGCGGCTGCAACTGTCGCTGATCGGCGGCGCCGAAGCTGATCTTGCCGCCCGGCAGGCACAGTCCGCGTTTGCCGCCCAGGATGCGGAACGTTACCGCTCGCTGGCGCTGACCGCGGCCGGCTCGCGGCAGGACGACCAGCGGGCCGTCGCCGGCGACCGCGCGGCAAAGGCCGCGGTGCTGTCGGCCCAGGCGGCGCTGACCGCGGCCAACCAGCAGCTTGGCGTGCTCGACACCCAGCTGATCATCGCCACGGCGAACGTGACGCAGGCCGAGGCCGACCTGCGGCTGGCGGACCTGAACCTTGGCTACACCGTCGTGACCGCGCCGGTCGCCGGCTATGTCGGGAACCGCTCCGCCCAGGTCGGCGCCTATGTGGCGGCAGGCACGAATTTGCTGTCGGTCGTGCCGGCCCGCGGGCTGTGGGTCGACGCCAACTTCAAGGAGGACCAGATCGGGAAGATGAAGCCCGACAGTCCGGCGACGGTGGTGGCGGACGTGCTGCCGGGGCGCAGCTTCCACGGACATGTCGGCAGCCTCGCGCCGGCAACCGGTGCAGTGTTCAGTGTCATTCCGCCGCAGAACGCGACCGGCAACTTCACCAAGATCGTGCAACGGGTGCCGGTGCGCATCTGGCTCGACGGCGACGGCCAGGATCTTGGCCTGCTGCGGGCGGGGCTTTCCACCTATGTCAGCGTCGATACGCGTCCAGGGGACACACGTCCAGCGCAGGCAACCGCAAAATGAGCAGCACGGCCCGCGGAGTCCTGCCGTTCGCCATCATGTGCGTCGGCATGTTCGTTGCCTTGCTGGACATCCAGATCGTTGCCTCATCGTTGCAGGACATCGGGGGCGGCCTGTCCGCTGCGCAAGATGAGATCGGTTGGGTCCAGACAGCCTATCTGATTGCCGAAATCGTGGTGATCCCGCTGTCGGGCTGGCTGACGCGGGTGTTCTCCACGCGCTGGCTGTTTACCGCTTCCGCCGTGGGCTTCACGCTGGCCAGCATGCTGTGCGGCCTGGCCTGGAGCATCGAGAGCATGATCGTCTTTCGTGCCCTGCAGGGATTGCTGGGTGCGTCGATGATCCCGACGGTGTTCACCTCCTCCTTCCATTACTTCGACGGACCGAGGCGCGTCTACGCCGCCGCGGTTGTCGGCACCATCGCGTCGATCGCGCCAAGCCTCGGGCCGGTGATCGGCGGCTTCATCACCGATACCATGAGCTGGCGGTGGCTGTTCTACATCAACCTGGTTCCCGGCGCGCTGGTTGCGCTGGGCGTATCGACGCTTGTGGATATCGACAAGCCGGACGTGCGCCTGTTGAAAGGCGCCGACTATCTCGGCATCCTGTTGATGGCAGCGGCGTTGGCGACGCTGGAATACGTGCTGGAGGAAGGCGCGCGCTGGAACTGGTTCAGCGACAGGACGATCCGCACGTGCGCCTGGATTGCAGGGATCAGTCTGACGCTGTTCATCTGGCGCAGCCTCACCTACAGCCAGCCAGTCGTTGGACCTGCGCGCGCTGCAAAACCGCAACTTTGCGATCGGTTGCTTTCTGTCGTTCGTGGCCGGCATCGGCATCCGGGGCTGGTCAAGGACGGGGTGGAGGCCCACCTGCAGGTGCTCCTGGCCGAGCAGGTCGACGTGTTGGGCGCGGGATGGACCTTGATCCGCCGGGAGTATCCGACGCCCATCGGTCCGGTCGACCTGCTCTGCCGCGACGCCGACGGCCGGGTCGTCGCGGTCGAGATCAAGCGTCGCGGAGAGATCGACGGCGTCGAACAGCTCACCCGCTACGTCGAGCTGCTGGGTCGGGACCCGTTGCTGACCCCGGTTTCCGGGGTGTTCGCCGCCCAGCAGATCCGCCCGCAGGCCCGGACCCTGGCGCTGGATCGGGGCCTGCGTTGCGTGGTCCTGGACTACGACGCACTGCGCGGCTACGACAACGCCGAGGAGCGGTTGTTCTGACTGCGTCCGCGAGACCGCCGGCCGGGCGTTTCGCTCGTGGCTGAGCCGGGGACGGGCCGTCGCCTCCCTGCACTAGCCTGAACACGAACGACCAACCCGGCACCCGAGTAGCCGGGGAGTGCACGGCGATGAGAGAGGGTCTGGCGTGGACGTCAAGATCGGTGTGACGGACACCGGGCGGGAACTGACGGTCAGTTCGGGGTCGAGCCCCGACGAGATCGAGGCCTTGATCAGCGAGGCGCTGAAAATTCCCGACGGAACCCTGGTGCTCGTCGACGACAAGGGCCGCCGGGTGATCATCCCGTCGGCCAAGATCGCGTACGTGGAGATCGCCCCGGCCGACGGCCGCCGGGTGGGTTTCGCCCTGGCGACCTGACGGCCCGGCCACGACCTGATAGCCCGTCAGCCGGACGAATCAGCCCTGGCGGGGGAACCGGGAGATGCCGCGCCAGGCCAGGGTGGACAACATCTCCACCGCCTCGGCCCGCGGCAGTTCGGGCGACCGGGACAGCCAGTACCTGGCGCTGACCTGGCTCAGCCCGACCAGCCCGGAAGCCAACAGGCGAGAGCGTTCCTGGTCGAGTCCGGTGTCGGTGGTGATGGTGTCCGTGATCGCCTCGATGCAGCCGTCGGTCGCCCGGTCGACGATCCGCTCCACCTCGGCCTGCCCCCGCAGGTCGGACTCGAAGACCAGCCGGTAGGCCTGGCCGCGGTCCGCGACGAACTCGAAATAGGCCTCGATCGTGCGGTGCACCCGCCCGTCGTTGTCCTGGGTGGAGGCCAGCGCGGTGCGCACCCGCGAGACGATCTCGTCCGAGGACTCCTCGAGCAGCGCCAGGTAGAGCTCCAACTTCGACGGGAAGTGCTGGTAGAGAACGGGTTTGCTGACCCCGGCGCGCTCGGCGATGTCGTCCATGCCGGCCGCGTGGTAGCCGTTGGTGACGAACACCGACCGCGCTGCGGCCAGCAGCTGCGCCCGCCGGGCTGATCGGGTCAGCCGGGTCGCGGTCCGCCCCGCCGGTTCGGCCATGCCCTCGATCCTCCTGGTCTGTGCCCCTGGCGATGTAGGCAGCACCTTACGCGGGACCGGCGAGCCGCTCGGCCAGATCACCGCGGGCGGCCAACCGCTGGGCGGCGTCGACGGGCTCGAACTCCAACCGCATCCCGGCGGCGGCCGCCGCGATCTCGTCGACGTCCAGCGGTATCACCACACCGGTTCCGTCGGGTAGGTCGATGAGGCTGTACGGCACCGGAACCGGGTCGGAACCGGTCAGCTCTCGGATCAACACCCGGCCGTCGTCCTGCGCGCTGTCGACGGTGGCCAACTCCGGTGCCCGGGCCGCCAGGGCGTCCATGACGGTCCGGGCCGCGACACCGGCGGGCAGCGCCACCAGCATGCCGTCCGCCGCCGTCCCCGATGGCCACCCCGTCGCCATCGGGCACCTCTTCGAGGAGGGCGAGCGCCACCGTGGCGGTCGTCGCCGTGTCGGCGCCGGGTCCGGGCACCAGGCGCAGCAGGGACCACGGTCGCCAGGCCCGTGCCGGGACCGCAAACCACCGGCATCCGTCGTCGACCGCCACGGCCAGGGCGGTGGTCGTGGCGACCGCCTCCGGCCCGGTCACCGACCAGCCCGCACTGATCACCGGCCGGCCGGTCAGCTGATGGGCCACGGGCCCGGCCACCGACCGGTAGTGCGCGGCGATCGCCCCGGCGTCCAGAAGGTCCATGTCCGGCATCCTGCCGCACCGTGGTCTGCAGGCCCCGCGCCGCGCTGCCGATCGAAGGCGTCATCGACCCTTCCGGGTCCGGGCCCTGCGGTAGCGGCCGGTGATGACGGCCGCCGCCGCGACCAGGCCGGCACCGTCGAGGTAGGTCGCCAGGCCGTGCTGACCCATGCCGAACTGGGCGGCCGCTATCGGGTCGAGCGGCGCCGGCGGCCTGGGGGACGGGCCCAGGTCCAGATCCTGGGCGCCGAAGGCGGCCCGGGCGGGGTCGGTACCGAACGGCGAGGAGTCCAGCCGTCCCAGGTACCAGGCGCCTCCGACGGCTGCCACCAGGTCCACCGCCGGGGTGGTGATGAGGTCGGCGTCGTGGCTGCCGACGAACACGTGGCCGGCCGACACCGTGGGGTAGTCGTCGGCGGTCACGACGCCCGGCCCCGCGCCCGGTGAGCCGAGCAGCACCAGGTTGTCCACCGGGATCGGTTGCCGGGAGGCCTGCGAGGTCACCACCGACCCCATCGAGTGCCCGACCAGGGTCACCAGGGCACTCCGCGGGGCCATCGCAGCGAACTTCCGGACGTCGTCGGCCAGCAGCGCCCCGCCGGTCTCGGCGTTGTCGGAGTCGAGCGCGGCGTACACGTCGGCGAAGGCGGCGTGGGTGCCGGCATTCCCGTCGAAGCCGGCGGACATCGGGATGTCGTAGCCGAGCCAGAGCACTACCGCCGTTTCGGCCGTCGGATCCGTCGACCGGGCCTGCTCCCGCAGGCGCTCGGCCAGGTCGAGCTGCGGAGCCGCGGCCATCGGCGAGTTGCCGATCCCGGGGGTCAGCACGGCGAGATTGTCGGCCGTGGACAGGTCACCGAGCGCGATCGCCACCCGGCCCTGGCCGTGGAACGCATCCGGGTCGTAGACGAGCAACTGGGCCCGTTCGCCCCGGCCCTGGTGGGCAGCCAACACGGCGGAAACGGAGGCAGCCAGCGCCCGACGATGCGGGTCGCTCGAGGTGAGGTCGGCCGAGAGCGTGGCCCGGCCGGCCGCGTCGACCCCGGCTGCGGTGCTGCCGTGGGTCGGATCGAAGGACGAGCTGGGCGGGGCCGCGGGCAGCTGGTCGAGGCCGGCCCGTGGATCGTCCACCAGCCGGTCAAGGAGCATCGCCGCGGCGTCGTCCGCGCGGGCGCAGGCGGCAGTGAGTTCCGCGTCGAGCCGGCCGAGCACCACCATGACCTGGTCGGACGACGAACCCACGACCGGACCGCCGAGGGCGATCAGCGGGGCCGACGGGGGCCAGTTCGCCGCTGCGCTCTCCGCCCGCGCAACGGCGGCTGCGCCGTCGGCGGCGGCGGCCGCCAGCACCTGCGCAGCGGAGGCTGCGGCCTGCCGGACCTGGGCCACCGCGGCGTGTGCGGTGGCGGCGCCGGCGGCCGCCCGGCCGATCGAGTCGGCCGGCGCGGCCGCGGACCAGGATCGGCGGGCCGTGTCGGCCGCGGTCCAGGCCGTGCCGGCCGCCTCGTCCATGGCCGCCTCGACCGGCCTGAGCGAGCCGGCGAGCATGGTGATCGCTTCCGGGCGCAATGCGGCCAACGCCGCGGCCGGCGGGGCCGGGTCCGGCAGGCCCAGCAGCAGCGACGCATCGGACAGGATCTGGAGCATCAGCGCGGGCCCACCGCTGTCAGGTCGAGGTGGTCGAACAACGCGGCGGCCGCGGTCAGCGCATCGGTCAGGGCGGCGACGGATGCCGCGAGGGAACCGAGGGCTTCGACGGACTGCTGCGCCCGCCGGGTCAGCAGCCCGGCGGCCTCGCGGCCGGTCGCCGACGGGCCGAAGCACCCGTCGAGCGCGCCGAGCACCGCACAGGCCGGCAAGCGCAGCGTGGTCTCCGTCGCCTGCAGTATCCCGGCGGCTTCGCGCAGCCCGTCGGTGTCCACCTCGAGGTCCATGGGCACATCGTGGCGAGCGGAGTGTGATCTCGACCGGGCCGGCCCCACGATGTGGACGAACGAGCCCTGTGTGGACAACCGGACAGGGCACCATGGAGTCATGACGCTCGCCGCCTGGCCGGTCTTCGGCCCTGCACCGCGGGACGAGCTGGCCGACCTGTCGACCGCGCGCCTGTCGACGGCGCCCCTGCCGAGTCCCCCAGCCATGGCGGCCCCGGCGGCGCCGGGGGCGTTCGAGATCGTCGACGGGCGTGGCGTGTACGTCCGCCGGGTCGAGGGGCCGGAAGGGGCGACGCCCGCCTGGTACATCCATGGGCTGGGTGGCTCCTCGACGAACTGGAGCCGGCTCGCGGCCGTGCTGAGCGCGACCAATCCCGGCTACATCGTCGACCTTCCCGGTTCCGGCCGGTCCGATCCGCCGCCCCGTGGCCGGTATTCGGTCACCGACGATGCCGACCTGGTCGCCGCGCTGATCCGCCGAGTGAGCGGGGGACCGGTCCACCTGCTGGGCAACTCCATGGGCGGGGTCATGGCCACCGCGCTCGCCACGCGCCACCCCGACCTGGTCAGCAGCCTGACCCTGATCTCCCCGGCGGTTCCCGACCTCCGGCTCGTCCGGGACCGCGGCGCCGACGCCCGGCTGGCCGTGGTCATGGTTCCCGGGATCACCTCGGCCGCCGAGCGTCGTCTGGCGGCGATCGACGCGATGGCCAGGGCGCGGGGCATGGCGGTGATGTGCTTCGGACACCCGGAGTTGGTGACCGAGAGCGACCTCGAGGTTGCGGCGGCCGACCTGGCCTGGCGGGCCGGACTGCCCTGGGCCGTGCGGTCGACCATCTTCTCGTTGCGCGCGTTGATCCGCACCTACCTGCGGCCCGGTCGCTGGTCTTTCGCGGCGGCCGCCCGATCCGTCCGGGTGCCGACGCTCATCATCTGGGGAACCAGGGACCGGATGGTCGACGTGCGGCTGGCCGGGCCGACCTGTGCCCTCTTCCCGGACGGGCGGTTGCTGATCGTTGCCGGGGCCGGACATGTTGCCCAGATGGAGGACCCGGGGCTCACCGCGGCCGCGGTCACCGCGCTGTGGGAGGACGTGGCCGCACCGGGCGACATCGGTCAACACCCAGCCACCGCGACGCCGGGCGCGCCGCAGCCCAACCGGGACCCGGCTGTGGCAACCTCGACCGCGTGACCCGCCAGGACCCGCGCGACCCCCGGGCCGGGGCCAGGTCCGGTTCGTCCCGCTCGCGGTCCTCGCATTCCGGTTCGTCCCGGTCCGCGGGCCGACCGACCGGTACTCCACCGGGACGCGCGCTCGCCCCGTCATCCCTGTGGGAGCAGGACGAACCGTCGCGCCCGGCTCCGCAGCCCCTACGGGCCGCCTGGGATCCGGTGCCCGAGCCCGACCCGGTGGCGGTACCACGCGACCGGCCGGCGCGGAAGGTGCGGCGCCGCAGTTGGTTCGGCTGGTTCGTCCACCGCTACGGCTGGCGGGTGTACGCCATCCCGGTGCTCGCCGCGCTGACAGTTTTCGCGGTGCTGCAGATTTCCCGGGCGCCGCTGGCCACGCAGCCGACGACGACGGCAGCAGCCGATGCCGGTGCCGTTGCCGGCGCGGCCGTCACGCACACCGTGGCCACCACCATCGGCGGCACCCCCACCGTGGTCACCCAGGTGCAGGCGGTCACCACGACAGTCACGGCCTCACCCACGGCCAGGCCGACCAGTACCGGGCCGGCCGACCCGAACACCGCGTGGGCGAAGAAGTTCACCCTCGGTGCACTACCGCCGGGCGGAACCTTCACGGCGCAGGGCAAGGGCACCTGGCACGTCGTCAAGGGCGCATCGAAGCAGGTGGGTAGCGGCAGCAAGGTTTATACCTACACGGTGGAGGTCGAGGACGGCCTGCAGAGCGCCGGCGATGACCGGGACTTCGCCACGCGCGTGGACAAGGTGCTGGCCGACCCCCGGTCCTGGATCGCCGGCGGCGACGTCGCGCTGCGCCGGGTCGATTCGGGCACGCCGAGCTTCCGAATCTCGCTGACCAGCCAGAAGACGATTCGCGATCCCGGCTACTGCGGTTTCGACATCCCGTTGGAGGCATCCTGCTACAACGGGGCGGTCGGCCGGGTGTTCATCAACGACGCCAGGTGGGAGCGCGGCGCGCTGTCCTACAACGGCGATCTCGTGTCCTACCGGATGTACGCGATCAACCACGAGGTCGGCCACGCCCTCGGCCACGGCCACGAGCCCTGTGCCGTCAACGCGTGGCCTCGCGCCGGTGATGATGCAGCAGTCGTTCTCCACCGCCAACGACGATCTGCATCCGCTCGACCCGAGCATTCCTGCGGACGGCAAAGTCTGCCGCGTCAACCCGTTTCCCTACCCGATGGCCCAGGACACGGCCTCACCCACGACCACCGCTGGTACCACCGCCGCCGCCAGCAGTTGACCCCCCGGCCCCGGCTCGCTTCGACTGCGGGAAGATCGAGGCGCCGGGCGCGGTTGTCATGAGCAGCGACTTCCGTCCGAGCCCGGACGGGACTGTCCGACCCGCGCCAAGGCTGTGAACAGAAGAGAGTGACGATGAGTCTTCCCCCGTTGGTCGAGCCGGCCGACTCGTTGACCAAGCAAGAGGTGGAGCGCTACTCGCGCCACCTGATCATTCCGGATGTCGGGATGATCGGACAGAAGCGGCTGAAGAACGCCAAGGTGCTGGTGGTCGGGGCCGGTGGGCTCGGCTCCCCGGCGCTGCTCTACCTCGCCGCGGCCGGGGTCGGCACCCTCGGCATCCTGGACTTCGACGTCGTCGACGAGTCCAACCTGCAGCGCCAGGTCATCCACGGACAGTCCGACATCGGCAAGAGCAAGGCGGTCTCGGCCCAGGAGTCGATCGCCGAGATCAACCCGCTGGTCACGGTGAATCTGCACACCGATCGGTTGGATTCGTCCAATGCCCTGGACATCTTCGCCGGATACGACCTGATCCTGGACGGCACCGACAACTTCGCCACCCGCTACCTGGTCAACGATGCCTGTGTGCTGCTGGGCAAGCCGTACGTGTGGGGCTCGATCTTCCGGTTCGAGGGCCAGGTCAGCGTGTTCTGGGCCGAGTACGGCCCGCAGTACCGCGACCTCTACCCCGAGCCGCCACCACCGGGGATGGTGCCCTCCTGCGCCGAGGGCGGCGTGCTCGGCGTGCTGTGCGCCTCCATCGGCTCGATCATGGTCACCGAGGCGATCAAGCTGATCACCGGCATCGGTGAGCCGTTGCTCGGCCGGCTGATGGTCTACGACGCACTGGAGATGAGCTACCGCACGGTCAAGGTCCGCAAGGACCCGGCGGGCACGCCGATCAAGGGCCTGATCGACTACGAGGCGTTCTGCGGTGCGGTATCGGAGGATGCCGCCGCCGCGGCGGCCGGCCACACCATCTCCGCCCGTGACCTCAAGGCCAAGATGGACGCCGGCGAGAACTTCCTGCTGGTCGACGTCCGGGAGCAGAACGAGTACGAGATCGTCTCCATCCCGGGCTCGGTGCTGATTCCCAAGGGCGACATCCTGTCCGGTGAGGCGCTGGCGGGACTGCCCCAGGACCGGCCGGTGGTGCTGCACTGCAAGTCGGGCGCGCGCTCGGCCGAGGCCCTGGCCGTGTTGCACAAGGCCGGGTTCGCCGACGCGGTGCACGTCGGTGGCGGGGTGCTCGCGTGGATCAAGCAGGTCGACCCGTCGCTGCCGACCTACTGAACCGGGGCAACCCCTGCGTTCGGCGCCACGGCAGGTAGCGTCGCCAGTCGTGTCGTCCCCGCCTCCCGAGCACGTCCGCGTCGCGTTCGGCGTCGTGGCCGCCACCCCGGTGCAGCTGACCGGCGGCCGCGGCCGCACCTGGCGGTGCGGGGACGTCGTGCTCAAGCCCGTCGACGATGCCGCCGAGGCGTCCTGGCTGGCCGGGACGATGGAGCAGCTGCGGGTCGACGGCATCCGGGTGGCCCGGCCGGTGCGTTCCTCCGACGGGCGCTGGGTGGTCGCGGGCTGGACGGCGCAGCGGTTCGTCTCGGGCCGGCCGGCCTCGCGCTACGACGACATCGTCAGGGCCGGTGACGGGCTGCACCGCGCGCTGGCCGACGTGCCGCGACCGCGGTTGCTCGACCGCAGGGTCGATCTGTACAGCTGGTCGGACCGGCTGGCCTGGGCCGAGGACAGCGACGACGAACCGCTGGGCGACGGGCACGGCGCGCGGCTGTTCGCCGATTTCGCCGCCGGTCGGCGGCCGGTGGCCGCTGCCCGCCCAGTTGGTGCACGGCGACCTGTTCGGCAACGTGCTGTTCGCCGGGTCGGCGCCGCCGGCGGTCATCGACATCACGCCGTACTGGCGGCCGGTCAGCTGGGCGACCGCCGTCGTGGTGGTCGACGCGGTCACCTGGGGCGGCGCGGACACGGCCTTGCTCACCCAGTACACCGAGCTGCCCGACTGGTGGCAGGTGTTGCGGCGCGCCGTCATGTTCCGGCTGGCGGTGAGCCTGGCCCACCCGCGGACGACGACCGAATCGCTGGTGGAGATGCTGGCCGCGGCCGAAGTGATCCGCCCGCTGCTCGATTGATCGCGGCCAGCGTGCGCTGTATCTCGGACGGTGGCTGGGCCACGGCGGGCAGCGGGCTCGCCAGGTCCTCGAGTTCTTCCGGAGCCAACCCGCCCAACAGCATCTCCTGCAGCATCCGCCCGAAGCGGTGGTGTGGTTCCGCCTCGAGGCAACGGTCCAACGTCACCTGGGTGAGCGCGCCGTCCCCGCTCCGATAGGCCGCCACCGCCAGCAGGCTGCACAGGTCGGCGCTGACGTCGGCGGGAACGCGAACGACCGCATCGAGGAGGACCGGAACCCAGTCCGCGGGCGTCGACCCGACCACCAGGGCGACCAGGGCATCGCGCGCCCACCGGTCGCAGACGGTCAGCGTGAGCCGGGCGGCCGTCGCGATCGAGACGCGATGGGTGGTGCGGTGCTCATCGGCCGCCGTCTGGAGGGCACGCTCGGCGGCCCGGCGCAGGACTCCGGCACGGTCGACCGCATCCACCAGATCCTTGCCCAGGACCGCGGCCGCCCGCTGGACGGCCGCCTCGGCCGCGATCGCCGCGGTCCCGGTCGGTGGCGCCACACTCGACCGGAGCTCCTCCCTGCTGCGCAGGATCCGGTGCCCGGCCAGCACGGCGGCCTCGGTCAGGGCCCGTCGGGTGGGGTCGTCGTCGTCGGGCAGCGGGATCGGCGCGCTCGTCACGCCGTTGTCGTCGGGCAGGAACTCGGCGTGATCGGAGCGGACCAGGATCGCGTCCAGTACGCCGAGGTAGCGGTCCCGGCAGGCGTCGAGGAGCAACTCGAGGGCCACCCGGGCATGGGAGGACTCGGAGTAGCAGAACACCGCGACCCGGTCAGCCTGCCGCTCCGCATGGTCGGCCAGGTACTCCACCACCGGCAGCAGGTCGTCCGGTGCCGGCAGATCGATGCGGATGGCCGGGCCCAGCCGGCGGCGCCGGCCGCGCATGCCGAGGACGACCAGGCTCTCGGCGGGATGGAAACCGAGCAGCACCGGGACGGCAGAGATGAGCCCGGCTGCTCCGGAGATGCGGACGGGTCGGACGGGGTCACGGGTGGTCATCGGCCAACCCTGGGCCCTGACACCGCGCAGCGCGGCCGGCCGCGGAGCGGATGTGGACAGCGGGACCGGGTGTGGACGACACGCCGGATCCGACGCGCCGGGCGCCGCTCAGTCCGTCCAGCGGTAGCGGCGTAGGTCGACTCGGCCGTTCGTGACCGGAACACCTTCTGCGGCAAGTAGTTCCGATTGCCGTTGGAGGAGCGCAGGGGCCGGCGACCCGTCGGCCCTGACCACTCGATACCAGGGCGTGTCGTCGTCGGACAATTGCGCCAGCACCCGGCCGGCCAGCCGCGGCGAGGGCGATCCCGCGCGGGCGGCGACGTCTCCATAGGTGGTGACCCGACCGGCCGGTACCGCGGCCACGATCTCCAGCATCCGGTTGGCCAGTTCGAGGTCCACCGGACCATCCTGGACCCGACGCGCCTGCCAGGGGTTGTCGGTGGGCCGTGATTGCATCGAGGCGTGTTGACCGGACCGACCGTTCGCTACCGACTTGCCCGCGCGGGCCGGCCGGTCGGTCCGTTGACCCCCACCGCCGAGCAGGCCGCCGTGATCGATCACGCCCTCGCTCACCCCACCGGGCGCCTGCGGGTGCTGGCCGGGCCGGGCACGGGCAAGACCGCCACCCTGGTCGAGGCCATCGCCGCTCGGGTGGAGCGCGGCGGCCTCGCCGGAGAGCATCCTGGTCCTGACCTTCAGTCGGCGGGCCTCCCGGGAGCTCGGCGACCGGGTGACCGAGCGGCTGGCCGTCACCACCAGGGCACCGATGGTCCGCACCCTGCACTCCTACGCCTGGGGGCTGCTGCGCTACTGGGCGGTGCGATCGGGGCAGCCGGCCCCCCGGTTGCTCGGCGGGGCGGAGTCCGACCGGATGGTCCGTGACCTGCTGGCCGGCCACGCCGAGACCGGCCGGGGCGGATGGCCCGACCAGCTGCGCCCGGCCCTCGGCTCGGCGGCGTTCGCGGCCGAGTTGCGGGACCTGATGCTGCGGTCGGCCGAGCGCGGTGTCGACCCGGCCCGGATGGCAACGCTGGGTCGACGCTCCGGGCGTCCCGAGTGGTCGGCGGCCGCGGCGTTCATTCGCGAGTACCAGCAGGTCGCGGACCTGCGCCAGGGCAGCAGTGGGCTCGGCGCGGCGCTGGACCAGGCCGAGCTGATCGGGGCCGCGCTGCGCCTGCTGGACAACGACGAGATCCTCGGTACCGAGCAGGCGCGGATGCGCCATCTGTTCGTCGACGAGTACCAGGACGTGGATCCGGCCCAGGCCGCCCTGATCGAACGGCTGGCGTCCGCGGGCGCGCGAGTTGGTCGTGGTCGGCGACCCCGATCAGTCGATCTACGCCTTCCGCGGCGCGGAGCCCGGCGCGTTGACGAAGTTCTCCGCCGACGCGACGGTCACGCTCACCACCTCGCGACGATCCGGGCCCGCCATCCTGGCCGCCGCCGGTCGGGTCGCCGCGTTGCTCCCGGCCGTTCCCGGCGCTCCCGGCCATCGCGACCTGCGGGTGGCCGACCCGGATCGCCGATCGAGGTTGACCTCCGGGTGCTGCCGACCGCGGCCGGGAGGCCGCGCTACGTCGCCGATCAGCTGCGCCGGGCGCACCTGCTCGAGGGCGTGCCGTGGTCGCGGATGGCCGTGCTCGTGCGATCGCCCCGCCGCGCTGACGGCGCTGCGACGGGCCTTCGCGGTGGCCGGGGTGCCGGTCGGCGGTGTCCGCCGACGACCGGACCCCGATGGCGGATCCGGTTGCCGCCGCGCTGGTCTCGGTCCTCGAATGCGGGCTCGATCGGCAGCCTGGTCACCGGGCAGCGCGCCTGGATCTGCTCGGTTCGCCGATCGGCGGGCTCGACGCGCTGGCCCTGCGCCGGCTGCGCCGTGCGGTCCGGGCGGCCCGGCCCGAGGGCGGATCGAGTCGCCGACCAGGTCGCGGCGATCCTGCTCGGCGGCCCGCTGCCGGCCGAGCTGTCCGACGACCTGGCCCGCCCGGCGCGAGCGCTGACCCGGCTGCTGGCGATCGTCGCGGAGGCCAGGTCCGCACCGACCGCCGAATCGGTGCTGTGGGACGGTCTGGTCGGCCAGCGGTCTGGCCCCGGTCGTTGGCGATCGCCTCCGAGCGCGGCGGATCGGCCGGCCAGCGGGCCGATGCGGCGCTGGACGCGGTGGTCGGACTGTTCGACGCGGCCGCCGATCTCGCCGCCCGGCTGCCCCGCGCCGGGCTGGCCGCGTTCGTCTCCCAGGTGATCGGGCAGGCGGTACCGGCGGGTCCGGTGACCGAACCGACCGGCACCGGTGCGGTCACCGTGCTGTCCGCGCACGCGGCCAAGGGCCTGGAGTGGGACGTCGTCGCGGTCGCCGGGGTACAGGAGGGGAGCTGGCCCGATCTGCGTCCGCGCGGCAGTCTGCTCGCGCGGCGCCGAACTCCTCGACCTCGCCGTCGGTGGGCCGGGCCGCGGGCCCGGCCGCGACCGACGTGCTCGCCGACGAGCGACGGCTGTTCTACGTCGCGTGCACCAGGGCGCGGCGTCGGCTCGTCGTCACCGCGGTGCAGGGCGACGACACCGCGCCGTCGCGGTTCCTGGACGAACTCGCCGGCCCGGCACTCGACCATCCAGACCTGGCCGCAGCACCGCCGGACGGGACCGCCGGGCCCTGCACCTGGCCGAGCTCGTCGCCGACCTGCGCCGCGCGGTGACGAACCCGGACACCGCCCCCGAGACGGCCGAATTGGCGGCCGGCCAGCTGGCCAGGTTGGTAGCGGCCGGCGTGCCCGGCGCGCATCCGGACCATTGGTACGGGCTGCCGGGCCCTGTCCACCGACTGCGCCTGCGATGCCTCCGGGTTCGACGGTGAGCGTGTCGCCGTCGGCGGTGGAAGCCCTGGACGACCTGCGCGCTCGCGCGCGGTCCTCGAGCGGCGCGGTGCCCGGCGCCCGGCGGCCGACGCCCAGAGCATGGGCATCCTGGTGCACGCCGCCGCCGAGGGGCTCGGCCGCGGGCTGCCGCGGGCGGAGGTGGACGTCGCCCTCGAGGAGCATCTCGCCACCCAGGACCAGCTCCCGGAGTGGCAACGGAACCGAGCTGCGCCGGTTCGTCACCGCGATGACCGAGGCGGTCGCCGGCTGGATCGCGCGACAATGCCGACCAACGCCGGCCGCTGGGCGTCGAGGTACCGCTGGACGTGCGGCTGCCCGCCGGCGACGGGGCGGCCAATCCGGTGCGGCTGTCCGGCCGGGTCGACTGGCTCGGGGTCAGGGCCGGACGACGGGACGGCGGTCGTCTCCGACTTCAAGACCAGCTGCGACGCAGCCGACCAGGGCCGAGGTCGCCGAGAACGCCCAGCTCGGCGACCTACCAGCTGGCCGTGGAGCTCGGCGCGTTCGACGGCCTCCGGCCCGGGCTGCGAGCCGGGCGGCGCCGAACTCGTGCAGGTGCGCTCGGGCCGGGCCAAGGTGCTGCGGCCAGCCCCGCTCGAGGAGACCGGCCGCGCGGATCGGGCAGGCCGCCGTGCGGCGGGCGGCGGCGCGACTGGCCGCGTCCGGCGCGCCGGCCACCGAGAACAAGCACTGCGAACGGTGCCGGTGTCCGGACGAGTTGCCCGCTGCAACCCGAGGGCCGGCAGGTGACCCGATGACTCGCCGATGCGACAGCCGGCGACTGGACAGCGCCACGCTGGCCGCGGCGTTCGGCTGCCGCCGCCCACCGACGAGCAGGCGGCGGTCGATCGAGGCCCCGCTGGATCCCGGCTCTGGTGGTGGCCGGAGCCGGATCGGGCAAGACCGAGACGATGGCGGCCAGGGTGGTCTACCTGGTGGCGAACGGGCTGGTCCGGCCCGACCAGATCCTCGGCCTGACCTTCACCCGCAAGGCGGCCGGCCAGCTCGGCGAGCGGATCCGCCGCCGGCTGCGGACCCTGGCCGCGTCCGGGGTCGGTCGAGCCGTCCGTGACCGAGTCGTTGGCCGGTGCCGAGCCGGAGGTGTCGACCTACCACGCCTTCGGTGGCCGGTTGATCAGCGAGTACGGGCCGCTGGTCGGGGTCGAGCCGTCCGCCGCGGTGCTCACCCCGACGTCGTCCTGGCAGCTGGCCCGGCGGGTGGTCGGCCGGTGGGACGGTGACCTGGAGACCGACCTGTCGCCGGACAGGTCACCGAGAAGCTGCTGGCCATCTCCGGCGCGCTGGCCGATCACCTCACCGACACCCGCGGCGCTGGCCGACGAACTCGAGCAGCGCTGCTGGACCGGCTGCGCACCGCCCCGCCGACGCAAGGCCAGCGAAATCCCCTGCACTCCAAGCTGGTCGACCACGTCAAGCGGTTGACCGACCGGCGGTGGATCCTGCCGCTGGTCGACGCCTTCACCGAGGCCAAGCGGACCGCAGGGGTGATCGACTTCGCCGACCAGATGCAGCTGGCCGCAGACCTGGTCCGCGCACACCCGGTCGATCGGCGCCCAGCTGCGCGAGCGGTTCCGGGTGGTCCTGCTCGACGAGTACCAGGACACCGGCCACGCCCAGCGGGAGATCCTGCGCACCGCTGTTCGGCGGTGGCACCGGACACCCGGTGACCGCGGTGGGCGACCCGGTGCAGTCCATCTACTCCTGGCGCGGTGCCGCCGCGTCCAACCTGCCGCGATTCGGCACCGACTTCTCGCTGCGCCGACGGCACGCCGGCGCCGCGGTTGACCCTGCTGACGAGCTTTCGCAACCCGACCGCGGTGCTCGACCTGGCCAACGTCGGCATCGGCGCAGGTCCGCGCGTCGGACCGGGGTCGGGCGTCGGGGTGCCCGGCCTGCGGGCCCGGCCCGGTGCCCCGGCCGGTGAGGTCCGGCACGGGCTGTTCGACACGGTGCTGGAGGAAGACGCCTGGGTCGCCGAGCGCGATCGCCGCCGCGTGGGCCGATCGGCGGGACGACCCACCGACCACCGCCGTGCTGCTCCGCCGCACGTCGCGACATGGCCGGCATCGTCGCGGCGCTCTCGGCCGGCACGGCATCCCGGTCGAGGTCGTCGGCCTCGGGGGACTGCTCGACGAGCCGGAGGTCGCCGACCTGGTGGCGGTGCTGCGGGTGCTGGTCGAGCCGACGGCCGGCGCCGCGGCGCTGCGGGTGCTCACCGGGGCGCGGTGGCGGATCGGCGCCGCGGACCTGGAGGCGCTGGCCCGCCGGGCCCGGGTGCTGGCCGGGCCCGGCGATCCGTTGCCGAGCAGCCGATCCGCTCGATGCGTTGCGGGCCGCGGTGGCCGAGCTCGGTGACCGCGGAGGACGACCTGGCCACCCTGGTCGATGCGTTGGCCGATCCCGGCCCGGCGCAGGGTATCTCCGCCGAGGGTTACCGCCGGTTGGTGGCGCTGGCCGCGGAGCTGCAGCGGCTGCGGAGCCGGCTGGGCCAGCCGTTGCCCGATCTGGTGGCCGACGTCGAGCGCACCATCGGGCTGGACGTCGAAGCCGCCCTGGCCGGTGGCGAGGGTCGCGCGCACCTGGACGCCTTCGCCGACGTCGTCGCCGACGTCGCGGCCACCGGCGCCGGCCTGCCCGAGCTGCTCGACTACCTGACCACCGCCGACGAGCGGGAGGACGGCCTGGCGCCGGCCGAGATCGACCGGGGGTCCGGGCGGGTGCAGATCCTGACCGTGCACGCGGCCAAGGGCCTGGAGTGGGAGTTCGTCGCGGTGCCGCACCTGTGCGCCGGACGTGTTCCCCGGCAACGCCAGGCAGACCTGGCTCGGCGACGCCGCCCAGCTACCGCCGGCGCTGCGCGGCGACCGGGCCGACATTCCCGCCCTGGTCCTCCCGGCCGGCGGGGATCAGAAGGAGCTCGGCGACGCCCTGGACGCCCACGTTGCGGAGCTCAAGGCCGACCAGCTCGCCGAGGAACGTCGGCTGCTCTATGTCGCCCTGACCCGGGCCGAGCGCACCCTGCTGTTCTCCGCGCACCACTGGGCCGGTCGGGACGGTCAAACCGAAAGGGCCGGGGCCGTTCTTCACGGAGCTGGCCGCAGCCGTCGGCGTGCTGCCCGAGTCCGCGGCCGAGGCGCCGCGCCGACGGGTGCGAGCAACCCGCTGACCGCCGTGCCGCGGACGGCGAACTGGCCGGTCGATCCGCTGGACGGGCGCCGACCGACGGTGACCGCCGGGGCGGAGCTGGTGCGCACCGCCCTCGACCGGATGGCCGGCCGCTTGTTCGACGACGTCCTGCCGCGACGACCCGTTCGGTTGGGAGCGGGACGTCGTCGGCGTTGCTGGCCGAACGCGCAGCCGCCGCGGCGCCGGTCATCGACGTCGACCTGCCCGGCTCGCTGTCGGTCTCGGCGCTGGTCGACCTGGCCGACGACCCGGCGGCAGCTGGCCCGCCGGATCCGCCGTCCCGTTGCCGATGGCGCCGGCGCCGCAGGCCCGCCGCGGTACCGCGTTCCACGCCTGGCTGGAGCACCGCTACGGCGCTGAGTCCGTTGCTCGATCTCGACGAGTTGCCCGGCTCGGCCGACGCCGACGCCGCCCCGACTCGACCTGTCCCGACTTCAGGACGCGTTCCTGGCGTCGGCCTGGGCCGACCGGGTGCCGGTCGAGGTGGAGGTGCCGTTCGCCACCCGGGTGGCCGGCCTCGGCCTGCGCGGCCGGATCGACGCGGTCTTCGCCGACCCTGACGGTGGCTGCACCGTGGTCGACTGGAAGACCGGGCGGGCACCGGCGCCAGAACGACAGGCGGCGGTGGCGGTGCAGCTGGCCGCCTACCGGCTGGCCTGGTCGCGACTGTCCGGCGCTGCCGCTCGAGCGCGTGCGGGCGGCGTTCCACTACGTCGCGGACAACCGTCACCCTGGCCCCGGTGGATCTGCTGGACGCCGACGGACTGGCCGAACTGGTCGCCGACTGCCACCGTGGCCGCCCCGGTGGGAGCCGGTCGGTGATGCGCCAGCCGTCCCAGATCCGTCGCCGGTGCCGGTGTTTCGCGGCCGACCGATGCCGGCCGACCGGGCCGCGGTGATGGCCATCGTGAACCGGACGCCCGACTCCTTCTACGACCGGGGTGCCACCTGGGCCGACGGCGCCGCGTTGGACGCGGTGGACCTGGCCGTGGCCGAGGGTGCGGACCTGGTCGACGTCGGCGGGGTGAAGGCCGGGGTCGGTGCGGAAGTCGACGGTGGACGAGGAGATCCGCCGGGTGGTGCCGTTCGTCGTCGCGGTGCGGGACCGATACCCGGACCTGGTGATCAGCGTCGACACCTGGCGGGGCGAGGTGGCCGGGCGGCCTGCGAGGCCGGGGCCGACCTGATCAACGACACCTGGGCCGGGGTGCGATCCCGTCGCTGGTCGAGGTGGCCGCCGCGGTACGGCGCCGGCCTCGTGTGTTCGCACACCGGCGGGGCCTCGCCCGCGCACCAACCCACGCCGGGTGGCGTACGTGGATGTCGTGGCCGACGTCATCGCGGTAGACCACGACGGCCGGCGGATAAGGCCGTCGCGGCCGGCGTCCCGCGGGCGGGCATCCTGATCGACCCCACCCACGACTTCGGCAAGAACACCTGGCACGGCTTGGAATTGCTGCGGCGCACCGACGAACTCGTGGCGACCGGATGGCCGGTGCTGATGGCGTTGTCCCACAAGGATTTCGTGGGGGAGACCCTGGATGCCGGTGTCGACGAACGACTGCCCGGCACGCTGGCCGCGACCGCGGTCGCCGCTTTCGCCGGCGCCGCCGTCTTCCGGGCGCACCAGGTGCTCCAGACCCGTCAGGTGTTGGAGATGGTTGCCTCGATCGCGGGCCGCCGGCTACCGACGGCGCTTCGGCGGGGACTGGTATGAGCGCGACAGACACCGCACCGCAGCAGGCGTCCGGTCGACCCGACCGGACGCTCCCGAGTCCCTGGTGGGGGACAGTGCAGGTGACGACCGCTCCGCTCGTGTTGTTCGACCCGGCGGCGGGTGGCCGCCGATGCCGCGGCTCGGCAGGATCGTCCGGTCGGGTCGCCGGCTGACACAGGTAGCGGAGGGTGTGCTGGTCCACCAGAGCGAGTTCATGCGAGCAACGCCGTCCTTGTGGGCCGCCGCGAGCTGCTCATCGACCGGGGCTGACCGGCGAGGGATCGCCTGCCTCGTCGGCGACCTGTCCGAGCTGGGTCAGCCTGTGGTGGCCGGGTTCTCGACGCATCCGCACTGGGATCACCTGCTCTGGCACGCCGATCTCGGCGGAGCGGCCCGGTACGGCACGGCCCGCTGCCCGGCCACCATCCAGGCGCGGCTGGCCGACCCGCATTTCCGACTGACGGGACTCGATTCTGCCGGAGGGCAGCGGATCGGAAGGGCGATTTCCGGCCGGTGACCTCGATGGTCGCCGGCGCACCTGAGCCGGACCCGACACCGCGATCGATGCTGGAGGCGGCCCTCGCTGCCTCTCTCCGTGTGCTCAAGGAGACAGCACACATGTTCTATAAACATATTGTGGCAGGGCGACGTTATGGCTTAGAATCGACAGATGATCGAAGCCTCGGACACCGCCAGCGGCCTTGAGCCCGCCGACGTCGTGTCCGGGTGGATGGCGCAGGTGCAGCAGTTGGCGCAGGGACTGCGCCGACGACGTGCAGCGGATCAACTTGCTCTCCGCGTTGGAAGCGATGAAGGGGTGCGCTGCGGGTGGTCAGGCCACCGTCACCGTCGGGTTCGCCGCCACCCAAACCGCGGACGGGCTCGCGGTGGAGACGGAGCCGGAGGTGATCCGCCGGTCGGTGGCCGGGCAGGTCGCGTTGGCCCGGCGGGATGCGCAACACCGCGGGGGCCGGCACGTCGGGCTGGCCGTGGCGTTGCACACCGAACTTCCGCACACCCGCAGAGCGTTGGAGGACGGGCCGGATCTCCGAGTGGCAGGCCACCGTGATCTGCCGGGAAACGGCCTGTCTGGACCCGGAGCTGCGGCGGCTGGCGGACGAGAGGTTGGCCGCCGGACCTGGGGGCGGTGGGTGACCGCGCGTTGGAACGCCGCGCCGCGAGCATCACCGCCGAGTTGGACGCCGCCGCGGTTGCCGACCGGTCCCGCAAGGCCGCTCGGGACCGGCGGGTGACGGTGCGGCCGGCGCCGGACACCATGGCGTATCTGACCGCGCTGCTCCCGGCGTCGGTGGCGATCGCCGCGTATGCGGCGTTGCAGTCCTACACCCAGTTGGTCGTCGGTGAGGGCGACGAACGCGGCCGGGGGCAGATCATGGCCGACACCCTGGTCGACCGGCTGACCGGCGGGGCGATCACCGGCTGCGACGAGCACGGCGCCCCCATCCGCCGGTCCCACCCGGAAGACGAGCAGCCGGCCGCCGCGGTCCGAGCGACAGCAGGCGCAGGCGACCGACAGCCGGCGACGCACCGCAGCCGCGGCGACCGAGCAGCCGGGCGAGCGGCTCCGCACCGAATGCCGAGCAAGCCGCATCCGAGGAGCCCGCCGCGGACGAGCGGTCAACGGCCGGGCGCCGAGCCCCATCCCGACCGGGGCAATCCCGAGCGGTACCACTACCCGACCGCGGCCGACGCGCGGGCGAAGCTGGCCAGGGTCCTGCCGACGGCGGCGAACATCCACCTGCACGTGATCATGACCGACCGCACCCTGCTGGAAGGGTGCGAGGAACCCGCCGAGTTGGTCGGCTATGGACCCATCCCCGCCGAGGTGGCCCGGGCCCTGGCTGCCGCCGACCTGGGCCCGAAGGCCACCACCTGGCTCCGCCGGTTCTACACCGACCCCGACACCGGACAGCTGGCCGCCACCGAAGCCAAAGCCCGCCGCTTCCCCAAGGCCATGCAAGAGTTCCTGCTGGTGCGGGACCGGGCCTGCCGCACCCCGTTCTGCCACGCCCCCGGCCGCCACGACGACCACGAACGCGACCACGCCCAGGGCGGCCCCACCAGTCTGGGCAACGGGCAGCTGACCTGCGAATCGTGCAACCACACCAAACAAGCACCCGGCTGGACCGTGGCCACCCGCAACGACGGCGTCATCGAAACCACCACCCCCACCGGCCACACCTACCAAAGCCCACCACCCACACCACCCGGCATCGACCACCACACCCCACCCGGCCGCATCGACACCGTCGCCGAACACCGACTCCGCAAGCTCATCCTGGAATACCAGGCCGCCTGACCCAGGAAACACTGAGCACGCAAACATCGACTCGACCAGTACTGGGGGGCGGACCTCGGCGCCACAACCCCTCGGATCGCGGACCTGCCGAGTGGGCCCGACCGGGGGTGTGTCGGACCGAGGTGTCCCGGGCTGTCGGTCGGTCATGGCACCATCGCGGGGTGGGCACCGTGCTGCTGTACCTCGTGATCGCCGCCGCCATCGGTCTGGTGGTGTTCGCCATCACCGCCATCCTGTTCGGCCGCGGCGAGCAGCTCGCCGCGCTCTCCCCGCGCACGTCGCCGGCCGAACTGCCGGACGACGGGATCGACCCGGCCGATGTGCGCAAGGTGCGCTTCTCGCTGGCCCTGCGCGGCTACCGGATGAGCGACGTGGACTGGACCCTCGAGCGGCTGGCCGACGAGATCGGCCGGTTGCGCGGCGAGCTGGCCGCGGCCGGACTCGCCGACAACAGGTCGGACGACGAGCCGGCGAACGACGCGGAGCAGCCGGCGATGTTCGCGGTCTCGGTCCCGGCCGGAGCAGGGGCCGAGCCGGCCGACGACGAGGTACCGCCCGAGTCCGGCCCGTCCCGGGAGCACGCATGACCCACCGGGTTCGGGCGCAGGTCACGGTCCCGGTGGCGCCCTCCACCGCGTTCCGCGCGCTGGTGGACCTGCCGTCGCAGAGCGCCTGGATGCTGGGCACCCGGCTCTACGAGCTGGCCGGACCGGTGCGCAGCCCCGAGGTGGGCGCCCGGCTGGCCGCGCTGACCGGCGTCGGCGGTTTGGGATTCCTGGACACCATGGAGGTCACCGCCTACTCCGCCGCCGAAGGTCGATGGATGGTCCGGCACACCGGCCGGTTCGTCCGCGGCACCGGTGAGTTCGCGGTGGCCGCCGGCCCGCACCCGGACAGCTGCACGGTCAGCTGGGTGGAGGAGGTCGACCCGCCGTTCGGGTTGCTCGGCCGCCTGGGCTGGCCGGTGGCCGCGCCGGTCGGTCCGCTGGGGCCTCGCGGTGTCCCTGCGACGACTGGCCGCCGGGCTGACCGGCGGCCGGCTCCCGGTGACGAGATGACCGCACCCGAGGCCACGCGATGACCGGGAGCGCTGCGCCTGGGCCACTTCCGCCCCGGAGTACGTCGACTACCACGACGTCGAGTGGGGCACCCCGCTGCACGGCGACGACGCACTGTTCGAGCGGCTGTGCCTCGAGGCATTCCAGTCCGGGCTCAGTTGGCTGACCATCCTGCGCAAGCGGCCGGCGTTCCGGGCCGCCTTCGCCGGCTTCCACATCCCCACCGTCGCCTCGTTCGGCCCGGCCGACCGGGACCGGCTGATGGCCGATGCCGGGATCGTCCGCAACGGCGCGAAGGTCGACGCCGCGATGGCCAACGCCCGGGTTGCCGCCGACCTGCCCGACGGGTTGGACGCGCTGCTCTGGTCGTTCGCACCTGCGGAGCACCGGCGCCCGCAGAGCCTGTCCGAGGTGCCGGCCACGTCGGCCGAGTCCACCGCCATGGCCAAGCAGCTCAAGAACCGCGGGTTCCGCTTCGTCGGGCCGACCACCGCCTATGCCTTGATGCAGGCCACCGGCATGGTCGACGACCACGTGGCGACCTGCTGGCGCGCGACGAGCTGAGCCGGCGCCGGCCGGTCAGTCCTTCCGGCTGGGCTGGGGGGCCGACGAGAAGGACCGCGGCGGCCAAGGGATGAGCATCGACGTTCGGCGGCGGTAGTTCGCGTACTCGGGGTACTTGGCCGCGGACAGCGACTCGGTGAACAGCGTCGAGCCGATGAACAGCAGGGTCAGCAGGACGGCCCCGAGGACCGTGGGCTGCCAGGGACTCCCGGCCGCGACCACCGCGAAGCCGAAGACCACCCACCACTGGGCCTGTTCGAAGAAGAAGTTCGGGTGCCGGCTGTACCGGAACAGCCCGCTGGACAGGAAGCCGATGCCGATCGGCTGGCCGGCATCCCTGGCCGCCCTCTTGCGCTGGTGAAACTCCCATTGCTGCTGGTCGGCAATGGTCTCGCCGGTCAGCAGCAGCAGGAACAGCACGGCCAGCAGCCAGTCCCACCCGCCGATCGCGATGCTGATGCTGACTCATCGTCCACGCGGGCAGGGTGATCAGCACCAGCAGCACGTTCTGGTAGCCGCAAATGAACAGGAGCTGGAACACCTGGTACTGCCACGGCCGCATCCGGGACCGCAGAATCGGCCAGCGGTAGTCCTCGACGCCGGCGTAACCGCCCTTGCGGGCGAAGTTGTACGTGAGCCGGGAGCCCCACAGGGTCACCAGGATCGCGACGAGCACCACCCTGGCATCCCAGCCGGAGGTGGCGGCGAACACCCACAAATAGGCCACCGGCACGATCGACCAGATCCGGTCGACCCAGGAACTGTCCCCGGTGAGCACCGACGCCAGCCAGGTGGCCGCGATGACCACCCCGGCGATCAGCCAGACCAGGCCGAGCCCGCTCATCGCCGGGCCGAACGAGGGTCAGTCAGCCGACTCGTGCGGCATGGTCATCATCGATGTCGTCCGAGTGGTCCTCGCCGTCGGCGTCGCCGGTGGACGGGGCCTGCGGAGCGGTCACCGTCGGCACGCTGATGACGGCGACGCCGGACGCCAGGTCGATCCGCAGATCGCCGTCGCGGGCGTTGCCCTCTTCCTCGCGGCGGATGGCCTTGGCCTGACGCTCCGCGATCTCGTGGCGCATGCCGGGGTTGAACAGCGCGCCGAGCTCTCCCATGGGACCCACAGGTTCAGGGTACGTGAGGTGACCCGCGCGGCGCACGATCGACCTGCCGAGTCGGTCAGCTCCCGGTGAACCGTCGGCGCGCGCTTGCCGACGAAGGCGCTCGATCGCCTCCCGATGGTCGGCTGCCGGCGAAGCAGGCCGCCTGCGCGCGGTCCTCGAAATCCAGCGCCGCGTCCAGCGACCCGGTCCGCGGCGTACCGCACCGATCGGCCGCGATCCACCCGTAGGCGGCGGTCGGTCCGGCGGCCAGCCGGCCGCCAGCGCGGCGACGGCATCGGGCAGCTCCGCGTCGTCGACCACCTGGTCGACCAGGCCGATGGCCAGCGCCGCCTCGGCGGCCACCGGCTCGTCCAGCAGCAGCATCCGCATCGCCCGGCCGGTGCCCACCAGCCGCGGCAGGGTGGAAGGACAACCCGGTGTCGGCGGAGAGCGCGACGCCGGCGAAGGACGTGCGGAACACCGCCGAACGGGCCGCGACGCGCAGGTCGCAGGCGGCGGCCAGCCCGGTGCCGGCGCCGGCCGCCGGGCCGTTGACCGCCGCGATCACCGGCTTGCCCATGGCGGCGAGCATGCCGGACCACCGGGTTGAAGAACTCGCTGACCGTGTCGGCCAGCCGCGGATCGTCGGCGGCGACCAGCGCCAGATGCTCCTTGAGGTCCTGCCCGGCGCAGAACGCCCGGCCGCTGCCGGTGATGCACCACCGCCCGCACGGATCGGCGTCGGCCGCGGCCTCGCGCAGGGCCTGCGAGACAGCGCGGCCTTGAGCGTGCTGTCGAACGCGTTGAACGCGCGCCGGGCGGTGCAGGGTGAGGGTCCGCACCGCCGGCATCCGTCCTGCCGGGCGACGTCGAGCGGGTCCGCTGCGTCGGTCGTCGCGATGGTCGATCTGGGTCATCGTGCCGGCGGCCGCGGCGATCGTTCGATCGGCAGCATCGCACCTGTCGGTCCGGTCGCGACCGGCGCAGCACCGGCCGATGGGGAAGAATGGACGGGCCCGACCCGGCGCGCTGTGCCGGAACGAGCGGGCCTGCTGCGACACAGTCCGCAAGTTGTGGAGGGAGTCGCAGATGGCGGCCATGAAGCCCCGTACCGGGGATGGTCCTCTGGAAGTGACCAAGGAGGGTCGCGGCATCGTCATGCGGGTCCCCCTGGAAGGCGGCGGCCGGCTGGTCGTCGAGATCTCCGCCGACGAGGCGAACGCCCTGGGTGACGCGCTCAAGGCAGTCGTCAGCTGACCGGCAGCTCGTCCGGGTCCGCCGTGCGAGAGGCCCGGGCGGCCGATGTGCGGTCCGGGCGTTCGGCCGCGTCGGCTGTCCGGCCGGTCGGTCAGCTGAGCAGCGACCGGTACAGCGCCACCGTCTGCTCGGCGATCGTCGTCCAGGAGAACTGGGTCTCCGCCCGCTCGCCGCCCGGCGGCGCCGAACCGCGCCGCCCGCTGCGGGGTCGGCGACCACCGCGTTGACCGCGGCGGCGAAGGCCGCCTGAACGTCGCCGGCGTCGGTCTCGTCGTAGTGCACCAGGTCACCGGTGACCCCGTCGGCGACCACCTCGGGGATGCCGCCGACATCGCTGGCCACCACAGCCGCGCCGCAGGCCATCGCCTCGAGGTTGACGATGCCCAGCGGCTCGTAGACCGACGGGCAGCAGAACACGGTCGAGGCCGAGAGCACCTGCTTGACCTGGTCGAGGGTGAGCATCCCGTCGAACCAGAAGACGCCCGGCCGCGCCGCCTGCAGGGCGTGCACCGCGGCGGCGGTCTCGGCGGCGATCTCCGGGGTGTCCGGCGCGCCGGCGCAGAGCACCAGCTGCACCCCCGGGTCGAACTCGTGCGCCGCGGCGATCAGGTGCCTGACGCCCTTCTGCCGGGTGATCCGGCCGACGAACGAGACGATCGGCGCGTCCAGATCGACCCCGCGCTCGATCAGCACGGTCGCGGTCGAAGGTCGGCTGGTAGATCTCGGTGTCGATGCCGTTGAGGATGACGTGCACCTTGGCCGGGTCGAGATCCGGGTAGCAGTCGAGGATGTCGGCGCGCATGCCCTGCGACACCGCGACGACCGCGTCGGCCCCGTGGTAGGCCGGTGGACTCGGCCCACGAGGACACCCGGTAGCCGCCGCCGAGCTGCTCGGCCTTCCACGGCCGCCGCGGCTCCAGCGAGTGCGCGGTGACCACGTGCGGCACGTCGTAGAGCAGCTTCGACCAGTGGCCGGCCATGTTCGCGTACCAGGTGTGCGAGTGCACGAGGTCGGCGCCGCCGATGGCCGCGGCCATCGACAGGTCGACCGACAGCGTGGCCAGCGCGAAGTTCGCGTCGGCCAGGTCGGGTGCCGGCAGGTGGCCCGGTGGCGCCGTCCCGGTCGCCGCCGAAGGCGTGGACGTCGACGTCGATCAGCTTGCGGAGCTCGCGGACCAGGTAGTCGACGTGCACCCCCGCCCCGCCGTAGACGTCGGGCGGAAACTCTCGGGTCAGGATCGCGGTGCGCACACGCGGAATCTAGCGGGCCCGGCCGCCTGGCACGTCGGCGCCGGTGACGGCCGACCTGCGCGGGCGCACGGCCGGACGGCCGCGGCTATGGTCGCGCCATGGCGGGCAAGCCCAGGGTTCTCGGAATCGTGCTGGCCGGCGGCGAGGGCAAGCGGCTGTGGCCGCTGACCGCCGACCGGGCCAAGCCGGCCGTGCCGTTCGGCGGCGGCTTCCGGCTGATCGACTTCGTGCTGTCCAACCTGGTCAACGCCGGCTACCTGCGGATCTGCGTGCTGACCCAGTACAAGTCGCACTCGCTGGACCGGCACATCACCACCACCTGGCGGATGAGCCAGATGCTGGGCAACTACGTCACCCCGGTGCCGGCCCAGCAGCGGCTCGGCCCGCGCTGGTACACCGGCAGCGCCGACGCGATCTTCCAGTCGCTGAACCTGGTCTACGACGACAACCCGGACTACCTGGTGGTGTTCGGTGCCGACCACGTGTACCGGATGGACCCGTCGCAGATGGTCGCCGACCACATCGACTCCGGCGCCGACGTGACGGTGGCCGGGATCCGGGTGCCGCGCAACGAGGCCACCGCCTTCGGCGTGATCGAGACCGGCGCCGGACGGCCGGACGATCACCCAGTTCCTGGAGAAGCCGGCCGACCCGCCGGCGGTGCAGGACGACCCGAACGTCGTCGTACGCCTCGATGGGCAACTACGTCTTCTCCACCAAGGCGCTCATCGAGTCGCTGCGGGCCGACGCCGCGGACGAGGACTCGGTGCACGACATGGGCGGCAACATCATCCCGGCGTTCGTGGACAAGGGCACGGCCAACGTCTACGACTTCGCCCGCAACGAGATCCCCGGCGCCACCGACCGCGACCGCGGCTACTGGCGCGACGTCGGCACGCTGGACGCCTACCACGAGTCGCACATGGACCTGGTCTCGGTGCACCCGATCTTCAACCTGTACAACGACGACTGGCCGATCCTGACCTACCGCCGCCGCTGCCGCCGGCGAAGTTCGTCGAGGGCGGCGTCGGCGCGGGAGTCGATGGTCGGGCCCGGGACGATCATCTCCGGCGGCACGGTCGAGCGGTCGGTGATCAGCAACAACGTCCGGATCGAGGGCGGCAGTCGTCGGTCCAGGGCTCGGTGATCATGCCCGGGGTGCGGATCGGCCGCGGACGCGCAGGTGCGCAACGCCATCCTGGACAAGAACGTGGTGGTACCGGACGGCGGTCAGCGTCGGTGTCGACCTGGAGCGGACCGGGACGCGCTACACGGTGACGCCGTCGGGCATCACCGTGGTCGGCAAGGGCGTCACCGTCGAACCCTGAGTTGGCGGTCGGACTCGGGCCGGGCTCAGCCGACCGGCTGGGGCAGCCGGTCCGGGCAGCCCGGCGGTCTTGAACTGCGGGTCGTACTCGAAGTGCCAGCCCTCGTTGTCGTAGAGGCGGCAGAACCCCAGACGATCCCTTGGTCTGCTGCAGCCACTGCCAACCGGCCGCCGGCTGAGCATCGACGGCGACGCCCAGCACGTGCGCCGACCGGTCCGGCGGCAGCACCAACTGCTCGGCGACGTCCTTCCCGTACTGCTTCTCGTACTCGTCGAACTGGGCCAGCTGCTGGGCGCGGCTGCGCTTGCCGTCGTTCAGGCACAGCGTGATGCCGGCCCTCTTGGCCGTGGCCACGGCGGCCTTCCAGGCCTTGACCACGTCCGGCTGCAGCCCGGTGGTCGGCTCGTTGACGTACTGGCTGTCGGCCTTGCAGGTCGGCCCACCCTCGGGGCCCGGCGTGTCCGGGTCCGCCGGTGGGTCGCCGAGCCAGTAGGCCACCACCGGCTTGCCGTCGGAGCCGGTGCTCGGGCCGAGCGTGGCGGTGGTCTTCTTGGTGGTGGTCTTCGAGGTCGGGGAATTCGACGTCGTCGGCCTGTCGGTGGTGGGCTCGGATTCCGTTGACTCAGTGGCGGTCTCGGTCGGTTCGCCGGCCCGCTGGTCGGCACGGTGGTCGACTGAGTACTCGACGTCGCCTCGGCCGAGGTCGGGGTGCTCGGGGTGAGGGTGGCGAACGCGGTGGCCTCGGTCGGCCCGACCGCGGTGCCGCCGGTGTTCGACGAGCACGCGGACAGCAGCGCACAGCTGAGCAGCGCGGCAGCGGTCAGACCCCGCGCCGCGGCAGTACGTGAGCTCATGCCATGCGCCTCGCTGCGCGTCGGCGTCCGGCCCGGCGCCGACGATTCGCTCGGCCAGCCTCGCTCATCCGCTCGCTTCACCGCGACCAGCAACCCGTCGCCCAGCGGAAGCATGACGGGGACCAGCGTCTCGTCGTCGCGGATCAACCGGCCCGTCTCGCGCACGGCGACGGTCTCGGCGTCCCGCTGGGTCGGGTCGGCGACCCGGTCGTGCCACAGCGCGTTGTCCAGGGCCAGGATGCCGCCGTCGCGCAGCAAGCGGACGGCCTCCGGGAGGTACTGCGGGTACTCGTCCTTTGCGGCGTCGACGAACACCAGGTCGTACGCGCCGTCGGTGAGCCGGGGCAGCACCTCGAGGGCCCGGCCGTTGATCATCCGGGTCCGGCCGGGGGCGATCCCGGCGTCACCGAACGCCTGCTTGGCGGCCCGCTGGTTCTCCGCCTCGACGTCGATGGAGGTGAGGATGCCGTCCGGGACCATGCCGGCGAGCAGGTGCAGGCCGCTGATTCCGGCCCCGGTGCCCACCTCGACCACCGCCTTGGCGCGCACCGCGGCGGCCAGGAACGTCAGCGCGGTGGCGACTCCGGCGCTCACCGGGGTGCAGCCGAGGTCGGCAGCGCGCTGTCGGGCCGCGGATGCGGCCTCGGACTCGGGCACGTACAACTCGGCGTAGGACTGGGTGGCGGTCACCGACGCTCCTTCCGGGAAGGGTCGTTCCGCACGGTACCCGGCAGGGCCCGCCGGGTCGCTCCGACGGGGCCCGGCCGCGCCGGAAATCGCCGCTCCGAGGGTGGTGTCGCCGCGCCATCCTGCGTCTGGCTTTCGGTGCCGCCGACGACGTGCGGGTGCGCGGGCACCATCATGGATCGGGGGACGAGAGCAGGGAGACACGGTGTCCATGCTGTTGCGAGGCGGTCGCGTCGTTGATCCGGCCTCTGGATTCGACGCTCGGGCCGACGTGCTGATCGACGGCAGAACGGTCACCGCGGTCGGTGCGGACCTGCCGGTAGCACCGGACACGACCGTGGTGGATGTGTCCGGGTTGATCGTCGGGCCAGGCTGTGTCGACCTGCACAGCCACGTGCACTCGATCGCCGGCCAGCGGCTACAGGCCATGGACGGGGTGACAACGGCGTTGGATCTGGAGGCCGGCCTGATGCCGCTCGACCTCGGCTACGCCCGAGCGGCCGCAGCGGGTCGTCCGCTGCACTATGGTTTCTCGGCTTCCTGGGCCGCCGCCAGGGGGCAGGTGCTCGCCGGCATCGAGCCGGACGCCGAGCTCGAGACGGTGCTGGGGCTGCTCGGCGACGCCCGCTGGCAACGCAGTTCCAGCCGATCGGAGCTGTCCCAGTGGCTCGGCCTGCTGGAGGGTGAGCTGGCGGCGGGGGCGCTCGGTGTCGGGGTGCTGATGGGGTACGCACCGCGCACCGACCCCGCCGAGTTCCTCGCCGTTGCCCACCTTGCCGCGAACGCCGGCGCCCCGACCTTCACCCACGTGCGCGAGCTCGTCGAGAGCGATCCGTCCATACCGGTCGACGGGGTGGACGAGATCGTTGTGGCGGCTGACCGGACCGGTGCGGCCATGCACCATTGCCACGTCAACAGCACCTCGCGCCGTCACCTGGACCGGGTGCTCACGACACTGGAACGATCGCGTTCCGCCGGCTCACGGGTCACCGTCGAGGCCTATCCGTACGGCGCCGGGAGCACAGCCATCGGAGCCTATTTCCTGGACCCCGACCGATTGCCGGCCTGGGGTATCGGCCCACGCAACATCGTGGTGGTGGCCACCGGAGAGCGGCTGGCCGACAACGCCCGATTGCGTGAGGTCCGCGCCACCGATCCCGGCGCCGCCTGCATCATCGAGTTCCTGGACGAGCGGGACGCCGCCGATCGCGCCCTGCTGGACAAGGCGCTCGCCTTCCCGGATTCCATCGTGGCCAGCGACGCCATGCCCGTGTATTGGCCGGACGGCACCCACGACAGCACCGAGTGGCCGCTCCCGCCCGGTGGTACCACCCACCCGCGCACCGCCGGCACCTTTGCCAAGTCGATGCGCCGCATGGTCGTCGAGACCGGCACCTGGAGCTGGCTGGAAGCGTTCCGGCGCTGCGCGTACCTTCCCGCCCGGGTGTTGGACGATGTGTCCCCGGCGATGCGCGGCAAGGGCCGCTTGGCGGTCGGCTCCGATGCCGACATCGTGGTGCTCGATCCGGGTGTCATCACGGACACCGCAACGTATGTGGACCCCGTGCGGCCGTCGGTCGGGGTGCGTCACCTGCTGGTGGACGGCACCTTCGTTGTTCGCGACGGCCGGCTGGACCCCGACGCGATGCCCGGTCGACCGGTCCGGGGCGAACCTGTCTGAAGCGCCTGCGAGGCGTCAGGTGAGCACCGTCACGTGAGCACCGTCACGTGAGCACGATGGTCTTGGAGGACGATGTGGTGAACGGGCCCACCAACGGCATCCGCACCCGGTGCACCGTGATCGACTCGAGTCTCATGCCTGCTCGTCGTGCTGGGCCAGCCAGTAGCGACCGGCCCGATCGAAGTCGATGATCGAGAACCCCGAACTCAGCAGGGGCTGCAAGGTGTCTCGAAGCGCAGAACGCCACGAGGCCGCCGTGGCCGGGTCGGTGCGGCGCAGCGCCTCCATATCCGTCGGTATCGCAATACGGCACCGATCGGGCGTCCGATTCGGCGTGGCACTCGGTGACGGCCCACCGCCGGGAGCGACGTCCAGCAACAGGGGGCCGCCGTCGAGATCACGGGCCGGGCCGTCCGATGGGCCGGCGACATTCCAGCTCACCAGAATTCGATCGGTCTGCTGGCCGGTGTTGATGATGTCGTTCATCGGGCCGTAGAAGTCGACCAGATAGTCGGAAACGGTCGCGCCCAGCCGATGCAGATTGAAAAAGGCATTGCGCGCCACCAGGGGATCAAAGGTCCAGGTGATGGTCCCGATCCCGGCGGCGATGCCCCAGGCCCGCTGGTGCATTTTGATCGCCCTACCGACTCCCTTGCCGGCGCGGTGCGGCAGAACCCCGGCGATGTGAGAATGCAAGGCCCGCTCGTCGGGCCGGTGGAAGAACCCGGCGCAGACGCCGATCATCTCGTCGCCCGCCAGCGCCGCCGCCACGTAGTTGCCCGAATGGGCGAGCGCCACCAGGGTGCCGACATCCATCACCCTTGTGGAGGTGTCCATCTGCCAGATGGCGTCCAGCACCGCCGCAGCTCGATGCATCTGGTCGGCATCCCGGAGGTTCCTGACCGTGACGCCGGCGGCCCGCTCGGCTTCCGCCGACTCCGCCAGCGCGTCGCGGTAGCGGCTCTCGTGTGCCGGAACTGCATCGCATTCCGTCGACCCCGAAACGGGGTGGTTCCGGTCTGGCGCCGTCGCCCTGGCCATCATCTGTTCATTGTGGAGAGGCAGCGCCCCAACCTCATGGTCCGCAGTGACAAACCTTGGCCGTCGAGTCGTACGTACACACCACCTCGGGGCAGGTTCAGGTGTCGGAACGACTGCTCGCGGTGGCCGAGCCGCTGTGCAACACCCATGCAGCACCCGCGGTCGATGCTTGATCCTCGTCGGACGCCGGAACCATAATCTGTCCTGAGATACCGATGCCGGTGCCGAAGTGGTCTTGCAAGACGACTGCCGCCGATCAGGACTTGCCTACCATCAGGAGGGTGCTGCCCACCGTGACGGTGCGATCTCGATCCAGCCTGCGTCGAGTCCTCACCGACCTCGGCGCGCCGTTCCTGACCCTGTTGCACGGCGAGATCGACGACGCGCCGCCCATCGGGGGAGTGCACATCTGGGACCCGTTCGACCTGTCGGAGCCCGCGTTCCGGGCCCTTGTTCTGGCCGTCGGCGTCCATGCGGAGCAGCAGTTGCTCGCGCTCGTCGGAGAGGCGGGACGGCAGGGCGCTTCAACGGTGGTGGTGCGCCTTCCCCTCGAGGTGACGCCCGCTCTGGCTGCGGCATTGGATCGGGAGCACGTTGTCCTGCTCGGCTTGGCGATCGGTGCTTCCTGGGCGCAGCTGTCGGCGATGCTGAGCACCCTGCTGGCCGAATTCGATGTCGGTGAGGCGGAGCCCGCGTCGCTCGGTGGCCCACCGTCGGGTGATCTGTTCGCGGTGGCCAACGCGGTGGCGGCGCTCATCGACGCCCCGGTCACCATCGAAGACCGCTCCTCACGCGTGCTGGCCTACTCGGGCAGGCAGGACGAGACGGACTCGGGACGGGTGGCCACCATTCTCGGTCGTCGAGTCCCGGCCGAACGGCTTGCCCAGCTGGAGGAACGCGGTGTTTTCGAGCAACTCAACCGCCAGCGGTCGCCGGTGTACGTCGAGTCGTTGACAACCCCCGATGGTGAAAACCTGATGCCGCGAATGGCGGTAGCCGTGCGTGCCGGGACCGAGGTGCTCGGCTCGATCTGGGCCGCAGTGCCAGGACCGCTCAGTCCCGGGCGCTCCCAAGCGTTCGGCGATGCGGCCAATCTGGTCGCGATGCATCTGCTGCGGCTGCGGGCGGGCACGGACGTGAAACGTCGACTGCAGACGGATCTGGTCGGTACCGCACTGGAGGGCGGGGCGGGCAGTGCCGAGGCGATGGCCCGGCTCGGGTTGGTGGGTCGGCCGGCGCTGGTGATGGCGTTGTCGATGCCCGAAGCCGCCGGCAGTGTCGGCTCACCGGAACGGGATGCGGCGGTGGCCGCAGAGCGGGAGCGGGTGTCCGACGCCTTTGCCATGCACCTGGGCGCGCTGTACCGGCGGTCGTCGGTCGGCATGATCGGCGAGGTGGTGTACGCGATCCTGCCGCTGACGGCCGGGTCGGCCACCGACCTGCAGCACGCGGTCCGCACGGCAAAGACCTTCATTGATCGCAGCAACGGAACCGCGGTGATCGGAGTCGGGTCTCTCACGATCGACACCAGCGGGCTCACCAGATCACGGATCGACGCCGATCGGGCACTGCGGGTGCTGTTGGCGGTCGGCGGGCCCGGCCGGGTCGCTACGATCGACGACGTCCACTTCGACGCCCTGTTGCTCGAGTTCGACGAGTTGGCGGCGGCCCGCGGGACCTTGCCGGTGGGCGCCCTGGCCCGGCTGGTCGAATACGACGCCAGACACCACACCCAGCTGGTCAGCACCTTGCGTCACTGGCTGGAAGCCTTCGGCGACGTCCCGCAGGCGGCCGCAGCGGCTGTCGTCCACCCCAACACGTTTCGGTATCGCCTGCGCCGGCTGGCAGCCGTAGGCGCGTTCGACCTCGACGATCCGAACGATCGCTTCGCCGCGCTGCTGCAATTGCGACTGCTGGCCCTGCGCGGGGCGATCCGCGAGAATCGGCGCCTCGAACCATGATCTTGGCCGACCATGGGGTGAAGTCCGCCCCAGTCCGGCGCCGGACACCAACGAGATGGTCGCCGCAGACGAACGAAGCGACGCGACCTTGTCGCGGGCGACGATGACCCCCGTCACGTCCGCTCCCACAATGAACGAACCCATGAAACCGTCCCGGAGGCCCACCATGTTCGTCGACCACCTACGGTTGCGCCCCTCACGTCAGCGCGCGGTCGTCGTCGCGTCCTTCCTCACCGTCGCGCTGGTGACCAGCGCCTGCGGTAGCTCGTCCACTTCTGGCAACACCACCGGACCCACCACCGCCGCCAACACCACCAGCGCGGCAGAGACGGCCGGTCCGTCGAGTGCAGGGACGGCCGGTCCGTCGAGTGAGGCTCCGCCCAGTGGTTCGGAGTCCAGTGCGACCGCGCCGTCCGCGGCCGGCCCGACCACGGGCTCGGGCAACTTCACCCTGGCGGTCACCGACGACCCCGGCAACCTGGACCCCTCGATGACCGTGCTGTCGGTGACCCGGCTCGCCTCCGACCTGGCCTACGACACGCTCGTCCACCAGGACGCCGACGGAAAGTTCATCTCCGGCCTGGCCGATTCGTGGGCGATCAAGGGCAACGCGGTCACCTTCACCCTCCACCCGGGCATCACCTGCGCGGACGGCACGACGTTGACCGCGACGGATGTCAAGACCAACATCGACTTCGTCAGCGACCCGAAGAACAAGTCCCCGCTCACCGGCGTGATCGTCCCCGCGGGCCTGACCACCAAGGCGGAGGATTCCGCCGGAACGGTCACCGTCACCTCGCCCACGCCGAACGCGTTCCTGCTGACGCAGTTCACCGGGCTGTTCATCGTCTGCAAGGCGGGCATGGCCGACCACAAGACGCTGGCCCAGAAGACCGACGGCACCGGGCCGTGGGTGCTCTCGCAGGCGGTCCCGAACGACCACTACACCTACACTCTCAACCCGAACTACACATGGGGTCCCGGCGGGGGCCCCATGACCGGTCCCGGGATCCCGGCCACGGTCAACCTTCGGGTCATCGCCAACCAGTCGACCACGGCGAACCTGCTGCTCTCCGGTGAGGTCAACATGGCCGCGGTGACCGGCGCCGACGTCGATCGGCTGACCGGAGCGGGGCTGAAGACCCTCGACACTCGCGCCCCGCTGGGTGAGACGTTCTTCAACGAGAACACCGGCCGGCCCGGCGCCGACCCCCAGGTCCGGTTGGCGCTGGCCACCGGCTCGGACATGAACGCCCTGATGAAGGTCGCCACCAACGGAAAGGGCGTCCCCTCGACCGGCCTGGTCACCATCGACCCGCTGCCGTGCGGCCAGGACACCGTGACCGGCAACCTCCCGGCCTACGACGCGAACAAGGCCAAGTCCATCCTGGATGCGGCCGGCTGGGTGGCCGGGTCGGACGGCATCCGCGCCAAGGACGGCAAGAAGCTCTCGATCAAGTTCATCTACGGGCAGAGCGGGGGCGACGCCGTGGCGGCGGCTGCCGAGTTGTTGGCCGAGGAGTGGAAGGCGCTGGGCGCGGATGTCAAGCCGTCGGTGATCACCTCGACCCAACTCAACGACGTGCTGTTCTCCTCGGGCGACTGGGACGCCGGGTGGATCCCGATCACGGTCAGCCTGCCCAGCCAACTGGTCGGCTTCCTGTCCGGTCCGGCTCCCGCAACGAACTTCGCTCACCTGAACAACGCCACCTACACTGCCGACACCACCAAGGCCGCGGCCACCGGGGACCTGACCGCGTCGTGTGCCCTGTGGAACAGCGCCGAGTCCGCGCTGTTCAAGGCCTCCGATGTCGTCCCGATGTTCGACACCGTGGCCAGCACGTTCCTGAAGAACGGGACGGCGCAGTACTCGGGTGGCGAACTGGTCGGGACCTCGATCCGACTCGCATCCTGACAGAGGTCATGGGATTCGTGCGGCAGGGCAGGGGGCGAACGTGAGCAGCGTCGCGGACACCGGCACTACCGCCTCGACCAGCACCACCAGCACCGAGAAGGGCGCCGCCAACCCGTGGGTGAGGTTCCTCATCCGCCGGTTGGGCCGCCTGGTCATCTCGGTGTGGGTGCTGGTGACGTTCTCCTTCCTGATCATCCATCTGATCCCTGGCGACCCGGTGCGGGCCGCGCTCGGGCTGACCGCCGATCCGGCGACCGTGGCAGCCATGCGCCACGACCTCGGCCTGGACGAGCCGCTGATCGTCCAGTACGTGCAGTACATCGACAACCTGCTGCACGGTGACCTCGGCATCGTCGCTGGGCACCCGGCTGCCGGTGTCGACGATCATCGCGCACCGGGCCCCGAACACGCTGATGCTGGCCGGCGTGGCCTTCGTGGTGATCGTGCTGATCGCGATCCCGCTGGGCGTCGGGATGGCGATCCTGACCCAGCACGGCCGGCGCCGCGGCCTGGAGCTGGGCTACACCACCGCGGCCGTGGTCATCGCCGCGATCCCGGAGTTCCTCCTCGGTGTCGGCCTGGTCTACGTGTTCGCGGTCTCCTGGCACCTGCTGCCGATCGCCGGCAAGACCGGGCCGAGTTCGTTCATCCTGCCGGTGCTGGCCATGGCGCTCGGATCGGCGGCGGCGCTGTCCCGGATCGTCCGGGTGGAGACGCTATCGGTGCTGGGCGAGGACTTCGTCCGCACCGCGCGGGCCAAGCGGCTGCGTCCGCGGCTGATCTACCTGCGGCACGCGCTGCCGAACGCGCTGACCGCGACCCTGACCATCGGCGGGCTGCTGCTGTCCGGCCTGGTCGCCGGCACCGTGCTGATCGAGACCATCTTCGCCTGGCCGGGTCTCGGCCCGACCATGGTCACCTCGATCCTGAACAAGGACTACCCGATGGTGCAGGGCATCGTGCTGGTCTACGGCGGCCTGGTGCTGGTGATCAACCTGGTCGTCGACATCGTGCTGGCGCTGATCGATCCGCGCTCGACGATCCGGGACGCGTGAGCCGATGAGCGAGAACCCCTCCAGCATCGGTGCAGCACCGCTGGTCGCCACCGAGGGCGCCGGCCGGGTGGACGCGCTGGACCCTTCCAGTATCGACGACGTCGGGGTGACCGGGCAAACGATGATCCGCTTCACGGCCAGGGCGCCACCTCGAGCGGAACCGGCGCCTTCCGCCGACTGCTTCGCACCCCGCGGGATGACCGCGATCTCCGCCGACGTCATCCTGATCCTCCTGGCCATCTTCGCGCCGATCATCTGGGGAACGGAGGCGACGACCAACGACCTGGCGCGACATCAACGCCGGGCCCGAGCGCGGCGCACCCGTTCGGCACCGACAACCTCGGCCGCGACATCCTGGCCAGGGTCCTGGTGGCCACCCGGCTGTCCCTCGGGCTGGCGCTGGCGGCCACCCTGATCGGGGTGGTCGTCGGGGTGCTGCTGGGCGCGATGCCCAGCGTGCTCGGCCGGCGCCTCGGCCGGTTCTTCACGTCGGCGGTGAACATCGCCGTGGCATTCCCCGGTCTGCTGCTCGCGCTGTTCTTCGCGATCATCTTCGGCGTCGGGGCGACGGCGCGATGCTCGCGCTCGGCCTGGCCTTCGCCCCCGGGTTCGCCCGGCTCACCCAGACGCTGGCGGCATCGGTGGCCGGTCGCGACTTCGTCGGCGCCGCGCGGATCCTGGGCATCGGACGGTTCCGGATCCTGTCCCGACACGTGCTGCCGAACATCGCCGAACCGCTGATCGTCAACGCCACCCTCGGCGCCGGCGGTGCCCTGCTGGCCTTCGCCGGCCTGTCCTTCCTCGGGCTCGGCGTGCAGCTGCCCGCCTACGACTGGGGCCGGATGCTCGGCGAGGGCGTCAACGACATCTACATCAATCCGATGGCGGCGCTCGCCCCCGGGCTCGCCGTGGTGCTGGCCGGGCTGGCGCTCAACCTGACCGGCGAGGCGTCGGCGCAGTTGGCCGGCCGCCGGGTCGGACGGTCCGCCAAGGCCGGGCAACGACTGCGGTCGACGGTCGCGAAGGCGATCGACCCGACCACCGCCGCCCCAGCAACTCCGGCATCCGTGCTCCGCCGTCCCCTCGGCCGCCGAGCCGTGCTCGACGTCGCGGACCTGAGGGTGAGTTTCCCGGTCGGCAGGCGATTCATCAGCCCCGGTCCGCGGGGTGAGCCTACGCTCTGGAGCGCGGCGAGGCGGTCGGGATCGTCGGCGAGTCCGGGTCGGGCAAGAGCCTGACCGCGCTGGCGATCGCCCAGCTGATCGACCCGCCCGGGGTGGTCAGCGCCGCGCCGGCTGGACTTCGAGGGCGACGGAGCTGCAGACCGCCTCCCCGGCCACGCTGCGCGCGGTGCTCGGCACCTCGATGGCGATGGTGTTCCAGGACCCGATGAGCTCGCTGAACCCGACCATGAAGGTCGGCAGGCAGCTGGCCGAGGTGGCGACCGAAGCACCAGGGCGCGTCCGAGTCGGCGGCGTGGTCGAAGGCGGTGGACCGGCTGCGGGCGGTCCGGATCCCGGCGGCCGCCCGGCGGGCCAAGCAGTACCCGTACGAGTTCTCCGGCGGCATGCGGCAGCGGGCGATGATCGGGATGGGGCTGATGGGCACCCCGTCGCTGCTGATCGCCGACGAACCGACGACCGCGCTGGACGTCACCGTGCAGCGCACGTCCTGGAGCTGATCGTCCGGGTGCAGGGCAGAGTCCGGCGCCGCCTGCTGCTGATCTCGCACGACGTATCGGTGGTCGCGTCGGTCTGCGACCGGGTCCTGGTGATGTACGCCGGGCAAGGTCGTCGAGGACCTCACCGTCGAGCCGCTGCTGGACGGACCCGCCCACCCCTACACCCGGGCGCTGCTGGCCGCGGTCCCGGACATGGACACCCCGCGGGACGCTCCGCTGGCCACCATCCCCGGCCGGCCACCGCTGCCGACCGAGTTCCCGGTCGGGTGCGCCTTCGCCGCGCGGTGCCCGTTCGCCGACCAGCGCTGCCGTGGCCACGGACCCGCGCTGACCGCGGTTCCGCACGGGGGCCGGGCGGCCTGCTAGCACCCGCAGTCCGGCCCCGTCGGGCGGGACGCTGCGGGTGGTCGGGGCCGCCGAGCCTGTAGCGGTCCACACCGAGGCGGGTGGCCGGCATGAGCACGCTGGACTTCGAGGACGTCACGGTCGCGTTCGGCCGGGGCGGTCGCCGCCTGCATGCGGTCGACGACGTCGACCTGCACGTCGGTGACGGCGCAGATCGTCGGGCCTGGTCGGCGAGTCCGGCTCCGGCAAGTCGTCCCTGGCCAGGGCGGCGGTCGGGCTGGCGCCGCTGTCCGGCGGCCGCATCCTGCTCGACGGCGCGGACGTTCCGACCAAGGGCCGCGACCGCCCGGTCCAGATGGTGTTCCAGGATCCGTACGCCTCGCTCGACCCCCGGATGAGCGTCGGCGCCAGCGTCGCCGAGGCGATGACGGGCGTCCGCTGCCGATCCGTGCGCAGGTCGGAGACCGAGCGCCTGCTGGAACTGGTCGCCCTCGACCCGGCCGGTGACGGACCGTGCCGCCCGGCACGCTGTCCGGCGGCCAGCGGCAGCGGGTCGCGCTGGCCCGCGCGCTGGCCGCCAACCCCGAGGTGGTGATCGCCGACGAGATCACCTCCGCCCTGGACGTGTCGGTGCAGGGCGCCATGCTCAACCTGGTCAGGGACGTCCAGCGCGGACCGGGCTGTCCGATGCTGTTCATCTCGCACAACCTGGCCGTGGTGCGCTACGTCAGCGACGTCATCGCGGTGATGTACCTCGGCCGGATCGTCGAGATCGCCCCCACCGAACAGCTTCTCGCCGATCCGCAGCACCCGTACACCCGCGCTCTGCTGGCCACCGCGCCCCAGCTCGGGGTCGCGCTGCCACCCGGGCCGGGCGGCAAGACCGCGTTGTTCGACGTCAGTCCCACCTCGTCGGTGCCCAGCGGCGATGCGACGAACGAGCTCGCGGATGTCGAGCCGGCCGACCCGCACGCCCCACCGCCGGGCTGCCGGTTCCATCCCCGCTGCCCCATCGGCCCGATGGCTCCCCTGGCAACCCCGACCGCTCCATCTGTCTCACGGAGGACCCACAACCCTCGGCACCCCAAAGGCCGCACCGGGCCGCCTGCCACTTCGCCGGCCCCGCACCCGCCGGGATCCCGCACACCGACGCCACGGAGGCGGTCCACCCATGACCCGTTCGCTCACGCTGGACGACCTCACCCGACTGCAGGTGCCGACCGACCCGACGATCTCGCCGGACGGGCGGCACGTCGTCTACTCGCTGCGCAGCACGCTCGGCGACGAGGACGTCACCAAGACGGTCGATGTCGTCGCACGCGACGCGGAAAGTTCTGGGCCGCAGGCGCTCCCGGACAGCGATCGGGAGCGACTGTGGATCGTCGGTGCTGCGGGCGGAGAGGCAAGACCGCTGACCACCGGCCGATCGGACACGTCCCCGAGGTTCTCTCCGGCGGGTGAGGCCCTGGCGTTTGTTCGCGCCGTCGACGGGCCGGGCCAGCTGTATCTCCTGGACATGACCGGTCCGGGTGAACCGAGGCAGCTCACCACGCTCCCGCTCGGCGCCGGCGCGCCGGTGTGGAGCCCGGACGGCAACCGGATCGCGTTCACCGCCCCGGTCGACCGGGCGGCGGCGGCCGGCGACGACGCCGCGGCCATCGGCAAGCGGCAGGGCAGCGCACCCCAGGTCAGCAGCGCCGTCGGTTACAAGGCCGACGGCGCCGGGATGATCGGCACGCTGCGCACCCAGCTGCACGTGCTGGACGTCGCCTCCGGCGCGGTCCGCCAGGTCACCGACGTCGACGGCCACCTCGGCGGCCCCTCCTGGCATCCCGACGGCACGCAGATCGTGGTGGCCGGAGCGCTGCGGCGCCGGCGCGGACGTCGCGGGGACCTCCGGCACCTACCTGGTCGGCGCGGACGGGCCGGAGAAACAGACCGACCTTGCGGCCGTCGGCTTCACCGGCGGGCTGGCCGCACTCGCCCAGTGGGCCCCTGACGGGATTGACCTGCTGGTCGTCGGCCGCCGGACGGTCGAGGTCGGGCACCTGCAGCTGCTGCGCATCCACCCCGACGGCGACCTCGTCGCCGATCTCGCCGGCCCCCTGGACCGCAACGTCATGCCGGGTGGCCCGGGCTATCCCGGTGGGCTACCGCAGATCACCAGCGACGCAACAACTCTGGTGTTCTGCGCCCGCGATCGCGGCTGCACCGGGGTCTACCAGGTGGGCCTGACGGGCCACCCCGAACCGAAGCCGGTGCACGCCTCCGGCGGCCAGGTGGTCTCCGGGCTGTCGGTCGCGAAGGACGCGCCGGTCGCCGCCTGCGTGGTGGCCGATCGGACTGGATACGGAGAGGTCGTGCTCATCGACCTGGCCTCCGGCCAGGCCACCACGCTGACCGACCACACCGCAACCTCGATCCCGCAGGTCGCGCTGGTGGCGCCGACGGACCGCACCTTCACCATCGGCGACGGCAGCACGGTGCACGGATTCGCTGCTCGCGACCGGCCGGGACGGCAGGGCCGACCCCGTTGCTGCTCGACATCCACGGCGGCCCGCACAACGCCTGGAGCCCGGTGCCCGATCTGGGACACGGCTACCAGCAGGTGCTGGTCGCGGCCGGGTGGACCGTCCTGACGCTCAACCCGCGGGCCAGCGACGGCTACGGAGAGGCCTTCTACGCCGGCAACGCGGGCCGGTGGGGCCTCGGCGACCAGGAGGACTTCCTGGATCCGGTGCGCGAACTCATCGCGGACGGCACCGCCGACCCGGGCCGGCATCGCCGTCACCGGTTACTCCTACGGCGGCTACATGACGTGCTGGCTCACCGGACACTCCGACCTGTTCGCCGCCGCCATCCCCGGCGGGGTAGTCGCCGACACCGTGAGCGTGATCGCCTCCGACGCTGGGTATCCAGGTCCTGGCGACGGAACTGGGCGGCGACGCCGTGGGACGACAGGGCACTGCTGGCCGCCCAGTCCCCGTACGAGTCGGTCGGCAAGGTCACCGCGCCGACCTTGGTGCTGCACGGCGGCGCCGACGACCGCTGCCCGACCACCCAGGCCGAGCAGTGGTTCGCGGCGCTGCGAGCCCGAGGCGTCCCGACCGAGATGGTGCTGTACCCCGGCGGCTCCCACCTGTTCATCCTCGAACGGCCGGCCCGACCACCGGCGAGACTACTCCGAACGCATCATCGATTGGCTCGACCGGTACGCCGGCGGAAAGGACTGACCAACATGACCGACACCATGGAGGACACCGAAGTGGCTGCGGAGGGAGACCACTCGATCTCCGACACGGCGACCACCAGGATTGACGCCGCGTACTGGCGAGGACGCCTCGCCGAGCTCATCGTCAAGTACAAGGTTCCCGGCGCGGCGCTCGGAATCCTGCGCGAGGGTGCGATCACCGACATGGCCGCCGGCGTGCTGTCGGTGGTGACCGGTTATCGCGCGACCCCGGACTCGCATCTTCCAGATCGGCTCCATCTCCAAGGTGTGGACCGCCACACTGATCATGCAACTGGTCGACGAGGGCAAGCTCGACCTCGACGCGCCGGTGCGAGAGGTGTTGCCGGACTTCGCCGTCGCCGACCCGGACGTGTCCGCGGCGGTCACTGCCCGGCACCTGCTGACCCACACCAGCGGCATCGACGGGGACGTGTTCACCGACACCGGCCGTGGCGACGACTGCATCTCCTCGTATGTGGCGATGCTCGCCGAGGTAGCTCAAAACCATCCGCTGGGCACCACCTTCTCCTACTGCAACTCCGGATACGTCACGCTCGGCGGCGATCATCGAGAAGCTCACCGGGATGACCTGGGACAAGGCCCTGTCGGAGCGGGTCTGCAAACCGCTGGGCCTGACCGCGACGGTGACCCTGCCCGAGGAGGTGCTGCTGCATCCCAACGCTGTCGGCCACATCGGCGGCGACGACGACGGGCCGCTGCGGCAGGCACCGCTGGGCGGCCTGACCCGGTCCATGGGTCCGGCCGGGATTGATCAGCGCGCGGGTCCATGACGTGCTGTGCTTCGCCCGGATGCACCTGGCCGGCGGCCTGACCCCTGACGGAAGGCGCGTGCTCTCCGCAGCGAGCGCCGAGGCGATGACCCAGTTCCAGACCGAGGTCCCCGATCCGTACACGTTGGGTGGCGATTCCTGGGGGCTGGGCTGGATCCGCTTCGCCTGGGGCGCGGACAAGGACGTGCGGATGATCGGGCACGACGGGAGCACAGTAGGCCAGGCGGCCATGCTGCGGATCCTGCCCGAGTCCGGGTTCGCCGTCATGTTGGGCACCAACGGAGGCAACGGCCACGGGCTCTTCCACGAGTTGTTCGGGGAGTTGTTCGCCGAGCTCGCCGGGGTGGCTATCCCGGACGACCTGACCCCGCCGGAAAACCCGCCGACGGTGCCGGTCCAGGAGTGGCTGGGCACCTACGAGCGGGCCTCGGTGCGCACCGAGGTGTTCGAGCGCGACGGCGGACTGGTGCTGCGCTCCACGGCCACCGGCCCGCTGGCGGCCCTGCAGGACGACCCGTCGAAGGAGTATCCGCTGACGGCGGTGCGCGACGGATTGTTCGTCGCGTACGTCAAGGACACCGACTCCTATCTGCCGATCACCTTCTACGCGATTCCCGACGGGACCCGGTACGTGCACTACGGGGTGCGAGCCAATCCGATGGTGTCGCCGCAATGAGAGGGCTCACGGTACCGAAGGTCTGACTGAGGTCCGCTTGGTCGGGCCGACGATAACGATCGCGCGGTTTGGGTCTGCCGGACGTTTCGCCGTGGTGGTGGTTCGGCTCATTCTTGGAGCACGGTTCGTCAGCGATCACCGAGGAGGCCACCATGAGCGACCACTTGCACGAGATGCTCCAGAGGCACGCAGCCCGCACGGGAACACCAGGGGTCGCCGTCGGTGTGTACCTGGACGGCGCCGAGTTCTACGCCTACCACGGCGTTACCAGCGTGCAGAACCCGCTTCCGGTCGACGCCGACACGCTGTTCCAATTCGGCTCGACCGGCAAGACGTTCACCGCGACCGCGGTCATGCGACTGGTGGAGGCCGGAAAGGTCGATCTGGCTGCGACGGTCCGCACCTACATCCCGGAGTTCGCTGTCGCCGACGAGAAGACCTCGGCGAACGTGACGGTCCTGAACCTGCTGAATCACACTGCCGGCTGGTCGGGTGACTTCATGGGCAGCAGTAAGGAGCTCGGCGACGACGCGCTGGCCAAGTACGTCGCCGCGATGGCGACTCTGCCGCAGGAATTTCCGCTGGGCAGCGGGGTCTCCTACAATAACGCGTCGTTGTCGGTGGCCGGCCGGGTGATCGAGAAGGTCACCGGGAAGCGGTTCGAGGACGCCATGGTCGAGCTGCTCTTCGCTCCGCTGGGGCTGGAGCACTCGTTCTTCTTCGCCGACGACGTGATGACCCGCCGGTTCGTGGTGGGTCACAATCCCGGTCCGGACAAGACGTTCACCATTGCCCGGCCCTGGGCGTTGCCCCGCTCCGGTGCGCCGGCCGGCGGGATCACCGCCAACGCCGGAGATCAGGTCGCCTGGATCCGTTTCCACCTCGGCGACGGCACCGCGCCGGACGGCAGCCGCCTGCTCAGCCCGGAAGGTCTCGCGCAGATGACGACCCCGACCGCTGTCATGTCCGGCGCTGCACTCGGCGACGCGGTCGGGATCAGTTGGATGCTTCGGGACGCCGACGGTGTGCAGGTGGTGACGCACGGGGGCTCGACCCTCGGTCAACAGTCGGCGTTCCAGATGGTGCCGGAGAAGAAGTTCGGTATCGCCGTGATGACCAACGGCGGCTCCGCCGGTAGCGACCTCAACCATGGCCTGGTCCGCGACGCAATGGCGCATTTCGCGGGCATCGTCGAGGTCGACCCTGAGCCTCATGCGCGCGACGCAGCAACGTTGTCCGACTTCGTCGGCGACTATGACACCATCTCCATGGCCCTGCAGGTCCGGAAGTCCGACGGCGGCCTGCTGGTCGCAGCGACCGCCAAGCCGGCCTTCCTGGAGGCCATCGGTGCCTCCGCCGAGGATTTCGCGGCACCGCCGACGCCGGTCGGGATGATCGGTGCCGAGGGTGACAAGTTCGTCGTGACCGAGGGCGCTGGCAAGGGCATGAAGGGGTACTTCGCCCGCAATGATGCCGGCGAGGTCTCCGGCATCCACATGGGCGGACGGCTCGCAGCACGTCAGTGAGTCGCGCCGCCCCGGCCGCCACCGCGCTGCGCGTGCACCCGAACACCTTGCGATACCGGCTCCGGCGGATCGGCGAGGTGTCCGGTCTCGACCTCGGCGACCCGCAGTCGCGGTTCGCCGCCACCATCGCCCTGCGGCTGGCGGAGGCTCACAGACCGTTCACACCGGCCGCCGGAACAATCGCCGCAGACCGGTCGTTGCATCGGAACACGCGGAGGTGAGTGCCCTGTCCATGTTGTCCCCGTCGTCCGGCTCGGCCGGGTCCAGCAATGATGTCTGGACACCGCCGCCCTGGGAGGACATCGTCCGGGACCACGGCGACCGGGTGTACCGGCTGGCGTACCGGCTGTCCGGCAACGCCCACGACGCCGAGGACATCACCCAGGAGGTCTTCATCCGGGTGTTCCGGTCGCTGGACACCTTCCGGCCCGGCTCGTTCGAGGGCTGGCTGCACCGGATCACCACCAACGTGTTCCTCGACCTGGTGCGCCGCCGGCAACGGATCCGGATGGAAGCGCTGCCGGAGGAGACCGACCGGATCGCCGGCCGCGAGCCGTCACCCGAGCAGGCCTGGCACGACGCCAATCTCGACCCCGACCTGCAGGCCGCGCTGGACGACCTGCCGCCGGAGTTCCGCGCCGCCGTGGTGCTGTGCGACGTCGAAGGACTGTCCTACGAGGAGATCGGCACGACCCTGGGCGTCAAGCTCGGCACCGTCCGGTCCCGAATCCACCGTGGCCGCCAGGCGCTCCGGGTCGGGCTGATGCGCCGGCGGGCCGAGAACCTGCGCGCGGCGACCGGCCCCGCCGGCCTCGCGCCCACCGGCGGCCAGGAAGCGGAGGCGGTGGGGTGACACCGTTGTTCGAGGACCACCTCTCGTTGGACGCCGTCGTCGCCTTCGCCGACGGCGAGCTGAGTCTGGTCGCCTACCAGCGGGCCGCTGCGCACCTGGAGCGCTGCCCGTCGTGCGCCGCCGAGGTGGCCGAGCAGACCTCGGCCCGGGAATTCCTGCGTCATGCGGGCGCCCCGCAGATGCCCGGCTCGCTGTTCGACCAGCTGCGATCCATCCCGATCGGCTCTGGCGTCCTCGCCGCTGACCGGCCGCCCCGGACGAGCACCGTGGACGGATCGGCCGATCGCGCGGGTTCCGGATGGGTGCGGGATTCCTGCTCGCCGGGATCGCGGTGACCGCGTTGGCCGCTGCGGCCGGTCCGGATCGACCGACCGCGCAGAACCCGATCGCCCGTCTCGGCGTGACGCCCGCGTCGGAGCTGGTCGCAGACCACCGCCATCCCACAGATCGCGCGGCGCGTCGTCGGCGGCTGACCGACCTGACCGGTGGCAGCAGGTCCGCCCGTTGCCGCCCGCGGCCCCGCGTCCGCCCCGTAGCCTGCAGCCTGAGGTCGTCCGTCCGGATGACCATCGCTCCACGACGAAAGCGCCCACCACCCATGACGACCACAGGGCCGGACACCGGCACCGAGAACGGCGGTCGCCCGCGGCTCGCCCCCCGGCCGCTGTGGCGACCCACCGGTCGACCCCAGGGAAGCCGACGCCTTCGGCCGGCCCGGCGGGGTCGGCGGCCCGTTCGCGCCCACCGCGCCGCCGTCGACCCCCGCACTGACCACCGCTCCGGTGGTCCCGGAGATGCTCGCCGACGCCTTCGGCCGGCCGGCGCCGGACGCCCCAGGCCTGATCCGGCCGCCGGAGCCGGTGCCGCAGCCGGCGCCGGAGGAACCGGGCGATCCCTGGCGCGACCCGCAGGCCGCGGTACGCCTCGGGCCGCCGGCCGAGGACGAGCCGGCCGCCCCGGAGCCCGCACCGGCCACCGGCCAGAAGTTCACCCTGCGGCAGGCCCTGTTCGAGCGGCGGCTGCGGCCCGTCCGCGCTGATCGGCGGGCTGGTCGTCGCGCTGCTGGTCGGCGCGGTCGGCGGGGCTGGTCGGTTTCCTGCTGGCCGGCCGTCTGCCGGCCACCACCGCCGACCCCGAGTTCAGCGTCGCCACCGCCCAACCCGGCCTCGAGGCGGTACCCGGTTCGGTGCGCGGACATCGCCTCCCGGGTGGTCCCCACCGTGGTGTCGCTCGAGGTGCGCACCGGTGACACCGGCGACACCGGCTCGGGCGTGATGATCGACGGCCGCGGCTACATCCTCACCAACAACCACGTGATCTCGCTGGCCGCCACCGACAAGACCGCGGTGCTCACCGTGGTGTTCAACGACGGCAAGGGCACCCGGGTGCCGGGCACCATCGTCGGCCGCGACCCGGCCTCCGACCTCGCCGTGGTGAAGGTCGACGCGTCCGGGCGTGACCGTTGCGCAGCTCGGCGACTCCGACAAGCTCGCGGTCGGTGACCCGGTCATCGCCATCGGCTCGCCGCTGGGTCTCGAGGGCACCGTGACCACCGGCATCATCTCGGCGACCCACCGGCCGCTGCGGCTGTCCGGCGAGGGCACCGACACCAACGCGGTGATCGACGCCCTGCAGACCGACGCCGCCATCAACCCCGGTAACTCCGGTGGTGCGCTGGTCGACGGTTCCGGGGCGGTCATCGGGATCAACACCGCGATCCGGACGCTGGGCGACAGCCAGGCCAGCGGCTCGATCGGGCTCGGCTTCGCCATCCCGATCAACGACGCGAAGGCGGTCGCCGACGAGATCATCCGGACCGGAAAGGTCGTCCACCCCACATCTGGGGGTCAACGCCAGGTCGGCCACCGACGGCACCACCGACGGCGCCCAGGTGCAGAACGTCGCCGACGGTGGGCCGGCCGCGAAGGCCGGGATCCAGGAGGGCGACGTGATCGTCAAGGTCGGCGACCGCACCGTCGGTAACGCCGACGAGCTGCAGGTCGCGGTCCAGGAACACGAGCCCGGCGACACCGTCCCGGTGGAGCTGCTGCGGGACGGCAGGAAGATGACGGTCCAGGTCACCCTGGGCACGGCATGAGCAGGCCGGCGGGCTCGGTAGGCTGACCGCACCGTCGCAGTCCGGCTGGGTAGCAGTCCGGCTGGCGGTCTTCCGGCCCGTCCGGCGCCGGCGCAGTACCGAATGACCGTGTGTCCCCCGAGGAGGTGGTCGCGTGTTCGGCCTCTCGTGGGGGCAGATCATCATCATCGTGCTGGTCGGCATGTTCGTGCTCGGTCCCGAGCGGATCCCGGTCGCGGTGCAGTGGACCATGGACTCGTTGAAGAAGGTCCGCAACATGGCGCAGGGCGCGCAGGCCCAGCTGCAGAAGGAGATCGGCCCCGAGCTCGAGGAACTGCGCCGGCAGGTCGCCGAGCTGCAGTCGCTCAAGGAGGTCCAGGAGCTGCGCAACCTGCGCGATCTCAACCCGCGTCGGCTGATCGGCAACACACTGCTGGGCAACGACGGCGCCTCGAGCGGCGGAATCGCCGGCTTCCTCGGCCTCGACCCGAACCTGCTCGGACCGCCGTCGGCCGACCCGCCCGCCGCCGGGGCGACCGACAACGGGTCGGAGGTCGGCTCCACTCCGCCCGCCCAGCCCGCAGCGATGGCCGTCACCCAGCCGCTGGCCCCCGGCGAACGCCCGCCGTTCGACCTCGACGGCACCTGATCCCCGACGGCACCTGACCCGGACGGCCCGACTCAGCGGCGAGCCGGACTGATCCCCAGCGAAACGCCGGCCAACGGGACGGCTCCGGGCGGCCAACGCGTCGGCGACGCCACGCAGCGCCATCGCCGCCGGGGAGTCGGCCGCGTCCGGACGCAGCACCAGCGGCACCCCGTCGTCGCCGGCCGACCGCACCGCCGGCTCCAGCGGAATCTCGCCGAGCAGCGGCACGTCGGTGCCGGTCACCCGGCTGAGCGCGTCCGCCACCTGTCGACCGCCGCCGGATCCGAACAGGTCGAGCACGCGTGCCGTCCGGCAGGGTCATCGGGCTCATGTTCTCCACCACCCCGGCGATCTTCTGCCGGGTCTGGGTGACGATCGCGCCGGCCCGCTCGGCCACCTCGGCCGCGGCCTGTCTGCGGCGTGGTCACCACCACCAACTCCGCGGTCGGGACCAGCTGGGCGGTGGAGATCGCGACGTCGCCGGTGCCCGGCGGCAGGTCGAGCAGCAGCACGTCCAGGTCGCCCCAGTACACGTCGCCGAGGAACTGCTGCAGGGCCCGGTGCAGCATCGGCCCGCGCCACACCACCGGGGTGTTGCCCTCGACGAACATGCCGACGCTGATCACCTTCACCCCGTGCGCGATCGGCGGCAGGATCATGTCGTCGACCCGGGTCGGCCGGCCGGTCACGCCGAGCATCCGCGGGATGGAGAACCCGTAGATGTCGGCGTCCAGCACCCCGACGGACAGCCCGCGGCCGGCCAGCGCGGCGGCCAGGTTGACCGTCACGGTCGACTTGCCGACGCCGCCCTTGCCCGAGGCGATCGCGTAGACCCGGGTCCGCGAGTCCGGCCGGGCGAACGGGATGTCCTTGGTCGGCGCCGCCGCGCAGGCCGTCCCGCAGCGCGGAGCGCTGGTCGTCGGTCATCACGCCCAGCTGCAGCCGCAGGTCGGTGACGCCGGCGACGGCGCGCACCGCCGCGGTGACGTCGCGGGTCAGGGTGTCGCGCATCGGGCAGCCGGCGATGGTCAGCAGCACGGTCAAGTCGACCACCGCCGGCCTCGTCGACCGTCCAGCCGGTCGACCATCCCGAGGTCGGTGATCGGACGGCGGATCTCCGGGTCCTTCACGGTCGCCAGGGCGGCGCGGACGGCATCGACGGTCACAGCAACACTCACCCAGCCAGGCTACGGGCCGCCCGGGCCGCTCCGCACCGAGCGACCGGCTCCGCACCGCACCGCGCCGGCCGGCGCCGGGCTGCCCGAAGGTGCAGACCTGACCCCTTTCCCGGTCCGGGCGCAGGTCCGGCTCGTACGCTCGACCGGTGTCCTCGATGCACGGACCCGTCGACGAGGAGCGAAGCCGCCGGGCCGCTCTGCCCCGATCCGACGCCCGCGCCGAGCACGAGGCGTCGCCGTCGATCGCGATCCCGGACCTCGCCGCCCATCGGGGTCCGGTGCCGCGGGAGTTGCTCACCCAGCTGCAGCGCACCGTCGGCAATGCCGTGACCAGCCGCTTCGCCGATGAGCACGCGGTGGTCCAGCGCACCACGGCGACCGCCAACGGTGGCGTGTTCGACAACGCCCCTGGCTACGCCGCGCGAGGCGGCACCGGTGCCGTCGGTTCACGGGTGGGCGCCGACATCCTGGCTCGACTTCACCCCGAACGACCTCGTCGAGACGCCGGTCGACGGAATCAGCCTGATCCAGACCGTGCGTGGGGTGACCAACCGGGTGCCGGGCAAGACCACCCTGGACCGCGGTCGGCCGAACGACAACACCGCGGTCAGCGGCAACCCCGACGACACCCAGCTGGTCGGCCCCGGTGGTGTCGCGGTCGACATGCCGATGCACCGGCCGGGCCGGAACGACGCCAACCGCAGCCCCGGCTACGGCGTGGGCTGGACCGGACCGGCCACGTCGAACACCCTCGGCGCAGACGCGCCGACCCTGGGCCGCACCCAGCGCGGTGCGCACGTGCGCGACCCGATCACCGGGCTGTTGGCGCCGCCGGTGCAAGGCACAGATGGAGGACTGGCCCGGTCGAACCGTCGCGGTCAAGGACCAGACCTTCGAGATGAACTTCGAGATTACCGCGCTGGTCACCGCCGGGCCCTTGAAGGACACCTACCTGGGCTCGATCGAGTGGGGCTGGGAGTCGGACACCAGCGGCACGGTGACGCTCAAGCCGTTCCGGCTCTTGCAGGCCGGCGTGCCCACCGACAGCTTCATGGGCGCTGCGCACACCTGGAACGACGCGGTCATGCACGACAAGGACGGGACCGCGGTGAACACGGTGGACCTGCCCACCCCGATGCAGCATTCGGACAGCATCGCCGCAGTGGACATGACCACCCCGGCGATCTTGGACCGGCTGCCGGTGGCCCGCCGGGAACTGGCCGGTTTCCCGCCCGGCCCCAGCCCCGAGCGGATCAACACGCAGTTCGAGATCCGGGCGCTGGAAACAGAACTCGCCAAGCGCAAGATCTTCGTCACGCTCACCTGCAACTCGATCTCGGACACCGGCGGCGCCGCGTCGCCTCCGGAGGACGAGGTCTGGCTGTCGTTGGACGGTGGGGGCTCGATGGCCATCGGGCTGACCGGCACCCGCACGTTCCGCCGGGGGGACAGCCACCGGTACGAGTTCGCGGTCGGCGACTTCATGCCGATGAGTGGCCCGCTCCGGCTGCTGGTCAACGAGCACGACCGGGCCGGCAAAGGCGGACGGGAGAAGGACGACGCGCTGGTCGACTACGCGTGGCGCTCGCCCTTCACCCCGACGGTCACCGCTGATCCCGACCGCCACTACCGGGTCGACCTGGACTTCGACAAGTGACCGCGGCCCTACCACTGAAACTGACGGCGGTTGCCGACGGCGCGACGGTGACCGTCACCCTGACCAACATCTCGACTGCCGTCGTCGCCGTGTGGTTCGAGGTGGACGGTCCCAACGGCCCGCTGTACGACGGCCTGACCGTCGACCTCTCCGGGCCCGGAGGGGCACGGACCCTGCTGCTCACCGGTGACCGCAATGCCTCGACCAGCGGGCGCGCAGTGCTGGATCCCGACGCGGCGCTCTCCGCGACGGTCGATCTGGCCCGGTGGGCGAGAGCCCCGATCAACGGCCCCGACGCGCTGAGACCGGGCGATTACACAGCCACCGCCCGGTATCGCTGCGACGAACCCGATTGCTGGCGCGGCGAGGTCGTCGCACCGCCGGTGTCCGTGCACATCTGATTCGGACCGCACTCGCAGTCGCCGGACACCGCGGGTGTGGAAACATGGAGGTCGGAGTCACTGCAGTCGCTGCAGGTGCAGAGGAGGGGTCGTTCGTGACCACGCCCATGGGGTTTCGGGGCAACCCGTCGATCCCCAGTCTGCCCACGCCGCCGACCGGCTTCGCGGTGGCTGCCTATCCGACGTACGCGCAGGCGCAAGCCGCGGTCGAGCACCTGGTCAAGCGTGACTTCTCGGTGCAGGACCTGACGATCGTCGGATCCGATCTGCAAATGGTGGAGCGGGTCATCGGCCGGTTGACCTCCGGAAAGCTGGCCGCTGCCGGGGCTGCGTCCGGTGCCTGGCTGGGATTGTTCGTCGGCCTGCTGATGTCGTTCTTCTCGCAGGTGCAGGGCGGGATCCTGGTGGTCATTCTGGTGGCGGTGGCGATCGGTGCCGCGTTCGGCGCGATCATGGGTTACCTGGGTTATTCGGTGGCCAAGGGCCGCCGGGACTTCACCTCCTCGTCCCAGGTGGTGGCCCGTCGCTACGACGTGCTGTGTCAGCCACGCTCGGCCGAGCAGGCCCGCGAGTTGCTCTCCCGGATGGAACTCGGTCAGCGGGGCTGACCGGTGGCCCTCGAGCGGCTCCAGGGGCGGGTACCCCGGTGACCGCGCTCGACGAGCTGCCCCGCCGCGCGCAGCTGGCCCGGCTCCGAGCCCTGGCCCTGGATGCGATGCGCGCATACGGCCTCGGCCCGATCGAGCTCAGGCTCATTCAGCACGAGGAGAACACCACCTTCCTGGTCACTGCCGGTGGGGACCGCTTCGTGCTGCGCATCCACCGACCACCGCTGCGCACTGTGCAGACGGTGGAGAGCGAGGTGTGGTGGTTGGCCGCCCTGGCCCGCGACACCGACATCGCCGTTCCGGAACCCGTGCCCACCCCGGCGGGTGCGTTGTTGGTCGAGGCGTCCGCACCGGGGGTGGACGGCAGCCGGATCTGCGTGCTGTTCCGCTGGCTGCCCGGGACGTTCCTCGAGGACGGCCTGACTTCCGCGGCATCTACGGGCGGCCGGCCGGCTCGCCGCTGAGTTGGAGCAGCACGCTCGCCGATGGGACACTCCGCCGGAATTTCGTCGCCCCCGGCAGGGACTGATCACCGAAGGAGCCCGGGCCACCGAAGCGCCGGGGGTTTCCGAGCAGCAGGCCCGCGCGCAGCCGACGGTGTTCGCCGACCACGAGCGGGCGTGCGCCGAGCTCGCCGCCGCGCTTTCGGCCGGTCAGGTCGCGCCGGTGGGTGAGTTGCTCGACCGGGTGGCTCGCGCACCGCGCGCTGCTGGGTACCGGCCCGGACGTCTACGGACTGCAACACGGCGACCTGCACCAGGAGAACTTCTTCTTTCATCGTGGCAAGATTCGGGTCATCGACTTCGACGACTGCGGATTCGGTTGGTACATCGATGATCTCGCTGTGTCGGCCAGCGAGCTCCAAGGTCGCCCGGACACTGCCGACCTGGTCGACGCGCTCGTCGACGGCTACGGCGCTCCGGTGGATCGTGCCGCGTTGGATCTGCACATCGCCTTCCGCTACCTGCAGATCGCGGTGTGGAAACTCAGCCTCCGCAGCACGTTCCCGGACACCTGGCGGGCGGACGTCGACGGTCTGGTCGGCGCGATCGCCCGCCGGCTGGAGTGACCGGTCAGAGCCACTTGCGACGGCGCAGCAGCATGTAGAGCCCGACGCACACCAGCACCATGATCAGCACGCAGATAAGGAAACCGTGCGTCGAGTGCGCACCAGGGATCACGTCGAAGTTCATCCCGTAAATCCCGGCCAATGCCGTCGGCACCAGGCCGATCGCGGCCCAGGCCGAGATCTTGCGCATGTCCTCGTTCTGCCGGGTGGCCACCTCGGCCATGGCTGCCGACACCAGGGTGGTCAGCGTGTCGTCGTAGGAGTTGACCCGCTCCGTGACCTGGCTGAGGTGGTCCTCGACGTCCCGGAAGTACTCGCGGATCTCGGCCGGCACCAAGGGGTGTGCCTCGTTCGCCAGCGAGCGCAGCGGACCGACCAGCGGGTTCACCGCACGCCGCAGTTCGCCCACTTCCCGCTTGAGCAGATAGATCTGCTCGGTGTCGACGGGGTTCTCGGGGGAAAACACCGCCCGTTCCATCTCGTCGATGTCGTCCTCGATCGCCTCGATGACGGTCAGGTACTTGTCGATGACCCGGTCGGCGATCGCGTGCATCACCGCGGCCGGGCCGGCCACCAGCCGATCCGGGTGGTTCTCGAGGTCCTTGCGCAGGCTGGCCAACCCGGTGTGCGAGCCGTGTCGCACGGTGATCAGGAAGTCGCGCCCGAGGAACACCATGATTTCGCCGGTGTCGACGATCTCCGAGGCGGCACCGGTCTCGTGATCGACGTACCTGACCGTCTTGAGCACCAGGAACTGGTAGCGGCTGTACCGCTCCAACTTCGGCCGCTGATGAGCGTGCACCGCGTCCTCGACGGCGAGTTCGTGCAGCCCGAAGATGGCGGCCAACTCGACCATCTCGTCCTCGTCCGGCTCGTAGGAGCCGACCCAGACGAACCCGGCGCCGGCCGCCCTGACCTGGGCCAGGGCCTCCGCCGGGGAGTCACCGCCCGGCAGTCGGCGGCCTTCGAGGTAGGCGGCGCAATCGACGATCGAGTCCTCGTGCGGACCGGGTGCGGCGGCGGCGGCCCGACGCAGCGGAGATCGGAACGAGGGCAGGCTCGGCAGGCTCGGCATCGCACGGACCTCCTTGGCAGCAGTGACCGGGCCGGAACGCGGTGCGCGTTCCGGCCCGGTGGTGGTCGACGTGGGCAAGCAGGGGACGGCCAGCGTCACGCTACTCGGTGAGCGTGCCGTTCACCTGCGAACACAGCGCGCCGGGGACTGGCACCCGGCGCGGCGCCGCACGGCGCTGCCTGGCGAGGTCAGAACTGGCCGAGTCCGGGCGCCGGGGACTTCGCCAGCACCTCCTCGTAGCGGGCCTGCCGGATGCCGTTGACCAACTCGTTGGCCTCCTCGCGGTCGCGGACGACCTTGGATACGACGACCGTGGCGAACATGGCGGACAGGATGCCCATGGCCAGGGTGTAGCGCTGCTCGATGGTGAGACCCAGCATGGTGATGTTCGCGACGTTCCAGAGCACGGTGATAGCCGGGAACACCATGGCGGTGCCGTAGAAGCCGTTGGTGTGCTTGGTGACCATCTTCGGATCGACATGGAACTACCCCTTTCGCGGGGTGCGTGGCAGAGCCGGCCCGGCCGGATGCCGGAACGGTTGAGCGTGTGGGGGTTGAGCGGCTCGCCGAAGCGCCCGGATGACCGAGCGGCGGGTCAATCAGTTTGGCGCCGGGCCTGGCGGACCGGTTTGGCGGCCCGGCGGTGTCGGGCGGAGACCACGGCCTTGGACATCGAGTGCCGGCGACCGTCCCGTTGGTGGACCCGCAGGATCTGCGCGAGTTTGGTGTGCCGGATCCTGCTGGCCTGCTTGCTGATTCCCTGCGCGGCGCCCAGCTCGTCGTAGCTGACGGCCGGTGTCTCGGCGCGCAGATCGTGCACTATCTGCGCCTCGATGATGTCCAACACCAGGCGCGCCCGGGACAGCAATGCGAGCTTTCGAAGTTCGAAGCCCCGCTCGTCGAGGTCGTCGTCGTCCGGGCTCGTGGCCGCGCGACCGACGAGATCGGCGATGTGGTCGAACATGTCGTTCAGCTCCATGGGGTGAGGTCTGCTGCGGGCCGTGGTTCCCGCATCCGGGACAGTCATGAGCACCGGTTGCGCCGGCTTTCGGCGGGTCACCGGTCGGCGGTGGGTCGGTCGACGCTTACGTAAGCAGGGGCCCTCGTGCTGCTGCACCGGGGCGAGCTCAGAACGGCGGATTGTCCGGGTAGCGATCTTCGGCGGTCGGTTCGCCATCAGGTTCTGCTTCCGGTTCGGCGAGAAGTTCATCGGTGTGCGAGCTGTGGGATCGATCGGCGTGGGGAGCTGGGACGGTGAGATCGGCAGGTCCGCCAGGTGTGTCGGTACCGGGCGGCCCGGCGGGCGGCATGTCGCTGAGGTTCAGTGGTGTGCCGGTGGGGAGGTCGGGTGTTGGTCGGTCGGTGTGGACGCGGCCGAGGGGGCTGGTCCAGGTCAGGGTGTTGGCTTGGTGGTCGCGGACGGCGGTCCAGTTGGTGAACGTTTTGGTGCGGTGGTGGAAGCGGCACAGGGTGTCGAGGTTGCAGGGGCAGGTGGCGCCGCCGGTGTCCCAGGTGGTGCGGTGGTCGTGGTCGCAGCGTTCGGCGGTCATGGGGCAGCCGGGGAAGCGGCAGCGTTGGTCTCGGGTGTTGACGCGGTCGATGACGGTGGCGGGTGGCCGGTAGGCGGTGCGGCCGAAGTCCAGGACGGTGCCGCAGTCGGGTGAGTGGTGGTGGAGGCCGCCGTGGTTCCGCCCGGGCCGATGGCCGGGCCGGGTGGTGATCCGGGCGGTGGTGATCCGTCGCCGCTGCTGCTGCCGGGCGGTGGTGATCCGTTGGTGGGTCGGGTGGGTTGGTGGTGACCAGGATGCGGACGGTGCCGGCCGCTTTGGCCAGGGCGCGGGCGGTGTCGGCGGTGATCACGCCGAGTCCGGCGAGGCGGGCGGACAGGTCGTCGCAGCCGGCCAGGGTGGACAGGGCGATGGTGACGTCCAGGTTGACCCGCACCCCGGCGGGTAGCCGGACCAGGGACAGCAGCCCACCCCGCCGTTGACAGTCCGGGTCGGGGCGGGATTCCCAGTCGCTGCTGCGCAGCCGGGTGAGCAACTCGGCCGCAGTCGGCCCAGAACCGGGGTCGGCCCCCGTGCCGGCCGCGCTCGGGTCGGTGGGGCTCGACGTGCTGGGTTCGGGGCAGTTCGGACCGGAGTTGGGGTCGCCCTGGTCGGGTTCAGGTCCGGATTCGGGTTGGGTGCCGTCGTCCCGCACCGGCTGCCCGGGTTCACCGGCATCGGGTGGGGTGGCGGGGTGCTCGGTGTCGGTGGCGGCTTCGTCCGGCGTCGGTCATCTCCGGATCGGCGGGAGCGGTGTCGGTGTCGGTGTCGACTGGTTCGGTGGGGTCGGTGGTGTTCGGGTTGAGGCCGCGTAGGTCGATCAGGCCGGTGTCGGCGAGTTCGGTGAACAGGTCGGCGAAGATGTCGGCGCGTAGTTGGGACACGCCGCGGCCTTGGCGGCATTCGGTGGGTATCGCCGCTGCGAGCAGGTCCAGCAATGCTTCGGTCAGAGCGGCGTCCTCGACGGCCAGGTCGGCGGTGAACCGGGCCAAATCATCGCCGAGGTTGCGCACGTTGGTGCCGCGGCCGGCCCGGGCCTGTTCGGCCCGTTTGCCGGCGGCGTCGGGGTCCAGGTCGGCAACGACCGTGCCGGCCAGGCGGCCGAGATCGCCCGGGGACATCCCCCGCCGGGCCCGGTCCAGGATCAGCTGTTCCGCCCGGCCGCGCAGGTGCGGGTCGATGTGGTGGGTGGCCTCGGCGATGACCCTGGCCCGGATGTCCTCGATCCGCCCGTGTTCCAACGCGGCGAACGTGGCCGGCAACTCGTCCACCAGTTCGTGGGCGTCGGCGATCCGGCGGCGGGCGGTGATCGGCGCGACCAGCCACGCCGCCGACAGCTCCGCCTCGGCCAGGCCGGCCGCCTCCGACGCCAGCAGCGCATCCCACGCGGGTCGCCGAACACGGTGTGCCCGGCGGCGGCCCGTTCCACCAACTCCTCCGGGACGGGGCAGCCCCGGCCCTGCTCGTCGGCGCGGTGCGCGACGAGTCCACCAAGTCGTGATCGGCACGGCCACCCCGGGCCGGGCGAACGCCGCCGTCCAGTACGCTGCCTGCGCCTTCGCCTAACGGCCAGGCGTTGCGCACCGAGGATCGCCTGCACCATCACCCCGCCGGCACCTCGACGGCGGGGACGTCCCGGATGATGCCCAGCCCGAACATGGCGTCGGCGGCCGGCCCGTCCAACAACCGAGTCCCGGGTCACACCGCGCGCGGGGGTCGGGTTCGTCATCCCGCAGGTGGGGGCCACCGCCCGCAGTCACGGTCGTGACGAGCAGTACGTCGCGTACCACTCGACGTAGGGTCGGCGTACTCCGCCGCGGTGCTCATCGTCTGGAATCCCCTTCCCCCGCCTTCTATTTTCGCATGAACAAGTGTTTGAGTCAATGCCCTTGACCGCTATAACAGGATTCACCCGGCAGCCCATCGACTCGATGTGGAGGGTTGCGACGAAACCTAGGCAACGAATTCGACCGGTTCGGGAGGAGCGTGCGCCGGGCCGCCGACCCTGGGTCGGCGCCGGTCCGGAGCCCGGATTTGTCGCCGAGTGGATGCGGGCCAGAACGACGCCGAGCTGAGTCGCTCATTCGGGTTGAGCGATTCCGACCACGGCGACCATCATCGAGGCGGCAGGATGGGCCGATGCGTATCGATCTGCACACCCACTCCGCGGCATCGGACGGCACCGACCCGCCCGCCGCGCTGATCGGGCTTGGCGTTCGAGGCCGGCCTCGACGTGGTGGCGATCACCGACCACGACACCACCGCCGGGTGGGCGCCCGCGGCCGCCGCCCGGCCGGAGCCGCTCACGCTGATCAGGGGTGCGGAGTTCTCCACCCACGTCGAGGTGGACGGGCGGCGACGATCGATCCACCTGCTCGGGTACCTCTTCGATCCGGACGACCCGGCGATCGTCGCCGAGCAGGCGCGGCTGGTCGACGAACGCCTGCACCGCGGGCTGCGGATCGTCGGAGCGAATGGTGGCCGACGGGATCCCGATCACCGCCGCAGCAGGTGCTGGACATCGCGGCCGGGGCGCCGGTCGGTCGCCCGCACATCGGTCGGGCGTTGGTGGCGGCCGGACAGGTCGTCGAACGGTGACCGAGGCGTTCGAGACCTGCTGGCCGGCGGCGGACGCTACTACGTGCCGAAGGACGACACCGAGCTGCCGTGGCCATCCGAGATGATCGCCGAGGCCGGCGGCGCCTCGGTGATCGCCCACCCGCGCGGCCGGTCGGAGTTCACCGTCGTGGACCGGGACCGGATTCGCCGACCTGAAGGAGCGCGGGCCTGACCGGCCTCGAGGTCGACCATCCCGACCACACCGCCCGAACGCGCGGAGCTGGCCGCCATCGCGCGCGAACTGGACCTGATCGTGACCGGCTCATCGGACTACCACGGCACCAACAAAGTGCTGCGCCTCGGGCAGGAGACGACCAGTCCGGACGTGTTCGACCGGCTGCTGCCGCGACCAGCGGCGTTCCGCCGTGGGCCGCGCGGGCCGGTGGCGACGTGTCGACGGTTCCGCTGCCACCGATCGGCGGCCGGGATCCGGTCACGCTTCCGGACGGGGTACCGGTCGTCGCGGCGGGCGCCGGGGCCGGCGGTCACGGCGAGCGATCCCGCGTGCCGACGGTCGTCCGCCGTCGCGCGGTCGATCCGTGACCTCGAGTCGCCGGCCGGCGTGCTCACCGCTGGGATCGCGGTGGCTGGCGTCGGACTGCTCGTGCGCAGGTGATCGCCCCCGACCGGCGGACCGGCCTGGAGGCCCGACCGGCCCGGGCTGGGACCGGGTCGTCGCGACCCTGGGCGTCGGCCGTGGTCGGCGAAACCCTCGCGCGGTGCGTCGCCGGCTGCCGGCCGGCGCGCGCACTGGTGGCCGCGCTCGCGGTGATCGTCGGGGTGCTGGCGCCTGCTCTGGTTCACCTGGTGGCGCTGACCGACGGTAGGTGCCGTCGGTCGGTCCGGCGGCCTGTCCAGGCTGTGCCCGCGAGTCCAGCGGCGCACGAGTCGATCAGAACGGACACCAAGGCGATCGGGGTTCTCCACGGCGGGGGAGTGCGCCGCGCCGGGGATCAGCACCAGCGACGTGCCGAGACGGCGGCCATCGCCCGTTGCTGATCGGCGGCCAGGCATCGTCGTGCTCGCCGGAGAGCACCGCGACCGGCCGGTTCTGCCAGCGCCTCCGGGCGAGATCGGTGGTCGCGTGTCCGGGTCGTCGATCAGGGCGGCCGCCATGCCCAGCAGCGAGACTCGTGCCGACGTCTGCAGGAATCGGCGGCGGAGGAAGGCGTGCCACGTCGGAGCGCGGAGCGCCGCGAAGGGACTCGGTCGTCGATTCCCGCATCGCGTAGGCCGCCTCCAGGCCGTGTTGGCGGAGCAACGGGCCGCCGATCAGTAGTGCGTCGAGTCTGGCTGCCGCCGGTGAACGCGGCCGGGCCGGAGCAGAGCAGGACCAGGCCCGCCACCGGCGCGCCGGCGAGCACCGCAGCCCTGGCCACCAGACCGCCGTAGGAATGGCCCAGTAGCACCACCCACCCGACCGAGACCGGCGATGACGCCGGCGAGACCGGACCGAGTCCGACTCGGGCCGGTAGAACTCCTCGTCGTCCGGCCCGCCGGACTCGAACTGGCCGGGCAGGTCGATGCGCCACGGCCCGAATGCCGTTGTCCGCCAACGGGTCGAGCACCGGCGCGAAGTCCTCCTTGGATCCGGTGTAGCCGGGCACCAGAGCAGTCAGGACGCACCGGCCCGGGCCCCGCCGGTGTCCAGCGCGGCCATCGGGTCGCCGGGAACGTCCAGGAACGTGGTCACCCGGCCCGCGGTGGTGGCGGTGATCTGGTGGCCACCGTCGCTCAGCGCCGGAGGCGACGACGGTGCCGCCACGGGTCTCGACGACCATCGCAGCCGACCGCCGCCGCATCCACCGGCCGGTGTACCCGGCCCGGTCGACCGGTGATGGTGCGGAGTGGCCAGCCCGGTCGTGTCCAGGACGGCGAGTCCGGCGCTTCACCGGGAGCAGTGCGGTCCCGTCGACGATCGGCCGGCAGCCCGAGCGCGCCCCGACGGTCACGAATCCAGCTTCAGGCTCGTCCCGGTCCTCCTGCGTCTCACCGGTCGGGCCGCTCGACGTCGCGGTGCTGATGCCGGTAGGGCTCCGTCGGTGCCGTCGGCGGCCGTGTCGTCGTCGGTGTCGGGGTGACGGTGACCGTCACCTCGACCGTCTCGCTCGACATCGCCAGCAGATGGGAGCCGATCAGGTGTACCGGATCGTGTCCGGCGTCGCCGATCGTGGTTCCGTCGATGGTCAGCGCCGGGGTGACGCCGGTCATCGCGGCGATCTCGGCGGCCGGGATGTCGACCGGGGTGCGGGAGACCTCGGTGCCGTCGGCGTCGTAGACCACGACGCCGGTGTCGGGCGCGGACACCAGCACGGCGGCCCGGTCGCTTGGTGATGCCGACCAGGAGCGCGGTCGGCGACCCGGTGTCGATCTCCGCCCGCGGGGTGTGCTTGTACTGGTCCTGGTCCTTGTCGTGGGTGTTCGGGTCCGCCCAGTTGAACACCAGCCGCGCGTTGGCCCCGTCGGCCGCGCAGTGCTCGACGGTGGCGAACTGGTCGTCGGCGACCGCGGCGTCGGTGAACGTACAGCCGAGGTGCCGGGTGCCGGGTTCGTCGGATTCGGCTGGTCGCCGTACTGGAAGGTGCGGACCAGGTCGTTGCGCCACAGTTCCAGCAGGGTCGAGCCGATCCAGCCCGCATACGGACCGCCGAACACCAGCGACGCCGCCGGTCTGGTTGGCCGACGTTCGGGCGTAGGTGCGCGTCGCCGGTGACCGGGTCCAGCGTCTGGACCTGCGAACACCAGCCGTTCTTCTGCGTAGAGGGCAACGATCCCGCGACCTTGCCGGACGCTCGCGCCCGCTGGTGTCGGTATCGCCGGAGCCGAAGGCGCAGATCGGCAGATTCGACCGGCCGTAGGACCAGCGGACCGCTCCGGTCGACGGCGTCCCGGCCGCTCATCGTGTGCTGGTCGGCGGTCACCACGACGCCGTAGGGCGAGGTCGACCGCGCCCAGATCGGCGTCGGTCGCCGCGGTCCACGCCTGCCGCAGCGCGGTGGGCACGCCGGCTGTCCGACGACGGCGTCGGCGATCGGGTCGCCGGTGATTCGACGTGGTCGCCCTGATGTCGCTGGTGAACCAGACGACCGCGGCCAGCACGACACCAGGACGGCGAGCCCGCGGCGACCATCCGGTCGATCCGGCGCCGGGTGCGGGCGGGCACGTGATCACGGCGCGAGCCTACGGGGCGTCCCTGTGGCGACGGCCGGGTCGGCGAAACGCGGTCGTCGGGCTCTCATTCGCCGGACGTGGCCGAGCTGGGCCGTCACTCGGCCGAACCGGGGCCGCCGGCGTTCGCGCCGCCTGCCGCGATTGCGCTCGCGCCGGGGGCGCTCGCCGGGTCGCGTCGGCGCCGCTCGGCGGCGGGCTGCCGCTCGCGGGTCGGGGCCGGTCGCCGGGGTCGGCCAGCTGGTCGGATGCCGCTGGCTCCGCGGAGCCCTGTCGCGGATGCTAGTGCTCCCGGAGCCACCGTCCCGGGGCCACTCGCGGGAGCCACTGTCCCGGACCACCGCCGTTGCGGACCGCTGGGTCCGCCGCGACCGCCCTGGCCGCCGCCCGACTGGCGCCGCGTCCGCCGGTCTCACCGATGTCCTCGACCGTCTTCGGCGGCCAGCCCGGCGCGGGTGCGCTGGGCCGCGCGGGAGCCGGCCGGTGACGTTCGTCCGGGATGCCCAGGTCGCGCGAACAGGTTCGGCGGACGTGGAGTAGGTCTCGGCCGGTTCCGGGATGTCGAGCCCGAGCGCGTCGTTGATCAGCTTCCAGCGGGGCATGTCGTCCCAGTCGACGAACGTCACCGCGACGCCGGTCTTGCCGGCCCGGCCGGTCCGGCCGATCCGGTGGATGTAGGTCTTCTCGTCCTCCGGGCACTGGTAGTTCACGACGTGGGTGACGTCCTCGACGTCGATGCCGCGGGCCGCGACGTCGGTGGCCACCAGCACGTCGACCTTGCCCGAGCGGAACGCCCGCAGCGCCTGCTCGCGGGCGCCCTGGCCGAGGTCGCCGTGCACGGCCGCGGCGGCGAAGCCGCGCTCGGCCAGCTCGTCGGCGACCTTCTGCGCGGTGCGCTTGGTCCGGGTGAAGACCATGGTCAGGCCGCGGCCGTCGGCCTGCAGCACCCTGGCCAGCAGCTCGACCTTGTCCATCGCGTGCGCGCGGTAGACGAACTGCCGTGGTGGTGTGGTGGGTCGCGCCCTCGGCCGGCAGTTCGGCGCGGATGTGCATCGGCTGCACCATGAACGAGCGGGCCAGGGTGAGGATCGGGCCGGGCATGGTCGCCGAGAACAGCATCGTCTGCTTGACGTCCGGGCACCATCCCGAGCACCCTCTCGATGTCCGGCAGGAAGCCGAGGTCGAGCATCTCGTCGGCCTCGTCGAGCACCAGGATGCGGACCGCCGCCGAGCACCAGGTTGCCGGCCTTGGCCAGGTCGAGCAGCCGGCCGGGCGTGCCGACGACCACGTCGACGCCGGCCCGCAGGGCGGCGATCTGCGGCTCGTAGGCGCGGCCGCCGTAGACGGCGGTCACCGATGAGCCCGGTGTACCGGGCGGCGTCGTGCAGGTCGCGGGTGACCTGGACGCACAGCTCGCGGGTCGGCACCATGACCAGCGCCCGCGGGGCCCGGCCGGTGGCCATCGGCTGCGCGGCGTCGGCGGTCTCGGCGGCCAGCCGGTGCAGCAGCGGCACGCCGAAGCCGAGCGTCTTGCCCATGCCGGTGCGGGCCTGGCCGATCAGGTCGGAGCCGATCAGGGCGACGGGCAGGGTGAGCGCCTGGATGGCGAAGGTCCGTTCGATGCCGGCCTGCGTCGAGCGCCTGGACGATGCGCGGGTCGACCTGCAGGTCGGCGAACGTGGGTGCCTGCGGCTCGACCGGGGCGTCGGCGGCGAGCGGGTGGGATTCGGCCAGGTCCTCGGGGACCAGGCCGTTCTCTGGGATCGCTTCGTCGACCAGCTCCTGGTCGAGCTCGTCGGTCGGAGGCAGCGGTGGTTCGTCTGGGGTGGTGCCTCTTTCCTCGCTTCGCGCGCGTTCACGCGGGGCGAGGCCGGGACCAGATCCGGGCCGGTTGCCGGCCGCTTCGAGGGCCGGCGGGCGACGCGCGCACAGTGCGGCCGCGCCCACTTGGCACGGCCTGTCCAGGCCAGTCTACGTGGCCGAACCGACCGTTCCACGCGCGGGACCGGCAGGAGCCCGGCGCGCCGCAGGCGTCCCGGGTCGTAGGCTCGCAGCGAGCCAGTGCCGACGTCGACGCGCCGGTGGTGGGCGCGTTGACGGGGCACCGCTGCGAGGTCGAGGTACAACCGCAGGTGACGCAGTGCGGAGAGCGGATGACGGAGGCGCGACAGGCCGATCGCGGCGGCACGGCGCCGGCCGCGCCGGTCCCGGTGTGGTCGATCTGCTCGGGGTGCTCGCCTACGGCGAGCTGTCCGCCTTCGACCGGATGGCCGCCGACGCGCGGACAGGCCCCGACGTTGGCCGGCCGGACGGCGCTGTCACAGATGGCCGCGGCCGAGATGGGCCACTTCCGGACGCTCGCCGCCTATCTGGCGCCAGGCCGGCGTCGCGTCGAGCGACGCGATGCGGCCGTTCGTCCGGCCGCATCGAGGCGTTCCACGACTCGACCGCGCCGCACTCCTGGCTGGAGTCGCTGGTCAAGGCGCACGTCGGGGACGGGCTGGCGGCCGACCTCTACCGCGAGATCGCCGAATGGCTCGACCCGGACACCCGCGAGCTGGTGTTCGCGGTGCTGGCCGACACCGGCCACTCCGCGTTCGCCGTCCGCGAGGTGCGCCGGGCCTGCCAGGCCGACCCCGAGCTGACCGGCCCGCTGGCCCTGTGGGGGCGGCGGCTGCTCGGCGAGGCGATCACCCAGGCGCAGTACGTCGTCGCCGAACGGGACTCGCTGGCCGAGCTGATCGTCACCGGCTCCGGGTGACCTGGCCGGCATCGCGGCGCTGTTCCGCCGGCTGCAGCACGGGCACGCCGAGCGGATGAAGTCGCTCGGCCTGGCCTGACCGCGGTGCCGGCGCTGACACCTTCGTCAAGCGTCGCGCCGACGCACCGTCCGGGTTCTTCGCGGTCGAGGCGGCCGGCCTGCGCCTGGATCGGCGGATGCAGGCCGGAGTGGCCGTGGCGATCGCCCCGTGCGGACGTCGGCGTCCACCACATCGAGCCTCGACCGGATCGACGAGATCCGCGCCGACGCCCGTCGGCGGCGGAGGAGTTCGGCCGCGCGCTGGCCGTCACCCACGCGGCCGGGGCGGCCGGCGTTCGGGATGCCGCCGGACGGTTGGACCGGCGACGGATTCATCGGCCGCCAGCCGCTGCCGATGGGGCGGCAGCCGCCTGGGGTGCGTTCTACGCGGAGCTGCGGCTGCTGCCCTACGCCCGGGCAGCCCGTCGACGCGGGCACCCTGGACGACACCGGAGCTGGCTGCGGTGCGACGGCCGTCTGCGAGAGGCTGATCGACGGCGAATTCGACGACGGCCGCCCGCCGGCCCGCATCCACGGCGACCTGTGGGCCGGCAACGTGCTCTACGCACGCGGCGGCGTGGTGCTGATCGACCCGGCCGCGCACGGCGGCCACGGACAGACCGACCTGGCCATGCTGGAGCTGTTCGGACTGGCCGCAGCTGGACCGGGTGGCAGTCCGGCCTACGCCGAGGCGGCCGAGCTTCCGGCCGGACTGGGCGACCGCACCGGACCTGCACCAGCTGCACCCGCTGCTGGTGCACGCCGTATCGCACGACGGGTCCTACGGACACGCCGCCGGACCGGCAGCGGCCCGGTACCGCTGAGCGGTACCGGGCCGCCGGACGCGTCGGCGAGGGCAGCAGACCAGCGACGCGACCGGGGAACCGTTGCTGTAGCCCGCAGGTGCAGGCGTCCGACGAACAGCAGGGTGATGCCGTCGATCAGGATCTGCACCCCGAGCAGGAGCCCGAGCAGGGTGAACGTCGACTGTCGACGGGCTGAACAGCACGATCAGGCCGAGGATCAGCGAGGCGATGCCGCCGATGCAGGATCCCCAGCGGGAGCTCATCGGTCTGGAACGACGCGACGATCCGGACGATGCCGCCGACCAGGAACAGGAAGCCGGCGACATGATCAGGGTGAACACGAACGCGCCAGCCCGCGGGTTGCCGGACGATCAGCAGCCCGAGCACGAGCAGCAGCGCGCCGGTCAGGATCGTCGACCAGAAGCCGCCGCCCTTGCCGATCCTGAAGAACGACGCGATCACCCACGATGCCCCGAAGATGCCAGCGTCGTCCAGCCGACGAACAGCACGGAGACCACGGTGGCGATGACGACGTCGCCCAGGACGATCAGCCCGCCGATGATCAGCAGGATGCCCCAGACGATGTCCCAGCCCGTCCGCTTGCGTTCGACGGACAGCTGTTCGATCTGTGTCATGGTGCGCACTATACGAACACGGTCGGTGACGCTGGGCACCCGACACTCCGGACATTCACCGGACCGTTGCGACGGGCACGCGGGGCGCGGCGGGGGGAGAAGAGGGCGGGCGGGGGAGAATACCAGCGTCATGACGAAATCCACTGCCGCTGATCTTCACCGCGCCCCGCCGCGGCAACCGTCCGACCCACCTCGCCGACCTCGATCCGCGGCGCGCAGGGACGCTGTCGCTCGCCGCCGGCCAGCCGGCGTTCCGCGCCGACCAGCTGACCCGGCACTACTTCGGCAACCTCACCCGGGACGCCGCGAGATGACCGACCTGCCCGCCGCCGGTCGGTCAGGAGTTCGTCGATGCGCTGCTGCCGGAGCTGCTGACCGAGGTGCGGTCGATCGCCTGCGACGACGGGTGACACCCGCAAGACGCTCTGGCGGGCGCACGACGGCACGCTGATCGAATCGGTGCTGATGCGCTACCCGGACCGGATCACCCTGTGCGTCTCCTCGCAGGCCGGCTGCGGGATGGCCTGCCCGTTCTGCGCCACCGGCCAGGGCGGCCTGGAGCGCAACCTGTCGACCGCGGAGATCGTCGAGCAGGTGCGGCTGGCGGCCGCCGCCGCCCGGGACGGCGCGCTCGGCGGCCCCGGGCGGCTGTCCAACGTGGTGTTCATGGGCATGGGCGAGCCGCTGGCCAACTACAACCGGGTGCTCGTCGGCCGTCCGGATGATCACCGCGCCCGCGCCCCACGGGCTCGGCATCTCCGCGCGGTCGGTCACCGTCTCGACGGTCGGGCTGGTGCCGGCGATCGAGCGGCTGACCCAGGAGGAGCTCCAGGTCCGGCTGGCGGTGTCGCTGCACACCCCGGACGACGAGCTGCGTGACACCTTGGTCCCGGTCAACGACCGGTGGAAGATCGACGAGGTGCTCGCCGCCGCCCGCGGCTACGCCGACGCCACCGGCCGCCGGGTGTCCATCGAGTACGCGCTGATCCGCGACATCAACGACCAGCCGTGGCGGGCCGACCTGCTCGCGAGCACGCTGCTGCGCGGCATCTCGGTCAGCTGGTGCACGTCAATCTGATCCCGCTCAACCCGACCCCGGGTTCGGAGTGGGACGCCTCGCCGCGGCCGGTCCAGGACGAGTTCGTGCGCCGGGTACGGGCCAGCGGGGTGGCCTGCACCGTCCGGGACACCCGCGGCCAGGAGATCGCCGCCGCCTGCGGACAACTCGCCTGCCGTCGACCGACAGCGGGCTGCAGCGGGCCTCAGGGCCGGTCGGCGCGCGCTCGCCGCTTGACACGCGGCCCGGCGGCCGACCGCCGCAGATCCAGCCGGCCATCATCGCGGCGATCGTGATCAGCCAGTAGTCCTCGACGTGGGAGACGTGGTTGCCGAACACCGCGAGCAGGATCAGTCCGACGACGCCGAGCCAGAGCAGGATCCGCTGCCGCGGGGCGAAGTCGCGCCAGTGACCGTGCCAGCCCCACTCCTCGCTCGGGGCGTCCGGGTTGTACCGGACCACGTGGGTCGGCGCGTGGTGCAGGTCCACGCTGCTGTCACCGTCGTGGCCGCCCGACCGCAGGGTTTCCACTCGGCGCCGTAGCCCGCGTCGGGAGTGGGATGCGTGTCGCCGGCCACCGATGACCTCCGCTCGCGCCGGGGCCGCCGGACGCGACCGCCTCGTCGCCCATCCTCGCACGGGCGGGTCCGTCCTGCGCCGGCTGGCCGGGCCGCGTCGGGACCAACGGTCGCAGTGCGTCGCCGGTGCCGGCGCGGGACAATGGCAGGGGTGACGGGGCCGGCAGTCGGGGGCGGGACGCGGCACGACCGAGCACGCCGCGGCGGGTGGTGATGCTCGGATCGACCGGGTCGATCGGCACCCAGGCGCTGGACGTGATCCGTCGTCATCCGGACGCTTCGAGGTCGTCGGGCTGGCCGCCGGCGGTTCGCGGCCGGAGCTGTTCGCCGCCCAGGCCGCGGAGTTCCCCGGCGCCCGGCTGGCGGTCAACGGCCGTCAGCCGCCGAGCGGGAACTGCTCGCCGGCCGCCCCTGCTGACCGGGCCGGACGCCGCGACCGAGCTGGTCGCCACCACCGACGCCGACGTGGTGCTCAACGGGATCACCGGGTCGATCGGGCTGGCCCCGACACTGGCCGCGCTGGACGCCGGCCGGGTGCTCGCGCTTGGCCAACAAGGAATCGCTGGTCGCCGGCGGGTCGCTGGTGACCGGGCGGCGGCGCCCGGCCAGATCGTGCCGGTGGACTCCGAGCACTCGGCGCTGGCCCAATGCCTGCGCGGCGGCCGGGCCGTCCGAGGTGGCCCGGCTGGTGCTGACCGCCTCCGGCGGCCCGTTCCGCGGCCGGTCCGCCGCCGAGCTGGCGACCGTCACCGTCGGCCGCAGGCGCTGGCCCACCCGACCTGGGCCATGGGACCGGTGGTCACCATCAACTCCGCCACCCTGGTCAACAAGGGCCTCGAGCTGATCGAGGCGCACCTGCTGTTCGAGGTGCCGTACGAACGGATCGAAACGGTGGTGCACCCGCAGTCGGTGATCCACTCGATGGTCACCTTCGTCGACGGGTCGACGTTGGCCCAGGCCAGCCCGCCGGACATGCGGCTGCCGATCGCGCTGGGGCTGTGCTGGCCCGACCGGCTGCCCGACGTCGCGGCGGCCTGCGACTTCGGCTCACCGGCGAGTTGGACCTTCGAACCGGTCGACCACGAGGCGTTCCCGGCGCTGGGACTGGCCCGGACGCGCCGGGGAGGCGGGCGGCACCGTCCCGGCGGCCTACAACGCCGCGAACGAGGAAGCGGTGGCGGCTTTCCAGACAGGTCGTCTGTCGTTCACCGGCATTTCCCAGTTGTTGTGCCGCATCCTGGAAGAGGTCGGAACACCTGCGCGGTGAACCGAGGGACGTCGCGGACGTCCTTGACACCGAGGAGTGGGCCAGGATCCGGTCCCGCGAGTTGATCGCGCGCGCGTCGGGTCGGCAGCACCGGCGACGAGCCGCACGGAGCAGGGAGCATCGCGCTAGACATGTGGACCGCCATCGGCATCGTGCTCTTCGTCCTCGGGCTGCTGTTCTCCATCGCGTGGCACGAACTCGGCCACCTGACCTTCGCCAAATTGTTCAATGTCCGGACCACCCAGTACATGGTCGGGTTCGGCAAGACGATCTGGTCGCGCGCGGCGCGGCGAGACCGAGTACGGCATCAAGGCCGTGCCGCTGGGCGGCTACATCCGGATGGTCGGCATGGTGCCGCCGGACCGAAGACCGGCCGGCAGCGCATCACCACCACCTCGGCCGGCCCGATGGGGATGTTCCGGCAGATCGTCGAGGACACCAGGGCCGGCGACCGGGCCCAGGTGCTGACCACCGACGACGGGCGGCAGTTCTACCAGCTGCACCCGTTCAAGCGGATCGTGATCATGGTCGCCGGCCCGGTGATGAACCTGATCCTCGCGGTCGGCATCTTCGCGGTGATCATGGTCGGCATCGGCGTGCCGATGCCCAACACCACAGTGGCGACCGTCTCCGCCTGCGTGGTGCCGGCCTCCGCCTCGGCCGCCGAGCAGGCCAAGACCGAGTGCGCCAAGTCCGACTGGACCCCGGCGCGGACGGCCGGGCTGCAGGCCGGTGACACCGATCACGTCGTTCAACGGCACGCCGATCAGCCCTGGGACCAGCTGACCACGCTGATCCGCGCGGCCGCCGGCACCACCGTCACGCTCACCGTCGACCGCAACGGCACCGAGCTGACCAAACAGGTACCGATCGTGCGGACCGAGAGGCCGGTCACCGACGCCACCGGCAAACAGATCGGCACCGCGCCCGCCGGCTTCCTCGGGGTGTCCGCCGCAGCAGGAGTACGTCACCCAGCCGATCGGCACCGCGATCGAGCGCACCGGCCAGTTCATCGGCACTGCCGCGCACGCGGTCGTCACCATCCCGGCCCGCATCCCGGCGCTGTGGGGAGCGATCTTCAACGGTCAGCCGCGCGCAGCGGACTCGCCGGTCGGCATCGTCGGCGCGGGCCGGATCTCCGGTGAGATCCTCGAGCTGGACACCACGGCCAAGGACAAGATGCTGCTGTTCCTGCAGCTGCTGGCCGGGTTCAACATGAGCCTGTTCCTGCTGAACATGCTGCCGCTGCTGCCGCTGGACGGTGGGCACATCTTCGGCGCGGTGGTGGAGTGGATCCGCAAGGGCTGGGCCAAGCTGCGCGGGAAGGCCGACCCGGGACCGTTCGACGTGGCCAAGCTGATGCCCGTCGCCTACGTGGTGGCATTGTTGTTCATCGGGCTCACCCTGTTGACGCTGGTCGCCGACGTGGTCAACCCGGTGAAGCCGTTCGGCTGAGCGTCCGTGGGACGCACCGGCAGGGTCGGCACGGTGGAGGACGACATGGGATCGAGGACTGAGCACAGATGACGCAGGGATCGCCGGTGGGAATCGGCCTGGGGATGCCGAGCATGCCGGCCGACCGGGTGGTGCCGGTGCTGGCGCCCCGCCGACCGACCCGCCAGCTGGACGTCGGCGGCGTCGGCGTCGGCAGCGAGCACCCGGTCTCGGTGCAGTCGATGACCACCACGGTGACCGCCGACATCAACGCCACCCTGCAGCAGATCGCCGAGCTCACCGCGTCCGGCTGTCAGATCGTCCGGGTCGCGGTGCCGACCACCGACGATGCCGACGCGCTGCCGGCGATCGCGCGCAAGTCGCAGATCCCGGTGATCGCCGACATCCACTTCCAGCCCAAGTACGTGTTCGCGGCCATCGAGGCCGGCTGCGCCGCGGTCCGGGTGAACCCGGGCAACATCCGCAAGTTCGACGACCAGGTCCGCGAGATCGCCCAGGCCGCCAAGGATCACGGCACCCCGATCCGGATCGGGGTCAACGCCGGCTCGCTCGACCCGCGGCTGCTGGCCAAGTACGGCAAGGCCACCCCGGAAGCCCTGGTGGAATCCGCGCTCTGGGAGTGCTCGTTGTTCGAGGAGCACGACTTCCGGGACATCAAGATCTCGGTCAAGCACAACGACCCGGTGATCATGGTCCGGGCCTACGAATTGCTGGCCGAGCAGTGCGACTACCCGCTGCACCTCGGGGTCACCGAGGCCGGCCCGGCGTTCCAGGGCACCATCAAGTCCGCGGTGGCGTTCGGCGCGCTGCTCTCCCGCGGCATCGGCGACACCATCCGGGTCTCGCTTGTCGGCGCCGCCGGTCGAGGAGGTCAAGGTCGGCCTGCAGATCCTGGAGTCGCTCAACCTGCGCGAGCGCGGGCTGGAGATCGTCTCCTGCCCGTCCTGCGGGCGCGCCCAGGTCGACGTCTACACGCCTGGCCAACGAGGTGACCGCCGGTCTGGAGGGTCTGGACGTCCCGCTGCGGGTCGCGGTGATGGGCTGCGTGGTGAACGGCCCCGGCGAGGCCCGCGAGGCCGACCTGGGCGTGGCGTCGGGCAACGGCAAGGGGCAGATCTTCGTCAAGGGCGAGATCATCCGGACGGTGCCGGAGAGCCAGATCGTCGAGACCCTCATCGACGAGGCGATGCGGATCGCCGAGACCATGCGGGCCGGCGGGCGTGCCGAGCGGCGAACCGTCGGTCAGCCTGGTCTGATCTGTCCATGACGCACCGGTCGGTGCTGGCGGACTGCGGATGCTGCCCGCGCTGGCCGCCCGACCGCTCGGCGCCGCGCAGGTGAGCCAGGTGGCCGCCGCCCTGGCCGCCGACCCGGTGACCGCGTGCCTGGTGGCCGCCCGGTTCGAGCAGGCCGGGATGGACCGGGCCGCGCTCGGTGGCCAGTTCTGGGGAGTCGCCGGCGGACGGGACGGGCTGTGCTTCGCCGGGCCGAACCTGGTGCCGCTGACCGGGGACGCGCACGCCCTTCGACTGTTCGCCACCGCCTTCGGCCGGCGGGGCCGGACCTGCGCCTCGATCCTGGGTCCGGCCTCCCTGGTGCTGCCGCTCTGGGAGCGGCTGACACCGCGGTGGGGCGCGGCCCGGGACATCCGGCCCGACCAACCGCTGCTGATCTGCCGCGCACGCCGCCCGCGGTCCCGCCCGACCAGCAGGTCAGGGTGGTGCGGCCGGACGAGATCGACGCGTACTACCCGGCCGCGGTGGCCATGTTCACCGAGGAGGTCGGCGTCGACCCCCGGGCCGGAGACGGCGGTCGCTGGTACCGGGCCAGGGTGGCCGACCTGATCGCGACCGGCCGGGCGTTCGCCCGGTTCGACGGCGACCGAGGTGGTGTTCAAGGCCGAGATCGGTGCGTTGTCCACCCAGGTCGCCCTCATCCAGGGGGTGTGGGTGCACCCGCGGCACCGCGGCCAGGGCATCTCCGCGCCGGGGACCGCGGCCGTGGTGGACCGGATCCGCCGGTTGTACCGCCGGCTGCCGAGCCTGTACGTCAACCAGGACAACCTGCCGGCCCGGGCCAGCTTACGCCCGGGTCGGGTTCAGTCAGGTCGGCACGTTCGCCTCGGTCCAGTTCTGAGGATCCGCGCCGCGCGGCCGGCGGCCCGCCCGAAGTGAGCCCGGCCCGCGGGGAGTTCCTACAAGGCTGGTGCCCGATTTGGGCGGGTCAACTCCCCGCGGGCCGGTTGACCTCGGCGAGCTTGGCGATCACCCGGCCGATCAGGTCGTAGGGCATCGGCTGGTCCAGCGGGAACTTGAGCGTGCCCTTGCTCTTGGCGTCCTGGTACGGCGCCAGGTCGGCGTCCAGCGCCTCGTCCGGCTCCGGCGCCGGGTAGATGGAGACGTGCTCCTTCCACCCCGCGAAGTGCACGATGCTGCGGCCACCGAGAGTGATCGTCGGCATCGAGTACTTGATCGTCTCCTCGGCGCCCGGGACGCTGCGGTGCGCGACCTCGCGGATCCGCCGCAGCACCCGCTGGGTGTCCGGCCGGAGCCCGTCGAGGTACTCGTCCACCGTGGTCGGCGTCGTCGCCACCGGTTCATCCTCCGTGTCCGCTCGCGATCTCGCCACGCTACGCCAGGGCCGGAAGACTCCGTGGACCGGCGCGTTCGCCCACCTCCGGGCCGGGCGTGACCCGGATACTGGACCCATGTTCGGCCGGTCGTCGTGTGCCCGTCGGCGGGTGCGCACCCCCGCCCGCCGGCTGGCCGGGCTGCTGGTGACCATGGTGCTGGTCGCCGGGTGCACCTCCGGCGGTGCCGACCGCGGCCCCGAGGACAGCCCGCTGCCCACCGACGCGGTGCAGGAATTCATCGGCGACTGGACCCGGCTCGACCTGGACAAGGCCGCCGCGCTCACCTCCGAGCCGGGCGAGGCCGGTCAGCTGTTGACCGCGGTCACCCAGAACCTCGACCCCATCGACGTCCGGATCACCGCCGGGCAGCCGACCAGCACCGGGGACGCCGACGCGACCGTGCCGGTGACCTTCGCCTGGGACCTGAAGAGCGCCGGGACCTGGACCTACGACGCGACCTGGACCTGGCATCGCATCGGTTCGGGCGGCGAACGCCCGGTGGTCGCTGGTCTGGTCGCCGACCGTGGTCCATCCCCAGCTCGGTGCCGGCCAGACCATCGCCGTGCGGACCAGCGAGTCCACCGACGGGCAACTCGTCGACCGGGACAACCAACAGCTCCTCGCCCCGGTCACGGTGTACTCGGTGCAGCTGGACGCGGCCAAGGCCGGCGATCTGGACGCCACCGCGGCGAAACTGTCGTCCGCGCTCACGAAGTTCGACAAGACGCTGACCGCCAAGGCGATCGCCGCCGGTGCGCGCAAGGCCGACCCGTCGATCGGGTACACGGTGGTGAACCTGCGGGAAACCGACTTCGCCACCGTGCGCGCGAAGTTGGCCGGCCTGAAGGGCGTCACCACGCCGAGCGAAATTCGCGATCTGCCGCCGACCAAGGACTTCGCCGAACAACTGCTCGGTGCAGGTGGAGCCGGTGGCCGCCAAGCTCGCCCAGGGCACGGCCGGCTGGCGGATCGTGGCCATCGACGCGGCCGGCGAGGAGATCACCACGCTGGCCGAGCAAGCTCGCCAAGGACGGGCCCGAAGGTCACGCTGACCCTGGACACGGCGATGCAGACGGCGGCCGAAAAGGCCCTGGCGACGGTCACCGAACCGGCCGTCCTGGTGGCCATCCAGCCGAGCACCGGGGAGATCCTGACGGTCGCGCAGAACGCCGCCGCCGACGCCCAGGGCCCGCTCGCGCTGACCGGGCCAGTACCCGCCCGGCTCGACGTTCAAGATCGTCACCGCGACCGCGGCCATCGACCGCAAGCTGATCACCCCGACCACCGAGGTCGACTGCCCCGGCGAGTGGGTGGTCGACTCGCAGGCCCATCCGCAACGACTTCGACTTCGACCTCGGCACCGTGCCGGCCGACCCTGGCGTTCGCCAAGTCGTGCAACACCACGTTCGCCAAGCTGGCCACCGAGATGCCCGAGGACGCGCTGACCGCCGCCGGCAAGCAGTACGGCGTCGGCTTGGACTTCGTGATCCCCGGCATCACCACGTTGACCGGCCAGGTGCCGGCCGCGGACTCGACCACCCAGGCCGCGGAGAACGGCTTCGGCCAGGGCGTGGTGTTGGTGACGCCCTTCTCGTCGGCCCTGATGGCGGCGACCGCGGCCACCGGGAACATGCCGGTGCCGACGTTGATCCGCGGCAGCACGGTGACCCAGGACCAACCCGCCCCGGCCCGCAGCGCGACGGCGCAGAACGGGCATCCGGACGCTGATGCGGGCCGTGGTCACCGAGGGCACCGCGCACCGTGCTCGACGATGTCGGCACCGTCTACGCCAAGACCGGCACGGCCGAGTTCACCAACGACAAGGGCGAGATCCACGCCCACGCCTGGACCGTCGGATTCCGCGGCGACGTCGCGTTCTCGGTGCTGATCGTCGGCGGCGAGAGCTCCAAGCGGACCAACATCATCGCCCACGATTTCCTGGCCGCCGTTCCCCAATCCTGAGCACCGGCTCGTAGGCTCGGCAGCATGTCGACCACCGTTTCCAGGGCGCCCGGTCGGCACCGGGCGACGCTGACCCCGGGCGTGCAGACCCCTCGGCGCGACGGTCCCGGCCGCCATCCCGCGGCCGGAGTACGTCGGGCCGGCCCGGCCCGGCGCCGTCCACCGACCCGTGGGTGCAGACCGGCCGAGATCATCGAGAAGATGCGGGTCGCCGGGCGGCATCGCGGCGCGGGCCATGCGGGCGGGCGCCGCGGTGATCGCAGCCCGGGGTGACCACCGACGAGATCGACGCCGTGGTGCACGAGTACATCTGCGACCACGGTGCCTACCCGTCGACGCTGGGCTACCGCGGCTTCCCGAAGAGCTGCTGCACCTCGCTGAACGAGGTGATCTGCCACGGCATCCCGGACTCGACGGTGATCGAGGACGGCGACATCGTGAACATCGACGTCACCGCCTACCTCGACGGCGTGCACGGCGACAACTGCGCGACCTACCTGGCCGGCGACGTCGCCGAGGAGGACCGGCTGCTGGTGGAGCGCACCGAGGAGGCGCTGCGGCGGGCGATCAAGGCGGTCGTGCCCGGGCGCCGGCTGAACGTCATCGGCCGGGTCATCGAGTCCTACGCCAAACGGTTCGGCTACGGCGTGGTCCGCGACTACACCGGGCACGGCATCGGCCGGACCTTCCACTCCGGGCTGGTGATCCTGCACTACGACGACCCGAGCGTGCAGACCGTGATGGAGCCCGGGCATGACGTTCACCATCGAGCCGATGATCACCCTGGGCGGCATCACCTGGGACATCTGGGACGACGACTGGACCGTGACCACCAAGGACAAGTCCTGGACCGCGCAGTTCGAACACACCCTGGTGGTCACCGACACCGGGGCCGAGATCCTGACCCTGCCGGACTGACGGCAAGCCCGGGAGTCGCCGAACTGGCACGGCCACCCGGGCAGGAACCAGCGGCCGCTAGGTTGAGTCGGTGTCCAGCATCTTGGTGACCGGGTCCAGCCGCGGGATCGGCGCCGCCATCGCCCACGACCTCGCCGAGAGAGGACACCGGGTAGCGGTGCACGCCGGGCGCGACGCCGCGGCCGCCAACCAGGTCCGGCGCGAGCTTCCCGGCGACGGGCACGTCGTGATCGTCGGGCGATCTCACCGACAGACAGGCATGTCGACGGGTCGTCACCGAGGCGATCGATGGGCTCGGGGACCTGGACGTGCTCATCAACAACGCCGGAATATACGTCGAACACAGCGTTCTCGACACGGGTTACGCCGAGTGGTCCCGGATGCTGGCGGGAGACCGTCGAACTGAACCTGTTCGGGCCGGCGAACCTGTGTTGGTTGATGGTCGAGCATCTGATGTCCAGACCTGCGGGCCCGCTGGGTGGGCGACTGATCTCGGTGGGCTCGCGGGGGGCCTACCGTGGGGAACCTTCGGCGCCCGCATACGGAGCTAGCAAGGCCGGCCTCCAGGCGCTGACCCAGTCGTTGGCGGTCGCGCTCGCCCCGCACGGAATCGTGGCGGCCGCCGTCGCGCCCGGCTTTACCGACACCGAGATGGCCGCGCGGATTCTCGAAGGGCCACGCGGCCCACAGGTTCGTGGGCAGAGTCCGTTCGATCGTGTCGCCTCGCCTGCGGAGGTCGCCGCGACGGCTGCCTGGCTGGCGACCGAGGCACCGGAATGGGTCAGCGGCGCCGTCATCGATCTCAACGGAGCTTCCTACCTGCGCTAGCGAGGAGATCAAGGATCCACTACCGGGCGGCGCTCAGACCTCCCGGGCGGTCAGCAGGTTGTTGCTGTGAACGGCGGCGCGCGTTCAACGCTTCTTGCCACCGACACCCGGCACGGACGCGACCTGTCTCATCCACGCCGCGATCTGGCCCGCGTCGAGGTCGTCCACGGACTCGAGCTCGACGCCTCGTGTCGACCTGCCCATTCCCACCGGCGTCACCGGCGGCACCGGGTCGAGCGCCGCGCCGTTGATGAACATGAGCTTGACGTGGCCGGCGAAGCCGCCGCAGCTGAAGCACCACCCGTCGCCCACGCCGTAGTACGACATGCCCCACTTCACGCAACGCTGGAGGTCGGGCAGCGTCGCGGCGGCCAGTGCATCGACCGCTTCGGCGACGCCGCGCTGTGGTTGCGGCAGGCCGGCGATGTAGGCGAAGACCGGCTGGTCGCCCACCGCCGCTTTCGCCGGGCTTGCCCTGCCGGTCATAGCTTCCGGCAGCGTCGCGGTGCCGTTCGTGGACCTCCGGTTCTTGCCCTGGGGATTCGAACTCATGATCACTCCTCTGTCGAGGCGGTTCGGCCTCTCGACCCGTAGACGAGGGAGGTCAGGTGAAATCATCGAGCACCACAAGCCGAGTCCCGGTCCCGCCCGATCGCACTCGTAGACCGGCGCAACCAGCTCGGTGAACCAAGCATGCGTCGGATTTGCAGACATCGGTGACACGCGCCCTCCCGGCACGGCCGGGACCCTACTGGCGGTCCACCGGCGCTCGGTCTAGGACGGTTCGCCGAGCTTGCCGCTCCTCGAGACGTCGGGGTCGGTGCACGAGGTGAGGTCGAAGCAGCAGGGTCGACGCTTGCCGTGGTCCAACTTGTCGATGCTCACCTCGACCCGCCGCTGTCGCGTCTCGGCGTTCCTGGTCGCGCCCACCCAGCGGACCCACTCCCACCGGGCCATCGGCGTGATGTGCTCCCAGATCCCCTGGATCTTCGCGGGCGCTGCGCCAAGCGCGTCGGAAAGGTCTTGGGGCACCTCGGGTTCCGGCCAGTCCTCGGCCAGCTCGACGGTGATGTCCATGGGGTCACCCGGGCGCGCCCGGCCCCCAGGCCAAGCCGTCATCGACGCGCATCCAGTGGCCCCGGCGGCCGTCGGGCTCCAGCACTGTCTCGACCTCGTGATCGCCGAGCGCGACCCGCGCGCCACCTGCCCACGGGTGGGCAACCGTGCGCTCGCCTCCGGTGGCAGCCGTACCAAGGTCGTCTCGCCGATGACCTCCGGTACCGCGGTGAACCTGATGGTCGGCGACGCTGTGCCCCGGGTGGTCATGTCCGGCAACCTCCCTCGGTTCGGTTCAGAAGTGTTCCGGCAACAGCGGTCCCAGCGCGGCCAGCCAGGCGTCGGGGTTCTGCCGCAGGTCGGCGGAGACGATGAGCATGCCCTCGGCCGGTGAGGCCAGATAGGAGCCGCTCACCGGGATCTGCAGGATCCGCAGCGTCCGCGGCGCCGGCTCACGCCCCTGGGCGGCGGCAAAATCGTCGAGCAGTTCGTGCTCCACCACGCGGGCCTCGTCGTGCGCGGGGGCCGGGGCCGGCGGCCGCGCCCGCCGCCAGCCGTCGAAGGACCGTTCGACCGGTTTCCACAGTTCGGTCAGCGGGGCCGAGAAGTGCACCAGGTCCAAGGTCCGCGGGGCCGGCGGACCGGGCCGGAACTCGGTCGCCGCGATCCACCACGCCGGCCAGTCCGCGGTGGCCGCGACCACCAGATCGGCGTCCAACGACACCTGCTCGGCCGACGGTGCCAACGGGCCGGGCAACCCACCCGCCGGATTCAGTCCGGCGCAGTCCCGGGCGTACAGCGGAGCGAGCAACCACGACGGGTCGGTCACCACACCGATGTGCGGACCGTCGAACATGGTGTTCCGGAAATTCATGTCCGGCCTTCCCGGATGCCGGCGCCGGTCGGCTCGGGCAGCCCCAGCAAGGCGTTCTCCACCAGCTCGGACAGGGCGGGGTGGATCCAGTACTGGCCGCGGGCGGTCTCGTGGGCGGACAGCCCGAACGACATCGACTGGATCAACGGCTGGATCACGGTCGCCGCCTCGGGTCCGATGACATGGGCTCCGATCAGCATGCCGGTTTCCGGGTCGGCCAGCACCTTGAGGAAGTTGGCGGTGTCCTCCCTGGCCCAGCCGGCGGCGATGTCGGCGTAGCGCTGGGTGTAGGTGACGTAGTCGACGCCACGGTCGATCGCCTCTTCCTCGGTCAACCCGACGGCGGCGATCTGCGGGTCGGTGAACACCGCGGCCGGCACGAACCGGTGGTCGGCCGCGCGCATCGCCTCGGGGTGCAGCAGGTTGTGCGCGACCACCCTGGCCTCGTGGTTCGCCACATGCTTGAGCTGGTGGGCACTGGACACGTCGCCGAGTGCGAAGATCCCGTCGCACCGCGGTCTGCTGGTACCGGTCGACCACCACCCGCCCGTCGCCGTCCAGCCCGACCCCGGTGCGCTCCACGTCCAGCCGGTGCCCGTTGGGCTCCCGGCCGATCGCGACCAGCACGATGTCGGCCTCGATCGACCCGCCGTCGGACAGGGTCGCGGTCAGCCCACCGGGTCCGTCGGAGGTACCCGGCTCCACGAAGACCACTTCGGTGTCGCAGCCGGACGTCGTAACGCTGCCTGGCGTGCGCGGTGTAGGCCTCGGCGATGGCCGTGTCGTGGTGCGGCAACAGCAGCATGGTGCGGGCCACCACCGACACCTGCGAGCCGAACGAGCCGAAGATGTGGGCGAACTCGGCCCCGATGTAGCCGCCGCCGATGATCAACACCCGGGAAGGGAGCTCGTCGATCCGCATCACCGTGTCGGAGGTGTGCCGGACGGCGGCGGGCAGGTCGGCGAGCCCCGGGATCGGTGGGATCCGCGGCCGCGCACCGGCCGCGATCACGATCTTGTCGGCGGTGATCGTCTCGACGGTGCCGTCGTGCCCGGTCACTTCGAGCTTGCTTGGTCCCGACGAACCGGCCGACGCCCTCGTAGACGGTGGTGTTCGGGACTGCGCTCGCCCTTGCGGTACGTCGCGTCCGCCGTCCTCGATCGCGTCGATCCGGCCGAAGATCCGGTCCCGGATCGCCGTCCAGTGCACCGCGTCGAGGTGGGCGTCGACGCCGAGCGGCCGGGCCAACCGGACGGCGTCGGCGAGGTCGGCCGGGTGGACGAACATCTTCGTCGGGATGCAGCCCGACGTTCGTGCAGGTGCCGCCGAACTTGCCGTCCTCGACGATCGCGATGTCCCAGTCGGCGAAGTCGGGTCCAGGAATCGAGTTGCCGGAGCCGGTGCCGATGATGATCAGGTCGAAGGTCCTCACCCGATCAGGCTAGTGAACGCGGGTGCGGCCGCTCAGCGTCGGTAGGTCGGCACCATGATCGCCCTGGCCAGCGTGTGGAACGCCAGGTGGAAGCTCACCACCGCCGGCGAGACGGTGTTGTCCACCCCGAGCGAGGGAACGTCGACGGCGTGCACCACGAAGAAGTAGCGGTGCGCGACGTCCCCGGCGGCGGTCCGGCGCCCTCGTAGGCCAGCGCGCCGCCGTCGGACCGGACGTGGAACGCCGGTTCCGGGAAGTCCGGCGTCCGAACCGCCTGCGCCGCGCTCCAGTGCGGTGATGCCGGCCGGTAGATCGACCGCGACCCAGTGCCAGTAGCCGGACGGGGTGGGTGCGTCGGGATCGAAGCAGGTCACCGTGAACGAGCGGGTGTCTCCCGGGAACCCTGACCAGCTCAGCGCCGGCGACTCGTTTCCCCCGTCGACCACGAATGTCGACTCCATCGGTTGCCGGTCCGATCACGTCGCTGCTCGTCAGGTCGAACGTGCCGGCCGCCGGCAGCAGCGGATACGGGTCGGGCGCCTGGTGACGGTCGAGGCTCATGCGCGTGTGTCTCCTCACGATGCACCGGGTCAGGTGCAGCCGACGGTACCGCGCCCGCCGATCTCAGGGCAGGGCGAGCGCGTGCAGCCGTTCGGCCAGCAGGTACCCGTCGGCGCCGAGAACGCCGCGGCGGGCGAAGAAGTCGGCGATGTTACGGCAATCCCGGTCGAGGAACGATCGACCCTGCGGGTTGGCGACCAGGTCGACCACCTGCGGCAGATCGATGAGCACGCAACCGGTGTCGTCGACCAGCACGTTGTAGGGCGAGAGGTCCCCGTGGGTCAGTCCGTCCTCGGCCAGCACCTGCAGGGTGGCGACCAGGTCGTGCCACAGCTCGGTGAACTCCGCGGTGCCGCCGTCATAGGCGGCCAGCCGGGGCGCCGCGACGCCGTCCGGCGTCCCGATGAACTGCATCATCAGCTCGGACGAAATGATCTGCACCGGATACGGCACCCGGGCGCCGCTGGTCCACAGCCGGCACAGGGCGTCGAACTCGGCGGCGGCCCACTTGCCGGCCAACAACTCACGGCCGAACGAGGACCGCGCGGCCATCGCCCTGGTCTCCCTCGACCGGCGGACCCGCCGGCCCTCCTGATAGCCGGCGTCCCGGTGGAACATCCGGTGCTGGCTGCTCCGGTAGGTCTTCACCGCGAGCAGACAGCCGGGCCCGCCGGGCAGTGAGCGGTCGAGCAGGGAGACGTCCGCCTCCTTGCCGGACTTGACGGTGCCGAGCGCTGTGTCCCGGGCGGACAGCTCGGTGACCAACCACTCCGGCACCGGGAGCGGGCCGTGGGCGGCCACGTCGTAGGACGAGAAGGGCGACTCGTCGTCCGCCGGCGCCGCCCAGTGCTCGCCCTGCAGAGCGGCCCTGGCAGCGTTGCCCGAGACGTCCTCGGGATCGATGAACTCCTCGGCGTCGGCTTCGATCTCGTGGCGGCCGGACCGGCCCTCGAGCACGACGCGCGGGGCGGCGGTGGCCGGCCGGCGTCGGCGGTAGCGGGTGGGCAGGTCGTCGTAGTCGTCCTCGACGTCGAGGTAACGGTCGTCCTCGTCGTGCTCATCGTTCGACGGCACGGCGGGACGGATGGTGCGGTGACGGGCAGTGGGCACTGGTGGGCTCCTGGGAGGAACGCCCGCCGAGAAGGAACGGAAGTCAGGCGGCGGGCGAAGGGATGGGGGACGGGGCTGATCCGCACAGCACGGACATCGCTGCCCCCTCTCCGCGGTTCCACCTGGACCCGCTTGCTCGTGCGCGCCGGCCGACCGGATGCGCAGACCGCCAGCGTGCTCGCCCGAACGCCTGCTGCGCAACTGGTTTTCCGGCGTCCATCCGAGGGAGCCGGCCCAGGTGAAACTCGGTGGCCCGGTCTGCCTACCGTGGAGACATGCGCCTGCACGAACGCCCGCTCCGGCTCGAGGACGCCCCGGCGATCACCGCCCTGCTGCGTGACGTGGAAAAGGCGGAGCCGACCGACGAGGCCTACTCCGTGCAGGACGTCGTCGAGGAGATGACCGGCCAGGGGATCGACCTGCAGCGGGGGTCGGTGGCCATTGCTCGACGGCGACAATCTGATCGGCTACGGGGCGGTCAACGTCACGCCGTCGGACGAGGAGTGGCGGGCCTATGTGTTCGGCGCGGTGCACCCCGCGCACACTCGAAAGGGTCTGGGCTCTCGGATCCTGCAGCTGTCGGTCGACCAGGCCATGGCCTGGCGCGATGCCGACCGTCCTGACCTGCCCGGCGAGCTCAAGATGTGGGTGCCCGAGCAACGCGTCGGCACGGCGGCACTGGCTCGTGTCGCAGGGGTTCTCGACCTGGCGCTGGTTCCTGCGCATGCGGCGTGAACTCGGTGAGCCGCTGCCGGCAGCCACCGAGGTGCCGGGCTACCCGATCCGCGGTTACACCGATGCCGACTCCGAGGCGACCCGGCTGGCCTACAACGCCTCGTTCGCCGACCACTGGGGCTCGAGCCCGCGGGACCCGGCGCGATGGCGGGAGGAAGTCAGTCGGGACGTCGTTCCGTCCGGAGCACAGCTACCTGGCGGTCGACGACACCGGCGCGGTGGCCGGCTTCGTGCTGGTGGACGAATTCGTCGCGGAAACCGAGGCGTTCGGGTTCCGGACCGGGTACGTCCACCTGGTCGGGACCGTGCGCAGCGCCCGCGGCAAGGGCATCGCCTCCGCGCTGCTGACCCGGGCCCTGATCTCGATGGCCGCCGACGGGTACCGCCGATCCGAACTCGGCGTGGACGCCGCGTCACCGACGGAGGCCGGCCGGGTCTACGAGCGCCTCGGCTACCGGCCGGTCGACCGCAGCCAGGTCTTCGGCCGCACGTTCTGACTGCGTGCCGACTGCCCGGTAACGTCGTGGTGCGCCGCCACTGCCCGCATCTGTTGAGGAGTTCGATCGGTGATCACCCGCATGTCCACGATGTTCCTGCGCACGCTGCGCGAGGACCCGGCGGACGCCGAGCTGCCCGGCCACAAGCTGCTGGTCAGGGCCGGCTACATCCGCCGGGCCGCGCCGGGCATCTACAGCTGGTTGCCGCTGGGCTACCGGGTGCTGCGCAACGTGGAGAAGATCGTCCGCGAGGAGATGGACGCGATCGGCGCGCAGGAGGTGCACTTCCCGGCGCTGCTGCCGCGCGAACCCTACGAGGCGTCCGGCCGGTGGACCGAGTACGGCGACGAACATCTTCCGGCTCAAGGACCGCAAGGGCGCCGACTACCTGCTCGGGCCGACGCACGAGGAGATGTTCACCCTGCTGGTCAAGGACGTGGTGTCCTCCTACAAGGCGCTGCCGCTGTCGCTCTACCAGATCCAGACCAAGTACCGCGACGAGGCCCGGCCGCGGGCCGGCCTGCTGCGCGGCCGCGAGTTCGTCATGAAGGACTCCTACTACCTTCGACATCGACGACGCCGGGCTGGCGGCCGCCTACGAGCGGCACCGGCAGGCCTACATCAACATCTTCGACCGGCTCGGTTTCGAGTACGTCATGGTCGCGGCGATGTCCGGCGCGATGGGCGGCTCGGCCAGCGAGGAGTTCCTGGCCGTCTCGCCGCACGGCGAGGACACCTTCGTCCGCAACGACACCGGCAGCTACGCCGCCAACGTCGAGGCCGTCGAGGTGCCGCAGGCGCCCGCGGTGCCGCGTCACCGACCGGCCCGGCCACGGGTGGTCGACACCCCGGACACCCCGACCATCGAGACCCTGGTGGCGGTGCTCAACGCGCGCCACGCCCGCGACCGACGGACCGGACCTGGACCGCGGCCGACACCCTGAAGAACGTGCTGGTGCTGCTCGCGTACCCGGACGGCACCAGACGGAGCCGCTGGCGATCGGCGTGCCCGGCGACCGCGAGGTCGACCCGAAGCGGCTCGAGGCGCAGGTCGCTCCGGCCGAGGTGGCGCCGTTCGACGAGGCCGAGTTCGCCCAGGCACCCGGACGCTGGCCAAGGGCTACATCGGACCCGGGGTGCTCGGCGCGGACGAAGGCGTCGGCGATCCGGTACCTGCTCGACCCGAGCATCGCCGAGGGCTCGGCCTGGGTCACCGGCGCGGACAAGCCGGGGTTCCACGTCATCGACCTGGTGTACGGCCGCGACTTCACCGCCGACGGCGTCATCCAGGCCGCCGAGGTCCGCGACGGCGACCCGAGCCCGGACGGCAACGGCACCCTGCACACCGCGCGCGGCATCGAGATGGGCCACATCTTCCAACTCGGCCGCAAGTACGCCGACGCGCTGGGCCTGCAGGTGCTCGACGCCAACGGCAAGCTGGTCACCGTCACCATGGGCTCCTACGGCGTCGGGGTGTCCCGCGCGGTCGCCGCGGTCGCCGAGAACACCAGCGACGACAAGGGTCTCGTCTGGCCGCGCGAGCTGGCCCCGGCCGACGTGCACCTGGTGATCGCCGGCAAGGGTCGAGGAGATCGCCGCCGACGGCCGAGCGGATCGCCGCGGAGCTGGCCGAGGCCGGCATCGAGGTCCTGCTGGACGACCGGCCGGCCTCGCCGGGGGTCAAGTTCGCCGACGCCGAACTGCTCGGCGTGCCCGACGATCTGCGTGGTCGGCCGCGGCCTGGCCGACGGCATCGTCGAGGTGCGGGACCGGGCGTCGGGCGACCGCGGGAGGTCGCCGTGGCGGATGCGGTGGCCGAACTGCTCGACGCCTGCCGCTGAGCCGCTCGCCGGGGCCGATCGGTCGGGCTCGGGTCAGTCGCTGCCCTGCTGACCGGGGAACGGCACCGTCAGCGGGGTGACCTTGGCGATCTTCTTCCAGGTGGTCAGCCGGACCGCGGCGTCGATCAGCCCGGCCAGCGCGTAGCTGCGCAGGTCGGCGTCGTCGGTTGCTGCCGACGACGCCCGAGCCAGGCCGCGGCGCTGTCGGACTCGATGGTCACGGCCAGGCTGCCCTGGCGACTGTCCGTGTCGGTCACCGGGCTGGGCAGGTCGTACGGCGGGCGCGGCCGCGTTGCGGCTTCTGCTTCGCGGCGGACAGCCGGGCCGGACGCATCGTCCCGGCGCACCAGGTGCGCGTCGCGCATGGGCGGCGATCAGCGTCGGCGTTGTCCGGGTCGAAGGCCGCACCAGGGCGTAGGCCCAGACGGCTGCGTTCTCGGCGGCCAGCGCGACGCTGCAGTGGCCGCGGCAGCGTGTCCTTGGCCAGCGAGGTCGGCAGCGGAGCAGCCGTCACCACCGGTGCCGGCGCCGTGGTCGCCGGCGCTGCAGATCCGGAGGCGGCCGGCCCGCTCGACCCGGCCGGGTCGGCGCCCGGTGTCGGCGATGGGTGACGGTCATGCGAGCACCGTCCGGTGGGTGGCCAGACAGGCGGCGATCGAGGCCAGCAGTTGCGCCGGTACCGGGACACCGTGCGCGACGGCGTCGGTGAACTGCACCTGGGCGTTGCCGGCGTCGTCGCGGACGACCGCGAGTACCGACGTCGTCGTCCGTCGGGGATGGCGACCGTGCCGGTCGGCGGGCGCTGCCGTCGCCGCCGGAGTCGTCGGGCGGTGGTCCGGGCCAGCTCCTTGCGCAGCGCGTCGAGATGGGCCTGGCGGTCGTCACGCAGCGGCGTGAGGGTCTTGGCCAGGATGCCGCCGCGGGCCACCGCGGACTCGAGCCGCAGCAGGTGCAGCTGGGTGGTGGCGATCAGATTGGTCCATCGGATCGATCGGCGGTGGCGCGGTCGGCGGTGACCGTCCGGGTAGTTTGCGCCGGTGGAGAACGGGTTACACCCGGCCGTGGCCAGCAGCGCCGCCGACCCGACACCGATGAGCACGGCACGCCGGGCGATCCGGGTCGGGCAGCGAGCTGCGACACGCGGTCCATCATGTCAGCCCGCGGCGCCGGACCGACGATCCGGCGGCCCGGTGAGCCGCCCGGGTGCGGAACCATCCGCGGTGGCACCGGCCGCGGTGACGGGCCGGACCGCCGCTCCGACGATAGGCTCACAGCGCGATCGCACAACTGCACAGGCGAGGAGATCCCGACATGGCATCCGGCGACGAACGGCTGGCGGGACGAGGCCGAGCGGGTGGTCGACTGCGGCCGGATTCGACCTCGAGGACTTCGCGGTCGTCGCGGCGGGCCGGCGCCGGGTTGGTCCGGGTGGTCGTCGACTCCGACGACGGGGTGGGACTGGACCTGCGCCGCCGAGATCAGCCGGGCGCTGTCCGCCGCGTTCGACGAGCTGGACGCGGCCCAGGGCGGCACCGCACCGGCCTACACCCTCGAGGTCACCAGCCCCGGCATCGGTCGGCCGCTGACCGAGCCGCGGCACTTCCGACCGGGCCCGTGGCCGGTTGATCTCGCCGTCACCATGACCGACGGTCGGAGCGTGCAGGTCCGGGTACTCGGCGTCACCGACGACGGGGTCGACGTGCTGACCGGGCCGGCCGGCACCGACACCGGGACATCCCCCTGCCGTTCGACGATCGGCCGGGCGAAGGTGGAGGTCGAGTTCTCCGCGCCGTCGGCCGCGGTGAGCGGCCCTGCTGGCCGCCGATCCGCGCACCGCGGACCCGTGCGTCGTCCCGCACCGAAGCCGAGCGTGCCGACCGGGACGACGCTGACGACGACGACGAACGCGACGACGCCGGACGAGGACGACGGACGACGACGACCGATCCGAGGACAGCGCACCCCGACCCGGACGAGGAGACGCACCGATGAACGTGGACATCGCCAACCTCCGGCTGCTGGCCGGCGGAGAAGGGCATCGCCGTCGACTCCCTGATCGAGACGCTCGAGGCGGCCCTGCTGACCGCCTACCGGCACACCGAAGGCCACGCCCCGCACGCCAGGGTCGAGGTCGACCGCACCAGCCGGGTCGATCCGGGTGCTGGCCCAGGAGCTCGACGACGACGGCGAGGTGGTCCGCGAGTGGGACGACACCCCGCACGACTTCGGCCGGATCGCCGCCGGCACCGCCCGGCAGGTGTTCACCCAGCGGTTCCGGGACGCCGACAACGAGCGGGTCTTCGGCGACTTCGCCGGCCGGGAGCAGCGACCTGATCACCGGCACGGTCAGCGCCGACGCCAAGGTCAACGCCCGCGGCGTCGTGGTGGTCAGCCTCGGCGACGTCGAGGGCGTCATCCCGGCCGCCGAGCAGGTGCCGGGAGAGACCTACGTGCACGGCCAGCGGCTCCGCTGCTACGTGGTGTCGGTGGCCGCGGGGCCTGCGCGGACCGCAGATCACCCTGTCCCGGACCCACCCCAACCTGGTGCGCAAGCTGTTCGCCCTCGAGGTGCCGGAGATCGCCGACGGCTCGCGTCGAGATCACCGCGGTGGCCAGGGAGGCCGGGCACCGATCGAAGATCGCGGTCCGGCCGACCGTCTCCGGCGTCAACGCCAAGGGCGCCTGCATCGGCCCGATGGGCGCCAGGGTGCGAGGCCGTGATGAGCGAGCTGAACGGCGAGAAGATCGACATCATCGACCACGACGACGACCCGGCCACCTTCGTCGGCAATGCGCTGTCGCCGGCCAACGCGCTGTCGGTGACGGTCGTCGACGCGGTGGCCAAGGCGGCCAGGGTGGTCGTGCCCGACTACCAGCTGTCGCTGGCGATCGGCAAGGAGGGTCAGAACGCCCGGCTCGCCGCCCGGCTCACCGGGTGGCGCATCGACATCCGATCGGACGAGGGCGCCGCAGGATCGGATGCCGCGTCCGATGCCGCGGCTCGGATGCGTCGCACGACGGATGCGTCGCAGTCGACACCGGAAGGCGGTAGACTCGCAGTGGCGCGTTCGTCCGTCGTCGTTTCCCGATCCTGCCCGGAATCCGGTCCCTCGCCTCGTGAGAGCCCAGATCCGGACCTGCATCGGGTGTCGGCGGCGGGCCGAGCCGCACGAGTTGCTTCGTGTCGTCGCCGTGGCGGGATCCGTGATTCCCGACCCTCGGCGCCGGCTCCCCGGTACGGGGAGCGTGGCTGCATCCGGAACTCGGATGTCTGGACGCCGCGGAGCGTAGACGTGCGTTCGGCAGGTCCCTACGGGCCGTCGGAGACGCTCGACACCAGCATGGTCCGACGGCACCTTCTCGGCACCGGCGCCTTCGGGTCCCGAGCCGGCAACGTCGGAGATCGGAGACGGCCGCACAACCCGTGCGGACCGCCGAGGAAAGACGAGAGCAGGTCGATCCAACGTGAGCACGCTGTGAAGTTCCAGCAATGAGCAGCGCCCAGTAACACGAGGTCGTGCGGATCCGCCGCCGGCCTCCCAACCAAGGAGAGCAGTGGCAGGCAAGGTCCGCGTCAGCGCAATCGCCAAAGAACTCGGTCAGTCCAGCAAGGACGTGATCGCCAAGCTCAACGAACTCGGTGAGTTCGTCCGCAGTGCGTCCTCGACCATCGAGGCACCCGTCGTGCGCAAGCTGCGCGACGCCTTCCCGTCCGGTACGGACGCCCCGGCCGCATCCCGGCCGTCGGGCAACGGCTCGTCGGGCAACGGCTCGACCACCAACGGCTCCGGCGGCACCACCGCGGAGTCGGCGTCGGCCCGTCCGGCCGCACCGCGTCCCGGAGTTCCGGGCGGTCCCAGGCCGGCTCCGGCCGACGCGCCCGCGCCGGCTGCCGCGCCGGCGCCGGCCACTGCGGCAGCGGCCGGCATGCGGCCCCGACCGCCGCGGCCGACCCCGGCTCCCGCCGCGCCTGCTGCGGCACCGTGTCATCGAGCCGTCGGCACCACAAGCCCCGGCTGCTCCGCGGCCCGCTGCGGCGGCCGCCACGAGCGCCGAACCGGCACGCCCGGCGCAACGGCCGGATGCGGCGCGTCCCGCCCGTCCCACCGGTGGAATCCCCGGTGCTCCGCGCCCGCCGCGGGTCGGCAACAACCCGTACAACGTCGGCGCGGACCGCGCCGCCCCACCGCGTCCCGGCGGCGGGATCCCCGGCGCTCCGCGCCCGCCGGCCCGTCCGGGCGGCGATGCCCGGTCAGGGCGGTCCGCGTCCTGGCGTGCCCGGTGGCGCCCGTCCCGGCGCTCCCGGCGGTGCTCCTCGCCCGGGTGCGCCCGGTGGTGCTCGCCCGGGTGCCCCCGGCGGCCGGCCGGGTCAGGGTGGCGGCGGCAACTACCGGTCCACCGGTCCCGGCAGTGGTGGCCCCGGCGGCGGCGGTTACCGCGGTCCCGGTGGTGCTCCCGCCGGCGGCGGCGGTGGCGGCCGTCCGGGTGGCGGCGGCGGTGGCCGCGGCCAGGCCGCCGGTGCCTTCGGTCGCAAGGGCGGCGCCCCGGCCCGCAAGGGTCGCAAGTCCAAGAAGCAGCGTCGTCAGGAATTCGACAACATGCAGGCGCCGTCGATCGGCGGCGTGACGTCCTGCCCCGCGGTGGCGGCCAGGTCGTCCGGCTCGCCCGCGGCTCCTCGCTGTCCGACTTCGCCGACAAGATCGACGCGAACCCGGCCTCGATGGTGCAGGCGCTGTTCCACCTCGGCGAGATGGTCACCGCCACCCAGTCGGTGTCCGACGACACTGCTGGAGCTGCTCGGCACCGAGATGGGCTACGAGGTCCAGATCGTCTCCCCGGAGGACGAGGACCGCGAGCTGCTCGAGACGTTCGACCTGACCTACGGCGAGCGACGAGGGTGGCGAGGACGACCTGGTCGTCCGACCGCCGGTGGTCACCGTCATGGGTCACGTCGACCACGGAAAGACCAAGCTGCTGGACGCCATCCGGCAGACCAACGTGGTCGACAAGGAAGCCGGTGGGATCACCCAGCACATCGGTGCCTACCAGGTTGCGACGAACCTCAACGACAACGAGCGGCTGATCACCTTCATCGACACCCCTGGCCACGAGGCGTTCACCGCCATGCGGGCCCGCGGGTCGAAGTCGACGGACATCGTGGTGCTGGTGGTCGCGGCGGACGACGGCGTGATGCCGCAGACGGTCGAGGCGATCAACCACGCCAAGGCCGCCGACGTGCCGATCGTGGTGGCGATCAACAAGATCGACAAGGAGGGCGCCAACCCGGACAAGATCCGGCAGCAGCTCACCGAGTACGGACTGGTCGCCGAGGAGTACGGCGGCGACACCATGTTCGTCGAGGTGTCGGCCCGGCAGCGGCTCAACATCGACGGGTCTGCTCGAGGCCATCCTGCTGACCGCGGACGCGGCGCTGGACCTGCGGGCCAACCCGGCCATGTCCGCGCAGGGTGTTGCCATCGAGGCGCACCTGGACCGCGGTCGCGGTCCGGTGGCCACCGTGCTGGTGCAGCGCGGAACGCTGCGGGTCGGCGACTCGGTCGTGGCCGGCGACGCCTACGGCCGGGTCAGGGCCCTGCTCGACGACAGCGGCCAGCAGGTTCCCGAGGCGCTGCCGTCCCGCCCGGTCCAGGTGCTCGGGTTCACCTCGGTGCCCGGCGCCGGCGACTCGTTCATGGTCGTCGACGAGGACCGGGTGGCCCGGCAGATCGCGCAGAACCGGCAGGCCAGGGCGCGCAAGGCGCAGATCGGCAACCGTCGGCGGATCTCCCTGGAGACGTTGTCCGACGCGCTCGAGCAGAACAAGGTCGAGCAGCTGACGCTGATCATCAAGGGCGACAACTCCGGCACCGTCGAGGCGCTGGAGGACTCGCTGCTCAAGCTGGACGTCGGCGCCGAGGTCGACCTGCGGGTCGTGCACCGTGGCGTCGGTGGGATCACCCAGGACGACATCAACCTGGCGGTGATCACCGACGCGATCGTCATCGGCTTCAACGTCAAGCCGGTGCGTGGTGTGCAGGAGCAGGCCGATCGCGAGGGTGTCGACATCCGCTACTACACGGTGATCTACCAGGCCATCGACGAGATCGAGGCGGCGCTCAAGGGTCTGCTCAAGCCCGAGTTCGAGGAGGTGCAGACCGGCTCCGCGGAGATCCGCGAGGTGTTCCGCAGCTCCAAGTTCGGCAACATCGCGGGCTGCATCGTGCGCTCCGGGGAGATCCGGCGGAACGCCAAGGCCCGGTTGCTGCGCGGCGGGGTGGTCATCAACGACAACCTGCAGATCGATTCGCTGCGCCGGTTCAAGGACGATGCCACCGAAGTCCGCGAGGGCTTCGAGTGCGGTATCGGTCTCGGCTCCTGGAACAACATCGAGGTCGAGGACACCATCGAGACCTACGAGGTCAGGGAGAAGCCGCGCAGTCTGACCGATCGGGGCCGGGTGGCCGGCAACGCCACCCGGCCCGCGTTCGGGGCTCCGGCAGCGGCTCGGGAGGAGGTGAGAAGCCTGTGTACGTCGGCATTCTCGATCTCGACGTGCTGTTGGACCACGGCGACTCACTGAAGGCGAAGCGGGCGGTCATCCGACCGGTGTTGGCCCGGCTGCGGCGGCTCGAGGTCGCCGTCGCCGAGGTCGGTGACCCGGACCGGCTGCGCCGGGCCGCCATCGGCGTGGCCACGGTTTCCGGCGACATCGGTCAGCTCCACCGGGTGCTCGACACCTGCGAGCGGCAGGTTGCGCTGGACCCGGAACTCACCCTGCTGTCCGCACGGCGGCGGGTCGTGGGGGAGCACGATGAGCCGGATGTGACCGTCCGGTAGACATAGACATTCCGCGCGACTGCGGGTGGGCGACATCGGTGAGAGGAGGCGGTTCCGGTGGCTGACACGGCGCGGGCCCGCAGGCTGGCGAAACGAATCGTGGCGATCGTCGCCACCGAGTTGGAGCACCAGGTCAAAGACCCACGGTTGGCGATGACCACGATCACCGCGGCGACCGTCACCCCCGATCTGCACGACGCGACGGTGTTCTACACGGTGTACGGCGACGACGGTGAGCGGGCCGGCGACGGCAGCAGCCCTGGCCAGCGCCACCGGCGTGCTGCGGACCGCGGTCGGGCGGGAGACCGGCGTCCGGTTCACCCCCACCCTGACGTTCAAGCCGGACCAGGTTCCGGAGACCTCCAAGCGGATGGAAGAACTGATCGCCGCGGCCAAGGCCTCGGACGCGTTGGTGGCCGAGCAGGCGGCCGGCGCCTCGTACGCCGGGGAGGCCGACCCGTACCGCGCACCGCGGGAACCCGGCGACCTCGACGAGGAACCGGACGACGACCTTTTCGCTCCCGACGCGTCGGACCAGTTGACCGCGGACGCGGATCACCCGCGCCCGGTGAGTGTTACCGAGCGGACACCGACGGCGACTCCCGCCGCCGAGTCCGCCGCAGTCGACCTGCGGACGGCGGCCCGACTGCTCGCCGGGGCCGGCTCGGTGATGCTGCTCGCTCACGTCAATCCCGACGCCGATGCGCTGGGCAGCGCGCTGGCCCTCGGTCTCGCCCTGGAACGCCGTGGGACCAGGGTGCTGGTGTCCTTCGCCAGTCCGGCCACGGTGCCGGAGTCGCTGCGTCACCTCCCCGGTCAGCACCTGATCCATCCGGCCGCCCCGGTCCCTGCTGACCTGGATCTGCTGGTCACCATGGACGTCGCCTCGGCGGAACGGCTGGGTGCGTTCAGCGGGCTGGTCGGGACCGTCCCGACGCTGGTCATCGATCACCACACGTCCAACACCCGGTTCGGCACCCACCACGTGGTCGACCCCTCGGCCGAGGCCACCGTCGTCCTGGTGCACCTGCTGCTGGCGCAACTCGGCGAACCGGTGGCGGCCGATGCCGCGGCCTCGCTGTACGCCGGGCTGGCCACCGACACCGCGTTCTTCCGCAACGTCACGGCGCACACCCATCGACTCGCGGCCGAACTGGTCGACCGCGGCGCCGACCCGGTCGAGGTACTCCGGCCGATCGGCGACAGCCATCCGTTCGGCATGGCTGCCGATGCTGTCCACCGTGCTCGGCCGGGCCGAGTTGGACCGGGCCGCAGTCGGCGGACGCGGACTCGTCCACACCAGCGTGACCAGGGACGACTCCGTCGGACTTGCGCCAGGAGGAACTCGACTCGATCATCGACATCCTGCGCACCGCCCGCGAAGCCGACGTCGCCGTGGTCGGCAAGGAGCACGATCCGGGCCAGTGGCAGATCTCCCTGCGCGGACGGCCGGGGGTGGACGTCGCGGCCGCGGCCGAGCGCCTGGGCGGCGGCGGCCACGTGCGGGCCGCCGGATTCAGCTGGAGCGGCAGTTACCGGGACGCCATTCGCGCGCTGCTGGCCGTGCTCGCCGTCTCGGCCGACTGAAGGAGCCGACAACCGATGTCGATCCCGCCGCCCGAGGACCCGTCGGCCCTTTTGCCGACCGGGCAGGCTCCGATCTCGGGTTCGAGTTCGCCGACCGGCAGTCCGGTCACCCGAGGGCGTCGGAGCAGCAACGGACTCGTCATGGTCTGCGCGCTGGTGGCAGCTCTTGTCGGCGCCGTCGTCGGCGGTCTGGTCGCGCACCTCGCGGACACGTCCGGAACGACGACTACGGCGGCCGGGTCGGGCGCCGTGTGCGACGCGCGGGCAGTGGCCTCCAGCGTGCTGCCGTCCGTGGTGACCATCGCGGTGCGCGGCACCACGGAGAGTGGCAGCGGCAGTGGGGAGGTGATCAAGGATTCCGGCTATCTCCTGACCAACGATCACGTCATCGCGGCCGGTGCCGACGGCGGCCGCATCGACGTCCTGTTCAGCGACGGCACCAGCCGGCCGGCGACGATCACCGGGCGGTCACCACAGTTCGACCTGGCCGTGCTGAAGGTCCAGACCACCGTGCAGCTGCCGGTGATCACGCTCGGCGACTCCGACACGGTGGCAGTGGGCCAGCCGGTGGTGGCGCTCGGCGCACCGCTCGGGCTGGACGGCTCGGTCACCGCGGGCATCGTCAGCGCCCTCGGCCGCGACATCGTGGTGCCGGCCGACGGCGGTCTCACCGCCCGGATCCCGGGTGGTCTGCAGACGGATGCCTCGATCAACCCGGGCAACTCCGGCGGTGCGCTGGTCGACTGCACGCGGAGCTCTGGTCGGGGTCAACACGGCGATCGCGACCGTGCCCAACGCCAACGGGGACGCCGGTGGTGGCAGCGTCGGTATCGGCTTCGCCATCCCCACCGCGTTGGCCTCGGTGGTGGCCGACCAGCTCATCGCCCACGGCCGGTTCACCCCGCCGACCACCGGCATCTCCACCGTTCCCGATCACGCCCGGGATGGCCGCGCAGTTCGGCGATGCCGGCCGGCTTGTACGTCCGGGCCCTGGACCAGGGCGGGCCGGGCGCACAGGCGGGGATGGCCGTCGGCGATGTGATCGTGACCATCGACGGTGCGCCGGCGGACCACGGCGATGCGCTCGTCGAGGCCACCCTGACCCGACGGGCGGGCGATCAGCTCACCCTCGGCTACATGCGCGAGGGGACGGCCGGCACCGCGACCGTCACGCTGGCCGCCGGTTCCTGAGGCCCGTCGGCTCCGTTTGTGCGGCGGGAGCTGGGGCACTCCCTGAATGTATGTTCGAATATTCGAGGAGGCATGCCATGTTCGACCCCACCGACCGTGCGCTGTTCGCCGAGCCGGCCGAGCCGGCTCCAGAGCCATCTGACGCTCCGGAGACCGACAGGTCCGAGACCGATGTGACGCCGTCGCCCGAGAAGGACCCGGCCGACTGGGTCACCGGCGACGAGCCGATGACCGGCCCGCAGGAGTCCTACCTGTCCACCTTGGCCCAGGAAGCCGGCCGCGACGTGCCGACCGGACTCACCAAGGCGGACGCCAGTCGGCTGATCGACGAACTGCAGGACGAGACCGGGCGCGGCCGGTGAGCAGCTGATCCGGGCCGTTCGGGCGGCGGAACCTTCCCGCCGCCGGCGTCCTCGCCGGGGTCGTGTGCGAGGATAGATACAACATGGATACCGCCGCTCCTGAAGCTCGGATCGACGTACCGGCAGCTCCGGTTCGCGAGCCGTCCGCCGCCGACCGGGTGTACGCGCACGTGCGCGCGGGGGTCCTGAACCGTCGGTTCGCCGACAACGACCTGCTGTCCGAGGGCCGGATCGCCGACGAGACCGGCGTGTCCCGCACCCCGGTCCGCGAGGCGCTGCTGCGGCTCGAGGCCGAGGGCATGATGCGGCTGCTGCCCAAGCGCGGCGCCCTGGTGCTCGCCGGTGTCGATGCAGGAGTGGCGCGACGTGCTGTCCACCCGGCTGCTGGTCGAGAGCCACTGCGTCACTGTCGTCATCGGCTGCCGGCCGCGGCGACGGCCGTCGCCGCCGTGCTCGACCGTGCACCTGGACCGGCTGCACGCGGCCGCGGAGGCCGGCGACGTACCCGGCCTACGTGGCCGCCGACCGCGACTTCCACGCCGCCATCGTCGCCGCCGCCGGCAACGCCATCCTCACCCGGCTGTACGGCACGCCTGCGGGACCGGCAGATCCGGATGGGCGCGACCAACCTGATGTCCGCGGACGGTGCCCCGACTCCGGGCGGATGGACGCCACCATCGCCGATCATCGCGAGATCGCCGCGGCGATCCGCGACCACGACCTGCACCGGGCGGCTGACCCTCACCCGGGAGCACCTGGCCACCGCCGAGCGCACCCTGCGCGAGAGCTGACCGCCCCTGACCGCCCTTCCCCAGCCGCCACCTGCCCCGCCGGACAAGAGAGCTGCTGTGTCCTCCCCGAGCCGGCCCCTGACGACCGTGCCCACCCGCCCCTGCTCGCTGTCTCGGCCGCCCGCTCCCGCCCGGCCTCGCCGGACTGGCCCCTCCTGGCTGATCTGGGGTGTCGGCGCCGGCGTCTACGTCCTGGCCGTGTTCCACCGCACCTCGCTGGGGGTGGCCGGGCCGGACGCGCAGCTCCGGTTCGGGCTGACCGCCGCCCAGCTGGGCACCTTCGTCATGCTGCAGCTCGGCATGTACGCGGCCATGCAGGTGCCCACCGGCATCATGGTCGACCGGTTCGGACCGCGCCGGATGCTGCTGGCCGCCACCACCGTGATGGGCTGCGCCCAGTTGCTGTTCGCCGTCGTCGACACCTACCCGCTGGCCCTGCTCGCCCGCGGGTCTGCTCGGCGTCGGGGACGCCATGACCTACATCTCGGTGCTGCGGCTGGCGGCCGGCTGGTTCCCGGCCCGGCGTACCCGGTGATCACCTCGCTGACCGGCCTGCTCGGCGCGATGGGCAACCTGATCGCCACCCTCCCGCTGACCGCGTCTGCTGCACGCGTCGGCTGGACCGCGACCTTCGCGGTCGCCGGGACGCTCTCGCTGGCCTACGCGGGGCTGCTGCTCCGCAAGGCCACCGACGCGCCGTTCCGGGAGATGGAGGAGATCGCCGTCGGCCGGTCCGGTGCAGGGACGTCGGGTCCGCGACGAGGTGCAGGCAGGCCTGGCGGATGCCCGCCGGACGGCTCGGCTTCTGGGTGCACCTGACCACGATGGCCGCGCCCGGTGGTCTTCGGTGCGCTGTGGGGTTATCCGTACCTGACCCAGGCGCTGGGCTACTCGCCCGGCGCTGGCGTCGGCGCTGCTGATGGTGATGGTGGTGGTCGGCCTGGTCGCCAACCTGACCATCGGGGTCGTGGTCGTCCCGGCGGCCGGTCGTCCGCACCCCGATCGGCCGCCGTGGTGGCCACCGGCTGCCTGCTCGCGCTGGCTGGTGCTGATCGGCTGGCCGGGCGGCCACCCGCCGCTGCCGGTGGTGGTCGGCGTGATCGCGGTGCTGCGCGGTCGGCCGGCCCGGCCTCGGCGGTGGCCTTCATGCTGGCCCGCGACTACAACCCGCGGCACCGGATCTCCACCGCCACCGGCATGGTCAACATCGGCGGTTTCTGCGGCGCCATGATCGGCACCTTCGCTGGTCGGCCAGATGCTGGACCTCGTCGATCCGGGCGCCGCCGGTGCGCTCGGTGGACGGCTTCCGGTGGGCGTTCGGGGCGCTCGTCGCTGCTGACCGCCTTCGGGCTGTACCGGCTGGTCACCTGGTGGCTCCGGGCCCGGGCGGCGGTGCTGCTGGCGGCGGCCCGCGGCGAGGAGGTGCCGGTCAGCCATCGTGCCGCACCGGTGGGAACTGGTGGACGAGGCGGTGCTGGCCGAGAGGCGCGGCCGCCCGGGCGCGGCGTAGCGGGGCCTGCAACCCGGTGAGCTCCCAGCGCGGGCCACAGCACGGTCGGTGATGATGGGCGGCATGACGGAACCGACCCGGCGCGGTGCACACCCACGAGCCACCCGAGCTGCCGGCCGGCGGCGGGCTGCTGCTCGTCGACAAGCCCGGCCGGGCGTCACCTCGCACGACGTCGTCGGCCGGACCCGCGCGGTGCTGCGCACCCGCAGGGTCGGGCACGCCGGAACGCTGGACCCGATGGCGACCGGGCTGCTGGTGCTCGGCCGTCGACCGCGTCCACCCGGCTGCTCGGCCGGCTGGCCCTGGCCACGAAGTCCTACACGGCGACGATCCGGCTGGGGCGTTGCCACCAGCACCGACGATGCCGAGGGCGAACAGATCTTCGCGCGGGATGCCGGGTGCTCGCCGGGATGACGACCTGCGGGCCGGGATCGCAGCGCTCACCGGTGACCTGCATGCAGGTGCCGTCGTCGGTCTCGGCGATCAAGGTGGACGGGCGCACGGGCCTACGAGCGGGTGCGAGCGGGGGAGCAGGTGGAGCTGGCCGCCCGCCCGGTGACGGTGAGCCGGTTCGAGATCATCGCGCCGCCGAGGCGCGGTCACGGAGTGCTCGACGTCGACGTCGTGGTCGACTGCACGACCGGCACCTACATCCGGGCGCTGGCCCGGGACCTGGGTGCCGCGCTGGGGGTCGGTGGCCATCTGACCGCGCTGCGCCGGACCGCGGTCGGGCCGTTCGACGTCGACCGAGCGATCGACGTGTTCGCCGGAGCGAGATGACCCAGGCGTTCGCCGACGGTATGGCCGCCGCGGTCCTGCCGGCCGGCGACGGCGGTGAGGGCGGTCTTCGGCGCGCGGGTGGCGACCCCGGCCGAGGTCGTCGACCTGCGCTTCGGCCGGCCGGTGGACGCGGTCGGCCGAACCGGTGCCTACGGGATGTTCGCCCCGGACGACGGTGCCCTGCTCGCCCTGGTCGAGGAGACCGGCGGCCGGGCCCGGCCGGTGCTGGTCTGGCAGGCGGCCGGCTGAGCTGGGTCTGCTCAGCGCCCGGGAACGAACTGGCTCAGAGTGAACACGGCGCCCTGCGGGTCGCGCACCGTCGCCATCCGGGTGAACGGGGTGTCCACCGGCCCAGCCAGGTCGGCGGCGCCCAGGGCGAGGGCGCGTTCGGCCGCGGCGTCGCGGTCGTCGACGGAGAACGTGACATGCCAGTGCGGCACGTCGCCGTCGATCAACGGGGCCAACCAGGCAACGGCGTCGGCGAACCCGGCGGGGCCGCGATGGCGGCCTGCCGCTCGTGGATGCCCGGGTCGACCGTGTCGGCCAGGTGATCGCCGTAGCCGGGTTGCCGGATCAGGGTGACCGGCGCGTCCCCACCGAAGTCCAGGTCGTCGAACTCCCAGCCGAAGACCGTTCGGTAGAACGCCCTGGCCGCGTCCGGCTCGGTGGTGTGCAGGTCGGAGAAGTTCCACGCGCCGGGCACGTTGGCTACCTGGGCCCCGAGCCGTCGCCGTGGCTCCCACAGCCGCAGCGCCGCGCCCTGCGGGTCGGCGACCGACGCGGGGCGGCCGCCGGGACCGGCCTGCGGGGCGGCGGCGTCGGCACCGTTCCGCCGGCCTCCCGCACCGCGTCGGCAGCGACCTGCGCGTCATCCACCTTCACGTAGGTGTGCCAGGCATTCGGCTCGGCCGACGGCATGCCGATGGCGCCCACGTCGGCGCCGTCGAGCTGGGCGATCAGGTAGTAGCCAGGCGCCTCGGCCGGCATGGCGTCATGGAAGGTCCAGCCGAACAGGCCGCCGTAGAACGCCTGGGCCGCGCCCGGGTCCTGCGGTTCGGTGTCGATCCAGCACGGCACGCCGGCCGGGTAGGTACGTGGACTCGCCTCTCGGGTGTGGGTCATGTGGATAGCGTGCCCTCGCCCCCCGACAGCCCAGTGCGACAGGCAGGGCAGGATGGGCCTGCAGGCGTGAGGAGGAGTGGCGTGGAGCGGTGGCGTGGGCTCGGGCAGGTCCCGGCCGGCTGGGGCCGGTGCGTGATCACCATCGGAGTGTTCGACGGGGTGCACCGCGGCCACCAGAGGATCATCGGGCAGGCCGTCGGCCGCGGCCGCGAGCTGGGGCTGCCGGTGGTGCTGATGACCTTCGACCCACACCCGTCCGAGGTGGTGCGGCCCGGCACCCACCCGGCCGAGTTGACCACGCTGCGGCGACGAGCGGAACTGGTCGAGGAACTCGGCGTCGACGTGTTTCTGGTTCTGCCGTTCGACCTGCCCACTTCACAACTGTCGGCCGAGGTGTTCGTGCACGACGTGCTGGTGGACCGGCTGCACGTAGCGGCGATCGCGGTGGGGGAGAACTTCCATTTCGGTCACCGCGGCGCGGGCGACCTACGCCTGCTCACCGACCTCGGGTCCCGGTTCGGGTTCAGCGCGCACGGCATCGGGCTGGTGGCCGACGATGCGGTGACGGTCAGTTCGACCTTCGTCCGGGCCTGCATCGACGCCGGTGATGTGCGCGCGGCGGCCGAGGCGTTGGGCCGGCCGCACCGGCTGGACGGGGTGGTGGTGCACGGGGACGGGCGCGGCGGCAGCCAGCTCGGCTATCCGACGGCGAACCTGGATGTCGCCGGGCACGGTGCGGTGCCGGCCGACGGCATCTACGCCGGCTGGTTCGTGCTGGGTTCGCGACGCTCTCCGGCGGCCATCTCGATCGGCTCGAACCCGACGTTCTCCGGTCGGGTCCGCACGGTCGAGGCGTTCGTGCTGGACGAGGGGGCCAACTTCTACGGGCGCCGGGTGGGTTTCGAGTTCGTGGAACGCCTTCGACCGACCGAGAAGTTCGACTCGGTGGATGACCTGGTCGCGCAGATCGGCCGGGACGTGGAGCGGACCCGCGCCGTCCTGGGTGGGTCCTGAGCGGACCCGATTCCCGGGAAGGTCTTGCACCTGCCGCCACGGCAGGTCCTACCGTCGGGGTATGACCAGCACCGAGGTGAAGATCGGCGAAGTCGCCCGGCGCACCGGGCTGTCCGTCCGGAGCCTGCGCTACTACGAGGAGATCGGGCTGCTGCCGCCGACCGAACGGCGCGCCGGCGGACACCGCGTCTACGACCGGTCTGACCTCGAAAGGCTCTACCGGATCGGGCTGCTCCGGCAGATCGGCACGCCGCTGATCGAGATCGCCCGGGCCCTGGACGGCCCGGATACCGAGCTGACAGCCGCCGTCGACCGTCATCTGGCGGCCGTCGATGCCCGGCTGGCTGCGACCGGTCGGCTGCGGGAGCGGATCAGCGCGGTCAGCCGCACGCTGCACGACGGGCGGCACTCTCGCCGCGCCTGCGGTGCTCGGCCTGCTGGACGACCTGTCGGCGATGGATGCCGGGCTGACCCAACGCATCACCTTGCTGGTCTACAACGACATCGCGGCTGCCCACGATCACCTGGTCAGCATGTTCGGATTCGGGCCCGGGGAGCTGGAGCGGGACGGGTCCGGCCGGGCGGTGCACGGAGAGGTGCACATCGGGGACGGCATCGTCTGGCTGCACCCGCCGCAGGCCGAGTTCGGACTGGCCTCGCCGGCCACGCTGGGCGCGAGCACGCACTGCATGGCGGTCCTGGTGGACGACGTCGACCGGCACCATCGGCAATCCTTGGCCGCCGGGGCCGACATCATCACCCCGCCGAAGGATCAGCCGTACGGGTACCGGGAGTACGACGCCCGGGACATCGAAGGTGGGCTCTGGTCGTTCATGGCACCGTTGGACAACCACGCGACGGAGGTCGAGAACGATGAGTGAACTGACGCCCTACATCTGCGTCGCCGACGCCCGAGCGGCGCTCGAGCCTGGTACACCGACGTGCTCGGCGCTGTCGTCACGACCCGCCGTACGTGATGGACGACAATCGGATCGGCCACGCCGAGCTGTCGTTCGACGGTGCCCGGCTGATGCTCTCCGACGAATACCCGGAGGTCGACGTGCAGGCACCGGCGTCCGATCGCGGCGCTCCCGTGAGCCTGCACCTGAGCGTGGCGGACGTGGATGCCCTCGCCGCTCGGGTGACGGGCTCCGGGGTGATGCTCGACCGCGGGCCGGAGACCACCGAGCACGGCCGGGTCGTGGTGTTCCGCGACCCGTTCGGCCATCGCTGGTTCCTGAACCAGGAGTCGGCCGCCACCACCGGCTGACCGCCGCCCGGCCAACCGGAGCGGGCGGCATCGGTTGCGGCGTCGTCGCTGGTAGACTCGTCAACGGGTCCGGCTGCAGTCCGTGGCGGCCGGCACCGACATCCCCCCGGCGAAACGTCCGGAGCGGGCAGGCACGGTACAGATTCACGAGGGGTACATCAGTGGCGCTCACTTCTGAGCAGAAGAAGGAAATTCTGGCCGAGTACGGCCTGCACGAGACCGACACGGGGTCAGCCGAGGCCCAGGTCGCGATGCTGACCAAGCGGATCTCGGACCTGACCGAGCACCTGAAGCAGCACAAGCACGACCACCACACCCGCCGCGGCCTGATGGGCCTGGTCGGCCGTCGTCGTCGGCTGCTGCGGTACCTGCAGACCATCGACATCGAGCGCTACCGTTCGCTCATCGAGCGGCTCGGCCTGCGCCGATAGCCGCAACACAGCAGGGGAGTGCCCTTCTCGGGCCTCCCCTGCTGTGCATGTCGGGGCCGGAGGAAATCCGGGACCGACGGCGGTCCGCGACGATTCGCGAACTGCCTACAACTGAACAACCGCCACACCACGACCCCGCCGGGTCGAGCTCCGCCGTGATCACGGCCGGTCCTCGGTAGTGGCGTCCGGAACTCGATGAGGGCACCCGCCCCCGCGCTCCCGGACGCTTCGATCGAAGGCCGGCATCCATCTCGCCGGAGCGAGGACCGGACGTACCCGTCGCTGGTGTGCCGGACCGTAGACCGGACAACCAAGAGGAGAAACATGTCCGACCCCACCGCCACCACCGCCGTCGCCACCATCGACAACGGCCGGTTCGGCACCCGCACCATCCGCTTCGAGACCGGTCGGCTGGCCAAGCAGGCCGCCGGCTCCGTCGCGGCGTACCTCGACGAGGACACCATGCTGCTGAGCGCCACCAGCGCCGGCAAGCACCCCAAGGAGCAGTTCGACTTCTTCCCGCTGACCATCGACGTCGAAGAGCGGATGTACGCCGCCGGGCGCATCCCCGGCTCGTTCTTCCGCCGCGAAGGTCGCCCGTCCGAGGACGCCATCCTGACCTGCCGGCTGATCGACCGGCCGTTGCGCCCGTCGTTCACCGACGGCCTGCGCAACGAGATCCAGGTCGTCATCACCGTGATGGCGCTCAACCCGGACGTGCTGTACGACGTGCTGGCCATCAACGCCGCATCCGCGTCCACCCAGATCGCCGGGCTGCCGTTCTCCGGCCCGATCGCCGGTGTCCGGGTCGCGCTCATCGAGGGCCAGTGGGTGGCGTTCCCGAAGCACTCCCAGCTCGAGTCGGCGGTCTTCGACATGGTCGTCGCCGGCCGCGTCGTGGGTGATGACGTCGCGATCATGATGGTCGAGGCCGAGGCCACCGACAAGACCATCGACCTGATCGCCGGCGGCGCCACCGCGCCGACCGAGGAGATCGTCGCCGAGGGTCTCGAGGCCGCCAAGCCGTTCCTGAAGGCGCTGTGCGAGGCGCAGGCCGAGCTGGCCTCGCACGCGGCCAAGCCGACCGGCGAGTTCAAGCTGTTCCCGCCGTACGCCGACGACGTCTACGCCGCGGTGTCCGAGGCCGCCGGCGACAAGCTGGCCGAGGCGCTGACCATCGCCGGCAAGCAGGAGCGCGAGTCCGCGCTGGACGAGATCAAGGCCGAGGTCTACGAGCAGCTGGCCGAGCAGTTCGAGGGCCGCAGCTCGGAGATCGGCAACGCCTTCCGCTCGGTCACCAAGAAGACCGTCCGGCAGCGGGTGCTCACGCGACAAGGTCCGCATCGACGGCCGCGGCCTGACCGACATCCGCACGCTGGCCGCCGAGGTCGGGTACGTCCCGCGGGTGCACGGCAGCGCGCTGTTCGAGCGCGGCGAGACCCAGATCCTGGGCGTCACCACGCTGAACATGCTCCGGATGGAGCAGCAGCTGGACACGCTGAGCCCGGAGACCCGCAAGCGCTACATGCACAACTACAACTTCCCGCCGTACTCCACCGGTGAGACCGGCCGGGTCGGTTCGCCCAAGCGTCGCGAGATCGGCCACGGAGCGCTCGCCGAGCGGGCCCTGGTGCCGGTGCTGCCGACCAAGGAGGAGTTCCCCTACGCCATCCGTCAGGTGTCGGAGGCGTTGGGCTCCAACGGTTCCACCTCGATGGGTTCGGTCTGCGCGTCGACCATGTCGCTGCTCAACGCCGGCGTGCCGCTGAAGGCGCCGGTGGCCGGTATCGCCATGGGCCTGGTCGTCGGACTCCGTGGACGGTCAGACCGCACTACGTCGCGCTGACCGACATCCTCGGCGCCGAGGACGCCTTCGGCGACATGGACTTCAAGGTCGCCGGCACCAAGTCGTTCGTCACCGCCCTGCAGCTGGACACCAAGCTCGACGGCATCCCGTCCGACGTGCTGCGGGCTGCGCTGACCCAGGCCCGCGATGCCCGGCTCACCATCCTCGAGGTGATGAACGAGGCGATCGACGCGCCGGACGAGATGAGCCCGTTCGCGCCGCGGATCACCACCATCAAGGTCCCGGTCGACAAGATCGGCGAGGTGATCGGGCCGAAGGGCAAGATGATCAACTCGATCACCGAGCGAGACCGGTGCGGAGATCGCCATCGAGGACGACGGCACCATCTACGTCTCGGCGGCCGACGGCGAGAAGCGCGCAGGCGGCGATCGACCGGATCAACGCGATCGCCAACCCGCAGCTGCCCAAGATCGGCGAGCGGTTCCTGGGCACCGTCGTCAAGACCACCGCCTTCGGTGCGTTCGTCTCGCTGCTGCCGGGCCGCGACGGCCTGGTGCACATCAGCAAGCTGGGCCAGGGCAAGCGGATCGGCAAGGTCGAGGACGTCGTCAACGTCGGCGACAAGCTGCAGGTCGAGATCGCCGAGATCGACGCCCGCGGCAAGATCTCGCTGGTGCCGGTGGCGGCAGCCGACGCTGCGGCGCGCCAACGGCGCGACGCGCCGGCCGAGCCGGCGCCACCGGCGCGCAGGCCTGACCCGCGGCCGACGTGGCGGTACGCACCCGGCGCACCCGGGTCCTGGAGCGCGGCGCCGACGGGTCGACGGTCACGCTCTCGGTGATGTCCGGCGGTCTGCGGATCGTCACCGAGAGCGTGCCCGGCGCCCGCTCGACCAGCGTCGGGGTCTGGGTCGGCGTCGGCTCGGTCGACGAGACCCCGCGGCTGGCCGGCGCTTCGCACTACCTGGAGCACCTGCTGTTCAAGGGCACCCGCCGGCGCACCGGGCAGCAGATCGCCCGGATGGTGGACGCGGTCGGCGGTGAGCTCAACGCCTTCACCTCGCACGAGTACACCTGCTACTACGCGCACGTGCTGGCCGAGCAGGCCGCGCTCGCCGTCGACGTGGTGTGCGACGTGGTGCTGGATGCCAGGGTGACCGCCGCCGATGTCGACACCGAGCGGTCGGTGATCCTCGAAGAGATCGCCATGCGCGACGACGACCCGGAGGAGACGCTGGCCGACGCGTTCGCGGCGACCGTCTTCGCCGGGCACCCGGTGGCCGACCCGGTGATCGGCACGGCGGAGACCATCGAGGCGATGACCCGCACCCAGGTCGCCGGCTACTACCGGCGCCGCTACACCCCGGACCGGATGGTGGTGGCCGTCGCCGGCCGGGTGGACCACGCGAGGTCGTCGCGCTGGGTGCGTGAGGCCTTCGGTGATCGGTTGGACTCCGACGCGGTGCCGACCGGCTGTCCGCGCGTGCCACCGGCGCGGTCCGTCCGGAGTTCACCGACCCGACTGGTCGAGCGGGACATCGAGCAGGCGCACCTGTGCCTCGGGCGTGCCCGGACTGGCCCGCGGCGACAAGCGGCGGTACGCCTTGGCCGTGCTGTCCACCGCGCTCGGCGGTGGGATGAGCTCGCGACTGTTCCGCACCATCCGCGAGGAGAACGGGCTGGCCTACTCGTGCTACGCGGCCACCTCGGCCTACGCGGACGGCGGGTCGCTGTCGGTGTACGCCGGGTGCGTGCCCGACAACCTCGCCGACGTGTCCAAGCTGATCGGCGAGCAACTGGCCGACGTGGCCAGCAAGGGGCTGACCGACGAGGAACTGCGACCGGGCCACCGGTCAGCTCGCCGGATCGCTGGTGCTCAGCCTGGAGGACGCCGAGTCCAGGATGAGCCGGATCGGCAAGAACCTGTTGGTGCGCACCGACTACCTGTCGGTCGAGCAGGAGGTGGCCGCGATCCGGTCGGTCACCGGCCAGCAGGTCAGGTCGTTGGCGCGAGAACTGTTCGCCCGCCCGCTGTCCGCCGCGGTCGTCGGCCCCTACGAGCGGATCGACGCGCTGCCGGCATCCCTGACCGCGCTGGCCGGCGCCGTGGTCGGGGAACGCTGAGCCGGGTCGGCTCTCAGGTGACCGCCCGCCACGGCGGGAGCCGGCATGGCAGGGTGGCAGGCAGACAGCGCAACGCTCGCGCCGCATCAGCGCGGCACCCACGAGAAGGGCGGCAGGCCAGCATGGCGGACGAGGTGCTGCGGGTCGGCGTGATCGGCGCCCGCGGGCGGATGGGTACCCAGGTGTGTCAGGCCGTCGACGCGGCCGAAGACCTCGACCTGGTCGCCACGGTCGGGGGACGCCGACTGGCTGTTCTCGTTGGCCGACGCCGGTTCCCAGGTGGTCGTCGACTTCACCCATCCCGACGTGGTCATGGACCACATCCGCTTCTGCATCGACCAGAACATCCACTGTGTCGTCGGTACCTCCGGCATCGACGCCGACCGGCAGGACACCATTCGTGGCTGGCTCGAGCACAAGCCGGGGATCGGCGTCATCGTCGTGCCGAACTTCGCCTACGGCGCGGTGCTGTCCGCCCGCTTCGCCCGTGAGGCGGCGCGGTTCTTCGAGTCGGTGGAGATCGTCGAGCTGCACCATGCCAAGAAGATCGACGCGCCGTCGGGCAACGCGCTGGCCACCGCACGGGGAGCGGCCGCGGCGCGGGCGGCGGCCGGCCTCGGTCCGGGACCGGACGCCACCACCCAGGCCGCGGACGGCGCCCGCGGGACGGTCATCGACGGTATCCACATCCACTCCGTGCGGCTGCCGGGCCTGATCTCGCACCAGGAGGTGCTGTTCGGCTCGGTCGGCGAGTTGCTGACCATCCGGCACGACTCGCTGGACCGCTCGTCGTTCATGCCCGGGGTGCTGCTGGCCATCCGCGCCATCGGCGAGCGACCCGGTTTCACCCTCGGCCTGGAATCGCTGCTCGGTCTGGAGTGAGGATGTCCGGGTGTGCGCACCGTCCGGGGCATCGCCGTGACCGCTGACCGGATCTCCGCGCCGATGCGGTCCCGGGTGATCGTCGCGGTGCTGGTGGCGGCGTTGGTGGTGTATTTCGTGCTGCTGGGCGAGCGGGCGGTGATGCTGATCTCCACCGGCCGCGCCGCCGCCATCGGGCTGGGCGTCGCCGTCCTGGTGTTGCCGATCATCGGCGCGGTGACGGTGATCTACGAGCTCAATTTCGGCCGCCGCACTCAGCAGTTGGCCGGCCAACTCGCGCGCGAGGACGACCTGCCGGACGACTCGGAATTGCCCCGACGGCCGTCCGGCCGGATCGAAAGGGCCGCGGCCGACAGCTATTTCGACGGGGTGAAGGCCAGGGTCGAAGCCGCCGAGGGCGACTGGCGCGGCTGGTACCACCTGGCGCATGCCTACGACCTGGCCGGCGACCGGAAGCGGGCCCGCGAGGCCATGCGGCACGCGATCGACCTCTACCGCGGGCGCTGAGGGTCAGGTGCTGCGGTCGGCGAGTCGCTGCAGCGTCAGCACCTGCGCCACGATCAGGTCGCGAATCTCGTTCGGGTCGACGCTCTCGTTGGACGCGTGGATGCGGCTGGCGGCCATGTCCTCGGCGCCCCAGAGGATCACGCCGGCCCCCGGCGCCGCCCGCTGCAGCAACGTGACCAGCGGGATGGACCCACCGCAACCGATCGTCTCGGTCGGCCGGCCGAACGCCTCGGCCAACCCGGCCTCGGCGGCCCGCACCGCGCGCGCTTCCATGTTCGCCGAGAACGGCCAACCCCCACCGGTGTCGGTCACGGTCAGCCGAGCCCCCCACGGTGCCACCGACTCCAGGTGGCGGACCAGCGCTGCGAGTTCGGCCTCCGGGTCGGCCCCGGGTGCGATGCGCAGCGAGATCTTCGCCGCGGCCTCGGGGATCAACACATTCGAACCGTGCGCCACCGTCGGCACGTCCATCCCGATCACCGTCGCCGACGGCTTGGACCACAACCGCGACGGCGATGCTGCCGGTGCCGACCAACTCGGTGCCGTCCAGCATTCCGGACGTACGGCGGTAGACCGCCTCGTCCAGATCTGCTCCGGACCACTCGAACCCGGTGAGCCCGGGCACGACGGTGTCGCCGGCGTCGTCGTGCAGGGTGGCCAGCATCCGGATCAACGCGAGCAGCGCATCCGGTGCGGCTCCGCCGAACTCGCCCGAATGCACCGGGAAGTCCAGGGTGCGCACGGTGACCGTGCAGACCACCACCCCGCGCAGGGCCGTGGTCAACGCCGGTCGGCCGACCTCGAGATTACCCATGTCGGCAACGACAATGGCGTCGCAGCGGAACATCTCGGGATTGTCCCGGACGAAACTATCGAGATGGCTGTCGGTCTCCTCCTCACCCTCGATGAGAATCTTGATACCCAGCGGAGGTTGCGGGCCCAGGGCGCGCAGCGTCCCGGCGTGAATGATCAGCCCGGACTTGTCGTCGGCGGCGCCCCGGCCGTAGATCCGACCGTCGGCACCGGTGCTCGCGACGAACGGGTCGGTGTCCCAGCCCTGACTCGGCGGCGCCGGCTGCACGTCGTAGTGCGCGTAGAGCAGCACCGTCGGCGCATCCGCTGGTGCGGGAATCTCGGCCCATACGGCGGGGTAGCCACCGGGGATGTCCAGCAGCCGAGCCGGGGCACCCGAGCGTTGCAGCAGGTCGACCACCGTGCCGGCCATCCGGTGGACCGGTTCGGCCGGGAATCCGGGGAAGGCGACCGACGGGATCGCGACCAGCGCGGTCAGGTCGTCGGTCAGTTCCGGCATCAGTGCGTCGACCCGGTCGGGAACAGAAGGGAGTGGTTCGACCATCGCGGGCCCTCTCCAGTTCGACAGCGGCGGATACGGTCCGGCCCATTGTTGCCCCGGAGCGTGGATGGGGAGTTCTCCCCATCCACAGCCGACGCGAACATCGGCTCCGGGCGGGCCGTCCGCGTTATGTTGCCAGGACAGCTTCGAGACCCGACGAGGAGGGCGTGATGGGGGAGTCGTTCACGCTGGGTGGTGACCCGGGCTCGATCCGCGCCTCGGCGACCGTCTGGGACTCGTTCGGTACGGATGCCTCGACGGCGTCGTCCGATGTGACCTCGCTGGATACCTCCGAGTTCCAGGGTGACGAGGCGGACACCTACCGGGCCAAGGTCAGTGATGATCTGCCGCCGCGGCTGGACACCACGTCGCAGGCCTGGCAGGTGGTGGCGGCGGCGCTGAAGACCTATGCCGGCAAGCTGGAGGACCTGCAGTCGCGGATGGCCACGCTCAAGGCCAAGGCGGATGACCAGGCCGACAAGGTCGATTCCGCGCCAGTCGGCCTTGACCTCGGCCAGGTCCGCGGACCAGGCCCACACCCGGTCGCGGCACGACGCTGCGGAGAAGCTCAAGCCGGGTGAGACGTTGCCGGCGGATACCTATCGCGGCCAGACGACCGGGGCGTCGACGACGTTGTCGAGCGCGAAGCAGGCGCTGCAGGACACCATCGATGCCGCGGCGACGGTGCGCTCGGAACACACCCAGGCCGTGGACGCGTGCTGCAACGAGATCGACCGGGCGAAGAAGATGCGGTTCGCCGATCCGCCGGGATTCTGGGGGAAGTTGGGCCAGTCGGTGGGCGACTGGATCAAAGATCACGCCGATGTCCTGAAGACGATCTCGTCGGTGCTCAAGACGATCTCGGGCATTGCCGGCATGTTGGCGCTGATCCCCTGCCTGGCGCCGATCATGGGGCCGATCGCGTTGATCACCGGCGGCGCGGCGCTGGGTATCGACGTGGCCGTCAAGCTGGCCACCGGCGAGGGGTCGTGGTTGCAGATAGGCGTGGACGCGCTGGCGATGATTCCCGGCGCCCGCGCGGCCAAGGTGGCCTTCGGTGCCAGTGTGGCCGTCACCGGCTACAACATCTCGCAGGGCAAGGCGTCCTGGGCCGACATGGCGATGGTCGTCGGCATGGGTGCACTGGGCAGCAGCAAGGTCACCGAACGGATCTCCAACAGCAAGCTCATCCAGAAGGTCGACTACGGGCTGCAGTACGGCGCCGGCGCGGTCAAGAACCGGATGTCCTACGAGATGGGCGCGTTCAAGAACGGCATGGCCCATGCCTGGGTGCCGTCCGCAGCGGCGGACATGGGCAACGGCATGACGATGAACATGGGGCTGCCGCAGTTCAGCGGGCCCGCGTTCCGCACCGGGCGGGCCGACTACGTCCACCAGATCGATGTGCAGAGGTACCCGGAGACCGCGGAGCATGTGCGCGACGCGCAGAACGGGGACATCTGGCAGGGCGGCCCTGTTCCGGAGAAGGGCACCCCCAAACCGAGCGTGCTGACCGTCGACCGGCCGGGCGCAGAGGCGAACCGGGCGGCCTGGCAGCAGCAGTACAGGGACACGGTGCCGGCCCAACCCGGGTTCGATCGCGACGAGTACCCGCCGGCGATGTTCTCCGAGGGCGGTCGGGACGCCAGCGTGAAGTACATCAGCCCCTCGGACAACCGTGGTGCCGGATCCTCGATGCGGTGGGATCTCCAGGGTGCCGGTCTGCCCAATGGTGCCAGGGTTCGTATCGTGGCCCAGTGAGTGACACCGCGAGCGGTCCCACCGATCCCCGACGCGAACACCTTCGACAGGTCACTGCGCAGGCGCGCACCGGGCGGCAGCGCGAGGCCATGCCCGCGTTGCTCGACCTGGTCAACGGCGACGACGCGCTGTCGGCGTGGATCGCCGCCGACGCGCTGTCCGGGATCATGTGGTGGGTGGGCTTCACCGGCGCCGCCTCCGACATGGTCGAACGCATAGTGCTGCGCTTCGGCGACCGGGCCGAGGCCGACGAATTGCCGGAGACCGTGCTGTTCACCGCGGCCGTGGTGGCCGGCGGCTACTACGAGGGCACCGAGGTGGTCGGCCGGCTCCAGCGGATGGCCGCGCGCGCTGCCCGCCGGCAGTTCCCTGCAGCGCAAGCTGCTGTTCGCCGCGGGGCGTCACGCCGCTGACCCGACGACCGGTCTGCCGCTCGGACTCGCGGACCCCCGCCCACTGCCCGGGTTTCAGCAGCCGCTCGCCGCTGCCGACCCGCGCACGTTGACCCGCGCGCAGCTGGACGAACTCTGGAGGGCCTACAGCGCAGCCGCCGATCGCGCCGGGCTGATGGCCCTGCACGATGCCGGACGCCCGCCGCCCGTCGACCTCACCGTCGAGTTGCGGCTGGTCCAGGCACTGTACGAGGCCGGTCGAGCCGTTCGACGCGGAGGCCGTGCTGTTGGCAGCGCGCGAGCACTGGCACTTGTTCACCTGGTGGCAGACGCTGCCGCACGCCCCGGTGCTGAGCCCCGGCCTGCGACCGGTCGTCACCGCCCGGGTGCAGGAGGCGTACCTGACCTTGCCCGTCGGTCTGCCCTAGGAGTGAGATGTCGCTGGATGCACTACTGGACCGGGCGCGCGGGCCGATGGGGCCGGCCGTCGAGGTCGACTTCGGGTCGGGCGTGACCGCCTGGCAGCAACTGGGCGCGGCGCTGGGCCGGCTGAACGGCTTCTTCCTGTTCAACGCCGGCGTGCAGGTGTTCCGGGTCGGCGCCGACCAGGGGTGGGGGCCGGAGCTGAGCAGCTGGAACGAACCGGACAGCTGGAAGGACACCTACCAGGGCCTGGCCGACGACCTGTTCTGCTTCGGTCAGGACCTGTTCGGCGTGCAGTTCGCCATCGACGGCGGCGGCCAGGTGATCACCATGGACCCGGAGACCGGCCGAAGGTCAGCGCTGGGCACCTCACTGGACGAGTGGGCGGCCTGGTTGCTGGCCGAGCCCGACGACCACGGCGCGGCCACGTTCGCCAAGGCCTGGCAGGACGAGTTCGGTCCGCTGACCCCGGAGCAGCGGTTGATCCCGCGGCAGTTCTTCGTCACCGGCGGCAGCTACGACTTCGCCAACCTGATGGTGCAGGACGCGACCGTGGCCATGCGGATCAGAGGACCGATCGCCCGACAGGTCCATGACCTGCCGGACGGTGCGCGCATCACCCTCCGGGTCGACTGATCGCTCCGGCCGGATGGTCCGGGATCAGACCAGCACCAGGTCGAGCGTTCCCGAGTAGGACTGCTCGGCCAGGGTGCCTTCGCCGGTGTCGAGCACCCGGCGGCTGCCGTCCGGAGACCAGCCGACGGCGGCCAGGAAGGCCGCGGTGGCCTCGTCGGCCTACCGGGGCCCAGTAGCGGCCGGTGCCGGCTCCGGCCCGCCGCAGGTGCAGGGCGGCGGTGGCCAGCAGGCGGCCGCCGTGCCCTCGCCGCGACCAGCGGGGCAGCACGCCGAGCGCCTGGATCTCGCCGATGCCGTCGGCCGGTTCGGGGTCGAGCAGCGCGAAGCCGACCGGAGCGCCGCCCTCGGTCGCCAGCAGCGCGGTCCCGCCGGCCTGCAGCCGCAGGCGCCACGCCTGCGCCTGATCGGCGTCGCTGCGGTCCAGCAGGGAAGCCGGCAGCAACGCGGCGTACGCCTGCTGCCAGAACTCGAGTTGCAGCCCACCGAGCACGGCGGCGTCGTCGACGCCGGCCTCCCGAACCTCGGCCAGCCCCATCAGGTCCGGCCCATCAGGTCGGGCCGATCAGGCCGGCCGATCACGCAGGCCCGTCATGCCCGGACCACCCGCACACCCAACTCGGTGAACGAGGTCACCAGGTCGGGATCGGCGTCAGTATCGGTCACCAGGATGTTGGCCGCCGTGGCCGGACAGATCCGGGCGAAGCTGCGATGGCCGAGCTTGGACGAGTCCGCCACGATCACCACCGTCGAGGCCTGGCGCCACCATCAGGGCGTTGACCGCGGCCTCGCCCTCGTGGTGGGCGGTCGCCCCGGTCGTCAGATCGAAACCGTCGACCCCCAGCACGACGTAGTCCAGGTGCAGCCGGGCCAGCGCCGGTTCGGCCAGCGGGCCGATCAGTTCGTACGAACTCGGCCGGGCCACCCCGCCGGTCACCACCAGCTTGATCGTCCGGCGCACCGCCAGGTCGTTGGCGATGTTCAGGGCGTTGGTCACCACGGTGAACACCGGGCGTGTCCGCGGCCGCGTCGGCCGTCGGCGGCGGCGGCACCGTCACCAACGCGCGGACCACCTCGGACGTGGTGGTCCCGCCGTTGATGGCGACCACCGAACCGGGACGGAGCAGGGCCGCGGTGGCCGCGCCGATCCTGGCCTTCTCCTCGGTGTGCCGGCCGGTCTTGTAGCGAAGCGGCAGGTCGTAGGCCACGCTCGCCGGCGCCGCTCCACCGCGGGTCCGGGTCAGCAGCTGCTGGCCGGCCAGGTGGTCGAGATCGCGGCGGATGGTCGCTGCGGACACCGCGAGCTCGTCGGCGGCCTCGCCCACATCGATCCGACCGTCCCGACCGAGGATGTCCAGCAGCGCGGTCCATCGATCGTGTGGGCGCATCCGGTCACCTCCTCCCGCCCTCGGCCCCGATCATCCCCGACCGCGGAGCGGGCAGGTGACCAGGCCCTGTCGGACCGGCCTGGCAGCATGCAACGGGTGAGCCCCCCGCCACCGACCCTCACCGCCGCCCAGGCCCGACGCACGGCCATCGCCGCGCAACGACTGGCCGCCCCGCCCCGACCGGCCGGCGGCCGACTCGACCAAGGCCACCTGCGTCGGTTGCTGGGCTCGATCGGCCTGCTGCAGATCGACTCGGTCAACGTGCTGGCCCGCGCGCACTACCTCCCGGTCTTCTCCCGGCTCGGGTCCGTACCCGACCGCTTTGCTCGACCGGGCGGCGTGGCCGCAGCGGCCGGCGCACCGGACCCTGCTGGAGTCGTGGGCGCACGTCGCCTCGCTGATCCCGATGGCGGTCGAGCCGTTGCTGCGCTGGCGGCAGCAGGAGTGGGCGCAGGCGTGGGACTCCAAGGGTGGCCGGCTCGCTGATCACCCCGGCTTCGTCGACGAGGTGCTGGCGTTGATCGCCGAGCGCGGGCCGATCTCGGCCGGCGAGATCGAGAAGGCCCTGGAGGCGCCCGGCCCCGGCCGCCCCGGCTGGTGGGAGTGGTCGTTGACCAAATCGGTGTGCGAACGGCTGTTCTTCGCCGGCGCGACCGCGGTGGCCACCCGGCAATCCTTCGAGCGGCACTACGACCTGCGGGACCGGGTGGTCCCGGCGGAGCATCCGCGCGGTCCCGACTCCGGACAAGACGGACGCCATCCGCGAGCTGACGGCCCTGGCCGCGGCGCACCACGGTGTCGGCACGGCCAGGGACCTGGCCGACTACTACCGGGTCGGGGTGGCCGAGACCAAGCGCGCCCTGGCCGACCTCGGCGATGCCGGGGTGGTCATCCCCGTCCAGGTCAAGGGCTGGACCGAACCGGCCTACCTGCACCGCGACGCGGCCCTGCCCAGGGCCGTGCACGGCCGGGCTCTGCTCTGCCCGTTCGACCCGCTGATCTGGGAACGGGCCCGCACCGAGCGAGCTGTTCGGCGTGCGCTACCGGATCGAGATCTACGTCCCGGAGCCCAAGCGGGTACACGGCTACTACGTGTTCCCGTTGCTGGTCGGCGACCGGATCGTCGGCCGGTTCGACCTGAAGGCGGACCGGCGGGATTCGCGGCTGTTGGTGCAGGCGTCCTGGCTCGAACCCGGCGCCGACCCGGGTGAGACAGCGGATGCTGCGGCGGCCGAGCTGCGCCGGATGGCCGACTGGCTGGGGTTGGCCGATGTCGACGTGCGGCCGCGCGGCGACCTGGCGCAGCAGACGGGTCGTGCGGTGCGGGCGGCTCGTTAGCCACTAGCCTGCGGCCATGGGCCTTCCCGCGTCCCGGCTCCCGGCAAGCGTGTGCGCCGGACACCCGGACACCGCCAAGGTGGGGCTGGGCATCCTCCGGGCCGGTGGGTCGGCCGTCGACGCGGCGTGCGCGATGGTGCTGGCCGGCTGCGTGGCCGAGACGATCTTCACCGGTCTCGGCGGCGGCGGCTTCGCCACCGTGTACGACGCCGAGTCGGGTCAGGTCACCTGCCTGGACTTCTTCGTCACCGTCCCCGGTCTCGACGGAACGACGGCCGGACCGGCGCGGATCATCGAGGTGTCGTTCAACGGGGTGGCGGTGCCGTACACCATGGGGGGCCCGACCGTCGCCGTGCCCGGTACCCCGGCCGGCGTGGCCGAGCTGCATCGCAGGTTCGGCCGGCTCGACTGGGCCGCGGTCGTCGATCCGGCCATGGCGCTGGCCTCGGCCGGCGCGCCGTTCCCGGCCGAGCACGCGGCCCTGCTGCCGGACATCTCCCCGGCGATGATCCCCGGGGCCGGGGCCGACGCCTACTGGCGCGGCGACGCCGAGACCGGACGGTTGCTGTTGGCCGGGGAGGTGTTGTTGCACCCCGGCCTGGACGGCACGCTCGAGGCCTATCGGGACCACGGTGCCGCGGCCCTGATGACCGGCCGCTTCGTCGACGAGACGGTGCAGCTCGTCCGGGAGGACGGGGGCGCGCTGTCGGTGGCGGACTTCGCCGCCTATCGGGTGCGGGAGTTGACCCCGGGCCACTTCGCGGTGGGCGAGGACATGGTCCGGGTGCGGGAGAACGACCTGGACGGCCTGGGGGCCACGCTCGCCGCGCTGGACGTCGACGCGGTCAGGGCCGGGGGCGCGGGACGGGCGAAGGCGCTGGTCCGCGCGCTGCGAGCGGCTGACCGCCGGGCGGAGACGACCAGCCTGGCCGCGGTCGACCGCCAGGGCAATGCGTGCGCCGTGACCCACTCGCTCGGCCTCGGGTCGGGGGTGTGGGTGGACGGCGTGCACGCGAACTCGATGCTCGGTGAGGGTGAACTCGTCCGCGGCGACCTGGTGCCGGGGGAGCGCATGCCGTCGATGATGGTGCCGCTGGTGGTGACCGATCCGGGCGGTGCCCTGAAGGTCGTCGGGGGCGCCGCCGGCGGGTCGCGGATCCGGCCGGCGCTGGTCACCACCCTGGCCGGCGTACTCCTCGAGGGTCGACCGGTCGCCGACGCGGTGGCCGCGCCCCGGCTGGTGGCGACCGTCGACACCGTCCACCTGGAGCCCGGATTCGGCCCGGACGTGACCGGTGCCCTGCAGCAGGACGGCGACCGGGTGGTGCAGTGGCCGGCCCAGGTGCCCTACTTCGGTGGGGTGGCGATGATCACCGCCGACGGACCGGCCGCCGATCCCCGTCGCGGTGGCCTGGCGCTGATGCTCGACTGACCGGTTCCGGGCGCCCGGAACCGGTCAGTCGTCCCGCAGATGAACAGCCGGTCAGGCCGGCACGGCCCGGCGCAGCCGGATGTCGCCCGACGTGGTCTTGACCCTGATGTCCAGTACCGGACCGGCGACCTGGTCGGTCGGCGCGTCGGTCACTTCGAAGTCGGTGTTGGTGTCGCCGGTCAGCGTGGACAACGACACGGTGGCCCCGGAGCCCGGGTGCACGCCGATCTCCACGTCGCCGGAGACGCTGGTCGCCTCCACCCGGCCGCGGACCGCGTCGGCAATGCGGACGTCACCGGAGACGGATCGGCCGACGATGCCCGCACCGGCGGTGGCCAACCGGACGTCGCCGGAGGTGGTGACCACGGTGGCGGTGCCGCCGACCGCGTCGGCGGTGATGCTGCCGGACGCGGTCTTCACATCCAGGTCACCCCCGACCGACCCGACGACCACGTCGCCCGACGCGGTCTGGAGCAGGGTGCCGCCGTCGACGTCGTCGACCTGGACCTCGCCGGAGGCCGTGCGGACCTCGGCCCGGCCGGCCGCGCCCGCTGATCCGGACATCGGCCGACTGCGACTGAACTCGCACCCCGGAACCGACCGGGGCGGTCACCGCGACCAGGAACGAGCTGCGCCAGCCCTGCCGGGCGGTGTCGGTGTCGATCACGACGGTGCCGTTGCGCTCCTCGACCCGGGCCCGGGCGGCGGGGTCCCCGGCGCTCGCGTCCGGGTCGCCGGCGGGGTTCCAGGGCACGTTGCGAAGGACCCGGTCGAGGAATTCGAAACCCTGACCCTGGACCGCGGTCGACCTCCACGCTGGTGGTCTCCGTCTCGGTCAGGGTGACGACCACGTCCCCGGCCGCGTTGCGGATCTCCAGGGTGGTCGGCTCGGGCGTGGCGAACGTGTGCAGCATGTGCGTGTTCCTCTCGAGTGATGTCGGTCGGGTCGGGCTCAGCCCTGGATGAAACCGGTGACGTTCCGGCCGCCGCGGCGGGCCTTCTCCTGTCTTCACCGCGCCGCGCACCGAGTCGGAGATGGCGCGGGAGATGTAGGTGTTCAGCGAGACGCCCTGGTCCGCCGCGGCGTGCTCGGCCTGCGACTTGAGCTCGTCGAACAGCCGGACGGTGGTGCGGGACAACTCGCCGCCGGCGTCCTTCATCTTGCGGCCCCAGTCGTCGGCACCCTCGTCGACGACGGTGCCCGGCACCGGTTCGCTCTCGTGGCGGGCGACCGAGATGCGGACGTCCCGGCCGTCGAGCCGAACCTCGACGGTGGTGTCCTGGAGCGCGCCGGTCACCTCGGCGGCGAAATCGGACATGGCGTTCATGATGGCCAGGCGGGCGGCCGGCTCGATGGCGCCGGCCAGCGCATTCGCGGCCCGGCGGACGTCCTCGTCGCCGACCGACGCTGCCGTGAGCAGGTCCTGCCGCAGGCTCTGGGTATACGGGGTGAGATCCATGACGTCATCATGACACCATTCGTGACGTCGCGCAAACGCCGCTCAGGCGGCACCGGTGATGTCGGGTCGGCCGGCGGCGGGACGGCCGGAGGTCCTGCCTACGATGAGCGCCATGACCGAGACGCCGGATTTCCTGTCCCTGCTGACCGCCCAGGTACGCAACGAGTTCTCCGCCAGCCAGCAGTACATCGGACTCGCGGTGTGGTTCGACGCGCACGACCTGCCGCGATTGGCCGGGCACTTCTACCGGCAGTCGGTCGAGGAACGCAACCACGCGATGATGCTCGTGCAATGGATGCTCGACCGGGACCTGGAGGTGACGGTCCCCGGCATCGATGCCGTCCGGAACGAGTTCACCACCGTGGCAGAACCGATCGCTCTTGCCCTCGACCAGGAGAAGGCGGTCACCGAGCAGATCAAGACTCTGTTCGCGACGGCGCGGGCCGAAGGTGACTACCTCGGCGAACAGTTCATGCTGTGGTTCCTCAAGGAACAGGTCGAGGAGGTCGCGTCGATGACCACCCTGCTGACGATCGCCGAGCGGGCCGGCGACGACTGGTTCGAGATCGAGACCTATCTCGCCCGCGAGGCCGTGGGCGACGGCGGAGCCGACGCCGGCGCTCCGGCCGCGGCCGGCGGCGTCGCTGTGACCCGGCGGTGACCCGGGTCGCCGCCGGACGGGCCTCACGGTGAGCGCGGTCGAACTTCGGGTCAGACTGATCGGGAGCTCGAGGTTCGTTGCGCCCGAGGATGTCCCGTTCGGCTCCGAGGTCGACGGCGGCCAGGCCCTGACCGAGTTCGCCGGTCGCGCCGTGTACGAGTCATGGGCCAGGACGGTGCCGGCCACCGCGACCAACGCCGGTTTCCTCGCCCACATCCTGCAGGTCGGGCACCTGTCCGTGCTCGAACACGCGACCGTGACCTGCTACGTCACCGGTCTTTCCCGGGCGGCCGCGCACGAGCTGATCCGGCATCGGCACTTCTCGGTGTCCCAACTTTCGCCGCGCACCCCGGCCGGCGACTGGGTGGCGCCGGCCGGGCTCGACCGCCGCCCAGCGGGAGCGTGTTCGACGCGGCGGCCGGCGCGGCGGTCCGGGCGCACGCCGAGCTTGCTCGCGCGACCTCGAGTCGGCGGCCGGTGCGGGACCCGGATCCGTCGCTCCGCCGCAAGCAGGCCCGGCAGGCAGGCGTCCGGGCTGCTGCCCGTCCGCGTCCGCGACCGCGCTCGTGGTGACCGGCAACTACCGGGCCTGGCGGCACTTCATCGGGACCCGGGCGACCGACGCCGCCGACGTCGAGCTGCGCGGCTGGCCGTGGCGGTGCTCCGGCTGTTGCAGTCGGAGGCGCCGCACGTGTTCGCCGACTTCCGGATCAGCACCCTGTCCGACGGCACCGAGACCGCGGCCTCGCCGCTGGTCGGGCGAGGGCTGACCGAGAAGTTCAGTCCTTCTGCGACCGGGTGTCCCACTCCATGGTCACCGGATCTGCGACCCCGCCCTTGTCGTCGGCCGGGTAATAGCTGAACTTGATACGACCGAAGGAGAGAGTCGCAGTGTCATAGGGCTTTCCCTCGTTCGAGGCCTCGACGTCGTAGGAACTGAAGGCCACGTCGGTGAACTCGGTCTTGATGAATTGGCTGGCCGGCGACTGTTCACCGCCCCTGGTCACCACCAGGTACGCCGAACTGACCGTCTCGCCCGTCACGGTCCGGAGCATGAGCAGAGGGGAGGCCGAGCTCACCGGCGCGCGAAAGCGCACCTCGTCGGCGACCGGCTTGCCCTTGCCGACGCCGTTCTTGGTGGTATGCGTGGAACCCCAGGAGAAGTCGGAGAGTTCGATGTAGCGCTCCAGGCCCTTGTGCTGGCTCTCGCCCGGGATGCCGTCGATCTTCAGGAAGACCTGGACTCCCGCCGGCCCGCTGTCGGACGGCGTTGCGGCGATCATCGGCGTCGGTGCGGCCGCGGCCGCCTGGCCGTTGCTCAGGCCGACGGCCCCGAGCAGCGCTCCGGCGCCCAGTGCTCCGCCGCGCAACACGGTGCGGCGATCGGCGGTGAAGTCATGTTCGGCCATGCGCTGCTCCAGGTGGCGAGGCCGTGCCCAACGCGCGGCGCAGTACGACTGTAGCGCCGGCCGGTGATGTTTGTCACGATCTAGTACCGTGCATGACGACTTGAGCGATCTGTCCGAGCCGCCGATGGTGACCGGTGCGGTACGCACATCGCCCCGGCGCTGTCCGCCGCCGGCTACACCGGTGACGACGTACGCCGGTTGCTCGCCGTCGAGGGCGACATTCCTTCCACCCCAGCGGATCTCGTGGTCCACGAGCGCCGTCTGCTGGCGACCGATGCGCCGTTGGCCGACCTGATCGCGGTACTCGCGTTGGGGTGGTCGCGGCGCACCGATCGGATACGTGCGGCCGTCGGGTCGGCGGCGCTGGCCGCGTTGCTGGACGCCGGGGCGCTGGTCGAGGACGGAGGCGTGGTGCGGGCGACCGTCCGGTTGCTTCCGCACGGGGAGCTGTACCTGGCCGCGGACCTCCGGCCGGTCCCCGGGGCCCCACCGGCGGCGTGGCGGGTGACCGGGATCAACCCACCGGCCACCCTGCTGGCCGCATTGACGGTGCGCACGGCCGGCGTCCGCACCCTCGATCTCGGAACCGGGAACGGCATCCAGGCGCTGCTGGCCGCGCGACACTCCAGAGAAGTCGTCGCGACCGATGTCAATCCGCGGGCATTGGCGTTCGGCGCGTTCAATGCCGCGCTCAACGGCGTGGACCGGATCGAGTTCCGCCATGGGAGTTGGCTCGAGCCGGTGGCAGGCGAACGCTTCGACCTGGTGGTGAGCAATCCGCCCTATGTGATCTCACCGGAGAACGACCTCGTCTATCGGGACAGCGGGGCCGAACCCGGAGCGTTGTGCCGGACGCTGGTCGGGGCGATCCCGGAGCACTTGGAGGCCAACGGTTTCGCCACGGTCGTGGTCAGCTGGCCGCTGATGGCGGGGGAATGGGAACAAGGTCGCTGGCCCTCGCAACCGGCATCCTGGCTCGGGCCCGGAACGTCGGCCTGGCTGCTGATGCTGCGCAGGGAGGATCCGCTCAGCCATGCCGCCCAGTGGAACTCCCCGCAGGTCGCGGCGGGCGACCTGGCCGGGTTCGGCGCTGCCGTGGACCGTTGGACCGGGTATCTGGCCGACCGGGGGATCACCGGGATCGGCTACGGGGCCGTGATCCAGCAGCGCGCATCCGAAGGGCTCCACGAACCGCCCAGGGTCCTGCGCGCCGATCTGGTGCGGGCGGGGGCGGGCAGCGCCGACGCCCACATCCGCCGGGTCTTCCGTGCGTCGATGGAACTGGACCTGCTCGATGACGCTGCGATCGGCGACATTCATGGCACGGCACCCGAAGGCCTCCAACTTCATCGCCGGTTTGCTGCCGCCGCACCGGGGTGGGCGGATCGTGGGACCGAGCTGGCCCTGGCGCAGGGGGTCGGCATCAGTGCCGACCTCGACCAGGTCATGGCCGACGTGGTACTCGCGGCCACCAAAGGGCTCTCGGTCGACGAGGCCATCGACGCCGTGGCCGATCGGCTGGCCATTCCGGCCGAGGATCTGCGGCCGGCAGGCCGGGCCATGATGCGCGAACTGCTCGGTTTCGGTCTTCTCGACTTCGCTCACCCGGACGACCCCGCCGACCCGGATCCGACCGCCGGCTGAATCGTCGCGGGAGTCGGGGCCGGACCGGCCGGCTGCGTACTCTCACCCCATGACTGCGGCCGCGACGCGATGACGCGGGTCGTCGTGGCGGTGGTGACGGTCGCAGTGCTGGCCGCCGTGGTCGCGGCGATCTGGTGGATCCGGCGTCGGGGTCGTAGCACGCCGGAATTGCGAGCGGCGGCCGAGGCGCTGCAGGCGGCCGGCCACGCCGGACCGGCGCTGCGCCATGGCCTGTCGAGCGAGTCGGCCGCCAAGGCGCTGCCCTCCCTGCGGGAGTTGCTCGGTGCCCCGGCCGTCGCCCTGTACGGGCCGAACGGGATTCTGCTGGCTGCCCTGGGCGAGCGTTCGCACCATTGCCTGGAGGAGCCGGTCGCGGCCGCGGCGGCCGAGGCGGTGCGCAGCGGCCGCCGCCAGTTGGCCGCCTGCGAGCCCTGCTACCAACCCGGCTGCGCGGTGACCCGGGCCGTGCGTCGCCCCGCTGCTGGCCGGCGGGGCGGGCGTGGGCGCCCTGGTCGTGGGGGCCGGGTCGGTCATCGCCCCGTACTTGGTCAGGGCGACCGATGAAACCGCACGGTTCGTCGGCACCCAGTTGGAACTCGCCGAACTCGACGAATCGCGGGCCGACCTCGCGCGGGCCGAGGTCCGGGCCCTGCGCGCGCAGATCTCGCCGCATTTCCTGTACAACGCGCTGACCACGATCGCGGCCTTCGTCCGGTCGGATCCTGATCGCGCTCGCGACCTGCTCGTCGAGTTCGCCGACTTCACCCGGTACTCGTTCCGAGAGGCGGGGGAGTTCACCACGCTGGCGGCCGAATTGGGCAACATCGATCGTTACCTGACCCTGGAGCGGGCCCGGTTCGGCGACCGGCTGCAGGTCAGGGTGCGGGTCGCGCCCGAGGTGCTGGGCGTGGTGGTGCCGTTCCTGGCCATCCAGCCCCTGGTGGAGAATGCCGTGCGGCACGGCCTCGCCGGGCGCCCCCGCGGCGGCACCGTCACGCTGACCGCCGAGGACCTCGGCACCGACTGCGTGATCAGCGTGGACGACGACGGGGTGGGCATGGACCCCGAGCTGGTCGGGCGCGAGCAGCCCGACGCGGGACAGGGGAACCACGTCGGGCTCGGCAATGTCGACGACCGGCTCCGCGCCGCGTTCGGTGCCGACTACGGGCTGGTGGTGGAGACCGCGCCCGGCGCCGGGACCAAGGTGATCGTCCGGGTGCCCAAGTTCGCGCCGGGCGTGGCCGCCGACCCGTGATCGCGCCGCGGCGGTGACCCAGCCGGAGCGGCGGTACCCGCTGCGGCGCGCGGGGTTTATCCGGTGGCCAAGGTTTCCCGCACCAGGGCCACCAGCGAGGTCAACCAGGCCGGGGGGCTGTCCGCCCACCACACCAGGCGGACGGCGATGGGTTCGGCGTCCCGCACCGGGCGGTACACCACCCCCGGCCGCGGGTGGTGGGCCACGGTCGCCTCCGAGGTGATCCCGATGGCCTGCCCGGCCGCGATCATGGTCAGCCACTCGTCGACCGAATGGGTGTCGCGGATCGCTCCGGGCCCGGCGTCCACCGGCCACAGGTCCGGTGTGGTCGTGCCGGTACGGGCGTCCACGCCCAGGGTCCGGCCGGCGAAGTCGGCCAGCCGGACGAACCGACGCCGGGCCAGCGGGTCGTCCGCGGCGACGGCGGCGTAGCGTCGCTCGGCCCCGACGAACGCCGACGCCAGCCGCGGGTCGCCGACCGGGCGGCGCAGCACCGCGATGTCCGCAGCGCCCTCCAGCAGACCGGCGGTCGGGTCGTTCGTCTGGACGAACACCAGCCCCAGATCGGGATGGCTACGCGCCCAGCGCCGCTGCAGGGTCACCGTGTGCTTGCCGAGCGCCGACCAGACGTAGCCGAAGCGGATCTCCGCCAGCCCTTCTGCGGCCGCCCGGCGCAGTTCGGCGACCTCGGCCAGGACCCGCCGGGCCCGCTCCATGACGGCCAGACCGGCCGGCGTCGGTGCCACCGCCCGCGTGGTACGCCGCAGCAACGCGACGCCGAGGTCACGTTCCAGGGCCGCGATGGTGCGCGATACGGACGCCTGGGACAGGTGCAATTCGGCGGCCGCCGCGGTGAACGACCCGGCGTCGGCGACCGCGAGCAGCGCGGCGAGTTGGCGCAGTTCGACGGTCACCACACCAGTCTAGGACCAGTCATGCATTTCGTGTATGAGTGCCCACACACTATGCATTTCTCGTATCAGGTCGGGATGGGCATACTTGGGTGGTGATCCGGACCTCTGCCGTGCCGCCGGCCGCCACCCCGACCGCGATGCCGGTCGGGACGGCCGCGCCGGTCGGGACGGGCGGTCGGGGCTCCGGCTCACCGGCCCCCGCTGCGTCGACCAGGAGAACTGCGCCGGGCGTGGCGCTGATGCTCCTGTCCGGGGTCTCCAACCAGGCCGGCGCCGCGATCGGCGCGCACGCCTTCCCGGCCATCGGACCGGCCGGCGTGGTGGCCATGCGGCAATTCGCCGCGGCCGCGATCCTGCTGCCCGTTGCCCGTCCCCGGCTGCACCGGTTCACCTGGCAGCAATGGTGGCCGACACTGTGTCTGGGCCTGGTGTTCTCGGTGATGAACCTGGCCCTGTACACCTCCATCGAGCGGATCGGGCTCGGCCTCGCGGTCACTCTCGAGTTCCTCGGCCCGCTCTCCGTGGCCCTCGCCGGGTCGCGCACCCGGGTCGACCTGCTGTGCGCGCTGGCCGCCGGCGGCGGGGTGGTGGTGCTCTGCTGGCCGGGTCCCACCAGTGACTATCTCGGGGTGGCGCTGGCGCTGGTGGCGGGCGCCTGCTGGGCCGGTTACATCCTGCTGAACCGGTTGGTGGGCAAGCGGATCCAGGGCATCCAAGCACCGGCTGCGGCGACCCTGGTGTCGGCGGTGATCTACCTTCCGGTGGCCGTGGTGCTGGCCGCGCACGGCCGGTTCGGCGGCGTCGCACTGCTCTACGCGGCCTGCGCCGGCGTGCTGGCCACCGCCATTCCCTATGCCGCCGACGTGATGGTGCTGCGCTGGGTACCCGCGCAGTTCTTCGGCGTGTTCATGAGCATCAATCCGGTGCTCGCCGCGTTCGCCGGGATGGTGCTGCTCGGGCAGCAGCTGGATCTGCGGGAGTGGTCGGGGGTGCTGATCATCGTCACCACGAATGCGGTGGCGATGAGCGTGGCCGCGCGCCGGTCGGCCCGCGCCGAACCGGTGGTCGCGTCGGGCTGAGGGCAGCGTTCGGGATCACCGCGGCTGGTCGGCGTCGGGCACGCCCGGCAGGGTCACCAGTCGATCCAGGGCCAGCTGGGCCAACGGGGCATAGCCGAGTACCAGCGACGGCCGGGCCGTACATGGACAGCTCCGTGGCCGTGCCCGTGGCGGTGGGGGTGACCGTGTGCGCGAGCGTGAGGTGCACACCGCAGGGTCCGCGAACCGACCATCCCCATGATCGGGCGGAGTGGTCCACGTCGAGGATTTCGAAGGCCAGCGACAGGCCGAACAGGGAGCGGACCCGACCGGTCGTGGTCGCGGTGATCGTCTGGTCGGCGCAGTCGACCCCGGTGATCTGGGGGGCCCACGTCGACCAGCACGCCGGCACGACGTACCGCCGCCACACGACATCCGCGGCCACCGGCCCGTCCGCCCGCAGCTGGATCCTCACCTGCGTGGCCCCGTCGCGGCGACCAGACCGAGATGTTCGACCGCAGCTCCGGCGGCGCGGCGGCCGGAGACCAGCGCTCCTTGGATCGACGGGGTGTCGCGATGATCGCCGGCGACGAACAGGCCGTCGTCCATGGTCACCGCACGCCGCAGCGGTCGGCCCGGCGGAAAGGTTGGCAACGCCTGAGGTATCGCGGAGACCGCGAGCAGTTCCCAGGCCTCGGTGCGGGCACCGAGCAGCGCACCGGCATGGGCGCGGGCCTGGTCGGGTGTCACCGCGTTGCCGACGCCCAGGACGGTGGCCTGCACCAGGTGTCGCCCGATCGGCGCGTAGGAGGGTGCCACCGCCGAGACCGTGGCCGCATTGACCACCGGGCCCTCGTGCAGATCGATGTGCAGCAACCGGTCTGCGTCGAGGTCGCCGGGCGCGCTGAAATAGTAGGTGGTCAGGCCGCGCATGGCCGGGGCCGGGCGGCCGACCATCGCCGCTGCGGTGACCGGGTCCGTCGCGACGATCACGGCCCGGGCCTGCATCGTGCCGCCGGCGGTGGTGACGCTGGTGGGGGACACCCGAAGGACCGGCTGGTTGAACCTCAGCCGGCCCGTCGGCAGCCGGCCGGCGAGCTGGTCGGGGATGGCCTGCATGCCCCGGCTCGGCAGTGCCGGGGTGCCGCGCAGGAAGGACCGGATCAGTAGGTCGACGAATCGGCGGGAGTCGACCACCGGGAACTCTGCGCGCACGCCGGCCAGGAAGCGCTGGATCAGGCGGTCCGCATCCGGCGCCGCGGACACGCCGCGCAGAGCGGCGTCGAAAGGCAGGTCCGGTCGGCGCCGCACGGCACCGACCGGCCCGAACCCGGTGGCGAGCAACCAGCGCAGCAGCCGGAGCCGTTGTCCGACCGTGCCCAGCGGGGCGGTGGCCGTGGACAGGGCCAGACCGGGCGCCCGCAGCGGATCGCCGATCTGCCAGCGGTTGTCGCCGTCGCGCACGGCGACGCCGGCACCGAACCGGCGCAGTTGCAGCGCATCCAGGTCGAGTTCCCGGCGGGCCTGCGGATACGACGGATTCAGCAGTTGGAAACCCCGGTCCAGCTGGTAGCCGTCCACGCAATCCGTGCGCACTCGGCCGCCGACGCGGTCCGCGGCCTCCAGGACGACGACCTCCACGCCGGCGGCCACCAGGGCAGCCGCCGCCGCCAGACCGGCCAGGCCGGCGCCGACCACCGCGACATCCGTTCGCTGCACACCTGCGAGGTGCCCGCTCCGGGGCGGACCAACGCGATCGCCGGGTGGTGGGCCTTGACCGGCCCCTCGTTCGGCGGGTTGCTTGTCCCGTCCCGCCCCGGCCGACATGATGTCGGCACTGTGACTGCACGCACCGATGGGACCGATCGTCCCGTCCCGCTCCCGGCCGAGCCGGCCGGCCTCGTCGTGCTCGCCGTCGACGACGAGACCCCGGCCCTGGACGAGATCCGGTATCTGCTGGACGACGACCCCCGGGTGGCCGCGGTGCTCACCGCCACCGACGCCACCGCCGCGCTGCGGATGCTGCAGAACCCGGAGGTGCGGCCGCCGGACGCGGTGCTGCTGGACATCCGGATGCCGGGACTGGACGGCATGGAACTCGCCCGGGTGCTGTCCGGCATGCGGCGCCCTCCGGCCGTGGCGTTCCTGTCCGCGCACGACGATCGCGCTGTCGAGGCCTACGAGGTCGGGGCGGTCGACTACCTGCTCAAACCGGTGAGTGCCGATCGGCTCGCCCAGACCGTCGGCCGGCTGTCCGCGGCCCGGAACCCGGTCGGGGATCCCGCCGCCCCCGAGCAGGATGCGGGCGCCGGGGTGATCGCCGTCGAACTCGCCGGCACCACCAGCTTCGTCCAGCGCGCCGATGTGCGGTGGGCCGAGGCGCAGGGCGACTACGCCCGCCTGCACATGGACGGCGGCGGTTCGCACCTGCTGCGCACCCCGCTCACGGTGCTGCAGGAGGAGTGGGGGCCGGCCGGTTTCGTCCGGGTGCACCGCGGATACCTGGTCGCCCTGCACCGGATCGTCGAGCTGCGGGCCACCGACTCCGGATACCGGATCAGGGTCGCCGGCGGCCGGGCGCCCGCCGATCTCCCGGTGAGTCGACGCCATCTGCGCGAGCTCAAGGACCGGCTGTTCTCCGGCCGCCGGCCCGGCCGGTGACGGCGACCCACTCCGGGCGGGACGATGTCCGGCCCCGCCGGACCCGGGTGGTGTTGGCCGATCGCCGGCCCGGACCACGGCCCGTTCGTCGCGCCGCCGAGGTCGACGAGCAGACCCCGATCGGCCAAGAGCTGGTGCGTGGGCTGATCCGGGCGCAATTGGCCAACGCCTTGCGCGTCGCGGTGGTCGCGGTCGTGCTGTTCGCTCCGTTGCCGGCCGTGTTCACCCTGATCCCGGCGGTGCGGACCTGGCAGATCGCCGGGATCCCGGCCATCTGGTGGGTGCTCGGAGTCCTGGCCTATCCCGTGCTGTATCTGCTCGGCCGGTTCTATCGCGTACGGGCCGAGCGGATCGAGCGCGATTTCGCCGACCTGCTCGAACACAACTGAGGCGTCGGGCCACCCCAGGTGAACTCCTCGACGGCCGCCCTGCTGGCCATTTCGCTGGTCGTCGTGGCCACGGTGGCGATCGGGTCCTACGGGGTCCGGCTCGCCCGGACCACCAGTGACTTCCTGGTCGCGTCGCGCACCGTGCGGCCGGGCTGGAACGCGGCGGCGATCTCCGGCGAATACCTTTCCGCGGCCTCGTTCCTGGGGGTCGCCGGACTGGTGGCGCTGCACGGGCCCGATGCGCTGTGGTACCCGGTGGGTTTCACCGCCGGCTATCTCGCGCTGCTGCTGTTCGTGGCCGCGCCGCTGCGCCGCTCCGGCGCCTTCACCCTGCCCGATTTCACCGAGATCCGCTGGCGGTCCGTGCGGCTGCGCCGATTGTCCACGCTGCTGGTGCTCGTCATCGTGTGGCTCTACCTGGTGCCGCAGCTGCACGGGGCCGGCCTGGTGCTGCGCGAGGTGACCGGGCCTACCGCGTTGGGTCGGTGTCACGGCCGTCGGGGTGGTCGTGATGGTCAACGTGGTCGCCGGCGGGATGCGGTCGATCACCTTCGTGCAGGCGTTCCAGTACTGGTTCAAGTTGCTGGCCATCGCCGTGCCGGTGCTGTGCGTGCTCGGCGCAAACCGGCCCGGCCGCCGAGGAGTTGTTCGCCGGCGAATGGGCGCTCCCGGGCGGCGGTCTCGGCGGGGGAGCGCCGGTACCGGAGATGTACTCCTTGGTGCTGGCCACGTTTCTGGGCACCATGGGCCTGCCGCATGTGCTGGTCCGCTTCTACACGAACGTGGACGGCCCGGCGGCCCGGCGGACCACGGTGACGGTGCTCGGACTGCTCGGGGTGTTCTACCTGTTCCCGGGCCTCGGCGGGCTGTTGGCGCACCGCTACGTCGGGGTACCGGCGCCGGGCGAATCGGATTCCAGTCTGCTGCGGCTGCCTGCGGCCGCGCTGACCGGGCCGCCGGCGGTCGCGCTCGGGGCGCTGGTGGCCGCGGGTGCCATCGCCGCCTTCCTGTCCACCTCGTCGGGGCTGGTGGTCGCCGCGGCCGGGGTGCTCTCCACCGATCTGTTGCCGGGTCGGGTGAAGGACTTCCGGCTGGCCGCCGTGGTGGCCGGGCTGGTGCCGATCGGGCTGGCCCTGGCCACCACCACCTTGGACATCTCGCAGGTCGTCGGCATGGCGTTCGCGGTGGCCGCCTCGACCTTCTGCCCGCTGCTGGTGCTCGGAATCTGGTGGCGTGGGCTGACTGTGGTCGGGGGCCGCGGCCGGACTCGTGCTGGGCGGAGGAAGCTCACTGCTGGCGGTGGTCGCGTCCGTGGTCACCCGGGCGCACCCGCCCGGAATCGGCTGGCTGCTGGCCCAGCCCGCCGCGATCACCGTGCCGCTCGCGTTCACCACCATGGTGATCGTCTCCCTGCTCACCCGCCGTCGCATCGCACCGGGGGTGGACGCGGTGTTGGCCCGCTTCCACCTGCCGATCGGCGCCCGGGTGACGAGTCGGCAGCAGGGCTGAACCGACCGACCGCTCGACCGTTCGGCGTCCCCGGCCGACCGTTCGGCGCACCCGGCGGCGCCCTGCCGAGCGGCGGTTCCGGCGGGCGCCCGCACGCTCCTAGTGTGCGTGCGGTCACACCCAGACGCGTCGCCGTCCCTGCGACGGCCGCGCCCTCGACGAGGAGGCAGCATGGGCAACCCGCAGTCCACGGCCGACGACACGGCCCCGGTCGACTGGGAGGGGGTGCAGGACGGCCCGGAATTCGGGCGACTGCGGCATGCGGTGCGCGGCTTCGTCTTCCCGATGACGATCGGCGTTCCTGGTCTGGTACCTCCTGTACGTCCTGCTGCGCCGACTACGCGCACGGGACTTCATGAGCACCAAGGTGTTCGGCAACATCAACGTCGGGACTGATCTTCGGCCTGCTGCAGTTCGTCTCGACGTTCGTGATCGCGATCTGCGTACTCGCGGTACGCCGACCGCAAGATCGACCCGCTGGCCGACGAGCTGCGGGCGCAGATCGAAGGAGAGCGCATCGTGACGACCGCGATCAGCGCGGCGGCCGCCGCCGAAACAGACACCGCGACCACCAGGCCCTGACCATCACGCTGTTCGCGGTGTTCGTCGCGATCACCCTCGGGCATCACCATCTGGGCCAGCCGGCAGAACCGCACCGCCGCCGACTTCTACGCCGGCGGCCGGTCGTTCACCGGCATGCAGAACGGCCTGGCCATCGGCGGCGACTACATGTCGGCCGCGTCGTTCCTCGGCATCGCCGGCACCATCGCGCTCAACGGCTACGACGGCTTCCTGTACTCCATCGGCTTCCTGGTCGCCTGGCTGGTCGCGCTGCTGCTGGTCGCCGAACTCATGCGCAACACCGGCAAGTTCACCATGGCCGACGTGCTCAGTTTCCGGATGCGGCAGGCGCCGGTGCGCACCGCCGCGGCCATCTCGACCGTCGTGGTCTCGATCTTCTACCTGCTGGCCCAGATGGTCGGGGCCGGCAGCCTGGTCGCCGCTGCTGCTCGGCCTGTCGCCCACCAGCACCACCGCGAAGAACCTGGTGATCGTCCTGGTCGGCGTGCTGATGATCATCTACGTCGTGTTCGGCGGAATGAAGGGCACCACCTGGGTGCAGATCGTCAAGGCCGTCCTGCTGATGCTCGGCGCCGCGGTCATGACGATCTGGGTGCTGGCCAAGTTCGACTTCAACATCTCCTCGCTGCTGGGCGCGCGCGCACGACCAGTACGCTGCGATCGCGGCAACGCCGCGAGGCTTCATCGCACCGGGCAACGAGTACGGCAAGACCGGGCCACCTGATCTCCAAGCTCGACTTCATCTCGCTGGGCCTGGCCCTGGTGCTCGGCACCGCGGGCCTGCCGCACGTGCTGATCCGCTTCTACACGGTGCCGGACTCCAAGACCGCGCGGAAGTCGGTGAACTGGGCGATCGGCCTGATCGGCATCTTCTACCTGATGACCCTGGTGATCGGTTTCGGCGCGGCCGCCCTCGTCGGCACCCAGAAGGTGATCACCGACGCAGAACGCGGCCGGCAACACCGCCGCCCCGCAGCTGGCCGAGGCGCTGGCGGCGGACGGCTCGGTGCGGTGATGCTGGCGATCATCGCCGCGGTGGCCTTCGCCACCATCCTGGCGGTGGTGGCCGGGCTGACCCTGGCCTCGTCGTCCTCGCTGGCGCACGACGTCTACGCCAACGTGATCAAGCAAGGGCAAGGCGACCGACGCGCGAGGAGGTCCGGGTCGGTCGGATCGCCGCGGTGGTCATCGGCGCGGTGTCGATCGCCCTGGCCATCCCGGCGCAGAAGCTGAACGTTGCCTTCCTGGTCGCGCTGGCCTTCGCCATCGCGGCCTCGGCGAACCTGCCGTCGATCCTGTTCTCGCTGTACTGGAAGCGGTTCAACACCAGCGGCGCGACCTGGGGCATCTACGGCGGGCTGGATCTCCGCCTTGGTGCTGCTGATCTTCTCCCCGAACGTGTCCGGCGGAGCCGGTCGATCCGAAGACCGGCAAGTCGGCCAGCCTGATCACCAACCCGAACGTCGACTTCTCACTGGTTCCCGCTGGACAACCCCGGTCTCGTCTCGATCCCGCTCGGCTTCCTGTTCGCCTTCGTCGGCACCGTCACGGCCAAGGAGTTCAACAAGGCCAAGTGGGCCGAGATGGAGGTCAGGTCGCTCACCGGCGCCCATGCCGAGAAGGCGGTCAAGCACTGACTTGCTGATTCTCGCCCGCCGACGACGGGCCGCCCACCGGGTGGCCCGTCGTCGCGCAGGTCGCGGCCGGGTCCCACGTGCCCGGGTCGGGTCCGGCCGACCGGCGACACCTAAACTGCGGGAAACGGAGGGGGGTGATCGACGTGCACTGCAGCATCCGGATCACCGCGCCCGGGTCACCTGGTCGCGCCCTCTGCCCCCCGACCTCGGGCTGACCCCGGCGCATGGCCGTCCTGCTGTTCGCCCACTTCCTGGCGGCCGCGCTCGCTCCCGGCCTGGTCCGACTGTTCGGCCGGCGCACGTTTCTGCTCCTGGCCCTGGTGCCGGCGGCATCGTTCGGCTGGCTGGTGACCCGCATGGGCGAGGTCACCGGCGAGACTGCGCACCAGCTGACCGAGACCATCAGCTGGGTGCCGGCGATCCATCTGGACATCGCGCTGCGGCTGGACACCCTGAGCTGGACGCTGGCCATGTTGGTCACCGGCGTCGGTGCCCTGGTGCTGGCCTACTGCGGGTGGTACTTCGAGGACGGTGACCCGTCGCTCTGGCGGTTCACCGGGGCGTTCACCGCGTTCGCCGGTTCCATGCTCGGCCTGGTGCTGGCCCGGAACCTGCTGTTGATCTACGTGTTCTGGGAACTCACCACGGTCTTCTCCTTCGTGCTGATCGGGCACAACCCGGAGCGCCGGGCCAACCGGCGGGCGGCGGTCAACGCGCTGATCGTCACCACGTTCGGCGGCCTGGCCATGCTCGTCGGTTTCGTGATGCTCGGCGAGGCGGCCGGCAGCTTTCAGATCGACGAGGTGGTGGCGGCGCTGGGCCACCGGCCGGCGAGCGCCGCCGTCACCGTGGCCGTCGGGCTGGTGCTGGTGGGCGCGATCTCCAAGTCCGCCCTGGTGCCGTTCCACTTCTGGTTGCCCGGCGCGATGGCCGCGCCCACCCCGGTCAGCGCCTACCTGCACGCCGCGGCGATGGTCAAGGCCGGCATCTTCCTCGCCTCGGCGCTCGCGCCCGGGTTCGCCGGCACCGGACTGTGGCGGATCACCCTGATCGGGCTGGGCGTGCTCAGCATGCTGGTCGGCGGGGTCCGGGCACTGGCCCAGACCGACATCAAGCTGCTGCTGGCCTACGGCACCGTCAGCCAGCTCGGGTTCCTGATGGCCATCGTCGGCCTGGGCACCAGGAGCGGGGCGTTGGCCGGCATCGCCATGCTCAGCGCGCATGCGCTGTTCAAGGCGGCGTTGTTCATGGTGGTGGGCATCGTCGACCACGCCGCGCACACCCGCGACCTGCGCAAGCTGTCCGGGCTGGGCGCGCGGATGCCCGGTGCTGGCCGGCCTGACCGTGCTGGCCGCGGCCTCGATGGCCGGCATCCCACCGCTGTACGGCTTCATCGCGAAGGAGTCGGTGCTCACCGCGTTCACCGAAGCACTGTCCGGTCACGGCGGGCAGCCGCCGGTGCTGGACCCGGTGCCGGGCGCGCTGGCGCTGGGTGGGGTCGTCCTGGGCGCGATGCTCACCGTCGCCTACACCCTTCGGTTCGTCTGGGGCACGTTCGCCCGCAAGTCCGGCGTACCGGACACCAGGCTGGCACCGACACCGGCTCCGATGGTCGGCCCGGTCGCGGTGCTGGCCACCGCCTGCCTGGTGCTGGGGTTCGCCGGGTCCGCGCTGACCGACCTGTTCGCCGGTTACGACCACCAGTTCGCGGCCGACGGTGGGCACGCCGCCCTGGCGCTGTGGCACGGCATCACCCCGGCGCTGGTCCTCTCGCTGATCGCGATCGGCGGCGGCATCGGCGGATTCGCCTGGCAGCAACGGGTAGCCGCGGTGCCGGTGGCGCCGCGCTGGATGCCGTCGGCCGAGCGTGGCTACGAACGGGTGATGCGCACCACCGACCGGCTGTCGGTCGAGGTCACCGGGCGCACCCAGCGCGGGTCGCTGCCGTTCTACCTCGGATCGATCCTGGTCGTGGTGCTGGCGGTGCCGGGCAGCATGCTGATCGTCGGCGGGCGGTGGCCGACCGACGTGGTCTGGTTCGACGACGGCGCCCAGGTGATCACCTGCGCGGTGCTGGTGGCTGCGGCCATTGTCGCGGTCCGGGCCCGACGCCGGCTCAAGGCGGTTCTGTTGGCCGGGGTCACCGGCTACGGCACCGCGGTGCTGTTCCTGTTGCACGGCGCGCCGGATCTGGCGCTCACCCAGGTCCTGGTGGAGACGGTCACGCTGGTGCTGTTCGTGCTGGTGTTGCGGCGGCTGCCGGCCCACTTCTCCAGTCGGCCGTTCCTGGCCAGCCGGTCACTGCGGGTGCTGCTCGGCGTGCTTGCCGGTGCCTTCCTTGCCGGGCTGGCCGCTGTGACGGCGGGGTCCAGGGTCGGCACCCCGGTGTCCGACGCGTTCGCGCAGGCGGCGGTCAGCTACGGCGGTGGACGCAACATCGTCAACGTCACCCTGGTCGACATCCGGGCCTGGGACACCATGGGCGAGATCTCGGTGCTGATGGTCGCGGCGACCGGCGTGGCCTCGCTGATCTTCCAGATCACCGGCCGCGGCAGTCACCCGCTGCCCGGCACCCCCGCAGCGGGCCGGGGGGCGCCGGCCGGCAACTGGCTCACCGCCAGCCGGCGCCAGAGCCTCGAGGAGCGGTCGATGGTCTTCGAGGTGGTCACCCGGCTGATCTTCCACACCATCGTGCTGTTCTCGATCTGGTTGCTGTTCGCCGGCCACAATGCCCCCGGGGGCGGGTTCGCCGGCGGCCTGATGGTCGGCCTGGCCCTGATGGTGCGCTACCTGGCCGGTGGTCGGTACGAGCTGGACGAGGCCGCGCCGGTCGATGCCGGCAAGGTACTCGGTGCCGGCCTGCTGGTGGCCACCGTCTCCGTGCTGGCGCCGCTGGCCTTCGGCGGACAGGTCCTGCAGAGCGCGGTGGTCGACCTGCACCTCCCGGTGATCGGCGACCTCCACGTCGTGACGTCGGTGTTCTTCGACGTCGGGGTCTATCTGGTGGTGGTCGGGGTGATGCTCGACCTGCTGCGCAGCCTCGGCGGGGGCATCGACCAGGACATCGCGGACGAACGGACGGCGGGGCCGTCGGCCGATTCCGACGACGCTGCGGTGGTCGGATCGTGACGGTCAACCTGGTGCTGGTGATCACCGCCGGGGCGTTGTTCGCCTGCGGGGTGATCCTGCTGATGGAACGGACGCTCACCCGGATCATCGTGGGCACCCTGCTGATCGGCAATGCGGTCAACCTGGTGCTGATCATCGCCTCCGGCGCGCCGGGCCGGTCGCCGATCGTCGATTCCGACGACCCGTCCCCGATGAGTGATCCGCTGCCCCAGGCGCTCGCCCTGACTGCCATCGTGATCACCCTCGGGGTGGCGGCCTTCCTGCTGGCCATGGCCTACCGCTCCGCGCAGGTCCAGGGGGACGACGAGGTACCGGACGACATCGAGGACCGCCGGATCATGCAGTTGGCCGAATCCGACAAGGCTTCCGAGTCCTACGAAGCAGCCGGCACGGAACTTCCCGACGAGGAAGGGGCCGACCGATGACCGGCCACTCGTCCGTCTCCTACCTCATTCCGCTGCCGGTGGTGCTGTGCCTGCTTGGCGCCGGGCTGTGCCTGGTGCTGGGACACAACGCCAGGGTGCAGCGGCTGGTGAGCATGGTCACCCTGGCCGCGGTGGTGGTGATCGCCGCCGTGCTGCTCGCGGCCGCGGATCGGGACGGACCGCAAGTGGTCAACATCGGCGGCTGGCCCTCGCGGCTGGGCATCGTGCTGGTCGCCGACCGGTTGTCCACCCTGCTGCTGCTCGTGTCCGCCGTCGTCGCGCTCTGCGTCCTGGTCTATTCGGTCGGCCAGGGCATCATCGAGTTCGGCCGGGACACCCCGTTGTCCGTGTTCTACCCGACCTTCCTGGTGCTCTGCGCCGGGGTCAGCAATGCATTCCTGGCCGGTGACCTGTTCAATCTCTACGTCGGCTTCGAGATCCTGCTGGCCGCCAGCTACGTGCTGATCACCCTGGGCGGCAGCGGGCCGCGGCTGCGTGCCGGCGCCACCTACGTGGTCGTCGCCGTGCTGTCCTCGGTGGTGTTCCTGATCGCCATCGCGGCGATCTACGCCGTGACCGGCACGGTCAACCTGGCCGACCTGGCAGAGAAGCTCCGGGCCGTGCCCGAGGGCGTGCAGACCGTGCTGCGACTGTTGCTGCTCTCCGCGTTCGCGATCAAGGCCGCGGTGTTCCCACTCTCGGCGTGGCTGCCGGACTCCTATCCCACCGCGCCCGCACCGGTCACCGCGGTGTTCGCCGGTCTGCTGACCAAGGTCGGCGTCTACGCGATGATCCGGACCCAGACCCTACTGTTCCCCGACGACCAGGATCAGCTCCCTGCTGCTCTGGGCGGCGCTGGCCACCATGGTCGTCGGGATCCTGGGTGCGGTCGCCCAGTCGGACATCAAACGGATGCTGTCCTTCACCCTGGTCAGTCACATCGGCTTCATGGTGTTCGGCATCGCGCTGGCCAGTGAGCTCGGCCTGGCGTCGTCGATCTTCTACACGGTCCACCACATCACCATCCAGACCACGTTGTTCCTGGTCGCCGGGTTGATCGAGATCCGCGGGGGCTCGACCTCGCTGGAGAAGCTCGGTGGTCTGGCCCGAGCGGCGCCGGTGCTCGCGCTGATGTTCTTCATCCCGGCGATGAACCTGGCCGGGATCCCGCCGTTCTCCGGCTTCTTCGGCAAGGTCGGGCTGGCCGAGGCCGGCGTCGCGCAGGGCAGTTGGCTGGCCTACCTGGTGGTCGCCGCGTCGATGGTGACCAGCCTGCTGACCCTCTGGGCGATCGCGAAAACCTGGAACCGGGCCTTCTGGAAGCCGCGGGACGTGCCGGACGCCGAGGGTGACCTGCCGTCGGAATCCCGGGTCACGGCCGGGGCCGGGGCCGGGGTCGGGAGTGACCATCGGCACGCCGCCGCAGTGGGGCGGTCGACCGAGCAGGCCAGCGGCACCAAGTCCGGTCAGCCATGGGCGGATACGTCGGAGACGCCGATGCGCTCCCTGCCCAGGGCCATGGTCGGGCCGACCGCCGCGCTGGTCGTGCTCGGGGTGGCGATCACGGTGGTCGCCGGCCCGCTGTTCGGCCTGACCACCCGGGCCGCCCACGAACTGCAGGACCGCACGCCCTATATCAGCACCGTGTTGTCGGACGGATCGGGGTCGCAAAGGTGAGCCTCACCACGGAGGGCGACGGGCGGCGCCGCGCCCTGCAATGGCCGGCGGTGCTCTGGCTGACCGTTGTCTGGTGCCTGCTGTGGGGCGAGTTCACCGTCGGCAACGTGCTGGCCGGCATTGCCATCGCCATCGCGGTGCTGCTGTTGTTCCCCCTGCCGTCGTTGGCCTTCGGCTCCCGCCCACACGCATGGGGCCTGGTCAAACTGGTCGCGATCTTCGTGGTCGACCTGGTGCGCTCGAGCACCCAGGTGGCGCTGCTGGCGCTCCGGTTCGGGCGGCAGCCGGTGAACGCGGTGCTGGTTGTCCCGCTGCGCACGCGCAGCGAGTTCGCCATGTGGGTGACCGCCGAGATGGTCTCGCTGGTCCCGGGGAGCTTGCTCATCGAGATCTCCCGATCCCGGTGGGCGTTGCAGGTGCACGTGCTGGACACCCCCGACCTGGCCGCCGTCCAGCGGGCTCGGCACCGGGTCTGGGACCAGGAACGCCGGGTGGTCGAGGCATTCGGTGACGCCGAGGACATGGCCAGGGTGCGCCGGCCGCCGCCCGACCGCGCCCTCCCCGCCGACGGGCCGGCCCCACAGCCGGGCGAGGTGGGGCCATGATCAGCTGGTTCAACGTGGTGGTCTGGGTGGCCGGCGGCATGCTGGGCGTCGCCGCCGTCCTCGCCCTGATCCGGGCGGCTCGCGGTCCGACCATGCCCAACCGGGCGGTGGCGCTCGATGTGTTGGTATCGGTCCTGGTGTGCGCGCTGGGTGTCGAGGCCGCGTACCACCAGCACAGCGACACGCTGCCGATCCTGGTGGTGCTGAGCCTGGTCGGCATGGTCGGCTCGGTGAGCATCGCCCGATTCGCCACCGGGGACGAGCCGGCGGATCCGGACGTGCCCGACGACATGCCGGTGCCCGACCGCGACCGAGGCCGCGATGACTGACACCTGGCTCCAGATCCGGGACATCGCCTCGGCCGCGCTGCTGCTGGGCGGGGCTGCCCTGGGCCTGATCGCCGCGATCGGGGTGGTCCGGTTCAGCAACCTGTTCAGCCGGATGCACGCCGCGACCAAACCGCAGGTCCTCGGGCTGGTGCTGATCCTGCTCGGCATCGCCCTACGGGTGGAGGACTGGCACGACCTGGGCCTGCTGTTGCTGGTCGCGGTCTTCCAGCTGATGACGGCGCCGGTGGCGGCGCACATGCTCGGCCGCGCCGCGTACCGGGCCGGCCGGCCAGAGGGCGACCAGCGGGTCGTAGACGAGCCGCTGTTCGGGTCCGACGACCCGCGGAGCCCGCCGGCGCGCGGCCGGAAGGACGACGGAAGCTGACTGCCGGGTAACGTCGGTGCAGTGACTCTTGCGCAATCCGAACGCGCCCTGCTCGCCGACCTCTTCGATGAGCTCGGGCCGGACCAACCGACCCGCTGCGAGGGGTGGCAGACCGGTGACCTGCTCGCCCACTTGCTGATTCGCGAACGCCGGCCGGATGCCCTTCCCGGGGCCTACTTGTCGTTCGCCGAGCCGTGGACTGACAAGGTGGCCGGGGGCTACAAGGCCATGCCCTGGCATCAAGCTGTACAGCTGTACAGGTCCGGCGCCCCGGTGTGGAATCCGACGCGTTACGGACCGATCGATGCGGCCGCCAACGGTGCGGAGATGTTCATCCATCATGAGGACGTGCGGCGCGGACAGCCGGAGTGGCAGCCCCGCGAGTTCGACGCGGAGACCACGGCCGGCTTCGAGAAGATGCTGGACAGCGTCTACGTGCGGAGGTCGGTGGGCAAGGCCGGCGTCGGCGTGACGGCGGCGTTGCCGGATGGTCGGCAGATTGTCCTGAGCAAGGGCGAGCCGACCGTGGTGGTCAGCGGTGATCCGGGGGAGGTGCTCATCTGGTCCTCCGGTCGGCCCGCGGCGCGGGTCGAGTTGACCGGGAGCCAGCAGGGGATCGAAGCACTGGAGGGCGCGGGCCTGCGGGTCGGCGCCTGACGCCCGACCGGCGTCCGGCCGGACGCCGGTTCAGCCCGTCGACACCGGCGTGGCCACGACGACCAGATTGCTGTCGTAGGAACGCTTTTCCGGGTGCCACTGCCCCGAACAGGTGATGAGTACGAGCCGGTGATCGCCGTGCTGGGACAGCGCTTCGCCGTCGGTCGCGAGCGCGTCCTTGCGGATCAACTCGGTCGAGGTGACCCGATAGGTCAGGGTGTCGGGCTCCGTTGCGCACCACGATGCGATCACCGCGGCCGAGCAGCAGCAGGGCGGCGAAGAAGCCGAGTCCCTGCACCCGGGAGTCGATGTGGCCGGCCAGCACGGTGGCACCGAACGGGTCGCCGGCAAATGCGCTGCCGTCCCACCAGCCGATCTGCGAGATGTCCCGCGGGATCTGCAGTGTGCCGTCGACGGTTCGTTCGACCACCACCGGTGCGTTGCCGTGCCCGGGGATCTCCACCGAGGTGGGCACGAAGCGAATCCGGGTCGACGGGGCTGCAGTGCCGGTCCGCGCAGGTGCCGCCACCGTCGGCGCCGGCGCGGCGGCCCGCTCGGCAGAACCGGAGCTGCTGAGCGCCGGGGTGGGCCGGGTGGTCGTCCCGGTGGTGCGCGTCGCCGTCAGCTCGCGGGGCTGAGCTGTCCGCTGCGGCGCGCTTCGTGACGTCGCCGTCGTACCTGTGGTCAACGAGGTCGGCGTGGTCGCGCCCGGTGAAGTGAGCAGCCGGCCGGTGGCGTATTCGGCCTGCGGTCGAGTCGAGCCTCCTTCTGCTCCCCGCGTGCGGGGCAGCTCGGCTGCGCACGCCGTGAGCGCTCCGACGAGGGCGATGAGCGCCACGTGCCACCCGCGCGTGCGGCGCGTCCTGTCCGGTCCGGCGGTCAGCCCCGCCACCACAGGGTGAGCAGAGCGAAGAACTGCAGGAAGACCGCGGAGCCGCCGGTGCCGGTGTCGATGAGCTTGGGAGCAGCGGACCCGCTGCGCGGCATGGCAATCTCGTGCACTGCCACGTTCATCGTCTTGGCGGCCGGGTCGCCGACCGCGTAGACCTTGGTCAGGGTGCCGCCCTTCACGGTCAGATCGACCGGTCCGAACACGGCGGGTGCCTGTTCCCCGGCTTTCACGATGTCCACCCGGTACGTCCCGGCCGGGACCACCACGTTCAGCGACTCCCCGTTGGCGACGTTGGCGAAGAGCACTTTGCCGTCGACCCTGATGTCAGCGGGTGGCACAGCGGCCGTATGGGCCACGGTGACGGATGCCTTGTCCGCCGGGATACCGGTGATGGTGTTGGCGAACTGGGTGACCAACGGCGCCTTCGAGGCCGCCGTCTGCAGGTGCAGCACGAGGTCGGAGTTGGAGCCCCCGGCCGTGCTCACCGTGTTGGTGGCAACGACCTTGCCCGTCGCGTCCGTGAAGGTGACCGTATGCGCACCAGCACCGACCTGGAACGGTCCGACCACCTTGGCGGTGGCCACGTGGGCGGCCACCGATGTGCCGTCGATGGCCACACTGACCGTCTCGGCCGGTAGGCCCTGCACGACGTAGACCACCGCCGAGGCGGCCGACCCACTGCTCGCCGACGCCCTGGCGACCGAGCCGGTCGCGGTGGCGCCGGCGGGCTGTGCGGCGAGCACCATCGCCATCGACGTCATCGCGACGAAGGTGATTCCGGTGCGAATTCGTACAGTCATTTCATTCCCCCCACACCCGGGCCGCGCTGTGGCGTTCGGGTGAATTTGTCGTGACCCGCGTAATGTGCCCCTACGCTGGGTAGATCAATCGTATGCGGCCGGGGACCTGACGGGAAGTCCCCCAGTGGGCTATCGAGCCATCGCAGTACAAAAGCCGGGGGGCGCCCAGTGAAGTCAGCCGATGGACACCAGCGGGCGTGGTCACGCCGCTGGCGCCGTATGCGCCAGTCCTGGAGCTGGGGGACCACGGCCAAGGTCGGGCTGGTCCTGGCATTCCTGATCGTCGACATCGTCCTGTTCTTCGGAACGGGTCGCGGTTCGGATGCCGACTCGGCGGCCTCGCCGGGTCCGACGAACGCGCGGGCGGCGGCGACGCCCGAGCGCACCAGCGGCACCGTGCTCGGGCGGACGCACCGACGCCGACGACCACGCCGGCCATCGCGGCCGGGCGCTGAGGCCGGGGCGACGAGTTCGGTTCCCGCGCGGGTCCGCGGAGCGGCAACGTCCACCGGCCACCAGCCGGCCGCACGCACGCTACGGCCACCGCACCCCCCGGCCTGCGTCACCGGCAGCCACGCTCGTCGAGCGATGATCCGTAGCGGATACCCAGTCCGGGTCCCGGCATCGACGAGCCGGGGGTGTTGCTCATCGCCGTGCCCGATGCGACCGGCAGCTTCGAGGTGAGCGAACGGCTCCGGCTGGCCCGGCCGATCACGTCGCTGACCCTGGCGCCGCCGGACATCAGCCGGGCCGGAGCGATCTTCTCGGGCACCGATGCCACCGCGACGGACGTCCAGCTCTCGGCCGGCGACCAGCCGGTGGCCGTGCCGGCCACCGTGGCGCACCCGGTGACGCTGCCGGCCGCCGGAGCCGTGTTCAGCTTGCGTTATCGGCTGGACGGGGTCAGTGTCCGCACCCGGCCATCGACGGCCGGACGAGCGCTCGCCGCGATCGGCCCGCTGTCCAGTCGGCTGCCCGCGGACCTACCGGTGGTGCTGATCGTGTCCGGGCCCACCGTCCTGGGGGTCGACTGCCCACTGCAGTCCGCTCTCCACCGAGTCCTGCGGCGTCGGTGGCGCCCCACGCTGGACACTGGCCGCGCCGCTGCCGGCCGGTGCCGCCCTGGCGACCGTGCAGTACGACCTGCCGGTCGACTGACCCGGACCGTGAGCGATGCCCCGAGAACGAGGCGGCGTTGAGCACCGGGCGATCGTGACCCGTGTCCCCGGCGGCGGTTATTCGGCCGCGGTCCACTCCAGGGTGTCCGTGGTGATCTCGGCGAGGATCCCGGGGATCGGCGTGACGCCGATGCCCGGGCCGCTGGGCACCGCGACGTGTCCGTCCACCAGGACGAACGGCTCGGTCACGTCCTGCCGGTAGTAGCGGTCCGACGCGGAGGTGTCGCCGGGCAGCACAAAGCCCGGGAGCGCGGCCAGGGCCAGGTTCGCGGCGCGGCCGATCCCGGTCTCGAGCATGCCGCCGCACCACACGGCCAGCCCGTTCGCCCTGGCGATGTCGTGGATCCGGCGCGACTCGAGGTAGCCGCCGACCCGGCCCGGCTTGATGTTGATCACCGAGCAGGCCCCGACGGCAATGGCCTGGGCCGCGGCCGACACCGAGACGATCGACTCGTCCAGGCAGATCGGGGTGGACATGGCCTTGGCCAGCTCGGCGTGCGCGAGCAGCTCGTCCTCGTCCAGCGGCTGCTCGATCAGCAGCAGGTCGAACGCGTCCAGCTTCGCCAACTGCCGGGTGTCGGCGAGCGTGTACGCCGCGTTGGCGTCCACCTGCAGCAGCAGGTCGTCGCCGAACCGTTCGCGGACTGCGCGCACGGGCGCGACGTCCCAGCCCGGTTCGATCTTCAGCTTGATCCGCAGGTAACCCTGGTCGAGGTAGCCGGCCACCGCATCGAGCAGCTGCGGGATCGAGTCCATGATGCCGACCGAGACGCCGGCCGGGACCTGCTCCTTGGTGGCCCCGAGGAACTCGCCGAGCGACTCGTCACGTTCGCGCAGATAGGCGTCGATGAAGGCGATCTCGACGGCGGCCTTGGCCATCCGGTGGCCGCGGAACGGCCGGAGCACCTCGGCCAGTTGCAGTGGCGTGAGGTCGCCGGCGGCGGCCAGCGCCGGCAGCAGGAACCGGCGCAGGACGTCCGCGCAGGCATCGACGTACTCGGACGAGTACAACGGATCGGACATCGCCACGCACTCGCCCCAGCCGGTGGTCTGCGGTCCACGCAACTCGAGCAGCAGCACATCGCGCCGGGTCTGAACCGAGAACGAGGTCCGGAACGGCGACACCAGGGGCAATCCGACTCGGTGCAGGCGGACCGATTCCAGCTTCATGCGGGCATCTCCTGTCGGGTCAACCGGTGGACCAGCCCGGCCACCAGCGCGGTGCGTTCGGCGATCCGGTCGACCAGCACGTGTTCGCCGTCGGCGTGCGCGCCACCGCCGACGCGCCGAGGCCGTCCAGCGTCGGGGTGCCGACACCGGCGGTGAAGTTGCCGTCCGACCCGCCGCCGACGTGGATCTGCGGCAGCGTGCCGCCAGCCCGAGTTCGGCGGCGACCTGCTGCGGCGACGGCGAACAGATCCGCGGTGGACGCGGCCTCCAGCGGCGGCCGGTTCGGGCCGCCGTCGCACGGAGATCGACGTGCCGGCGACGGTCGGGGTCAGGCTGCGGATGGCCGCGTCCACCCGCAACTGCTCCGCGACGGTGCGCGGCCCGGGAGTCGACGGCCAGCGTCGCCGCCGCCGGCACGGTGTTCGTGCTGGTGCCGGCGCTGGACATGGTCGGCACCACCGAGGTGCCGACGGCCGGGTCGCCGAACTCGGCGATGGCCAGCGCCAGGTGGGCGAGTTCGAGGCCGGCGTTCGCGCCCTTCTCCGGCTCCAGTCCGGCGTGGGCGGCCCGGCCGTGCACGGTGAGCCGATAGAACGACACGCCCTTGCGCCCGGTCTTGATCGCGCCGCCGTCCCCGGCCGCCTCGAGCACCAGGGCGGCGGTGGACCGGCGCGCCTCGGATTCGATGAGTTCGCGGGAGGTGGGCGAGCCGACCTCCTCGTCCCCGGTGACCAGCACGGTGACCGGCAGATCCGCGGCCTGCTCGCGGAGCACGGCCAACGCGTGCAGGGCCATCACCACGCCGGTCTTCATGTCGAACGAGCCGGGGCCGGTGAGCACACCGTCGGTGATCGCGAACGGCCGGGTGGCCAGCGAGCCGATCGGCCACACGGTGTCCTGGTGGCACAGCACCAGGACCCGCGGGCTCGTCGCCGGCGCCGAATCGCCAACGCAGATGGGTGACGCCGTCGACGACCAGGGTCTCCGGCGGGCTGCCGAGCAGCCGTTCGCCGAGGGCGGCGACCAGCGCGGCGCCGGCGGCCACCGCGGCGTGATCGGCGGACGGGGTCTCGCAGTCGACCAGCGTCCCGATGTCGGCGAGCATCGCCGGGAGGCGGGCGGCGAACACGTCGGCTGCGGCGGGGTCACCCGCTCACCTGATCAGATCGGCCGGTCGGCGGGCAAGTCGGGTCGTGGGGCCGGTCGCCGCCGGCCGCCGAGCTGGGCGACGGTGGCAGGCGGGGCAGTCCCGGCCGGCCAGGGACGGTAGCGTCATCAGCTATGACGATCGCTCTCGGCCGGGCCAGCTCGGGCCGGCCCGGCCGGCCGTTCGGCACGGTGCTGGCCGCAATGGTGACGCCGTTCGACTGCGCCGGGTCGAACTCGACGTGCCCAAGATCGGCGAGCTGGCCACCCGGCTGGTCGACGAGGGCAACGACGGCCTGGTGGTCAACGGCACCACCGGCGAGTCGCCGACCACCACCGACGCGGAGAAGGACGCCATCATCCGCGCCACGCGTCGAGGCGGTCGGCGACCGGGCGACCGTGGTCGCCGGCGTCGGCACCTACGACACCGCCGCACTCGGTCCACCTGGCCCGCGCCGCCGCGGCGGCCGGGGCGCACGGCGCCCTGGTGGTCACGCCCGTACTACTCGCGGCCGCAGCAGGCCGGGCTGATCGCGCACTTCACCGCCGTCGCCGACGCCACCGAGCTGCCGGTGATGCTCTACGACATTCCGCCGCGATCGGTGGTGGCCATCGAGCCGGACACCCTGCTGCGGCTTGGCCGAGCATCCGCGGATCACCGCGGTCAAGGACGCCAAGGGCGACCTGTACGCCGGGTCGCCAAGGTGATCGCCAACAGCGACCTCACCTACTACTCCGGCGACGATCCGCTCACCCTGCCGTGGATGTCGATCGGCGCGGTCGGCATCGTCTCGATCATCTCGCACGTCGTCGGCCCGCACGTGCGGGCGCATGGTCGACGCGGCGCTGGGCCGGTGACTACGCCACCGCGCGCACGGTCCACGAGGCGCTGCTGCCGGCCCACCGGGCGCATGGGCCGGACCGGCGGTGGCGCCGGGTCTGGTGTTCGCAAGAACGCGCTGCGCCAGGCCGGATTCGACGTCGGAGACCCCCGGCTGCCGCAGATACCGGCGACCCGGGAGCAGGCGGCGCAGATCGCCGCCGACCTGGCCGAGCTGTCCCTGTCGCTTGGCTCTCCGCGACTGCGGTAGGTCCGGACGCAGCCGACCGCGGCTCCGTCATGACGGTGCACGACCAGTCGCCGACAGCGCGCACGATCGCAGCGCCGATCCCACGCGCGAACGACGGCGGTGCGGCATGACGCGCCAACCCGCTGGCGCCCCCGCCGGCGGCCCGGGGCACGCTGCGGATCGTCGCGCTCGGCGGGATCGGCGAGATCGGCCGCAACATGACCGTCTACGAGCTCGACGGCCGACTGCTGGTGGTCGACTGCGGGGTGCTGTTCCCCGAGGACGCCCAGCCCGGTGTCGACCTGATCCTGCCCGACCTGCGGCTGGTCGAGGACCGGGTCGACGACATCGACGCCGTCGTCGTCACCCACGGCCACGAGGACCACATCGGCGCGCTGCCCTGGCTGCTCCGGCTGCGTCGCGACATCCCGGTGATCGGCGCCCGGTTCTCGCCTGGCGCTGATCGCGGCCAAGTGCCGGGAGCACCGGCTCACCCCGGACCTGCAGGTGGTCGCCGAGGGCGCAGCGCCGCCGGGTCGGCGGCTTCGACCTGGAGTTCTTCGCGGTCAACCACTCCATCCCGGACGCGCTGGCGGTGGCCATCCGCACCTCGGCCGGCACCGTGCTGCACACCGGCGACATCAAGCTCGACCAGCTGCCGCTGGACGGCCGGCTCACCGACCTCGGCGGCTTCTCCCGGCTCGGTGACGAGGGCGTCGACCTGTTCCTGGTGGACTCGACCAACGCCGAGGTGCCCGGGTTCGTCGCGCTCGGAGCGGGAGATCGGCCCGGTCCTGGACACCTACATCCGCTCCGCGCCGCAGCGGGTGATCGTCGCCTCGTTCGCCTCGCACGTGCACCGCGTCCAGCAGATGCTCGACTCCGCGGCGCGGTACGGCCGCAAGGTCGCGTTCGTCGGCCGGTCGATGGTGCGCAACATGCAGATCGCCCAGGAACTCGGGCTGCTCGTCGGTGCCGGACGGGTTGGTCCGGAACCTGGACAAGGTGCTGGACCTGCCGCCGGAGCAGGTGCTGCTGATCTCGACCGGCTCCCAGGGCGAGCCGCTGTCGGCGCTGTCCCGGATGTCGCGCGGCGAGCACCGCGGCGTCCAGCTCGCAGCAGGGCGACACGGTGATCCTGGCCTCGTCGATGATCCCGGGCAACGAGACCAGCGTGTTCACCGTGATCAACGAGCTGTCCCGGCTGGGGGTGACGGTGATCCACCAGGGCGTCGCCAAGGTGCACGTGTCCGGCCACGCCTCGGCGGGCGAGTTGCTGTACCTGTACAACGCCGTGCGGCCGCGCAACGTGATTCCCGGTGCACGGCGAGTGGCGGCACCTGCGGGCGCAGGCGAAACTTGCGGTGGCCACCGGTGTTCCGCCGGATCGGGTGGTGCTGGCCCCGAACGGGACGGTGGTCGACCTGGTCGACGGCCGGGCCCGGATCACCGGCCACATCGACGTCGGCATGGTCTACGTGGACGGCAACGCCGTCGGCGACGTGGGTGAGAACACCCTGTCCGACCGGCTGATCCTCGGCGAGGGCGGCTTCATCTCGATCACGGTGGCGATCGACGCGCAGCACCGGCCGGGCGGTGGCGTCGCCGACGCTGTCCGGTCGCGGATTCTCCGACGACCCGAAGGCGCTGGACGCGGTGGTCCCGCTGGTCGAGGCCGAACTCGCGCGCACCGAGGCCGACGGCATCACCGATCCGCACCGGGTGGCCCAGTCGGTGCGCCGGGTGGTCGGCCGGTGGGTCGGCGACACCTACCGCCGCCGGCCGATGATCGTGCCGACCGTGCTGGCGGTGTGAGAACGGTGGTAGCACCACCGGTTCCGGCGCGCTGACGTGGCCGAGCCGATCTACCACATCGCCGCTGGTCGCCGACTGGGACGGCGCGAGAGCGGCCGGTGACTACCGGATCTCGACGCTGGGCCGGACGCTCGACGCAGGAGGGCTTCCTGCACTTCTGCCGCACCGCCGAGCAACTGGCCGGCGTCGCGCAGCGCTACTACTCCGACGTCACCGACCCGCTGTGTCTGCTCACCGTGGACGTCGATCGGCTGCCGGTGCCCGTCGTGGACGAGCCGCCGGCGCCGGGCAGCAGCCGAACTCTTTCCGCATCTCTATGCGCCGCTGCCGGTTTCGGCGGTGGTCGGGGTCACCCCGTTGACCCGGGATGCCGCCGGAGTGCTCGGTCCACTGCCGACCGGCCAACGGGCCTAGGCTCGGTGGAGCCGGGACCGACACGAGGAGACGACCATGAAGGCTGCGGAAGTTCTGAGCGATGCGTTCGGTCGGTTGCCGGACCTCGTGCACAGTGCGGTGGCCGACCTGACCGTCGATCAGTTGCACGAGCGCATCGGCGGCGCGAACAACATCAGCTGGCTGGTCTGGCACCTGAGCCGGGTCGAGGACGACCACATCGCCGGGGCCGCCGGCGCCGACCAGGTGTGGACCTCGGACGGGTGGGCCGAACGTTTCGGCCTCGGCCTGCCGGTGGAGACCACCGGTTGGAGCATGTCCTCGGCCGAGGTCGACCAGGTGGCGGTGACCGATCCGGAGCTGCTCCTCGGCTACTTCGACGCCGCGCACGCCAAGGCCGCAGCGTTCGTCGCCGACCTGACGGACGGCGATCTCGACCGCGTCGTCGACGAGCGCTGGGACCCCCCGGTGACGCTGGGCGTGCGGCTGATCAGTGTGCTCGACGACTGCCTCGAACACGCCGCCCAGGCGCACTTCGTGCGCGGGATCCTGGAGTCCCGCGAGGTCCTGACGCTCCGCCGTGCCGGTGTGGCAGGCGGTGCGGCTGTGACTGAAGGTACTAGCGTGACAGGTATGGCCGGGAAGACGTCTGCAAACCCTCGACCACGCTCGAGCGCGTCCGGACGATCCTCCGGCTCCCGAGCGGGTGGCGCCTCGTCCCGATCCGGCTCGGCGGGCCTCGGCCGGGACGACCTCGACCCCCCGATCCGGCACCGGCAAGCCGGCGCGCAAGGCCGGCCATGCCGCGCCCCGGCGGCTCGCACCGCACAAGCCGGCCCGGCGGGGCTTCGTCGCCGGCGTGGGTGCCGGGCGTCGCCGGCGTATGGCGCGGGCTCGGGAAGGGACTGGGCGGGGTGGTCCGCGCGGTCGGTCGGGGTGCGTCGGCCACCAGGGGAATCGACCCGGTCCACCACCGCGACGGGCTGGCCCTCGGGCTGGTGTCGTTGGCCGTGCTGTGCGCGATCGGCACCTGGTTCCAGGCCGCCGGACCGGTCGGGGGACTGATCGACGACGTGGTCCGGGTGTGGTTCGGCTCCGTGGGCGTGCTGCTGCCGGTGGTACTCGTGGTCGCCGCGGTCCTGCTGATGCGCAGCCGGGGGACCGGCGAGCACCGGGCGCGCCGGGTGGTCGGGGCCACCGCGCTGGCGCTCGGGGTCACCGGGATCGTCCAGGTGATCCACGAGACCACTCTGGACGGCGCAGCCCGACTCGGTCGCCCTGCGCAACGAGGCCGGCGGCACCCTCGGCTGGCTGCTCGGTCATCCGCTGGCGATCGGGGTCACCACGGTGCCGGCGATCATCCTGCTGTCCGTGCTGTGCATCTACGGGCTGCTGATGCTCACCGGCACGCCGATCTGGGAGGTCAAGGACCGCGGCCTGCATGCCATCGAGCTCGCTGACGGGGTGGCGACCGGGCCGACGCGCCACGAGGAGCGACGGCGCCGATCACACCGGCTACCTCGACGGGGACCCCGTCGATCTGGACGCCGTCGAACCATCCGCGGCCACCCGGTTGCGCCGTCCGTCCCGTAGCCGCGTCGGGCACGCCGGCGACGAGGCGTCGGCCGATGCCGCACCGGCCGAGCCGGCGGCCACCGACGAGGCACCCACCGTGGTGGTCCGCCGCCCGAAGAAGGTCGACCGGCCCCCGGTGCCCGATGCGGCACCGGACGCGGTCACCCAGCCCGTGCAGCTGACCCTGGATCGGGCGGTCGACGGCACGTACCAACTGCCCCCGCCGAAGCTGCTCAAGCTCGGTGCGCCGCCGAAGGCGAGCTCGGCGGCGAACCAGGACATGATCGACCGGATCACCGAGGTGCTCAGCCAGTTCAACGTCGACGCGGCGGTCACCGGCTTCACCCGTGGTCCGACCGTCACCCGCTACGAGGTCGAACTCGGGCCCGGCGTGAAGGTCGAGAAGATCACCGCGCTCACCCGCAACATCGCCTACGCCGCGGCCACCGACAACGTGCGTCTGCTGGCGCCGATCCCCGGCAAGTCCGCGGTCGGCATCGAGGTGCCCAACAGCGACCGGGAAATGGTCAGGCTCGGGGACGTGCTGGCGGCCGCGGACGCCAAGCGCGACCAGCACCCCCTGGTCGTCGGCCTGGGCAAGGACGTCGAGGGCCACTTCGTCACGGCGAACCTGGCCAAGACGCCGCACCTGCTGGTCGCCGGCGCGACCGGGTCGGGCAAGTCCTCGTTCGTCAACTCCATGCTGGTCTCCCTGCTGCAACGGGCCAGCCCGGCCGAGGTCCGGATGGTGCTGATCGACCCGAAGATGGTCGAACTGACTCCGTACGAGGGCATCCCGCACCTGATCACGCCGATCATCACCCAGCCGAAGAAGGCGGCGGCGGCGCTCGCCTGGCTGGTGGAGGAGATGGAGCAGCGCTACGGCGACATGCTCGCGCACGGTGTGCGGCACATCGACGATTTCAACCGCAAGGTCCGCACCGGGGAGATCAGCGCGCCCATCGGGTCCGAGCGGGTGTACACGCCGTATCCCTACATCCTCGGCATCATCGACGAGCTGGCCGACCTGATGATGACCGCGCCGCGGGACGTCGAGGACGCCATCGTCCGGATCACCCAGAAGGCCAGGGCCGCCGGCATCCACCTGGTGCTGGCCACCCAGCGACCGTCGGTGGACGTGGTCACCGGCTTGATCAAGACGAACGTGCCGTCCCGGCTGGCGTTCGCCACCTCGTCGTTGACCGACAGCCGGGTGATCCTGGACCAGCCGGGCGCCGAGAAGCTGATCGGCATGGGTGACGGGTTGTACCTGCCGATGGGCGCCTCCCGGCCGGTGCGGATCCAGGGCGCCTACGTCTCCGACGAAGAAATTGCCGAGGTCGTCGCATTCACCAAGACCCAGGCTCAGCCCGAGTATCGGGACAACGTGACGGTGGCCAAGGTCGACCCGGGCAAGGATGTCGACCCGGACATCGGCGACGACCTCGACCTGTTGGTGCTGGCCGTGCAGCAGGTGGTGGAGTCCCAGCTCGGCTCGACCTCGATGCTGCAACGCAAGCTCCGGGTCGGCTTCGCCAAGGCCGGCCGGCTGATGGACCTGATGGAGACCCGCGGCATCGTCGGTCCGTCGCAGGGTTCCAAGGCTCGCGACGTGCTGGTCAAGCCGGACGAGCTGGACGAGATCATCGGCGGCCTGACCGGCGCGGCCGGACCCGGTGTGCCGGACGAGATCTGAGCCTTCCGACGGGCCGGTGGCACCACACGGGGCCACTGTCGGTGACGTGGAGCACCATGGTGTCATGACCGAGCCGCACGCCGACCGCGTCCCGCTTCCCGGCAGTGAGCGCCGCCCCGTCCCCGAGGGCCAACTCGCCGGAACGGCGCCGGAACGCGCGGCCGCCGACGTCATCGCCGAGATCACCGTGGTACTCCGCCGGCGGGCGCCGTTGCCGGACACCTTGCCGGCTCCGTTGACCCGGGACCAGCTCGCCGAACGGTACGGCGCAGACCCGGCCGACGTCGCACTGGTGACCTCGGTGATCGAATCCGCCGGCGGCCAGGTGATCGAGGTCGAGCCCGGCTCCCGGCGTCTCCGGGTGCGCGGCCGGACCGGGACACTGGCCACCTTGTTCGACACCTCGCTGGAAGCCACCGCGGTCACCGACCCGGCGACCGGGTCGCCCACCACCGCCCGGGTCCGGACCGGTGCGCTGAGCGTGCCCGCGGCCTTGGCCGGGGTGGTGACGGCGGTGCTGGGGTTGGACGACCGGCCGCAGGCCGGCGCCCGGTTTCTGATCGCCCCGAGGGCGGCGGTGAGCATCAGCTACACCCCGGTGGAGCTGGCCTCCATCTATGGCTTTCCCACCGGCACCGACGGCTCGGGACAGACGGTGGCGATCATCGAGTTGGGCGGCGGGTTCGCCCAGCAGGATCTGGACGAGTACTTCGCCGTGCTGGGGCTGGCGACGCCGTCGGTCACCGCGGTCGGCGTGGACGGCGCCGGCAATCAGCCCGGCAACGACCCCACCGGCGCCGACGGCGAGGTGCTGCTGGACATCGACGTGGTCGGTGGCATGGCGCCCGGCGCCGGGATCGTCGTGTACTTCGCGCCCAACACGGACGCCGGGTTCCTGGATGCCGTGAGCCAGGCGGCGCATGCCGCGCCGACCCCGTGCGCGATCAGCATCAGTTGGGGTCAGGACGAGGACGAGTGGACCGAGCAGGCCCGGGCGGCGATGGACGACGCGTTCGCCGACGCCGGCGCCCTCGGCATCGTGGTCACCGCCGCCGCCGGCGACGACGGCAGCGTCGACCGGGCGACCGACGGCCGGGACCACTGCGACTTCCCGGCGTCCAGCCCGCACGCGTGGGCCTGCGGTGGCACCAGCCTGAGCGCCGACGCGAGCACCGGCGCAGTCCGCTCGGAAACCGTCTGGAACAACGGGACGGGCAACGGCGCCACCGGGGGCGGGGTGAGCGACGCCTTCCCGTTGCCGGACTACCAGGCCGCGGTCGGCGTGCCGGCATCAACCGCGGGTGGCACCGGACGGGGGGTGCCGGATGCGGCTGCGGTCGCCGACCCGCGGACCGGCTACCGGGTCCGGGTCGACGGCACCGACCAGGTGATCGGCGGGACCAGCGCGGTGGCCCCACTGTGGGCCGCGCTCACCGCCCGATTGGTGCAGGCCCTGCGGAGCCCGATCGGGCCGTTGCACACCACGCTGTACCCGGCTGCGGCTCAGGGCTCCGTGCCGGCCGGCCTGCGCGACATCACCCAGGGAAACAACGGCGGTTACCGGGCAGGAGCGGGCTGGGACGCCTGCACCGGCTTGGGCGTGCCGCAGGGCCAGGACCTGCTGGCCGAGCTGGGGGGATCATCGTCGGGCTGACCGGCTCCCGGCACCTCGAGAGTCCGCGACCAGACCCGAACCTGACAGCTCGGCCCGACAGCCCGGCCCGTGAGCTGGGCGTGGAGGTCAGGCCGGCAGCCCCTCGGCCTGCATGTCCTCGAGCTCCATGCCCTTGGTCTCCTTCACCCACTTCGTGACGAAGAGGTAGGACAGCAGCGGCGAACGCCGCGTACAAGCCGTAGGCGACGCCGAGCGAGAAGTCGGCCAGCGCCGGGAATGACACGGTGATCGCCCAGTTGGCCAGCCACTGCGCGGCGGCGGCCACCGACAGGGCCGCGGCGCGGATCCGGTTCGGGAACAGCTCGCCGAGCAGCACCCAGACCACCGGGCCCCACGACAGCCGAAGAAGAACACGAACAGCGTTGGCGGCGATCAGCGCGATCGGGCCGGCGGCGCCGCTGGGTCGCCGGGTTCGCCGTCGGCGTCGACGTGACCGGTGCCGAAGAAGACCGCCAGCGGCCGCGAGCGAGACGGCCATGCCGACCGAGCCGATGAGCAGCAGGGGCTTGCGGCCGATCCGGTCGACCAGGGCGATCGCGACGAACGTGCCGACGATGTTGACCACGCGTAGGTGGTGATGGAGATGAGAACGAGTCGTTCTCGGTGAAGCCGACCGCCTGCCACAGCGTGCGTGGAGTAGTAGAAGATCACGTTGATGCCGACGAACTGCTGGAACACCGACAGCGCGATGCCGACCCAGACGATCGGCAGCAGCCCCAGCGGTGGTCCGAGCAGGTCCGCGCACGCTCGGCTTGTGTTCCGCGCCGCAGGGTCGTGCTGGATCTCCGCGATCCGGCGCGTCCAGGTCGCCGTGCCGCGCAGCCCTCGACGCTCGCCGATGACCTTGCGGGCATGCGGCCTCGCTGCCGCGACTCAGGTACCGCGGTGATTCGGGGATCGTGAACGACAGCACCCCGTAGAGCGACGGCCGGGACGACCATGCGCCGAGCATCCACTGCCATGCCTCGACGCCGAGCCGCAGGTCGCTGGACGCCGCCACCGGCGATCCGATGCAGCACGTAGTTGACCAGCTGGGAGACGGCGATGCCGAGCACGATCGCCAGCTGCTGCAACGAGGCGAGCCGGCCGCGGATGCGCGGCCGGCGCGACCTCGGCGATGTAGGCCGGTGCGATCACCGACGCGATACCGACTGCCGACGCCGCCGATCACCCGCGAAGGTCGACCAGCACGCCGAGACGGCGACAGGCCGAGCCGATGCGCGCTGATGACGAACAGCACCGCGGCGATCTGCATCACCCGGATGCGGCCGAGCCGGTCGGCGATGCCGCCCGGCGACCGACGGCGCCGAGCGCGGCGCCGAGCAGCGCGAGCGACACCGACCGAGCGGTGGCACCGGCGCCGATCGTCGAAGCGGTCGCGGATGGCGTCGACCGCACCGTTGATCACGGCGCTGTCGTAGCCGAACAGGAAACCGCCCAGTGCGGCCACCACCGCGATACCGACCACCCCGTGACCTTGGTCGTCGGTCCCGTAGACCGAAGGAACCTCGCCGACCCCACCACTGTGCGTCATCGCGCCCTCCCAGTTCGGACCGGTCCGTGGGTCAGTCTGGCAGGGTTCGCGCAGCGCGCATCCCGAGTGGGTGCTAGGTCCGTTTCCCACCCATTCGGGCGTCCGTCACGGGAGTGCCGAGGATGGAACGGCCGCGAGGACGCATCCGGGGCGTAGCCCTCAGATGAGGCCGAGGCGCTGCACCGCGTCGCGCTCGTCGGCGAGTTCGGCGACCGAGGCGTCGATCCGGCCCGGGAGAAGTCGTCGATGTCCAGGCCCTGGACGATCGACCAGGACGTGCCGTCGACTGGTCACCGGGAACGACGAGATCAGGCCCTCCGGCACGCCGTAGGAGCCGTCGGAGACGATGGCGGCGGTGGTCCAGTCGCCGTCCGGGGTGCCGTGCGCCCAGGAGTGCACGTGGTCGATGGCGGCGTTGGCGGCGGACGCCGCCGACGACGCGCCGCGGGCCTCGATGATCGCCGCGCCGCGCTTGGCCACGGTCGGGATGAAGGTGCTCTCCAGCCACTCGCCGCTCGACCTGCTCGGCCACCGGGCGGCCGCCGACCTGCGGCGTGGAACAGGTCCGGGTACTGGGTGGCCGAGTGGTTGCCCCAGATGGTCATGTTGGTGATGTCGGCGACCGCCGACGCCCAGCTTCGTCGGCGACCTGCGACAGCGCGCGGTTGTGGTCGAGCCGGGTCATCGCGGTGAACCGGTCGGCGGGCACGTCGGGGGCGTGCGGCGGGCGATCAGCGCGTTGGTGTTGGCCGGGTTGCCGACGACCAGCACCCTGACGTCGTCGGCCGCGCCGGCGTTGATCGCCTCGCCCTGCGGCTTGAAGATGCCGCCGTTGGCCCGCAGCAGGTCGCCGCGCTCCATGCCGGCGGTCCGCGGACGGGCGCCGACCAGCAGGGCGACGATGGTGCCGTCGAACGCGGCCGTCGCGTCGTCGGTGATGTCGATGCCGGCGAGCAGCGGGAAGGCGCAGTCGTCGAGTTCCATCGCGGTGCCCTCGGCGGCCCGCAGCGCCGGGGTGATCTCCAGCAGGCTCAGCCCGACCGGGTGTGTCGGGGCCGAGCATCGCGCCGGACGCGATCCGGAACAGCAGGGCGTAGCCGATCTGACCGGCGGCGCCGGTGACGGTCACCTTGACGGGGGTCTTGCTCATGGTCCTCCTCCTCGAGGACGCGTGCCGGCTGCCATGCCTGTCGGACTGACAGGGGCACGAACCGCCGGTCGCTATGTGCTCATTGTTCCGCGTGCCGCCGGCCGGACGGACCGCGGCCGGCTGACCTGCCGCACCGGCATGTTCAGGACGACCGGCGCGGGCGATCCGACGAGGGCAACCTCACAGGCGGCGTCCCGGTCCATCAGCCAGAGGGTGCGGGCCGTGCCGACCGCGCCGACGGCCGGCATCGCCACCTCGCCGGCGCCGCCGAGGGCCATCGCGACCGCGCCGGCCTTGCCCTCGCCGGCGGTCACCACCCAGACCTCGTGGGCGGTGCGGATGGTCGGCAGGCGTCAGCGAGATCCGGGTCGGCGGCGGCTTCGGGGCAGTTGCGCACCGCGACCACCGGCCGGTCGTCGTACACCGCGGGTGACTCGGGGAAGATCGACGCCACGTGGCCGTCCGGGCCCATGCCGAGCAGGAGTGACGTCGAAGCCCGTCGCGGCGGCGACCAGCCGGCCGTAGGCCGCGGCCGCGGCGTCCACGTCGTCGCCGAACGCGCCGTCCGACGGCGCCATCGGGTGCACCCGCGCCGGGTCGAGCGGGACGCGGTCCAGCAGCGCCTCGCGGGCCTGCTTCTCGTTGCGCTCGTCGGACGTCGGCCGGGACGAAACGCTCGTCGCCCCAGAAGATCTCGACCCGTCGCCAGTCGACGGCGTCGCGGGCCGGGGAGCCGGCGATCTGCGCCAGCACGTCGATGCCGATGCCGCCGCCGGTGAGCACCACCGACGGGATCCGGCCGGACGGCCTGGATGTCGACCAGCCGGGTGACCAGCCGGGCGGCGGTGGCCGCGGCCAACAGCGTCGGGGGTAGGCGTGCGACGACGACCTCGGTGTTGCTCATGACGGACGCCTCTCCGCGCGACGGCCTGCGGTTCCTGCGCGGCCCCGACGAGGCGCGCTTCGCCGTGGCGCCTCGGTCGGCGCCTGTCGGCGCCTCGCGCGCGGCGCGGGCGGAGGCTTGCGCGGTCGCTGGCCTTCTTCGGCGGCGCAGCGGCCTTCGCGGCCGGCTTCGCCGGCGGCTTGCGCGCCGGCTGTGCCGGCGACCAGCGGCAGGCCCTTGGGCAGCACCTCGGCGTAGACCTCGTCGGCGTCCAGCCGGCGCAGTTCCTCGGCGAGGCAGTCGCGCAGCGGACGCCGCGGCAGGGCCAGCTGCGGTCCGGCTGGTCCGGTCACCGTCAGCGTCGCGGTGATCGTCTGCGGCCGGACCAGAGTGATCTGCCCCGACGGCCGGGTCGAGCTCCACGACTGTGCATGCCGGTGCCGGCCTTGCCGGTCACCTCGCCGGTCACCGGGCACTTCAGCCGCAGCGCGAGCCAGGCCGGCCAGCAGGTCGGTGGACGGCGAGTCGCGACGCCCGCGACACGATCGCCGAGGTGATCTTCTCGTGCGGCGGCTGGTCCAGCGCCGCGGCGAGCAGCCCGCGCCACAGGGTCAGCCGGGTCCAGGACAGGTCGGTGTCGCCCGGGCGGTACGCGGCCGGTCGCTTGAGCAGTTCGGCGCCGGGCCGGCGGGCCGACGCGGCGTCGGTGATCCGGCGCTGGGCCAGCGCCCCGATCGGATCCTCGGCCGGCGACCTCCGGTGCCGTCGCCCGGCCACCAGGCGACCACCGGCGCGTCGGCCAGCAGCAGCGGCATCACCACCGAGGCGCCGTGGTCGGCCAGCTCGCCGAACAGCCGCAGCACGATCACCTCGCTGGCGCCGGCGTCGCCGCCGACCCGGATCTGGCCGTCCAGCCGGGCGGCGCCGCGCCGGCTGCCCCGGGCCACCACGATCACCCGGCACGGGTGCTCGAACGACGCCGCGTTGGCCGCCTCGATCGGCGTCCTCGGAGCCGTCCTCGTCGGTGACGATCACCAGGGTGAGCACCCGGCCGAGGATGACGGTGCCGCCCTGCTCGCGGAGGTCGACCAGCTTCCGGTTGATCGCCGACGGAGGTGGTGGTCGGCAGGTCGATGATCATGCCTGGCCTCCGTCGGGATTCGCGGTGATGGCCGCGGCGGTCGCGCTCACGGCCGCCGCCAGACCCGGCCGTCGCGGGCCATCATGGCGTCGGCCGAGTGCGGGCCCCAGGTGCCGGCGCCGTACTGCTCGGGCTTGGTTCCCGTTCTGGCCCAGGCCTTCTCGATCGGGTCGAGGATCTTCCAGGACAGCTCGACCTCCTCGTCCTGCGGGAACAGCGACGGCTCGCCCAGCAGCACGTCCAGGATCAGCCGCTCGTAGGCCTCCGGCGAGGCCTCGGTGAACGACTGGCCGTAGGAGAAGTCCATGTTGACGTCGCGGACCTCCATCGACGGGCCGGGCACCTTCGAGCCGAACCGGATGGTGACGCCCTTCGTCCGGCTGCACCCGGATGACCACGGCGTTGGAGCCGAGCTCCTCGGTGTCGGTGTGCGAGAACGGCAGGTGCGGTGCGCGTTTGAACACCACGGCGATCTCGGTGACCCGGCGGCCGAGCCGCTTGCCGGTGCGCAGGTAGAACGGCACCCCGGCCCAGCGGCGGGTGTCGACCAGAACCTTGATGGCGGCGTAGGTCTCGGTGGTGGACGTCGGCGGGATGCCGTCCTCCTCGAGGTACCCATGACCTTCTGCGCCGCCCTGCCAGCCGCGCGGCGTACTGGCCGCGGGCGGTGGCCGTGGCCAGGTCGCCGGGCAGCTGCACCGCGGACAGCACCTTGGTCTTCTCGATCCGAAGGTCCTTGGGTCGAAGGAGACCGGCTCCTCCATGGCGGTCAACGCCAGCAGCTGCAGCAGGTGGTTCTGGATGACGTCGCGGGCGGCGCCGATGCCGTCGTAGTAGCCGGCCCGGCCGCCGACGCCGATGTCCTCGGCCATGGTGATCTGCACGTGGTCGACGTAGTGGGTGTTCCAGATCGGGCTCGTACAGCTGGTTGGCGAAGCGCAGCGCCAGCAGGTTCTGCACCGTCTCCTTGCCGAGGTAGTGGTCGATCCGGAACACGCGTCCCGGGGAAGACCGAGTTGACCACCTCGTTGAGCTGCTGCGCTGACGTCAGGTCGTGGCCGAACGGCTTCTCGATGACCACCCGGCGCCACTCGTCGCCGTGCGGATCGCACAGCCCGGACCGCTTGAGCTGCTTGCAGCACCACCGGGAACGCGCCCGGCGGGATCGAGAAGTAGAAGGCGTGGTTGCCGCCGGTGCCCCGGGTCCGGTCCAGGTCGCTCAGCGTCTGCGTCAGGGTGTCGAACGCGATCGTCGTCGTCGAAGGTGCCCTGGACGAACCGGAAGCCCTCGGCCAGATGCCGCCAGACCTGCTCGGAGAACGGGGTCCGGGCGTACTCCTTGACCGCGTCGTGCACGACCTGTGCGAAGTCCTCGTCGTCCCAGTCCCGGCGGGCGAACCCGACCAGCGAGAAGCCCGGCGGCAGCAGCCCGCGGTTGGCCAGGTCGTAGATCGCCGGCATCAGCTTCTTGCGGGACAGGTCGCCGGTGACCCCGAAGATGACGATGCCGGACGGACCGGCGATCCGCGGCAGCCGCTTGTCCCGCGGATCGCGCAGCGGGTTGACGGCGTCGGCAGTTCTCGGCGCTCAAGTCGAGCTCGTTCCTGCTCGGCCGGCACCGAGACCGTCAGCTGCCGGACTTGGCCGCGGCCAGCGCTTCGGAGACGGTCTCCAGCAGCTCGTCCCAGGACTTCTCGAACTTGTCCACGCCCTCGGTCTCCAGCACCTGCGAACACGTCGTCGAGGTCGATGCCGATCGCCTGCCAGGTCGGAGAACACCGCGGACGACTCCTCGTAGGTGCCGTCGACGGTGTCGCCGCGGATCACGCCGTGGTCGGCGACGGCGTCGATGGTCTTCTCCGGCGCGGTGTTGACCGTGTTCGGCGCGACCAGCTCGACGACGTAGCGGGTGTCGTCGTACGCCGGGTCCTTGACGCCGGTGGAGGCCCACAGCGGACGCTGCTTGTTGCGCGCCGGCGGCCTCCAGCGCGTCCCAGCGCTCGCCGGCGAACTTCTCCTCGTACAGCTGGTAGGCCAGCCGGGCGTTGGCGATCGCCGCCTTGCCCCGCAGCGCCGTGGCCTCCGGGGTGCCGATGGCGTCCAGCCGCTTGTCGATCTCGGTGTCCACCCGGGAGACGAAGAACGACGCCACCGAGTGGATCTTGCGACAGGTCCTGGCCGTTGGCCTTGGCCTGCTCCAGCCCGTCGATGTAGGCGTCGATGACCGCCTCGTAGCGCTCCAGGGAGAAGATCAGCGTGACGTTGACGCTGATCCCCTCGGCCAGGGTCTCGGTGATCGCCGGCAGGCCCTCCACCGTCGCCGGGATCTTGACCAGCACGTTGGGCCGGTCGACGATCTTGGCCAGCTCCTGGGCCTGCGCCGACGGTCGCGGCGGTGTCGTGGGCGAGCCGCGGCTCGACCTCGATCGACACCCGGCCGTCGACGCCGTCGGTGGCGTCGAAGATCGGCGTGAACAGGTCGCAGGCGTCGCGGACGTCGTCGGTGGTCGCGGCGCGGACGACGTCGTCGACGTCGGCGCCCTGCGCGGCCAGCTCGGCCACCTGCTTCTGGTAGGACGCGCCGTCGGCCAGCGCGCCCGGGAAGATCGTCGGGTTGGTGGTCACCCCGACGATGTGCTTGGTCGCGATCAGCTCCGCCAGGTTGCCGCTGTGCAGCCGCTGGCGGGACAGGTCGTCGAGCCAGAGGGACACGCCGGCGGCGGTGAGGTCGGCGAGGGGATCGGACATGCGATGCCTCCTTAGGGCGGTGCAGGTCCCGTCACGGGGACCCGTGGAACTCATGGTGTGGTCAGCGTCGGGCTGGACGTCCGTCAATGCGGTGGTGCCCTGGGGACTGTCACGGTGTCGACCACGTTCGACGCGCCGAGCGACTCCTTGGCCGCGGCGACGACGGCCTCGGTGGTGATGCCGAACTCGCGGTACAGGGTGGCCGCGTCGGCGGACGCGCCGTAGTGCTCGATGCGAGACCGGGCGGCCCGGCTGCCGATCCAGCGCCACCACGGCTGGGCGATGCCGGCCTCCACCGACACCCGGGCGGTGACCGCGGCGGGCAGCACCGACTCGATGTACGCCTGGTCCTGCTCCTCGAACCAGTCCAGGCACGGCATCGAGACGACCCGGGTGCCGATGCCCTCGGCCTGCAGCGCCTCCCGGGCGGCGACCGCGATCTGCACCTCCGAACCGGTGCCGATCAGGATGACCTGCAGGTCGCCCGTCGGCTCGGTCGGCCAGCATGTAGCCGCCCTTGGCCACGCCCTCGGCGGTGGTGCCGTCCAGGACCGGCACGTTCTGCCGGGTCAGGCCAGGCCGACCGGGCCGGTGCTCCAGGTGCTCTGCTTCTCCAGCATGGCCTGCCAGGCGTAGGCGGTCTCGTTGGCGTCGGCCGGCCGGACGATGGTCAGGCCGGGGATGGCCCGCAGCGCGGCCAGGTGCTCGACCGGCTGGTGGGTCGGGCCGTCCTCGCCGAGCCCGATCGAGTCGTGCGTCCAGACGTAGGTGGCCGGCGCGCCCATCACCGCGGCGAGCCGGACCGCGCCGCGCATGTAGTCGGAGAACAGCAGGAAGGTGCCGCCGTACGGGCGGGTCGGGCCGTGCAGGGCGATGCCGGACAGGATCGCGCCCATGGCGTGCTCGCGGATGCCGAAGTGCAGGGTCCGGCCGTAGGGCTGGGCGTTCCACTCGTCGGTGGCGGCGGCGGTCGGGCCGAACGAGTCGGCGCCCTTCATGGTGGTGTTGTTCGACTCGGCCAGATCGGCCGAGCCACCCCACAGCTCGGGCAGCACGTCGGCCAGCGCGGTCAGCACCTGGCCGGAGGCCGCGCGGGTGGCGATGCCCTTGGGGTCCGGGTCCCAGTACGGCAGCGCGTCCGCCCAGCCGTCCGGCAGATCGCGGGCGACCAGCCGGTCCCAGAGCTTCTTGCGCTCCGGGTTGGCCTCGGCCCAGGCGTCGAAGCGCTCCTGCCAGGCCGCGTGGGCCTCGGCGCCCCGGTCCAGCAGCAGCCGGGTGTGCTTGATGACCGCGTCGTCGACCTCGAAGGTCTTCTCCGGGTCGAAGCCGAGCACCTTCTTGGTGGCGGCGACCTCGTCGGCGCCGAGCGCCGAGCCGTGGATCTTGCCGGTGTTCATCTTGTTCGGCGCCGGGAAGCCGATGATCGTGCGGACCTGGATGAACGACGGCTGGTCGGTGACCTGCTTGGCGTCCTCGATGGCCTCGAGGATGCCGACGACGTTCTCGCCGCCCTCGACCTTCTGGACGTGCCAGCCGTAGGCCTCGTAGCGGGCGGCGACGTCCTCGGACAGGGCGATGTTGGTGTCGTCCTCGATGGAGATCTGGTTGTGGTCGTAGAACACGATCAGGTTGCCCAGCTGCTGCCGGCCGGCGATCGACGAGGCCTCGGAGGTGACGCCCTCCTCGATGTCGCCGTCGGAGGCGATGACGTAGATGAAGTGGTCGAACGGGCTCTCGCCCGGGGCGGCGTCCGGGTCGAACAGGCCGCGCTCGCGACGGGCGGCCATGGCCATGCCCGACCGCGGAGGCCAGTCCCTGGCCGAGCGGTCCGGTGGTGATCTCGACGCCGTTGGTGTGGTGCACCTCGGGATGGCCGGGGGTCAGCGAACCCCAGGTGCGCAGCGCCTCGAGGTCGTACAGCTCCAGACCGAAGCCGCCCAGGTAGAGCTGGATGTACAGGGTCAGGCTGGAGTGTCCGCAGGACAGCACGAACCGGTCCCGGCCGGGCCAGTCCGGGTCGGCCGGGTCGGAGTCCATCACCCGCTGGTAGAGCGTGTAGGCCAGCGGCGCCAGCGACATCGCGGTGCCCGGGTGGCCGTTGCCGACCTTCTGCACGGCGTCTGCGGCCAGCACCCGGACGGTGTCCACCGCGCGGGTGTCCAGGTCGGTCCAGTCGTCGGGGTGGTGCGCGGTGGTCAGCGCTGCGATCTCGGAGGCGGTGGTGGTCACTGCGGCGACCTTCCTTGTCACGGGCGACCGGCGCTGCGGAGCGGGTCGCGAAACGGTGTGCGTCCCGGCGACGGAGGCCGGCGGCGGGACGAATCAGTCAGTTCAACCAGCGGTGACGAGCCTAGTACCGGGGACGAGTGGCTGAGTTGAACGGGCGTCGAACGCTGGGTGCCCGGCCGGCGCGGCGCCCGACACGTGCCGACCCGGGACCTACGGCCCTCGGGTCGTCGAGCCGAGCCGGCGGGCTCCACCGTAGGATGACCGCGTCGCGATCGCCTGTGACGGACCGTTCGACCGCTGCCGCGCTGCGGACGATGCGCTGCCGAGGAGACCGCCGGTGAGTTCCGCCCGCCCCGAGAGCCACGCCGGTGGCCCGGGTGCCGAGGTGGCGCTCGATGCAGCGGCTGTTGCCGTGCCGGTCGGGCCGGGTCGCTGCCGGTGGAGACCGGCCCCGGCGCACCGGCGTCGGCGCCGGCCACGGTGTGCGCGACAAGATCGCCGCCTACGTCGGGCTGACCAAGCCGCGGATCATCGAACTGCTGCTGATCACCACGGTGCCGGCGATGTTCGCCGCCCAGCGGCAGGTCCCGTCGCTGGGGCTGGTGCTGGCCACGCTGGTCGGCGGCACCCTGGCGGCCGGCTCGGCCAACGCCCTCAACTGCGTGGTCGACGCCGACATCGACGCGATCATGCGGCGCACCCGCGGCCGCACCCTGGCCCGGCACCTGGTGCCCACCCGCAACGCGCTGGTCTTCGGCATCGTGCTCGGGCTGGCCGCGTTCGGTGTGCTGTTCGCGTTCACCACCTGGCAGGCGGCGGTGCTGGCCGTCGTCGCGATCCTGTTCTACGTCTTCGTCTACTCGATCTGGCTCAAGCGCCGGACCAGCCAGAACATCGTCTGGGGCGGGCTGGCCGGCTGCATGCCGGTGATCATCGGCTGGTCCGCGGTCACCGGCGCGATCGGCTGGCCGGCCTGGGTGTTCTTCGGGGTGATCTTCTTCTGGACGCCGCCGCACACCTGGGCGCTGGCGATGCGCTACCGCGACGACTACGCCGCGGCCGGCGTGCCGATGCTGCCGGTGGTCGCCCCGGAGCGGGTCGTCGTCCGGCAGATCGTGCTCTACAGCTGGGCGATGGTGGTCTGCTCGCTGCTGCTGATCCCGGCCTCGTCCTGGATCTACGCCGCGGCCGCCGTGCCGGCCGGGCTGTGGTTCCTGGCCCTGGCGCACCTGCTGCACATGCGGGTGCTGCGCGGCTCCGGACCGGTCCAGGCGCGCTTCATGACGCTGTTCCACCTGTCCAACCTGTACCTGACGGTGGTCTCGGTGGCCTGGGCGGTCGACGCGGCCGTCGGCCTGCCGATGCTCGGCTGGCCCGGGTGAGCGAGGTGCAGGCATGACCGACGCGGAACAGTCCACCGAGGTCGACCCGATGGGCGGGGTCCGGGTGTCGCTCGACGCGCTGTCCGCGGGCGACGCGGCCGCCGTGGACCGGATCAGGGCGTTCTCGGCCGCCCACCCGGCGCCGGTGACCGCCGTGGTCAACCACCTGGGCCGGCGCGGCGCCCGGATCGTGGTGATCGGCGCCGACGGCGTGTTCGGCGACGTCGTCGTCTCGTCCATGGCCGCGGCCGACCGGGTCTGCGCCGAGGCGGAGCGTGACGGTCGGGACCTGGGACCGGCAGACGTCCGCGCTGCTCACTCCCGAACCTGCCGACCGGAAGAAGATGCGCGGCACCGGTCGCTGAGAGCCGGGCGCCCGTCCGACGTCGTCAGGCCGGTCGGTCAGCCGGCCGGCGGCCGTTCGCGGGTGGCCAGCGCGACCGTCGCGGCCGTGCCGACCAGCAGCGTGGCGCCGAGCACGTGCGCCACCACCAGCGCCTCGGGCACGCCGGTGGCGTACTGCACCAACCCGATCAGACCCTGGGCGGCGGTCACCCCGACCAGCAACCAGGACCGGCGGAGCAGCGTGCGCGGCGCCCGCACGGCGACGGAATCCGACGGTCATCGCGATCAGCAGGCCGAGGTAGGCGAACATCAGGTCGGCGTGCAGTTGGGCCAGCGCCCGCACCGGCAGGTCCAGGCGCGGCGTGGCTGCGTCCCCGCCGTGCGGGCCGGCCGCCGTCACCAGGGTCCCGGCGACGCACAGCAGGACCAGCACACCGACGGTGCACCAGGTCAGCACGCGCAGCGGTGCCGGCACCGTCGGCTGCGGCGGACCGTCACCCTCGTTCAGCCGGATCAGCAACACGATCGCGCAGAACAGCAGCACCAGCGAGACCAGCATGTGCGGGCGCGACCGTCCACCAGGCTCAGCCCCAGCCGGACCACCACGCCGCCCCAGACGGCCTGGAACAGCACGCCGGCCGGGCCGACCGCGGCGATCGGCAGCAGGCTGCGGCGTCTGCGGCCGGGCCAGCCAGACGGCGAGGAATGCGCCGAGCGAGGCGATCAGCACGATGCCGGTCAGCGTGCGGTTGCCGAACTCGATGGCCTGGTGGAACGCCGCCATGCCCTGCGCGCTGCACCGGGACCAGCGAACCCGGGTGACACTCGGGCCAGGTCGGGCAGCCCAGCCCCGAGCCGGTGACCCGGACCGTCGCGCCGGTCACCGCGATCCCGCCGTTGGCGAAGACCGCCGCCCACGCGAAGCCCCGCTGTACCCGGTGCGAGGGGCGATACCAGGGCGTCCGGCCGGGGCCGTCGGCCGCCGGCGCCACCGGGTCGGACGTCGCCGACGCGGCCGCCGGGGACGGGTCGGTCAGAGCCATCGGAACCACCGTACGGTGCCGAACCAGCCGATCAGGGCCCAGATGACGCAGCACGGCCAGTGACCATGGTCCCGGGGCCCGGCCGTCCTGCAGCACCGCCCGCAGCGCCTCGGACAGGGCGCCGGCCGGCGTCGCCCCGCCGACCACCTGCAGCCAGGTCGGTCCGGACGTCAGCGGCACCAGCACACCGCCGATGAGCGAGCAGCACGAACCACACGACGTTGGCCAGCGCCAGCACGGCCTCGGCCCGCAGCGTCCCGCCGAGCAGCAGCCCGAGACCGGTGAAGGCCACGCCGCCGAGCACGACCACGGGAACGGCCCACACCGCGGCGACGCCCGGCCGCCAGCCGAGCAGCGATCGCGACCACACCGATGCACGACCAACTGGCCGAGCACCACCGCGGCGACGCTGACGCACTTGCTCGCGATCAGCAACGTCCGGGACATACCGGCCGCGGCCAGCCGTTTCAGGACGCCGTAGCGCCGGTCGAAGGCGGTGCTGATGGCCTGCGAGGTGAAGGCGCTGGACATCACGGCGAGGGTGACCACGCCGGGCACGACGGCGTCGACCCGCGGGGTCGGCAGGTCGACCACGGTCAGGTAGGTCATGCCGACCAGCACGGCCAGCGGGATGACCAGGGCCAGCAGCAGTTGCTCGCCGTTGCGCAGCTGGATGCGCAGCTCGGCCGCCGCAGCCGCCCGCACCATGCCGACCGGCGGCGCGCCGGGCCGGGGTCGGGACGGAACGTCCCGGGCGGGAACGGCTCGGTGGGCGTGCGCGGTCACGGCCGCACGTCCCGGCCGGTGAGCTGCAGGTAGACCTCGTCCAGTCGGCGGCGCCCGGTGTCCACCGCCGTCGGCATCACCCCGACGCGGGCGCAGAACGACGTCACCGTCGCCAGGGTTTCCGGCCCGACCGCCCCCTGGACCTGGTAGCGGCCGGGCGTGGCCTCGCTGACCTGCATACCCTCGGGCAGGGCGCCGACGAGCGGTCCGCAGATCCAGCCCGGGCACCGCGTCGAAACGCAGCACCGGCGCGCTGTCCGCGGTGAGCTCCGCCGGGGTTCCGGCGGCCACCACCCGCCCGCGGTCGATGATCACCACCCGGTCGGCGAGCAGTTCCGCCTCGTCCAAGCAGGTGGGTGGTGAGCAGGATCGTCACGCCGTCGGCCCTGGCCGCCCGCAGCAGGTCCCAGACCAGATGCCGGGCCTGCGGGTCCAGCCCGGCCGTCGGCTCGTCCAGGAACAGCAGTTCCGGCCGGCCCACCAACGCCATGGCCAGGCTCAACCGCTGCACCTGACCACCGGAGAGCCGGCGCACCGGCGTCGAGGCGGCCGACCGGAGCCCCAGCATGTCCAGCAGCCAGTCCGGGTCGTGCGGGTGGGCCGCGCACCGGGCGACCAGCCGCAGCATCTCCCCGGCCCGGGCGGAGGCGTGCGCTCCGCCGGCCTGCAGCATGACGCCGACCCGGGGGCGCAGCGTCCGGCGGTCCCGCCACGGGTCGAGGCCCAGCACGCTGACCTCGCCGGACGACGGCCGGGCGAACCCCTCGCACACCTCGACGGTGCTGGTCTTGCCGGCCCCGTTGGGGCCGAGCAGGGCGAGCAGTTCGGCCCGGCGGAGCTCGAAGGAGAGCCCATCGACGGCGGTCACGCTGCCGTAGCGGCGGACCAGGTTCCGAACCTCGAGGGCGGGCATGCTGGCTGCCGCTGGTCACCGGGTCAGGCTATCGAGCCGGTCGGGGCGCGTCGGACTCGACCGCGGCCGGCAACCCCGTCCGCCAGAGGGCGAAGAGCACGCCGGCCGTCACCAGGGCGGCGACCACCACCGCCTGCACGATGGTGAACACCGGGATGGTCCCGCCGTTGGGCATGATGATCACCGCGAACACGGCGGTCAGCCAGACCGTGGTCAGCCGGTAGCGCGGGTCGGCGGTGGCCGCGGCCAGCGGCAACGCTGCCCAGAGCAGGTACCACGGCTGGATGACCGGGCCGAGCAGCACGAACGCGCCGAGACTGATGCCCAGGCCGAGGATCGGCGGGATCCTCCCGCGCCAGCTCTGCCACATGATGATCAATCCGATGACGATCCCGACCGCCGTGCCGACCGGCTGCATCACGTCGATGGCCGCCTGCGTGTGGTCGCCGAGGCCGAGGAGCAGGCCGGCCTGACCGGCCCCGAGGCCGAGCGAGGTGGAGACCGAGAGGAACGAATGCACCGTGCCCGGTGTCGATCAGCGCCTTGATCCAGCCGAACCCGGTGCCGGCGATCAGGGTGATCGCCAGGAACGTCGCCAGGGCGATACCGCCGACCAGCGCGCCCTGTCGGAGCAGGTCGGACCACCGGCCGCCCTTGCGTCGGGCCCGGATGATCACCAGGAACGGCAGGGCCAGGCCGGCGGTCGCCTTGATCGACACGGCCACCGCGATCAGCATCACGCCCGGCACCAGGTGCCGGTCCAGGGCCAGGACGAGCCCGGCCAGCATGGCCCCGATCATCAGCGCCTCGTTGTGGCCGCCGGCGATGAGATGGAACAGCAGCAGGGGTTGAGTACCGACAGCCAGAGTGCCGCCACCGGATCCATGCCGCAGCGGCGGGCGAGCCGCGGCGTCGCCCAGACGATCATCGCCACCCCGAGCAACTCGACCAGGCGTTGCACGAGCACCCCGGCGATCACGTGTTCCCCGGTGATCGACACCACGCCCGCGCACGATCAGCAGGAACCCGGGACCGTACGGGGTGGTGGTGTGCTGCCACCGAGCGTCGACCTGGTGGGCGAGCGGGTTGTCGTCGCCGAGCGCCTCCACCGGCCCCTGTTCGTACGGGTTGCTGCCGTGCAGCATCTGGGCGCCGATCGCCAGGTAGCTGTAGACGTCCCGGGAGAAGATCGGTGGGGTCACCAGGAACGGCACGGCCCACATGGCCAGCGTGTGGGTCAGCTGGGTCCGGGACAGCCGGCGGCGCCGCCCGGGCACGGCCAGTCGGCCGATCAGGAGCCAACACACGACCAGCAGCCCGATGCCGGTATAGGACAGGGCCAGCGCCGCGGGTCCCGACCCGGGAGAGCAGACCGAGGATCCGGATGCCGTCGACCGGGTTGGGGACCGGGGTCGCGGCGCCGTAGGACGAGGTCGACCCGACGGCCATCAACAGCGCGCCGGCGGTGCCCCAGCGGCGGAGCCGGGAGAGCTGGTCGGTCTCGTCGGCGTTGAGCGGGGCGGCCGGGTCGGTGCCGGCGGGCGCCGGACTGGCACCCAGCACGGTCATCCGGCGAGTCTAGAGGTGGGGTTGCTCGCCGGCCGCGGGGACTTGATCCGGCCAAACCGGACTCCAACCCGGAGAAAGTCCCCGCGGCGGCGCCGGGAACATGAGACTCATCGTGAAGGTAGCCTCGCCTGCGTGTCGGGGACCACACTGACCTGCGGCGACGCGACTTTGAACTGTCCGCGGAAAAAGGTCACACTGGTGTTGTGAAAACCGCTGCCGGTACGACGGTCGTGCGCGCCCCCGTCGGCGACCGGCTGCCGTCCTCGACCCGGCCGCCACCACGCCGACGTGCGCGCCGACCGACGCACCCGGGACGCGGTGATCCCCAGCTGATGGCGGCCGGCACCGCTGACCGCGACCGCGCTCGGCCGACCGTCTGGGCCTCACCGCCGCCGGCGTGCGCCGACACCTGGAGGCCCTGCTGGACGAGGGTGCCGTGGTCGCCCGGGAGCCGATCAGCCGCGGCCCCCGCGGGCGCGGGCGTCCAGCCCGGGAGTACCTGCTCACCTCGGCGGGCCGGGCCCGGATGCCGCACGCCTACGACCAGCTGGCGGTCGCAGGCGCTCGAGTACCTGGCCGAGACCGGCGGTGCCGCGGCGGTCACCGGTTTCGCCCGCCGCCGGGCCGAAGCCGTCGTCGCCCCGTTCCGTGACCGGCTCGACGCCGCCCCGACGTCTCGACCAAGACCGATGTGCTGGCCGACGGCGCTGACCGCCGCCGGGTTCTCCGCGTCCGTGGAGCAGGTCGGCGTCGGCGACCAGCTGTGCCAGCACCACTGCCCGGTCGGTCACGTCGGCGACCCGCTTCCCGCAGCTGTGCGAGGAGGAGATCGCGGTGTTCACCGAGGCCCTCGGCACCTACGCCAGCGGCTGGCCACCATCGCGCACGGCGATTCCGCCTGCACCACCTTCGTCCCCGCCGCCGCGGTCGCTGCCAGCGCCGCTGCGGTCGGACAGCGCCGCCCGCAGTCCGGGCACTCAGCGCCGCATTGTCCCGCTGCCATGCAACGACGGAAGGACCACCTCATGACCACCGCACCCGAGACTGGAGACCGAGGGTCTGAGCCAGACTCCGGATCGAGCAGGCCAAGACGATCGACTCGCTCGGGCGATACGCGTTCGGCTGGTCGGACTCCGATGCCGCCGGTCAGTCGGCACGCCGCGGGCTGAACGAGGACGTCGTCCGCGACATCTCGGCGAAGAAGAGCGAGCCGCAGTGGATGCTCGACTTCCGGCTCAAGGCGCTGAAGCTGTTCGAACGTCAGCCGATGCCCACCTGGGGTGCCGACCTGTCCGGCATCCACTTCGACACCATCAAGTACTTCGTGCGTTCGGGTGAGAAGCAGGCCGCGTCCTGGGAGGAACTGCCCGAGGACATCAAGAACACCTACGACAAGCTGGGCATCCCGGAGGCCGAGAAGCAGCGCCTGGTCTCCGGTGTGGCCGCCCAGTACGAGTCCGAGGTGGTGTACCACTCGATCCAGAAGGAACTGGAGGACCAGGGCGTCATCTTCCTGGACACCGACACCGCGCTCAAGGAGCACCCCGAGCTGTTCGCGGAGTACTTCGGCAGCGTCATCCCGTCCGGCGACAACAAGTTCTCCGCGCTGAACAGCTCGGTCTGGTCCGGCGGCTCGTTCGTCTACGTCCCCAAGGGCGTGCACGTGCAGATCCCGCTGCAGGCCTACTTCCGGATCAACACCGAGAACATGGGCCAGTTCGAGCGGACGCTGATCATCGTCGACGAGGACGCCTACGTGCACTACGTCGAGGGCTGCACCGCGCCGATCTACTCGTCGGACTCGCTGCACTCCGCCGTCGTCGAGATCATCGTGAAGAAGGGCGGCCGCTGCCGCTACACGACGATCCAGAACTGGTCGAACAACGTCTACAACCTGGTCACCAAGCGGGCCAAGGCCGAGGCCGGCGCGACCATGGAGTGGGTCGACGGCAACATCGGCTCCAAGGTCACGATGAAGTACCCGGCGGTCTGGATGACCGGCGAGCACGCCAAGGGCGAGGTGCTGTCGATCGCCTTCGCCGGCGAGGGCCAGCACCAGGACACCGGCGCGAAGATGCTGCACCTGGCGCCGCACACCTCCTCGACGATCATCTCCAAGTCGGTCTCCCGCGGCGGCGGACGTACCTCCTACCGCGGCCTGGTGCGGGTGAATCCCGGTTCGCACCACAGCAAGTCGACCGTCAAGTGCGACGCGCTGCTGGTCGACACCATCTCCCGCACCGACACCTACCCCTACGTCGACGTCCGCGAGGACGACGTGTCGATGGGCCACGAGGCGACCGTCTCCAAGATCAGCGAGGACCAGCTCTTCTACCTGATGAGCCGCGGCCTGACCGAGGACGAGGCGATGGCGATGATCGTCCGCGGCTTCGTCGAGCCGATCGCCCGGGAGCTGCCGATGGAGTACGCGCTCGAGCTCAACCGGTTGATCGAACTTCAAATGGAAGGAGCGGTGGGCTGACCGTGTCGGCACCCACTACTGCGCTGGAGACCGGCGCTTTCATCGAACCGAACGCGGTCGCTCCGCCGGCCAGTTCGGCGTCAAGTCGCACTCGCATGTCGGGGGCCGCGATGTCGGCGTCGGCTCGCACGCCCACCGGGTCGGCTCGGCCGACCTGGCCAGGCACGCCGCGCCGACCGGCAAGGAGGAGGCGTGGCGGTTCACCCCGCTGCGCCGGCTCCGTGGCCTGCACGCCGACGCGCCGTTCGCAGCGAGCGCGCTCACCGTCGACCTGCCCGACGGTCGACGGCGTCACCGTCGCAGGGGGTCACGGGCGACGAGGCCGCGGGGCTGCGTGGGGTCTCCGGCTACCTGCCGACGGACCTGCTCTCCGCCCGGATCTTCGCCGAGGTGCCGGACACACTGCTGATCGACGTGCCGGCCGGCCACGTCGGCGCCGAACCGATCGTGATCACCTTCAAGGGATCCGACGCCGCAGTGATCGAGGCCGGCCACGTGGTGGTCCGGTTCGGCGCGCACGCCCAGGCCGACGTCGTGCTGGTGCACGAAGGCTCGTCGACGCTGGGGCACGTCGTCGAGATCGTCGCCGGCGACGGCGCCCAGGTCTCGGTGACCTCGCTGCAGGAGTGGGCGGACGACGCCGTGCACCTGGCGCACCACCACGTCCAGGTCGGCCGGGACGCCCGGGTCAAGCACTCCGCGCTGACCTTCGGCGGCGACCTGGTCCGGCTGGTGAATTCCGCGTCCTACGCGGGCCCCGGCGGTGAGGTCGAGCATGCTCGGCCTGTACTTCGCCGACGCCGGGCAGCACCTGGAGCACCGGCTGTTCATCGACCACTCGGCGCCGCACTGCAAGTCACGGGTGCTCTACAAGGGCGCCCTGCAGGGCCGGAGCGCGCACACCGTGTGGGTCGGCGACGTGCTGATCCGCAACAGCGCGGTGGGCACCGACACCTACGAGCTCAACCGCAACCTGCTGCTCACCGAGGGCGCCCGCGCCGACTCGGTGCCGAACCTGGAGATCGAGACCGGCGAGATCGTCGGCGCCGGGCACGCCAGCGCCACCGGCCGGTTCGACGACGAGCAGCTGTTCTACCTGCTCTCCAGGGGCATCCCGGAGCCTGTCGCCCGTCGCCTGGTGGTCCGCGGCTTCTTCGGCGAGGTGCTGCTGCAGCTCGGCGTGCCGTCGGTCGTCGAGCGGGCAGCGGCCACCATCGAGCGCGAGCTCGCCGTCATCGGCATCTGACTTTCCTATCGGTTTCGAGCTGTCCGCACCAGAACTGGAGTTTCGAAAGACCATGGCAACCCTGCAGATCCGCGACCTGCACGTCTCGGTGATCACCGACGAGGCGCCCATCGAGATCCTCAAGGGCGTCGACCTGACCGTGGCCAGCGGCCAGACGCACGCCATCATGGGCCCCAACGGGTCCGGCAAGTCGACCCTGGCCTACTCGCTGGCCGGCCACCCGAAGTACCAGGTCACCTCCGGCACCGTCACCCTCGACGGCGAGGACGTGCTGGCGATGACCGTCGACGAGCGGGCCACGGGCCGGCCTGTTCCTGGCCATGCAGTACCCGGTCGAGGTCCCCGGCGTGTCGATGTCGAACTTCCTGCGCACCGCGGCCACCGCGGTCCGCGGTCAGGCGCCGGCCATCCGGACCTGGGTCAAGGAGGTCAAGGGCGCGATGACCGACCTGGACATCGATCCGGAGTTCGCCGAGCGTTCGGTGAACGAGGGCTTCTCCGGCGGCGAGAAGAAGCGGCACGAGATCCTGCAGCTGGCCCTGCTGAAGCCGAAGATCGCCATCCTGGACGAGACCGACTCCGGTCTGGACGTCGACGCGCTGCGGGTGGTCTCCGAGGGCGTCAACCGGTACCAGGAGGCCGCCAAGGAGACCGGCGGCGTCGGCGTCCTGCTGATCACCCACTACACCCGGATCCTGCGCTACATCCACCCCGACCTGGTGCACGTGTTCGCCGGCGGCCGGATCGTCGAGTCCGGCGGTCCCGAGCTGGCCGACGAGCTGGAGACCAACGGCTACGTGCGCTTCACCGGGGCGGGCGCGTCGGCGTGAGCGAGCGTCTGTGAGTGCCGGGTCCAGTACACCGCGGGACGGTCACGTCTTCGACGTGACCGCCATCCGCAACGACTTCCCGATCCTGGACCGCACGGTCCGGGACGGGAAGCCCTTGGTGTACCTGGATTCCGGCGCGACCTCGCAGCGGCCGGTGCCGGTGATCGACGCCGAGCAGGACTTCGTCACCGACCACTACGCCGCGGTCAAGCGCGGAGCGCACGCGCTGGCCGAGGAGTCGACCGACTACTACGAGGCGGCCCGGGCGCGCATCGCTTCGTTCGTCGGGGCGTCGTCGCCGGACGAGATCGTGTTCACCAAGAACGCCACCGAGGCGCTGAACCTGGTGGCCTACTCGTTCGGGAACGCGACCTTCTCGGACGACCCGGCCGCGCGGCCGGTTCGCCCTCGGCCCGGGCGACGAGATCGTCGTCACCGAGATGGAGCACCACGCGAATCTCGTTCCGTGGCAGGAACTCTGCCGCCGCACCGGTGCGACGCTGCGCTGGTTCGGCGTCACCGACGACTTCCGGCTCGATCTGACGTCGCTCGACTCGCTGATCACGCCCGCGGACCAAAGTGGTGGCCTTCACCCACCAGTCCAACGTGCTCGGCACCGTCAACCCGGTCGAGGTGCTGGTCGCCGCGGCCCGGCGGGTCGGCGCGCTGACCGTGCTGGACGCCTGCCAGTCGGTGCCGCACCAGGCCGTCGACGTGGCCGCGCTGGACGTGGACTTCCTGGCGTTCTCCGGACACAAGATGCTCGGCCCCACCGGGATCGGCGTGCTCTACGGTCGGGCCGAGCTGCTCGCGGCCATGCCGCCGTTCCTGACCGGCGGGTCGATGATCGAGCAGGTCTTCATGGACCACACCACCTATGCGGCACCGCCGGCCCGGTTCGAGGCCGGCACGCCCGATGGTGTCCCAGGCCGTCGCGCTGGGCGCGGCCGTCGACTACCTCGAGCACATCGGGATGAATACCGTCGCCGACCACGAGGCCGAGTTGACCGGGCTGGCCCTGGATCGTCTCGGTGCGCTACCGGGCGTGCGGATCATCGGGCCGGCCGAACTGGTGGACCGCGGCGGAGCGGTGTCGTTCACCGTCGACGGCGTGCACGCGCACGACGTCGGGCAGGTGCTCGACGATCACGGCGTCGCGGTCCGGGTCGGCCACCACTGCGCCTGGCCGCTGCACCGCCGGTTCGGCATCGCGGCCACCGTGCGGGCCTCGTTCGCGCTGTACAACACGCCGGACGAGATCGACGCCCTGGCGGCCGGAGTCGTTGCCGCCCAACAGTTCTTTTCGGTGGGGTGACCCGGCGTGCAGATGGAGCAGCTGTACCAGGAGATCATCCTGGACCACTACCGGGCGCCGCACCACCACGGCCTGCGCGATCCGTTCGACGCCGAGGTGCACCACGTCAACCCGACCTGCGGCGACGAGGTGACGCTGCGCGTCCGACTGGCCGGTGGTGGTCCGTCCGCGCTGGTGCAGGACGTGTCCTACGACGGCCTGGGCTGTTCGATCTCGCAGGCCTCCACCTCGGTGCTGACCGATCTGGTCATCGGGCGCTCCGTCGGCGAAGCGCTGGATCTGCTCGGCGCGTTCACCGCGATGGTGACCAGCCGCGGTACCGTGACCGGCGACGAGGACGTGCTGGGCGACGGCGTCGCGTTCGCCGGGGTGTCCCGCTATCCGGCCCGGGTCAAGTGCGCCCTGCTCGGCTGGCTGGCCTTCAAGGATGCGGCGGCCCAGGCCGTCGAAGGCGTCCACACCGCCCACACCGCCCACGCCAGCACCGGAACGAAGGAGTGACGAGATGACCGCATCCGAGACCACGGACCGGGCCGGCCGCAGCGCCGCCGATCTGGACGTCGTGCCGCCCGGTGGACCGACCGGGGGGACGCCGTTGGCTTCGCTCGAGGACATCGAGGAGGCGCTCAAGGACGTCGTCGACCCCGAGTTGGGCGTCAACATCGTCGATCTCGGCCTGGTCTACGACCTGGCGGTCGGCGAGGACAACGTGGCGACCATCGACATGACGCTGACCAGCGCGGCCTGCCCGCTGACCGACATGATCGAGGACCAGGTGGCCGCGGCGCTGACCGGTCCCGGCGGTCTGGTGGACGACTTCGCCATCAACTGGGTGTGGCTGCCGCCGTGGGACTACACCCGCATCACCGACGACGGCCGGGAACAGTTGCGGGCTCTCGGCTTCAACGTATGACCGGTCCGACGGCGCTGCCCGGGTTCCGTGGTTCGGACGGCGTCGTCTACCCGGCCGTGGGTTTCGGCACCTACAAGCTCAACGGTGCGCCGGGCATGGACGTCATCCGGGAGGCGGTGCACGGCGGCTACCGGCTGCTGGACACCGCGGTCAACTACGAGAACGAGGGTGCGGTCGGCGCGGCCGCGCGCACATCCCGGATTCCGCGGGACCAGCTGCACGTCGCGTCCAAGCTGCCCGGCCGATTCCAGGACGGCGACAAGGCCGTCCGGTGCGTCGAGGAGAGCTTGTACCGGACCGGCCTGGACCACCTGGACCTGTACCTGATCCACTGGCCCAACCCCTTGGAAGATCACTACGTCGAGGCGTGGCAGGCGCTGATCCACGCGCGGGACCGCGGTCTCGTCCGTTCGATCGGCGTCTGTAATTTCCTGCCCGAACACTTGGACCGACTCGCTGCCGAGACCGGCGTGCTGCCGGTACTCAACCAGATCGAGATGCACCCGTACTTCCCGCAGATCGAGCAGCGCGCCTACCACGCCGAGCACGGCATCCTGACTCAGTCCTGGAGCCCGCTGGGTCGCGGGTCCGACCTGCTGACCAACCCGGTGATCATGGATGTGGCTGCCCGGGTGGAAGCCTCACCGGCCCAGGTGGTGCTGCGCTGGCACGTCGACGCCGGTTCCATGCCCATCCCGAAGGCCACCGCCGCCCACCGTCAACAGGAGAACTTGCACCTCGAGGACGTCACCCTCGACCCGGCGGACCTCGCCGCCATCACCGCTCTCGGCCGCCCCGACGGCCGCCTCTTCGACGGTGACCCCGCCACCCACCAAGAATTCTGACCCCCCTTTCCTGCGAGGATCAACTTCGACAACGCGGACCAAGTTGTCTCTATCCGTCACATCTGTCACAAACCGACCGAAGTTGATCCTCGCACCGCCCGGGGGCACACGCTCCTCAGCGGCCCGGTACCTGGAGCCCTGACCACCCACGAAGCCGGCTGGGCGGTTCGAGACTCCAGTTCGTCGGTGCTGGTCGATTGCCTCGCTCGAGCGCAGCGCGGGTAGCTCGGTAGACGATCTCGCCGCGGCGGTGGGCTGCGGTCGGGAAGTCGTAGCGCTCGACGGCGTAGCCCAGTCTGCGGAGAAACCTCTCCCGGTTCAGTTGGTCGTTGACCACCTTCACAGCGTCGGAACGGTTGTTGACCTTGAGCGCGCCGTCGGCCTCCAGGACGACGCCTCCCTCGGGCAGCAGGTGATCGACCCGAACGGCTCGGATCCCGTCGTCGATCCAGACGTTGGACAGCGGCACTGGATGGCCGGCCTCCAGAAAAGCCAAGCGTCCCAGGGACTCCAACGCACTTTCCGACCGCGGGTCGCCGTGCGTGACGGCCCATGCGGCGATGCCGATGCCGGGATAGTTCTCCATCTGCCCCACGAGTTGGGCGAGCCTGCTGCGGTCCGCTCCGTGGCGCAGAGCGTCGTCGACGACCATGAGCGCCTCGGCTGGGTCGGTGTGCCTGGCTACATCGACCGCCGCGTATGCGAGGCTCACCACTCTCGGACGTCCACGTGTGGTCCGGTGTTGTAGTGGGAGATGGCCGGTTCGCACACGCCCGTAAATGGTCCGATCGGGGCCTCGGTGGGCGGACCCAGGTCGGATGGCGACGGGGACCGGCGGCGGTGGGTGCAGGCGGGGTAGCCCGTGGATGATCTGCGCCGCGGCTTCGGTCAGGAAGACGTTTTCGTCGGTCGAGAGGACAAACCCGATCGACCGCAGTCGAAAACGGTGCCAAGCATCAGCTGTTCGCCAGGTTTCGGTGCGTACGAACGCCGCCTTGGCGACGCGAACGGTCTCGTCACGTCGACACGACCGACGCATGAGTTCGGCAGGCATCGCGAGTCGTATCGCGTCAGCCGACGTGACGACCTCGCCGAAGCGGCCGAAGAGCAGGTCGAGCATCTGGCCGTCGTGATTCGCTCCCATGGCAGGAGAACTTCACCGGGAGCGGCCGGCAGCACGAGCCGGTGCGGCGAATTGGGGATACGCGCGGCGCCTGTGGACAACTCAGCCCTCGCGCGTCGCGTTGGGTTCGGCCGCTGCCTTGCGAGGATCAACTTCCGTCAGTTCGAGACAGAAGTGACAGTTGGCAACAACTTCATCCGCGCCGTCGAAGTTGATCCTCGCAGCACCCGGGGTCAGGGGTGGAGGGGGGTGAGGACGAAGACGGGGATGAGGCGGTCCGTTTTGGTCTGGTACTCGGCATAGGCCGGCCAGGTTTCCAGGGCCCGGGCCCACCAGGTGGCGCGCTCGTCGCCGGTGGCCTCGTGGGCCAGATAGTCGGCCCGGTCGGCGCCGTCCTGCAGCTCCACCTGCGGGTTGGCCACCAGGTTCCAGTACCACTGCGGCTGGTCCGGCGCGCCACCCTTGGACGCCACGACGGCGTACTGCCCCTCGTGCTCCACCCGCATCAGCGGCGTCTTGCGGAGCTTGGCCGACTTCGCGCCCATGGTCGTCAGCAGGATGATCGGCCGCCCCCGCAGCGTGTTCGCCTCGGCGCCGGCGCTCGCCTCGAACGTCTCGGCCTGCCTGCGCGACCAGTCCGACGGGCTCGGCGCGTACTCACCCTGCAACGGCATTCGATCTCCCCTTCGGGGCCAGCACTTCCACGGACGGCTGCACCCACCGTACGTGGGCCGCAGATCGCCCCGATCAGGGGCGGCGGGTAGGTTCGGCGGTGATGGGGACGGATCCGCGACTGCAGCGCCGTTGGCCGGAGCCGGGGGACGGGCCGACCGGCCCAGGACTGACCGGTGCGACCGAGGGCGCGTTTCGTGACGACCTGGAGCGGATCAGGTTCTCGCCCCACCACGCTCGACTCTCGGCCGTCACCCAGGTGGTGAACCAGGCGGCGTCCGGGCAGGTGGTGCACAACCGGCTGGTGCATTCGGTGAAGGTCGCCGCGGTGGCCAGGACCATCGCCGTGCGGCTGCGTAAGACGCCCGAGAACGAGATCCTGGACGAGCTGGGCGGCTGCGACCCGGTGGTGGTCCAGGCCGCTGGAGCCGCACACGATCTCGGGCATCCGCCGTTCGGGCATCTCGGCGAACAGGTGCTGGATCGGTTGGCGCGCTGGCGGTTCGGGCTCGCCGACGGCTTCGAGGGCAACGCCCAGACCTTCCGGATCCTGACCGCACTGGACGTGCACGGCGAATCCACCGAGGGGCTCAACCTGACGGCGGCAGTGCGGGCCGCCGTGCTCAAGTACCCGTGGGCGAGATTCGGCTACCCGCAACCGCATCCGGCTGATGATGCCGAGCCCCCTCGGGGCGGCGGCCGCACCGTCGGCGATCGTGACCCGGTCGACGAACAGCCCGGGGCCGAGCACCAGGGCCATTCCGGCTCGGTGAAGTTCAACGCCTACTCATTGGATGTCCAGGAGATGGTCGAGGTTCTGGCCGCCTACCCGAAGATCCGCCCGTGGCAACAGACCGTGGAGTGCTCGGTGATGGACATCGCCGACGACATCGCCTACTCGCTCCACGATCTCGACGACTTCCACCGCTCGGGAGTGCTGCAACACGCCGCGGTGGCCGCGGAGTTCCGTTCCTGGAACCGGTCTCGGGCCGATCTCCAGCGCACGCACACCGACCTGCTGGCCGCGGACGAACGTCGCCCCGGACATTCGCTGGAGCTGCTGCGTCGGCGGCTCGCGACCAAGGACGCCTGGCTGTACGACGACGACGCCTTCGCCGTCGCGGTCGGCCGGGTTGCCACCGACCTGGTGGACGGGCTGCTCGCCGTTCCCTTCGACGGTTCCATCGCTGCCGAACGGGCCATCGGGCTGTTCACCACGAGCTGGATCGAGCACCTCCAGCGTTCGGTGATCGTGCTGGCCGACCCGCCGCGCCGGGCCGGTCACGTAGCCCTGGAACGGCAGGCCTGGCACGAGGTCGCCGTGCTCAAGTTCGTCCATCAGCGGTTCGTCCTGGACCGGCCGGATCTGGCGATGTTCCAGCGCGGCCAGGCCCAGTTGCTCTCCGGTCTGGTCGCCGGTCTCGACGCCTGGCTGGCCGACCCGCTGGACCGGGCCCGGGCCCCGCGCCGGCTCATCGACCTGGTCGACCTGGCCACGGCCGGCTACCGCGAGTTGCGTACGCAGCGGCCGGAACTGCTGGTGGGACCGACGCAGGAGCGGGCCGACTCCGACGACGACCTGGCCCGGCTCGGCCGCGGCCGCGGGATTCTCGACTACATCGCGTCGATGACGGACGACCGCGCGGCCCGCGCCGCGGCGACCCTGCGAGGCAGCTCCGGCCGCCTCTGGGACGCCGGGTCGGGCCTGTAGGGGGATCTGCGGATGGCGCACAGCAGACCCGCCCCCGGCGGCGGGATTGTGGTCGAGGTCCCGACGGAGCGGCTGGTCGGCTGGGTCAACCGGTTCGCCGGCCGCAACGAGGGACTGGCCGCGGCCACCGCTGACCCCGAAAGCGTGGTCCTGACCGCCGGGGACGGCACCACCGCGACCATCACCGTGCCCTTCCCGCCGATGTCGCTGGGCCACCGGGAGCCGATCGAGGCGGTGCTCGACCACCTCGCCGGGATCGGCACCGTGGGGGTGATCCTGGTCCGCGGCGGTGCCCACTCCGCCGGAGTGGTGCGCGACGGCGTCGTGCTGAGCTCGTCGACCGATCGCGCCTATCTGCAGGGCCGGACCGCGGCCGGCGGCTGGTCGCAGCAGCGCTACGCCCGCCGCCGCGGCAACCAACTCAAAGCCTCCCGACAGGACGCCGCGGACGCTGCGGCCCGGGTGCTCGGCCCGATCGGGCCGACCCTCGGTGCGCTGGTGCTGGGCGGCGACGCCGCCGGTGTCGACGCGGTGCTCGCCGATCCACGGCTGGCCGCGCTCGGCGAGCTCCCGCGGAGGTTCTTCGGCGACATCCCCGAGCCGCGCCGGGTGGTCCTGGACGCGGTGGCCGATCGGTACCGGAGCGTCGAGATCACCGTCCGGCCGCCCGCCGGCGTGCACTGAGCCGGCCACCGGTGCCAACCGGCCTCGCACCGGCCGAAACGCGTTGGTTCGGTCGGTAGACTGGCTCCACGTGATCACCGCAACCGGCCTGGAGCTGCGGGCCGGGACCAGGATCCTGCTCGCCGACACCACCCTGCGCCTGCAGCACGGCGACCGGATCGGATTGGTCGGCCGGAACGGCGCCGGCAAGACCACCACGCTGCGTGTGTTGGCCGGCGAGGGACTCCCGTACGCGGGCACGCTGCAACGGCAGGGTCCCATCGGCTACCTCCCGCAGGATCCCCGCGAGGGCGATCTGGACATCAGCGCCAAGGACCGGGTGCTCTCGGCCCGAGGCCTGGACACGCTGGTGGCCGACCTGGAGAAGGTCAACATCCAGATGGCCGAACTCGCCGACGGCCCGGAGCGCGACGCAGCCGTGGATCGTTATGGTCGGATCGAGGAGCGGTTCTCCGCGCTCGGTGGGTACGCCGCCGAGGCCGAGGCGGCCCGGATCTGCTCGAACCTCGGGTTGCCCGACCGGATCCTGGCCCAGGCGATGCGCACCCTGTCCGGTGGACAGCGCCGGCGGGTGGAGTTGGCCCGGATCCTGTTCGCGGCGGGCGACAACGGCGGCGACGGGCACACCCAGCTGTTGCTCGACGAGCCGACGAACCACCTCGACGCCGACTCGGTCGGCTGGCTCCGCGACTATCTCCGGAACTACTCGGGCGGTCTGGTGATCATCAGCCACGACGTCGAACTGCTCGGCTCCGTGGTCAACAAGGTGTGGTTCCTGGACGCCGTGCGGGGCGAGCTCGACACCTACAACATGAGCTGGGCGCGCTACCTGGAGGCCAGGGCCACCGACGAGCAGCGCCGCCGCCGCGAGCGCGCCAACGCGGAGAAGAAGGCGTCTGCGCTGCTGGCCCAGGCGGCCAAGTTGGGGGCCAAGGCGACGAAGGCGGCGCAGGCACACCAGATGGCCCGCCGCGCGGAAAAGTTGATCTCCAACCTGGACGAGGTGCGGGTCGCCGACAAGGTCGCGAAGATTCGATTCCCGGCGCCGGCGGCGTGCGGCCGGACGCCGCTGACCGCGAGCAATCTGTCCAAGTCCTACGGTTCGCTGGAGATCTTCTCCGGCGTCGACCTCGCCATCGACCGGGGCAGCCGGGTGGTCGTCCTGGGCCTCAACGGTGCCGGCAAGACCACGTTGCTCAAACTCCTGGCCGGCCTGGAGCCTGCGGACACCGGCAGGGTCGAGCCCGGGCACGGACTCGTGCTCGGCTACTACGCCCAGGAGCACGAGACGCTCGATCCCGACGCGACCGTCTGGGACAACACCCGTCGCGCCGCCCCCGACGCCGGGGCGCAGGAGCTGCGAAACCTGTTGGGCTCGTTCCTGTTCACCGGGGAGCAGCTCGACCAGCGGGCCGGCACGTTGTCCGGCGGTGAGAAAACCAGGCTCGCGCTCGCCGGTCTGGTCTCCTCGGCCGCGAACGTGCTGCTGCTGGACGAGCCGACCAACAACCTGGATCCGGCGAGCCGCGAGCAGGTGCTGGATGCGCTCCGCCGCTACACCGGAGCGGTGGTGCTGGTCACCCACGACCCGGGCGCCGTCACTGCCTTGCACCCGGAGCGGGTCATCCTGTTGCCGGACGGAACCGAGGACCACTGGTCCGCGGACTACCTGGATCTGGTCGAACTCGCGTAGTCGGTTGTCCGGTTCGGTGGGACTCTCGGGCGGCCGGCCGGCGTCGGAGTTGACGGATTGTGCGTTTCCTGTGGCGGGCGCCACAGAACTGCCCGATCATGGTCTGCACGGACTTCGGCGGCGCCGGCGCGGCGCCATCCGCACGAGTCCGAGCGCCGGCCGGCGCGACAGCAGACAGCCCGTGCGCCGAGCGCGCGAGAGCAGAAGCCGAGGTGGGACGTGGCTGCAGGTTCCAAGACGGTCCAGCTCAAGAAGGGTGCCCGGATCACGGGTCCCGAACGCAGCAAACTTGCTGCCGACCTGCGGAAGAAGTACGAGAAGGGCCAGAGCATCCGGGCGCTGGCGGAGGGCACGGGCCGGTCGTACGGCTTCGTCCACCGCCTGCTGCTCGACGCCGAGGTGCCGCTGCGGGGCCGCGGGGGAGCAACCCGCACGAAGAAGAAGTGAGTTCCGCCGCGCCGCCGTTCGATCCGGATCTGTTGCGGCGTGGCGGAGTGCGCGTACTCCGCGACGGCCCCGTCGTCGCGGTGGTGCTGAACCGACCGGACAACCGTAACGCTCAGCTGCCGGAGACCTGGGATGCGTTGCGGCACATCGGTGACCACCTCGACGACCGGGTCCGAGTGGTCACCGTGACCGGCGCGGGCTCGTCGTTCTCCGCCGGGCTGGACCGGTCGGCGTTCCGGCCCGACCCGGACTCGTTGCTGGGCCTCGATCGCCCGGGCACCGGACACGGTCGCCGACGAGATGATCGCGGGGTTCCAGGACAGCTTCAGCTGGCTCGCCGAGCCCCGGTTCGTCTCGGTGGCCGCGGTGCACGGGCATGCCATCGGGGCCGGATTCCAGTTGGCCCTGGCCTGCGACCTCATCCTGTGCTCGGACGACGTTCGGTTCTGCATGGCCGAGGTGACCCTGGGTCTGGTGCCCGACCTCGGGGGCACCCGGCGGCTGGTGGACCGCATCGGCCGGTCCCGGGCGCTCGAGATGTGTGTGACCGGGCGCCGAATCGGCGCGGACGAGGCCGTCCGCACCGGGCTCGCACTGCTCGCCGTGCCCGGCGGGCAACTCGAGACGACGCTCGCCGACCTGGTCGGCTCGCTGCTGGATTCGCCGGTCGACGCGGTGCGCGCGGTGACCCGCCTGTTCGACGGCCTCGCGGACCGCACCACGGAGGAGCAGCTGGCCCTGGAACGCCTCGAGCAGGTCGCGCGGATCAGGGCGCTGTCGAGCGCACTGCCGGGTCAGCCACCATCCTGATCGACTGCGCTGACGAACGGCTGGCCGGAACGGTCAGTGCAGGCGGGACGCCAGGTCGGGCGACGCACCGAGCACGTCGGCGAGCAGTTCGGCGGCGATCCGCGGCGACCCGACCAGCGGATGAATCGCGAACGCCCGCAGCGCCGCGGTTCTGGATCCGGACGTGATCGCGTCGATCACCGCCCGTTCCGCGGCGCGGACGGAGCCGATCAGGCCGAGCTGATGCAGGTCCAACGGCTCGACCGGGTCGGCCCGGATGCCGGCGGCGTCGACCGTGCACGGCACCTCCACCACCACGTCGGGCGGGAGCTGCGGCAGGGCAGTGCCGTTGGGCACGTCCAGAATGAGCCGAGCGGCGGAACCGGTGCGCAGCGCGGTGATCAGGTCGAGGGCGACGTGCTCGTAGCCGCCGCCGGCCAGATCCGCATCGTCACGTTGCTCGGTACTGCTCCGCGTCTCTTCCAGGTAGGTCCGTTCCCGCCGGAGCCGGGCGTCGTCCCAGAGTCGGGCGGCGCCGGCGAAATCCGTAGCGGCGGTCGCGAAGAACGCTTCTTGTTGTCCGGCAACGACTTCACCGCGGGTGTGGACGGTCCGCAGATGGGCGGTCAGGTCGACGTGGTCGTAGTAGAACGCCAGGTACTCGTTCGGTAGGCAACCCAATGCCCGCAGCAGGTCGGGGCCGAACAGCCGGCCCTCCTCGAACGAGCTGAGCGCGGCGTCGTCGGCGAGCAGTGCGGGCAGCACGTCGTCGCCGTCCACCCGCAGCGCCCGCAGCCAGCCCAGGTGATTGATCCCGACATAGTCGACCTGCACCGCTGCGGCCGGAGTGTCCGCGACCAGACCGTGTTCGCGGGCGGCGCGCAGGGCCCGTCGCACCAGCCCGACCGGCGAGTCGCAGATCCCGACGACCCGATCACCGAGCACCCGGCGCACCGCTTCGGTAACCAGGCCGGCCGGATTGGTGAACGACAGGAACCAGGCGTCGGGTGCGTACCGGGCGGTGGCCTCGGCCAGGTCGAGCATGACCGGCAGGGTGCGCAGCCCGAAGGCCAGCCCGCCGGCGCCGACCGTCTCCTGTCCCAGCACGGCGCGATCCAATGCCCGGCGCTCGTCGGCGATCCGACCCTGGGCTCCGCCGACCCGGATGGCCGCGAACACCACGTCGGCGCCCTCGAGCGCGCGCGCCGCGTCGATGGCCAGCGTGACGGGGGGACCGGGCGTCGCACGCAGCACCGCGTCGATCGCCGCCAGCCGGGTCGGGATCGACGTCGTACAGCACGACCTCGTCGATGCCGGCGTCGGGACGGGCGGCGAGCGCCCGGTACATCAGGGGGACCCGGAAGCCGCCCCCACCGAGCACCGTGAGCCGCATGCCGACGACCGTACGTGAGCGCGATCCCGGAACCAGATCGGCCCCGACCGCCGGCCGGTGGTCGTTTCGGACCACAACGGACATCGTCCCGCTCGGAGTGGCGACCGGTGAGCCGGTCAGGTTCTCCGGGATGGGCCACCCGGTCGGGTCCGACCTGACGATGGCCGAGGCGAGGCGGTCGAAGATCAACGCGTTCGGGATCCAGTACGAGGGCAAGACCGGGTGGTCGAAGTCCGGCTTCTCGTGGGCCGCCTGACGCAGACCAATGGCGGGTCTGCGCAGCCCGGCGTCGAACCGCGACCTACGGCACCGCCGTCGTTCTCCTTGCCCTCGGTGTGCTGGTGCTCGCGGCGCCGAAGGCTCTTCCCGGTCTCACCGTGCCAGCACCCGACCCATGTCGACGACCGGCAATGGGTGACTCACGGCCGTCAGTCGGCCTTCGGGCACCCATCCCAGTCGGCCTGGACCGTTTTCGGCCCGGACCGCCTTGTGTGTTGTGCCGCAGATCCCTGCAGTGCACCGGTAGGTGCCTACCCGCGGCCGCCAAGAACGAGCAGGATCAGACACATGGCGACTATTGAGGACGTGTCGCACTCGTGACCGGCGCGGCGTCGGGCATCGGCAGGGCGACCTCGATCGGTTTGGCCCGACAGGGTGTGTCCGTCGTCCTGCTGGTTCGCAACGCCGGCCGCGGCGAGCAGGCGATGCGCGATATTCGCGCGAGCGTGCCCGATGCGAAGCTCGAGGTGCTCGAGTGCGACCTCGCCTCGCAGTCGTCGTCCGCGAGGCGGCAGGGCGCTTCATGGCCGACCACGATCGACTCGACATCCTGGTGAACGCCGCCGGCGTATTCGTGAAGGAGAGGAAGCTCACCGCCGACGGGATCGAGCTGACATTCGCGACGAACTATCTCGCCTACTTCCTGCTCACCCACGAACTGCTCCCGCTGCTGCAGAGCAGCGCGCCCGCGCGGGTGGTCGATCTCGCCTCCAAGTACGGCAGAGCGAAGATCGACTTCGACGATCTGCAGAGGCTCCGGACGCCCTACTCGTACCTGAAGTCCACGCCCCAGACGATGCTGGCACGGGTGCTGTTCACCCAAGAGTTGGCGCACCGCCTCGACGGCTCGGGCGTCGTCGTGAACGCGGTGCACCCAGGGCTCGTCGCACACACGGGATTGCTCCAGGACACCGGTGGCCCGTTCAAGTGGTTCACCGATACCTTCGGCAGCACGCCGGAAAAGGGCGCGGACACCGTGCTGTGGCTCGCGACCGCCCCGGAGGCCGCGACCATCAGCGGAAAGCTGTTCGCCAAGCGCAAGGAGATCCGGCACGCCCGGTCAGGGTTCGGATCCCGCCGCGCGCAAGCGCCTGTGGGAGGAGAGCGAGAAGCTCACCCACCTGACACCTGCCTCCTGATCAAGGCGCGCTCTCCAATCGTCATGTGCCGCCGCTGCGCGTCATCGACCTCACACGTGCCGAACGATCGTCTCCGGCATGGTGCACGTCCCCGTGGACTCTCGATCAACCTCGCGGTGAATCCGTGACGACGATGGTGACGGCGAAAACGGCCCGCTGCTAACTGCACCGCAGGGCCTCGCCGCAGGTCGTACGTTGGCCCGGACGTTGGTCGTGCCGACGGCCACGGAAATGAACTCGGCACAACCGTGCCGAAGGTTCATGGGCTGGCTGGCTCGCGCGTATGCCGGTTCAATGCGGCTTGGCGTAGGCGGCGACTCCGGTGTCGATAAGGACGCAGGCTTCATCGCCGACTGTCCAGGCGTCGTGTCCGGGCTCGATCACGACGACGTCGTCGGGCTCGACGGTGAATTCGGTTCCGTCGTCGAGCCGCACAGTCATTCGTCCCGCCACGCAGATTCCGGTGTGCCGGGTCTGGCAGGAGTCGGTTCCCGCGATCGGCTTGACATCCTCGGACCAGCGCCAGCCGGGCTCGAAGACCCCGCGGCCGAGCGTGAAGTCGCCGATGGTGACGACGTCCATGTGGCCGTGGCCTCTGAACGGGCGCGTCTCGTGTGGGGTGCTGATGTTCTGCTTGTCGAATGCGGCCACGAGTTCCTCCTTGAACTTGGGAATCGCATGGGGAGGGGATGCCCGGACTATAGTCCGGTTTGTCCGAGCTACCGGCGATCAGCGCAAGGCTTTTCACGCCGTCCGTCCTGCTGGCTGGGCGGCTCGTTGCTGCAGGAGCGGTCCAAGGGGACAATCGATACATGCACCCACGGGCGCCCGAGCCCGTCGTTCGCGAGTTCTTCCTGGGCGATGGAGCTGCTCGACTCTACGTCCGGGACATCGGCCGCGGGTCGCCGATGTTCGTCGTTCACGGCGGTCCCGACTTCAACCACGCCTACCTCTTGCCCGAGATGGATCGTCTGGCCGACTCGTTTCGTCTCGTCTACTACGACCAGCGCGGACGAGGGCGGTCATTCTGTGGACCGCAGGACTACGACGTCACGATCGCAGTCCGAGATCGCTGACCTCGATCGGGTTCGCGAGCGGTTGGGATTCGGATCGGTCGCCCTACTCGGGCACTCGTGGGGAGCCCTGTTGGCGATGGAGTACTCCATCCGGCATCCCCAACGGGTCTCCCACCTGATCCTGATGAACAGCGCGCCCGCATCACGTGCGGACGCGCTCACTCTGCGAGACGACTTGGCGAGCAACAGATCTTCCCGGCAGATCGAGCAGATGAGTGCCCTGCGGGCCGACCCCACATTCCTGGCAGGCGACGTCGAGACCGAGGCCGAGTACTACCGCATCCACTACGGCACGACGCTGCGAAACCCCGACCAACTCGACGCCCTGGTCGGACGGCTCAGGTCGGATTTCACCGCGGAGGGCATCGTCGTCGCACGAGCGATCGAGGACCGGCTGTACGAACAAACGTGGTCCCGCAACGGCTACGACCTGATCCCTGCCCTGCGCCACCTCGATATAGCAACGCTGATCATCCACGGCGACCGAGACTTGGTACCACTGAGCCTCGCGCGTCACATCGCCGACGCGATCCCCGGAGCCCGCCTGATTGTCCTTCCGAACTGCGGACACTTCGCCTATCTCGAACAGCCCGAGCAGGTATCGAGGAGTATCACGTCATTCGTGACGCCGGAATAGTCCGGAGCGGGTGTGGTGCCCGCACACCAGCTACGTTCGCCCGTCGGCTGGTCGCCTCACGATCCCAGCGTCCCGATCTGTTCGGCTCCGCCGTCGAGCCGGGGCCGGTGCTCGGCCCTTGCCGGATGGTTCTCGGCTTGGTCTCGATCGGATCGCCGTCGATTGGCTGGGGATCGCCGAGACCGTCTGCATCCAGCCCGGCGTCGTCATCCGGCTGTCCGGGCGCGACGATCATCACCACGGCGGCTCGTCCCGGAGGGCCCCGACCCGGAGGGCCCCGACCCGGAGCCCGACCGCTACCGGACGGGTCGTGGCGCATGAGCCGACCCGTCATCGGGACCGTTGGAGCCGGTCCGCGCCTGGTCGTGGCAGGCTGGGTCGATGGCCGATCGGCTCGACGTGATCATGCAGGGCACGGTGTTCCTCGACATCGTCATGACCGGGTATGCCGGCGCTGCCGATCGCCGGTACCGAGCTGGACGCCGACGGGCATGGGTTCGTGCGCCGGGGGCGTCGCGAACCTCGCGGTGGCCACCAGCCGGCTCGGGCCTGCGCACCGGGCTGGCCGCGTCGTTCGGTGACGACGTCTACGGCGACTTCCTCTGGGAGACCCTGGAATCCCAGGAGGGCGTCGACCTGTCCCTGTCCCGGCGGATCGACGACTGGCACTCGCCGGTGACGGTCTCGCTGGCGGTCAACCGCGACCGGGCCATGGTCACCCACGCGCACGAGTCGCCGATCCCGGACGCGGAGATGATCATCGATCCGCCGCCGGCCGCGGCCGGCGTGCTGCACCTGACCGGGGCAGGAGCTGCCCTGGGCGGCCACGCGCCCGGGCCGCGGGCACGTTGCTGTTCGGCGACGTCGGCTGGGACGCAACGGACAGCTGGTCGCCGGACGTGCTGCGGCAGGTGGCCGAGCTGGACGCGTTCCTGCCGAACAACGTCGAGGCGATGGCCTACACCCGCACCGACGACCCGCGCGCTCGCGATGATGAAGCTGGCCGACGACGTCCCGCTCGTGGTGATCACCTGCGGTGGGCAGGGTGCCATCGGTCTGGACGCGAGCACCGCCGAGGAGGAGTGGGTGCCGGCGCTGCCGGTGACCGCGGTCGACCCGACCGGTGCGGGCGACGTCTTCCTCGCCGCGTTCGTGCTCGGCACCCTGCGCGGCTGGCCGCTGCGGCAGCGGATGGCGTTCGCGAACCTGTGCGCCGGGCTGTCCGTCCAGCAGGTCGGCGGATCGCTCGCGGCGCCCGGGTGGGGCGACCTGGCCGACTGGCTCGCCGGAGTCCAGGCCAGGGCCAAGGCCGGTTCTCGGCAGGCGGCGGTACTCGACCGCTCCTACGGGTTCCTGGCCGACGTGCTGCCGCACGGACCCACCCGGGAGGTCCGCCGGGCCGGTCGCGACGATCGCCCGGGCGTCCGACGCCGGCCGCCCGGTTGACTACCGGTAGCCGGGGGCGCACGGAACGTAGTCGAGGATCGATCGTTCTACGCTGACCCGCATGACGGTCGCCAGCGGGCTGCCGACCCGTGCCCGGCGTGGGCAGCCCGGAACGGACAGGACGTCAATGACCCTGGAGCAGCCGACGCCACCAACCGGTGTCCCGTCAGCTGAACCGGCGCCGGTTCTTCACCGTCAGCTCGGCGGCTGCCGCGACCGCGTTCCTGGCCGCCTGCGGGTCGAATACCGGCCGGAACGAGAGCTCAGCCGCTGCGGCCTCCACGACGGCGGGCGCCTCGAGCTCCGACGTCACTACGGCCGGCTCCAGCTCTGCGGCTTCCAGTTCGGCGCGCCTCGCGCCGGTCGAGCGCCGCAGAGTCCACCGCGGCTTCGTCGAGCCGGCGCGAAGGTGACGCTCGCCCAGTGGTACCACCAGTACGGGGAGAAGGGCACCCAGCAGGCGGTCGAGAAGTACGCAGCCGCCTACCCGAACGCCACCGTCAAGGTGCAGTGGATCCCGGGCGACTACGACAGCAAGGTCGCCTCGTCCCTGCTGACCAGCGGCGGCCCGGACGTCTTCGAGGCCGGCAACGGCCCCAGCATCGACGCCATCCAGGGCGGCCAGGTGGTCGCGCTCGACGGCATCCTCGGGGACGCGGCGAGCGACTTTCCCGAGTCGCTGATCAACCGGATGACCTACGACGGCAAGCTCTACGCCGTCCCCCAGGTGATCGACATGCAGCTGATGGTCTACCGCAAGTCGCTGCTGGACGACGCCGGCGTCAAGCCGCCCACCACCTTCGACGAGCTGGTGGCGGCGGCCAAGAAGCTCACCACCGCGGACGTGAAGGGCCTGTTCGTCGGCAACGACGGCGGTGTCGGCGTGCTGCCCGGTCCGGTGCTCTGGTCGGTCGGTGCCGACTACCTGACGCCCGACAACAAGGTCGGCTTCGCCGACCCGATCGTCGCCACCGCGATGGGCAAGCTGCACGACCTGTTCACCAGCGGCACCCTGCTGCTCGGCGCGCCCGACCGACTGGTCGGACCCGTCGGCGATCTCGCAGGGACTCTGCGCGATGCAGTGGACCGGCCTGTGGACGTTCCCGCAGCTGCAGACCGACCTCGGCGACGACTTCGGCGTCATCCCGTGGCCCAAGTACGCCGCGGACGGCGCGGGCGCGCCGTCGGTCCCGATCGGTGCCTACGGTTCCGCGGTCAGCGCCAAGTCCGCCAACCCCGACGCGGCCAAGTCGTTCGTGCAGTGGCTGTGGGTCGACAACACCGAGGCCCAGCTCGACTTCGCGCAGAGCTACGGCTTCCACGTCCCGGCCCGGGCGAGCGTCGCGGCCAAGGCCGACAAGCTGAAGTCCGGAGCGGCCGCCGACGCGGTGAAGATCCTGCAGGACAACGGCCACGCGCAGACCCCGCTGTTGTGGACCCCGGCCTGCTCGACCGCGATGTCCGACGCGGTCAGCCGGATCATCAAGGACGGCGCCGATCCGACCAAGGAACTGGCGGCGGTCGTCGCCAAGACCGAGTCCGAGCTCAAGCGCGTCCTGAAGTAGCCGGGCGGACAGGCGGTGGACACCGGCACGGCGACCGCGACCGCCGCCGCACCGGTCCGCCCGCGCCCGACGCTGGGTCGCCGGCTGGCCGGCCCGCAGAACCGCAACCTGTGGTTCTGGCTGTTCGTCGGGCCGTTCGTCCTCGGGCTGCTGATCTTCGTCTTCATCCCGATCGTCTGGAGCATCTACCTCAGCTTCTTCGACGCCCGGAACACGGTGACCCCGACCGACTTCGTCGGCCTGGCCAACTACCGGCAGATGCTGACCGACCCGGCGTTCCTGTCGAGCCTGGGCACCTTCATCGTGTTCGCGATCTTCATCGTGCCCGACCACCTACGCGATCTCGCTGGCGTTGGCGCTGGCCGTCAACCGGATCCGCTGGTTCAAGGTCGTTCCTCCGGTCGGTCTACTTCCTGCCGACGGCCTGCTCCTACGTGGTGGCGTCGCTGATCTGGAAGCTGTCGATCTTCAACGGGGTGCGGTTCGGCCTGGCCAACACGGTGCTGCGGTTGTTCGGCATGGATCCGGTGGCCTGGCTCTCGGTGACCCATCCGCCCTGGTACTGGCTGGTGATCGTGACCCTGCGGCTGTGGCTGCAGGTCGGCTTCTACATGATCCTGTTCCTGGCCGCGCTGCAGCGCATTCCGCTGATCCTCTACGAGGCGGCGGCCGTCGACGGGGCGAAGGCCGGCTGGCAGACGTTCCGCTTCATCACCTTTCCGCAGCTGCGGGCCGCGTCGGTGGCCATCGTGGTGCTGCTGCTGATCAACGCCTTCCAGGCGTTCGACGAGTTCTACAACCTGCTCGGCGGTCCGGCCGGCTACCCGCCCTACGCCAGACCGCCGCTGGTCTACCTGTACTACATCGCGCTCGGCCGCGGGCAGGACTTCGGTCTGGGCAGCGCCGGGGCGGTGATCCTCGCGGTGCTGATCGCGATCATCACCGTGGTGCTCGGCCGGATCCTCGGGATCGGCCGCAGGGACGCCGACGCATGACGACGACCAGGGAGCCGGCCCACAACGGTGCCGAGGGCGAACCGGATCCACCGGTCGTCGGGCCAGCAGGCCGGTGTGGTGCTGCGGTCGGTGGCTGCTCTGGATCGGGGCCCTGATCTTCCTGATCCCGTACTACCTGCTGCTGCGCAACGGGTTGTCGACCAACCGGGACATCACCTCCCCGCAGTGGACGTTCTTCCCGCCGGTGCTGCAGTGGAGCAACATCCCGGAGTTGTTCAACGACCCGACCGTGCCGATGCTGCGCAGCCTGTGGAACTCGGTCGTGGTCTCGGTGCTGCAGACGGCGGGCACCATCCTGCTGGCGTCGATGGCCGGCTACGGATCTGGCCCGGATCCCCTTCCGTCACGCGAATCTGGTCTTCGGCACCATCCTGGCGACGCTGCTCATCCCGTCCGCGGTGACGTTCGTGCCGACCTTCGTCATGGTGTCGTCGCTGGGCTGGGTCAGCACCCTGCGCGGGCTGATCATCCCCGGGATGTTCGGCGCGCTGGCCGCGTTCCTGTTCCGCCAGCAGTTCACCACGCTTTCCCCGGGAGCTGGAGGAGGCCGGCCGGATCGACGGGCTGAACTACTTCGGCACCTTCTGGCGGATCGTGGTGCCGAACAGCCTGCCGTTCTTCGCGGCGATCTCCACCATCACCTTCATCGGCAGCTGGAACGCGTTCCTCTGGCCGCTGGTGATCGCCCAGGACTCGGCGTCCTGGACGGTGCAGATCTCGCTGTCCACGTTCCTCACCGCGCAGACCATCAACATCCACGAGCTGTTCATCGCGGCGACCTTCTCGATCCTGCCGATGATGCTGGTGTTCATCGGCCTGCAGCGCTACATCGTCCAGGGCGTCGAGTCGACCGGCATCAACAGCTGACCCGGGCCTCGCGACATTTCGCCGGACTCAGCCGACAGGACGCGAGCGCCGCGTCGATCTCCGCCTCGAGCCGGGCCCGCGACCGCGCGCCGACGACCTGCATGACCGGCGCGCCGCCGGAGAACAGGATCATCGTGGGCAGACCGAGGACGCCGTAGCGGGCGGGGATCTCGGGGGAGCTGTCGGCGTCCAGCACGGCGACGTCGAAGTCCGTCGGCCCGGTCCGTCGGCCAGCGCCGACGAGCACCGGCGCGATCATCCGGCAGGGCGGGCACCAGGCGGCGCCGAACTCGACCAGGACCGGGCGGGTTGCGCCGAGTACGGCTGTCGTCGAAGGTTGCTGTCGGTGACGGCGACGGTTCCGTCGGGTGTGGCCGAATGCCGGCCATGATCATATCCTCCGTTGTGGTGGTGTGTCGTGCGCTCACCGCGTCCAGGGCGGCCGCGATGGTCCGCCGACTGCGTTGCAGGTCGGCGATGGCCGCGTCGAGGGCCTCGAGCTTGCGGCGGTAGGTGTCGATCGAGTCGGCACAGACGTCGCCGCATTCGTTGCCGGCCCGCAGGCAGTCGACGAACGGGCGCGTCTCCTCGAGGGTGAAGCCGATGTCGGCCAGCGAGCGGATCTGCCGGACGACGGCCAGGTCGGCATCGTCGTACTCCCGGTAGCCGCGATCGTCCCGGGCGGCCATGAGCAGTCCGGCCTGTTCGTAGAACCGCAGGGCGCGCGGGGTCGTCCCGGTGGCCGCGGCGAGTTCGGAGATCTGCACCTGGACCCGACGTTAACCCTTGACGTGCACGTCAGGGCAAACGACCACCATCCGTGTTTTGCCTGTTGAGCCTCGCAACACCCGGGTGGTCGGGGTCAGTGGCGGCGGACGGAGTTCTCCACGACGTCGAGCACGGCGGGCAGGCCGGTGGTGTCACCGCCGGAGGCGAGGTGGGTCATCAGGCCCTCCAACACCAGCTCCAGGTAGGACGCCAGCACCTCGACGTCGACGTCGGGGCGCAGGATGCCGGCGTCACGCTGACGCTGCAGACGGTCCCGGGTGGCGTCCCGGATCTCCGCGGTGCGCTGCGCCCAGGCCGCGCGGAACGTCGGATCGGTGCGCTGCCGCCGGGAGATCTCGAGCTGGGTGCCGAGCCAGCCCGGGTCGGGTGACTCGATGAGATCCCGCATCGCCTGGACCAGGCCGTGCTCGGCGACCGTCGCGGCCATCCGGGCGGCGTCCTGGGCGGCCAGCGCGATGAACAGCGCTTCCTTGTCGGCGAAGTGGTGGAAGATCGCACCCCGGGAGAGCCCGGTCTCCTCCTCCAGCACCCGGACCGTCGCGCCCTCGTACCCGTGGCGGGCGAAGGCGGTGCGCGCGGCATCCAGGATCTGCCGGCGGCGGGAATCCAGGTGGTCCTGGCTCACCCGGGGCACGAAGGACCGGCCGGCCTAGGACTGGCCGGCCAGCAGGTTCCGCAGCACGTACTGCATGATCCCGCCGTTGCGGTAGTAGTCGGCCTCGCCCGGGGTGTCGATGCGCACCACCGCGTCGAACTCGACGGGAGACCCTCCGTCCTTGGTGGCCGTGACGTGCACGGTGCGCGGGGTCGTCCCCGAGTTGAGCTCGGTGATGCCGCTGATGTCGAACGTCTCGGTGCCGTCCAGGCCGAGCGACTCAGCGGTGTCGCCGGTCGCGAACTGCAGCGGGATGACGCCCATGCCGATCAGGTTCGACCGGTGGATCCGCTCGTAGGACACCGCGATGACGGCCTTGACCCCGAGCAACGCGGTGCCCTTGGCGGCCCAGTCCCGGGACGATCCGGAGCCGTACTCGGCCCCGGCCAACACGACCAGCGGAATGCCGGCCTGCTGGTAGGCAACCGAGGCGTCGTAGATGAACGCCTGCTCCCCGTCGGCCAGGAAGTTGCGGGTGTAGCCGCCCTCGACGCCGTCGAGCAACTGATTGCGCAGCCGAATGTTCGCGAACGTGCCGCGGATCATCACCTCGTGGTTGCCGCGACGCGAGCCGTAGGAGTTGAAGTCCTTGCGCTGCACGCCGTGTTCGGTCAGGTACTGCGCGGCCGGGGTGCCGGCCTTGATCGCGCCGGCCGGCGAGATGTGGTCGGTGGTCACCGAGTCGCCCAGCTGGGCCAGCACTCGGGCGCCCGAGATGTCCTGCACCGGCGCGGGTTCGGCCGGCATGCCGTCGAAGTACGGTGGCTTGCGGACATAGGTCGACTCCGGGTCCCAGGCGAAGGTCTTGCCCTCCGGGGTGTCCAGCGACGTCCACCGCTCGTCGCCGGCGAAGACGTCGGCGTAGCCGCGGGTGAACATCTCCTGGTTGATCGCCTGCCCGATGACCTCGTCGATCTCCTTGGGCGAGGGCCAGATGTCGCGTAGGTACACCGGATTGCCGTCCTGGTCGTTGCCAAGCGAATCCCGGGTGATGTCGATGTCCATCGAGCCGGCCAGCGCATACGCCACCACCAGCGGTGGCGAGGCCAGGTAGTTCATCTTGATGTCGGGGTTGATCCGGCCCTCGAAGTTGCGGTTGCCGGACAGCACCGAGACCACCGCCAGGTCGGCCTCGTTCACCGCGGCCGAGATCTCGTCGGGCAGCGGGCCGGAGTTGCCGATGCAGGTCGTGCAGCCGAATCCGACGAGATTGAACCCCAGCTTGTCCATGTAGGGGAGCAGGCCGGCCCGCTCGTAGTAGTCCATCACCACCTGGCTGCCCGGGGCGAGGGTGGTCTTCACCCATGGCTTGCGGTCCAGACCGCGCTCCACGGCCTTCTTGGCCAGCAACGCCGCGCCGATCATCACCTGCGGATTGGAGGTGTTCGTGCACGAGGTGATGGCGGCGATGGCGACGTGGCCGTGGTCGATCTCGAATTCCTGGCCGTCCATGGACACCCGGGTGGGCTTGCTGGCCCGGTCCTGGGCCCGGCCGGCTCGAGCAGGCTCGCGGTCGGCGTGGCCGTGATTGGTCGAGGCCGGGTCCGAGGCCGGGAAGGTCTCGAGCAGCGCCTCGTCGGCCTCCTCCGTGCTCGTCGTCGGACACGTAGGCCTGCAACGCCTTCCGGAACGCCGGTACCGCGTCCGCGAGGATGACGCGGTCCTGCGGACGCTTGGGTCCCGCGATCGAGGGCACGACCGTGGCCAGGTCGAGTTCGAGGTATTCGGAGAAGACGGGCTCATGGGCCGGGTCGTGCCACAGTCCCTGGGCCTTGGCGTACGCCTCGACCAGGGCCAGGGCTTCCGTCCGACCGTCCGGTCAGCCGCAGGTAGTCGATGGTCTCCTCGTCGATCGGGAACATCGCTGCGGTGGAACCGAACTCGGGGCTCATGTTGCCGATGGTCGCGCGATTGGCCAGTGGCACGGCCGCGACGCCCTCGCCGTAGAACTCGACGAACTTGCCGACAACCTTGTGAGCCCGCAGCATCTCGGTGATGGTCAGCACCAGGTCGGTGGCGGTGGTGCCGTCCGGCAGGGAGCCGGTCAGCTTGAACCCGACCACCCGCGGAATCAACATCGACACCGGCTGGCCCAGCATGGCTGCCTCGGCCTCGATGCCGCCGACGCCCCAGCCCAGCACCCCGAGTCCGTTGACCATCGTGGTGTGCGAGTCGGTGCCGACCAGAGTGTCCGGGTAGGCCCGGCCGTCGCGGACCATGACCACCCGGGCGAGATACTCGATGTTCACCTGGTGGACGATCCCGGTGCCCGGCGGAACGACCTTGAACTCGTCGAAGGCGGTCTGGCCCCAGCGCAGGAACTGGTAGCGCTCGCGGTTGCGCTCGTACTCCAGCTCGACGTTGCGCTCGAAGGCGTCGGCCCGGCCGAAGACATCGGCGATCACCGAGTGGTCGATGACCATCTCGGCCGGGGCCAGCGGGTTGATCTTGTCCGGGTCGCCGCCGAGGTCGGCCATGGCCTCACGCATGGTGGCCAGGTCGACGACGCAGGGCACGCCGGTGAAGTCCTGCATGATCACCCGGGCCGGGGTGAACTGGATCTCGGTGTCGGGTTCGGCCTCCGGGTTCCAGTTGGCCAGCGAGCGGATCTGATCGGCGGTGACGTTGGCGCCGTCCTCGGTGCGGAGCAGGTTCTCCAGCAGCACCTTGAGGGAGAACGGCAGTCGGTCGGCGTTCTCCAGACCCGGTCGGCCGGTGATCCGGAAGATCTCGTAGTCGGTGCCGCCGACAGTGAGTTGGTCGCGGGCGGAGAAGCTGTCCTGGCTGGCAGCGGGCACGGCGGACTCCCTGAAGTCGTGTCGCCCGGCAGGGCGGTATCGGTGGGACGCGGCAGCGTTGCGGCTAACAGTACGCTTGTCCTGTAAGACCGGCAACGCGGGGGCACGCCGCTGGACGACGACGGAGGGCCGATACGACGGAGGGGAGGGCACGCCGTGCGGCGTGTCCTCCCCTCCGTCGGGAATCTGGTCAGCTCACTTGTTGGCCAGCGAGATGAAGTAGTCGATGTCGCCGGGCTCCAGGCCCTTGAGCAGCGACACCAGGACGCCCGAGTACGTGCGCAGCGGCGAGACGTACCACTTGCCGTCCACCTGGACGGTGGTGAAGCCGAGGCCGGTCACCTGCACGAACTCGCGCTTGATGATGTCGATCAGCTGCGGGTCGAGCTTGCTGGTACCCATGCCCATCTTGGAGATGAAGGTGTCCAGGTTGTCCGGGCTGAGCACCACCGTGGGCTGGCCGGGCAGGGTGATGGTGAGCGAGTTCGCGGCCGGGTCGCGGACGATCTTCACCGGTCTGGCCGTCCTTGCTGACGGTGATCGACTTCAAGGAGACCTTCTTGCCGCCCGTGATGTCGTCGACCTGCCAGGCCACATCGGACAGCGTGACGCCCTCGACCGGCTTCAGCTTGTCCTTCACGGCCGGCTCGATCAGGCTGCGGCCGTAGTCGTAGAGCACGCTCATCTCGTCCGGCGGCAGCATCCCGATGACGCCTTCCATGTCACCGGCCAGCGCCTTGTCGATCAGCCCGTTGACGGCGGCCTCGGGGGAGTCACCGCCGATCGGTGTGATGGAGCCGGTGTCGGCCGGCGACGACAGCGACGGATCCTTGGCCTTGGCCTCCTGGTAGGCGTTGTCGGCCACCGTGTAGAACAAGCTCGGGTACCAGGTGTCGCGCACGCTTGACGGTGGCGATCCGGAACGGCTTACCACCGTTCTTGGCCACCTCGGCTGCGATGTCGATGGTCTTGTTCTGGCTGGTGACCTTCTGGTCGAACCCCGGGACAGCGCCCTTGACCTTGTCGGTCAGCGGCAGCTTGGTGGCGTCGAAGGCGATGGTGACGGTGCCGCCGGTCAGCTTGACCACGGTGACCCGGTCGTTGATCTTCTCCTCGGCCGTGCTGTCGAAGGTCAGGTCCTTGGTGGTGATCGCGGAGCCGGTGAGGGCCTGCGGGTCGGCATCGGCGGAGATGATGCCGAGCCGCTTGAGTTCGGTGAGGACGTCGCCGCTCATGTCGGAGAACAGCGCCGCTTCGGCCGGGTCGAGCTGGGCCGCCACGCCGACGGCGTCCTTGGCCGTGCAGGGAGTTGAGCAGTGAACTGGCGGCGGCCTCGGGAGTGGTCTGGCCCTGCGCCGTGGACGTGGTGTCCCGGACGGCGAAGAAGTAGATGCCCGCGCCGGCCAGCAGCGCGACGACGACCGCGACCACCGTCAGGATCAGCGGGGTGCGGCTCTTCCTGCCCTCGGGGGCGGGCGGACCGGTCTGGGTGCCGGGCTGCCATCCGGTGGGCGCATCGAACGCCGGCTGCCACCCGGTCTGCTGCGTGGTGGGGTAGCCGGTGGGCCGGCCCGTCGACGTCGGCTGCTGCCATTGTCCGGCGCCCGGCTGCGGCGCTGCCGGCTGCCAGCCGGTCGGACCCGGCTGCGGCGCGGCCGGCTGCCAGCCGGTCGGGCCCTGGTTGCGCTGCGGCGCCCAGCCCGCGGGTTGCGGCGCCGGCTGCCACCCGGCCGGTTGCGGCGGGTTCTGCGCCTGCTCGTTCTGGGGCTGCCCGCCCGGACCGTACGGCTCGCTCATGCGATTCCCATCTCTTCGATCCGGCGGCCTGCGCCGGCGCCCGTCGCCGGCTCGCGCCGCCAACGACCTCGTGGTTCTCCGGTCGCCGGGAACCTCCCCGACTTCCAGTGTGACCGAGAAGAGACGCCGTCGGTTCCATCCGTACACGAATTTCCGGACGCCGTTTGTGCGGGTTTTCACACCGGGGGTGACCGGAAGGGTCGGCCGGCCAGGACCTGCGCACCGTGGCCGGTCGGACTCACGCCGGGTCGGGCCTGACGGCCAGGGCGAGCACGCCGCCTGCAGCAATAGTCAGCCCGCCGGCGATGACCGCCCACGGTCCGGTGCCGACCACGGCCACCCCCGGCACGTGCAGGGACCCGGCGTATTCCAGCACGACGGCAGCGCCGGTCGCCACCACGAGACCGATGACGATCGCGGCCGTTCCCGCCGCTCGCCGGCGACGCAACGCCGCGAGCACGATCGGAACGAGGCACAACGGGCCGACGAAGGGCCAGATCGCCAGCAGGGCCTCGACCAGGCCGTTCTTCACCAACTGCAGGCGGTCGACCAGCCCGGCCACCGCGTAGCTGCGGTAGGACCGTCCGCCGGACGACGCCCAAGGCAGGAACGTGCCCACGACGACCAGCACCACTCCGGTGATCCCCAGTCCGAGGGCGGGCACGAGCCACCCGACGCCGGGGCGAGCAGCGCGGGGACGGGCGGCGGCGGGATGAGCGCTGATGCCGGACACGACCGCCAGTGTGCTGGTTGCGGTTCGGGGCGCACCTCGACCCGCGCCGCACATTGCTGCGGGATTCACTCGAATGGCGCCGTGTCGATGAGCAACCTTCCCGCCTCATCACCCGTTCGGCGGCATCGCTGACAGCCTTACCGCCGCCACCGTCCGCCCTTCGTCACTCCTCGTTGTGAAAGCTGGGGTCGCCGTGACGCTTGGGGCGAATGTGCCGCCCGAATTGTCCGGTGTGGGGAGGGAGTGTTGCAGGTGACGTCTGGCGTACAAGGGGACCAAAGTGGCATGGTGCTCCTTGGCGTGTCGGATTGACATTGCAGCACTGGTTGTTCCAGAAGTCCGGGTTTCACCATCCGTCCGCGTGTCGGGACGCGGAGAGGAGTCATTCGTGGCACCAGAGGTACCTGGTCGCACCGTGCGCACGCGGTTCGGTGTGGGTTCCGCGGTCGCCGGCCTGCTGGCCGCGCTGCTGCTCATCGGCACCGCGAACCCGGCCGGCGCGCTCCCGCCCGAACCGAACAATCCGTCTGACGACGACATCGCTGCCGGCCAGGCGGACGCGGACGCGGCGGCGGCCGAGGTCGGCCGGCTCTCCGGGCTGGTCACCACCACCGAGGGCCAGATCCAGCGGCTGCAGTCGGACATGGAGCTCAAGGCCGAGCTGGCCATGAAGGCCAAGATCGATCTGCAGCTGGCGCAGGACGACGCGGTCAAGGCGGCGGCCGCTGCCGACCGGGCCAACGCCGACGCCCTCGCGGCCGGCACGAAGATCACCGAGGCCCGGGACAAGGCCGCCGAGTTCGCGGCCGCCTCGTTCCGCCAAGGCTCCGTGCTGGGGTCGATGACCGCCTTCGTCGGTTCGGGCAGTCCCACCGATCTCCTCGAGCGGGACGAACTGCTCCGCCAGGTCTCCGGCTCGCAACTGGACGTCATCGCGCATCTGCAGGAGGCGCGAAACACCAAGGCCAACAAGGACTCCGACGCGCGGGTCGCGCTCAACCAGGCGATCGCGGCGCAGAATGCGGCCGACCAGGCCAAGAAGGACGCGGACACCGCGGACGTCACCGCTCAGCAGGCATTCGCCGCCGGCAAGACGCAACTGGCAGCGCTGCAGACCCAACTGGGTCACCAGCAGGACGCCTACCAGACAGCTCTGAACAACGTCTCGTCGCTGCAGGCGCAGCGCGACCAGTACGTGCAGTGGCTGGCCGAGAAGAAGGCCGAAGAGGAGCGCCTGCGCAAGGAGGCCGAGGAGCGGGCGCGCCAGGCGGAAGCGGCGCGACAGGCCGCCGCGGCCGCCGCTGCGAAGGCTGCGGCCGCACAGGCCGAGCGTGAGCACCAGGCCCAGGTCGCCGCGGCCAAGGCCGCGGCCGAGAAGGCAGCCGAGGAACGGGCCGCGAAGGAAGCCGCGGCCGAGGCGGCGGCCGCGAGGGCCGCGAAGGAGAAGGTGGCCAAGGCGGCCGCGGCCAAGGCCGCCGCCGCGGCCGAGCAGCGGCGCAAGACCGCCGCCGCGGCCGCCGCGAAGTCGAAGGCGGCCGCCGCCGCAGCGGCGGAGCGCGTCCGGCAGGACAAGATCAGGGACGAGAAGGCCAGGGAGGCCGCGGCCGCGAAATCGGCTCGGGAGAACGCCGCGGCCACCGAAGCGGCGCGGAAAGCCAAAGCGGCCAAGGAAGAGTCGGCCTCGGCTCAAAAGGCCGTCGACGCGATCCGGGGCAAGGGCACCGGCAGCGGCGCCTACTACCAGAATTGCGATGCAGCCCGCGCGGCCGGCGTCGCCCCGATGAAGAAGGGTGAGCCGGGCTACCGCAAGGCGCTCGACCCGAACGGCAACGGCATCGCGTGCGACGGCGGCTCCGCCACCACTGCGTCCAGCGGCGGATCGGGCAGCGGTGGATCCGTGAGCATTCCGTCCGACGGCTCGAGGGGTGCCCGGGTGGTCAATGCCGCGCTGGCCTGGCTCGGCACCACCTATGCCTGGGGCGGCGGCGACGGCAACGGTCCGACGCTGGGTATTCGCGACGGCGGGGTGGCCGATGCCTACGGCGACTACATGAAGGTGGGCTTCGACTGCTCGGGCCTGGCGCTCTACGCCTGGGCCCAGGTCGGGGTCAGCCTGCCGCACTACTCGGGGTACGAGTACTTCAGCGGTCAGCACGTGCCCGTCGACCAGCTGCAGCCGGGCGACCTGGTGTTCTACGCCAACAACACGTCCGACCCCAGCACCATCCACCACGTCGCGATCTACATGGGCAACAACCAGATCGTCGAAGCGCCGGAGTCCGGGTCGGTCGTCCGGATCACTACCTTCTACCGCGGCGGATTCATCGGAGCCACCCGGCCCGGGACCTGACACCGGCGGCCGTAGGTCCGGAGCGCACCATGGGGTCGTGGTCGACGCAGCGGTGATCCTGGCCGGGGGGCGTGGTCGCCGGTTGGGCGGGGTGGACAAGCCCGGCGCTCGTGCTGGGTGGCCGGCAGCCTTCTGCACCGTGCGCTCGACGCCGTCCCGGATGCGGTGGTGGTCGTGGTCGGCCCGGTGCGCGACCTGCCCGACGCCGTGCGGCAGGTGACGGAGGACCCGCCCGGCTCCGGCCCGGCCGCGGCGGTGGCGGCCGGCCTGCCGGCGGTCGTCGAGCAGCTGTCGACGGCACGCACCTCGATGGACCGGGCGACGGTGGCGGTGCTGGCAGCCGACCTGCCCGGCATCACCCCGGAGACCGTGCAGCGACTGGTCGCCGCACTGGGCTCCGGCGACCTCGCGGACGGTCCGGGTCCGGCCGGCGTCGTCCTGATCGACGCCGCCGGCCGACGCCAGTACCTGGTGGGCGTGTTCCGTCTCGGCCCGCTGCTGGCTGCGGTGCGGGGCGGCGCACTGGATCGGGCGGCCGGTCCGGGCCTTGCTCGATCCGCTGGTCGACGATAGAGGTACCGGCGCTGGGTGCGGAGGCGGCCGACGTCGACACCCCGGAGCAGTACCGGCGTCTCGGATTCACCGAGCCGCCGCCGTCGCGGAGCCGACCTGACGCCCAGCCGGTGACCCCAGGGGTGAGTGCGGCGCGCTCGCCGGCGTTCGGTCTGCCGAAGCGGCCACGTCGTTCTCAGGCGTCACCCATGATGGGGTGGTGTCATGCAACAGCACGATCACACGCACGAGGAGGAGCCGGTGACGGCAGACGCGACGGGCCGATCCGGACCGGTCAATACGGGTCCCGATGCGGCGGGGCCTGGTCACCCCCGGTCCGCCGGCACCGGCCCGACGGGCAACGGCCGGCCGACCGGTACGCCGCACCAGCCGTACGCCGGTCCACCGGCCGGTCCGGCCCGGGACGCCGGCCTGCTGGAACGCACGGTCTTCGAGGTCAAGCGGGTGATCGTCGGGCAGGACCGGCTGGTCGAGCGGATGCTCGTCGGGCTGCTGGCCAAGGGTCATCTGCTCATCGAGGGTGTCCCCGGGGTGGCCAAGACCCTGGCCGTCGAGACCTTCTCCCGGGTCGTCGGCGGCACGTTCTCGCGCATCCAGTTCACCCCGGACCTGGTGCCGTCCGACCTGCTCGGCACCCGGATCTACCGGGCCGGCCGGGAGGAGTTCGACACCGAGCTCGGCCCGGTGGTGGCCAACTTCGTGCTCGCCGACGAGATCAACCGGGCGCCGGCCAAGGTCCAGTCGGCGCTGCTCGAGGTGATGGCCGAGCGGCACGTCTCCATCGGCGGCAAGACCTACCCGATGCCCGACCCGTTCCTGGTGATGGCCACCCAGAACCCGATCGAGAACGAGGGCGTCTACCCGCTCCCGGAGGCCCAGCGCGACCGGTTCCTGTTCAAGCTGCTCGTCGGCTACCCGGAGCCGGAGGAGGAGCGGGAGATCGTCTACCGGATGGGCGTCACCCCGCCGGTCGCGCAGCAGGTGCTGCAGGTCACCGAACTCGCCCGGCTGCAGCAGGTCGCCGCGCAGGTGTTCGTCCACCACGCGCTCGTCGACTACGTGGTGCGGCTGGTCTACGCCTCCCGCACCCCGGCCGAGCACGGCCTGGCCGACGTGGCCAACTGGTTGTCCTACGGTGCCTCGCCGCGGGCGAGCCTGGGCATCATCGCCGCAGCCAGGGCCCTGGCCCTGGTCCGCGGGCGCGACTTCGTCATCCCGCAGGACGTCATCGACGTCGCTCCCGATGTCCTGCGGCACCGCCTGGTGCTGTCCTACGACGCCCTCGCCGACGGCGTGCCGATCGAGGTCATCCTCGGTCGTCTGCTGCAGTCGGTGCCGTTGCCGCAGGTCACGCCCTATACGCATGGCGCGGGCTGATGCCTGTCGATCCCCTGGAGGGCCGCGGTCGACGCCGCCGGAGCGCAGCACAGTGGGCTGCCACACGCCGGGTTGCCGTCGACCGCCGACCCGACGCGACTGAACGCGGCGCTGACCACCCTGGAACTGACCGTGCGGCGTCGGCTGGACGGCCTGCTGCAGGGCAACCACCTCGGCCTGGTGCCCGGACCCGGCACCGAGCCGGGCGACGCCCGGCCGTACTACCCCGGCGACGACGTACGTCGGATGGACTGGTCCGTCACCGCCCGGACCACCGAACCGCACATCAGGCAGACGGTGGCCGACCGCGAGCTGGAGACCTGGATCGTCGCCGACCTCTCGGCGTCGCTGGACTTCGGCACCACCGGCTGCGAGAAGCGCGACCTGGTGGTCGCGGCCGCCGCGGCGGTCGGCTACCTGAGTCGCGGGGGCGGCAACCGCATCGGTGCGGTGATCTCGACCGGCTCCGGCCTGACCCGCATCCCGGCCCGCGGTGGGCAGCCCTACCTGCAGCACCTGCTGCGGGAGCTCGCCTCCACCCCACGGGCCGAACCGAGCCCGGGGAGCGACCGGGGGGACCTGGCCGCCGCGCTCGAGCAGCTCCGCCGGCCGCCGAGGCGCCGTGGACTTGCCGTCGTCATCTCCGACTTTCTCGGCGAGATCACCTGGGAACGGTCGCTGCGGGCGCTGTCCGCTCGGCACGACCTGCTGGCGATCGAAGTGCTCGATCCACGCGATCTGGAGCTGCCGGACGTCGGGCTGGTCACCCTGGTCGACCCGGAAACCGGCCGCACCAAGGAAGTCCAGACCACCTCGGCGCTGCGTTCCTCGTTCGCCACGGCCGCCGCCGATCACCGCCAGCAGGTGGCCGCGACGATCCGCCGGGCCGGCGCGGCGCAGCTGAGCCTGCGCACCGACCGGGACTGGATTGCCGACGTGCTGCGTTTCGTGCTGACCCGTAAGCGTGGCTGGACGGGCGCCTCGCCGGCCGGCACACGCGGGGGAGGCCTGGTGAAGTTCTCCACGCCCGGCTGGTTCGCCCTGATCGCTGTCGTCCTCGCCCTCGCCGTCGGCTACGCCCTGGCGCAGCTCCGGCGCCGAAAGCACACGCTGCGGTTCGCGAACTTCGACATGCTGGACAAGGTCGCGCCGCGCCGCCCCAGCGCGCTGCGCCACCTACCGACGGTGGTCGTGCTGGTCGGGCTGATGCTGTTGGTGGTGGCGCTGGCCGGGCCGACCGCCGAGGCGAAGGTCCCGCGCAACCGGGCCACCGTGATGCTCGCGATCGACGTGTCGCTGTCGATGGAGGCCACCGACGTCGCCCCCAACCGGCTGGCAGCCGCGCAGGAAGCGGCCACCCAGTTCGTCAACGACCTGACGCCAGGGGTGAACCTGGGGATCGTGTCCTTCGCCGGGATCGCCACCGTCCTCGTCTCGCCGACCACCGACCGGGCCCCGGCCCGGCAGGCGATCGCCGACCTGAAGCTGGACGAACGGACCGCCACCGGTGAGGGCATCATCTCCTCGCTGCAGGCCATCCAGACATTCCAGAAGACCATCAGCGGCGCGGACGGTCCGGCTCCGGCGCGGATCGTGTTGATGACCGACGGCAAACGCACCGTCGGCCGGGACGAGACCGACGCCGCCAAACAGGCCGCCGATGCCAAGGTGCCGATCTCGGTCATCGCGTTCGGTACCACTCACGGCTCGATCAACCTGGACGGGACGCAGATTCCGGTGCCGCTGGACACCGAGGCCATGCAACAGATCGCGCAGATCTCCGGCGGAGATTTCCACACCGCTGCCAGCTCCGAAGAGCTCAAGTCGGTGTACTCGCAGCTCGGCGAGCAGATCGGCTACGAGCTCAAGGACAAGGACGTCTCCAAACCCTGGCTGATTGCCGGCACCATCGCCCTCATCCTCGGCGCGCTGGGGGCCCTGCTGATCGGGCAACGGATTCCTTGACGCCGGGCCGGTGATCGCGGAGGGCGCCCCCGGACCGGACGTCGGCCGTGTCGGCCGGGCCGGGGTCGTGGGCGATCGTTAGGGTGATCTCCGACCCGCCGACGTCGGCGGCCCAGGGAGGTCCATGGTGACAGGGGAGTTCGTCGCGCGATCGGTGCTGGTCACCGGCGGGAACCGGGGGATCGGCCTGGCGATCGCCACGGCGCTGACCGACGCCGGTCACCTCGTCACGGTCACCAGCCGGAGCGGGGACGCGCCCGACGGGCTCACCGCAGTGCCGTGCGACGTCACCGACGTGGCGTCGGTGGACGCCGCCTTCAAGCAGGTCGAGGCCGCTCAGGGTCCGGTCGAGGTGCTGGTGTCCAACGCCGGCATCACCGACGACACGCTGCTCCTGCGGATGGGCGAATCGACGTTCACCGGCGTGGTGGACGCCAATCTGACCGGGGCGTACCGGGTCGCGAAACGGGCGGCGACCGGCATGCTCCGCAAGCGCTGGGGTCGGATGATCTTCATCTCCTCGGTGGTCGGTCTGTCCGGCGGCGCCGGCCAGGTCAACTACGCCGCGTCCAAGGCCGGCCTGGTCGGCCTGGCCCGGTCCATCGCCCGGGAACTGGGGTCGCGCAACATCACCGCCAACGTGATCGCTCCTGGTTTCGTGGACACCGACATGACCAGGGCGCTCTCGGACGCCCGGCGCGACGAGATCCTCGCGGCAGATCCCCGCGGGCCGGTACGCCGATCCGGCGGAGGTGGCCGCGGCGGTGGCGTTTCTGGTCTCCGACGCCGCGGGCTACATCACCGGCGCGGTCGTGCCGGTGGACGGCGGGCTGGGCATGGGGCACTGAACACTGCACCGGATCGGCACTCCGCACCGGCACTTGCACCGAAACCCGCAGGTGAACGTGCATGGGCGGCAATCAACCACTTCCGACACGAATAGAGGCGACAGATGGGCTCCGAGCTCGGTTCCGGCGTGCTGGCCGGCAAGAAGCTGCTGATCACCGGGGTGATCACCGAGGCGTCGATGGCATTCCACACCGCCCGGCTCGCCCAGCAGCAGGGCGCCACGGTGGTGCTCACCGGATACGGACGGCTGCAGCCTGGTGGAGCGCATCGCCCAGCGGCTGCCGGAGCCGGCGCCGGTGGTCGAGTTGGACGTCACCGACCAGTCGCAGCTCAACTCGCTGGCCGACCGGGTCTCCGCGCACGTCCCGTCGTTGGACGGTGTGCTGCACTCGATCGGCTTCGCGCCGGCCACCGCGCTCGGCGGCGACTTCCTGGCCTGCCCGTGGGAGGACGTCGCCACCACGGTGCACACCTCGGCCTACTCGCTCAAGTCGCTCGCAGTGGCCTGCCTGCCGCTGATGGGTCGCGGCGGCTCGATCGTCGGGCTGGACTTCGACGCCCGACAGGCCTGGCCCGCCTACGACTGGATGGGGGTGGCGAAGGCGGCGCTCGAGTCGGTCACCCGCTATCTCGCCCGCGAACTCGGACCCAAGGGCATCAGGGTCAATCTGGTCGCGGCCGGGCCCGGTGAAGACGATGGCGGCACGGTCCATCCCGGGCTTCGGCGACCTGGAGAGCGGGTGGACCAAGCGGGCCCCGTTGGGATGGGACACCACCGACCCGACCCCGGTGGCCAAGGCGGCCTGTGCGCTGCTGTCGGACTGGTTCCCGGCCACCAGCGGGTCGATGGTGATGGTCGACGGCGGCTTCCACGCCCTCGGCTTCGGGACCGCGGAGATCGCTGCCCGGGCCTGACTCCGCTGGCTGGCCCGGCGGAGTCACTCGCCGGTGAGCATCGCCCGTTCGGGTGACATGGGCAGCAGCATGTTTGCCCGTCGACCGGCCGGGCACTTTCGGTGTGTAGGAACAAGAACCGAGGGAAGGTGTTGACCATGGCTGTTGGCGACAAGGCTGACCACAAGGGCGAAGAGGTCGGCGGCAAGATCAAGGAAGGCGTCGGCCAGCTCACCGGCGACGACGAGCTCGAGAACCAGGGCAAGGGCGACCAGGTCAAGGCCAACCTCAAGCAGGCTGCCGACAAGGTCAAGGACGCCGTCACCCCGGACTGACCCGGCATGATCCGTCGGATGCCGAATCAACGTCCGCGCGGAGCGTGGTCCCGGTCTGCGGAGACCGGACATGAGACGAGAGCGGCCGCAACCCGAGAGGTTGCGGCCGCTTTCGTGTCTCCGGGGTCGGGCCCGAGCTTCAGACCCGGGCGCGGGCGGCCAAGGCGGCGCAGGCATCGGCGACCGCGGCCCGGCGGCCGTCCCGGACGGCCCGGGCCAGCGGGCGTAGCGCGTCGTCGACCACAGCAAGTTCGAAGCTGTTCACCGCTGCGGTGTCATGGTTCTCGGCTACCACCAGCAGGGCGTGCAGCGAGATCGCTTTGGCCAGCAGGGCCGACGCCCTGGCCGGTGTGCCCGGCGGCGTGAACACCCGCTCGGCCAGCATGACCTCCGCCACCCGGTCGCGCGGCGAGCCGGCGTCCCGGGCGAGTTCCGCGGCAGCCAGTCGCCGCGTCGCCTCCTGGATCGCATCGTCCAGCTCATGGCCGGCGGTGCGCACGTCGGGCGCCGGGTGGCCCCCGGGACACCGATCCGCACGCCACTGACCGTGGATCGGGACGATGCCGATGCCGTCCCCCGGCAGCACCACGACCGCGCCGGCGTCCAGCGCGGCCACGGTCAGCCGTCCGCCCGGCGGCAGCCCACGCAGGTCGCCGGCGGCGGGCAGCAGCAACTCGGGGATACCGCCGCCGCGCAGCAGCGGCAGCAGCGTCGCCGACCCCGACGACCCCGATCCGGGACCGGGCAGTCCGGTAGCGGCCGCGGCCTCGTCGGACAGCGCCCGGGCGCCGGCCCGGAACCCGGTTGCCTCCAAGGCGCCGAGGACGTCGTCGGACGGGGCTCCGCCCTGCCACGCCGCCGCCCACAGTGCGAGCGTGGTGGCCGCGTGCACCGACGACGTCGGGGCGCGCGGGACCTCGCGGGCCGGGTCGGTCGCAGACGACATGGGCGCCACGCTACGACACCTGACGCCCGTCGCGCCGTAGCCTTCACCGGGCGTGAATGGTCGTCTCGATGGGTTGGAGGACGTGTGCAGGACCGGTACGGCTCCGACGTGCTGGCCGGCCGGGGACGGCCGCGGGTGATCCCGGAACTGGCGGCCGACCGCGACGTCGTCGCCGAGGACCCGCTGTCCGGGCTTCTGCGGCGCGGTGGTGGCCTGCACGTCCTCCGCGGTGACCCTGGAGGACCGGCACGGGAACCGCCGAACCTTCCCGCTGACCGTCGGCGCGTTCCTGGTGGAGGGTCGCCAGGTCACCCTGGTACGCCCGGCGGCGGCCGGGTCCGACCGGCCCGCGGCTGTCGGCGTCCGGGTCCGGTGGTGGTGCCGAACCACCGGGCCCGCACCGCCCGGGCGGCCCGGATCTGGGTGGAGGGCATCCACGACGCCACCTTGATCGAACGGGTGTGGGGCCACGACCTGCGCGTCGAGGGGATCGTCGTCGAGCCGCTCGATGGGCTGGACAACCTGCCCACCGCGCTGGCCGCCTTCGGCCCCGGGCCCGGTCGCCGCGTCGGCGTGCTGGCCGACCACCTGGTACCGAACTCCAAGGAGTCCCGTATCGCGGACGCCGCGGAGGCCGGCGCCGGCGGGCACCTGCTGGTCACCGGCCACCCGTACGTCGACATCTGGCAGGCGATCCGGCCCTCCGTCGTGGGCATCCGGGCGTGGCCGTCGGTGCCGCGCGGCACCGACTGGAAGACCGGTGTCTGTGCGGCCCTCGGCGTTCCCGACCCTGCCGCCATGTGGGGCCGGATCAACGGTGCGGTGCGCACCCACCGAGATCTGGAAACCCCGTTGATCACCGCGGTGGAACGGCTCATCGACTTCGTCGCGCAGGCCGACGGCTGAGCGGGCCGGGTCCGTCCGTGCTGCCTACCGGCCGACGGGCCCAGGTCGGAACGTCTCAGCCTGATCACAAACCGTGCCGGGGCGCGGTGACGGCGGCTTGCCGCGACCGGCCCTCTGGCAGGATGGCCGCATGCCCTGGGTGTGGTTCGTCGGTGCGGCCCTGCTGGCCGGTGCGGAACTCCTCGGGTGGCGAGTTCGTGCTGCTGATGCTCGCCGGCGGCGCGTTGGCCGGCGGGATCGTCGCGCTGATCGCGCCCGGCCTGTGGTGGCTCCAGCTGATCGTCTTCGCTCTGGTGTCCGTGGGTCTGGTCGTCGGCCTGCGGCCGGCGCTCAAGCGCAAGTACCTCGCCCCGAGCCCGATCAAGACCGGGATGGACGCGGTGATCGGCTCGAAGGCGCTGGTGATCTCCACCGTGGACGGCGAACGGCGGCCAGGTCAAGATCGGCGGCGAGGTGTGGTCGGCGATCGGGGTCGACGGCCACCGGCCGCTGCCGCCCGGCACTCCGGTGACCGTGGTCGAGGTGCGTGGCGCGACCGCCGTGGTGATCTGGGGTCCGTGAGTCTCCCGCGGATGCCCGACGCCGACGTGGCGCACTGCGTAAGGTTCACAGCAGAGGGAAGACTGACTGACCCCACCGACCGGAAGGTCCGCGCGTGAACATCGGTTTGATTGTCGGCATCATCGTCGTCGTCCTGGTCGTGATCATGATCGTGCGGTCGGTGAAGGTCATCCCGCAGGCCCAGGCGGCGGTGGTGGAACGGCTCGGTCGCTACCACAAGACCAACATGGCCGGGCTGGTCTGGCTGGCACCGTTCCTGGACCGGATCCGGGCGCGGATCGACCTGCGCGAGCAGGTGGTGTCGTTCCCGCCGCAACCGGTGATCACCGAGGACAACCTGACGGTGTCCATCGACACCGTCGTCTACTTCCAGGTCACCGACCCGCGCGCTGCGGTCTACGAGATCGCCAACTACATCGTCGCGGTCGAGCAGCTGACCACCACCACGCTGCGCAACGTCGTCGGTGGGATGAACCTCGAGCAGACACTGACCAGCCGCGACGCCATCAACGGCCAGCTCCGCGGGGTGCTGGACGAGGCCACCGGCAAGTGGGGCATCCGGGTCGCCCGGGTGGAGCTCAAGGCCATCGACCCGCCGCCGTCGATCCAGGACTCGATGGAGAAGCAGATGCGCGCGGACCGGGACAAGCGCGCCATGATCCTCACCGCCGAGGGCCAGCGTGAGTCGGCGATCAAGACCGCCGAGGGCAACAAGCAGGCCGCGGTGCTCTCCGCCGAGGGCAACAAGCAGGCGTCCATCCTGGCTGCCGAGGGTGAGCGGCAGTCCCGCATCCTGCGGGCCCAGGGTGAGCGGGCGGCCCGCTACCTGCAGGCGCAGGGCCAGGCCAAGGCCATCGAGAAGGTCTTCGCCGCGGTGAAGGCCGGCAAGCCGACCCCGGAGCTCCTGGCCTACCAGTACCTGCAGACGCTCCCGCAGATGGCCCAGGGTGACTCCAACAAGGTGTGGATGATCCCGTCCGACTTCAGCAAGTCGCTGGAGGGCTTCGCCCGGATGCTCGGCACCAAGGGCGACGACGGGGTCTTCCGCTACGAGCCGAGTGAGACGGATGTACCGGTCAGCAAGCCGGGCGAGATCGACGAGGATGTCCAGGATTGGTTCGGCGGCACCACAGCCGACGAGGTGGCGGCCGCGGTCCGGCAGGCCGAGGCGGAGGCCTCCCTGTCCATCGAGGAGAAGGACGCGGCCCGACTCGCCGCGAACAAGGCCGAGGTCGCCGCGCGGCAGCAGGCCGTGCAGCTGCCGCCGCGGCACCAGAGTGAGCCGCAGCCGCAGCCTCGGCCCTCGCTGCCGCCGACCGGTCCGCCGTCCGGCGGATTCCAGGGGCCACCGCAGCAGGGTCCGCCGCCCGGCTACCAGCAGTACCCGCCGCAGCCCGGCCAGCAGGGCGGTCCGCCGCCGGGCTACGGCGGCTACCCGCCGCCGCCGAACCAGGGCTGAGATCCCTCGGATAGATTGCGCCGAGCACACCGGGCTGACTGGGGTGACGTTTCAACGGAAACGTGTCCCAGCGGGAACGCGCGGACGGGCCAGCGATATCGCGCCCTCCCTGGTGAGCGCCGGGAGCGTCACGTCGACAGGCAGCCCCGGGGCGTCCTTCGCCCTTTGCCACTCGACGCCGGACAAGGAAGTGCTCTCCGGTTCGGCCTTGATCACGCCGACGACCTTCTGGTCGACGTGACGCAGGTAGTAGCGCGGCCGGGCCGATCGCCGCGATTCGCCGGACGGCGCTCGACCGGGCCGCGATCGGACTGGCCAACTACCGTAGGACGGTGGCCAAGACTGCGGCAGCACAAGTCAGGGTGGGCGAGCGCGACGTTCGGGTGTCCAGCCCCGACCGGGTCATCTACCAGGCCACCGACCGGACTCCGGCCATCACCAAGCTGCAGGTGTGCGAGTACTTCGCCGGCGTGGGCGACGCGCTGGTGCGGGCGATCGGCGAGCGACCGACGGCGATGGAGCGCTGGCCGGACGGCTGGCGTGAGGGGATGCGGCTGGCCGTCGGCACCCAGGATCGCGACGCCGACGGCTTCTATCAGAAGCGGCTGCCCAAGGGTGCGCCCGACTACGTCGAGACCGTGCAGGTCACGTTCCCCAGCGGTCGCACGGCCGACGAGCTCTGCCCGACCGAGCCCGCCGATCTGGTCTGGGCCGCGCAGATGGGGGCGCTGACCTTCCACCCGTGGCCGGTGCGGCGTCCCGACGTGGACCACCCGGACGAGCTGCGGCTCGACCTGGACCCGCAGCCCGGGACGACCTTCGCCGACGCGCAGCGGGTCGCCGACGTCGCCCGCGAACTGCTGGTCGAGCTGGGTCTTCGGGGGTTTCCCAAGACCAGCGGCAACCGGGGCATCCACATCTATCTGCGCATCGAGCCGACCCACACGTTCGAGGACGTCCGGCACGCCGCCATCGGGTTCGGTCGGGAGCTCGAGCGGCGCGACGAGGGCGTCACGACGAACTGGTGGAAGGAGGAGCGCGGCGAGCGGATCTTCATCGACTTCAACCAGAACAACCGGGACCGGACGATCGCCAGCGCCTGGAGCCTGCGGGCGCGGCCGGGAGCGCCGGTCAGCACGCCGATGACCTGGGAGCAGCTGGCCGAGGTGACCGACCCCCGCGAGTTCAACCTGACCACGGTCCCGGACTACCTCGCCGACGGCGATCCCTGGGCCGAGATGGACGAGGTCGCCCATCCGCTCGAACCGCTGCTGCGGCTCTGGGAGACGCTGCCCGGTGGGGAGCTGAACTTCCCCCCCGACTACCCGAAAATGCCGGGAGAACCGCCCCGGGTGCAACCGAGCAAGAAGGTCGCCGAGCACTGGGACGAACAAGGCAACCGCATCGAGCAGTAGCTCGCCATGGTGCGTGCGGCTCGCGGGGACAGACCCTCGCGGTCTGCTGCTGCCACCGCCGTGTTGATCATGGGATACCTGTACGCGATTCATCGGCGTGTCGCGCAACACACCGGGAAACCTCGTACGACTTTCCCATGATCAACATCGAGTTGAGGTGTTGGTCGGGGGTCGGGCCGTGTCCGGTCGAGGTGGCGCCCCGGCGGTGCGGGCCGCCGATCGGCCGGGCAGGATGGGTGGATGGACCTGCCCGTGATGCCACCGGTCGCACCGATGCTGGCCAAGCCGGTCGCCGACATTCCGCCCGGCCAGCTCTACGAGCCGAAGTGGGACGGGTTCCGGTCCATCATCTTCCGCGACGGCGACGAGGTGGAGATCGGCAGCCGCAACGAGAAGCCGATGACCCGCTACTTCCCCGAGGTGGTCGACGCGGTGCTGGCGAACTTCCCGAACCGCGCGGTGATCGACGGGGAGATCATCGTCGCCGACCTGGACGGCAACCGGCTCGACTTCGAGGCGCTGCAGCAACGGATCCACCCGGCCGAGTCCCGGGTGAGGATGCTCGCGAAGCAGACGCCGGCCAGCTTCGTCGCGTTCGACCTGCTCGCCCTGGGCGACGAGGACCTCACCCAGTCCCCGCTCGAGGACCGCCGCCGCCGGCTCGAGCAGGCGCTGGCCGAGGCGACAGCCGCCGATCCACGTCACCCCGGCGACCCGCGACGTCGACCTGGCCCGGCAATGGTTCGAGCAGTTCGAGGGGGCCGGCCTCGACGGGCTCATCGCCAAGAAGCTGGACCTGCGCTACCAGCCGGACAAGCGGGTGATGAGCAAGATCAAGCACGAGCGCACCGCCGACTGCGTGGTCGCCGGCTACCGGGTGCACAAGTCCGGCGACGGGGCGATCGGCTCGCTGCTGCTCGGGCTGTACGACGAGCGCGGGCTCGCTCGCCTCGGTCGGCGTGATCGGCGCGTTCCCGATGGCCACCCGGCGCACGCTGTTCGACGAGATGCAGCCGCTGGTCACCTCGTTCGAGGGGCATCCGTGGAACTGGGCGGCCGCACGAGGTCGTGCGACCGGCATCCCGCAGCGCAACGCCGGCAGCCGCTGGAACGCCGGCAAGGACCTGTCGTTCGTCCCGCTGCGTCCGGAACGGGTCGTCGAGGTGCGCTACGACTACATGGAGGGCGAGCGGTTCCGGCACACCGCGCAGTTCGTCCGCTGGCGTCCCGACCGGGATCGCCCGAGTCGTGCACCTACGACCAGCTGGAGCGGCCGGTCCGCTTCGACCTCGCCGACGTGCTCGGGACCAGCGGTGTGGGCTGATGTCGATCCCGTCTCATCACGCTGCCGGATCGACACGCTGATGCGATGATCGGCGTTCGCCGGACCGTGCGCGGCCGGCCCGTTGACCCGCGCGACGAAAGGGACCCGCCCGATGAGAAGGACCCGTTCGAAGATCGTGATCGGATTGGTCGTCGCCGCGGCGCTCGCTCTGGTCGGGTGCTCGCGCAGGTTCGTCGACGTCATCCACCACGATCCACCTCGGCACCGGCCACCAGCAGCGACCGTCGACCATCGGCCGCGACCAGCCGGCGGCAGCGATCGTCGGCGGCGACCGGACGCGGCCACCGGGACCGAGCAGCGACGCGTCCAGCAGTTCCGCCCCGGCGCCGTCGGATGCCGCGTTGTCCATCGGGTTCGTGCTCGAGCCGACCAGCCTGGACTTCACCCAGGCCGACGGCGCGGCGATCCCGCAGGTGCTGCTGACCAACGTCTACGAGACGCTGGTCAAGCAGGACCAGGACGGCAAGATCGTGCCGGGCCTGGCCGAGAGCTGGACCGTCTCCGGCGACGGCAAGACCTACACGTTCAAGCTGCGCGACGGGGTGAAGTTCTCCAACGGTGCCGACTTCACCGCCGACGACGCGGTGTTCTCGATCGACCAGGTCAAGACGAAGTGGAAGCCCGCGGTCAAGGCGGCGATGGACGTGGTGGCCAAGGCGGAGGCGACCTCGCCGACCGAGTTGAAGGTGACCCTGAAGAGCCCGTCCAACTCCTGGCTGTTCAAGATGACCACCCGCATCGGTGCCATGTTCTCCAAGACCGGCGTCGCCGATCTCGCGACGAAACCGATCGGCACCGGCCCCTACGTCTTCACCAGTTGGACCCGCGGCGACAACATCGTGCTCACCCGCAACGACGACTACTGGGGCAGCAAGCCGAACGTGAAGACCGTGACGTTCCGGTACTTCCAGGATCCGACAGCCATGAACAACGCCCTGCTCACCGGTGGCATCCAGGTCATCTCGACCGTGCAGACCCCGGACACCCTGAGCCAGTTCGACGACACCAGCAAGTACAAGATCATCAAGGGGGACACCAACGGCGAGGTGATGATGACGATGAACAACACCGCCAAGCCGTTGGACGACATCAGGGTTCGCCAGGCGATCAACTACGCGATCGACAAGAAGGCGATCCTGGAGGGCGCCTGGGCCGGCTACGGCACCGTGATCGGCTCCCACGAATCGCCCCTGGATCCCTGGTACGTCGATCTGGCGGACAAGTACCCGCACGACGTGGCCAAGGCCAAGGCACTGCTCGCCGAGGCCGGCCAGAGCAACCTGACCCTCAAGATGGCGCTGCCGCCGGTGCCGTACGCCGCCGCCGCCGCGCCGATCATCATCAGCGAGCTCAAGGACGCCGGCATCACCGTCGAGCCGACCAACGTCACCTTCGACGTCTGGCTCGACCAGGTCTTCAACGCCGCCAAGAACGACTACCAGCTGACGATCATCAACCACGTCGAGCCCCGCGACATCGGCACGGTGTTCTCCGGCGACCCGACCTCGTACTACACCCACTACAGCAACCCGGAGGTCACCAAGCTGTTGTCCGCGGCCGACGCCGGTACCGCCGAGGAGCAGATCACCGACATGAAGAAGGTGGTGAACATGCTGGCCGACGACGCCGCGGCGGCGTGGTTGTGGTCGTTCCCGAACCTGATGGTGTCCACCACGGCGGTGGGCGGCCTGCCGGAGAACGCGGTCGGGGAGTCGTTCGACCTCACCGGCCTGACGGTTTCCTGAGCCCGATCCCGAACCGCCCGTCGACCCTGGGAGGGGACCGCCCGAGTGGCCTGGCAGCTGGTGCGCCGTCTGCTGATCTTCCTGGTCAGCGCGGTGGTGGCGTCGATGCTGATCTTCCTGGTGCTCTCCGGGCTCGGCAATCCGGCGCGCACCCAGCTGGGCACCGGCGCCACCGACGAGGCGGTGGCGCAGCTGTCCGAGGAGATGGGCCTGGACCGCCCGCTGGTCGTCCAGTACTGGGACTGGGCGACGGGCCTGCTGCACGGCGACTTCGGCGTCTCCTACATCTCGCACGCGGCGATCGGCCCGCAGATCTCCGACCGGTTGCAGGTGACACTGTGGTTGGTGCTGGGCGCGATGATCGTGGCGCTCGCTGGTGGCCGTGCCGCTGGGCGTGGTCAGTGCCCTGCGGCACGGCCGGCCGTCCGGGTATCTGTTGTCCGGGCTCTCGCAGGTCGGCGTGGCGGTGCCGGCCTTCCTGGCCGCGCATCCTCCTGGTGGCGATCTTCGCCGTCGGGCTGGGCTGGTTGCCGGCCAACGGCTACACCGTGCCCGCCGAGGACCCGGGCAAGTTCCTCGAGCAGATGATCCTGCCCTGGCTCGTCCCTGGGTCTGGTGCAGGGTGCGGTGCTCACCCGGTACGTCCGGTCCTCGGTGCTGGACGAGATGGGTCAGGACTATCTGCGCACCGCCCGGTCCAAGGGCCTCACCCCCGGCACCGCGCTGGTCCGGCACGGCCTGCGCAACGCGGCGATCCCGGTGCTCACCGTGATCGGCGTGCAATTGGTGACGATCCTGGTCGGCGCGGTGGTGGTGGAGCGGGTGTTCGTGATCCCCGGCATCGGCTCGTTCCTGGCCGACTCGGTGGCCCGCCGAGACCTGCTCGCCGTGCAGGGCATCGTGGTCACGCTGGTCGTGATCGCCCTGCTCATCAGCTTCCTGGTGGACGTCGCGTACACCGTGATCGATCCGCGGCTGCGGCGGCGGTGATCCGATGACCGCCGTGCAACCCGGGCCGCCCCCGACCGAGCCGGCCGCCCCGGCGGTGCTCGGGCCCACGCCCGACCGGCTCCCGGCACCGCATCAGCCCGCTGCTCTACCTCGGCGGCGCGATCGTCGGGCTCGTCGTGCTGGTCGGCGGTGGTGTCGTTCTTCTGGACGCCGTTCGACCCGCTGTACACCGACGTGGTCAACCGGCACGCACCGCCCGGCACCGGCCGGGCACCTGCTGGGCACCGACATGCGCGGCCGGGACATCGCCAGCCTGCTGATGGAGGGCGCCCGCACCACGCTGTACGTCGGCATCGTCGCGGTCGGGCATCGCCGCGCTGATCGGCACCCCGATCGGCATCGTCGCCGGCATGGCCGGGCCGAAGGTGTCCGAGTTCATCATGCGGGCCACCGACATCCTGCTGGCCTTCCCGGCGCTGCTGATGGCGCTGCTGTTCGCGACCAAGTGGGGCGGATCGGTGACCACCGCGATGATCGCCATCGGGATCGCCACCATCCCGGCGTTCATCCGGGTGGTCCGGTCGGGCACCCTGCAGGTGATGTCCGCCGACTACGTGCTGGCCGCCCGAGTGGCCGGGCCGGCGCGATCCGCGCCATCGCGGTGCGCCACGTGCTGCCCAACGTGCTCGGGCTGGTGATCGTGCAGGCCTCGGTCGGCCTACGCGATCGCCATCCTGGCCGAGGCCGCGCTGTCCTACCTCGGGCTCGGCGCCGGGCCGACCACCCCGTCCTGGGGCCGGATGCTGTACGAGGCGCAGTCCGGCTGGCCGACCTACCCGCTGGTCTCGCTGTGGCCGGCGCTGGCGATCATTCTCGCGGTGCTCGGGCTTCAACCTGCTCGGCGACGGACTGCGCGACCGGTTCGACCCGCGGCTGGCGGGCCGGTCGTGACCGCCGCAACCGGCCCCGGGTACCGGACGCGTTGCCGGAGGATGCGGTGCTGCGCGTCACCGATCTCTCGGTGACCGCCGGCGATCGGCTGTTGGTGCAGGACGTCTCGTTCGAGATCGGTCGGCGGGAGCGGGTCGGACTGATCGGCGCGTCCGGGTCCGGCAAGACGTTGACCTGCATGGCGGTCGCCGGACTGCTGCCCGACGGACTGCACGCCGGCGGTGACGTGCGGCTGGCCGACACCGGGGTCAACCTGCTCACCGCGTCCGAGCGTCGGCTGGCCGGGATCCGCGGCTTGCGCACCGGCATGGTCTTCCAGGAACCGATGACGGCGCTCAACCCGACGATGACGGTCGGGCGGCAGGTCGCCGAGGTGATGCTGCGGCACCGCACCCGGCCGGACCGCAGGGCCGCAGCACGGCAGGCGACGCTGGATCTGCTGGCCGCGGTCGACCTGCCCGATCCCGGACCGGATGGCCCGCTCCTACCCGCACCAGCTGTCCGGCGGTCAGCGGCAGCGGGTGGTGCTGGCGATCGCCCTGGCCAACAACCCCGACCTGCTGATCTGCGACGAGCCGACCACGGCGCTGGACGTCACCGTGCAGGCCATCGTGCTGGCGCTGATCGACCGAGCGGGCCGCCGCGGTCGAGTCCGCGCTGCTGTTCATCACCCACGACCTGGCCGTGGTCGCCGCGGTGTGCGACCGGATCCTGGTGATGTACGAGGGCCGGATCGTCGAGCAGGGCGCGGTGATCGACGTGCTCGACCGATCCGCAGCACGAGCACACCCGTCAGCTGCTCGCCGACGCCGAGCTGGGCACCGTGGACGGACCGGGTCGGCATGACGGACAGCGCCGGTACCCGACCGGACGACGATGCCCTCGATGTTCTGACCGAGGCCGACATCGCCGTGCGGGTCACCGATCTGCGCCGGCGACTTCCGCCGGCCGCGCACCCGGCTGTTCAGCGCGCCGCCGCTGGTGCCGGCGCTGGACGGGATCAGCCTGACCATCCCGACCCGCTCCCGGTTCGGCATCGTCGGCGAGTCCGGCTCGGGCAAGACCACGCTGATGCGGCTGATCGCCGGCCTCGACCGGGCCACCTCGGGCACCGTCGAGGTGGACGGGGTGGACATCACCGGCCCTGACCGAACGCGACCTCGGCTTCCTGCGCCGGCGGCTGCAGGTGGTGTTCCAGGACCCGATGGGCTCGCTGGACCCGCGGATGAGCGTGCGGCGGATCGTCGCCGAACCGCTGCTGGCCCAGGGCACATCCGGACGTCGATGCCCGGGTCGTGGAGGTGCTCGAGCCAGGTCGGGCTGGACGCGGCGGACGCCGGCCGCTACCCGCACCAGTTCTCCGGCGGCCAGCGGCAACGCATCTCCATCGCCAGGGCGATCGCGCCGGAACCGGACATCCTGATCGCCGACGAGGCGGTCTCGGCGCTGGACGTGACGATCCGGGCGCAGATCCTCGACCTGATCGAGGACCTCGTGCGAGCAGAACGCTCTGACCCTGATCTTCGTCTCGCACGACCTGTCGGTGATCCGCCGGGTGTGCGACCGGGTCGCCGTGCTGCGCGCCGGCCGGGTCGTGGAGAGCGGGCCGACCGCAGCAGGTGTACGACCGACCCGCAGCAGGACTACACCCGGGAGCTGCTGGCGGCCGTGCCCGACGCTGGACCGGTCGTTGGCCCTGGCCCGGGAACGGGCGCAGGAGCAGGAGGACCGCCGATGGACGCCGAAGCCGAGGTCAGATCGATGAGCGCCGCGTCCGGACGCCGAAGCGAAGCGAGGCGCACGGATGACGGAGCACGGGCCGCCCGAACCGGACGTCGAGGCGGCGATCGAGCTGACCTCGCGGCTGGTCCGGCTGCGCACGGTGAACGAGCCGGGCGCCGCCGTGGTGGAGGCGCCGGCCGCCCGGCTGCTGTACGACCTGATGCGCGGCTTCGGCTGGCACGTCACGATCGAGGACGTGGTGCCCGGTCGGCCCAACGTGGTCGGCCGTGATCGACGGCACCGGCCCGGGCCGGACGTTGATGTTCGAGGGCCACACCGACGTCGTCACCGAGGGCGATCCGGCCGCCTGGTCGTTCGACCCGTTCGCCGGCGACATCGTCGACGGCCGGCTGCGGGGCCGCGGGTGCGGCCGACATGAAGTCCGGTGTCGCCGCGATGATCCACGCCGTCCGGGCGGTCGAGCTCGGCGGGTTCGCCGGCCGGATCATCGTCGGCGCGCTGGCCGACGAGGAGGGCATGATGCTCGGCGCCAAGGACTTCGCGGGATCCCCGCTGGCCGCCTCCGGTATCGACGGCGTCATCGTGTGCGAACCGGAGGCGGGCGAGATCTGCGCGGTCGCCAAGGGCGCCATGCGGATCCGGATCGACCTGCATCGGCGTGATGGCCCACGGCGCGATGCCGCAGCACGGGCGCAATCCGATCCCGGCGGTGGGTCAGTTGCTGATCGGGCTGTCCGAGCTGCAGCAGCAGATCGCCGAGACCGTCGGCACCCACGAGCATCTCGGCGACTTCTATCTGACCCCGACGGTGCTGCAGGCCGGCATCGCTGGAGCAGGTCAACGTGATCCCGGCCACCGCATCGGTGCTGCTGGACGTGCGCACCATTCCGGCCGTGGCCCATCCACCGCTGCTCCTGCTGATCACCCGACTGACCGAGACGCATCGCCGCCGACGCCGGTCTGCCGATCGACGGTGACCGTGATCGACGACCGGCCGCCGGTCGACACGCCGGTCGACGCGCCGGTGGTGAGCGCCCTGCTGCGCGGCGCACGAACGATCACCGGCGAGCCGGCCCGTGCTCGGCGGCGTCCCGGGCACCACCGACGGCACCATCCTGACCCGCGACGCCGGTCTGACCGACCGTGGTCTACGGCCCGGGCGGCAAGTGGATCGCCCACCAGGCCGACGAGTTCGTCGACGTCGCCGACATCGTCACCGCGACCAGGGTGTACGCCGCGGCCGCCCGGATCTTCCTGGCGGAGCCGGCATGAGCGGTCCGGCGCCGATCGCCGGGCCCGGCGAACACGCTGAGCCGACGTCGCCGGACTCCGGGTCGGTCACCACACCATGACCGGCGACGGTGAACTGACCGGGACCACGGTGATCGCTGGCGCCCGAGGGCGGGATGGTCGCCGGCGTCGACGTGCGCGGCGGCGGCCCCGGCACCCGGGAGACCGACCTGCTGGCCCCGACGGCGTCGGTCGAACGGATCACCGCGATCACCCTCACCGGCGGCAGCGCCTACGGTCTGGCCGCGGCGGACGGTGTGATGACGGCGCTGGCCGATCGTGGGCTCGGCCTGCCGGTGGGCCCGGAAGCCGGTCAGGTCGTGCCGCTGGTGCCGGCCGCGGTGCTCTTCGACCTCGGCCGCGGCGGCCGGTTCAGGTCGACCCCCGGCCCGGACGCCGGGCGGCCGCGGTCGCCGCAGCCTTCGCCGATCCGGGCGGGCCCGTCGACGGCTGCTGCGGCGCCGGCACCGGTGCGGTGGTGGCCGGGTTGAAGGGCGGCGTCGGTTCGGCGTCGCTGGTGCTGCCGGACGGCACCACGATTGCGGCCCTGGTGGTGGTCAACGCCATCGGTTCCCCGGTCGATCTGCGGACCGGCGAGCTGCTCGCCGGCCGCCTGCTCGCGCCGGGCGACGCCGACGACCTCCGTCCGCCGTCCGATGCCGAACTGGCCGCGTTGCGCCCGGCTGCGACCCGCCGTCACCCGCGGCAGGGTGCGCCGCTCGGCGGGGACGGGACGGCCGCGGACGCGGCGGCCGTGCAGAACACCACCATCGGCGTCGTCGCCACCGACGCCGCGTTGACCAAGGCGCAGTGCACCAAGCTCGCCGGGGTCGGCCACGACGGCCTCGCCCGGTCGCTCGAGCCGGTGCACACGATGTTCGACGGCGACACCCTGTTCGGCCTGTCCACCGCCACCGCGGCCGAGCCCGACCCGTTCGCGTTCCACGACATCCTCTGTGCCGCAGCCGACGTGGTCGACCCGGGCGGTGGTCCGGGCGGTGCTGGCCGCGCGCTCGGTGAGCACGCCCGGCGGAACCTGGCCCGGCTACCGGGATCTGGTGCCGGGCGGCCGGAGGACGTCGTGACGTTCGCCGCGGTCGTGCCGCCTTCACTGACCTGGCCCGCCGGGCCTACCGATCGGCGACTCGTGGGTGCCGGTCGGGTCTGCACGCGAGGTGCGTCTTTCCCTACGACGGCTCAGTGGTCGCGTCCGCGCCGGTCGGGTCGGCCGCGCTGGCCACCGCCGCCGTGGACGCCGCGCGTCGCGGTGCGCGGCCGGACGGCCCGGCTGTCCACCGGGGTCCGGCGGGCGGTGCTGGCGGAGATCACCGAACGGATCGCGCGCGCAGCGCGACGCGCTGATCGAGCTGCTGGTGCTGGAGACCGGCAAGCCGCTGGGTGGACTGCGAGGTCGAGGTCGACCGGACGATCCTGACCTGGTCGCTGACCGCCGAGGAGCCCGCCCGGCTGCACGGCGAGACCGTGCCGGTCGACCTGCTCGCCGGGCACCGAGGGTCTGGTCGGCTACTTCACCCGCCGGCCCGGCCGGGGTGGTGGTCGGCATCGCCGGGTTCAACTACCCGCTGCTGCTCGCCTCGCACAAGATCGCGCCGGCCATCGCCGCCGGCTGCCCGGTGATCGTCAAACCGGCGCCGGCCACCCCGCTGGCCACACTGTGGCTGGTCGACCAGGTCCGTGCAGGCCCTGGCCGGGCACGGCGCCCCGGTCGCAGCAGTGCAACTGGTCACCGGGCGATGCCGACGTCGGTGTCGCGCTGACCACCGACCCCCGGGTCGCCGTGGTGTCCTTCACCGGTTCGGCGGCGGTCGGTCACGCGATCGCCCGGGCCTGCGCCCCGCGCAGGGCGGTGCTGGAGCTCGGCTCCAACGCCGCGCTGGTGGTGGCGGCCGACGCGGATCTGGACCGGGCCGCCGACGCGGTGCTGCGCGGCGGTTTCTACGCCTCCGGGCAGGCCTGCATCTCGGTGCAGCGGGTCATCGTGGAGCGAACCGGTGGCCGACGAGTTCACCGCCCTGGTGCTGGCCCGGCTGGCCGAGGTGGTGGTCGGCGACCCGCGCGATCCGGCGACCAGGGTCGCCGCACTGATCGATCCCGCGGCCACCGAACGGGTGCTCGGCCAGGTCGACGTCGGCCGTCGGCGCCGGGGCCCGGATGCTGGCCGGCGGCGTCCGCTCCGGCGCCGGCATCGCGCCCACCGTGCTGGGCGAGGTACCGGCCGATCGAGCCGGTCTGGGACGGAGGAGATCTTCGGGCCGGTGGTGGCGATCCGGACCGTGCCGAACCTCGACGGCGGCGTTCGCCGCGGTCAACGAATCCCGGTACGGCCTGCACGCGTCGGTGTTCACCGGCGTCGCTGGCCACCGCCCACCGGGCCATCGACGAACTGGAGGTGGGCGGGGTGATCGTCAACGAGGTGCCGGGGTTCCGCTCCGACGCGATGCCGTACGGCGGGGTGAAGGACTCGGGGATCGGCCGGGAGGGGCCGCGCTGGGCGGTCGAGGAGTTCACCGTGACCCGGATGGCGGTGATCCGGCCATGACGGAGAACCCTCACCGCGCCCTACGGCCTGTTCGACCTGACCGGTCGCGCCGCGCTGGTGGTCGGCGCCGGCGGCATCGGCCGCGAGGTCGCCCTCGGACTGGCCGCGCACGGCGCCGCGGTCAGCGTGGCCGACCTCGACCCGGCGGTGGCGAAGGCGACCGCCGAGGCGGTGTCGACGGCCGGGCGAGCACGGTCGACGTCACCGACACGGCATCGGTGGCCGCCCTGCTCGACCGCGGGACGCCCGACATCCTGGTCACCACCGTCGGGATGAACGTCCGCAAGCCGCTGGCCGCCTACTCCGACGACGAATTCGACCGGGTGCTGCGGATCAACCTGCGCGGCGTGTTCACCCTGGTCCGGGCGTTCGGCCCGGCCATGGCGGCGGCCGGCGGCGGATCGGTGATCGCCTTCTCGTCGATCCGTGGGCAGACCGTCGAACCGGGCCAGGGCGCGTACGCAGCCAGCAAGGCCGGCCTGGTGCAGATCCTGCGCACCGCCGCCGCCGAGTTCGGGCCCGGCCGGTGTCCGGTTCAACGCCATCGCGCCCGGGCGTGGTGGAAACCGAGCTGACCACCCCGATCCGATCGGATCCGGCCTGGTCGCAGGCCTACGCCAGCAAATCGGCGCTGGGCCGCTGGGCCCGTCCGGACGAGATGGTCGGCGCCGCCGTCTTTCTCGCCTCGGACGCGGCATCGTTCGTCACCGGCTCGGTGCTGCTGGTGGACGGCGGTTGGACCGCGGTCGACGGCCGATTCGACCCGTTCGCCCCCCGCTGACCGAACCCTGCGACTCTTTACCCGGAACCCGACATCGGGCGTGCGACCGGGCGCGGGTCGGGCGGTCAGTTCAGATCGTAGGAACCCCGGGCCAGCCGGAACGAATGACCGCTGCCGTCGTCGGTGCAGTGCATGCCATCCACCTTGCTGGTGCAGGTGAACGACTTGGCGTGCGTCGAGTCGCCGTAGGCGAGCACCGGATTGCTCGGATCGGCGACGGTGTCGGAGATGCACTGGAACGCCGGAGCCTTGTTCGTCGCCATCGCGATGGCCTTCGGCACACCCATCGAGCAGCTGGCCGGTTTGGGTGCGGTGAACTCCATCTCGTTGATGTCGCAGCGCACCTGGCCGTCACCGATCAGGCAGGAGATGTTGCCCGTCGGCGACTGCCACTGTGACCAGGCATGCATCCCGCCCGTCGCCCCCCCGGTGCGGGTCACGGTGGCGGTGACGGTCGAGCGTCGTGCGGTCGAGGTGACCACGGGCGGTGCCGACGAAGCGGTGACCACCACGGTGACCGTCGACGATGGCGGCAGGGTGACCGTCGGGGGAGCCGTCGGCGCACCCGCCGAGCCGATCGTCGGCCCGTTCGTCGTGGCCGGCGCACTCGCCGAGCCGGTCGTCGCGACCGGTGCCGCGGACTCGCCGCTCGCCACCGGATTCGACAAGGTCACCAGCCGCGAGGGTGCCGTCGGGTTCGCGACGACCATCGACCCGGCCGTCGTCCGCGCCGCCGTCGTCACCTGCGCCGCCTGCCCATCGACCTGGGACGAGCATCCGGCGAGCAGCACCGTGCCGAGCACGAGGAGCGCCGCGCCGGGCCGGCCCCGACCCGTCCGACCCGTACCGGGGGCAGATCTGAGTCGGGACGCCGACGGATCGGTCTTCATGATCCCGAGACGATAGTCCTGCCGGAACCACCTGTCCGGGATTCCCGCGGCGACGCGGGGCAGAATCGGCGACGTGAATCGATGGTGGCTTGCCGGGGTGGTCTCGCTGGGCCTGTCCATCGTGTTCGGCGTCCTCGCCCAGGCCGCCAAGCACGACTGGCTGCCCCCGAAGATCTCCTTCTCCCAGTACGGCGTCGGTCCGGCCGGCTTCCTGTTCAGCCTGTGGGTGCTCTCCGTGGTGGCCGCACCGCTCTGCTTCCTGCGCTACCGCCCGGCGGGCCGGTTGGCCGCGGTCCTGCTGTGGACGGCGGCAGCAGGGGCCCTGGTGATGGCGGCGGTTCGCACGGACCCGTCCGGCCTGCAGCAGTCGTGGAACTCCCGTGTCCATACCACCGGGTCCGTGGTGCTGCTGGCCTGCCTGCCTTTCGGCATCTGTGCCGGCCTGGCCAAGGCTCGCCGACGGTGGCTGGTGCTGGCGTGGCTGCTGTTGATCGCGGCCGCGGTGTCGCTGACCCTGTTGCTGTTCGCGGCGGCGGGCTACGACTCGGCGGGTCTGGGACCGCAGGAGTCGTGGGCGTTCTGGCAGACCGTGGCCATCCTCGCCGAGACCGGGATGGTCATGGTCTACGCGGTCGGGGTGCGCACAGTTCCCGGGTCCGACGAGGTGGAAGTCTCCGCTGTCGAAGGCCGCCTGCACCAGCCCGGATGACCGGTCGGGCAGGTCAGAGCCGGTATGGTCGGGCGACCAGGTGTTGTTGACAAAGGTGTGAACATCGTCGAATTGAGCTCCAGCCCACGCCGTCACCACGCGGTCGTGGGCCCCGAGAGGAACGAGATGACCGAGCACCCGACCCCGGCCCGACTGTCCAATGCCCGCCGGCGCCCGCACGTGGTGATCGTCGGCGGAGGTTTCGGCGGCCTGAGTGCGATCCGCGCCATGCGCAAGGCGGATGTCGACATCACCCTGGTCGACCGGCACACCTACAACACATTCCAGCCGCTGCTCTACCAGGTGGCCACGGCCGGCCTGAACCCCGGCGACGTGACCTTCTTCCTGCGCGCTACCAGGATGTCCCAACGCAACGTGGGCTTCCGGCAGGGCGAAGTGGTCGGCGTCGATCCCTCGGCGCAGGAGATCACCTTCGCCGACGGCGAGAAGATGACCTACGACTACCTGGTGCTGGCCTCCGGTGCCACCACGAACTACTTCGGCACCAAGGGTGCGGAGCAGAACTCGCTCGCCATCTACACCCGGGCCCAGGCGCTGACCCTGCGGGACAAGATCTTCACCACCCTGGAGCACTCCGCCGCGGCCGACTCGACCGAGGACCTGGCCGTCGTCATCGTCGGGGCCGGGCCGACCGGCGTCGAGATGGCCGGCGCCCTCGCCGAACTCCGTAACGACGCGTTGACCACCATCTACCCCGAGTTGGACCCGCGCCGGACGCACATCGTCCTGGTAGAGATGACCGACCGGGTGCTGGGTGCGTTCGACCCCAAGCTGCGGGCGTTCTCCGCCCGGGCACTGCGCGAGCGGGGGGTGGAACTGCGGCTGAACACGGCGGTGGCCGAGGTGCGTCCGGATGGGGTGCTGCTCGGCAACGGCGACTTCCTGAAGGCGGGCGTCGTGATCTGGGCAAGCGGGGTGACCGTGCCGCGCATCGTCGGCGAATGGGACCTGCCGCAGGGCCGGGGTGGCCGTATCACCGTCGAGCCGGACCTGCGGGTGACCGGGTTCCGCAACGTGTTCGCCGTGGGTGACCTTGCCCTGGCCCCTGAGGCATTGCCGCAACTGGCGCAGCCGGCGATCCAGGGCGGCAAGCATGCGGGCAAGCAGATCGCGGCGCTGGTCGGCGGTCGGCCGACCCACCCCTTCCACTACCGCGACAAGGGCACCATGGCGACCGTCGGGCGGCGGGCGGCCATCGCCGAGATCGCGGTCACCAAGAAGCACTCGATCCGGCTGACCGGCACCATCGCCTGGTTCGTCTGGCTCTTCATCCACATCGTGATGCTGCTGGGCAACCGCAACCGGCTCGCGACCTTCGTCAATCTGTTCACCAAGTACCTTGCACCCTCGCGCCGGACGAATCCGATCGTCGGGGACGTCCCGGTTTTCGAGCGGGGTCAGTCCGACCGGCGCGCCGCCTCCTGAGCCCATCCCGACCGACTGGGTGACGGGTCAACAAGACGGTAGAGTGGGTGTCATGACCGACACCCGCTGGCTGGACGAACGTGAGGCCACCGCCTGGCGTCTGCTGCACCAGCTCGGCGGTCCGCTCAACGCCGTGCTGAATCGCCAGCTGGTCCGGGACTCGGGCCTGTCGATGGCCGACTACGAGGTGCTCGTCGTGCTGTCCGAGGCGCCGGACCTGCGGTTACGGGCCCGGGAACTTGGCCGGGCCACCGGCTGGGAGAAGAGTCGGCTCTCACATCACATCACCCGGATGGAACGCCGTGGGCTGGTGTCGCGGGAGGGCTGCGCGACCGACGGCCGCGGGGCCTGGGTGCTGATGACCGCACTGGGCCGAGACACCATCCGGACGGCGGCTCCCGGCCATGTCGACGCGGTCCGGCACTACGTGATCGACGCGCTCACCCCCGAGCAACTCGAGCAACTCGCCGCCATCGGCGCGGCGGTGCAGGCCCGCCTCGAACCCGTGTGCGCGGAGATCGAAGCCGACAGCTGCGAGGACGTGGAATCCCGTCCGGCATGATCGACGGGGACACGACGGAGGGAAGCACATGGACGAGGGCGTGTACGAGCCTGCCCCTGGTGACATCGACGAGACCGAGCCGGGCAGCGACACCCGCGGGCTCGAAGGGGTCACCGAGCAGCTGGATGAATCGGACACCCTGCTGAACCGGGGGGTCGAGGATCCGCTGGACGAGGGCTACTCGCCGCCAGATCGGGAACCGTCGATCCAGGTCCCGACCGAGGCCGAGGAGGAGCGCGGCGAGAGCCTCGACCACCGGTTGGCCTCCGAGGAACCCGACGTCGGCGCGAACGACGACGACGAGGGAAACCTGTTCGACGAGGTCGGCGAGGAGGTCGGGGGAGCCAGGTCCGGCCGGCTGGTCGAGGACTCGAACGGGCTCGAGGACGACGAGAAGGACCTGTTCGCCCAGGACGTCGGGATCGACGGGGCCGCGGCCAGCGCCGAAGAGGCGGCCGTGCACGTCATCGACCCGGACGACGACGAGTTCTGAGCCCCCACATCCGCAGCCGCTGCGGCCGGGTTCCTGGCCGGGCTCACCGGCTCCTGGGCGGACCGCCACGTCAGTCCTTGGCGTGTCTGGACCACACGAAGCAGTAGACGCCGAAGGCGGCGATGCCCAGGGCCACCAGCGTCAGCAGTATCTGCCCGAACGGTAGCTGGAGCAGCGATCGCAGAGCCTGGTCGGTGCCGCCGGCCTTGTTCGGATCGTGGGTGATCCCGGCCAGCGCGAACAGCACGCCGACGACGCCAAGCGCGATGCCCTTGGCGATGAAGCCGACCATGCCCAGTCTGATGGTGCCCTGGTCGACGCCGCCCTCCAGGTCGTCGGTGAACTTTTTGGTCGCGCCGCGCCACACATTGCGTGCACCGATCGCAATGATGCCGATGCCGATGGCGACCACCAGGATGCGCCCGGCCGGCACGGACATCAGTTTCGCCGACAAGGTCTTCTGACCCGAGCCGGACGAGGCCTGTCCACTGCCGGTGGCGAACTTGAATGCGGTCCACGCCAGGACGGCGTAGAGAACCGCTTTGCTGGCCGACCCCAGCCGCTTGGTGGTCCTTTTGCGGCCCTCCTCCTGGTCGCGGTGCCCGTTGATCGCCTCGCTGGCCTGCCAGACCACCAGAGCGACCATGCCCACGGCGGTGATCCACAACACCACCAGACCGACCGGATTGCTCGCCAGCTCGGCCATCGCCCCCTGCTGCGAGGCTTGGCCACCGCCCCCGCCCCAGGCCAGTTGGAGGGCGATCCAGGCGATCAGCAGGTGCACGATGCCGTAGGTGATCAGACCGACGGTGACCAGGGCCCGGCCGGCCGGCGCCGCGGCTTCCTTGCCGCTGCTGGCGGCCTGCTGGGCGGTGGCCTTCGCGCTCGACGCGCTCGATTCACTCATGCCGATTCCAGTGCCCCCGCGGGCGGCGTCGAATGCGCGCGACACGCCGACGGGACCGCCCGTGTCGCATTCTCCGCGCGCCGTCTGGCGCCTGTGTCAGGGTTGGCGTCGGAGCAGGCGGATCACCTCCTCGTCCGACGTCTGTCCGAAGTCGCGGTAGTGCAGGCCGACCGCGCGAAATCGGGACGGGACCACCGGGCAGACCACGCGGGCGCCCTCCCGTTCGAGCGTCCGGATGGAGTCGATCGGGCCGACGGGCACCGCTACCGTGACGGACCGGGCCGCGGCGGCCAGCGCGGCCCGGACGGCGGCGCGGGCGGTGGAACCGGTGGCGAGGCCGTCGTCGACGATGACGACGTCGCGACCGGCCAGGGGGATCGGTGGTCGACCGGATCGCCAACGCGAGCCGCGGTCGACCAGGTCCCGCGCGGCGTCCGCGATGCGCTGCCGCAGCGCCTCGTCGGACAGGCCCGACCTCACCCGGATCCGCTCGTCGACCACGCTCGTGCCGCCCTCGGCCACCGCGCCGACGGCCAACTCGGGTTGTCCCGGTACCGACACCTTGCGGACCGGGAGCACATCGAGCTCCGCTCGCAACGCGGCGGCCACCGTGCGCCGCGACCGGAACGCCGCCACGCGGCAGGCCGAGCACCACCGGCCGTGTCCGTGCCGGCGGCCACGCATCGGCCACGACTCGAGCCAGCGTGGCTCCGGCGTCGGCGCGATCGACGTACTCCACCATCGGCCACCATTGTTCTCGTCCGCGCATCCGGCGGCGCGCCAACTGGACCGGCAACCTGTGAGACCGGAGAATGCCCGGGCATGAGTGAGCGCCGGCGAGCGAATCAAGAGCGACACAGGACGCAGCGCAACCCGAGCGCCAGCGAGGGGAGCGCCGCGGCATGAGCGTGGAGGATCTGACCCCGGCCACCGACAGCGGCTCGCTGTTCTCGAACGCGGTGGAGATCAACGGCATCAACGTGATCGCCGAGTCCGAGCGCAAGGGCAGGCCGAGAGACCTGTTCTGGCCGTGGTTCGGCGCCAACGTCTCGGTGTTCGGCATCTCCTACGGCGCCTTCATCCTCGGCTTCGGGCGTGTCGTTCTGGCAGGGCGTGATCGCCGGCGTGATCGGCATCGTCGTGTCCTTCCTGTTCTGCGGGATCGTGGCGATTGCCGGCAAGCGTGGTTCGGCACCGACCCTGGTGATGTCCCGGGCGGCGTTCGGGGTGGACGGCAACAAGCTGCCGGCGGCCATCTCCTGGCTGCTCACCGTCGGGTGGGAGACCGTCCTGGTGGTCCTGGCCACGCTGGCCACCAGCACCGTGTTCGAGCAATTGGGCTGGGGCGGCGGCAATGCGACCCGGGTGGTCGCGCTGATCGTGGTGGTGGCGTTGACCGTGGGCGCCGGGGTGATCGGTTTCGACCTGATCATGAAGCTGCAGCGGTGGATCACCTGGATCACCGGGGTGCTCACGGTGGTGTACCTGATCCTGTCGATCAGCCACATCGACTGGGCGGTGGTCAGCGCGCTGCCCGCCGGCACCACGGAACAGTTCATCGGCGCCTTCGTCATGGTGCTGACCGGGTTCGGGCTCGGCTGGGTCAACGCCGCCGCCGACTACTCCCGCTACCTGCCGCGCTCGGCGTCCACCCGCGGTGTGGTCGGCTGGACCACGCTGGGTGGCGCCGCGGCGCCGATCGTCCTGGTGGTCTTCGGTCTGCTCCTCGCCGGTTCCTCCTCGGACCTGGCCGCGGCGATCAGCGCCGACCCGATCGGCGCGTTGGCCAGCCTGCTGCCGACCTGGTTCCTGGTGCTGTTCGTCGTCGTGGCCGTACTCGGGCTGGTGGGCGGTTCGGTACTGGACATCTATTCGTCCGGTCTGGCCCTGCTCACCCTCGGCCTGCGCGTCCCGCGATGGTCCGCCGCCCTGATCGACGGCGTGATCATGCTGATCGGCGCGGTGTACGTGGTGTTCTTCGCCAAGGACTTCCTGGGCCCGTTCCAGGGCTTCCTGATCACCCTCGGGGTGCCGGTGGCCGCCTGGGCCGGCGTGATGATGGTGGACATCGCCCTGCGTCGCAAGGACTATGCCGACGCGGAGTTGTACGACCGGAACGGCCGCTACGGCAGTGTGCGCTGGCCTTCGGTGCTCCTGGTTCTGGTCGGGACCGCGGTCGGCTGGGGGTTGGTGGTCAACACCTACGCCGACTGGCTGGGCTGGCAGGGCTACCTGATGAGCGCGTTCGGCCTCGGCGGCAAGGACGGTGCCTGGGCCTACGCCAACCTCGGTGTTCTCGTCGCCCTGGTGATCGGCGCCCTGGGCACCCTGTTGTTCAACCGGGCCGAGATTCGCGCCCAGGAGCGCTGAACGACCGTCGCGCGGAATCACGGACGCCCGCGTCATGTTGCTGCCTGATATCGGGCTCGGACCCGGCGGAAGCGAGGCGACCATGACAACTGCGGTCAGGGGACGGGTGCGGGTCGAGCACGGCCAGCGCCGGTTGCGCGGGTATGTGCGCGGGACGCTGGTGTTCGACTCGACGCGCCCCCTGCTGGTGTGGGAGTCGCCGCACTACCCCGCGTACTACGTGCCCATCGGCGACGTCCGCGAGGATGCCCTGGTGGGAACGGGTTCCACCGAGCACTCACCCAGTCGTGGGGACGCGGAGATCTACTCCGTCCGGGTCGGTGGGACCGAGATTCCGGGTGCTGCCCGGATCTACCCCGGCTCGCCGCTGGAGGAGATTCGCGCCGCAGTGCGGTTCGACTGGGCCGCCATCGATTCCTGGTTCGAGGAGGACGAGCAGATCTTCACCCATCCCCGGGACCCGTACACCCGGGTCGACATCCTGCCGACCTCACGGCGGGTGCAGGTCGAGGTGGACGGTGTGCAGCTGGCCGATTCGGTCCGGGCGTGGGCGCTGTTCGAGACCGGGCTCCCGGTGCGCTGGTACCTTCCGAAGGTCGACGTCCGGATGGACCTGCTGACGCCGACCGACACTTCGTCGGGATGCCCGTACAAGGGCACCGCGCAGTACTGGTCCGCGCGGGTGGGTGACCGCGTCATCGACGACGTCGTCTGGTCGTATCCCACGCCGCTGCCGGAGAGCGCGCGCATCGCCGGCCTGGTCTCCTTCTACCCGGACAAGGTGCAGGTCAGTGTCGACGGCGTGCCGTTGGGCGGAACCGCACACTGACCTGTTCCGCGCGGTGCGCATCGTTCAGGCATCGGTCGACGGACGCCGACTCGCGTCGGCGGCACCGACCAGCGCGACGTCGGGCGCATCGACGCGCCAGGCCTTGTGCCAGGTGACGTCATCGGCGACCAAGGCGCTTCCGCAAGCGGTGCACCGGTCGGCGCTGTGTGTCCGGGCGCCGCAACCGGTGTGCACGATGGTCATGATCGCGTCAGGGTGCGGTCGTCGGGTGTGCTTCTCGCCCCACAGCGTGAGCGCGTTGAGCACCGGCAGGAGATCGGCCCCGGCCTCGGTCAGCACGTACTCCTGATGTGTGCGTTGCTCCCCGCGGTAGGGCCGGCGCACCAGCAGGCCGGCGTCGACCATGCCACCGAGTCGGCGGGACAGCACGTTGTCGGCCACCCCGAGCGAGCGCCGGAAGTCCTCGAACCGGGTGGTGCCCTGGAACGCGCCACGGAGGATCAGCACCACCCACGGGTCGCCGACCACATCGAGGGAACGCGCGATGGGACAGCGATCAGCCGACCAGTCCGACCGCAGCGGCATCGGTTACCTCCCTCACACCAGGCTTGCTTCAAGCAAGCATAACCGGTTAATGTCGCGGCCTGACTGTGTTGAGTGGAGCCACCTGCGCGAATCGGAGCAGCATGGTTGACACCGGGACCGCGCGGGTGGAGCGCGGTACGACGGTTGCACCCGGCCTGGTCGGTGGCGGCGGTTGCGTTCGTCGCGCTGATCGGTGCCGCCGGGTTCCGGGCCGCGCCCGGGGTGCTGATGGTGCCGCTCCAGGAGGAATTCGGCACCTCCCGGGGCGTGCTGTCGGTCGCGGTCGGCATCAACCTGGTGCTCTTCGGGCTTGACCGCCCCGTTCGCCGCGGCCCTGATCGACCGGTTCGGCATCCGCCGGGTGACCGCGATCGCGCTGGTCCTTGTTTCGGCGGGCAGCGCGCTGTCGGTGTTCATCACTTCGGGCTGGCAGCTGGTCTTCACCTGGGGTCTGATGATCGGCCTGGGCACCGGTTCGATGGCGTTGGTGTTCGCCGCAACCGTGGCCAACCGCTGGTTCATCAAGCGGCGCGGCCTGGTCACCGGGATCCTCACCGCCGGCAGCGCGACCGGCCAGCTGATCTTCCTGCCGCTGATCGCCTGGGCGGCCGACCGTGCCGGCTGGCGGGCGGCCTCGCTGATCATCGCCGCGGCCGCGCTGGCCGTCGTGCCCCTGGTGCTGCTCTTCCTGCGTGACCGTCCGGCCGACCTGGACGTCACCCCGTACGGGGCTCCGGAGGGCTACCACGAACCGACGCCCACCGACGCCGGCAGCGCGGCCCGCCGGGCGATCGGCGCGCTGCGGACCGCCTCACGCAGTCGCACGTTCTGGGCACTGGTTGCCGGTTTCGCGATTTGCGGCGCCACCACCAACGGCCTGATCGGGACACACTTCGTGCCGGCGGCCCACGACCACGGGCTCCCGGACACCACCGCGGCCGGGCTGCTGGCCGTGGTCGGGATCTTCGACATCGTCGGCACCATCGCCTCCGGTGCGTTGACCGACAAGGTCAACCCGCGCCTGCTGCTCGCGATCTACTACGCGCTGCGCGGCGTCGGTCTGCTCATGCTGCCCGCATTGCTGTCGGACACCGTGCACGTGTCGATCATCGCGTTCGTCGTCGTCTACGGGCTGGACTGGGTGGCCACGGTGCCGCCGACGGTGGCGCTGTGCCGCGAAGCCTTCGGTGAACAGGGCACGGTGGTCTTCGGCTGGGTGTTCGCCGCCCATCAACTCGGCGCCGCGCTCATGTCCGTGGTCGCCGGCGTGCTGCGCGACGCGGTCGGCGACTACACCCTGGCCTGGTTCTCCGCCGCCGCCCTGTGCGCAGTCGCCGCGGGCATCTCGCTGGGCATCCGGCGGCTGCCCGCGGGCTGGCCGGCCGGATCGTCGACCGTTGACCCGGCAGGACCATCGTCGGCTTCCTAGGGTGGGTTCATGTCCGCCCAACCGATCGAGATCCACCTGATCGCCGACGGCACCGGCGACACCGCGGCCAGGGTCGCGCGGGCGGCCCAACTGCAGTTCACCACCCACCCGACCAAGGTCATCCGACATCCACTGATCACCACAGCGAGCGGGCTGCGCAGGGCCATCGAGTCCATCAGCGGAGCCGGCACGGCCGTGGTGGTTTTCTCCACCCTGGTCGACGACGGCCTGCGGGCCCTGGTCGGCGAGGTGTGCGACGAGCTGTCGCTGGCCCATTGTGATCTGCTCGGACCGGCCATCGAGGCCCTGGAGAAGGCCAGCGGCGACCGGGCCGAACGCGTCCCGGCCCGCCAGGTCGGCATGGACCCGGACTACTTCAAGCGCATCGCCGCCATGGAATTCGCCGTCAAGCACGACGACGGACAGGCCAACGACGGCCTGGTCGCCGCCGACATCGTGCTCGTCGGGGTGTCCCGCACCGGCAAGACGCCGCTGTCGATGTACCTGGGCTATCTCGGTTACAAGACGGCCAACGTTCCCCTGGTGAAGGGAATTTCGCCGCCGCCGCAGCTGTGGGCGGTGGACCGGTGGCGGCTCGTCGGGTTGACGATCGATCCCGAACGGCTGGCGGCGATCAGGCACCGGCGGGTGGCCGCGCTGGGAACCGGCCGGGCCGGATCCCGGGACGGGTACGCGGCGCTCACCTCCATCTACGAGGAGCTGGATCAGGCGGCCGCGTTGCACCGGCGGCTGGGGTGTCCTGCGATAGACACCACGACGCTGGCTCTGGAAGAAGCGGCCGGAAGGGTGATCGAATTGGTCGAGGAACGGCGTCGCGCGCTGGCCGCCGTCCACCTGACTCCGATCGACCCCACCGCAGCGGCCCTTCGACCCACGGAGCACCGATGACAACGACGTCCGGCACCCGATTCGTCTACGACCTGGCCGATGGCGACGCGTCGATGAAGTCCCTGTTGGGGGGCAAGGGCGCCGGCGTGGCCGAGATGCGCCGGATCGGGGTCCCGGTGCCGGACGGTTTCACCGTGACCACGGTCGCGTGCGTGGAGGCGATGGCGGCCGGCGGGTCGTGGCCGGACGGGTTGGCCGAGCAGATCGCCGACGGCCTGACCCGGTTGGAGGAGCGCACCGGTCGCCGGCTCGGCGCCGCCGACCGGCCGTTGTTGGTCTCCGTCCGATCCGGGGCGGTCGTCTCGATGCCCGGGATGATGGACACCATCCTGAACCTGGGCATCGGCGATTCCTCGGTCGAGGCGCTGGGGCAGGAGGCGGGCAACCCGCGGTTCGCCTGGGACGCCTACCGCCGATTCATCCAGATGTACGGCGAGGTGGTGGAATCCGTGCCGGCGCACCTCTACGAGGACGCACTGGACGCGTTGAAGAAGCGCCGCGGCGTGAGCCAGGACACCGAGCTGACCGCCGAGGATCTGCAGGGTCTGGTCGCCACGTTCAAGGAGTTGTCCCGGGCGCATCTGGGTGAGGACTTCCCGGACGACCCGCGCGAGCAGCTGCGCCGGTCGGTCGACGCGGTGTTCCGGTCCTGGCAGAACCCGCGGGCCGGGGTGTACCGGCGGGCCAACGACATTCCCGACGACCTGGGCACCGCGGTGAACATCATGCAGATGGTGTTCGGCAACCGGGGCGACACGTCCGCGACGGGTGTGTGTTTCACCCGCAACCCGTCCACCGGGGCCAAGGAGCTCTACGGCGAGTTCCTGGTCAATGCGCAGGGAGAGGACGTGGTGGCCGGCATCCGCACCCCCCGCCCGCTGGTCGAGATGGAATCGGTGCTGCCGCAGGCGTACTCCGAACTGCTGGCCACCATGGACCGGCTCGAGCAGCACTACGGCGACATGCAGGACATCGAGTTCACCGTCGAGGACGAGAAGCTGTACCTGCTGCAGACCCGCAACGGCAAGCGCACCGCGCAGGCCGCGATCAAGGTGGCCGCCGACCTGGTCGCCGACGGCGTGATCGACCGGGCCGAGGCGTTGCGGCGGATCGATCCGGGCCAGCTCGACCAGCTGCTGCACCCGGCCATCGATGTCGGCCACGGCACCACGCCGCTGACCGTGGGGTTGAACGCCTCGCCCGGCGCCGCCGTCGGCACGCTGGTGTTCGACGCCGACACCGCCGAGACCCGGGGCCGCAACGGGGAAAAGGTGATCCTGGTCCGCTGGGAGACCACCCCGGACGACATCCACGGCGTGCTCGCCGCCCAGGGCGTGCTGACCGCGCACGGCGGGATGACCTCGCACGCCGCGGTGGTCGCCCGCGGAATGGGCAAACCGTGCGTGGCCGGCGCATCGGCGCTGCGGATCGACGCCAGGGCCAAGACGGTCACCATCGGATCGTCGGTACTGCACGAGGGTGACACGCTCACCCTGGACGGTGCGACCGGTGAGGTGTTCGAGGGCGCGCTCGATCTCGTCCCGCCGCAGGTGAATGCCGACTTCGAGAAGGTCGTCGGCTGGGCCGACGAGATCCGCCGGCTCGGGGTGCGGGCCAACGCCGACAACGGTCCGGACGCGGCCAAGGCCCGCGAGTTCGGCGCGGAGGGCATCGGCCTGTGTCGCACCGAGCACATGTTCATGGACGAGGCCAGGCTGCCCGCCGTGCGCCGGATGATCCTGGCCGACGACGTGGACGCCCGGGCGGCGGCGCTGGCCGAGATCCTGCCCATGCAGCAGGCGGACTTCGAGGAGATCTTCACCGCGATGGACGGGTTGCCGGTGACCATCCGGCTGCTCGACCCGCCGCTGCACGAGTTCCTGCCCTCCCTTCTCGACCAGGCGCTCGAGGTGCAGCGGCTGCAGCTGTCCGGTACCGACGCGGGCGGGACCGTGCGCGCCGAGCAGATGCTCTCGCGGATCAAGAAACTCACCGAACAGAACCCGATGCTCGGCACCCGGGGCGTGCGACTGGCGTTGCTGTACCCGGAGATCCCGGAAATGCAGGTGCGGGCGATCGCCCGGGCGGCGCTGGCCGTCGCCGGGCGGGGCGGCGATCCCAAGGTCGAGATCATGGTCCCGTTGGTGGCGTTCGACGCCGAGCTGGCCCGGATGCGGGAGCTGGTCGAGCAGACCATGGCCGAGGAACTCGCCGACGCGGGCGCCGAGCTGGCGTTCACCGTCGGCACGATGATCGAGCTGCCGCGGGCGGCGGTGGTGGCCGACCAGATCGCCGCGCACGCCGACTTCTTCAGTTTCGGCACCAACGACCTGACCCAGACCACCGTCGGCATCTCCCGCGACGACGCCGAGGGTGCGTTCCTGGCGGCCTATATCGACGAACGGATCGTGCCCTCGAATCCGTTCGGCTCCATCGACATCGACGGCGTCGGCGAGCTGGTCAAGATGGGCGCGACCAAGGGTCGGTCGACCAAGCCGGGCCTCGAAGCTCGGCGTCTGCGGCGAGCACGGCGGCGACCCGAAGTCGATCGCCTTCTTCCACGACATCGGGCTGGACTACGTGTCCTGCTCGCCCTACCGGGTCCCCATCGCCCGGTTCGCCGCCGCCCGCGCGGTCCTCGACTCCGACCCCCTCCAGCCCCTGACCTTGGGGCTGCGAGGATCAACAGGCGAAACGAGGATCAATCTCGACGTCTCGCGCTTCACTCCAGTCCCGAAAGCGTCGACGTTGATCCTCGCAGCGACCTGGACGTCGGCTCGGGAGGTCGGCGGGCCGTCGGTGCGCGATCAACGGCCGGAGGCGGAGAAGTGCTGGTAGTCCGTGGGGGAGGACCAACTGCCGCCCCAGGACCAGCCGATGGCGGCGAAGGCGGCCACCACCGGCCCGTCCGCGGTGACCATTCCGGGCCGGACGTCGCTGCGGTCGAGGTAGTCGGCGCCGGCATCCGGTTCCACGAGCGTGCCTGACACATAGGGGTTCTCGACTGGATTGAGATCGATGGCCGTGCCGTAGGAGTGTTCGGAGAAGGACGAGCCGCCGGTCACCGCCCGACAGTTGAACGCCGAACTGTTGTCCGCGGCCATGGAAGCGTCGTCGGAGGCGCCGTAGGCGGTCACCGGTTGCATGCTCCGGATCGCGAACTTCTCCCGGTAGAGCGTGGCGAACACCCCGGCGAGCCGCGCGGCCCAGTCGGCGGCGACCACCAGGCGGCCGGTGTGGGACTGGCCGTCGAAGCCGATATAGCTCACCGTCAACATGCGCAGAGCGGACGGTTCGACCGGGCATCCCTGGTGATACGAACCGGCGAGCTGTTCCGCGGTGACCGGGTCGATCCGGGACCGGAACGCGCTCGCCGACCTCGAGGTCGCCGGCGGCGGAGCCGGTGCCGCGCTCGTCGTGGACGCCGAGGTGGTCGCCCGCCCCGTCGTCGTCGGCGGGGCGCTGCGCGTCCCGGACGTGGTCGTCGGCGTCGCGGTGCTGGAGTGCATGGTGGTCCGGGTCAGGTCGGGTGCTGCACCGAACACGAAGGTGAGCAGCGCCAGCAGCCAGGCCCAGCCACGCCACGCGCTCATCCCCCCGTTCTACCCGTCCGCTCCCCGGAACGGGCCAGGTAGGAGGCTGCGAGGATCAACTCGACGCTGGTGGTACTGGAGTGACCGGTGACGCCGACTTCATCCGTGTCTTCGCCGGTTGATCCTCGCAAGGCGGGGGTCAGCGGTTGTTGCTGGAGAAGTGTTGGTAGTCCTTGGGGGAGGACCAACGGCCGCCCCAGCGCCAGCCGGCGGCGGTGAAGGCTCGGTCGACGACGTCGCCACTGCGGATCATCCCGGTGCGGACCGCGCTTCGGTTCAGGTAGCTGCGGCCGGCCGCGGGCTGCACGGAACTGCCGGAGACGTAGGGGTTCTGCACCGGATTGACGTCGATGGCGTTGCCGTACGAGTGTTGCGACCAGCTGGACCCGCCGGTGATCGCGCGGCAGTTGAACGCCGAGGTGTTGTTCGCGGCCATCGAAGCGGCGTCGCTGCCGTGGTAGTAGTCGATCGCGTGCATCCGCTGGATCCGGAACCGGGCGTTGTAGAGCTTCTTGAAGACCCCGACCACGGCCAACACCTGCGGCAGCGCGACGACCAGCTGGCCGAGATGTTGCTTGCCGTCGAACCCGACGAAGTAGACGTGCACCATGCGCAGCTTGTCCGGTGTCACGGGGCACCCGGCGCGGTAGGAATAGCGCAGGCCGGCCGCGGTGACTCGGTAGGACGCCCAGCGGAAGGTCGGCAATCCCACGCTCTGCGCACTCGACGCGAGCTGGACCGACGTGATCCCGGGTTCGAGGCGGGTTGCGGTCGAAGCCGGCGCCGACGACGTGGGCGCTGCCACCAGCAGGACCACGGCAACGACGGTGCCGACCAGCCTTCGTATCGTCATCGAGGTCTCCTCCGTGAGCGAACCCCGACGCTACGTCACGGCAGGGCGTCCAGGGAAGCTCCCCTCGACCCGCGACGGGGGTCAGCTCACTCAGCGGCGGTGAACACGTCGTCCCGCTCGTAGTCTGGCAAATCCGGGCCGGGTGATCGACCGAATCGAGTTGGCCTCTCCGGTTCCTTGTGGGCAGACGTCTGGTCCTTGGGGCAGACGTCTGGGCTGACCGGGAGTCGCACCGGCGAACAACGGGCACCGCAATGACATGCACATTGCGCGGGAACCCCTTGACGCCGCCGAGTCGGACGCCGCAATCGAGGACGACGTGGTGTTGCTGGACGACCAGCGCCGTCCGATCGGCCACATGCCCAAGTCGGCGGTGCATCACGCCGATACCCCGTTTCACCTTGCTTTCTCGTGCTACCTGTTCGACGCCGAGGGTCGGCTCCTGCTGACCCGGAGGGCGTTGAGCAAACGAACATGGCCAGGGGTGTGGACCAATTCCTGCTGTGGTCACCCCGGTTGGGGTGAACCGATCGAGGACGCGATGCGCCGCCGGTGCGAGCAGGAACTGGATCTGCGCATCGAGCAGGTGCGCTGCGTTCTACCCGACTTTGCCTACCGCCTGCAGGACCCCACCGGGGTGTGGGAGAACGAGTTCTGCCCAGTTTTCACCGCTCGGGTGCATCCGGACAGCCGGCTCCGACCGGATCCAGAAGAAGTGATCGAGTACGCCTGGATCGATTGGAGCACGGCCGTGCGGTCGATGAAGGCCATACCGTTCGTGTTCAGCCCGTGGGCCGTGCTGCAGGTGGAGCAGCTGGCCCCGCTCCTGTCGCCGGGGTGACAACGGACCAGCTGGCGGTGGACATAGTCCACGGTCGAGCCGGCGGCTGCACCGACGCCGGCGCGAACTCGGACGCTCGGCGTAGCGAATCTCCACGGTCGCAGCATGTGCGGAGACCCCGGGGTGGTGAGCAGGCCGCGCCGCGGGAGCCGGTCAGGTCCGGCTTCCGCCATACCGAGACGTGGCTTTCGCTCGTCGCCGGTGAATAGAGGTGTTGTTCCAGTCGGTGACGACGGCGCTCGACGTCATGCCGGCCAGCGAGCCATCAGATCGCATTCGGCCGGCCAGATGTAGCGGAAGTTGCTGGCGCCGTATGTCAGCGTGCCGGTCGGGGTGGCGAGTGTAGTGATGTGAGGTGCCCTGCTGCGACGCCATGTCATAGGTGTCGAAGCCGACGTGACTGTCGCTGATGTGGAACGGCGACGGCGGTTTGCCCCGGCGGGAACCGCCGGATGCCGGGAATCCACAGCTCGATCACAATGCGCCCACCGGGGACGAGGTGTGCTGCGGCGTTGCGGAAGCAAGCAACTTGCTCAGCCTGAGTGCGCAGATTTCCGATGCTGTTCCAGACCAGATAGACGAGTGAGAAATCACCGGGCACCGTGGTCGTGGCCATGTCACCGACGACGACGGGCAGATCTGACACTGTTCTGGTGCAGTTGGTCAACCATCGGCCGAGGCAGCTCGATCTCCGTTCACCGAGATCCACCACGAAGGCGCTAGCGGTCATGCGACAACTCGGCCAGTGCCGATGGCCAACTCCGCACCGGGCCGTCGCCGGCGAGCTCCGCGAGGAAGGCGACCGCCGGATCCAGGACTTCGGGCCTGTACATGAACGCCGAGCTGTCGTCGTAACGCTCGGCCGTCGCGGCATCCCAGAGATCGCTGCTAGTCATGACGACAGCGTTGACGTCCGGTCATGCTGCTGGCCGGCTACTCCACCCCGCCGGCCGCATCCACCTGACGTTCGCGGCGACATGCCGGACCCGCAACAAACCAGCGTAAGGTGGTGCTCAAGCAGGCGAAGTAGACCCGTGCCGTATGCCGCGGACCACGAGTCATCGTGCCTTCTCGTACACCGACCTCGACGACCTGGTGATACGGCGTGGCCGCGTGGCGGGTTCAGTCGGCCAATTCGGCCGGCCCGCCCGGATCCGCACCGGTGACCTCGTCCCGCTCCGCCCATTCCAGGAGCGGATCGAGATGGAACACCGCATCGTCGATACCGGCGTGCAGGTCGCCGAGTTCGGCGAAGCGGCCGGGCACGGTGGCGATGGTCAGCTCGCGGGGCTGGACGTCGTCGACCTCATCCCAGCGGATGGGGGTGGAGACGGTGCCCTCGGTCACGCCGCGCACCGAATACGCCGATGCGATGGTGTGGTCGCGGGCGTTCTGGTTGTAGTCGACGAACAGCTTCGACGGGTCACGATCCTTGCGCCACCACGTGGTGGTGACGTCGTCGGGTGCTCGTCGCTCCACCTCCCGCGCGAAGGCGAGCGCGGCCCGACGGACGTCGGCGAACGCGAAGTCGGGCGCGATCCGGACGTAGATGTGCATGCCCTTGCCGCCCGACGTCTTGGGCCAGCCGACCGCGCCGAGTTCGTCGAGCACCTCGTGCGCGACGTGCGCCACCCGACGCACCCGATCGAAGCTGCAGTCCGGCATGGGATCGAGGTCGATCCGCCACTCGTCCGGCTGTTCGGTGTCGGCCCGCCGCGAGTTCCAGGGATGGAATTCGACGGTCGACATCTGCACCGCCCAGATCACCGAGCCGATTTCCGTCACGCACAGTTCGTCGGCATCCCGGTTGTACCGGGGGAAGTGCACCCGCACCGTCTGCACCCACGGCGGAGCGCCGTGCGGAAGCCGCTTCTGGTGCACCTTCTGACCGTCGACCCCATCCGGAAACCGGTGCAGCATGCACGGACGTTCGCGCAGCGCCCGGACTATGCCCTCGCCCACGGACAGGTAATACCGGGCCAGGTCGAGCTTGGTCTCGCCGCGCGCAGAGAAGTACACCCGGTCCGGATTCGAGATCCGGACGGTCCGGTCGCCGACCTCGAGTTCGACCGCCGGTGTGCTCGACTTGCCGGCCATGCCTGTGACCCTAATCGAGCGGGAGCATCGGCATGGTGATGCCGGGATCCCGGCCGAGCAGCACGCCGCGGGTCAGCGCCGCGCTGCCGAACTTGTCGCGCACCCGGTCGACCGCGCCGTCCAGCGCATCGCCGGGCAGCCCGACGAGCGGGAGCTCCAACTGGTCGGGGTCACCGTCGAAGTTGGCGACGGAGATGCCGACGAGGGTGAGTCCCTGGCGGCGGATCATCGGCATGGCACCGTCGGCCAACTCGCGCACGGTGGCCAGGATCGGATCGGTCCGGGAGGTCGGGTGGGCCAGCGAGTGCGAGCGGGTGGCCCGGCTGAAGTCGTCGAAGCGCAGGCGCAGCGTCACGGTGCGGCCCGGGCGCTGCGCCGCCCGCATCCGCCTGGTGACCCGGTCCACCAGGCCGACCAGGGCGACGTCGATCTCCATGGCCGACTTGGGCCGGGAGCCCAGGGCGCGTTGGGACCCGATGGATCGCCGACGCCTCCCGGTGACCACCGGTCGGGGATCGCGCAACTGGGCCAACGCGTGCAGGTGCCGGCCGGACGCCGGACCGACAAAGGAACTCAACCCGTGTTCGGTCATCGCGGCCAGATCGGCCACCGTGGTCACCCCGATGGCGTGCAGCTTCTCGGCCGTGACCTTGCCGACGCCCCAGAGCCTTTCGACCGGCAACGGATGCAGGAAGGCTTCCTCGCCGTCCGGCGGGACCAGCAGCAGCCCGTCGGGTTTGGCCACCGCGCTGGCCACCTTGGCCAGGAACTTGGTGCGGGCGATGCCGACGGTGATGGCCAAGCCGACGTCGGCCTGCACCCGGGCGCGGAGTTGCGCCGCGACCTCCTCCGGCGATCCGGCGGATCGTCCCAGGCCGCCCACGTCCAGGAAGGCCTCGTCGATCGAGATGCCCTCGACCAGCGGTGTGGTGTTCTCGAAGATGGCGAACACGTCGCGGCTGGCCTGGGTGTAGGCGTCGAACCGGGCCGGGACGTTGATCAGGTCCGGGCAGAGCTGGCGGGCCTTGAACCCGGGCATGGCCGTGCGGACGCCGCAGGCCTTGGCCTCGTAGCTGGCCGCCAGCACGACGCCCCCGCCGACGACCACCGGGCGACCCCGCAGCGCGGGATCGTCGCGTTGCTCCACCGAAGCGAAGAAGGCGTCGAGGTCGGCGTGCAGGATGCTCGCGTCGGCCCGCGATCGGATCCGCGGCCGCGACGACGGAGACGTTGATGTAGCGGACACGAACACATGTTCGCATCAAACTGTAGATCCGGCAAGGAGCAGCGGACCGACCGGGCGGACGGGGCTATCGGGTGGCTGGGGCAGACTGACGTGGTGACGACGATCGCGCCGCGGCGGGCCGAACTGGACCGGGCGCTCGACTTTGCGCGGCGGGGGCAGCGGCTGGACCTGTCCTCGGCCACGGCCCTACTCGGCGCGGGCGGTGCCGAGTTCGACGAAGTGGTGGCGTTGGCCGGCGCGAGGCGCGACGAGGGCCTGGCGGCCGTCGGACGTCCAGGGGTGATCACATACTCGCGCAAGGTCTTCGTCCCGCTCACCACGCTGTGCCGGGACCGCTGTCACTATTGCATTTTCGTCGACACCCCTGGCCAACTGCTGCGCAAGCATCAGCCGGTCTACATGTCCGCGGAACAGGTGTTGGCCGTGGTGCGGCAAGGTGCGACCCTGGGTTGCAAGGAAGCCCTGTTGACGTTGGGGGACCGCCCAGAGGCGCGGTGGCCGGAGGCGAGGGCGTGGCTGGATGCCCACGGCTACGCGTCCACCCTGGACTACGTCGGGGCGATGGCCCGGCTGATCACGGCGGAGACGGGCCTGCTGGCGCACGCGAACCCCGGTGTGATGAGCGCGTCGGAGCTGCAGGCGCTGCGCTCGGTCGCGCCGTCGATGGGCATGATGTTGGAGACCACCTCGCAGCGGTTGTTCAGCGAACCGGGCCACGTGCATTACGGCTCGCCGGACAAGGATCCGGCGGTGCGGTTGGCCGTTCTGGATGACGCCGGTCACGCGCGGATCCCCTTCACCACCGGCATTCTCGTCGGGATCGGGGAGACACTCGCGGATCGCGCCGAGTCGCTGTTGGCGCTGCGCGACATCCAGGAGCGGCACGGGCACCTGCAGGAGATCATCGTGCAGAACTTCCGGGCCAAGCCGCGGACGGCGATGCGGGCCGCCCCGGACGCGTCCGTGCTCGAACACGTGGCGGCCGTTGCGGTGGCCAGGCTGGTGTGCGGGCCGGCGATGCGGATCCAGGTGCCGCCCAACCTGTCCGACCCGGCTGAGTTCGACCTGCTGGTGCGGGCCGGGGCCGACGACTGGGGTGGCGTCTCGCCGTTGACCGCCGACCACGTCAACCCGGAACGGCCCTGGCCGCACCTGGACGAGCTGGCCGCGCGCACCGCCGAACTGGGCTTCACCCTGACCGAGCGGCTGACCGCACATCCCGAGTACGTGCTCGCCGCGGACGAGTGGGTCGACCCCACCCTGCATGCCGACCTGGCCCGGCTGGCCGATCCGGTGACCGGGCTGGCCGCGGGGGTCGGGCCGACCTCTCCCGCGGGTCAGCCGTCGCCCGTTCCCGCCAGCCGGGTGGGTGCGACTGCCGAGGCACGTGCGGCCACGGGGGTGGGGCCGGCTCGCACGGTCCGCCGCCTCGCCGAGACGGCCGCTACGGATCCACTGGCCCTGGACGACGCCGAGTGGGAAGCGCTGCTGACCGCGGTCGGAGACGACCTCGAGACGGTCGTCGGCACTGCTGACGACGTGCGCCGTTACACCGTCGGCGAGGCGGTGAGCCTGGTCGATCAACCGCAACCTGACCTCGACCGGACTGCGGTCCGCCCCGTCCGACGACCCGACCACGTTCACCCTGGCCGAGGTGGGCGAGATCGCTGTCGATGCGTGGGGGCTCGGTGCCACCGAGATCTGCGTGCAGGGTGTGATCCCGACCTCCGAGGACGCCGCGGGCTATCTTGACATCGCCCGCGCGGTGAAAGCCGGCGCACCCCGGATCCACCTGCACGCCTACCGGCCGCAGGACGTCTGGGACCTGGCCGATCGAACCGGGACTCAATCTGTCCGAGGCGCTGTCGGCGATGCGGGCCGCCGGGATCGACTCGGTTCCCGGTACCGGGGTCAAGGTCCTGTCCGAACGGGTCCGCGCGCTGATCGCCCCCGGTGACCTGGCCATCGACCGCTGGTACGAAGCGATGGTCGCCGCGCACCGCGCCGGATTCCGCTCCACCGGTGTGTTGTTCTACGGCCACGTCGAGACGGCGCTGGAACGCATCGGCCACCTGCGCGAGCTCCGGCGGCTGCAGGCCATGGCCGCAGCCGCCGGCGCGGGGGGCGGATTCTCCGAGTTCGTGCCCATCCCGCTGCCCGGCCACGGGGTCCCACTGGTCGCGGGCCGATCCGCGGTGGACGAGCATCGGGCGATGGTCGCGGTGTCCCGGCTGCTGCTCTCGGGCAGCATCGGGCACATCCAGATCCCGTGGACCAGGGTCGGCCGGCCCACTGCGGCCATCCTGCTGGCCGCCGGTGGTGACGATCTGGGCGGCACCCTCCTGGACGGCCGGGTGCGCCCGGAAGCCGGCGTCGAGTACGGCCTGGAACTGCCGGTGCCTGACGCGGCCGCGCTGGTGGGCAAGCTGCTACGGCCGTTCCGTCAGCGCACCACCGACTATCGGGAGCCGCCCGCCGACCGCAAGGTCGTCCTGGGATGACCGGGGTGGTCGGGCACGTCGAGGTCGCCGTGGTCGGAGCAGGTTTCGCCGGCCTCGGCATGGCGATGGCGCTGCGCCGCAGCGGCATCGCATCGTTCGTGCTGCTCGAACGGGCCGCGTCCGTCGGCGGCACCTGGCGGGACAACACCTATCCCGGCATTGCCTGCGACGTACCCAGCCACCTCTACGGGTTCACCGACCATCCGAATCCGCACTGGTCCGGCGTCTACGCGACCGGCAATGAGATCCGTTGCTATCTCGAACAGGTCGCCGACGCCGAGGAGATCAGGCCGGAATTCGACACCCCGGTCGAGGCCGCGACCTGGGACAACGCAAGCCGGAATTGGCGGTTGGATCTGGGTGGCCCGCACGCGCGCACCCTGCACGCCGACGTGCTGATCCTGGCCTGCGGGCGGCTGACCGAACCGGCCATTCCGCAGCTGCCCGGACTGGAGTCGTTCCCCGGGCCCGCGGTTTCACACGGCCAGGTGGGACCACGCCGCGGAGTTGGTCGGGGCGCGGATCGCCGTCGTCGGCACCGGCGCGAGCGCGGTGCAGGTGGTGCCCGAATTGGCCAAGCTGGGCCAGGTCACCCTGTTCCAGCGCACCCCGGCGTGGATCGTGCCGCGCAACGCGCGCGCCTACTCCGACGCCGAACGGCGCGGTTTCGCGGCCGACCCGGCGCGTCTGCAGCGACCTGCGGTCTTCCCTCTACGCGGACGGGGAGGAGCGATTTGCCTCCCGTTCGGGCGATCCGGGGGCGGCGTCGGCCGCCCGGGCGGTCGCGCAAGCGCATCTCGCCGCCCAGGTGGCCGACCCGACCTTGCGGTCGGCACTGACCCCCGACTTACGCCTTCGGCTGCAAACGCGTTCTGCTCTCCGACGACTTCTACCCGGCGGTCGAGTCCGCCGCCGTCACGCTGGTCCCCTCGGCGCTGGCCGCCGTGGACGGCAGCTCACTGGTCGCGGCAGACGGAACCAGCTACCAGGCCGATGTTCTCGTGCTGGCCACCGGCTTCGCCTCGGCCCGCCAGCCCTACGCGGAGATCGTCAGGGGCGAACACACGACGCTGGCCGAGCACTGGACGCGAGGCATGACGTCCTTCGGCTCGACCGCGGTCGCCGGGTTCCCGAACATGTTCGTCCTCAACGGCCCCAACGCCTCTCTCGGTCACAACTCCTCGGTGCTGATGACCGAACTCCAGGCCGGCTATATCGCCGAGGACCCTGCGTCATCGGCGGCGGCACGGGGGCGTACTGAAGGTTCGACCGGAAGCCGAGACGGCCTACACCGCGGAGATAGACCGGGCGGCCGCGGCCACTCCCTGGCTCACCGGTGGTTGTCAGAATTGGTATGTCGACCCGCGTTCCGGGCGGCTCACCCTGCTTTGGCCGGGCACCGTCGAGGCCTTCCGGGAGCGACTGGCTCGGGCCGACGGCTCCGAGTTCGAGACGCCCGCGCACGCCGCGACGTCCGGCGAACGGTGAGTGCAGGCTCACGGTTCGCCGGACGTCGGCGCGGTGGAATCGCCGGAGCCCGCCGTGCCGACGATCGGCACGGCGGGCTCCGTGGGGTTTGTCGATCAGCGCGATCGATCAGGGCGTGATCTGCAGCGGCAGCGCCGTTGTAGGTCAGCGACCAGTCGACGGTGTGGAACAGCTTCGGGTCGATGGTGCCATGGGCGGTGACCCAGTCGATGATCAGCTGGCGGATCTCCACCTGCGCGTTGTAGACGGCCGGGTTGCCGCTGGTGGCCGGGAAGTTGCCGCCGCCGGAGGCCCGATAGTTGTTGATCGCCACCACGAACTTCGCGGCCGGGTCGACCGCCGCCCCGTCGTAGGACAGATCGATGATCCGCGAGCCCACCGGCTGCGCCAGGTCGATCCTGTAGGTCAGCGGCGCGGTGAACCCGCCCATCACGTCGTAGTTGTAGTCCGGGGTGCCGGTGGGCGCGGTGCTGGTGACCGCATTGGTCACCTGGTCCGGCGCGAACGGCCCGGTGCCGGTGACCGCCTTGAAGTACTGCGCGGAGAACTCCAGGTAGCTCCTTCACCTGGGCACCGGTCATCACCACCGCCTGCAGGGTGTTGTCGTAGATGTACAGCCCGGCCACGTCGCGCACCGAGACGTCGCCCTGCCGGGATGGCCGCGTCCCGGTTGAACGGCGCCGCGATCGAGAGCACCGGCAGCGCCGCGTACTCGGTGCCGACCAGCGCCTTGGTCACCGCGTCGGACTGCACGTAGTTGATGAAGTCCAGGGCGGCGGTGTCCTCGTACCGGGCGGTGGCCGCACGACATCGCCTCCGTGACGTGCCGATCACCGAGTTGACGTAGGTCAGGGTCGCCTGGTGGGCGGTCTGGATCAGCCTGGTGATCGCGGGATCCTCGGCCACGGTGTTGGAGTTCAGGACCTGGGATGCGACGGTCCGGTGACCTGCCAGCCGTGCCGGTGGTCCCAGTTCAGGTCGACGTCGAAGACGCGACAGCCGCTCGCCCCACTGCAGCGGTTCGGTACAGCACGACGGGCTTGTCGGTTGTGGTGTTGGTGACGATCCGCTGCGGGATCTCGACGTGGGCGTGCCCGACCAGGATCGCGTCGATGCCCGGGAACCTGCTGGGCCACCAGCGTCGAGGCGTTCTCCGGGTAGGGCAGCGCGTCGCCGTAGGACGAGGAGGTGTCGGCCCCGGAGTGGGCGGCGACCAACAGCACGTCGACCCGCGGCGCAGCCACGGCACCCAGCGTCTTGGCCTGCTCGACCAGCCCGTCGAAGGTCATCTTGCCCTCGACGTTGGCCTTGTCCCAGATGGCGATGCCCGGGTTGGTCAGGCCGAGGATGCCGACCTTGATCGGCGCGGCCACGATCGGGCCGGACCACCTTGATCGTGTACGGGCGGGAACGCCGCGCGACCGGTCCTGGCGTCCAACGCATTCGCACCCAGCAGCGGGAAGTCCAGCTGGCCCTGCCAGGTGCGCAGGAAGGGGATGCCGTAGTTGAACTCGTGATTGCCCAGGGCGGCGCAGTCGTAGTCCATCGACGTTCATCGCGGCGGCCATCGGGTGGATGACCCGACGTGAGATCGGCTTGATCTTGGCGTAGTAGTAGGCCAGCGGTGTGCCCTGGATGGTGTCGCCGGCGTCGATCAGCAGGGTGTTCCGCCGGCCGCGCTGCTTGCGGACGGCGTTGACCAGCGTGGAGACCTTGGCCAGCCCGATGTCGTTGTGCGCCGAGTCGTCGTACTCGGCGTTCTTGAAGTAGTCCCAGTTGAAGACGTTCCCGTGCAGGTCGGTCGTCCCCATCACGGTCAGCCGGTAGGTGCGAGGCTGGACGGGTGTCCCGGAGCCGTGGCCTCCGCCGCCGGCGGACGCGGTGTCGACGAAGCCGACGCCGGCCAGCACGCTCGCGGCGGCGGCGGCGCTTCCGGTCAGGAGAGTACGTCGGGAAACAGGACTCATCGGGCAGTTCCTCCGGTCTTCGTCGCACATCGACGATGCGCTCTGGCGCCGAGGGCATGGATGGCCGGTCGGCGAGATGGCCCTGGTCGGGGCCAAAGGGAGAACCTAGGCCCCCGAGGTGTCCGTGTGAAGTCTGTCGTGCCGACCATGAGCCGAACAGCCGCCGACGGCCGAGATGGTCGTGACCGTCAGTGGTCCGCCGTTGCGACAAGGAGGGCTGAACCGGGCGAACACGGCACGGTCGGCACCCGGCGGTGGCGGCGGGGTCGTCGCCGCGAGTGCTGCCGTTCAGCACCCGTGATCGCGCGCCCACAGGGCGGCACTGGTGCGGTCATTGACGCCCAGATTGCGGAACACGTGCCCGAGGTGCACCTTCACGGTGCGCTCGCTGATGCCCAGCGCGCGGGCAATCTGACGGTTGGACAGGCCCTTGACGAGTTGATCGAGCACGTCTCGCTCGCGAGGGCTCAGCACCGGCGGGGCTGGTGCCGAGGGTGTACCGGCGGGTGCCGGAAGCAGCGCGCGGGTGACGCGCGGATCCAGTGGTGCATGACCGGCGGCCGCAGCCCGCACCGCGACGAGCAGGTCACCAGGCTCGCTGTCCTTGAGCAGATAGCCGACCGCACCTGCGGTGACCGCCGCCCGCACCCGGTCGTGATCGTGGAAGGACGTCAGCACGACCACAGTGGCCACCGGGTCCGCCTCGACGATCCGGCGAGTGGCCTCGACGCCGTCGATCCCCGGCATGGAGAGGTCCATCAGGATCACGTCGGGACGCGTCGCGGCCGCGGAGGTCACCGCTTCCTCGCCGGAGGCCGCCTCACCGACGACGATCAGGTCCTCCGTGCTGTCCAGCAGGCCGCGCAGGCCCGCCCTGACCATCGGATGGTCGTCGACCACGAGCACGGTGGTGGCGGCGGGTTCGCGGGCGGGGCGCGTCACCTGTCCATCCTCAACTGCCAGCGGGTGCCGGCATCCACGGCGGTCGATACCCGCAGCGTGGCACCGGCCTGCCGGACCGTGTCGGCCAACGCCCGGACGCCGAAATGCCCGCTGCCGACCGCGGCGGAGAGCGTGGCGGGATCGAAACCGACTCCGTCATCGGCGATCTCCACGGTGGCGCCGCTGTCGTCGGTCTCCAGCCGGATCTGCACCGACGATGCCCGGGCGTGGCGCACGATGTTGGTCAGACACTCACGGATGACTCGATAGACCAGCCGATCATCGGCGTCGGACAGCGGGCTGGGTTCGGCCAACTCGACTGTCACCGTGATCCCACGTTGTCGCAGCGGACCGGCGAGGTCCTCGACCGCGGCCCGCAGTCCGGCGCTCGTCAGGCTCTGCGGGTAGAGGTCCACCAGCAGGCTCCGCAGACCCCCGACGGAGCCGCGCACGGTTCGGGACGCCCGGTCGAGTTCGTCGGCCGCGGCCGGATCGTCGGGCCGGGTGCGCTCGGCCGCACCGGCCAGCGCGTACGACGCGGCGACCAGATCCTGGACGACGCCGTCGTGCAGAGTGCCGGCGATCCGCCGCCGTTCGTCGTCGGAGGCATCGACCGATTGCTGCAGCAGCGCCTCCCGTCGCTGCTGGCCCAGCCGCAACCGGTCGAGGAGCCGCCACAGGATCGGCAGCAGCAACACCACGAGCAACAGGATGCTGCTCAGGGTGACGCCGGCGAAGCCACGCCAGAGTTCGCTGCTGCGCGAGAGCACCGCGTCGTATCGCAGATAGGTCTCGAAGAGCAGTGGGCTGCCCGACGGCGTCCACACCGGTCGATAGACCTCGAGCAACGGACCGCTGCCGCGTTCGTAGACGTTCTCCGGTTCCTCGAGGTCGGAGATGTCGGCCCGGGTGAGCGGGTTGGTGAGCACCCCCTGCTCGTTCTCACCGAGGTCGAACTGTCTCGCCGACGAGCCGCGGCTCGTCGGAGTAGACGATCCGGCCGTCGGGGCTCCAGATCTTCACCCGGACGATCGACCCGCCCAGCACGTGATCGTGGACGGCCGTGTTCAACGCGGCCAGTGCTTCCGGATCTGCGGTGAGGACCCCGTCGGACAAGGCCGGTTGGACGACCGACTCGGCCAGCAGGTCGGCCGTGGCCGCGGCATCGTTCACCGCTTCCGCGCCGGCCAGTCGGCGGGCCGCGATCACCCCGGCGATGCCGACGCCGACGATGACCACGACCGCCGCGCAGATCACCTGGACGATCACCCGGCGTCGGCGCACCTGCGGTTCCGGGGGCAGCGCGACGCCCGCCGCGAGGTCGACCCACGGCGGGCGTTGCACGGGAGCGCGATCGATCACCGGTCGTCGGCACCGCCATGCTTGCCGCTGCCGTTGTCGTCGGAGTTGCCGCCCTGGTCGTCGGACCTGCTCCCGGCGCTGTCGACGGGGCTGCCGCCGTTGTGGTCGTCGCCGGGTTCGGCCACGCGGGGGCCGGTGTTGCCGTCGGAACCGCCCCACCGTGGTCGTCGCCGGGTTCGGGTTCACGGGTAGTGGTGCGGTCGCCGCCGTGGTCGCCGGATGTCCGGGACGTGGTCGCGGCCGACCGGCGCTGGTCGTCACCACCGTGGTCGTCGCCGGGTTCGGGTTCACGCGTAGTGGTGCGGTCGCCGCCGCGGTCGTCGGATGTCCGGGTGGGTGCCGTCGTCGACCGGGTGGTGCTGCTCGACGCGGTCGTCGGGGTTCGGGACGTGGTCGATGTCGGCGTCGCGGTGGCGAGCGTGGTCGACACCTTCGACGTGACGTCCGACGATCCGTGGTCGTCGACCAGGACGGTGGCGCCGGCCGGTACCCGGACCGGCACGGTCTCACCGAACGACGTGTTGCCGACAAGGCCGAGAACGGCGGGGACGGCCGCCAGGATGGCGGCGGAGGCGAAGACGAGCATGCGCTTCATGACTGGGTTCCTCTCCCGTTGGAGTGCATGCTTCGTTTCTCCCTGCTGTCGGTACCAGCCGGCAATCGGACCTTGGCACTAGTGCCCGCTGCCGAAGCTCTCCGGCCGGTCCACGCAAGTGCGGCCGGCGAGCGTGGCGTCCTGACCTCGCGTCGGCGGCGAATCTCCCGTGCTCTTCAGCGGTACACGAAGGCGAGCGGTGATCGGGTCGTTGTGGATCTCGGCCAGATGCGGCAGCGAACCGAACTTGGTCGCCAGCCCGCTGCGCCGATTCCATGCCGGCCTCACGTCGCTCAGCGCGACTGAGCAACACTGTGCACCGTGTCCTCGTCACCCCGGTCCGTGCTGCCGCCGCTGCCCGACCCACTGCCCAGTCGTCCGGTGGCCGCCCCGCAGGCAGTTGTCGCGGGGGAGCGGTACCGGTTCACGGTGTTGACGGATGGGTTGATCCGACTGGAATACGCGCAGGACGGCCGGTTCGAGGACCGTGCGTCGACGTTCGCCCTGCATCGCGAGTTGCCCGTGCCGCCGTTCGAGGTCGTCGAACGGGGCTCGCACCTCGAACTCCTGACCGAGCGGCTCCACCTCGTCTACGACGGCGGTCCGTTCACCACCAGCGGGCTGTCCGTGCAGGTCAGGGGAAACGTCAGCACGTACCACAGCGTGTGGCGCTACGGCGCTGCGCCCAGCGGTCTCGGCGGCACCGCCCGAACGGTGGACCTGGCCGACGGTCGGGTGCCCCTCGAACCCGGGGTGGTGTCCCGTGAAGGTTTTGCGGTCATCGACGACTCCCGCAGCCCGCTGTTCACCGAGCAGGGGTGGGTGGCCCCGCGCGACGGGAGCAGGACCGACCTGTACGTGTTCGGCTACGGCCACGACTACGCCGAGGCCGTCGCGGCGCTGTACGCGGTGTCCGGGCCGACTCCGGTGCTGCCTCGGTTCGCGTTGGGCAACTGGTGGAGCAGGTACTACGACTACTCGGCGGCCGGCTACCTCGATCTGCTGGACCGGTTCGCCGAGTCCGGTGTCCCGTTCTCGGTTGCCGTCCTCGACATGGACTGGCATCTGGTCGACGTCGACCCCCAGTACGGCAGCGGCTGGACCGGCTACAGCTGGAACCGCGAGCTGTTCCCCGACCCGGAGGCGTTCCTGGCCGAACTCCATCGACGCGGGTTGCGGGTGACGCTCAACGTGCATCCGGCCGACGGGGTTCGAGCGTTCGAGGACAGCTATCCGGAGATGGCCGCCGCGTTGGCCATCGACGCCGGCGCCGGTCTACCGATTGCCTTCGATGTGACCGACCCGGCCTTCCTGGCTGCCTATCTCGGGATCCTGCACCGTGGGCTGGAGCGGCAGGGTGTCGACTTCTGGTGGCTGGACTGGCAATCCGGACCCTACTCACGAGTGGCCGGCATCGACCCGCTCTGGATGCTCAACCATTTCCATTTCCTGGACAGCGCGCGCAGCGGCGACGCCGCCCAACCGCGTCGCCCGCTGACCTTCTCCCGGTACGCCGGACCCGGCAGTCACCGGTACCCGGTCGGGTTCTCCGGAGACGCACTGATCACCTGGGACTCGCTGCGCTTCCAACCCGAGTTCACCGCGACTGCCTCGAACATCGGTTATGGCTGGTGGAGTCACGACATCGGCGGTCACATGATGGGGGTGCGGGACGACGAGCTTGCGGCGAGATGGCTCCAGCTGGGGACGTTCTCGCCGATCCTGCGGTTGCACTCGGGCAAGAACCCCTTCATCACCAAGGAACCGTGGTCCTGGGCGCCGGAGACCGAAGCGGTCTTCACCCGATTCCTGCGGCTGCGGCACCGGCTCATCCCATACCTGCACAGCATGAATCACCGGGCCGCGACCGAGGGCCGGCCGCTGGTGGAACCGATGTACTGGGAAAACGCCGAACGCCCGGCGGCCTACGGCGTGCCGAATCAGTTCCGCTTCGGCACCCAGCTGATGGTCGCCCCGATCACGGACCCGGCCGATCCGGTGACCCGGATGGGCTCCGTCACCGCATGGCTGCCGCCGGGCCAGTGGACCGACCTGTTCACCGCTCGGCGCTACGACGGGGACCGCGAGATCGTCCTGCACCGGCCGCTGACCGAGCTGCCGGTACTGGCGCCGGCCGGCGCCGTCATCCCCCTCGATGCGGCCGCCGTCCCGTCCGACGACCCGACGAACCCGGCGGCGTTCGAGGTGCTCGTCGTCCCTGGTGCCGACGGCACGTTCGAGATAGTCGAGGACGACGGTTCGGGTGACGGCCGGGACGCCGGACGTATCGCACGCACGCGGCTGCGCTACGACGATGCCACCAGACGCCTGCACATCGACCCGCCCCTCTGCCGCGGAGACTGGCTACCCCGCACACGTTCGTGGACGGTCACCGTGCTCGACGCTGGGGCCCGCGCGTCGGTCACCGTCGCCGATGCCGCCACCGACGAGCCGCTGGACATCGCACTACCGGCGGCGAGCGGTGGGCCGGGCGAGGCCGCCGAGGTCTTCGCGATCCTGGATCGCGCCTACCTGGAGCACGACCGCAAGGTCGCGGCCCTGCACGTGGCCACCGCGGATCAGGCCGCTGCCGTCAGGGTCGGCGGGATGCTCGCCCTCGACCTGCCGCCGGCACTGACGTCCGCCCTGGCCGAAGTGCTCGCCGGCGGAACCGGGGGAGCCGACGGCGCGTCGATTCGTTCGTGAGCGAATCAAGGACCCGGTCCGCGGGCCGGCCCGTCGTGGTCGCTGTCATCGCGGTGCTCGTCGGCGCGTTGTGGATCATGCTCGCCCCGGTGGCGGTCGCCGCCCCGGCGTCGACCGGAGCGAGAGGCCACCGCCACGGCCACCAGAGCCCCGAGGACGTCAACGACCACGTCGACCAAGGCCACGACGACCAGCGCCGGCACCGCAACGCGGTCCAGGGCGCCGACCGCGACCACGCCTGCCGCCAAGGTCTGCGTCGACGAGGTGGGCGTCCTCGGGTCGGCCCTGTGCGCGAAGGTGACGGCGATCCTGGACGCCGACGAGCAGCTGACCACCGACGAGGTCGCCGTGCTCGTCGTCGACACCACCGGCGACGAAACCATCGAGCACTACGCGACCCGGACCTTCAACAACTGGGGCATCGGCAAGGCCGACAAGAACAACGGTGTGCTCCTGCTCGTCGCCGTCGACGACCGGGCCCTGCGCATCGAGGTCGGCACCGGCCTGGAGCAGACCCTCACCGACGGCGAGGCCGAGGAGATCATCTACGGCACCATCACCCCGGAGTTCAAGGCCGGCGACTACCGCGCGGGCATCCTGGCCGGACTCGACGCCATCCGCACGCACCTGAGGCATCGGGTGACCAGCGCAAATGCGTTGGCCGGACTGTCCGGAGATCCGGGTTCGGACGACCCACCGCGCACGAGCACCTCGCGCTACCAGTACGCCTACGACTCCGCCGACGAGGACGAGACCAGTTCGTCCAACGGCAGCGCCGTGCTCTGGATCGTTCTCCTGGTCATCCTCATGCTGGGCAGCTGGGCCTGGTCGGCCTACCGCCGTGGGCATGGCGACGACGACGATTCGCCCGGTGGCTACCGCCGGCCGTACCGCTCGCGGGGCCTGCGCTCCTTCGGCTCCAGCAGTTCGCACCGGTCCAATGGCTCGTCGAGCCGGTCGTCGGGCCGGTCCGGCTTCGGCGGCGGGCGCTCCCGCGGAGGGGGCGGCAGCGGTTCCTGGTGAGTGAGGATCAGAAGGTGATCTGAGCCGTCCGGCCCTGCAGGGCGCTCACCGGAATGATGATCTTCCCCAACGGGACCAACGACACCGGGATCATCTTGAAACTTCCTATGCCCAAGGGGATCCCGATGATGGTGATGCAGAGGGCGAGCCCGGTGACCAGATGGGCGATGGCCAGCCACAAGCCGGCGAAGACGAACCAGATGACGTTGCCGATCAGCGACGGTGCCCCGGAATTCGGGTCCTGCACGATGGTCCGGCCGAACGGCCATAGCGCGAACCCGGCGATCCGGAACGAGGCGATGCCGAACGGGATGGTGATGATCAGGATGCAGCAGAGCACTCCGGCGAAGATGTAGGCCAACGCCATCCAGAATCCGCACAGCACCAACCAGATGATGTTGAGCAGCGTGCGCACACGGATCTCCTCGTCCTTCGAGTTCGGGCTCTGCGAGGATCAACTCCACGGTTGTGGTGCTGAAGGGACTGGTGACGTCGAGTTCATCCATGTTTCGCCTGTTGATCCTCGCACGGCAGGGCGGTGGGGCCGGTGACATGATGTGGCGCGACGGTCGGGCGGATGGCCGGCGACCACGACCCTGGAGTGAACGTGACTGCAGCACTGCATGCGTTGAGCGAGGACGAGCTCGCCGTCGTCCGGGAGACGGACCGGGACGCCCTGGCCGGCCTGGACGAGGACGCGTTGCTCGACCTGCACACCCGAGTGCGCCGCGCTCGCAACAAGTACGTCGGCCAGTACCGCAGGCAGGCCAGCGGCAGTGTCGCCACCACCGGTGCCCGGGGGAAGGCCCGCCCGCAGAATCAGCGGGCCCGGGACACGGCCGAGATCTTCGAGGCGGCCCTGGCCAAGGTCAGCACCGCGCTGGCCAGAGCTGCGCGCGCGGCGGCGGCGGAATTGCGCGCCGACCGCATCGCGGCCGCCAAGGCGGCCAAATCGGCCGGGCCGGCGGCGGCGGCGCCGAAGGCGAGAACCCCGGCCACGGCGGACAAGCGGCCGCCGCAGAAGTCCGGCGGCCGGCTGAAGCGGGACGCGTCCGAGGTGGCAATCGGTCGTCGGAAACAGGCACGCAAGGACAGTCGCTGACCGAAGCGAGCTGACCGCTCGACAGTCAGGCGTCGGCCGCCGGCGCGACCACCCTTTCAGGGGTTGATTATTATCCCGTTGGTGCACGTCATTGACGGAGAGTGATCGACCTCCCTATCGTCTGGATCATGAGACGCGGCGTCGTGCTGGCGGCCGCTCTCGTGCTCCTCGGCGGCTGCTCCTCGACCGTCCGCGGTACGGCCGTCGCCATCGGGGGCGGCGGCAGCGCAGCTCCGTCGCTGGGTGGGGCGCCGGTTCCTGGCACCACGGCGATGTCCGTGCCCCCGGTCGGGCCGACCTCCGGCGGCGGCACGGCGTCGACCGGCGGTGTGCCGTCCTGGGTGAAGCCCGGGCTGCGGATCACCTGGTACCAGGGTGCTGCCTCGGTGGCGCAGAGCAGTTATTCGTGGGTGGAGGATCCGAACGGGGCCTACGTCGACGCGAAGACCGGCACGCACTACCGCCGCACCGACGAGTCCGGTGAGGGACAGGGTGCCGGTGGCGGTGACGGGATCAGCCAACTGGACATCCTGGGCGTCCAGGGATCTTCGATCACCTATCAGAACATCTTGTACGGGCTCGATCACGCGACGCAGACCTGGACCCTGGGGTCATCCCAGAGCGGTACCACCAGCCAGCCGCCCACCGGTGCCTGGGTGGACCCGGCGACGCTGGCGCAACTGTCGCAGACCGCGGCCGGCGGAATACTGGTGCTCACTGGCCCCTATCCGGTCAACGGCACCACCTTCAACTCGGTGAGCGTGGTGAATTCGGATCCGACGGCCTATTCGTCGACGACCTACGACCTGGCGACCGGCCTGCTCCTGGCCGCCACTACGTCGACGGCCGGAGCGGCGCAGACGGTCGCCGCGCCGGGCCAGAATGCTCCGCAGGGCAACACCGAGCTCACCGTGACCCGACTGGTCGGGACGCGTCAGATGACCCTGCCGGGCCTGGGTGGCTCGAATCCGGCCTGGACGACCAACGGGGAGACGTTGGCCTATTCCGGCACCTGGAGTTTCGCCAACCCGGTGGATCCCTCCACCGCGGCGATGTCGGCCCAGGCCACCATGTCGGTCCAGGTGGCTCCGGTGAGCGGGACGGGCTGGGCGAACTTCTCATCCAAGATCGACGTGCAGTCCTCGGTCGCTGCCGGCTCCTCGGCCACCGGGGTGACCGGGCCGACCGGGTTGTACTGGATCGATCCGGCTGCGTTGGCCGGCCTGCAGACCGGCGCAACCCTGGATACCGACCCGGTCACCGGGCAGGTGGAGGCGGTCAAGTCGGCCGACGGATCCAGCGTGGTGATCGACTCGGAACTCAAAGGCATCAGCACGCTGCTGCAGTACGACCGGCAGTCCGGAAAGCTGGTCGCACTGAGCCAGACCATGAGCTCCTCGGGTCAGAACTACCAGTTCCAGTTGCAGGGTTGACCCCGTCGGGATGCAGGGACCCGAAACAGCGGCGTGCTTGCATGATGAGGTGACCACGACGGATCTCGACCCGCAGTCGGCGAGCGCCGGTCGGGCCGGGTGCCCGAAGCACATGGTGTTCGGCCCGCGACTGGCAGGGGCTGCAAGCGAGTTTTCCGACGTTCCACCAGGCCAACTCGGTGATCAGGGAGATCGGGTGGCTCCGTCCGCCGTCACCCGGGCGACGAGCTCAGGTGAAGGCGCCGACCCCGGTGATGTCCCGGCCCACGATGAGCGTCTGGATGGTCTCGGTGCCTTCGTAGGTGTGCACCGCCTCGATGTCGGCCATGTGCCGCATGACATGGAACTCGAGCAGGATACCGTTGCCGCCCAGCAGGTCTCGCGCCTGCGCGATCACCTCCCGGGCCCGTCGGGTGTTGTTCATCTTGGCGATCGCGGCGATCGTGTCGGTCAGCTCACCTGCGGCCTGGAGCCGGCCGAGCTGCAAGCAGTACAGCTGCATCGAGCAGACCTCCGCGAGCATCTTCACCAGCCGGTCCTGAACCAGTTGGAAGCTGACCAGCGGCTTGCCGAACTGCTCGCGCTCCAGGCAATAGGCCAGCGCGATCTCGTAGGCCGCGGTGGCGTGGCCCAGCGCGCTCCAGGCCACCGCGTTGCGAGTGCGGGCCAGCACCGCCCCGGTGTCCTTGAAGCTGCGCGCTCCGGGCAGCCGGTTCGACTCGGGCACCCGCACGTCGGTCAGCATGATCTCGGCCTGCCAGATGGCCCGGAGAGACCCCTTGCCGTCCATCCGGCGCGCGTCATACCCGGCGCTGTCCCGCTCGACCAGGAATCCCTTGACCCGGCCGTCGGCGACGTCACGGGCCCAGACGACGATGACGTCGGCGATGGTGCCGTTGCCGATCCACTTCTTGTGCCCGTTGAGGATCCAGGTCTCACCGTCGAGTCGTGCGGAGCTCTCCAGCCCGACGGAGTCCGAGCCGTGCAACGGCTCGGTCAGCGCGAATGCCCCGATCGTGTCGAGTCGCGCCATCGGCGCCAGCCAGCGCTGCTTCTGCTCCTCGGAGCCGAGCATCGCGATGGACTGCATGGCCAGACCGGCCTGCACACCGACAAAGGTCGCCACGCTGCCGTCGCCCCGGTTCAGCTCCAAGTTGATCAGACCGCAGGCGATCGGGCTCATCGCCGGGCACCCGTAACCTTCGATGCCGTCGCCGATGATGCCCAGGCCGGCCAGTTTGTCGATCAGTTCACCGGGAAATTCGGCGCGCTCCCAGTAGTCGTTGATGACCGGCAGCACCTCGTCGTCGACGAAGTCCCGGGTACGGCGCCAGTAACCGAGTTCCTCCTCGGTCAACTGCTCGGCGATGCGGAAGAAGTCGGTGCCCATCGAGCGACCGAGGTTCTCGTACATGTCGACCTCCTTCACTGCCGATGACAGGTGACATGCTGCCCCGCAGGTCCGCCCGCCATGCACCCGGCCGGTCAGTCCGGGAGCGCAGCCCAGGATCTGAGGTGGTGAACGGCCCAGCCCCGGAAGCACGGGTCATCGGTCAAGAAGGTCGCGGCCAGGGTGCGCTCGCGGTCGAGGACGGCCCGACCGTCATCGCCGAAAGTGATGTCCGACGACACCGCCGCCGAGACGGGCTGCGTCTCCACACCGAGGTGATAAGGAATGCCGGCCCGGGCCAGGACCTCCCGGGCCGACGCGGAGAACTCGCATATCCGGTCGGCGCGATCCCGGTAGGCCAACAGCGTCACCTCCGTAGCGGCGACGGCACAACGGCGGAACCACTGGGGGTTCTCGATGGCCAACCCGGCCGGCAGGTCGACGGTGACCGGCAGGCCCAGCGACGTCCGCAGGAGATGCACCAAGGCCACGAATCCATCAACGCAACGATCGGGATCGACCTGGTACGCGGGCAGGTTCCAGAACTCCACGTCAAGGTGCAGACCGTCGAACCGGGTGCGCTCGGTGGCCCGGCGGGCCCAGACCAGCCCGGCGTCGATTTCGAGCACCCAGCTGTTCTCCGCACCGAGCGCGGTGACCGCTGACCGGGCCAGGCGGAGCACGTGCACGGCATGCGCTACGGCCGGTGTCACACCGACCCATGGCACCGCAACGGCTGTCTCGGCGACGTCGTGCGTCCCGGCGAAACCGGACAGCCGATCGACGTCACCCGATGCGTCCCACAGCCAAGTGCGGGTGAACCAGGGCTTGGACGTTGGATTCCCGTCGGCTTGCGATTGATCGGTGGTCAACTTCCAGCAGGCCCGGCGCCGTGAACGCAGGTGCAGGCGCCTCCGCAGCCGCACCCACCACCCGAGGACTCGGATGGGGCCGAACCACGGCAGAAGCAGGACACCGTCACCGGGACATCGGCCAGCGCGACGGCGAATTTTGCCTGGGCTCCGATGATCTCGGCCTCGCCGACCCGGCCCAGCGCGATGAGGCACTCGTGCAGGCCGACCAGCGACCAGACGTTGTTGGGATGCTGACACTGGCGAGGGAGAGTGTGGTCCAGGCCGAGGTCGGCCCGGTACACCGCTGCGGCCGCCTCGACCCGGCCCTGCTCGAGCAGCAGCGCGCCGAGGGCGTGGCGGGCCGGCTGCATCCAGGCCCACGGCTCGTCGAAGGGCAGGTGATCGTCCAACTCCACCGCATGCTCGAGCAACGCGAACGCCACGTCATGATTGCCCTTGCGGTACTCCAGCTCTCCGTCCAGCATGGCCGAGGCGATGGCGAGGATGTCCCGGCAGGTGTTGTTGAAGATCATCCGGGTCTCCGGCACCCGCTGCATCGCGTACTGGAACGCGATGCGTTCGACTTCGGCCTCGGCGACCCGCGCCGTCGCGGAATACGCGACGCCCCGCGCGTAGTGACGCATGGCCACTGATACGCAGTACAGGTCGGCATCGGGTGGGGCCGGCAGGGCCATGATCTCCGCCCACCGGCCGAAGCGGATGAGTACATGCACCCGCATGGCCAGGAAACCCTCGAGCCAGTCGGCCATCGGCGGACTCTGCACCTGCAGCAACTCGTCCGGGATGGTCGCCTCGAGCCCGGCCACGGCGTTCAACGCGGTCCGTTGCTGACCGAGGAACATGGCCGCATAGATGGTGAAGTGGTAGTCGTGGCAGCGGTAGAGCGTGTAGAAGTTCATCGCTCCCGCATGTCGGAGGTACTTCTCGTCCGCCGCAATGGCCGCGGTGTTGGCGCGGATCGCCGCCCGGTAGTCACCGCAGATGACGTCCAGGTGCGAGGGCATGTGCTGCAGGTGCCCGGCGTCCGGCACGAGATCGCGAAGGCGGTCCGACACCATCTGGGCCCGTTCCGGTTCCGGCGACATCTCCATGAGATGGATGTACAGGTGCAGGATGCCGGGGTGGACCAGTCCGGCTTCGGTTCGCAGGGCCAACTCGAGCGCCTTCTCGGCCTCGAGGGTGCGGGCGCCGGGCACCGGGTCGCCGGTGGTCAGGTCCCAGAGCTGCCACGGGGTCAGGTTCATCAGGGCGTCGGCAAACAGCGTCACCACGTCCAGATCGTCCGGGGCCGCCGTGTACACCTGCCCCATCGCATCTGCATACGCGGCGTTCCACACCGTGTGGTCGGCGGACGCGTCCGCGCCGGGGTAGCGGGCAGCCAGCGCATCGATCAGGGCCCGCTCGACGGGCGTTGCGCCGGCCAGCGCGGCCCTGGCCCGGTCAACCGCGTCATGGGTCCGCTGGACGGTGTCGGCCATCTCGGCCGCGTCGAACGCCTCCCACGGCTTGTTGTAGTTGGGTCCGAGGGCATAGGCGATGCCCCAGTAGGCCATGGCGCAGTTCGGGTCGGCGGCTGCGGCCTGCTCGAAGCAGCGCACGGCCTCCTCGTGGTTGAACGCGTAGGACCAGACAAGTCCACGGTCGAACCAGCGCTGCGCCTCGACGCTGGTGGTGGTGACCGGGCGGCTGTGCGAGCCGAGGTCGAAGTCGTCGTCCATCGGCCCATCGTGCCCGGTCAACAGCGATCGGGATAGATCGGTGTGCCCGTTGCCGAACCGGCACCAAGGTTTGCCGCTGGTCGGCGCGTCGAGCACAGTGGTCGGCATGGCGGACACCTCATCTCACGCAAGGCCCGGGCACGCTGCGCACCATGCGGCCGAATCTGCGGGCACCGACCACTCCACGCCTCCCGAGGTGGACCCTCGGACCTTCTGGGAGGGCAGGTATTCCGAGTCGGACCGGATCTGGTCGGGTCGGGTCAATACGGCGCTGGCGGCGGTCGCCGGTGGTCTCCCCCCGGGTCGGGCGCTCGACCTCGGCTGCCGTGCGGGTGGCGACTCGGTGTGGCTGGCCGAACGCCGCTGGCGGGTCACCGGGGTCGTCTCGGGCTGCTTCCTGCAGCCCCCGGTCGAGTTCCCGCAGCGCCGGGATCATCAGCCGGGCAGCCGATTTCGTCGCGCCGCCGCTGGTCCCTGGAAGGGCCGCTGCCCGCCAGCGATTGCGACCCTCAGGCGCCGGTGGACGCGGCGTCCAGGACGAACGGTAGAAACGCCTCGGCAATCGCCTGGTATCCGGCCTCGTTGGGGTGGAAGTGGTCGGCCGCCAGCCGCCCGCGCCAGGACCGCGGGCCGGCGCGGCGCATGTCCAGTACCTTCAGCGCACCTGCGGCTCGGGCATTCTCCAGGGCGACGTTGACCGCCTGCGCCGCTCGTCGCGGCTGGGGGAGCGTCGAGACGATCGAACCGCGGGGAAGCTGCCCGATCAGCGAGTCGAACCGGTCCGGCAGGACGGCGCGATATCGCTTGCCGAGCAAGTCGTTCGAACCGATCAGAACGGTGATGATGTCGGATGCGTCGGCATTCATGCTCGGCGGCAGGCTGCGCAGGGCCGGCAGCTGCTGCTCCGAGCACATCCGAAACCCGTGCGCCACTGGCCGACAGGTTGATGACGTCGAGATCGACACCGCGCCGGCGCGCCATCTCCTGTAGTTGACTGACCCATCCAGCGAACGGGCCGGCCGCCCCGATTCCCTGGGCCATGGAATCGCCGAGCACGATCCACCGCCGATGCGTGCCGGCGAGCGCCTCGAGATTCGCTGCGCGCCAGGCCCGCGCATACGGACCGACCTGAGCCTGGACCGCGGCCACCCGCGGGAAAGCCCGGCCGACCGCCCGCAGCACTGCGCCGGTCGGCCGGCCGGTGAGGTTCTCGTAGTCCCAGGAGGCGGCGGTCACGTCAGGTCGGAACCCGGTCGACGCCGTCGGCATTCCCCGGGTCGAGGCGGGTAGCGACGTGGAGAACAGCGCCCCAGCCGCGCCGCACGCTGCCCGAAGGCCGTGCGGCAATTCGGCGGCGGATTTCGTCGAACAGCCGGCCTCGGGCGGCTTCGGGCAGCACCAGGTGGCCGGAGAAGGTGCTCGAGCAGAGCCAGGTATTGATCCACCGTGTAGTCGAGTTCCCAATCGAATTCACGCACCTGAACGTTCCCGAACAGGCCCGAGGCGAGGATCTCGGCGCTCTCGTCGGGCAGCTGACCTGGACGCGGTTGCCGGTCGTCGCCCGGCTTCGCTGCGCCGATGGCGCGGTAGACCTCCTGTAGCTCGGTGAAGAACGGGTCGCCGCCTTCCGGAAAGACGTGGGTCGCCGTCCAGAATGCGAGGTGGCCGCCCGGTCTGAGCAGGTCGAACGCCCGGCGGTAGCGCACCGCGGGGTCCAGCCAATGCCACGCGGTGGCGGCAAAGACCAGGTCATACGCAGTTCCTGGCGGATTCGGCCAGGTCTCGAACGCTCCCTGCTCGACCGTGACGAGCGGGTACGGAGCCATGTTGATCTTCGCCACGGCGGAGAGTTCGGTTCCCCACTCGACCGCGGTGATGCGAAACCCGCGGCGGGCCAGGGGCACGGTTGCCTTGCCGGTCGCGCAGCCGATCTCCAGGAGCCGGTCTCCGCCGGTCACCCCGGTGAGCTCGATCAAGGCGTCGAACAGCGCCGGCGGATACTCCGGCCTGGCCGCTTGGTATCGATCGGCACTCTGATCGAAGATCTGTCCCAATGTGGTGGGCTGGTGAGCGTCTCTCATGTGGTCCGACTCAGGCTTTCATCCGGAAGTCGTAGACGGCCGGAACCGGGTACTGCTGCTCGAGGAGTACGTCCGTGGCCGGGCTCTCGGAGCCCAGCCGGGCCCGGTGGTAGTCCAGCCACAGCTGGGCGAGGGAATCTTCGCCCTCACGCAGGTCGTCGACGACCAGGCCCGAATCGAGGAGAGCCTCGGCGCGGGTGACGTGCCCGGCGGCGACGGCGGCCCGGCATTCGAGCAGTCGAATCCGGCCGTGGGCGCGCTGCTCGGACGGAAGCTCGTCCACGAGAGCGAGAGCCCGGGCCGGGTCGACCGCGACGAGCAACCGCAGGAGTTCGATGGTGATGGCTCGTTGGTCGGGGACGGCTGCGTGTGCGCGGTGCAGCAGGTCCGCCGCGGCACCGGTGTCGCCGGCCTGTTCGGCGACGACGGCCAGGTTGCGCAGCGCCCACGCGTTGGGCGCCAGGGCCAGCGACGCGTTCCAGGCGGCCACGGCGCCCGTGACGTCGCCGGCGTGGAAGCGGGCCACTCCCCGGTGCAACTGGGTGAACCAGGAATCCGGGGCCGCCTCGAGCCGCTCCGACCAGCGGGTGCCCACGGCATAGGACGAGCGGCGGGTGGGCCGGATCGGCGACAGGGAGGTCGCCGGTACGCAACAGGTCGAGCCAGGGTTGTTCGGTCTCCGTGACGGACGTCAGCCGGGAATGGGGTACCGGGGAGCTCGAAGTCCCAGACGAGCTGTTCCACTGCGCCCCAGCCGGAGCCGGTGTGGAGCAGATCGGAAGGTGGCTGATCGAGGCAGCCTTCGACATGCTCGAGGGTCGTTCGGGGGATCAGGCGTTCCAACGCGCCCGGGATGTCGCCGCCGGAGCGCAACAATCCGTAGGCCTCCGTCCATGACCACTGGTGCCGGCCGGGCAGCGGCAGATGTTCGAGCTGGGTACGGGCCAGACCGGCCTGGATTTCCAGGTACGGGTGGCCGGGTGGGGACAGCCATTCCTGCCACCGCTGGGCACCGGGGCCGGTTCCCCAGACGAAGAGCTTGCGGCCGAGGAGCCGGTCGGTGGACGTCTGGACCAGGCCGGCGCCGTCGGCATCGAGCGCGGCGATCCACTTCCGCTGTCCGTTCGGGATGTCGTAGAAGTGGTCACTGGCATCGTCCATGGTGGACGGGTCGCCGATCGGGCGCGTCGACATGGTCCAGACTCCTCCCGTCCTGGCCCCGCCACGCCCGGGTTGCCGGCGCACTGACCCGGAGACCCGGAGTCTGCGGGACGGCCATGTTGGACCACCAGTAGACGGGCGTGGGTTGCGGCTTCGGGTTCGTGATGCGGACCTGGACATAGAGCACCTCGGACCCCGGTGGTGCCCAGATGTCCAGCTGGTAGACCAGCTCGCGGATGCGTTCCCACTCCCACAGTCGCAGCACCTCGATGCCGTCGGCGCGGACGACCCGCCCGGCATGCACGGGGGCGCAGGTCAATCCGGTGTGGCCGGTGGTGCCCAGGTTCCACTCGACCCCACCGGCGAACCACGCATTGCGCAGGCCCAGGTTGCCCAGCTGGAGAATGGGGTTGCGGTGCAGCAACTCTCGGCCGGTCGGCCGGTGCACCAGGGACCACATGCGGCCGCCGTGATCCAGCAGGAACTCCGCCCGGAGCACGTCGTTCTCCACCACCGCCGTGGTCAACGCCGTCTCGACCAGCTCGCGCGAGTACCCGTCCTGCACGGTGTACGGCAGGATCGAATGCACCTTTCCGTAGCCGAGGTTCCGGGCCATGTCTTCGCCGGCGCCGGCAACCCGCGGGGCCGCGGTGGGCAGTTCGGCCGAGGTCAGCGGCGGCAGCGGGTTGGCCGGGCCGAGATCGGCCGCGGGCAGGGTCAGGGTGGACAGGCGGACTGTGCTCACGTTCCGGCTCCTACCATCAGCGTTCCATCCGCCGGCCGAGCCAGACGTCGGAGACGATGATAGGCGCGGGCGGGTCACCTGCGGCCGAGGACGACGGGGCCGAGATCGCTCAGATCACGGTGCGACCGGACGCCACTCCAATCGGTGCTCGCCCCAGATCCGGGTGAAGCCGAGCCGAGCGTTGAGGCCCCGCGCCTCGACATTGGCTGCCTCGTTCATGGTCTCGACGCGAGTCGCACCCAGGTCCCGGGCCGCCACGTGCAGACGTTGCTTCATCGCCAGGGCCACCCCGCGACGCCGATGGGCGGGGTCGACGCAGAGGTAGTACATGTACAGATTCGGGCCCGCTACCGACGCGGTCGTCAAGCCGATCAGTCGGCCGTTCGCTCGGGCCAGCACTGTGACGGGTGAGCCGCGATAGTCCAGGTCCTCTCGCATCGGCGTGGCTCGCATCGCGAGGCCGTGCTGGGCCTCCGGTTCGGTCGCCGCCCGGCTCAGCAGGTCGTCGACCGGAGCATCGAGCTCGGGGGAGTAGTTCGGCAGCACTTCGAAGCTGGTGCCGTCTACGGTGACCGGGTCGGGCAACTCGTCCAGGTCGAGTCCGATCGAGATCCCATGCATGTTCCGACGGAACCCCCAATGTTCGGCAACGGCGAGTGAATGTGCGTCGTCGTCGAGTACCGAGGTGATCACCGTGCGCACCTCGGGCTCGAGCGCAGCGTGCAGCATCCGGGCCAATCGGGCGCCCAGCCCGGTGCCTTCCAGCCCCGTCGCCACCTGGATCCGGGCGACCCTCATATCGTCGGGCAGCGCGGGGAGCCAGGCCACGAACGCCCGGGCGACAATCGTGCCCGCATCCACGGCCACCAGCGACGGGGTGAACCTGGCGGTCGGATCGTTCAGGTTCTTGGCGATCTCGTCGCGTCCGATGAACGGCATCCGGGAGTGGGCGAGGTCCAACACCGCCTCGAGGTCGGCCGGCGTGTAGGACCGGATCTCCACGGCACCTCCCGGTCCTGGCGGCCGACCGGCCGCTCGGACGCTGCCGCCAACCCACGTTCCGGACGTTCGGACAAACCCATTGCACTCCGGTCCCGCGTGAAATCCGCGTGAAATCCGGGTAGATGTGCGCGACGCTCGTGAACGGCTCCGTGGTTCGGCCCCGGGCGGTGACGGCACCGCCCGGGGCCGCGCAGCACGCGTCCGCACCGACGCAGACGAGGCGTCAGACACGACGCGTCAGTGGAAGTAGCGGCTGCTGGTCCAGGTGGCCAAGCGTTGGCCGGTCCGGTTGCCGACCTCGTCGGCGGTGCGGCTGTGGATTCCGCTCCAGATCCGCGCTCCGATGCCTTCGGCCCGCAGGGTCGAGCCGTACTCGTAGTGTCGATCCGTCGTGCCGGGCACGGTGGCCGGCAGGGTGAGATCGAGCCGCTTGGTGCCGTCGAGCCGTCTCCAGTGCCTGCGTCACGGCGCCGAGCACCGCGCAGTGTCCGCTGAGGTAGTCGGGGTGGCTGGGCGTCGGGATCAGCGGCGTCCACGCCGGGTCGGCCTCGGTGCGGCGATTCCCGTCGGTGTCGGCCAGCTGGATCGCGGTGATCGGACGCCAGGTGCCGTAGTACAGCTTCGAGTCCCAGGCGGTGATGGCCGCATCGGCCGCGGCCGTCCCGCCCACCACCAGGTACTGCGCCGCGTCCGAGGCGCTGGTGCAGTGTCGGCTCAGATGGTCGCGGAAGGCGGCCTGCAGTTGGAAGTTGATGTTGGCCGGTGAAGAATCGGGCGATCTGCGTCTGTTCCGCGGTCCGGGTGGTGCTGGTCGCCGATCCGACTGCCTGGACCTCGAGCAGGTCCAGCGCGTACGCCGCGGATGACGGCTTCGGCGGCGGGCCCGGTCGGAACTGGTCGTGCGAAGTCAGCAGGAACGGCTTCATGACGCCGAGCCACGGCGCCAGATATGGGGCGAAGGCGGCCGGCGTCGGCCGCCAGACGCCCAGCGTCGGGGGCCTTGTCGAAGGTGACCGGGGCGAGCCAACCGTCGTCGGCCCGTTGGGCAAGCAGGTGAGCGGCACTGAGCGCACCGTAGGCGAGCGCCGGCCGTCTTGGGCTGCCCGTCGGGGATCGCGGCGAGCGCCGTCGACGTAGGCGGCCTCCACCCGGGTGGTCGGCCACCGGGAAGTAGTGGGCGAGGACGTCGTGGGCGGCCGCCGCCACCGCGGCGTCGATCGACGCCCCGCGCGGCCACGCACATTCCATTTGTAGAGATCGTGAGCACGGGTGATGCCGACCACGGAGTTGTACACCGCGGCCTGGACGTAGGCCATGCCGACGCCCATGGTGGGTGCCGGGAGTGCGGCATCGATGCCGATTGCCGACGCCGCGGTGGCGTTCCACGCGATCACCGCGGCGGCGTCGGCCGGATCGCAGCCGGCCGCCGCTGGGACGTGGACCCGGCGGCCGCGGGATGAGAGCGTGACCAGCCCGCCGGCGATCAGGGTCAGGCACGCGATGCGGATCAGGCCGGCGGGCGGCCTGCCGGATGTGGGAACTGCTCGGGGTTGCCTCATGGCTACCTCCAGGGTCGGTGGGACGACGCGCCGACCGGTTGGCGGCGCGGAGGTTGCGGGAAGGCAGGTCAGCCGGTGCGGACCGGCGGAATGTTCTGGTTGAGTCGGAACAGGTTGTCGGGGTCGTAGCGGCTCTTGAGCTCGACGAGCCGCTGGTAGGTGCTCAGGCGGGTAGGCGGTCCGCACGTGTTCCGCGCTGCCCTCGCCGGTGAAGTTCACGTAGGTCGGCCCGGTCGGCGCCAGCGTGCGCACGAAATCTCGCGACCACTGCTTCACTTCGTCGAATCCGGCCGATCCGGTGGTGCGGGCAATGACATTGACGATGTAATCGTGGTCGCGGACGGCAAAGGCCGTCGCCGCAGGGTCCACTCGCCCAGCGGCACCGCCCAGTTGGTGCACGATGATCTCGGTCAGCGTGTTCGGCAGTGCGGCGTGGGCGTCGATCAACGCCCTCGACGGCACGGTCATCGAGCGCGGCCAGGAACGCCGATCGGAAATAGCAGTGCAGGCCGCGGGGGAACTGGGCGTCCAGCGCCCGCTGCCAGTCGGGATAGCTGCGGGTTGCATAGGTGTCGGCCACTGTCGGGGCCAGCGACCGCAGCGGCCGGGTCACCGCATCGGCCGTGGCCGGGTCGCCTACCCAGCAACCGCCGATGACGATCACCGGGGTGCCCCGCACCGGTTCCGGGATGAACGCCGCCGCCGGCGCCGTCGTCAGCTTCAGGAGCGTCGTGAGGCCGTCGGGCGCGCTGCGGCACAGCTCGTGGTAGGCGCGCAGGACGTCGTCGGCCGCGTGCGGCCGGATAGAACACCAACCCGGCGAACACCGTCGGTCCGACGTCGTGCAGCGCCAGGTCGAGACTGGTCACCACACCGAAGTTGCCGCCGCCGCCCTGCAGCCCCCAGAGCAGATCCGGGTCGTCCCGGGTGCTCACCCACTGGCCGTCGGCGGTGATCACGTCGGCGCCGACCAGGTTGTCGACGGTCAGCCCGCACTGCCGGGTCAGCCAGCCGATCCCGCCACCGAGGGTGAAGCCCGCGACGCCGGTCGACGACACCAGCCCACCGGTGACGGCAAGATTGAACTGCTGGGTCTCGACATCGACATCGCGCCAGACGCAACCGGTCTGGATGGAGACGCGGCGGCGCTCCGGGTCCACCCGGATGCCGCGCATCAGCGACAGGTCGAGCACGATCCCGTCGTCGCAGGTGGAGAATCCGGGTATCGAATGACCGCCGGCCCGCACTGCCAGCGCCAACCCCTCGCTCCTGCGCCAGGCCGATCGTGTTGCATGACGTCGGAGACGCCCGCGCACCGGACGACCGCTGCCGGGCGGCGATCGTGGGCTCCGTTCCAGATGCTGCGGGCATCGTCGAAGTCGGGATCGGACGGCAGAACGACCCGACCGCGAATCGCGGCGGAGAAGTCCGCGAGCGTGGCGTCGCCCACCCGCCCCGTCGTCGGCTCGGTTCGTCACCTGGCTGCTCCTCTCCGTAACACCAACCTTACGGAACGGCGACTCAACGCAGAATCAATGACGACTCATCGGACCGTCTCGGCCGCTGCGACGGCGGGTCAGCGCCGGTCCAGCGAGCCCCGCACGCTGTCCAGTCGGCGCAGGGCCGCCGCACAGCGCTGACGGTCCAGCAGGACCTGTGCCTGCACCAGTTCTCGATTCGCCCGCGCGCAGTCGCCCAGTTCGGCGCAGAGTTCGGCCGCCACCAAGCGATGCCACGCCTCGACTCTGGGCCAGGACTGGTCGGCGAACTCGCCGATGGCGCGGTCGTACAGATCGCGGGCCGCCCGGATGTCGCCGCCGGCCAGCTCGATGTTGGCCAGCGTCGCCCAGGCGTTGGCGATCGACGGACGGTCCTGCACGGCCGGAAGGCGGCCAGACACTCCCGGGCGGCGCGACGTCCCGTGTCGATGTCACCGCGTCGCGCGGACAGCAGCGCCAGATTCGCCCGAGCCATCCATTCACCGCGTCGATCGCCGCTGCGGTGCCTGATCGAGGCGGACTCGGCCAGGTGGGCGGCGCCCTCGTCGAAGTCTCCGGCATCCCGCAGCACGCAGCCGAGGTGATTCAGGGCCTGGGCCTCTGCCGAGATCGTCCCCGAGGACATCGAAGTGCTCTACCGCCTGGCCGACAACGGATCTGGCAGCGGCGAGATCCCCGACCAACCGCGCGGCGTAGCCCATGGCGGACGAGAACGAAGCCCACCCCCTGTACGGCCCCGACCCGCCGCCCCAGGAGTAACGACTCCTCGTACGACGGCACCAGGCGTCCCCGCACCGGAACGACGATCGAGCACGGTGTCACCACCGGCAGGAAGGGGCGCGTGCCGATCTGCGGTATCGACCAGCTCGGTCAGACACAGTTCCAGCAACGGCCTGGCCGTCAACGGGATCTTCGCGGGTGAGCGCGCAATGGGCGAGGACCCAGCTGCTGCCGGCGAGCAGATCCGGCCTGCCCAGGGCACCGCCTCTGCCCCTGACCTCGCCCGGCGATGGCCTCGGCCTCTCCGACATCGAAGGTCGCCCAGACCATCGTCGCATGCACCAGGCGATAAGCGGCCGCATCCGGCCGGGATCGCGACCTTGGCCATGATGGCGGCAGCGTCGGCGGACTGGGCCCGGACCCGCTCTCGACCGCCCGCGGCGGGCATTGAGCCCGGTCAAGCCGATCAGCGCCTTGGCCCGCACCGTCGTCGGCGCGGGCGCAGCGGTGAGCGCGCGTCTCCACCCAGTCGGCGCCCTCGACCACGTGGCACCGCAGGAACCAGAATCGCCACAGGAGGCGGCCAACTCCAGCGCTCCGGCCGGATCAGCAGTGAGCGACCAGCGCAGGGCAGCACGCAAGTTGTCGTGTTCGGCGTCGAGCGCGGTGAAGTTCTCCACAACCACACCGGATGCCCTGCTCGGGATCGTGAGTCCGTGCGGTCCGGAGATAGTGGGCACAGTGAGCGGCGGCCAGCGCCGAACTGCCTTCGGTCGCCAGCAACCGGGCCGAACAGAACTGTCGAACCGTCTCCAGGAGCCGGTAACGCGTCCGGGTTCCGCTGTGCGCGGCGATGACCAACGACTTGTCGACCAGCGAAGCCACCACGCTCAGGATCCGGCCGGTGTCGAGCGACACGCCGCCGCACACCGCCTCGGCCGCGTCCATGGTGAATCCGCCGGCGAACACGGAAAGACGCACGCAGCAAACGCTTCTCGTCAATCAGAGAGCAGATCGTAGCTCCAGGCGAGGGCCGCGTGCAGGGTCTCGTGTCGAGAGATCCCGCCGGCCCGGAGATCCATGGTGCTCAACATGTCGCCGAGCCGCTCCACGATCTCGGAAGGCTCGAGCAGCGCAACCCGGGCGGCTGCGAGCTCCAGGGCCAACGGCAGTCCGTCGAGCCGGCGGCAGATGTCCGCTACCGCAGCGGCGTTCGCGGCCTGCAGCGAGAAGCTCGGGCGGGCCAGGGTCGCCCGGTCCACGAACAGCTTCACCGCAGCCACCTGGCCGAGAACGGCCGGCGCCGGCAGCTCGTCGCCGGCCGGCCCGGGCAGTCCGAGTGCCGGTACCCGGAAGGTCGTCTCGCCGTCGACCCGCAACGGTTCCCGGCTGGTGGCCAGCATCGTGATCTCGGGACACCGCTGCAGCAGCGCCGCCGACCAGCCGCGCGCACGAACTGAGCAGATGCTCGCAGTTGTCGAGCACGATCAGTGCGACGCGGTCGCCGAGCTGATCGGCGAGAGCGCGGAGTGGATCCCGGCCCGCCCCCGGCGTCAGCTCCAACGCCGTGGCGACCACATCGGGCAGCAGCCCCGGCTCGGCGAGTCCGGAGAGATCGACGAACCAGACGCCACCGGGGTACGAGTGGCGGATGCGGCGCGCCACCTCGATTCCCAACCGGGTCTTGCCCGAGCCGCCGGCACCGGCCAGGGTGACGAAACGGCGGCGGGACAACAACTTCGCCACATCGACGAGTTCCCGATCGCGCCCGATGAAGCTCGTCATCGGGTCCGGCAGCGATCCTTCGGTCTGCGGTGGCGCCGGAGCCGACTCCTCGACGAGCAGTTCGTGGAAGAGCCGCTGAGTGTGAACGTCCGGACCGACTCCGAGTTCGTTCCGCAACCGCCCGCGAAGTCGCTCGTAGCGGACGATCGCCTCGGATCGGCGCCCATCGAGGGTCAACGCCCGCATCGAGCCGCGCACAGCCGCCTCCTGGAGCGGATCGGCCTCCAGGACCGTGCCGAACAGCGCCAGGGCCTCCTGCGCAGAGCACCGTTCGCGCACAATTCCTCGGCCAGTCGGATCGACGACCGCCCGGTACCGGGATGCCAGCGTCGCTCGGCGGCCGGCGAACCGTTCCAGGTACACCAGGTCGGGCAGCAGGTCCCCGGTGTACGCTTCGGCTGCTGATCGCAACAGGGCTTCGCCACCATCGGAGAGCGCCCGGTCGGCTGCCTGCTGGAACTCCAGGACGTCGACCGCCACCTCGGCCCGGTCGCAGAGCACGACCTGATCCTGCTGCACTGTCAACCAGCCGGCCGAGGCCCGACGCCGACCGCTCGTCTGGCCAGGTACAGCGCCTGGTGCAGATTGTGCGCACCGGCAGTCGCGTCGAGGTCGGGCCACAGATCCTCGATCAGTTCGTCGCGCAACAGCCGCTGCCCGGGCGCGAGCGCCAAGCAGCGCAACCAGCGCGCGCACCTTGCGAGAACTCCAGCGGTTGTCCTCGACGGTCGTACCGTCCACCCGGAAGGCAAATGTGCCGAGAAGCTCGATCCGCACACCGCATCTTCCCGCACCAGCCGGCAACGCACATGGTGACATCGGTGGCGGCACCGAGCCCCGACCTCGCTCCGACCGACTCCCCGGAGGTCCGAGAGAACGCTCTCCTGCTGCCCGGGTCTCCGACCATGCGGCAGCGCCACGACCGCCTCCCGGCGTGTTAGCTCGGTGGCGATCGTGATCCGTCGGCAGGAGGTGAGCCCCATGAACGCAGTGTCCGTACCGGGCGCTCCCCTGCAGTGCACGATCGCGCGACTGAGCTAGTCGCCACCGGGAGCGCCCGCCGACCCACCGGCGAAAGGCGACTTCCAATGAACACATCATCCTTTTCAACTCGGCGCGTCCGCTCGACCGCGGTCTCGACCGGTCGGCATCCGAGCAGGATCGCGTCCACTCGGATGCCACAGCGCGGCGGCGGGCCATCGGCGGCGAGCGAGCGCTGGTCCTCGGTGGCGGCGGCTCGACCGGCCATGCCTGGGCGATCGGCGTCGTCGCCGGACTGCTCGACGCCGGCCTGGACGTGACCGAGGCCGACCTGATCATCGGCACGTCGGCGGGATCGACGGCCGCCGCCCAGATCACCGGCGCCGGCCCTTCCCAGCTGCTGGCCGACATCCTTGCCGCAGCACCCCCGCGACGGCGAACCCGGCCAGGCCCGAGCGCAATTCCCCGGGGCCGGTGTCCGACCAGCTGCGCCGGACGACGAGATCATCGCCGCCGCCGAGGATCCGGTGGACATGCGCCGGAAGCTGGGTGCGGCGGCGCTCGAACTGGATGCAGCGTCGGACGGCGCGTGGTCGGCGCAGTGGCGCGCCACCGTCGCCGCCCGGCTGCCCAGCCAGCACTGGCCGCAACGACGCGGTGCTCATCACGGCGGTCGACGCCCACACGGGAGAACCGGTCGTGTTCGACCGGCACAGCGGAGTCGACCTGGCGGACGCCGTGGCCGCCAGTTGTGCCAGTGGCCCTCCCTATCGTCGTCGGCGGCACCCGCTACCTCGACGGCGGCTATCGGCGGTCCGGCGAAAATGCCGATCTGGCCGCCGGATACGGGCGCGTCTGGTGCTTTCCCCGCTGGGCGGCCGATCCCTGGCGCCGCTGGCGTGGCGCATGCATCTCGCCGCTCAGGTCGACGAGCTCCGCGCCGGCGGCAGCAGGGTCGAAACCATCCTGCCGGACAACAATGCGCTCGAGGCATTCGGCAGCAACCTGATGGATCTGTCCAGGCGTCCGTCGGCGGCCCGGGCCGGTTACGACCAAGGCGTAGCCCGCGCCGAGCAGCTCACCGAGTTCTGGCAGTGACGGACGAGGCCGGGCCGTCCGCGGGTCAGGCCGCTGAGGTGCCGAGGGTGACTTGGGCGGGGCAGGTAGACGGAACGGACACCGAGGATTCATCGCCCGAAGGTCTTCTGGGGTGTATCGCCGGGCGTCCGGCGGGAGTAGCTTTCCGCCCGTGCTCACTTCGCGAAGCTCACGGTCTCCCCGTTCCTGCACCCTCCGACTGGTGGCCGTGGCCGGCGTCGCGGCCGTGACCACCGCCTTGGCCCTGGCCCCACCGGCCGCCGCCGGGACGTTGTCGACCGCCCGGACCGCAACCGCGTCGGCTGCGGCCCGGCCGGCGCCGGTCGTGCTGTACAGCTCCGACGGCATGCGCCCCGACCTGATGCAGCGGTACGCGGCGCAGGGCGCAGATGCCGACCTACGCCGGCCTGATGCGCATCCGGGGCGACCGGCGACAACGGCCTGACCCAGGGCTTCCCGCCGAACACCGGGCAGGGCTGGTACACGATGGCCACCGGCGCGTGGCCGGGCGTGCACGGCAGCACCAACAACACGTTCTTCGACACCCGGCAGCCGTTCACCATCGTCGACGTCGTTCTCGTTCCACGGCAACGGCGCGAGCCCGGGCACCGACCCGACCAACGTGCTCGAGGCCCAGTCGGTCGGCCTCGTCGGCCGAGCTGGCCGGCAAGAAGGTCGCCCAGCTCGAGTGGACCGGCGGCCTGAACGCCAACATCAACGGCCCGACCGTCGACTACGCGACCTTCTACTCGCAGCGCGGCGCGCTCGACTATCCGCTGGACGCGACCAAGCAGGCGGGCGCGGCGACGTTCGGGCTGTCCTACCAGGTCGCGGCGTTCACCGACGGCCGCCGGCTGGACGAACGTCCCGGCGCAGCACGGCCGGCCGGCCGCAGCAGACCACGCTGACCGTCACCTCGACCTCGCCGACGCTGAACCCGACCCGCACCTTTGACCTGTACGTCTACGCGAGCCGGCCGGCGCGGCTACGACAGGGTCGCTGATGGCGCCGCCGCCGCGGCCAAGGACGGCCTGGCCGCCAGCCGACCTGACGCCCCGGCAGTACAGCGCGGTGAAGCTCACGCGGCGCCGACGGCCTGATCGGTGCCGCCGCCGGTGAGAGCGCCGGCTTCTACGTCGACGTCACCGAACCTGGCCCCCGACCTGTCGCGCTTCGGGCTGTACTTCACCTCGCTCACCCGGCCCAACGCGCACTGCGCGACCGCGGCCTGCGACGCGCTGCCGGCCGGCGCCGCCGGTGAGGACAAGCTGGCCAAGTACATCGCCGACAACCTGCCCCCGGCGATCTTCGGCGACTTCGCGCCGGAGGAGGCCGGCCTGATCGACGAGGACACCTGGTACGCCCAGACCGTCGGCCTCAACCAGGCCTACGACCTCGCGGTCTTCCGCTACGTCCTGGGCACCCTGCAGCCGGACACCGAGGTGCTGCTGGCCGGCACCGACCAGACCGACGAGGTGAGCCACCAGATCCTCGGCCTGCTCACCCCGACCGCGCCGGACGGCACGCGCGAACCCGTACTACGACCGGGTCGCCGGCACCGGCCCGCGGGACCACCGGCTGGCCGAGCGCGAGGGTTACCTGCGCGGCGCCTACTCACTCGGCCGACGCGCGGCTCGGCGTCGTCCGCTCGCTACTGCGCAACGCCGGACATCCTGGCCAGCAGCGACCACGGCTTCGCCCCGCAGTGGTACGCCATCGACGCGCCGCTGGTGCTCAAGCAACTCGGCCTGCAGGACGTCGAGCAGACCGGCAACTGCCGGCCGGCCGCGGCCAGCGCGGCCGGCGAGACCATCGCCAAGGCGTGCTGGGCCGGCGGCACGGCGCAGATCTACCTCAACCTGAAGGGCCGCAACCCCGACGGCGTCCTCGATCGTCCGCCTACGCCATCCACGGTCGCCGAGATCGTCGCCGCCTACGCAGAACCTCACGGACCCGGCCACCGGCAAGCCGATCATCGAGAAGGTCTACACCAAGGCGCAGCTGGCCGACGTGCGAGGGCAGCGACTCGCTCAACCCGACCGGCTCCGGCGACGTCGTCGTGGTGACCAAGGTGCCGTACGAGTTCGACGGCAACACCGTCGGCACGCTGGTCGCGCCGTCGCAGTTCTTCGGCCAGCACGGCTACCTGCCCGACGACGTCGACCTCGCGCACAACATCAACATGCACGCGACGTTCGTGGCCGGCGGGCCGGACATCGCGCACGTCCGTCGGTGCAAGGGCGTGCGCGCGGTCGACCTCGCCCCGACCCTGGCCGTGCTCGGCGGACTTCCCCCCGCCGCTGCAGGCCCAGGGACGCGTGCTGACCTCGATCCTGGCGGGCGGCGACAAGTACGCCACCGGCCAGCTCCTCGGCGATCAACGACGTGCACGGCAACATCACCGGAACCGGGCTGACCTACACCGATCCGTACACCGGCGCGAAGGACGCCGCGGGCGGGATCGCGCTACGCTGGCCGACCTACCTGAAGCACGGCGCGACACCCAGAACACCGTGACCGTCGAGGCCGGCGACATGGTCGGCGCCAGCCCGCCGGAGTCCGCGCTGCTGCGCGACAAGCCGACGCTGGACGCGCTGAACAAGATGGGCATCGACGTCGGCACGCTCGGCAACCACGAGTTCGACCGCGGGGTGACGGAGATGCTGCGCCAGATCAACGGCGGGCAGTCGACCATCGACCCGTCGATCACCTTCAACGGGCTGAACTTCCCGGTCGTCGACGCCAACGTGATCAGCGACGCCACCGGCAAGCCGCTGCTGCAGCCGTACGTGATCAAGAGGGTCGCCGGGGTCCAGGTCGCCTTCATCGGCGCCACCACGATCACCACCCCGACGATCGTGACCACCGGCGGCACCACCGGCGTGCACTTCACCGACGAGGCCGACGCCATCAACGGCCAGGTGCGCCAAGCTGCAGCGCCAGGGCGTGCACGCGTTCGTCGCGGTCATCCACGAGGGCGGCGCCCAGACGACCTACCCGGTCGGCACGGTCGGCGACCGGATCACACGACATCGCCCAGCGGCTCGACCCGGCGGTGTCGGTGGTGATCAGCGGGCACAGCCACACCATCGTCGACACCAGGGTCGGACACACCCTGGTCATCCAGGCGTCGTCCTACACCCGGGCCTTCGACGAGGTCCACCTGCTGCTGGACCGGAAGGCCGGCACCATCGCCGCGTCCTGGGGTTCGGTGCAGCCGACGTGGCGAACCACTCCGCCGATCACCACCGATCCCGCGGCGACCGCGGTGAAGCCCGACCCGGCCGTGCAGACGATCGTCGACGACGCGGTGACCGCGACGAACCCGATCACCCAACAGGTGATCAACACCGCCGCGGCCGACATCCCGTCGCAGCGCGAGGGCGGCGCGACGGCCGCCGGTGAGTCGCCGGCCGGTGACCTGGTCGCCGACTCCCAGCGGGCCTACGCCCACACCCAGCTGGCGTTCGTCAACACCGGCAGCATCCGTGCCGGGCTGCTGGCCGGTCCGGTCACCTACGGCAACCTGTTCACCATGCAGCCGTTCCAGGACGACTACGTCGACACCTTCACCCTGACCGGGGCGCAGGTGTGGGCGCTGCTGAGCCAGCAGTTGGCGACCGGCACCGGCGGCATCATGCAGATCTCCGGGCCTGCACTTCACCTACACCGGCAGCGCAGGGTTCCGGGTCGCATCACCGGCGTCTGGCTCGGAGCGGCGGGCGACGACAGCGCGCCCATCGCCGACTCGAACGTCGAGCACCTACACCGGCACCGCCAACTCGTTCATGATGGGCGGCGGCGACGGCTTCACCGTGCTGGAGTCGGCCGGCAACATCGTGCAGACTGCCGGACGCCGAACTGGTGCCGCTGGTCGACTACGTCGCCACCCTGCCCAACCCGTTCACCTACACCACGGACGGCCGGATCGCCCAAGCCTGACAGACCGCGGCACCGGGATCAGCCCTGCCGGGTGGTCCCTCCGTCTGGACATGCGCTGACGCCGGCCGAGCGGTCAGCGTCGAACGCGCGTCCTCATCCGTCGCCGAGGCCGAGGTGCGCGAGGGCGAATCCGAGTGCGCCGACCATCCCGGCGTCACGCAGATTTCGCGTACCTCGCATTCACTCTCGGCATGACGTTCCAAGTCTCCGACACCGATCTGAAGACGAAACCGATCAGAGCGACCGCGTTGCGACACGGCCTGCTGTCCTACCTCTTCGGCGCCGTCAGTCCTCGCGACCACCATCAACCTGGTCGCCGGGCTCGCGAAGTAGCCCGAGCGAACTCGGGGACTGAACCCGACTGTGAGTGGTGCCCGCGCGGCCACGGCCTCAGCCGTCTGCCTCCGCGGTTGACTCTCGCCGAGGCTCCTGACACACTGCGGGGAACCACTTAGGTTAGCCTAACCGCTAGAAGGAGCGCAGGTTGAGTGTGTCGCAGATCGCCCTGCTGGGAGCGCTGGCCGGGTTCACGATCTTTCTGGGTCTCCCGTTCGGGCGGGTGCGGAACCCATCACAGGCTCTGCGGGTTTTCCTCAACGGCACCGCGATCGGCGTCTTGTTGTTCCTGTTCTGGGACGTCCTGGTGCATGCGGTGGAACCAGTCGAATCGGCTCTGACGGCCGCCGCGCATCGAGCACAGCGCCGGGTGGGGGCGTTTTATTGCGTTCGCCGCGACCCTGGCGGTCGGTGTCACTGCTGGGCTGATGAGTTTGGTGTATTACGACCGGTGGATGGCCACCCGCGCGACCGTGCGATCTCGGTCATTTGGACCGGGTGCGGCCACGGCAGGTGAGCTGCGTGTTGGTCCGCCGAACCATGACCGATCCCGGCCGGCGGTTGGCTTTCATGATCGCCATGGGGATCGGCCTGCACAACTTCTCCGAGGGCTTGGCCATCGGGCAGTCCGCGGCGAGCGGGGAAATCAGCCTGGCGCTGCTGCTCGTCATAGGTTTCGGATTGCACAACGCTACGGAGGGCTTCGGGATCGTGGCTCCGCTGCCCGGCGGGAAGGATCGACCTGGATGGGGTCTGCTGATTGTGTTGGGTGTGATCGGCGGCGGACCCACGTTCGTGGGCACGCTTATCGGGCAGGCCGTAGTCAACGATGTACTTTCCATCGGATTCCTTGCGTTGGCTGCGGGGTCGATCCTTTATGTCGTCATCCAGCTCCTTCGGGTCGTCGCGAAATGGGGACGCCGAGAGCTGTTGTGTTGGTCAATCCTGCTCGGACTCTTCCTGGGGTTTGCCACTGATTTCGTCATCGTCGCTGCCGGGGCCTGAGCCCGGCGTTCCGACCCGGGTTGTCGCCCTGGGCGTCGGTGACGTCAGCCGTCGATGAGCAATCCCCGCAGCGGGCCGAGGAGGCGTTCGGTCCGTCGCGAGACCGCCGGTAGCAGCATGAGCCGGTGGTTCACCGGTTCTGCGGCTGGGTGGTCCGCAGAGCGCGTGTACCTGCCGCTTCCATAGTGAGTCGACAACGTCGGTCGGCGGACCATCGAGGGTCGCCGGATCGCATTCGAGGTGCTCGGCCCATAGCCGGAGCCGGGTGGAGCGGGCGAGGTCCCTGTCGAGCGTCACGATGTTGACCTCGGTGTCGTTGAACAGGGAGTGCTCGTTCAAATTGGCCGAGCCGACGGTGAGCCACCGGTCGTCGACGATGCCAATCTTGGCGTGCACGTACAGCGGGTCCGTCCGGCCGGCATGGTGGGCCCGGACAGTGGTGGCCAGCAGCCGACCGGCTCGGTCATCGGCTTGGATCAGTCGGCCGAGCTGCCCGCGGGTGGTATCGGCGCCGCTGCTGGGGCGTTGGGGCAGCACGAGAACCATCCGGAAGTCGGACCGGGGTGGATGGCGAAGCTTGTCGGCGAGGATGTCGATCACTTCCGCCGACCACAGGAACTGGTTCTCCAGATAGATCAACTGTTCAGCCGATCGCAGCGCATGCAAGTAGCTCTCGGCGATGGAGAATTCGCCCCGCGGTGCGAACCTGTAGGTGTGCTCGGGAACGGTGCGGAGAAGTTGCACGGTCACATCTCCGGCCGGAGCGGGCGGTCGGGCCGGTGGCAGCGGTTCTCCGGCGGCCTCTTGCCAGCGATCACGGAAGTGCTGCGCAACGTCGGCGACGATGGGCCCCCGGAGCCTGGTTGCGATGTCGTGCCAGCCGGTGGCTCCTCGCGGCGGGTGGCGTGAGTCGTCCCACCGGTCGCCGTGCAGGTCGGACAGGTCGATTCCGCCGACGAACGCGACCTCGTCATCGACGATCACCACCTTCTCGTGGTGGCAGTGCAGCGTCCGCTCGCGGGCGTCGAGTACGCAGCGCACGTTGGATCCCCTGGTCAGCTGATCCTGGACGGTCTTCATCATCGACCGGGTGGGTTGAAAGGCCGGCAGCGGTGGTCCGGCCCACAACAGCACCCGAACCGGGACCCGTTCGGCCAACTCGGCGAGCAGTTGTGCCAGGGTGGGCACGTCGTCGTCGCGGCGTAGTCGGAAGTCCGGCGTCAGGTGCCACCCCGCGATGTGGACGTGCGACCTCGCCATCGTGATCGCCTCGGCGACGGCATCCAGCGCGGACCGGCCGTCGATCAGCACCTCGACGTCATTGCCCTCCCGCGGCGGATGTGCATGCTGCACCCAGAGTCCCGAGCCGGGTTCCGGGTCGAACACCGACTGGTGCCCCAGCCGTGCCAGGCGGCGGCGATGGTGTCGGCGAGATCCCTGTTCGAGCAGTTGCCCGAGACTGTCGTCGATCCGGTCCGACAATCCCAACGGGTACCTCCTTGTCCTACGCCACTGCATCCTGTTTGGCCCGGCGGTCGCGCCGCGGCGGCGGGGCGGACGATCTATGGCCGAACCCGACCCGGTTTCAGGCCATCATCTCCGGTGGGACGATCACCTGCCACCGGTCGGCCCTTGGCGGCGAGTCGGACCGGCCCACGGCCAGGCCGCAGATGGTCTCCGGCAGCTTCTCAGATGCCGAATGCTGCGCGGAATGAGGTGGCATCGGCTGCGTTCCCAAGGGGGGAGACCGCGCCCAACTCGGCAAGGTATCGGCTCAGCGAGTAGTGGGTCAGCGGCGCTGCGGTGACGACGTGCGAGACCGTGGGTGCGATGACGGTGGTCATGACGTGGTTGTCGGCGGTGTGGTCGTCCTCGTCGAAAGTCACGATGATGGCCAGATTCCCGGCGCGATAGTCGGGGCCGGCCATGATCGCCGGTAGCCACTGGTGCAATGCCGGACACCACGTGACCGCATGATGCTGTTCACCAGTACCTTCGTCGGCCGAGTCATCGGCTCACCCTGCCATCGCGACACGGCCGGTCAGGGGAACAGGCCGTGGAAGTGTCGCTGACCTGGTCGCCGTGTCGGTCACACGCCCCAGTCGGCGATGACGGCCGGGTCGCGTTCGCCGACCGGCGGCCGGCCAAATGCTCGGCGGCGGATCGGAAACCCGGATGACGCGGCCGGGCAACGCGCGGCAGCGGTGCCAAGGTGCGCGCCGGGTCGTGGCCGTTGGCCCGTCGCGGGACGTGAAGTCCCGCAAGGTCATTGAGTTGCGCGCGCCCCCGGGCGCGCTGCGGCGGCCGATCGGCCATCTCGCGGCCACCAGCCAGCAGACAGCCCCTGAGAGCAGACCGATGGCTGCCCCACCGACCACGTCGATCGGCCAGTGTGCCCCGATGTACAGGCGGTTGAGGGCCACGAGAACCGCGACGGTCACCCCGACCACCCGCTGCGGCCAGGTCAGCCAGGGCCACAGCGCCGTGACAAGAGCGACGACGACGCTCGTGTGCGCCGACGGGTAGGCGTTCCCGTAGGGGTCCTTGGGGTAGCCGTGGACGTCCAATCCGGGAATCGACGCCGTCGGTCGGCTCTGGGCCGCAACCCGCTTGAGGCTCTGCGCGACCACCTCCGCCAGTGCAACAGCTGATCACTATCGCCCGCAGCACCTCCCACCGGGAACCGCCCCGGGCCGTGAACATCATCCAGCCGAACAGCAGGAGCGCGACCACGGTCAAGGGTGCTGGGCGAAACAGCAAATTCGTCACCGCCAGCACGGTGCCGAGCGGCGGCGGCGGATCGTTGATCCACTTCATGAATCGCGTCTGGACCGCGGCGGCCCCCGGCTGGAGGGCCAACCAGTACGACGTCCCGAGCACGATGACGGACAACGCGGCCAGCACCCAGGCAGTGACAGGTCCTGGCACGGCCGACCTCGCGTGGGAGTCGGACCGATCCGGGTCGCCGCGGTCCCGCTGTTCGTCCATACGCCGACAACCTACACACGGCCCGCGGGTCGCATCCTGCGTCGATGTCGTCGTCGGCAGCCGACCGACGGAGAGCGTTTGCGAACCCTGAAACGGCGGCGGCGGTCTTCACCACCTAGTCTGACGTATGGCTTCCGTGCTGCTCGTGGAAGACGACGAGACGATCGGGCGGGCCCTGCAGAGCAGCCTGGCTCTGCACGGCTACGAGGTGCAGTGGGAGTGCACCGGCCGTGCAGCGTTGGCTGCGGCGCAGGATCGGGACCGGGACCTGGTGCTGCTCGATCTCGGTCTGCCTGATCTCGACGGCGTGGAGGTCTGCCGGCGGCTGCGGCGGTTGAGCCCGAACAGCGTGCTGGTGATGCTCACCGCGCGGCAGGACGAGATGGATGTGGTGCTGGGGCTCGAGGCCGGTGCCGATGACTACCTGGCGAAGCCGGTTCGGCTGGCGGAACTGCAGGCGCGACTGCGCGCGCACCTGCGACGCGGGACCGCGCACGTCGACGCCCTCACCACGATCGGTGACCTGACCATCGACTCCGCCGAGCCGACAGGTCGCCGTGGCCGGGCGGGAAGTAGTGCTGCGCGCCAAAGAGTTCGATCTTCTGGAGCGGTTGGCGCGGAGCGTCGGTGCCGCCGTGACGCGGGAAACCTTGATGTCCGACGTCTGGGACGAGCACTGGTTCGGGTCGACGAAGACGTTGGATGTGCACGTCGCAGCGCTGCGCCGCAAGCTTGCCGTCGACGTCCCGGCCGGGCACGGGTTCCGGTGATCACCACCCTGCGTGGTCACGGGTACCGGCTCGAGGAGCCGACCGCCTGAGGAAGCGAGGCGGTGCGTTGGACGTCGCGGAATGCGCTGATGGGTCCTGGCGGGCGAGCCGCGCGATCACTGTCGGGCTCGGAATCGTCGGAGGCAAACGCAGAACCTCGGCCGCGTCGGGCACACTCAGCGGGTGCGACGGCGAATGGTGATGCTGACGGTGGCTGCCGCGACCCTGGCCATCGCCCTATTCGGGATCCCGCTCGCGGCGGGCGTGTTCGGGTACTTCCTGCAGGATGAGCAGTCCGAGTTGGAACGAGCCGCTGCCGCCCTGGCGCTCGAGCGTCGCGGTGTCCGAGGATTCCGGTGCGGTTCCGGCGTTCGATCGCGGCGGCGGTGGAAGGCAGTCGACTGCCGCCGCTGTACTCCGCGGACGGGGTCCTGCTCGCCGGGAGCTGGTCCGCCGACCCTGCCCGAGCGGGACCGACGGAGCGGCAACCTCGGTGAGGAAGTCGTCGTCGTGCAGCCGATCGTCCGGTCCGGGCGCGCCGGTCGCCTTCGTGCGCGTGGCGACGTCGCATCGGACGGTCTATTGGCGCATCGTCCTGGTCTGGCTAGGGTATGGTCGCGCTGGCCGTGATTGCGATCGGTGTCGCGGCGCTGCTCGCCCGATGGATGGCGGCGCGGCTGGCCCGTCCGATGGAGGAACTCTCGGCCGCGGCCGGGCAGCTCGGCGCCGGTGATTTCGCGGTGCGGACCGCTCGGTCCGGGATCCGGGAGATCGACGCGTTGGCCGAGACCCTGGACCAGGCCGCTGCCGACATCGTCACCGACGGTGGCCCACGAACGTGAATTCGCCGCCCAGGCATCGCACCAGCTGCGGACCCCGGTCACGGGTCTGCGGTTGGAACTCGAGGCGGCGCTGGAGGATCCGGATGCGGACCTGCGATCGGCCATTTCCGGTGCCGTCGGGACCGCCGACCGGCTGGAGGAGATCATCGCCGATCTGTTGGAGCTGACCGGGCGTACGGCCCGGCCGCGGTCCCGATGCCGATCTTCCGGCGCTGGTCGAAGAGACCCGCCGGACCTGGCACGGTCCGCTCGCCGTCCAGGGCCGCGTGCTGCGGGTGGTGATCCGATCCGGCACCGGCGCCGGCCGGCGTCGGCCGCGGCCGTGCGGCAGATCCTCGCCGTCCTGGTGGAGAACGCCATCCAGCACGGTGCGCGGAACCGTGACGATCACCATGCGGGACGCGGCGGGTGCCTGCGCCGTCGATGTCGCCGACGAGGGCGAGCGGCATCGTCGGGGACGGCGACCCGTTCGACCCGGCGGAGCCCGCCGGCCATGGCATCGGGCTGCCGATGGCGCGCCGTCTCGCCGAGGCCGAGGGCGGACGTCTGACGCTGTCCCGGGCGGTTCCGCCGGTGTTCACCCTGCTCCTTCCGCGGATCGCGCCACTGGGGCGCCGGACGATCGAGGGGAAAGGCAAACTCCGAGTTAACCTTCTCGCACCAGCCGTTGGCTGTGACGGTCCCTACCGTCGGTACGGTGATCGTCCTGTCTCGCTGGCGCCGCCCGCCTCGGCCTTCTGAATGCCGTCGCCGCGACGAAAGCCACTCCGGGGCCGCATGAACCGAGCACGCCGGTGACCGGGCGACGATCGTCACCATTGCCCTTGTGGCTTCGTTCCTGATGATCGGGTGGGTCGAGTTTCGGGTGCACCGCACATGAGCGCCCCGATAGTGTTCGGCGACGCGGCCGTCAGCTCCCTGGCCGCAGGAGTCAATCCACTCGATGCCACCAGCGTGATCGCCGCGACCGGGGTGATCGGCATCCTCTGCGTCTTGATCGCCGAAACCGGCCTGCTGGTCGGTTTCTTCCTGCCCGGCGACTGGCTGCTGTTCACGGCCGGAATCCTCGCCGCGAGCCACGGCGCGCTGCATCTTCCGTTGGGTTGGGTGCTCCTGGCCGCAACGGCCGGAGCTCTCATCGGCGCCCAGATCGGCTACTGGATCGGTCGAACACTGGGCATCAGGCTGCTGGAACGCGCTCAACGCCCGGCGCTGCGCCGCGGTGTCGAACCGGGCCAGCGAAGTGGTGTATCGATACGGCCCCGCCAAGGCCATCGTGCTGTCGCGGTTCATCCCGATCGTGCGCACCGTGATGAACCCGATGGCCGGGATGATGCGGATACCGGTCGGCGTGTTCACACTGTGGCAGATCGTCGGCGGTCTGATCTGGTCCCTCGGCGTGACCCTGGCCGGCTACTGGCTCGGGTCGAAGATCACCGGGATCGACACCTACCTGCTGCCGATCATCGCCCTGGTGGTGGCAGTGTCGCTGATCCCGGTGGCGCTCGAGTACCGCCGGATGCGACGGGCCCGTCGCGCCGAAACCTCCGCGACAGAAAGCGATGTGGTCGTGCCGAGCAGAGTGACGCCTCGTGAGCACGATCAGCTACCTCGAGGCGATCGTGATCGGCGGCCTGCAAGGGATCACCGAACTGTTCCCGGTGTCCAGCCTGGGCCACTCGATCATCATCCCGGCACTGATCGGCGGCCGGTGGGCGACCGATCTCAGCGTCTCGACCGCGGAATCTCCCTACCTGGCCTTCGTTGTCGGACTGCACGTGGCGACGGCCGCCGCGCTGCTGCTGTTCTTCTGGCGCGACTGGGTCCGCATCATCGGCGGCTTCGTCAGCTCGATGCGGTATCGCCGGATCAGCACCGACGCCGAACGGCTCGCCTGGCTGATCGTCCTGGCCACCATCCCGGTCGGACTGGCCGGCCTGCTTCTCGAGCACCTGTTCCGCACCGTGCTCGGGCGGCCGATGCCGGCGGCGGCGTTCCTCTTCGCCAACGGGCTGATCCTGCTCGTCGGCGAACGGCTCCGTCGACGCGCCGCACCCGAACGAGTTGTGTCTGCGCCGGCTTCCCGCGGCTACCGGGTCGCCGGTCGGGGCGGATTCAGCGCCGGAGGCGCGGGACTCGGAGTCGAGCGACCGAGGCTGCCATCGAGCAGACCGGATGACGACCGGCAGTCCGACGCCCGAGTGGCCCGGCTCAACCTCGGTCGCGGGATACTCATCGGCAGCGCCCAGATACTCGCCCTGCTCCCAGGCATCAGCCGCTCCGGCGTCACCATGGTCGCCGGACTCACCCAAGGCTTGTCGCACCGGGACGCCGCCAGGTTCTCCTTCCTCCTGGCGACCCCGGTGATCCTGGCGGCGGGCGTCCTGAAAATCCCGGATCTGTTCGGTCCGCTGGGCTCCGGCATCGGCGGCCAGATCGCAGCGGGCAGCGCCGCATCCTTCATCTGCGCCTACCTGTCGGTCCGATTCCTCGACAGGTACTTCCGCACCCGCACTCTGATCCCGTTCGCGATCTACTCGCTGGCCGTCGGAGCCATCGCCTTCCTCGTGCTGGCGGTTCGATGACCAACTCGAACGACGGCCGACGGGGCTCACCGAGCACCTGAGCGAGATCGACGGCCCCGCTCGCCCGCCGCAGTCCGCACCGGAACGGACCTCGCCTGAGGACCCGCCGTCCGGTTCCGGGATCAGGCATGCGCCGGATCTGTCGCGGAAAACTCAGGGGCGGCCCAGATGCACCCGGGCGGCCTCGATCAGTTCGTTGAGATGGGCAACGTTGGCGAGTTGTGACGTGCAAGGTCGCCGCGGCCAACGCGCCGGCCGGAGTTGGCGCCTGGGCGTCACGGCGCAGCGCCGCGGATCAAGGCGGACCCAGCTGGACCTGCAAGCCACCACCCGCACCACCGAGCTGCGCAATGACGGTGCACCGGCCATCCTGCCCGTTGTACCCGACCACGGCTCCGAACAACCGGGGTCGCTCGGCTCGGCACCGGACCGGGAGAATGGGTCGGCGTCGGTACCGGCCGTCACACCCCGGGAGGGCAGATGCACACAGTTGTCCTCGACTGGCGGTTGGGCCTGGTGTTGACGATCTTCGTCGTCGCGGCTGCGATCCTGACCCGAGCGGCGGAGGTCGGGTCCACCTGGGCGGCACCGATTGCCGCCCTCCGCGCGGTCGTTCAGCTGTCGGCCGTCAGTCTGATCATTGCAGTCGTCCTACGGTCGCTATGGCTGACCGCCGCGTTCCTGACCCTGATGGTGCTGGTGGCGGCGGCGACATCGGCGCAGCGGATCACCGGACGAATCCGGCCGCGGCACCTGGTCACCGTGCTACCCATCGCCGGCGGCGTGCTGCCGGCGCTGGTCGTGATCCTCATTTCCGGTGTGCTGCCGCTGCAACCCATTGCGGTGTTGCCCACCGCCGGAATCCTGATCGGCGGCGCAATGACGGCAACATCGATCGCCGGCCGGCGAGTGACCGAGGAACTGACCTCGCAGCGTGGGGTCTACGAGGCGGCCCGGTCGCTGGGCATGAACCGTCGCGACAGTGTCTCCGTGGTCGCGCGGCCCGCAGCCGGCCTCGCGCTGGTGCCCGGTCTTGACCAGACCCGCACGGTCGGCCTGGTCACCCTGCCGGGGGCGTTTGTCGGGGTGCTGCTGGCCGGTGCCCCCCCGGTACAGGCCGGCGCAGTGCAGGCGCTCGTGCTCATCAGTCTGCTCCTCGTGCAGGCCATCGCGGTCAGCGTCACGGTCGAACTGGTCTCGGCCGGTTGGTTGCCGGTGGGGGACGGCGCCCTGGCCAAATAGCCGGCGAATCCGGCCCACGAACGAGCTAGCGGGATCCGAGGATCGGCGAGCTCGGCTGGTAGCGCCCCCGCCGGCCGTTACCCGTCTCTGGTGCAACTGTCGCTTGATCACCCGGCAGCGTGGGAATCATTGGATTCGAGCGATGGTTGGGCCGATATGAGCTTCGAGGGATTCAGCACGGGCGAGCGGGATTTCCTGACCGGCCAACGGCTGGGCCGGTTGGCCACTGTGTCGCCGGACGGCGTGGTCGGCAATGCGCCGGTGACGTTTTTCCTGCGAGCCGACGACACCGTGGAGATCGGCGGAAGCCGGATGGGACGCACCCGGAAGTTCCGTAACGTGCGGGCCGGCTCCCGGGTTGCATTTGTCGTCGACGATCTCCGACCCGGTCCCGGCTGGAACCCGCGCTACCTGGAGATCAGAGGCACGGCCGAAGCGCTCTCCGACGTTGCGCCGCCGATGGCCGGGTTCTCCCGGGAGGTCATCCGGATCCATCCCGACTGGGTGCGATCGTTCGGGCTCGACGAGCCGGCCTCCTGACAGCGGCCCGGGTCAGCCGGCTGATCGCAGGTGATCGCGAAGCCGGCGGTCCATGCTCGGCGCGTTCGTGCGGAGTCCGTCCGGATGCCATGGCGGCGCTGAGGAGTCGGAGCCGGAGATCGAGGCCGTCGCGGGTCCAGCAAGCTCAGGGATGTCGTGCCTTTGGGCGACCCGCACTGGCTCACCTGGTGGACGAGATATCTCGGCGGCCGGAGCTCACCGAGCGAGTTTCGGCGCGGCGTCGACGGCTGCGCGAATGGTCGGGTAGCTGTATTCCTCGCCGATCAGGTCGAGGATCCCGGCCTTGCGGAGACGGTCGGCGACCGGGTCCTTGAGCCTGGCGAAAACCAGGGTGATCGACTGCTTCCGGAGTGATTCGATCAGCTCGATCAAGGCGTCGGTCCCGGTGGCGTCGACCTGGCTGAGACCTTCGGCGTCGAACACCAACCAGTGCGGAGGCTGGGGTGCGCCCGCGACGGCTTCCCGGATGCGGCCCTGGACGTACGTTGCGTTGGCGAAGAACAACCGGTCGTCCAGCCGATAGATCAGCACACCGGGGATCAGCTGCGCCGAAGGGTGCATGCTCACGTCCGCGTGCCGACCCAGGCGCTCCACCCAGCCCAGGACTGCGTCGTGCGGGGTGGCGCTGCGCCGGATGACGTCGATGACCGCCAGCGCGATCGCCAGCAGCAGGGCCGGCAGAACACCGATGACGATCACGCCGATCATCGTGATGGCCGCGATGACGACCTCGGTCTTACTGACCCGGGCGAGCCCTCGCCACGCGGCGGGCTCGATCAGACCGATCGAGGCGACGACGATGACGGCGCCCAGAGTCGCCTTCGGCAGGTATTGCATGGGTGCGGTGAGGAACAGCAGTACCAACGCGACGACGCCGGCCGCCAGCAGACCGGCAACCTGCGTCCGGCCGCGCATCTCATCGTTCACTGCGGTCCGCGACCCGCTCGCGCCGACGGGCATCCCCTGGCTGACGGCTGCGGCGAGACCGGCGGCGCCCATCGCGGTGAGCTCGGCGGCAGGCCGGATGTGTTGGCCGTGGCGACCGGCAAACGAGCGCGCGACGAGGATCTCGTCGGAAAAGCTGACGAAAAAGATGCCGATCGCGACCGGCGCCAGGTCCAGGATCGACCTGAGCTGGAGATCGGGAAGCCGAAAGCTGGGCAATCCGGCCGGGATTTCGCCGACCACCGCCACTCCGTGCCCGGCCAGGCCGAAGGCCGCGGAAGCGATGATCGCCAAGATGACGATGATCAACGGCCCGGGAACCTTGGGCGCCAGCCACCGGGTAACCAGCAACAGGACCAGGCACACTCCGCCCACCAGCACGGTCGGCCCGCTCACCTGATCGAGCTCTTTTACGATCTCCACGATCTGGCCCACCGGTGCCTCGGCCCCGACGCTGAGCCCGAAGACCTTGGCGAGCTGGCCGATGATCATGACGATGGCGACGCCATTCATGTAACCGATCAACACCGGACGCGACAGATAGTCGGCGATCCAGCCCAGTCGGGCGAGCAGGGCAACGATGTAGGCGACCCCGACCAGCAGGGACAGCAGGGCAGCCAGCGAGGCGCGCTCCGCGGGGTCCGGGGTCATCGGGATCAACGCCGCCCCGACCATGGCGGCGATCGCCCCTTCCGGGCCGACGATCACCTGCCGGGAAGAGCCGAAGACCGCATAGGCGACGGCGGGCAGCAGCAGCGTGTACAAGCCGATCACCGGTGACAATCCGGCCAGCTCGCCGTAAGCCATCGCGGCTGGTAACGCCAACGCCGCCACGGTGATACCCGCTAGCGCATCGCCGCCGAACGTCCCGCCCCGATAGCCCGGCACGTGCTCGGCCACCGGGACGATCCGGTGCATCCACGGCCGCTTGGCGGCGGGGAGGAAGGGCGTATCGCCGGGCCGATAACCGCCGCCCGGGGCTGCCTGCGGTCGGTCGTCGTCAACCATCTCAAGCCGGACCAGGCAAGATCGCGCGCGGAGGCATCTCGACAGAATGCCAGCCGGACAAACGGCGCACAATCCGTCCGGCCGGCACCAGCGGTCGTGGCGACGGCCGGACGGATTGTGGGTGAGGATTTCTCGTCCGTTGAGGGTTCTGGCCGGACGGGGCATACGCGTGCGCGCACAACCAGGTCGGCGAGGTGTTGGTCGACGGTGAGGGGGCTGCGGCTAGTGCGAGGCGAGCTCGAGCCAGGAGAAATCGCCGGTGATCCGGGTCTGCACCTGCATGGTCGTATTGGCCCCGACCCATTCGGCCAGCGCCGCATCCGCGGCTTTGGCCTGCTCTTCGGACTCCCACACGCTTACCGACACCACGCGGTCGTCGTGGAACATCACTCCGTAGGCAACGTAGCCGGGCGTTCCGGTGACGATCGGAATCACTCCGGCACGGGCGCTGGCCTCCAATTCATCCTTGTCCTCGGAATACGTGTAGGTGACCAATCGTCCGTACATGCCTGACTCCTTTGTCGGCTCGGGTACCAAACATCTCCACCCGAACTGAAATTGTCAATCCACTACTGGAGTGACCTTCAACTCCGCGGACATGCCGCTGGGTTTGATTCCGATTCGGGCCGTGCTTGGCCGCCCCGCCTGCGAGACCAACCTGTTGCAAGGCAGAAGGTCTCGGGCGAAAGGAGTCTGCAACTTGGGCCCGGCCTTGATCCGGCGCCGGTGGGGAAATGCTGATCGAGCAGGAAATGCACGAGCGGCGGCCCTTGCGCTCGAATGCGACCACCCGATATGTGTCGGGCCGTAATTGGTCGGCGACTTTCCGCTGACAACTCGACGACCCAACAACTCTGTCCGACGAAGGTGCGGGAATACCAATGTTCTTTATTGCGGCGATGTGCCGGTCGATGGCCGGCGGCTCGCCGGGCGGATGCACGCTGTCAGGCCCGGTCGAGTCGGGGGAAGAGGATTTCACGGGCGAGGAGAAGCAGGCCGGCGCTGATTGGGATGGCGACCAGGGCTCCGATGATGCCCAGGAGCGCTGCCCCGATGAGGACAGCGACGACGGTGACCAGGGCGGGAACGTCGACTGCCCGGCCGATGATCCTGGGTACGAGTAAGTAGTCCTCGCCGAGGCGGTACAGGATGAAGAACGCAATGGTCAGCAGGCACACAGGCACGGAAACGGACAGCGCGACAGCAGCCACCAGGATACCGGCGATGGTGGATCCGACGACGGGGACCAGGTCGAGCAACGCGACCAGAATGGACAGCAAAAGGGCGTAGGGGACGTTGAAGATGAGGAGCCAGAAGAAGGTGAGGGCGCCCGCGATGACCGAGATGATCAGGTTGCCCAGCACGTAGGCGCCGACCTTGGCCATGATGTCATCGCCGATCAAAATGGCTCGCGGACGGCGGGTGTGGGGGACGAGGCGGTAGAACAGGCCGCGGATCCGGGGCATGTCGGCGAGGAAGTACACGGTCAACACCAAGACGATGAGCGCGTCGGCAACGGCGCCGAAGACCGCTTCGCCGGCGCCGAGCAGGCCGGTGGCGATGGTGGACGAAGAGCCGGAAAGGAGCGAGGAGATTCGTTCTTCCAGGTGGAACTTGGCGTTCAAACTACCGATGAACGAGTTCTGGTCCCGGACCTGCTGCAGCAGTTTCGGTGCGTTCTTCACGAGCTCGGTGCCTTGGCTGATCAGTGCCGGAACAGCGGCGGCGAGGAACGCGCCGACGACGACGAAGGTCGCCAGGAGAACCACGACCACCCCGAGCCAGCGAGGTAGGTGGTGAGTGACGAGCCAGGACACCACCGGCTCGATCCCGATGGCCAGGAACAGCGCCAGGCCGATGAGGACGAAGACGTTGCCGGCCTGCAGGAAGAGATAGACCGCTGCGCTGGTGACGGCGACGCCGCCGGTGGCGGCCAGGCCGACGAAGAAGGGTGACTTCCAATTGAACCGGCGCCCCAACTGCCCCATCGGCTCTTCGTCGGTGCTGATCGCCGCGGCGATGTCCTCGGCCTGACTGATCGTTCCCTCGACCTCAGGGTCGTGGGGTTGTCCGATCAGTTCGCTGTGACCGGCACCGGTCGTCGGGTTGCGGGTGTCTGCGGGGTCGGACGGGTCGGCCTGAGGCATGACGATCTCCTGTCGGACAGCTCCGGGCAGTGGTGGCGACCCACCCTAGGCGCTGTGGGCGGGCCCGGCAGGAGCGAGACACTGACCGTCGAATGGAATCGGGCTCCGCGAGCCGGGTCTGTGCCTGATCGTGCCGTTCATCGATGTGCTGCATCGGGTCTCGCTGCGGATCGTCACGATGCCGATCCAGTCCCAGGGGATCATCATCGGGACAACGTGAGTGTCGATGTGTCGGCGGTCGCGTACTTCCGCGTCGTCGATGCAGAGCGATCGGTGGTCGCGATCGAGAACGTCCACTCGGCATTGATCAGATCGCCCAGCCGGGCGGCGATGCCGGTGACCAACGGCGCGCCCTGACCCAGGCACCGTGCGCCACGCGGTTTCGAGAGGCCATCACTGCGAGGGCGAACACATGGCGGCAGAATCCGAGCGAGGGTGTCAACCGTGGAACATGCACCGATCTGGTGCGGGCGCGCGAGGACGTCCGGCGGGATTTGCCGACCCGCGTGTCCAAGCTCCTGCTGGCACCGGGCACCGGGTACTCGGGGGACACGCCTGGACCGCCGCCAGAGGTTCGAAATCGCCGGCCTGCACGGCGTTCGACGCTGCGCCCGAAAGGCTGTTGTTCACCACCCGGCCAATGCGCTTGAGACCACTGTTGCCCAGGTGGACGGCGTCGGGAATGCCCCCCAAGGCGGCGCTCGCCGAGGCCCAGCAAGGGATGAAGCAGATGATTACGATCGCATCACCCGAAGAGGTGATCTGCACGGCGGACCCGGAGTTCCACCCTTTGGACCGCGCTGCAGGCAGCACCGATCAACGTTGCCGCACCCACGACGAGGTCCCGAGCATGACGTCAGCAATGGCCGCGCCCTAAGCTGGGTGCTGACCTGCCGGACCGGAAGACAGCGTGACACCCGCCGGCGGCCGCCGGCCAGGGTCCCACCTTTGACGAGAGGCAGACGCCCATGACAGAACCCGCGGACCAACTGGGCCCGGTCGACTACCTGGTGGTCGAGTTTCCGGGTAGCAAATTCAAGGGTGAGATCCTCCCCGAGCTGCTTGGTCTGGTCGAACGTGGCATCGTCCGGGTTCTTGACCTCGTGCTGATCAAGAAGACTGAGGACGGGTCGTACGAGGCCTTCGAGTTCGACGACTCCGAATCGGACGCGCTCAGCGAGTTGCGTCATCTGGAGGCGGGTCTGGCGGAGATCCTCAGCGCCGACGATGTCGCGTCCGCCGCCGAAGCCCTGGAACCGGGTAGCACAGCCGGACTGCTGGTCTACGAGAATCTCTGGGCCGCACCATTCGCATCGGCGGTCCGACGAGCTGGCGGCCAGCTTGTCGCCAGTGGCCGGATCCCGGTGCAGGCGTTGCTCGCCGCTCTGGAAGAAGAGCAGGACGACGAAACAGAAACCACACCGAAAAGTCAGGAGCCCGAAGATGTTGCGTAGAGCCCGTATCGGCCGGCCAGCCGTCATCGCACCGGTCAGGCGCGCCACCGCCACGGTGGCGACCGCCGCCGTCGTCACCCACGGGGTCAGACGACGCGGCGACCGGCGCGAGGACCGGCGCGACCGGCGGTTCTGACCGGCTGGCGCCCGTGCCGATCAGGGATCGGCGCCGCAGATCGGGGCTCGCTCGCCCGAGCGGGGGGCCATTCTGTCCGTGGGTGAGGACCAGCGAGGTTGGGCTTTTCCTGTGGGACCAGAGCCAACGTTCAGATCCCGGCATCAGCAAGCTGAGCAGATCACCTTGGGGCGTGGCCGTGTGATGACCGAACTGACGGTGCGCCTCGAGCCCGGGACTTACCTGCTGATGGGTGCTGGGTTCGGGTCGCGGGAGCCTGGCCGCGAGCATGCGCGCCACCGCGCCGTTCCGAATCTCCGGTGCCTCCCGCGGGCACAGGGTCGGACCTGCTGGACGGGTGACGCGGGCAGCACGCCCCCGGCCATCGCCGCGGCCGTTCGGACGGTGCTGGAGGATCCGCGGTATCGCGCCGCCGCAATGGCCGCCGCGCACCAAATGGCGCAGGAAGCGTCCCAATCGCCGAGTGCCGCAGACGAAACCGAGGCGCTCCTCCCGTCGGCCCGCTGAACCGGATCCTTCCAATGGGCCGAACTGGCGGTCTTCCTCACCGCCGCCGCAGCGCTCTGCACCCTCACCTCCTGGTGGACAAGCCACCACTACACAGCACGAGCGCACCGCGACACCCGATCCGCCACAAGAACTTCCCTGACGCCCGTCTGACAGACACCCCGTGCCCGACCCCAAAGGCGTGTGCGTCGGACCACCACAGGGCTTGTAGCCGACCGGTGGTACGGGAGGCGAAATTCAGCCGGCCTCCAGCCGACTTCTCGTGCCCTGGCGCCCTGCGTCTTGGGTCCGCAGAGGGTGGGCAAGGTGTGCGCCTGATGATCGTCGTGAGGTACCGCGCCCGGCCGCGGGCTGCCTGGTTGGGAAGCGGACACTCTATAGACACCTGTTCCAGTTCATGCTACTGATTAGGGCGCCGTGCGCGAACGTGTGCCCTGAATTGGCCCTGTCGCGAGCGGCCCAGTCTGGTTCCAAACCCGGGCTCATCACCCGTGGCGAGTCAGACTTCATTGCTCGGCCAACCGGTCGAACGCTTCATTTCGGCCCGGTCCGCATTTGCGGTCCGGGCCTTCGTCGTCTTTAGAAGGGGAATCCATGTGGTATCTCGACTAGTGGGCGGCATGCGCCGAGTGGTGGCGGCGGTCCGCCGTCACGCCCTGAACGTGGTCGGCTGGAGGCCGACGCAGGTGGCCCGCCCATGTAGAACGGGTGGCTACGGACCTGCTTGGTATCGCCTGGTCGCCCGAGCCCGATGCACAGTTGGCTCTGTTTCGGGAGGATGAACCCACTGACGTGCAGACGCTTTTCGAGATGGCTGCCCAGCGTTGGGCGGCGGGCGGTCACCGGTACGACGCGGCGGTTTGCCGCCTGCGTGTCGCCGAAGCGCAAGCGGCACTCGGAGATCGAGTCGCCGGACCGCCGCGGCGTTCGCCGTCCGGTCCATTCCGGAGATTGCAGCGAGGACCCGAGCCATTTCGGCAGCTTCTACGGCTCCCGGGGCAGATGTGCACTCTTGTGGCTCAACGCTCATATAAAATAGGACTTAGAACCCAGGCTCGACTTCACGCCAATCTTATCTCGAGCACTATTCGGTAAGGTCCGAAATCGAAGCGCGGTCGCTCCGACCCAGACCATCATCCTGCCGCCGGATAGGGTTCGCCTGTTTGGCCGTAGCCGGCAACACACCCTTGGCCCTAGGATTGATAACCAAGAATGGCGAGACCGCAAACATGATGTCACTCAAAGGAGATCGTCATGTCGGAAACAACGTACGCCCTGGGGAAGTTGCCGGCCCGCAAAGATGCCATCCAACTCAAATTTGCAACTTATCTACAGCGCGCGGCGCTGCCACCCATCCCGGCTCAATTCGGCCATGAGGACATGGAGACCGCGCCATGGCAGATGCTCGGGAACGACAAGGTAGGTGACTGCGTACTGGCTGGGGGCGCGCATGAAACCATGCTCTGGAACATCGAAGCGGGCAAGTCGGTCGAGTTCAGCCAGACGAACACCCTCGCGGATTACTCGGCCATCACCGGCTACAACCCTGATGACCCAACGAGCGACCAGGGGACGGACATGGAGTTGGCTGCCAAGTACCGTCGCAAGACCGGTCTTCTGGACGCGGCAGGCAAGCGTCATAAGGTCGCCGCTTACCTTGACCTGACGCCTGGCGACCTCACGGAACACTACGCAGCCCTGTACCTGTTCGGAGCGGTCGGCATCGGCATCAAGTTCCCGAAGTCGGCCATGGAACAGTTCAACGCCGCTGAGCCCTGGGACGTCGTGCCCGGCGCCGAGTTGGAGGGAGGGCACTACATTCCTCTCGTGGCGAAGCGGGACATGCTCGAATGTGTGACCTGGGGAAGAATCCAGCCGATGACCGAAGCCTTTTTCAAGGAGTACAACGACGAATCTGTTGCGTACGTCAGCGGCGAGACGCTCCATGGCGGCAAGTCGTTGGAGGGATTCAACCTCAGGCAGCTAAAAGCTGACCTGGCCCAAATAACTGCCGCCTAGCAACATATTTCGTGCGTCGATTCGTCGATGCTCGCCCAGGTGGTTTTCGAACTCAACCAGCCGTCCGGCAAAGAAACTAAGATCGTCATTCTCAAATGATCTGAGTTCGGCGCACCCGTTCCGACTCGGCGACCTGACCGTTCAGCGCGAGGCTTGAATTGAGGCCTCACGCATGATCGAGGCGCTCGCCTTGAAGCCCAGGTGCGTGGAAGACTCGCGCGAGCCGATCCCTCACGGCTGGGGGCGGGAGCTCGCCCGGATCGCCTCCTGGACGAGACCGGCGACCAGCGCAGGACTTTCGTTGGGGGTGAAGAAGCTGTTGCCGGGGATGGTGATGATCCGTATCCAGGGGTGGGCCTGAAGGGTGCGCCGTTCAGCGTCCGTCATGCCGCCGTCTCCGGTCTCGCCATGTACGACCCAGGCCGGCACCTCCGCCTCGGACAGCCGTGCCGCCACCGATCCGTGTCGGTCCAGGTATCGCAGGTACTCGTGGATGCCCCTGCGCATGAAGCTCGGATTGTTCTTCTGCAATTCGGCGACGAGGGTCGCCAGGCGATCCGGGGGCAGCGGGCTGCCCTTGACCGCGAATCTCATGCTGGACCGCAGCGCGGTGAACGGCAGCGACCCGAGAACCGTCGCGAGGCGGTCCGGGATCCGAATCACGAGTGAATCGTCGTGGCGCGAGAACGACGGGGCGAGGAGCACGACGGGTCCGGAGTACGCCCCGCTGCCGACCATCTCCAGCGCGACATTGGCGCCGTTGCTATGGCCGACGATCGCCGTGCACTGGAGCGTGGCAGCGAGTTCCGCGGTGAGTCGGGCATAGTTCTCGATGGTGAGGTCCGACGGAGCGGGCGTGCCGCCATTGCCGGGCAGTGTTACCGCCACCAGCCGGATGTCGGCCAGGCTGGGCTCGGCCATCAGTTCGGTGTAGAACACCGCCGTGCACCATCCTCCTGGCAGTAGCAGGACGGTGTGCTCGGCGCCTGCAGGTCCAGAAACGATCGTGTCCCAGTCAGCCGGATCGGTTCCAGTCATGGTTGGTCCTCCTTGCCGGGTCCGCCGCCGATCGGCTCAGTGTGCGCTGGGGCCGGAGGCGGCGGATGAGGCCTTTGCCTCATCTTTCGAGTGTCTTCGACCGTTCGGCCGGCCCAGACCCGCGGTCGGCTCTGTTCAGCCGGCCGAGTAAGTGCCGAGCAACCCGTGCCTGGTCGCATAGAGGGTGGCCGCCGCTCGACTGGAGACGCCTAGCTTGGCGTAGATGTGCTCGACGTGGTTCGACACGGTCTTCGGGGCGAGGACCAGGCGGCCGGCGATCTCCTTGTTCGACCGTCCCCTGGCCAGCAGTCCGAGCACGTCGACCTCGCGCGCGGTCAACCCATCCGGCCAAGCGCCGCGCACGGCGACCCGATGCCCTGCCGCCCGCAGTACTGCGGACACTGCAGCGCCGTCGAGTAGGCCGGTGCGGACCTCGGCGCGCAGCTCATCGGCCGCGGTGGTGTCGTCGAACGCCGGCCGATGCGGTCGCGGCTCGGTCATCGCGTGGTAGACGTCCGCCGCCGCGAGCAGCCGGTCCGACGGCGTCAGTCCGGCCGCGGTGAGCCCGTGCGGGTAGCCGGAACCGTCCAGTCGCTCGTGGTGGCGGCCGGCGATGCTGCGTGCCTCACTGAGCGCGGCGATCCGGGCAAGCATGCGGTCGGTCAGGTGTGGATGCAGACGGACCCGATCGCGTTCGGTGGCGCTCAGTTCGCCCTGCTTGTCCCAGATCTTTGCGGAGACTCCCAGTCGGCCGAGGTCGTGGATCAACCCAGCCCGGCGCAGCACCCCCTGTTCGTGCGTCGTCATACCGGCGCACCTGGCCGCCTCGGCGGCCAGGTTCGCGACGCCGGTCGAGTGGCCGGCGAGGTGGGGTGACTTCAGATCGACCAGATCGGCCATCGCCTCCAGCACGGCGTCCAATTCGGGCCCGTCGACCTGACGTCCGGGCTGAGGTTCCAGATCCAGCACGGCATCCCATTGCGCGGCCCGGTCGACTCCGTCCAGGACGTCGGCGGCAGAAGAGCAGAACAGCTCGACGATGGTCGGGTCGAACTGGGTCCCGGCGTTTCGCCTGGCCATGTCCAGCGTCGCTTCGAAACCATGCCGCCGACTGAACACCTCCACCGGTCCGGCCAGTTGCACCAGTCGAGCCGGAAGTCCGATCCGTTCGTGCGCCAGGTGGTCGGGGACGCCCTTGCCGTCCCACTGTTCGTAGGCCTGGCGCATCGCCACGCAGACGGCCGGATCGAGCCCGATCCGCTGGGCGAACTGTGCCCCGAGCGCCGCATGCGTCGCCATGAAACCGAGCACCAACTGCTGCCCGCGAACCGGAAAACGCATCAGCCGCCCCGCACGGGCCGAAGCACTGCCGTGCGAGGCAAGCCTGCGAACGAAGAACGCGAGAATCTGTGCCGTGTTCCAACCGAGCGTCTCGACACCCTCGGACTTGAAGTCGATGTCGTCGTCGAACCAGGTGGCCTGCTCGGTCGCATCCGCGTGACACAGCGTGTTCATCAGCAAGCCGAGGTAGAACGTCGTCGCCCGCTCCCCGGCGTCGGCTCCCGCCAATTCCGCGAGCCGACCCGCGATCACGGTTTGCCGCATGCAGTGGTCCATGGGCTGGCCGAGGCCGAGATCGGCTGCGTAGGAAAGGGTTCCGAGTAGCTCCGCGATTCGCACGGTGCCACCAGTCGGCGCCCTTGCAGTACCGCGATCGTTGCCATGTCCCGCCGACAGAGCCATCCGCCGTCCACCTGAGCTTGTTTTGATGCAGGAACGTGTCCGAAGGGATGTGAACCCGCGCAGCCAGTCTAGTCCGGCGGACATGGATCCCGCTCGACCCGAGCCTCTCGGGTGGAACGGCGCTCGCCGGTATCAATCCCACCGCTCGGGGTTCCGCGCGGCACCATCGATCTGACCCTCAGGCCTCGCCCTTGGTCAGGGTGGACAGGCGGACGGTGCTCACTTTCCGGCTGCTACGGTCAGATCGTTCCACGATCCGCCCAGCCCGATGACGATGACGATGACCAGCAGCTCGCCTACGACAGGGCCACGATCGTTGAGGTCAGCACAAAGGATGGTCTCGATCCAGCCCCGGGTCGGGTTCCCGCCAGGGCTTCGGCCAATTCGTCGCGGGGGATCTGGCGGTGCCGGTTGACGACCAGATAGGTGAACAGCAGTCGTCCTTGCCGGCCCGGCAGGCCGGCGTCGAGGCGCTGGTCGTCGTAGTCGACGGCCAGCGGCCCGCAGATCTGGATCCGCATGCGGCGGCGACGCCAAGGTCACGCCAACCATCTTCGCAATACTCTGGCCGACACGGTAATGCTCGGCTGAGAAGAGGAGTGTCTGATGGCGAAGCTGATCCGGTGCGAGTGTGGGTTCGTCGCTCGCGGTGACGACGACGACGACGTGATCTCCGAGATTCGGGCCCACATGGCCACAGATCATCCAGCGGTGTTGGGGAGCGTGAGCCGTCAGGATCTGCTCGGCTGGATCCAGGTCGAGTAAGCCGAGCCGGCGACGAGCGGCGCCAAGGTATCGCCAACGTCGCCGCAACAGCGCCGGCCGTACACCTTCCGTACAAGGCATCACGCGACTCCGGAGGCAACCCATGACGACCACAACTTCGACCGTCGATCGCGCCGGCTGGTGGACGCCGACTGGTTGGCCGAGCACCTTTCTGATGCCGCAGGTGCAGGTGGTGGAGGTGGACGTCAGTCCAAGCGCGTACCAGGTCGGCCACATCGACGGCGCGGTCTTGTGGAACATCTATACCGATCTCAAGGATCCGAACTATCAGCTCGTCGATGCGCCGGCACTGGAAGCGCTGCTGGCCCGTTCGGGCATCACCGCCGACTCGACAGTGGTGTTCTACGGGTACGGCCCGGCGCTGGGGTTCTGGCTGATGAAGCTGTACGGGCACCGCGATGTCCGCATCCTCGACTGTTCCCGCGAGGCGTGGCTCTGCGGCCGGCCATCCCTGGAACACGGTCGATTGCCACTCCGGCGGAACGGGCGCTACCAGCTCGGCGATCAGGATGCCCGGCTGCGGGCCGACCACGACATGGTCGGCGCCGCGATCACCGACCCGAACGTCACGCTGGTCGATGTCCGCTCGGCTGCGGAGTACGCCGGTGAACGGTTCTGGCCCTCCGGCGGCGTGGAGCCGGGTGGACGGGCGGGTCACATTCCGACCGCGATCCACCGGCCGCTGGACGGCCTCTACGACGCCCGGGGGCGCTGCGCCCGGCCGCCGAGCTTCGGCAGATCTTCGCCCCGACGGACCTCGACGGGGACGCGGAGTTGATCACCTACTGCACCATCGGCGGCCGCGCCGCGACCGCCTGGTTCGTCCTCACCTACCTCCTCGGCCGCGACCGCGTACGCGTCTACGACGGCTCGTGGGCCGAGTGGGGCCGCCAGCCCGACAACCCAGTCCAGGCCGAACATCCCTATCACCAGGAGGAACCGGCCATGCCCGCATTGATTCGCAAGAGCCTGAACGATCCGGAAGAGATCCGTCCGTTCATCGACGGCAGCGGCCAGTTGGAATTGGTCAACCTCGACGCCGCGCCGGTAGGCCGCGCCACGTTCCAGCCCGGCTGGCGATGGTCGCAAGCATGTCAAGCCGATCGCCGGCACCGAGTCCTGCCAAGCCGCACACATCGGCTACTTCGTCTCCGGCCGAATGTCCGTCGTCATGGCCGACACCGGCGAAGAGATCGAGTACGGCCCAGGCGACTTCGCCATCATGGCACCCGGTCACGACGCCTGGATCGTCGGCGACGAACCGTGCGTGTTCATCGACTGGCAAGGCTTCGCCGACTACGCCAAACCCGCATCGTAAACCTAGGGCATCTTCTCGACTGGTCCATCCGGCTGCGCACTCGAGGGTGATGTCGGCGTTGGTCCAGCGGGTCGGGGATCCTTGGTACACGCCGTGGACGTCCCAGCGAAAGATGAGGCGAACACCCCTCGTGCCGACCATCTCGCCCGGCGCATCCTCGACACAGCGGATGGCGCTACCACGCGGAGGTTCTGATGGCAGGGTCCCTGAATGGCAACGGCGGCGTACGTTTCGGTGAACGGACTCGAGCTGTACTACGAGATTCAGGGGATTGGGAAGCCGCTGGTTCTGTTGCCGGGTGGCTTCATGACCATCGAACTGATGGGTCCACTCGTGGGATCCCTGGCTGAGACGCGCCAGGTGATCGCCGTCGAGCCGCAAGGCCATGGCCACACGGCTGACATCGACCGCCCGTTCACCTACGAGCAGAGTGCGGACGACACTGCAGCACTCGTCGACCACTTGGACCTGCGGGTCGCGGATGTCTTCGGCTTTTCCATGGGCGGTGGGATCGCCATGCAGGTCGCGATCCGTCACCCGGACCTGGTTCGCAAACTTGTGGTCGCCTCAGCTCCGTGCCGAAGTGATGGAGAGTATCCGGAGATCCGCGCGCTGATGGCGTCTTTCGAGCCTGAAGCACCGATGTTGACGCCCATGCGCGAAGCCTATGTGCGCACAGCACCGAATCCCGGGGACTGGCCGGGGCTGATCGCAAAGGGAAAGGATTCGTTGGCCGAGGAGCTCGACTGGTCGAAGGATGTCGCGGCGATGAAGGCACCCACACTGATCATCGTCGGGGACGCAGACACCGTTCTCCCTTCGCACGCGGTGGAGATGTTCAGGCTGCTCGGTGGCGCCCGGGCCGACTGGGCGATGGGGCGCCCGTTCCCTTCCCAGCTGGCCATTCTGCCGGGCACCACGCACTTCAGCATTCTGTCCAAGGTCGACGTCCTCCTCGCGGTCATCTGCCCGTTTCTCGATGCACCGATGCCGCCCGACCCCTGAGTCTCGGGCGTGCAGCCCCGTGGCGAGGTCGCGTACCCGAACGGTCCCGAACCGCGGGAGACCTGCCCATGGCGGCCTCGCTCGCGCTCGGCTCGACGGCTCCAGACTGCCCACCGGGGATGGGCGAGGTCCTATTCGGCGTCAGCGTCGGTCGCCGGGGCTGGTGCAGCGAGATCTACTTCGGCGACCCGGTCGCCGAAGTCGACACCACCCGGTTCACGGCGGCGGAAGACCACCGCACGGAACTCGAAGCAAGCTATGGCGAGTCCCTGACCTGGGAGCCCCTAGCCGAAACGACAGCGGTCCTACCAGCGCTTCCGCCGGTACGGTGACCGCCGCTCGCATGTCTGCAACCAGAGTGTCCGAGGGGGGACTTGAACCCCCACGCCCTTGCGGGCACTAGCACCTCAAGCTAGCGCGTCTGCCATTCCGCCACCCGGACCGGGTTGCTCCGCGTGCTCCGCGGGGCGTCGAGAAGTTTACCCGACCACCGCAGACCGCCCAACCGCCACGACGGAGGCCCTTGAAGACCGGCACATCGGCGTATTCACCGTCCGGGCTGTCCCCGATCCCGAGCATGATCACCAAGATTGCTGGAGCCTCACTCGAACATACAGAATCCACCTGCCTTGATGGCCCTTGTTTGGCCGGCCACACGGACGCGCATCGGGGTTGTTCGTCACTCCGATGGTGGGAAAGCTGGGGGAGACGTGACGCGGGAGGCAGCCGTTACCTATCGTGACGGGGTGAAGGTCCGGATCCTCCCGATAATGCTGGTCGTCCTGCTGGCGACCAGCGGCTGTGGCTGGGTCAAGGGACTGTTCGGCAAGGACGACAAACAACAGAGCACCGGCGTCTCGGTGTTCGACGTGACCATCGGCCAGTGCTTCCTGGCCCAGACCGAAGTCAAGGCCGAGCTCTCCGAACTCAATGCGGTGGCCTGCGATCAGCCGCACCAGCAGGAGGCGTACGCGAAGGTCGCCTACATCGCGCCGAACGGCGGGGACTCGTCGATCTACCCGGGCGACGCCGCGCTGGCCGCGTTCGCCAAGGGGTCGTGTGCCGAGCAGTTCACCGACTACGTCGGAATCAGCTACCTGGACTCGCGGTTGTTCTTCACCTACCTGCTGCCGTCGGCCCGTGGCTGGGAGCAGGAGGACGATCGCACCGTGCTGTGCTTCATCACCGCGACGGACCGACAACTGACCCAGTCGGTCAAGGGCAGCAAACTATGAGATGCCCATCGGTAGAGAGGATCTCCGCATGGGTAAACCCCCGGCGGTGGCCGGTGCGATGCTCACCTGCAGCTTCGGGCTGGCGCCATCCTCGCTGGCCGTCGTCGCCCCTCGTCCGATCATCGAGGGGCGGCCGGCCGCGGTGATCACCGACATCATGCCCGGCGCGAACATCCCGCCCGTTCGCGATGTGTCAGTCGCTGGCCAATCCGATGGTCGCCGCCGCCACCGCGGCCGCGCTCGGCGTGCTGACCCCGATGCCGTGCGTGCCCGTGGTCGTGGCGCCGTGGGCGCCGCCGGCGATCGGGACCCTGTTCTACGGAATCCCCGCGGTGACCGCCGGGTGCACCTGCAACTGTGCCTACGGCGGCGTCATCACCCTGGGTATGCCCGGCACGCTTCGTACCACCGTTGCCTGATCGACGTCGATCGCCCGACGGCGTCCTTCCCCGATCGACGTACGTCCGAAAGAGTGAATGCAACCCCGAAAAAAAGATCCTCTTGGCGAACGGGTGAGGCACCTTCCGACCGCTTGTCCGCAGTGTCATAGTTTGCACCGGAAGGAATACGGCGCGCGACGTGTTCTCGACGGATTCAGGATCACCCTCCCGCTTGACCCACCCCAGGAATCCAGGAGCGCCGATGCCCACCTATGCCGCCCCCGGTGTGTACGTCGAAGAAGTCGTCTCCACGCAGAAGGTGCTGACCTCCGCACCGACCGCCATCGCCGCTTTCGTCGGCTTCACCGAGAAGGCACCCAACGACGACCCGAACGACCCCGAGGGTCTGGCCCCGCGGCTGGTCACCAGTTGGACCCAGTTCGAGAATCTCTACGGCAGCTTCACTGCCGGCGCGGTCCTGCCGCTGTCGGTGTACGGCTACTTCGCCAACGGCGGCACCCTGGCCTACATCGTGCGGATGCCCAACACCGCCCCGTCCGGCGAAGCCGTCCCGTCGCGAACTGCCCGCCGCCGACCGCGCGCTCGGCCTGCCGCTCGCCGTCGAGAGCCTCGAGCCCGACGCCGACATCACCGTGCAGGTCGACACCGCGGACACCGACGAGGACGGCCCGAGCCCGTTCAACCTCACGGTGCCTGCACGCCGGTCAGCCGGTCGAGTCGTACGACAACCTGACCCTCGGCAAGGGTGACCACAACGTCGCCACCGTCGTCAACAAGACCTCGACCAAGATCAAGGTCGAGGTCCTGCTCGACGCCAAGACCGACCTGTCCAGCCAGATCGAGGTGCTCAAGCCGGGCAACTACCCGCTCGAGAAGGCAGCCCCCTCGCCGGTTCCCGTCACCGGGCGCAAGTTCGCCGGATCGGAGTCGGCCCGTTCCGGGATCAACGGTCTGGCCGTCGCCGAGGACGTGACGATCGTCGTCGTCCCCGACCTGGTCACCGCGGCCACCAAGGAGGACGGGTCGCTCGACCTCGGCCTGTGGAAGGCCGTTCAGACCTCGCTGATCAGCCACTGCGAGCAGCACGGCAACCGGATGGCCATCCTGGACGCCCCGCCCGGCATGACGCCGCAGCAGATCAGGAGTGGCGCAGCGACGTCGCCATGTACGACTCGGCGTTCGCCGCGCTGTACTACCCGTGGATCAAGGTGGAGAACCCGATCGGCACCAACGGCGACGCCGAGGTGTTCATCCCGCCGAGCGGCCACATCGCCGGCGTCTGGGCCCGCACCGACGAGACCCGCGGGGTGTGGAAGGCACCGGCCAACGACACCATCCGTGGCTGCCTGGATCGTCGAGTACGCGACCACCCAGAACGAGCAGGCGGTGCTGAACCCGATCGGCATCAACTGCATCCGGCCGTTCGGCACCCGTGGCATCCGGATCTGGGGCGCTCGCACGCTGGCCAGCGACACCGACTGGCGCTACATCAACGTCCGTCGGCTGTTCAACATGATCGAGTCGACGATCGCCGAGGGCACCCAGTGGGCGGTCTTCGAGCCGAACGACGTCTCCCTGTGGGAAGGCATCAAGCGCACGCTCAACGCCTACCTGCGCGGCCTGTGGAGCGCCGGTGCACTGTTCGGCCAGTCGGCCGACCAGGCGTTCTACGTCAAGTGCGACGCCGAGACCAACCCGCCGGAGAGCATCGACCAGGGACTGCTGATCGTCGAGGTCGGTATCGCGCCGGTCAAGCCGGCCGAGTTCGTGGTCTTCCGCATCGCCCAGCAGAAGCAGATCGCCAGCTGATCCAGCCGTGGCCCTGAATCACCCCACTCCGACAGGAGCAGCAATGCCCAATGAAGCACTGATCAGCAACGACCCGATCGTCGCGCAGAACTTCTTCCTGGAGATCGACGGCATCGTCGTCAGCATCCTGAGCAGCGTGTCCGGGCTGGACATCGAGATGGAAGTCGTCACCATGGAGCAGGCCGGTGCCAACGGCAAGGTCCAGGTCGTCAAGACGCTGGGCAAGGCCAACAAGGCCCCGGACCTCCAGCTGGTGCGGATGGCGCCGCCGGACATGACCCAGGACAAGCTCTGGGGCTGGTTCAACGACATCCGGGACAAGGGCATCCTGCTGTCCGACCGCAGCAACAACCGCAAGAGCGGCTCGATCGTGATGTACGACTCGACCAACGCCGAGATCGCCCGGTTCAACTTCACCAACGGCTGGCCGAGCAAGATCTCCACCGACCAGCTCTCGGTCGAGTCGAACGACCCGGTCAAGGAGACCATCACCCTGACCGTCGAGTCGCTCGCGCGGGTCAAGTGAGTCTGGCAACCAAGTACCCGTTCACCCTGCCGCGCGGCTATGTCGACACCGCCGGCGGGGTGCACCGGGACGGAATCATGCGGCTGGCCACCGCGCGGGACGAGCTGGAGCCGCTGCGGGATCCGCGCGTCGACGGGCCGGACGATCCGCGGCTCACCGTGCTGATCCTGGCCCGGGTGGTCGAGAAACTCGGCACTCTGCGAACAGGTGACGCCGCACGAGATCGAGGGGCTGTTCGCCGCCGACCTGGCCTTCCTGCAGGACTTCTACGGCGTGATCAACTTCGGCAACCAGGAGGAGTACGAGGCACTGCTGGCCGCCCAGCAGGCGTCACCGCCCGCCGATCGTGCCGGGCTCGTCCCGCCCTGCGCCGGTCGACGCTGCCGCCACCCAGGCGCCGGGCCAGCGGCAACGACCCGAGTGCCGCCGCTCGTCCGGCGACGCCGCGGCCGCGGGTCGAGGAGATCCCGCGCACCGGAGGCTGATCCGCGCGATGCTCCGGTACCCCGTCGACGTGCTCTGGCAGGAGATCGCCTACCTGGCCTACCACCTGCACTGGCCGCTCGACGATCTGCTCGACCTGGAGCACATGGACCGGGTGCGGATGGTGCGCGCGGTTGCCGGGTTGAACGAGCGCGCGTGGGAGGCGGTCCGTGAGTTCGCCTGAATCGCAGACCTACTCGGCGGCGACCCGGCGCTGTCGTCCCGGTTCCTGTTCGAGGTCGACGGCGTCGAGATCGGCATCTTCGCCTCGGTCAGCGGCCTGGAGGTGACGTCCGCGACCGAGGACGTCGTCGAGGGCGGCCAGAACGGTTACGTACACAGGCTTCCCGGCCGGTTTCAGTGGCCCAACATCGTGTTCAGCCGCGGACTGACCAAGTCCGACGCGCTGTTCGACTGGATGAACAAGACGGCGGGTGAGGGGTTCGCCGCCGCCGGGCAACAAGGTGACCCGTTCCACCGGCGCGATCACCGCGATCGCCGGCGACGGAACCCGGCTGCGCTCCTGGATCCTCGACGATGTGCTGCCGGTGCGCTGGAAGGGCCCGAACTTCGACGTCGCCTCGGACAGCCCGCTGTCCGAGGAACTCGAGATCACCCACCACGGATTCCGTAGCGCAGCCGCCGGTGGTTCCGGATGAGTGCGTCCGACATGGGATCCGAAGGATCCGCGAACCGGCTCGGGCAGGCCGCAGCGCGCCGCTGGGGCCGCCCGAGCGCGCCACATCGACCGCGCCCGGCGGCGCTCGGGACGGTCGCCGTGGCGGCCACCCGATTCGCAGCGGGCTTGGGTCGGGCCCCGGCGCTGCGTCGTCAACTGGCCGGTCCTGGACCGATTCGGTCGATGAGGAACCCCGACTCGGTTGCCCCGCCCCGATGGTGGACTCCGCCCGTTCAGACCGAGAGCGCAGCGCGCTCGGCGCCCGCACCGGCCAATGTCGAGCGGGGATGGAGCGGTGCGGCCACGGCGGGCCCCCCCTTGCCGGCCAGGGCGCTGCACCGGGCCATCCATGCCATCGAGAACGAGCAGAGCCACGTGCCCGGCAGCATGCCGGGCCGAATGGCCGGACAAGTGGTGCGGGTGCGGCGAGTTCCGGACGTCGCCGCGGCCGGGCCGATGCGCGATGCCGGCGTCCGGCTCACAGCACCGGCGCGGCGGTCACCGCCGCCTGGTGGCGGGGCCGGCCCGCCGGGGCAGACGTCGGGGAGCACGACGGCGCGCCCGCCCGGCGGTGACCAGACGGTCGCCGCATCCGGACGGACTGCTCCCCAGCCAGCGCGCACGCTCGGTGGCCGAGCGCTCGGTAACCCCGCGCCCGAGGGCACAGGGCCCGGCCCGGGCCGGTCGAACGGCAACGGCCCGCCATCGGTGGGACATCGACCACGCCCGTCGGCTGTCCCTGACGTGGGCATCCCCACGATCAGACGGGCGTGGACGGGTGGACTCCGGCCACCTGTCGCCGTTCGCCGGTACGCTGCGGGCGCATCAGGGGCGACCACCGCGCGGAGCTCTGCGAGCGCCCCATCTCCGGGCACTTCGCAGCGTTCGGCGCCCATCGACCCGGCCACTCCTCGGTCGGCCCTTGATCGCCCGGCCGCCGAGCGTGCCGATCACCGTGGTGCCCGGCCGCTGAATGCCACCTCGGAGATAGGGATTGTGCCGCCGCCGTCCACGTCGTCGGGCCGGCAGGAAACCGCCGGGACGGACTTCGCGCCGGCGCGACCCGTTCCGAGCACATCGGCCATCCCCGGACGACAGACGCACTCCGGGCCGGCTCCGGCCGCCCCCACTCCGGCCGCACCCGCGCCCCGGGCGAGTTCGCCAACGGCCGCTCCGGTTACGCCACCCCCAGCTACGGCAGGCTCGGTCACGCCACCTCCGGCTAGGCCAGGTTCGGTCACGCAAGCTCGGGCTACAGCAGGTCCGGTCGCGCCCTCCTCAGCCGCACCGAGTTCGACCGGCGCAGTGTCGGTTGCCCCAGGTTCGGTCACGCCCAACTCAGCCACACCGGGCACAACGACCGGCGCAGTGTCGGCTGCCCCGGGTTCCGTCACACCGATTACGGTGGCCGCGGCCACGCAGGCGCCGGCGGCCGGGGTCGGATCGGGCAGTTCTCCCGAGGCTCGCACCGACCTTCCGCCGGTCCGCCGGCTGTTCGAGGCCGATGGCACCGGCAGCACCCGGGAGACGACCGACCTGCCCTCACCCGAGACGCCATCGACGGCAGGGGATCTCGCAGAGCACACCGCGCACCGGACCGGAGACGGATCGACGCCGGACAACCGCCCGGCAACCGTGGCCGCGGCGGATCACTCCTATCGGCCGAGGGCCCGGAGAGCGGTGTTGGGTCGCGGGTTGGCAGTCCTGGGGGTCACCTCGATTGTGCGCCGCAGGATCGCCGGTGGCCTCGGGCTGGCACTCGACCGGCTGCCGGGTCCGGAAGAGTTCGGCGGGGTACCGCTCGCCGCCAGGTCCGGCGAGCCCATCAGGCCTGCGACCCGGGACCTGGGCGCTGGTGGCACCCGTCCGGTGGTGCTGCCGCCCACGTCTGGCGCCCGGGAGCCGGCCGCGGCGGCCCGGCACCGTTCGGACCCTGGTGCTGCCAGTGCTGTCGGAACTCCCAGTGCTGTCGGCCATCGCGGCAGGACCGTTGCGCCGGACGCCGCCAGATCCGCCACCGGCGTTTCGTCATCACTGCCCTCGGCTCGGCCGGCCGTTACCTCGCCTGCCCCGTCGCGGGCCGCTGCCCGGCCCGTCCCGTCGCCGGCCGCTGCCCCGCCTGCCTCGTCGCCGGGTGTGGCGACGCCGAGCGCGCCGACGCTGGACCCGGTGAGGGGGAGCGCAGAGCGGGCTGGCCCAAACCCGACAGCCGCTCAGCCGGCACCGCCGTCGATGATTCGTCGGTCGCCGGACCCATCCACGACGCCGGCGGGCCCGGTGTTGGCGTCCCGGCCCTCGACGGCAGGCAACGCAAGCGGTCCCGAGCGGGTAGCCGATCCGCGCCCCGGGCAGGACTCGAACCTGCCGACGCGCACCTCGGATACGGCTACCGCACGGGTGCTCGGCACCGCAGCACCCCACACGTCCGACGCAGCTGTGACTCGCGCTGCCGATGCCGCGTCCACCAGCTCGGGCGGAACCCGTTCAGCCGCCGCGCATCCCGGCTCGTCCCAGCCCCGAGCAGCCGGGGGCATGGGTTCGTCGCACACAACCGTCGCCGCGGGCGCACAGTCCGCTCCCGGACCATCGGTCGACACTGCTAGCACCGGACCGAACGACGCCGGATCGTCCCCGGGCCCGGCGGCCGGCCCGGCCGCGCCGGCCCCCTTCGGTCCAGGCAGATTCATCTCACGTCGGCGCCGCCCCGCCCGACGGTCGGGGCCTGTGGTGCTGCGTTCACTGGCGGGACCGAGCCGGTCGGCGCAACCCGGATCAGGCGCTGCCCCCGGCACGCTGGCGGCTGCCGTGGTAGCGGGAGAGGGACCGGTCACGTCCGGCCTCCCGACCGCCGTGCGCCAAGGGGCGGATATTCACGCTCGTCCGGTGCCCGGCATACCCGCGCCCGCCGGTGGGGCGGTGACGTCGACCATGACGCCGATCCGGCGGTCCTTCGATGCCGGCGGAGCCACGTCCACCGTGTCTACCGCCGCAGCACCGGCCGCACCGACCGCGGCAGGTCGAGCCGGGCCCCCGGCGGCCCGAATGGATCCCGCGTCGCCCGCCGGTGCTTCGTCGGTGGCGGTTCCGGCGTCGCCCGCCGGTGCTTCGTCGGTGGCGGGTACATCGTCAATCGCCGGCTCGCCGCCACCCGATGTGACGGCCACCGGCGGAGTAGGTTCGCGTCCGCTGACCGGCCGCGGAGTGACCGTCGCCACGGCGAGGTCTGCGCACGCCGGGTCCGTAAGCGCCGATCACTCGGCGGATCGCTGGACGTCGCCACCGGCGGTGGGATCAGCGCCGAAGGGGGTGGCACCGAGCCGGACCCGTTCGAGCCGTCCTTTGCGGCGGACGACGCTCGCCCACGTAGGCGCGGGCGGCGCCCCCGGCATCCTCAGTGCCGTGTTGAGCCGGGCGAGCACCCCGGTGCCGACCGAAACCCCGGGCACGGCATTGCGCTTTGCTTCGACTTCGGCCGGGACATCGACTCGGTCACCGAACTCCTTCTCGGCATCTTCACCCCGGTTGATGTCTGCTCCCGCGCCTGGAAGTTCGGCGTGGGCGGGTGCTCGCGGGGCACTGGCCGAGCGAAGCCCGGCCGCGCACCGGCCGTCCTCACTGCTGAGGGCTCTGGGCCCGCTCCCGGAGATCGCCGCCCGTGGAAATGCTGCCGGCGTCGGCGCTCCGAAGCCCGTGGGTGTGGCGACGAAACCAGCAGGAGTAGTGCGGCGTTCCGTTGGGCCGTCGGTCGATGCACCATCCGGATCCGGGCGACGTCCGACCGCGCGAGCGTCTACCGCTGCCCGCTCCGCCACTCCTGAAACACCCGGGTCGACGGCTCGGTCGACGTGGTTGGCTCCATCGGGGCAATCAGCGACGTCACGCCCGGGTCAAGTCGTTCGGCGCGAGACAACCACCCTCGATCGGGCGAATGACCTGCCGGCTACAACCTGGGCCCGCGCCGCCCCGGCTCCGGCGAACCGGAGGACGTTCGAAGACGTCCGGGTCGGCACTGCCCGCCTGCTGGCCGCCCCGCCGGTCGCCCCGCCGCGGGGGACCCCGCAGCCCGGTCGAGTCGCCGGTCCGGCGGTCCCGGTCATTCCGGCGAGCGTAGTGGCCGGCCGACCGGCGAGCGCCGCCCCGGTGTCGCGACCGACCGACCTGGCGGTCCAGGCCGCACCCGGAAGTCTGATCTCCCAGATCCCGGCTTCGCTGTTCGACCGAGCCCGCCTCGAACTCGGCGAATCGGGGCCCGGTCACCCCCCGGTGGCGCCGCTCGCGCCGGCCCAGGCAAGCTTGTCAGTGACAGGCGCGACAGGAGGTACGCAGGTGACCCAACCAGAGCGCCGAGCCGAACCCGTTCCGTTGGCCGACCAGCTCAGCTGGCAGGAATGGAACCAGTTGGTGGACATCGTGGTCGACCGTCTCGAGCAGCGGGTCATCGACGAACTCGCCCGCCGGGGTCGACGCTTCACCCCCGGGGTGTTCTAGATGGCCGGCTCGCAACACCGGACGACGAAGGGCAGGGCGACATGGCGCTGACCGAGAAGGCGTTCCTGGAGATCGAGGGCGGCGCGGCCACCATCCCGTGCATGTTCAACCCGGCCGAGTTCTCGGTGAGTCGCTCCAACAGCTGGACCGGTGAATCGCTTGCCGGGCACGGTGTTCCACAAGTCGTCTACCGCGGCGCGCAGTCCGGGTCGATGTCGTTGAACCTGATGTTCGACACCACCGACACCGGTCAGGCGGTGACCACGCACACCGGCAAGCTGCTCAAGCTGATGGACGTCGACCCGGCCCTGCCCGGGTCCGACCCGCAGAGCAACAACGTGCGGCCGCCCTACGTGGTGTTCCACTGGGGCAGCATGCACTCGTTCAAGGCCGTCGTGTCGAGCCTGAACCTGCAGTTCACCTACTTCTCGTCCACCGGGGTGCCACTGCGGGCCCAGGTGGCCCTGACCTTGACCCAGTACGCCGAGTCCGACGCCTTCGGGCCGCAGAACCCCACCTCGGGGACGCCGAACCCGCACCGGGTCCACCGGGTGCAGCCGGGGGAGACGCTGGACCGGATCGCCGCCAGGTACTACGGCGATTCGACCCGGTGGCGACAGATCGCTGCTGCCAACGGCATTGCCGACCCGCTGGCGCTGCGCACCGGCTCGTTGCTCAGCGTGCCCAGGATCAATTCATGACGGCGGCACTCACCGTCAACTCCCTGGCCCCCATCGTCAAGGTCGCCGGGGTGGAACTGCCGGCCGCAACCCTGGACAGCGTCCGCGGCATGCGGATCCATCGCGGTCTGCGTATCCCGGCCCGCTGCATCCTGGACCTGACCGACGTCGGGTTCGCCGAGTCGGCCGGCAGCCGGCTGGTGCTGGGAAACGCGCTGGAGGTCTCCGTAGCATCGGGCACGGTGCTGTTCGCCGGCGAGATCACCGGCGTGCACCTGGAGCTGGATGGCGCTGGGCCGATGATCTCGGTGGAGGCGCATGACGCCGCGTACCGGATGACTCTGGAGACCAAGGTCCGCACCTTCACCAACATCACGTACGGCACAGTGATCAGTCAGATCGCCAGTGAGGCCGGATTGTCCGCCGACGGTCGGCGAATTCAACGGCAAGAACGCCCAGTGGCCCTATCTGCTGCAGTCCGACTCCGACTTCGGCTTCCTGTGCGAACTGGCCGAACGCACCGGCAGCGACTGGTGGATAGAGGCGCGAGCACTGCACTTCGACAAGCCTCAGTCCGCCCAGCCGATACTGGAACTCAGCTTCGACCCGAGCCGTCGCGCTCCCGGGTCGCTGAGTCGATTCTCCGTGCACGCCAGCATGTTGCACCCAACGAGCGCGACCGTGAAGGGTTGGTCGCCCCAGCTCAAGGCCGAGGTCGCCGGCGTCGCGCAGGGCACCACCGGAGTGCCGGTGCCCGATGCGAATCTGGTGCAGGGTGCGATCTCGCCGCAACGGCAGGCGCCGGTGGTGACGGTGGAGGCGGCCGCTCTGGATCAAGCAGAGGCCGAAGTCCTGGCCAAGCGCCTGGTCACCCGGTGGGGGACCGGCGCCGTCACCGCCAAGGGTGTCTGCACGGTGGCTCCGACCCTGCTGCCCGGGGTTGCGATCAAGGTGGTCGGCGTCGGCCCGGCGAACGGTACGTATCACTTGACCGAGGTCGAGCATGTCTACAGCAAACGCGGGTTCGAAACGCGTTTCACCGCGGGGGATCGAGCCCCGAACGGCCTGGTGGACACCCTGCAGGGCAGCAACCCGACCTCGAGCTTCCGGCGGGAGGGCGTGGTGATCGGCGTGGTCACCGCGCTGGGTCCGGGCAGCGACGGCGAGGCCGGCCAGGTCAAGGTGAAGTTCAGCGCACTCGGCCAGATCGAGAGCGCCTGGGCCCGGGTGGTGACCGTGGGCGGCGGCAGCCGACGCGGGGTCACCTTCCTCCCGGAGATCAACGACGAGGTGCTGGTCGGATTCGAGTCCGGGGATGTCCGCCGCCCGGTCGTGATCGGCGGGCTGTTCAACGGCCGCGACATCGCCGAGGAGTACGGGGTAGAGAACAACGCGATCAGCAAGCGCCGGATTGACCTCCCGGCTCGGCCACTTCGTCGAGCTGGGCGACGGCACCTCGCCGGCCACCCAGCACGTGCTGATGCAGTTGGCCGGTGGCACCCACTCCGTCCGGTTGGGCAAGGACAAGCTCGTCGGCAGCGGTGCCGGCCGGCACCCCGGTGACCCTGCAAGTCGGGCAGCTCGAAGATCGAGATCGCGCGACGACGGGTCGATCACCATCAAGGGCCGCAAGATCAGCCTGATCGCCGACACCGACGTGACCGTCGAAGGTCTGAACATCACCCACAAGGCGAAGGTCAAGGCCGCCACCTCGGCGACCCAGGTCGAGACCTCGGCGACGGCCACGGCGAAGCTGTCCGCCAGCGGCGTGGTCGAGATCTCCGGCGCGATCGTGAAGGTCAACTGATGGACGAGTTGCAGCCGGCTGCCCGCGGCGCGCGCGAACCGGTCACTCACGACGCCGGGTTCATCGGTCGTGGCTTCTACTGGCCGCTGCAGGTCGACCACACCGGCTCGATCCGGATGACCGACGGCGCGGCGGATCTGGACCGCTCGATGGCCGTGGTGCTGGCCACCGCACCGGGCGAGCGGGTGATGCGGCCGCGAGTTCGGTTGTCGGATCTGGGATCTGCTGTTCGAGCCGATCACGCCCGAACCTGTTGGGGCTGATGGCCCAGGCCGTCCGCGACGCGCTCAACCAGTGGGAACCGCGGGTCGCGGTCGAACGGGTGGACCCGCTCCCCGACGTGGTCGATCCGGGTCTGGTCAGCATCTCGATCACCTACCGGGTGAAGGCCACCAACGATCGGCGCAACCTGGTCTACCCGTTCTATGTGATCCCGCACGAGGAGGGCTGATGTCACTGCCCGCACCGAACCTGGACGATCGCACGTTCCAGGACATCGTCGACGAGACCAAGCGTCGGATACCCGCGGCACACCCCGGAATGGACCAACCACAACCTCTCCGACCCCGGGGTCGCGCTCATCGAGCTGTTCGCCTGGATGAGCGAGATGGTGCTGTTCCGGATCAACCAGGTGCCCGACCGGCTCTTCGTGCACTTCCTCAACCTGGTGGGGATCACCCCGTTCCCGCCGTCGGTGGCCCGCGCGGATCTGACCTTCTGGCTCTCGGCCGTGCAGGACGTGCCGGTGGTCGTGCCGGCCGGCATGCAGGTCAGTACCGGGTCGGAAGGTGCCGGCACCGAACCCGTGGTGTTCACCACCGCCACCGATCTGGTGATTGCGCCGCCGACCCTGCGGGCCGCCCTGACCAGGGACAACGAGGGCCGCTACAGCGACGTCTACGACGATCTGCGCTTTCCGGGCGCGGCGGTGCAATGCTTCACCTCGGCGTCACGCGACCGGGCATCCGATTCCCGACGACGCCCTGCTGCTCGGTTTCGCCGAATCGCTGGCCGGGATGGCGATCCGGCTGACGGTGAGCGCGTCAGCGCCGGGGGATCGGCGTGGACCCGCTGAACCCGCCGCTGGCCTGGGAGGTGTGGAACGGCGAGGGCTGGATCCCGACCGCCCGGTTCACCGACTCCACCGGCGGGCTCAACCGGCCCGGCGAGATCGTGCTGCTGATCCCGAACGAGCACGAGTTGCTCACCCTGGGCGACATCGGCGCGTTCTGGCTGCGGGTGCGGCTGCTGGCGCCCCAGCCCGGCCAACCCACCTACCAGGAGTCGCCGCGGATCGAGGACGTGGTCGTCGACGCGCTCGGCGGCACCGTGGTGGCCGAGCACGCGACGAACGTGCCCGCCGAGATCCTCGGCCGGTCCGACGGCACGCCCGGGCCAGGAGTTCGTGGTGACCCGGCCGCCGGTGCTGCCCCGTCGGGACGGCGAGACGGTGCGGATCACCGACGCCGCCGGATCGGCGCAGTGGCAGGAGGTCGCCGACTTCTCCAGGTCGAGCGGAGAACGATCCGCACTACGTCTGGGACTCGTCCTCCGGGGTCATCCGGTTCGGCCCGCGCATCCGCTACCCGGACGGCACGGTGCGCCACCACGGCCGGATACCGCCGGACGGCGCGGAGATCGCCGTCACCGGCTACCGACACGGCGGCGGCGCCGCCGGCAACGTCGGCGCCCGGACGCTGACCCTGATGCGCTCGGCCGTGCCGTACATCTCCGCGGTGATCAACCTGCGCGCGGCGGCCGGCGGCGTGGACGCCGAAACCGTGCACGAGGCCAAGGTCCGCGGCCCGCTGACCCTGCGCACCGGAGAACGTGCCGTCACCGCAGGCGATTTCGAGCGGCTCACGCTCGAGTCGTCGATCGAGGTGGCCCGCGCGCGGTGCCTGCCGTCGACGAAACCCGGCGGTCCGATCCGGATGCTGGTGGTGCCGAACGTCCGCACGAACCCGGTCGAGCACCAACTCGACGACTTCGCGCTGTCCGCACCGTTGCTGCGCCGGATCGCCGACCATCTCGACGCGCACCGGCTGGTCGGCACCTCCGTCGAGGTGGGAACACCCTTCTACCAAGGCGTCTCGGTCGCCGCGCTGGTGCACACGCCGGCCGGCCGGCCGGCCGCGCTGGTCCGGCAGCGGGCCATCGCCGCGCTGACCGAGTACATCCACCCGCTGACCGGCGGAGCGGACGGCCAGGGCTGGCTGTTCGACGCCGACCTCAACGCCGCCGCCATCGCCCAGCTGCTGGAGTCCGTCGAGGGCATCGACCGGGTCGACGAGGTGCAGCTGTTCGAGTACGACCTGCGCACCGGGAAGCGGATCGGCGCCGGCCGCGACGTCATCCGGTTGGACACCCATTCGCTGTTCCTGTCCGGACCGCACCGCGTGGTGGTGCGGTGACCGAGCCGGCGGTGGACGGGTGACCGGTCCGGAATCGGATGCCACGGTGCCCGGCGCGCCGGGCACCGACGTGCCGGGTGTGAGCGTGTCCGGCATCGAGCCGGTGTCGGCCGAACTCGTGCCGACCCAGGACCGGACGCCGGCCCATCGCGACGGCGAGGGTTGGCCCGGCTGGCCGACCCGGAGAGCCGGCCGGCGCTGCCGCCGCCCGGCGGGACGCCCGGGTGGGTCTCCCGCCACGGCGACCCGGACTGGATGGTCAACCAACTGCCGGTCGGCATGGTGCAGAACGACTTCTTCGTCCGGTTCGTGTCGATCTTCCAGGACGTCGCGACGACCCTGTTGGACGACGCCGACAACCTCGAGCACATCCCCGATCTGACCGTCACCCCGACGTCGATGATCAGCCTGCTCGGGCGCCTGGATCGGGGCGGAAGCGGTCGACGCGAGCCTGCCCGAGGATCTGCAGCGCAGCGCTGCTGGCCAAGTCGGGCCGGGCGATGAGCCAACGCGGCACCCTGGAGGGCATCCGCCAATACCTGGAGATGCTCTCCGGGGGACCGGCCGAGGTCATCGACGGCGGCGGCATCTGGCCGGAGGGCGACGCGCCGCCGGACGTCGCCTGGGTGCGCATGCAGGTGCAGGGCACCGGCCACCTGTCCGAGGACGAGTTCGTCCGGATGGTCCGGCATCAGGTGCCCGCGCATGTGCGTGCCGAACTGTTCATCGGCGCACGCCGGGTGTTGGCCACCGCCGAGACCGCACCGCCCGTGGAGGAGAAGCCGTGACCGAAAATCCCGCGAGCGCACCGATTTTCCCGACTCGCGCCGACGTGCCGATGCCGCCGGCGTGCCGCACCGGGCCACGGCTGGCGGGACCGACTGCGCCGGTCGGAGCGAACTGCCCAGCGCTGGGACCGTGGCGACCGGTCGGCCCGCGCCGACGGCCGGCGGCGCGGAGCGCATCTCCTGCCCGGAATGCGGCGAGCTCGCCGAGGTGCAGCCCGGACGGCGGCGCAGCGAAGACTTCTGCCGGCGCTGCGACTTTCCGCTGTTCTGGGCCCGCGCCGCGGTCATCTCGCCGTTCGGCGAGGACGCCAGCGCCTCGCTGCGGCGATTGCCCGGCACGGTCGGTCGGGCCGCGACCGCCGGCATCGCCTGTCCGCACTGCGGCGAGCCCAACTCGCCGGCCGCGCTGATCTGCGTCCGGTGCGGCGGCGACATGCATCCGGTCGTCCCGCCGCCGCCCCCGCCGGTGGTGGTCTACCAGCCGCCGCCGCCCCCGCCACCCCCGGTGCCGGAGAAGACCTCGTGGCTGTGGCTGATCATCATCGGCATCTGCCTCGTGCTCATCGTGATCGCTGTCGTCTGGGGCAACGCGTCCTAGCCGTCCGGCGGGGCTGGTGACCTCCACCTGTCCGGCATCCGCCTGGCTCGTCACGACTGCGGTGGCGGTCGTCGGCGTACTGGACGGGGTCGCAGTGGTCGGCGGCGCCGCGGAGGTGGTGGGCGGCTCGCGCGAGGTTGTCGGGGTGGTCGGAGTCGTCTCGACGGCCTTCGACGTCGATGGCGACGTGGGACGGGCCGGCGCGGAGGTCGTGGCCGGGGGCTCGGGCACGCTCGTCTGCTCGTCGGCGGGCGGTTGCTGCGGGTGGTTGCGGGCTGCTCCGTTTCCGACCGCCGCGGCCGGCAGTTGCACGCCGAATTGCTCACCCCGACCGGGACGATCGTGCGAAACCGTTCTGGTGGTACCGAGTGTCGCCGTGATGCTGTGTGGTCCGGGGGCCAGATCGGCGTACAGGACCTTGCCGGCGCCGATTGGCGGTCCGAGCCGCACCGCCGTCCAGCGAGACGGAGGCGCTACCCGCGGGCGCTCCGGTCGAGGTCGTCACCGCCACGGTGAACATCGCCTTGACGTACGGCAGGGTCACCGGTGCGGTGTGCGTGGCGGCCACATCCACGGTCGTGCTGGCCGGGCCGAAGGCATCCGTGGCCGGGGGAGTCGCGGTGACCGTGTAGCTGGTGCTCGGGCGCTCCGGGGTCACCGGCAAGACCAGGCTCGGCCCCGACCACGGTGTGGTGCCGGTCAGCCCGACGGTGGTGTCCGACCACAGCACATCCGTTCCCTGCCGCACCGCCACCGTTGCGGAGCGGGTGTCCGAGGATCGATCGGTCACCGCCGCCAGCACCGCGGACGGGGTGAGAGTGGCGCCGGCGAAATCGAACTCGTTCGGTCCCGCGCGGCTCACCGTCTGGTTCACCTTGTCGGACAGAAGGATCCGGGCCGAGCCGACGGAGATGCGCCAGCCGGTCACCGGGGCCAGACACAGGCTCGCGGTGCCGCCGTTGATGGGCGCCGGCACCGTCGTGGTGCCTCGGGTAGCGGTGGCAGTCGCCGCGGGCGCGCCCGTTTCCCACGACATCGAGGTTCACCGTCACGGGAACGGTGGCCGGGTCGATGGTGCCGATCGCCGGCACCGCCGGCACCGACCCGGCTGTGGCGTCGCCCGACACGGTGACGGTTACGGTGCCGGTGGCATTGCCCCAGCCGGTGGGCAAACCGGTGGTGGTCCACCCGTAAGCGGTTACCTTGCCGGGCAGCAGCACCGAACCCGTTGCCTGGTAGCTGGTTCCGCTCGCCTCGACGGTGAGCGGGACGTCCACCTGATCTCCGCCGTTGGTCAGCCGGACGGTCACGGTGCCGGTCGAGAGGTCGGCCGCCGAACAGGCGTCGTTCGGCCAAGAGAGGGTGAAGGTGACCTTCCGCTGGCCGAGGATGGGCGTGGCCGTCACCGGCGCGATATCGGTGAACGTGGTGTCCGCCACGGTGACGGTCCCCAAGGACGCCGCCGCCAGCCCGGCCGGGGGGGCCGCCGGCGCGCCCGGCTGCCCACCGGCGATGCGTACCTGCCAGGTACCGCTGGGCACCTGGGCAAAACTGACGACTCCGCCGGCCACGATCCCGCCGGTGAGGTCGGCATCGACGGGAACATGGGCACCGGCCGGTACCGAGACCTGGTGCAAAGTGACGGAGGCACCGTCGAACGTCACGCTGCCGGCAGCGCTGGAGGCCAGCGTCATCGTCACCAGCCGGGTGGCTCGGTTCAGGGCGAAATGTTGGTCCGGTGGAGTGGGGCTGGCCTGGGCCAGCATCTGCACCGGCCCGCTGACCGGTGCGTAGCCGGGCACCGTGATCCGGACCGTGTAGATGCCGTCCTCGACGTCGGGGAACGACACCGACGCCGTCAGCGCCGGGTTGGTGCCCGACGGGGTCAGGGTCGGCCCGTTCGCCCGTCCGCAGCTCATTGCCGTTGATGTCCTTGGCCGGTGCCGTCCCGTTCTGGGTGGACACCACGACCGAGGCGCCGGTCGTCCAAGATCCGGACAACGAGTCGGCCACGGTTCGACTGACCACCAGCGACAGCTTGCTCGTGCGCATGGTCAGCAGCAGCGGAAGCTGCTCATCGGAGGTGGCATCGCCGGTGGCGGGCAGCACTTCGACCGGTGTGGAAGCGGGCAGGAACGCCGGGTTCAGCGGATTGGGCGCGGTCGCGGTGAGCGTGTAGATGCCGGGGTTCACCCCAGTCTGCACCAATGTGGACGTCGCGGTGTCGATGGTGCAGGTCTGCGCCGGGTCCACGGGCAGACCGGGCGCCGGGACGATGCAGGTCCAGGTGCCGTTGGCGCCGGTCAGCCGGTACGTACCGGCGGGCAACACCGGGTCGCGGAACGTCGTCTGCGGCCGGATGGTCAACCGGACCTGGTTGACCTTCAGGGACAGCTGCGCCAGCCCGGTCAGCGGGTCGATCGTCAGCGGAGTGACCGCACTCGGCGGGTCGAGCACCGGTGCCTGCACCATCTGGAAGGCGTCGTTGATGACGACGGTGCCGCTGACCTCGGCCCGGCCGGGGGATGTCGCCTTGACCAGCCACGTGCCGGCCACCAGTCCAGCCTTGGCCACGGTGCCGGTGATCGCGACCGTGCCGTCCGCGGCGCTGGTGCCGCTGAACCGGTCGGCGTCCGCGGTGCAACTGGTCGCCGCGGCAGACGCGAGCCGGCAGACCGTCACCGCTGCCCCCGGCAGTGGACTGTCGGTGGGCACCCCGTTGTTGGTGATGGTCGACGACACCACGGCGCGGATCGTTCCCAGCGGGCTCAGGGTGATCGTGCAGGCCGTGAAGTCACCCGACTTCAGCACCAGGCCGGGGCTCGGTGTCGTCCCGGCCGGATGCGCGCACTGCACCTCGGCGGAGGTCGACGTGTACGTCTTGGGCTGGAAACCTGGTGCGGCCACCTGGATCCGGTAGGTGGCGCTGGGTACCGTCGGCATCAGGCCGAAGGTCTGCGGATTGGTGGTCAGCGTCGTGCTGACGTCGGTGATCCGGTTGCCGGACAGGGTGAGGGCCGCTCCGGTGACACCATTGCCGGCCGAGTCCTGGATCGAGATCTGGAATTGCCCGGACTTGTAGAACGTGACGGTCAGGCCGACGGTGCACCCGGGCGGGGTCCCGGCCGCAGGGGTGGTCGCCGTGCAGGTGTAGGTCTGCTGGTCGGCCTCGAAACCCTCGAGACTCGCGGAGATCTGGTACGTGCCGGGTTTGATGAGATTGGCCGGCCAGCCCGCTTCCTGCTTCCAGGTGAGGCGCCCGGCGCTGTCGGAGGTCAGTGCGACGGAACCACCGGCACCGGAGACGGTGAACGTGGCGGTGGCCAACGGTGCCGTGGCGCCGTCCGCCAGCACCGCAGCGCCGGTGAACTGGGGTGCCCGCTTCGCCGGGCCGGAGAACGTCGGAATGCAGGTCGACGCATACGTGCAGTCCGCCGCCGCGGTGACGTCGTCGTACCCGGGGATCTTGATGGTGAGGTCGTAGTGGCCGGCCTGGATGAGCCCGGCGATTGGAATGCCGGAGTCGATCCAGATCAGCCCGCCGGAGTCGTTCAGGGTGACCCGCAGGCCGCCGGTGCCGCCGGGGCCGCTGACGGTGACGGTGCCGGACGCAAACGGTGCCGAGGTGGAACCGGGCGGGACGTAGTCCGCGGTCACCTGTCCGCCGCCGATCGGCAGCATCTCCAGCACGAAGGTACCTGGCGTCACCGTCCCGTCCGGTCGGATGGCGCCCGGCGTCTCGTCCTTCGCCGATCGAGGTCTCTGTGGACCCCTCTTTATAGATGATGCACTGCTGGGCGTCGGCCGGGCAGGTGAAGGTCACCGTGGTCGTCCGGAAGCCGGGCAGGCTGAACTGCAGGCTGTAGCGGCCCGGAGTGATCAGACCGTCCGGCAGGCTGTCATCGACCCACGTCAGGACGGACCTGCCCGCGCCGTCGGGGGGCTGCACCGAGACGGCTACCGGTGTGCCCGCGTTGGGCTGCGCAAGAACTGTCACCGTGACCTTGCTGATGTCGGCGACGGTGTCGCCCGGCAGGTCCGAGGACGAGAGCTCCAGCACCCCGCCGAACTTCGGGAATCGGTCCAGGAGCAGGCTCAGGGGCGTGCACCCGATGCGGTAGTCGGCGCCGCAGGTGACCGGGATCTGCCGTTGCGGGAAGCCGGCCAGGGACACCGAGAACAGGTAGTCACCGGGAACGGCGAGACCGTCGACGATCTGGCTGGAATCGCGGAACAGCAGCGCACGGCACAACTCGGAGGGGCCGGTCACGCAGTCGGTGCGGGTGACTGCGACCGACGTCGTGCCGGCCGCGGGCGGCGCTGTGACAACCGACACCGTGGCGTCCTCGATGTAGGCATCATCCTGGTTGGGGGGCAGAGCGGAGAGGCTCAGTTCCCCTTGGATCTTCGGCAGCTGGAACATCACCAGGTTGTCGTCGATGGTGTCCTTGGAACTCGGGTCGGGGTCTTCGTTGTCCTGTTGGGTGAGTACGCACGGGTTTCCGAGGTCGCAGTCCAGGGTGAAGTTCGCGGTGGCGAAGCCGCGAGAGTTCGCCACGAAGGCGTAGTGACCCGGCACTACGCGGCCGGCATCGGACTGAGTGGAGTCGCGGAGCTGCAACTGACCGCCGGAGCCGGTGTCCATGGTCATCGTGACCGAACCGGCGCCCGCGGGTCTGCGGGTCGCCGTGAAGACGAGCGTGGTGGTGTCGACCACCGCACTGCTCGGCGACGCGGAGAGCTTGTGCATGCCGAAGGCCGACGGTTGGGCCGACACCAGGATGGCCGGCAGCGTGCGGACGTTTGCGTCGGTCAGGTCCGAGACCAGGACGTCGGTGGCCTGGAAGGCCTCGGTGCGGGTGCCGGCCCTGGCGACGGCCACGGCGACGGTCCGGGTGACCAGGGACGTGTCGACGTCGTTCGCCTGCGCCACCGCGACGGCCGACGCAGCGACCCCGGACTTGCAGTCGTCGGACTTCAGTGCAGTGCTCGCCCCGGTCCAGCCGGCCTGCACCACCGCGAAGCACCCGTTGGCGTCGGTGGTCACCCGGGCTGCTCCGGATACCGGCGTCGCACCGGTGTAACCGGTGATCCCGGTGATCGTCACCGTGGCGTCACGGATCAAGACCGGATTGCCGTCCACCGTCGTGCTCACCTGACCCACCACCGGCCCGATCGGTTCGGTCAGCACCAGGGTCTCGGCCAGTGTCTGGTTCAGGCCGACCGCGGGGCTGATCACCGAGTCGGCACCCTGGTCGCCGGAGGCCGAGACCCGGTAGACGCCCCGCAGTCCGGTCGCGGTGAAGGTCCCGTTCTCGGCGGACGTCCCGGACGGTCGCAACGACGGCGGGGCGTCGGCCACCGGCGCCACCTCTATCCGCGCGTCCGCTGCAGGTCGCAGGGCCGCGGTGATCAGGTCGGGCGCCAGCGTGGTGACGGTGAGCCGACCGAGCCGGTCCAGGACGGCGTCCACCGTGGCGGCGTCACCGAACCCGAGTAACACCGAGACCGGTTCGGTGGCGAGATATTCCTGGTCGGTCGGGATGATCCGGACCTGGTAGCCGCCATGGCTGAGCCCGGGTATGGAGTAGGTGCCCTTGCCCCGATCGACTACGGCGCAGGCCGACAGCACGGAGGCGGAGGTGACAGTGGCGTTGCACTTTGCGATGTCGCAGGTCGTCGGGGCGGTCGCGGCCTGGGTGACGAATTGGTAGGCCACCGCGCAGGACTGACCGGTCGGCGTACCGACGCGCGCGGTCACCGTGCCGGACACCAGACCCAGCGGCTGCAGCCGGACCTCGGGTGCGCTCGCGGTGGCCCCCTCCTGCACCTGGACGGAGACCCGGGCCGGCTCGAAGCCCGGCGCGGTGATCGTCAGTTGGTACAGCCCCGCCGGCAGATTCTTCTTCTTCGGCCAGGTGTACCCGACCACCGTGTTGAGCTCGGTGACCTCCACGGGCGTCGGCTTCGGATCACTTCTACCCGCGTAGGTGGGCACCAGCCCGGAAATCGTCACGTCACAGGACGGCGGCGTCCCCAGGGGCAGTCGGTCGCACTTGAGTGCGTCGCCGGAGCGGTCGTCCACCACCCGGACCGAGATGTCCGAGTTGCGCACCACGGCGGCCAGGTTGTCGTTGGCCAGCGAGAGGTTGACCGTCGTCGTGCCGGCCGCCGCGACCTTCACGTTCACCGACGTGGGCACCCGGCCGAAGAGCACGCCGGTGAGCACGTAGTTGCCGGGGATCACCCCGGTGAAGCCGAAGCCACCGGCCGGGTTCGACTGGCTCATCGTCTTGTAGGTGGCGTCCTTGCCGGTCAGGGTGAGACCGACGCCGTCGAGTCCACCGCCGCCGGCCGCCGTCACGTGTGCCGGCCACGGTGCCGTTGACCCGGGTCAGCGAGACGTCGGCGAGCACCTCACCGACCCCCTCGGGATCTCGACCTGGCGGGTGGCCACCTGGAACCCGGTGCCGGTCACGGTGAGCGTGTAGCTGCCCGGGGACGGCAGGTCGGGCAGGGCGTAACTGCCGACGACCCCGGTGGTGACCGTCGTTGCGGTGCGGGTAGGGTGCCGTCGGTGGCCGACACGGTGACGCCGCCCTGGTCGCCGAGTCACGCCCAATTCGTCGGTGCCGGAGACCGTGCCGAGGATGGCGGCGACGCCCGGCTTCATGGTCAGGTCCGCGGTGGCGTTGCCGCCGGCCTTGAGCGTCTCCGACGTGCTGACGGTGCCGAAGCCGGGCGCGCTGACCGTCACCAGGTAGTGCCGGGCGTCGACAACCCGGACATCGACCAGGTGCCGGCCTTGCCCCGTCGCCGGTGGACACCCTCGAGGTGCTCAACGAGACCGTGCCGTCGGTGATGGCGACGGTGGCCGCGCCGATCGGGCCGTCCGGTCCGGTCACCGTCCCGGACAGCTTGCCGTCGCCGGCGACAGATCGACCTCCAGCGGGTCCGCGTCGGCGACGGTCGCGGCGTCCACGATGTACTTCTGCTCGTCGGAACCCTTCGCTGGCGACCGTCAACAGGTAGAAGCCGCGGCCGGAGAGGCAGCCGAACGTGAACGCCCCGTCCGCGGGTCTTGTAGGTCTGCTGCGCGGGACGGCCGTCGTCCGGGGCTGCCGTCAGCGCGGCGGCTCCGGCACCTTGCCGATCGCTCCGTGCGCGCTCGCAGACCCTGGCCCGCCTCCCGGGGTCCCGGGCGCCGGCCGCGGCCGCATCGGCCAGGCTGGTCGACTCGACCGTCACGGTCACCCCGGTGGACACCGGCCCGACCACGGTACCGGCCGATGCCCCGCCGCGCCACCGCCGTCGCCCTCGACCCCGGTGCCACCGGATCCGCCCCGTTCGCCCCCGGCTTGGTACCGGCCCGTCCGTGCCACCGGTCCCACCGGTGCCACCCGTCGTTTCCCGCCGGTTCCTGTTCCGCCGGCCCCCGTCCCGGACGGCCCGGCCGCACTGGTCGCGTGTCGCGGCGGTCGTCGAGTTCTTGGCGGTGAACTGGTCCGACAGCCTCGGGATGAAGACGATGGCCGCCGCGACCCACAGGGCCAGCACCAGGCCGAGGATGACGCCGGCCCGCAGGCCGTTGATGACCGGGCGGGCCTGACGGTGGCCTCGGCGAACTCGGGGGCGCCCGATCCGCGGGCGGTCACGCCGACCGTGTGCACGCCGCCGAAGCCGAGGAACCGCGGGTGGCGCACCTTGATCTTGCCGCGTACGGCCCTGGTCCGACCGGCCGGCACCAGCACCGAGTCGGCCGACAAGCGCAGCGAGGCGCCACCGGCGTCGTAGGTGTCCAGATCGAGCGCCCGGTCGTCCGTTGCCCGGATTGGTGACCTGCAGCTCGACCCGCTTGCCGAACACCGCGGTGACCTGTGTCCGGAACGACCGCCACGACGATCCGCTCCCGGGCGTCGACGGCCAGCACCGACTCAGCGACGCCCATCACCGGGCGGTCGCCCTTGCCGGTGGTGGCCTCGGCGGCGACGACGAACGGGTAGCGGGCCCCGAGCGCGCCGCGCTCGGGCACCAGGGTCAGGGTGACCTGGCGCGACTGCACCCGGATCGAGCGGGCCGATCACCACCGGCTCGCGGGACCCACCGGTCGTCCAGGCCGAGGACCGTCAGGGTGAGCAGCGCCGGTGCGGTGCCGCGATGGCGCACGGTGACGTCGAAGGCCACCTCGGTACCGGCGCTGCACCACGATTCCCGGCGGAAGCATGACCTCGGGGCGCGCCGGTCGCCCTGATCGCCGCGGCCGGCGGTCGGGGGTGGTCATCCGCCACCCGCCGTCGTAGCCGCGGTGCCGGGACCGACGACGGTCAGATCCAGCGTGCCGGTGGTGGAGGTTCCAGACGAGGGTGCCGGAGGTCGAGCGCACCGGCGGCGGCCGAGCGGACCTCGACCACGTAGATCTGCGGCGCGTCGACGTTGGCGAAGTCGTACCGGCCCTTGGCATCGGTGGTGGTGGTGGCGACCGACTCCAGCGGGTACTTCGCCGACTCGTACAGGACGACCTGCAGTCCGGCCACCGACGTGCTGTCCCTGGCTGTGCACCGTGCCGGTGATGCCGGCCGGCTGGACCAGCACCGGATCGGTCGGCACGTCACGGCCGGCGACCACGTTCACCGTCAGCACCGTCGGCGAGGTACCGGTGCGGCTGACCGACAGCGTGTACGTGCCGGGCTTGACCGCGTCGATCCGGTACGTGCCCGCTGGTCGGCGGCCGGCGTGCGATGCGCTGATCACCGTGTAGGTGTCGGTGCCGGAGGACAGCGTGACGGTGGCCTCGCCGATCGGCGGACCGCTGCCGCGCCTGCGGACCGGGCCTGGCGGACCGTCCCGTGCACCGTCCCGAACGCCGACCGCATGGCCACCGTCAACCCGTCCTGACCGGTGCTGGGATTGCCGGCCGCGTCGAGCGAGACCACCAGACGTCTGCGACTGCAGGTCCGCCCGGGTGAAGGTGACGGTGTAGGTGCCGGGGAAGCGGCAGCCCGGCCACCGTCCAGGCGCCGACGGTGCCGGCGGACTGGGTGACGGTCTGCACGGTCGTGTCGCCCACCCCGACGCTCACCGTGACCCCGGCCGCGCCGGTCGCGCCGCCCGGACCTCGCTGTCGACTCGGAACCGTGGAGACCACGCCGGAGATCGACCCGGTCGACTTGCTCAGGTTGACCCTGGACCCCGGTCAGCTGCTGACCCGGAAACCAGACTCACCGTCGAGGTCTGGGTGCCGAAGCCGTCGGCGGTGACGGTGAGCGTGTAGGTGCCGGGGTGACCAGGCCGCGGAGGGTGAACGCCCCCGTCGTGCCCTTGGTCTGGCTGACACGGTGCTGACCGTCGTGGTGCCGGTGGTCGCGGTGACCACGGCATTGCCGACCGGCCCGTCGGGCCCGATGACGATCCCGCTGATCAGCCCGTCGCCGGTGCGCAGCCGCAGCTGCACCCCGGTCCGATTCTCGCCGCCGGCGAGGTCGATGCGTCTGGGTGTCGGTGGTGATACCCGGGTTTGGTGACGACTCGAGCTCGTACTCGAGCGGCGAGGCCAGATCGGTCAGCGTGAACGTGCCGTCCGATCCGATCGGCACCGTGCGTCAGCACGCGCCGACGCGGTGTCCGTCGGCGACGGGCGGCGATCGGCGCCGCCGAGCCGGCCGGCGCGGCGGTGACCGTGGGCGCGGCCGACGCCGACGCCGGTCCGGCGTTGCGCGGTCGGCCAGCATGTCGAGCGGGAACCTGGACGGTGAGGATCGCGCCGGCCACGTCGTCGCCGATGACCTGGCCGGACACCGTGGCGGGCAGCCCGCCGAGCTGGACGGTGAGGTCGGTTGATGTTCTTGCCCGGCTGCAGCGCGATCTCCTGGGCGGCCTCACCGGTCAGCGCGGACGGGTACCAGACCTCGGCGAAGCCGGCGCCGCGGAACCGCAGCTTGTAGGCGCCGGCGGACAGGCCGACTGAAGGCGAAGGCCCCGTCGTCGCCGGTGGCCGTGCTGGTGATCGGGGTGGTCAACGACCCGGTGGCGAACACCTCGACGGTGACCCCGGCCGCCGGCGCGCCGTTGGTCAGCAGCACGACGGTGCCGCCGATCGTCGGAACCGGCTGCCGGCGCCGCCGGCGTTCTGCTGGGCGGCCGCCACCTGGATGGCCAGGTCGCGATCGGCGGCCGACACCCCGACCAGCCGGGACAGCGCGATGGTGATGACCACGGCGAACACGCTGACCGCGAACAGCAACGACAGCAGCGACAGCAGCCCGCGGCACAGCCGCGGCTTCTGGACCAGGCTGCCGGTGGCCAGCGGTTCGGGAGGTTCGGCCGGCCCGGTCGGCTCCGTCGGCGACGACCGGCGGCGCGACCGGAGCACCGCGATGCCGAACGGCCGGACCACCGGGTTGCCGAACCAGCGCCGCCGGGCGGTGGCCCTGAGGTCGGCGCATCGCGTGGTTCGCCCGGGGCCAGGTCGAGCACGCCGGGACTGAACGCGAACGGCGATCTTCTCCTCGGGGTCGAGACCGATCGGGAGCAGCGGTAGCCCTGGTGTTGCCGATGTTCTCGGCCTGCAGGCCGAACCGGCCGGTGCGTGCCGCCGACCACCGTCATCGGGCAGCAGGCTGCAGCCGCAGCGCGTCCTTGGCCGGCACCACCAGCTCGATCTCGGCGACCGAGATCGCCTGCGGCGGCGTGAGCTCGCGGACCTGGACGGCGATCCGCCGGTCGCCGGCGCCCAGGCCCGGGCGGAATGCGGACCATCGCCCGGACCGTCTGCGAGGTGTCCGGGAACAGCGAGAGGTTCTCCGCTCTCCAGCTCACCCACGACGGGTCGGCGCCGAGGATGCGCAGGTGGTAGCCGCCGATCACGGTGCCGGTGTTGGTCACCGTGATCAAGACCTCGAACTCGCGGACTGTTCGCCGAGCTCGACCCGTTCCGGGACTGACCTGCAGGCGCATGTCAGTCGCCCCCGGCCACGGTGAAGTTCTGGGTCACCGCCTGCCCGCCGTGACCTCGACCAGGGCCGTGCGTCGACGCCGCCGGCCCGGTCGTGCGGTCACCGTGTAGGCGCCCGGCGGGCAGCCCGGCGATCACGTAGCTGCCCGCGGCGAACCCGCCGGAGGCGGCGGTCGACGGTGACCGGCCAGGTCTTGAGCGCCGTCGGTGGCGACCACGGTGACGCCGGCGACCGGTCCGCTGCCGTCGCGGACCACTCCGCTGATCGTGCCGCCCGACTTCTGCATCAGCACGGTCGGCAGCGTCGGTCGCTCGGTCACCGGCAGGGTCAGCGGCACGGTCTGGTCGGCGTACCCGGCCAGCGTGAAGGTGACCGTGTAGGTGCCCGGGATCCGGCAGGCCGATCAGCGTGAACTGGCCGACGGTGCCCTGGGTCAGGGTGGTCGTGGTCGGCGGTCGTTGGCGCCCCGCCGACGGTCACCGTCGCGCCGCCGAGCCCGGCGCCGGTGACGTCGGTGAGCAGCCCGGTGACCGTGCCGCGACCCCGTGGCCAGCTGGCACCGTTCACGTTCTTGCCGAGTCCCCGGCTGCAGGTCGATCGACTCGGCGTGGGTCGCGTAGCCCGTGCCGCTGAAGGTGAGGACGTAGGTCGCCGGGGTCGGCAGGTCGTCGAGCTGGAACGTGCCGACGTTGCCGGTGGTCGGGGTGTCGATCGTCCGCTCCGCGCCCTTCACCGTGGTGGCCACGGTGATCCGCCCGAGCGGGTTGCCGTGCGGCGTCGGTGACCATCCCGGAGATCGCTGCCGTTCGCCGGCCGACCAGCGGCACCGTCGGCTGGAGCCGCTGAGCGCCGCCGTCGACCACCACCCGCACCGTCGTCACCTGGTAGTGGCTCTTCGGTCGGCGAACGAGAGCTGGTAGGTGCCGGGTGCCGGCAGGTTCTTCAGGGTGTACTTGCCCTTCGCGTCGGTCTTGACCGTGCTTGCCGACCGGCTTGGCCGGATCGGGTGCCGGTGATCAACCGGACGGTGACGGTCGGCGATCACCTTGGTGGTGGTGTCGCCCTGGTCGACGGTGCCGGTGATCGGTCGCGGGTTTGCCGGTGATCGTCACGTTGACGCCGGAGGTGACGACGCCGGAGGCGACGGTGATCGGCCGCGCGGCGCCGGTCGGACTTGGCGTTCGGCGACCACGCGTCGACATAACCCGGTGGCGGTGAACTTCAGCAGGTAGTCGCCGGGGAACAGCCCCGACACCTGGTAGGTGCCGTCGGCCTGGGTGGCAGCCGAGCTGACCGTCTTCGGTGCGCCGGTGGAGGTGCGGCGGACCGCCTCGACCAGTGATCCGGCCCACCGGTTGGCCGGAGGACTTCGCGACCACCGTGCCGCTGATCGCCGCGGCCAGACCGGACGGCAGGGTGCCGTCCTTGGGCAGCGCGCCGGTCGGGGCGGTCGGGCAACCCCGGAACCTGGACCGGCTGTCCGCTCCGGGGTGGCCGTCTCCGCCTGCGCCACCGCCTCGGCCTGCGACCTCGGGGTCGCCGGCGCCGCCCTTGGCATCGGCTGGCACGCCGGGCGCCGGCCGTGGCTGACCACCTGCGTTCGGCTTGGGGACGACGAAGAACGATGCCGCGCTCGCCTGCGCGGATTTGGTCTGCGGGTCTCCGGCGAACACCTGGCCGAGGCCGAACAGGAACACCGCGGCCCACAGCGCGATGATCGACAGCAGGATCAGCGCGGTGAGCAGACCGCGGGTGAGCCACGGTCGCTGCTTGAGGGTGACCGGGCAGATCGCGATCAGCGGTTCGGGCGCGGGCTCGTCGGCCGTCGCGGGTGCCGACGACGGCGGGCAGGTCGGCGGAGTCGGGGTGCCGTGTCCCGGCAGCGCCGGCGCCGGCGCCGTGCGGTGTCGTGGCGGGCGGCACGATGGCGGCCGTCGCCTCGACGGTGATCGGCCGATCGAGTTCGGTGCCGACGAACATCCGCGGGCCCTTGAGCGTCATCAGCACGTCGGCGGCGGTGGCCGGGGGCAGCACCAGGTTCGGCGGCTCGAGCTGGGCCACCACCAATCGTTCCGGGTCGACCGCGCCGAGGGCGACGTCCAGCGCGGTGTTGCCGCGGTTCACCACGCTCAGCACGAACCGGGCCGTCCGGTGGGCGCGGACCACCTGGGGCCGGGACGAGATCGCCAGGCCGGCGATGCTGGGCACCATGCAGGTCGAGGTCGAGGTAGCCGGGCGTGGTCTCGGCCTGGCGGGAGCGCACCTCGACCGTCACCGGGTGGCGTCCCGCCGGGAACCCGGTCGGCAGGTCGAGGGTCAGGGTGAGCCGGCCGGCGGAATCAGGGAACAGCGGCAGCACCGCGGGCCGGCTGGTCACGTGACGGTCGGGCAACCCGACCACCCGGGCGGTGACGCCGTCGATCACGGCGCCGGTGTTGACGACATCCACCCCGATGTCGGCCGAGTCCCCCGGCCGCACATCGAGGACCGCGGTGTCCGAGCTGACCCGCATCGCAGATCAGCCGCTCGGCCGGGGTATCGGCGCGACCATGGCCGCGACCCGCTCCACCCTGGGTGGGAGTTGGACGTAGGGCATGGCGTCGCCGGCGGTGGTGATGACGAGTTCGAAGCTGGGTTTGATCGCCCCGCCGACCGTCGACCAGACGTCCTTGGCCCTGCTGTTGTCATGGTGGGCGACGGCGATCTGCACCGTGGAGTTCAACTCGGCGGGCAGCTTGTCCGGCGGCACCTGCTGGTTGTCCATGAACAGGGTGAGCAGGTCGCCGATCAGCTGGTGTTCGTCACGGACCGTGCCCGCCCATGCGGTGACCAGGTAGTTGAGTTGCACCATCGGGATCGGCTGGCGGCGCTCCACCCGTCCGTCGACCACCCGGTCCACGGCCGGCCGCGGGGGGAGCGGGCTGCGCCCGGTCCCGAACAGGAACAGGTTGACGGTGATCCGGCTCAACTGCGCCGACCAGGTTCCCGACGGCGGCTCGAAGGAGACGTCGCCGAACTCCTGCGGGAGTGGAATCAGGTCCCTGACAAGATTTTCCAGACCCGCGTCGATGGTCGGGATGATCACGGCGCGGCCCTCTTCACAGGCGTCGGGCCCTTCTCTGATCTGGCGTCGCGTGAGAAACGTGATGAACGGGATCGAAGGGTCCTTGAGTGACGGGAGGTACGAACGTGACGTTACCTGCGGCTGCCCGGTGACGCCTTCCCGCGAATGGCTGAATGATCGTTCCCGGTCGGGTGCCGGACCGTTGTGCGCCGGCCGGGCAGACCGGTGATAGGAACGACCACATGACCCAGACGCCAGCCGCCGCGCCGTCAGAAGCCGCCCCCACCCGATCGGACGCCGAGAACGAGGTGGTGCAGCTGTGCAGTGAGCTGATCCGCATCGACTCGGTCAACACCGGCGACCCGGCCACCATCGGCGACGGCGAGGCCAGGGCCGCCCGCTACATCCAGCAGAAGTTGGAGGAGGTGGGGTACGAGACGACCTACCTGGAGGCGGCGCCGGGCCGCGGCAACGTGATCTGCCGGCTGGCCGGCGCCGACCCGGCCCGCGGCGCGCTGCTGGTGCACGGTCACGTCGATGTCGTGCCGGCGGATCCGGCCGAGTGGACCGTCGACCCGTTCTCCGGCGCGGTCAGGGACGGCTACGTCTGGGGCCGCGGCGCCGTCGACATGAAAGACATGGTGGCGATGACGTTGGCCGTCGCCCGCGACCTCAAGCGCCGTGGCGTGGTACCGGAGCGCGAGCTGGTGTTCTCCTTCATGGCCGACGAGGAGGCCGGCGGCTACTTCGGCGCCTACTGGCTGGTGCAGAACCACCCCGAACTCTTCGCCGGGGTGACCGAGGCGATCAGCGAGGTCGGCGGGTTCTCGGTGACCTTCGGCGACGATCAACGGGCCTACCTGGTCGCAGCGGCGGAGAAGGGCGTGGCCTGGGCCACCCTGACGGCGACCGGCCGGGCCGGGCATGGATCGATGGTGGCCGAGGACAACGCGGTCACCCGGGTCGCTGCGGCCGTCGCCCGGCTGGGCGCCCACGAGTTCCCGATCACCCGCACGCCGACCGTCGATGCCTTCCTGGCTTCGGTCACCCGGCTGACCGGGTTGGAGTTCCCGGAGGACGATCTCGAGGGGGCGATCGGCAAGCTCGGCGGGATCAGCCGCTTGGTCAACGCCACGCTGCGGAACACCGCGAACCCCACGATGCTCAAGGCCGGCTACAAGGCCAATGTCATCCCGTCCACGGCGCAGGCGACCGTCGACTGCCGGGTGCTGCCCGGCAGCGAGGACGGGTTCCGCGAACAGATCGAGGAGATCGCCGGCGAGGGCATCGAGATCGACTGGGTCTGGTCACCGCCGCTGGAGTACCCGTTCTCCGGCGACCTGGTCGACGCGATGAGCGCGGCGTTGACCGCCGAAGATCCCGACGGGCACCCGATTCCCGTACATGCTCTCCGGCGGCACGGACAACAAGGCGTTCTCGCTCCTCGGGATCAACGGCTACGGGTTCTCGCCGTTACGGCTGCCGGCGGACCTGGACTTCTCCGCACTGTTCCACGGCGTGGACGAACGGGTGCCGGTGGATGCGTTGCTGTTCGGCACCCGGGTGCTCGACCGGCTGTTGCGGACCTGCTGACGCTCGGCCGGGTCCGCTCAGCTGCCGGGCACGAGCAGGCGGAACACCGCGGTGGTCGCCGCGGCGAGCCCGACCACGACCAGGAACGGCCAGCGGCGCCACACCGCCAGTCCGGCGACGGCCATGCCGACGACCCTGGCATCGACGACGAGATGTTGGCCGGCGCCGAAGGTCTGCACGCCGATCAGCGCGGAAAGCAAAGCTACCGGAAGCAGGGCGGCCAGCCGGCGCACCGCCGGTCGGGCGAGAACCGAAGCCGGCACGGACAATCCGGCCAGTTTGGCCGCGTAGCAGCCGGCGCAGCCCAGCGCAATGGCGAGCCAGATCATGACGCCGGCCCTTCCGGGTCGGCCGGGTCATTAGCGGGGTCGAGTGTCGGCGCCGCGGTTTCGGCTGTGGGCGCGGCGGTTTCGGGTCTTGGCGGTGCTGTTTCGGGTGTGGGCGGTGCGGTGTCGGGCGTCGGCGGTGCGGTGTCGGGCGCCGGTGCGGATTCGGGTCGATGCGGGGCGAGCGCGATCGCACCGGCCACCGCGGCGGCGACCAGCACCGGGAGGCCGGGCGGGAGCAGGGGAGTGGTGAGCACCGCGACCAGGGCGGCGACCACGGCGATAATCCAGGGTTCCCGGCCACGGAGCCGCGGTCCGAGCAGGGCCAAGAAGGCAGCGGGCACAGCCGCGTCCAGGCCGAGCACCCGTGGGTCGCGCAGTGCCGAGGCGCCCAGCACGCCGACCAGGGTGCCCAGGTTCCACAGGGTGAAGACCGCAATGCCGGTGGCGTAGAAGCCAAGTCGCGCGGCCCGGTCGGACGTGCGGCCCATCGACATGGCGGACGACTCGTCGATCACCAGGTGCGCTGCCGCGGCGCGCCGCCAGCCGCGCAGGTCGAGCAGCGGCGCCAGTCGCAGCCCGTAGAGGGCGTTGCGCACCCCGAGCAGGATCGCAGTGGCCGCGCCGGCGATCGGATTGCCCCCGCCGGCCAGCACCCCGACCAGGCCGAACTGGCTCCCACCGGTGAACATCAACGCGGACAGCGCCATCGTCTGCCAGCCGTCGAGTCCGGTCGCGACGGCAATGGCACCGAACGAGACGGCGTAGGCGCCGGTGGCGAGCCCGACGCCGAGGGAGTCGCCCAGGATCGCCCGGCGGGTGGCGGACCAGGGCTCCGCGCTTCGCGGCAGGTCCCCGGCGTCGCTCACGCTGCGACGTTAACGACGTGCTCGCCGGCCAGGGTGCAGCGGGTGCCGGGCGGGGCGTCAGGCGGGCCGGTGCGTGCGGCCCGTCAGGGAGTCAGGCCGTTGACCCAGCCGGCGGCGCGTCGTCGCCGCAACCAGACCCGGCGGGTACCGTCCGGGTACCGCAGCACTCTGGCCAGCTCCCATCCGCTGAATTCGGCCCGCACGGCCAACATCGTCGCCGCCGCGGATCTCGACATCGTCGGGTCGATCCGCAGCGGCACATATTCGTACTCGTCGACGTCGTCGGCGCGCTGCGCTGCTGCCGCGATGGTCCTCACCTCGCCTGTCTCGCCCCCGACCAGTGTCCTATCGGCCGGGCCGCCGGGGTCGAGGGCCGGACCGGATGACCCATGATGCCCTCGCCGGCTGCCGGCGCATCGATGGCGCGCCAACGTGTCTGGCCGGCAACGGAGATGTTTTCGCTGGTCGACGCGATGAGGGAGTCGAGCCGTTGTCCTCACACAATGACGGACTGGCTGGCTGCGACTGGCGTGCCGGACTTCGCCAGAGTGCTCACAAGGGACTAGCACACATGTTCGTAGAACATATTGTGGCATGGCCGCTACTAGCGATAGAATGGACAGTGATCGAAGCCGCGGAACACCAGCAGCGGCGTCGCCGCACCCGCTGACGAGGTGGCCGGGTGGATGCTGCGGGCGTTGCAGTTGGCCGGCCGAGTGCGCCGACGACGTCGCCCGGATCGACCTGATGCGGCGTTGGAGTCGATGAAGGGTGTCTGCGCCGGCGGTCAGGCGCAGGTCACCGTCGGGTTCGCCGCGACGCAGACCGCGGAAGGGCAGGCCCGGGGGTCGAGCCGGACGATGATCCGCCGGTCGGTGGCCGGGCAAATCGCGTTGGCCCGGCGGGATGCGCAGCACCGCGGGGGTCGGCACGTCGGCCTGGCCGCCGCATTGCACACCGAGTTGCCGCACACCCGCGCAGCGTTGGAACAGGGCCGGATCTCCGAGTGGCAGGCCACCCTGATCTGCCGGGAAACCGCCTGTTTGGACACCGACCTGCGTCGGCTCGCGGATGAGCGGTTGGCGCCGGACCTGGGCGCGGTGGGTGACCGGATGCTGGAACGCCACGCCGCCCAGGTCACCGCCGAGTTGGACGCCGCCGCCGTCGCCGACCGCGCCGGCAAGGCGGCGCGGGATCGGCGGGTGAGCGTGCGGCCGGCGCCGGACACCATGGCGTATCTGACCGCGCTGCTGCCCGCCACGGTCGCCATCGCCGCGTACGCGGCGTTGACCTCCTACACCCAGCTCATCGTGGGTGAGGGCGACGACCGGGGCCGCGGGCAGATCATGGCCGACACCCTGGTCGACCGGCTGACCGGCGGCGCCATCACCGGCTGCGATGAGCACGGCGCCCCCATCCGCAGGCCGAACCCAGACGACCAGGCCGCGGCATGACGAGCCAGCCGCATCGGATGAGCAAGCCGCCGACACCGCCGCGACCGAACCCGACAACAAGCCCGCGCCGACCGGGAACCCCGAGCGCTACCACTTCCCGACCGCGGCCGACGCCCGGGCGAAACTGGCCACGGTCCTACCTACCGCGGCGAACATCCACCTGCACGTCATCATGACCGACCGCACCCTGCTCGGGGTGTGCGACGAACCCGCCGAACTGATCGGCTACGGACCCATCCCCGCCGACGTCGCCCGCACCCTGGCCGCCGCCGACCTGGGCCCGAAGGCCACCACCTGGCTCCGCCAGTTCTACACCGACCCCGACACCGGACAGCTGGCCGCCACCGAATCCAAAGCCCGCCGCTTCCCCAGGCCATGCAAGAGTTCCTGCTGGTCCGCGACCGGGCCTGCCGCACCCCGTACTGCCACGCCCCCGGCCGCCACGACGACCACGAACGCGACCACGCCCGAGGTGGTCCCACCAGCCTGGGCAACGGGCAACTGACCTGCGAATCGTGCAACCACACCAAACAAGCACCCGGCTGGACCGTCACCACCCGACCCGACGGTGTCATCGAAACCACCACCCCCACCGGCCACACCTACCAAAGCCCACCACCCACACCACCCGGCATCGACCACCACACCCCACCCGGCCGCATCGACACCTCGCCGAACACCGACTCCGCGGACTCATCCTCGAATACCGAGCCGCCTGAACGGAATCAGCAGAAGGTCAAGGCCCGCTGGGAGTTTGCTCGACGGCGGCGCGCACCAGCAGGGCCCGCAGCAGGGTCCGGCGGGGGCGGGCGCCGACCTGGCGCACGGCCCGGGCCACGGCGGGGCCGGCAGCATGCACCACGGACAGATGCCGGCGGGCGCGGGTGATCGCGGTGTAGATCAACGGCCGGGACAGCATCTGCCCCGCCTCCGGCGGCAGGACAGCGACCACCGCTTCCCACTCCGAGCCCTGGGCCCGGTGCACGGTGATCGCCCAGCCGTGCAGCAGATCGCTCAATGCCTTGCCGGCGATCTCCGCCTCCCCGCCGGGAAAGGCGACCGTCACCGCGTTGTCACCGGCCGACGTCACCGTGCCCACCTCACCGTTGGCGTAGCCGAACGGCTCGGCGTCGGCGTGGTTGGCCGTGGCCACCACCCGGTCCCCGACGTCGAATCCGCGGACGGTTCCGGTACCGGGATTGAGCCGGGCCTTCAGCAGCCGGTTGAGCCCCTGGGTACCCGCCGGCCCCCGGTGCACCGGCGTGACGACCTGCACCTGATCGCCGGACAGCCCGAACACCCGCGGAATGGAATCGGTGACCAGCTGGACCACCCGCTGGGCGGCCGGCTCGGATCCCGGGGTCGGCACCACCACGACCTCGCGGGTCGGGTCGTCGACCGGCGGCAGCGTGCCGCCGCGGACTGCGGTGGCCAACCGGGCGATGCTGCCGCCCTCGGACTGCCGGTACAGCGTCTGTCAGTTCGGTGATCGGGATGGCGTCGGCGTCGATCAGGTCGCCCAGCACCCGGCCAGGACCGATCGACGGCAGCTGGGCCGGGTCGCCGACCACCACCAGGTGGGCGCCGTCGGGAATCGCGTTGATCAGGGCGGCGGCCAGTTCGACGTCCAGCATGGACGCTTCGTCGACCACCACCAGCCCGACCTCCAGCGGATTGAAGGCGTCGTGGTCGAAAACGCTGCCGTTGTCCTCGGCCGCACCGGCCCGACGGGCACCGAGCAACCGGTGCACCGTGGTCGCCGGGTGTCCGGCCAATTCCTCCAGGCGCTTCGCCGCCCGTCCGGTGGGCGCGGCCAGCGCGACGCTGACCTCGACCTTGCGGCACAGCGCGACGATCGCCGACACCGTGCGGCTCTTGCCCGTACCCGGTCCGCCGGTGAGCAGGCTGACGCCGTGCGCCGCCGCATGCGCGACCGCGCCGGTCTGCACCTCGTCGAGGTCGCCGGCGGCCGCGCGGACGGCCCGGTCGCCGGCCAGCGCCTTGGCATTGGCCGTCAGCCGCCTGATCCCGTCGGCGATGTCGGACTCCGCCTGGCACAACGCCGTCGGCGCCACCCAAGGCTCGCCGTTGCCGGTCGGGTCGAGTACGCCGGCCACGTCCTTCGCGCTGCCCGCAGCTGCCAGCGCGGTCGCGGCGCCGGCCGCGTCGATCCCGAACGGGCGCAGCAGCGTCGGTGACCACAGCGACCGGCGCTGCGGTGTGCCCGTCCCGGGCGAACCGGGCCAGGGTCCAGCCGACCAGCGCCCGGCCGCGGCGGACATCGTCGCGACGCACGTCAGGTTCCAGCGCCCGGGCCAACTGGTCGGCCTGCCCGACCGTGGCATCCGGCAGCACCAACAATCGCCACGGATCGCGCCGTAGCTCGCCGACCGCGTCGTCGCCGAGCTGGTCGGTCAATCGAGCCGCCCAGCGCACCGGAATATCCTGTGGGACAAGCAGTTCGGCGAGCTCATAGAGCTGGCCGACGCCGATCCAGGCGGTCAGCAGGCGGTCGGCCCGCTTGGCCGTGACCTTGGGCAGCTTGAGGAGATTGTGCGCGGTGACGGCGGCCGGACCGGTGATGCCGGCTGCGCCCATGGCCTCGGCCGTCGCCTTGCCCACCCCCGGCCACAGCCCGGAGGCGCAGAACTCGCCGAAGGCCTCGGACACCACACCGACCGCAGTACTCACCGGTCAGTCCGGTGCGCCGGCGTCGCCCGGGGCGCCGGAGGACACGTCGTCCAGCGCCGCCCGGATCTCCACCGGAAGCGCGATCTCCTCGGCGGCGAGCGCGCCCAACAACTGCGCCGCGTCCCGGGCGCCCACCACGGCCGACGCGACGCCGGGCTGGTCGCGGACCCAGGCGCAGGCCACGGCCAGTGGCGAGGTGCCCAATCCGTCGGCGGCCGTGGCCACCGCTTCCACCACCCTGGAGGTCTCCTCGGTCCGATGCCGCCCGACGTACCGAGCGAAATGCGGTGAGGCACCTCGGGAATCGGCGGGCGTGCCGTGCCGATACTTGCCGGTCAACACCCCGCGACCCAGCGGCGCCCACGCGAGCACCCCCACCCCGAGCGCGGCCGCGGCGGGCAGCAGCGACTCCTCCGGGGAACGGTCCACCAACGAGTATTCGGTCTCCACCGCCACCACCGGGCAACCCTGGGTGCGCAGCCAGGTCGCGGCCGCAGCGAGTTGCCAGCCGGAGTACCCGGACACGCCGACGTAGGCGGCCCGCCCGGTCTCCACTGCGGTCCGCAGCGCCGAACACGTCTCCTCGAGCGGCACCCGGTCGTCGTAGCCGTGCACCAGCCACAGATCCACCGACCCGGTGTCGAGCCGGCGCAGCGAGTCCGACAGCGCGCCGAGCAATCGGCCGCGACCGCCGCCGACGCCCACCGTCGTCGTCGCCAGCACGACGTCCTTGCGGGCGATGACGTCGGGAACCAGCGTGCCCAGGATCGACTCGCTGTCCCCGTCGCCGTAGATGTTGGAGGTGTCGACCAGGGTGCCGCCGGCGCCGACGAAGGCTTCCAGCTGCGCCGCGGCGGTGTCGGCGTCGGTGTCCCGGCCCCAGGTCATGGTGCCCAGGGCGAGGCGCGACACCTCGAGCCCGCTGCGCCCGACCTGCCTGATCTCCATCAGGCAAACCTACGACCCCGCGCGTGCCGGTGAGCGCAGGCCTGCCCGTGCGTGCCGGTAGCGTGAGCGCGACCCGCGAGGAGCACGCGCATGCAGCTAGGACTGAACTTCGGTTACGCCACGACGGCGGCGGAGATGACCGCCAATCTCGACCTGGCCGTGCTGGCCGAGGAACTCGGCTACGACGTGGTCTGGGCCGCCGAGGCCTACGGCTCGGACGCGGTCAGCATGCTCGCCGCGATCGCCGCCCGCACCGAACGCATCGACATCGGCTCCGCCGTCCTGCAGATCCCCGGTCGCACCCCGGCACTGACCGCGATGACCGCGGCCTCGCTCGACGCGCTGTCCGGCGGCCGGTTCCGGCTCGGCCTCGGCGTTTCCGGCCCCCAGGTTTCCGAGGGGTGGCACGGGGTGCGCTTCACCGACCCGATCGGCCGGACCCGGGAGTACGTGCACATCGTCCGGCAGGCGATGACCCGGCGCCGGCTGGTCGCCGCCGGCGAGCACTTCACCCTGCCGCTGCCCGACGGCGAGGGCAAGGCCCTGCTGCTGTCCCTGCAGCCGGTCCGCCCGGCCGTGCCGATCTACCTGGCCGCGGTCGGACCGAAGAATCTGGCCCTGACCGGGGAGATCGCCGACGGCTGGCTGGCCATCTTCTTCGACCCCGACTCGGGCAACGGCGAGATCGAGAAGATCCGGGCGGCCGCGGTGGCCGCCGACCGGGACCCGGCGGCCATCGCCATCTCGGTGCAGACCCCGGCTGCGCTGGGCGACACCGTGGCGCAGGCCGCCGCGCAGATCCGGCCGCACGCCGCGCTGT
>CAVPLZ010000014.1:0-240461 GCA_963706185.1 uncultured Actinomycetota bacterium | reverse complement strand
GCCGTAGCAGCGGGTTCGGAGCCAGCGGACGGCGACCGCACCGTCCACTTGGGACGTGAAGGGCGACGAGTTTCGGCCCGGTCAGATGGTGGGCCAGCTCTGGTTGCAGCACGGTCAGTGGTCGATCGTAAGAACTTGCTGTTCGGCTTGATCGCGCTGTCAATCCTCGAGCTCCGCCAGCACCCGGCCGAGGGCGGCCTGCAGCACCGGTAGCTCCTCATCGGTCAGTGCCGCGGTGAAATGCTCGCCGATGCCGGTCAGATACACCGGCGCTGCGGCTCGCAGCCTTTGACGACCCGAATCGGTCAACACCGCGAAAGATCCGCGCCGGTCGCTCGGATCCGGATCCCGGCGCACCAGCCCGGCGGCCGCCAGTTCGTCCACCACTCGGCTGGCTCGGCTCCGCGAGAGCACCACCCGGTTGCCGAGCTCCTGCATCCGCAGCCGGCGGCCCGCAGCGGCGTTCAGCTCGAGTAGTACGTCATACCAGGCCAGCGGCAGTTGCCGCCGCCGCAGCAGATCCTGCTCGATCCGCGGGACGACAGCAGCGTGGGTCCGGAGGAACAGCGACCAGACCAGCACTCCAAGCTTCTCTCTGGTCATCTCGGTTTCCATCACATCACCATACCCCTTGACTGTGCGTGCGCACACACCTAAAGTCTGTGCTTACGCACAGACATCGTCCTCTACTGGAAGGTCGCCCACCATGACAACCCTGTTGCACATCAGTGCCAGCCCCCGCGGCGTAGCGAGCGAGTCCCTCGCCATTGCCGACACCTTTCTGCAGACCTACCGCGATTCCCATCCGACGGACACCGTGCAGACCTGGGACCTGTGGGACGGCTCGCTGCCGGAGTTCGGCCCGACGGCCGCCGCGGCCAAAATGGCCGTCTTCGCGGGCGCTGATCCGGCCGGAGACGAGGCGCGTGCGTGGGCCGACGCCCGCCGGACATTCGAACGGTTCGCCGCTGCCGATCGTTACCTGTTCAGCGTCCCGATGTGGAATGCCGGCGTGCCCTACATCCTCAAGCAGCTCATCGATGTCATCAGCCAACCGGGCATGGTGTTCGGCTTCGACCCGGTCGCCGGGTACACCGGTCTGCTCACCGGGAAGAAGGCGGCTGTGATCTACACCAGCGCCGTATACGGACCCGGACGCGGGCCGTCGTTCGGCGCCGACTTCCAGTCGACGTTCTTCGACGACTGGCTGAACTGGGCCGGTATTTGCGACATCACCTGCGTGCAGTTCCGGCCCAACCTGGCCACTGCCGACGCTGAATCCGGTCGACACGCCGCCCATTCCCAAGCCCGGGATGCAGCGAAAACCTTCTGATCCCGGCACACCTTGGATACCGGCAAGGCGCGGGCGGCGCTGCGGGCGCAGCACGGCACCCCGCCACGAACATGCCGCCAAAGTCCTGGACCAGCGAAGGGAAATACTCGACCAGGCGCTGAACGCCGCAGGCCTGCCGGTCACGGGGTGGCTGACGCCGGGGGAGTTGGCGTATGAGTCCGCTGCTCCTACGACCCCCGCCGCGCGCACGGTCCTGGACTACACCCCCTCCGGAGGCCCGGACTTGACGACCGCGGGACGTGGCCCAGCAAATGAGCGGGGCCATGACCAATCGGTTCAAACGATGGGTGTCGGCGATGGTGTCCGAGGAGCGGGCGGCGCTACTGCACGGGCTACCGGCGCTGATCCGCGCGGTCCGCGAGCACCTGAATGACTGAGTGCCTCAACGATATCGATCGACGCTCAGGACTATCCGGGCGGCCCTCGACGCACCTCGGGTGGACCGGCGACCACGCCTTCGCGAGGTGTTGCCGCGTTCGCCGCCCGTTGAATAGTGCGTATGCACAACTGCCCAGGTCAGGCTGCCTGTGGCGGGGCCTGTCCCGTCGTTGGGTTGTGGCTTCCCGGCTCACTGCCAGCCCACTGCCCGGCGCCGATCACCACCAGGGACACGCATTCCAACATCACCGGGGGGCGCATCTCGGTCGATGGGTTGCCAGATCTGAAAGTGTTGCCCGCCGCCGTGCGCCGGGCTTCGCCCCAGGCGGGTAGTTTCCGGGCATGGCCGAGCGTGCTCACGACACAGCAGTCGATCGGACCGGATCGATCGGCTTCGCCGCCGCGATCGGCGGTGTCGCCGGGGCGGCGCTTCTCGCTCACCGGGGTCCCCGCGCGGCCGCGGCCGGCGCCATGGTCGGCGCCGCCGGGCTGGCGATGTCCGAGCGGGTCGCGCGGGCGCGGCAACGCCCGGGCGAGATCCCGCCGATCTGGCAGCGGATCGCAGCCAGTGCCGCGCTGGTGGCACCGCTGGGGTGGGCGGTCGGCCGGCTGGGCGGGATCGGGCCGGTGGCGGTCGGTACCGGGACCGGTGCGCTGGGCGGCCTGCTGGGCGTCCGACCGCAAAAGGTGGTCCTGGGGCCACTTCTCGGGGCGGCAATCGGATGGGCCTTCGCGGCCCGTCGGCGTCCCGCACCGGCGGCTGTCGTCGCGAGCACCACCATGCTCGCGTACCGCACCGTCTCCGCTCTGGTCTTCCGCGACGCCCAGGTCAGTCTGCTGGCCGAACGTGTTGCCGCGGAGGATCTTCCGTTCGTGGTGCCGCGTGAGGCCCGCACCCGCTATGTCGGCACCGACTACGTGCGCCAACTGGCCGATCAGATCGGCGGCAGCTACCGCGCCGACACCCCCGACGCCGGCATCGTCGCCTCACTGCTGGAGTTGGTCGGGCCTGATTTCGATCCCGCCGGGATCGACCCCTTGGTCCGTGAGTTCTATGAGCACACCACCCGTTTCCGCCTCGACATCGTTCCGGAATGGCGGTTGTGGGTGCGGCCCGGCTACCTGCTGTACCGGGCCGCGGTGGCCCGGCCCCTCGGTCAGGCCAACGTCCCGATGAACCAGCGGGAGACCCAACGCGGCATCCGCAGTCGCATCGACACGATCACCCTTCCCTCGCAGCCCGACGTGGCGGTGCGGGGCTGGATCCGGTCGTTCAGCGACACCGATGAGCCGATCTATGTCGGCATCTACACCACCTACCGGCACGATGACCACGGGTACGTCAGTGTCGGATTCCCCGTGCCGCACGGCAGCTTCACCGCAACACTGGTCCCCCACGCCCGCCCCGGCGGTGGGCTGATCCTGACCAGCCGCAGCGAACTCGACCACCCCGGCCACTACCTGGCCTACATCGACCCCGACACCCGCGAGATGACCGCCCTCGCCGTGCACGGCTTCGCCGAGCAACTCGACGTCTACCTCGAGGGTGGCGAGCTGCGCGCCGACCATGCATTCTGGGTCTTCGGGTTTCCGTTTCTCGTGCTGCGGTACCGAATGACGCGCAAGCCCGCCGCATCGGCTCCGGATCGATAGCGCGCCCGGCAGACATCGGCGACTGCAGCGGTTGTGAAGCCGAGCTGCGGCGTCTACTCTCGCGCAGCAGGTGGCGGCCGGAGGTGTGCGATGTCTGTCCTCGACGTCACCGTCACGACCAGCCTGCCGGCGGCGGAGGTGCTACGGATCCTGACCGATTTCGAAGGCCGGAGGTCGGCGGCGTGGCGCGGTATCGACGACAAGCATTTCGCGGTGCACGACGTCGGCGACGACTGGGCCGATGTCACCGAGGGCAACGCGTTCGCGTGGGAGCGGGAGCGCTACCAGTGGGACGCCGCGCGCGGGACGGTGTCGGTCACCACAACCGACTCGAACCTCTGGGGGCCGGGCAGTGGTTGGGAGTATCGACTGACGCCGACGCAGGACGGTTCCGAGCTTCATGTGCGGGCAATCCGCAATCCGAAGAACCTGCGCGGCCGGGTCGTCGTCCTGCTGCTACGCCCATTCGGCAAGAAGCTCACGGCCGGCAACTTCTCGCGCGCGCTGGCTGCCGGCGCGTAGCACCTCAGCGTTCCTCGCGGCCAACGACACCGAGCAAGTACTCGCCGGCCCGCCCGTCCCGCTCGGCCCGCAGGCCCCGATCGACGGCCCTCCAGGCGGATCCCCTGTTCGCATATCCGAGCGCGTCGCGATCTCCTCGTAGCTGTGTTCCGCGCTGCGCAGCGAAATCGCGCTAGCTTCCCTCTCCAAGACCGCTGCGTGCGCTGTTCGGGCCATCGGTTGCCTTTCCGGTTGCGTCGAGGACGTCTCAGATCCATCATCGCGCCGGTCGCAACACGGCTCCGACCGGCAGGACACACCGACCCCTAACGTCGAACGTTCGGTAAGCCCGTGACGTTTGCCTACGCGTGGACCCTGACCCTGGTGGACTGACGGCCGGACGGCACCGCATCCCATCGCCGCGGGGCCGGCGCCGGATCTCACTCGACTGCCGGGACGGCCAACACTGCGGCTGTGATGCTGCGCCGAGCCCCGTCGGCGACTGTGTGTGCCGCTGCCACGGTGTCGGGCTCAGCGGGCAGTTGGTACAGGAGCGGTCATCACCGTGATCATCACCCAGCCGGGCACGTCGCCGCGATCCCGGTCGCGGTCGGCCCGGGCGCGCATCGCCGTCCACCGGTCGGTGAGCAGCAGGGTCAGGCCGATCACCCAGAGCTGGGTGGTGCGCAGGAGACGTTCGGTCATCGGTGGCTCCAAAGTGGGTGGGGGTTGCGGTGCGGGCAGGGGGGAGTCGGTGGGCGGGCACAGGTCATCCGGCCACCTGCGCGATGGAGACCAGGCCCGGGTACAGCGCGAACACGATGGTGATGGGCAGCACGAGAAAGACGACCGGGGAGATCATGCCGGAGCACGAGTCGGAGTGGGCCGCGATGGGCCGGGTCGCCGAGCTCAAACGCGCGAACGCGATCCTGAAGGCAGCTTCGGATTTCTCGCGGCCGAACTCGACCGGCCGCAGCGGTGATCGTACGATTCATCAACGAGAACAAAGGCTCTCGAGTCGGTGGCGGGTTGCGGTGGGGTGTCGAGTCGATCTGCGCGGTGCTCACCGAGGACGGCATCAAGACCGCCCTATCGACCTAATTGGACTCCGTCGGCCGTAGACCCAGCCGCCCATGGCCCGATCGTCGGCGGCGGAACGGGCGCCTTGTACGAACAATTTGCATTCACCGGGCGCCTGATCCTTGTCGCCGTCTTGGATGCCATCGGCTGAACCACGTTTCCGGCTCCAGCAACACGGGTCGCACGTTTCGCTCGGCGCACTGCCCCAGAGTTACAGGGACAGGTCATGACACGACGAGGTGGCCTACGTCGCAACGGATCGGGCGAGCGAGCTGAGAAATGTCGATGCTCCTTGCGCGACGCCTTCCCGGAGGCCTTGGTGTCGGTACGGCCCAAGTGGGACCCGAGTGCGCTCGACTGAACTCCTAAGAGGTTCCCGAGCTCGACAGGATTCGGCGACAAATGGGCTCGGGGCACCGGTATCCATGAAGGGAGGGCGCAACCGGGGGGTGCAGATCACACTTCGACACCCCGACTCACAGGAGCCCACCATTGGCAAAGCCTGGTGAGACCCAAGTAATTCGCATCACCGCCGCTCTGCCCCGCGAGCCGCCCGCACACCGGCCAACGTCCGGCAGCACCAAGCTATTGGGGCTAGGCACTGAACTCTGCGAGGGCGGGAAGAGGGTCGGTCGCGGCTGTTGAGCTTGACACGTGCCGATATGGGCATATGATGTCCGTCATGGCACGTGCGGCGACGACCTCGGACGTCTTCAACGCCATCGCCGAGCCGCAACGCCGAGAGATTCTGTCGCTGCTACGCGCTGGTGAGCGGGCCGTGACGGACTTGGGCCGTGAGCTTGGGATGACCCGAGCCATGCGCGTCGAAACATCTGCGGCTGCTCCGTGAGGTCGGGTTGGTGCGAGACCGCAAGGCAGGCAAACAGCGCCTGTACGGCCTTGATGCCCGGGGGTTGCGCCGGTCCACGAGTGGACCGGCGGGTTCGAGCGGTTCTTTAGCGAGGGCTTCGACCGGCTCGACGCATACGTGCAGGATCTGAAGAATCAACGGACGGAGGAATGATCGATGACAATCCCCATAAAGGGAATCCACCTCGCTCGAAACTTCAGAGGAGACCTGTGATGACCCGCGTTCGTTTGGATCTGTTCGCCTCGCTGGACGGCTACACCGCCGAGCCGAGCCCAGAGAACCCGATGGGTGACGACTGGGGGCCGCTCACGGCTGCCTACGCCGCCACCCGCACCTTCCAGGAGCGCTTCCTCGGCGATAGCAGTGTCGCCGGCACCACTGGCGTCGACGACTCGTACGCGGCTGCCCACTCCGAGGGAGTCGGCGCGGAGATTATGGGCGCGGCAATGTTCGGCCTGCACTCGACTGACGACCCTGAGTGGAAGGGCTGGTGGGGTGACACGCCCCCGTTCGGCACTCCCGTATTTGTGCTCACCCACAGCGTTCCACGTCCGTCGATCCGGATGCGAGGCGAACGACGTTCCTTTCACTTCCGCAACGCGACGGTCGAGGACGTGCTTGCCGAGGCCACCGAGGCTGCGGGTGGGCGCGACGTGCGCGTCGGCGGCGGAATCTCGACCGCGCGGGGTTTCCTGCGGGCGGGGCTGGTCGATGCTGCACGTCATGATCGCCCCGATCGTGCTTTGCCGCGGCGCTCGCGTCTGGGATGACCTGCGCGGTCTGGAACAGGCATACCAGGTGATGAGCGAGGTGGCCGAGAGCGGCACCATTCACGTCACCTTCCACGCGGTAGGACATCGGAGATGACCATCAATCGCAGACTCGCCCGGTCCGAGTTCACGTTCACACGCGACTACCCCGCGCTTGTGTACCGCTTGTGGGAGGCGTTCGCCGACGACCAGCAGAAGCTGGCTAGGTGAGTGTCAGTTGGTCGTGGTGGTGGTTGTAGTGCTTCGTGCCGTAGTGGTAGACGTCCAGAACGTTCATGGTGGGGTTGAAGTAGGGGTCCCACCGGGACGGGAAGTGCATGGTAAGGGTGAGCTCGGCCGGGGTTTCGGTGGTCAGCCGGCGGGCGAGGGCGTTGATGGTGGTGTCCATCAGGGCGGCCATGCGGCGTGGGGACAGAAGCAGTCCGCCGCCGCAGGACCCGGCGTAGTTGATCAGGTGGAATGGGCGGTTCAGGGCATTGAGAGTGGCTGCGAAGCGGCGGCTCCAGCCGAGTCGTCCGAGGAGGTGCACCAGCGGTAGCAGGGTGCGGACGATGAGGTAGCCGAAGACCATGTGGAACATGAGTTGCTGGTTGGTCCATGAGGTTCCGTTGCTGCGGCGGCGCAGGTCAGCAGGGGTGGCCCGATCGACCAGCGCATGGAAGTCGGCCTGTGCCCGGCGCATCTCATCGGTGATCTCGCGACGATCCATGGCGACTCCCAGCCTGGTTTGTTCGCCGGCCGGCCGGGCCTGGTGGTCGCGGCCCGACAGCCCCTACCTGTGTGTTGTCGTTTGAGTGCTGAGTACGTCGGCGAGGGAGTCCAGGGCGCCGGGTACGAGGGTGAAGTAGGCCCAGATACCGCGTTTGTCCCGGGTCAGCAGGCCGGCGTCGACGAGCACTTTGAGGTGGTGCGACACGGTGGGTTGGGTCAGGCCGAGCGGTTCGGTCAGGTCGCAGACGCAGGCCTCGGCGCCGTCGTGGGCGGCGATCATGGACAGCAGCCGCAGCCGGGCCGGGTCGGCGATCGCCTTCAAGGTCCGGGCGAGATCTGTTGCACCCGCGGCGGACAGCGGCTCACGGACCAACGGGGCACAGCACACGGCATCGATCAGGGGCAGCGCTGCGGACCGGGTCATGAATCCAGTATGCCCGACGTATTGACATACGTCGATGTCTGCTCCACGATGATGAGGACATTGATGTTCGTCTATATGAAGGGGTTGGCGATGACCAGTTCGGACCAGGAGATTCGTGAGCACGTGCGGGACCGGTACGCCGCGGCCGCGTTGGCGGTGGTGTCCGGGTCGGCGGCCAGTTGTTGTGGGCCGTCGGAGGGTGCGCAGACCAGCTGCTGCGGACCGGCCGATGCGTTGACCGCGATCAGCGACACCGAGGAGGGCGACATCTTCGGCGCCGCCCTCTACACCCCGGGCCAGACCGACGGCCTGCCCGAGGAGGCCGTGCTCGCCTCGTTGGGCTGCGGGAACCCCCTCGCAGTCGCCGAACTCCGCGAAGGGGAACAGGTGCTCGACCTGGGTTCCGGCGGCGGCATCGACGTGCTGCTGTCCGCGCGGCGGGTCGGGCCGACCGGCTTCGCCTACGGCCTGGACATGACCGACGAAATGCTGGACCTGGCCCGGGCGAACGCCGCCAAGGCCGGCGCGGCCAACGTGGAATTCGTGAAGGGCCACATCGAGGACATCCCGCTGCCGGACGCCTCGATCGACGTGGTGATCTCCAACTGTGTGATCAACCTGTCCACCGACAAGCCCGCGGTGCTCGCGCGAGATGTTCCGGGTGCTGACCCCGGGCGGGCGGCTCGGGGATCTCCGACGTCGTCGCCGAGGACAGCCTGTCGCCAGCCGACCGGGCCGAACGCGGCTCCTACGTGGGGTGCATCGCCGGTGCCCTGTCCCGCACCGAATACCTCGACGGGCTGACCGCGGCCGGGTTCACCGATCCGGACGTGGTGTTCACCCACGAAGCCGCCCCGGGCATGCACGGAGCCATCGTCCGCGCGGCCAAGCCGGCGGCCGTGGCCCCGAGCGGGGTGTCGTCGTGAACAGGTTCGTGGCGCGACTGCGGGCCGGTGGTGGCCGATCAGCCGCGGGCCAGCGTGTGTGAGAGCTGCGGGGACGTGTCGGTGTGCGACACGACCTGCCGGGCCGGGGCGGCCCGAGACCGCAACGTGACCCGGTATGTCAGCGTCGGGCTGTCCCGCTGACCGGGGCGGCCGCCAGGTCGAGCTCGCCTAGCAGGACGCGGACCCGGCGTTCGATCTCGTCCCGCACGGGCCGGACGCCGGCCACGTCCAGTCCGGCCGGGTCGTCGAGCACCCATTCCTCGTAACGCTTCCCGGGAAAGACCGGGCACGCGTCGCCGCAGCCCATCGTGATCACCACGTCGGCGGCGCGGACGGTCTCATCGGTCCACGGCTTGGGGAACTCGGCCGAGATGTCGATCCCGCGCTCGGCCATCGCCGCGACCGCGGCCGGGTTGACCTCGATACCGGGTTCGGAGCCACCGGACCAGGCGACCGCCCGGTCACCGGTCAGCGCCGTGAAGAAGCCCATCGCCATCTGCGAGCGGCCCGCGTTGTGCACGCACAGGAACAGCACGATGGGCTTGCCGTCGTCGCGCAGTCCCTCGACCTTGGCCAACGCCCGCAGTCGCTGACGGGCGAACCGTTCGGCCATCAGGGGCAGGAACTTCACCACCGTCGCCCGCTGGGCGAACTGGTCGAACGAGGAATGCAGGAACCGTTCGATCGTCTCGGCGCCGAAGACCCCGTCGAAGTCGGTGGCCAGCCGAGTCGCCGCGGTCCGCAACGCCAGCGACTCATCCAGGCGCGGCGTGTTCCAGGTCGGAGTGGTCGAAGGTGTGCTCATCGGATTCCCTCCAGCAGCGGATGGGTCGGCTCAGGACGGGTCGGTGACAGTGGCGGCCAGCCGCTCGACCCGGCGGGTGATGTCGGCATACGCGGTCTCGAAGGCCTCATCGGTATCGACCCGAACCGGGTCCGGGATCGACCAGTGCAAACGAACCTGGCCAGGGTCGAGCTCTTCGTGGACGTTGTCGCACACCGCGACGACCAGGTCCCCGTCCCGCAGTACCTGTTGGATGCCAACGGGTTTCGCCCGACCCAAAGTAAGCCCGTGCCTGCGGCCGGCTGCGGCCGCCCGCGGGTGGACCCGCACCGCGGGGTGGGTGCCGGCGGAGGCGGCCGGGACAGGGCTGATCGCGTTCCAATGGGCGGCGGCCAACTGCGATCGCGCCGAGTTCGCGGTGCACACGAACAGCACCCGCGGCACTCCGCCGGCCGCCAGCCGATCGGCGGACCCGGCACGGGCGGTCGCCCGGATGATCGGGTCGTCCAGGCGCAATTGAACGTAGCTGCGCCGCCGGTCTCCCTCGGATCGGACCCGGCGGATCACCCCGGCCTCTTCCAGCACCTTCAGGTGGTGGGCGAGCAGGTTGCTACCCAATCCGACCGACTCCGCGAGCTCACCGGGTGAGGCGTCGCCCAGGGCGAGTCGGTCCACGATCGCCAGCCGCACGGGTTCACCCAGAGCTGCGTGGACAGTCGCTCGTTGCTCGACAGACGCCATCCGTTTGCCTCCAGCAATATTGAGTCAAGCATAGTTGAGATATGTCGGAAGTCAACCCACCCCCGATGACCCTGCAACGACGGTTGGTCGCCGAAGCCGTCGGAACAGGTCTGCTGGTCACCGTGGTTGTCGGGTCCGGGATCGCCGCTCAGCAACTGTCACCGGGCAACACCGGGCTTCAACTGTTGGAGAACAGCACCGCGACGGTGTTTGGGTTGGCCGTGCTGATCCTGATGTTCGGACCGGTGTCCGGGGCTCATTTCAACCCAGTCGTCACCGTCGTCGACTGGTTGCTCGGCCGCCGGAGCGGCAGCGGCATCAGCGGTGGCCTCGTCGCGCCTTAAATCGCCGCGCAGACCTTCGGCGCCGTGGCCGGGGCGATGGTGGCCAACGCCATGTTCGACCTCCCCGTGGTGGAGACCTCCGGCACCGGCCGGGCCGGCACCGGGCATGGGATCGGTGAGATCGTCGCCACCACCGGGCTTGTCACGTTGATCTTCATGCTCGCCCGGACCGGCCGGCACGCGCTGTCCGCGGCCGCGCCGTCGGGAGTAACTAGGGCCTACCCGCGCGATCTCCCCAGCCGGCGTACTTTGGCCGCGTTCCGGGCCAGGGTCGCGATGTCCTCGAATTCGCTCGCAGCCTAGACCGAGGTCTACCCGGTGGCTACTGTTGGTGAAAATCTTGTTGACTCGCTCTTCCGGGAATCAGGCCACAACGGTCACCCTGTTCTGAGAAGCGGTGGATCAGCGGTGAGGCCGTGATGGCACGTCTGGCCAGCGGAGTTGCCCTCGGTCGCAACGCGGTCAGGGAGCGGATCGATGGCCTGCGCCGCCGCAACGGTTCGAGGCTGGTGCGCTATGTGCTCGCGGTCGCCTTAGTGGCGCTCGCGTACTATGTCGCTGGTCGTATCGGCCTCGAGCTGGCATACCTGAACGGTGCGGTGGCGGCGCTGTGGCCGCCTGCCGGTCTCGGCCTCGCCGTGCTGTACCTGTACGGCCTGCGCTTGTGGCCCGCGATCGTGATCGGCGATCTGATACTCGGGGACTACTCGACGCCGCTGGGGACAGTGCTCGCCCAGACGCTCGGGAACACGGTCGCGCTCGTAGCCGCCGCGCTGCTTCTTCGGCGCCTCACGGGTGGACGCGGCAGGCTCGACCGGGTCGCCGACGTGCTCGCTCTGTTCGTCTGCGCGCTGGTCGCTGCTGTCGTCAGCGCCGCGGTCGGGCCGTTGTCGTTGCAGCTCGGCGACGTGATCCCGACGGCTGAACTCGGTGAGGTCTTCCGCACCTGGATGCTGGGCGACGCATGCGGCGTCCTGGTCGTCGCTCCGTTGATCCTCACGTGGGCGACCGCGGGTCTGAGGGGGATGCGCCGCCGGGACCTCGTGGAGGGCCTGGTCGTGCTGGTCGTGCTGGTCGCGCTGGCCGAGCTGGCGCCACAACGCGATGTGCCATACATCGTCTTCCCGGTCCTGTTGTGGGCGGCGGTCCGTTTCGGGCCACGCGGAGCGGCCACAACTGTCTTCGTCGCCTGCTCGATCACGGTCTGGAACACGGCGCAGAACGACGGGCCGTTCCTACGCGACTCGATCACCGACAGCCTGCTCGCGACGCAGCTGTTCATCGCCGTCTCAGCTTTGACCGCGCTGATTCTCGCGGCGGAGACCGCCGAGCGCACGCTGGCGGGGGAAGCGCTCGCGGCAAGCGAGGCGTCCCAGCGTGCGCTTGTGGAGGAGCAGGCGGCGCTGCGCAGAGTGGCCACGCTCGTCGCAAGCGGAGCTCCGCCGAACCGCGTGTTCGGTCAGGTGACCAAGGAGGTCGCCCAGCTCCTCTCGATGCCCGGAGCAAACGTCATGCGCTACGACGGCGCCCGCACGGCCACTGTGGTTGGCGGCTGGAGCGAGGACGGCACGCTCACCCTTCCGCTGGCCAGCACGTTCGATCTCGACGGCGACACCGTCGTCGCGAAGGTGCTTCGCAGCGGCAGCCCGCAGCGCGTGAACCGGTACCGGGGAACCGATGGGGACCTCGCCGAAACAATGCAGCGTTCCGGCTACCGGTCGGGGGTGGCGGCGCCGGTCACCGTGGGCGGACGGTTGTGGGGAGCGCTGGCCGCGGCGACGCGTTCGGAGGAGCCGCTGCCCGAGGGTGTCGAGCAGCGACTGTGCGACTTCGCTGAGCTGGTCGCGCAGTCGCTCGCGAACGCCGATGCCCACGAGCAGCTGGCCGCCTCGCGTGCGCGCATCGTCGAGGCCGGGGATGCCGAGCGGCGGCGGCTCGAGCGCAACCTGCATGACGGCGCGCAGCAGCGGCTGGTAGCCCTCGCGGTCGACCTGACCCTGATCGGCGTAAAACTCGACAAGGATCCGCCGGGCGCCCGAAAGACGCTGACCATGGCGCAGGACGAGCTCTCGAAAGGGCTCGACGAACTCCGCGAGCTGGCGCGCGGAATTCATCCGGCGGTGCTCACCCACCGTGGCCTCGGTCCGGCGCTTCGAGAGCTGGTCAGACGTGCGCCCGTGCCCGTGGAGATCACCGAGCTGCCCGAGGAGAGGCTGGCCGGGCCGGTTGAGGCGGCCGCTTACTACATCGTCGCAGAGGCGATCACCAACGTGGCCAAGTATGCGCACGCCTCCCATGTCACCGTCAGTGTCCGCTGCTCGAGCGAGTGCGCCACGGTCACCGTCGCTGACGATGGCATCGGAGGCGCGGACGCCGCCCACGGCTCCGGGTTGCGTGGGCTGGCGGACCGTGTCGAGGCCCTCCAGGGCCACCTCTACCTGGAGAGTGCTCCCGAGCGCGGCACCCGCATCTGCGCCGAGATCCCGGCGCAGTGATCTCTGCGTCTGCCTGCTCATTCGGAGGAGGCTGTTGCGGTTGGTTACCGTGTCGCTCTGGTCAGGGAGTAGCCCCGACGCGGGGCACACTCGCGCTGCCGTGTCTCGGCGGTGCTACGGCGACGGCGCGATGCCCTTCTGCGCTGTCGCCGTGAGGGCCCGGTGCACGCGCCGACCGACCGAACGTGCGGATCATGCGAAACCCGCTGCGCACCGTACCCGATCAGCGGACGAGTTCCGGTCGGCGGCGGCCGCGGGTGAACGCTAGGACCGCGATCACGATTCCAGTGCTGGTCACGACGAGGCCCACACCGAATACGGCGAGCGACAGCGGGAAGGTGTTCGGCAGGACCAGTTGCACGCGCGCCGCAGTGATCACTCCCGGCGCGCCGTCCGCATTCATGATGACCATCGAATATTCACCATCGGTGATACGCCAGCGGAGCTGCGCATCGTTTGTGGATTCCGACGAGGCAACCCAGAACGTCTCGACAGCGGGCGGCGTCGCCCTCATCGAGCCAGGAACCCGGCTCAGACCCAATTCGAACGGAGGAAACTCGATGTCGGTGACCCGGTCGAACGCCACTCCGGCCAAAAAGGTCTCCACGTCACTGGACCGACCGATTCCGATGAACACGCCGGAGGCATTGCCGCCCGAGGCGCTCGCTGCCACCACGGGCCACCCGGTGAGCGCAACGACTTCATTGGTGTTCTGAATCTTCGAAATGTCGGTGACTACGGCCGAACCGGACCCGGCAACCTGATGCGACCCGAAGTCCAGACGGCCGTCCGTCCCGAACACGATGATCAAAGCGAGCGCCGCGGACGCGGTCAGCGCTCCGAGGGTTATCAGCAGGACACCAACGACTTTCGTGGCCACCCGTTGACTGGGTCGTCGGCTGGCGTCGGGAGACGTAATGGTACTCACGAGACACTCCTAGCGTTTGGGGGGTTCGGTCCCATCGAAGCTAGGAGTCAGGCGTCGCCGCGCGGCAGCATGCGACCACGTCGGTGTGCAGGATGAGAACCGCATGACAGGTGGGTGCTGGCCTCGGCTGCCGGTGAGGTCGGCGGTGGACCTGAACCGGCGACGCAGCTGGGCTAGAGTCGATCGATGCCGATTCGGGTGGTCTTCGCGGACGATCATTTCCTCGTTCGGCAGGGAACTGCTGCTCTATTGGCCGAAGTTGACAACGTCGAAGTAGTTGGATTGGCGGAAGATGTCGCGGGCCTGCTGGAGGTGGTCGCGGACAAGGCGCCCGACGCGGTACTGACGGACATTCGGATGCCTCCGACATTCACCGATGAGGGTCTGCAGGCAGCGAAACAAATCCGACGGCTCTATCCCGGGACAGGTGTGGTCGTCCTGTCCCAATATGCCGCGCCGGCTGATGTGATCGAGTTGTTCTCCGAGGGCGTCGAGGGACTCGGCTATCTCCTCAAGGAGCGGGTAGCCCGGGTGGAGGAGCTGGTCGGGGCGTTGCAGGCGGTGTGTGCCGGTGGTTCATCGCTCGACCCGCTGGTAGTGCAGGCACTCGTTTCCATGCGCACGGCTCAAAAGCGGTCAGCCTTGGCGCTATTAACCGACCGAGAGCTGGATGTTCTACGCGAGATGGCGACGGGAAAGACCAATGCCGCGATAGCCAAGTCCCTTTATGTCAGCGAACGTGCCGTCGAAAAGCACACCAACTCCTTGTTCGGCAAGCTCGGGTGTATCCGAAGAGCCGGATGTCAATCGCCGCGTGCTCGCCGTGCTCAGGTTCCTCGAGGCCACGCCTGGTCCGCCGCCGGCTCGGTAAGGCCACGCAGGAGCAGTGGTGCTAGCACCACCTCTCGGTGCGGCAGGCACCCTGCCGTTACTTCCCCCGGGCCAAACACACTGATCCCATGGTTCGCCCTGGGCGTTATCCAGACGCGGCCGCGGCTTCAAGGATTGCGGTTGCGGTCGGCATCGCTGCCTACGTGTTGGCGGTGTACCTCCTGATCGTGGTCGGCGGCGCCGCGGTCCTCGGGAGCGGACCGGCGAACGTGTCGTTGGCCGTCGCCGCGACCGGAGTAGTCGCGATGTCACTCGAACCGGTTGGCCGATTCCTGCGCCGCCGGATCGCCCGGACAGATCAGGACCTGTTGGCACGGTTCCAGGACACCCTTGCTGGGGCCATCGCCGTCGACCAGGTTGCGCCCCGGATGGCAGAGCTGGTGGCGGCTGCGACCGGGGCCGCCCGGGTTGAGGTCCGGGTCGTTCGCCCCGAGGGGCCGAAAGGTGATGAGCTGGCGGCGCGGTGGCCTGTCAATGCCGAACCGATCGATCCCACCCGAGTCGGGGTCCAGTCGGATGATGTCAGGCACGCCGGCGAATTGATCGGGCGGCTGCTCCGGGACCGGGGCGAGGTCGGCGCCAACAGCCCGGTTGAGGACCGGTTGGTCGCGGCACTGGTTGCGCAGGCCGGCATGGCATTGCGCACCGTCGTGTTGACCAAGCAACTGCAGCACCGGGTGTCCGAGAGTACGGCCCGGGCCGCAGAGCTGCGCGCGTCCCGCCAGCGGATCGTGGCCGCCGCCGACTTCGCTCGCCATCGGCTTGAGCGTGACGTGCACGACGGGGCCCAGCAACACTTGGTCGCGCTGGCCGTGAACTTCAGCCTCGGGGCGGCGGTGTCCGTCCGAGACCCGGCGCGGGCCGCAAGGTTGATCAAAGATCTCAAACCGGCAGCGGCTAATGCACTGGCGACGCTGGATGAGTTGTCACTGGGTATCTACCCGAGGTTGCTCGCCGGGTCCGGAGTCGCTGTCGCACTGCGCAATGCGGTGGCGACCAGCACAGTTCCAGTCTCCGTTCACGACGGCACAGGTGTCGACGGTAGGAGCCGCTTTTCCACCGAAGTCGAGGCCGCTGCCTACTTCACCTGCCTCGAGGCTGTGCAGAACGCAGCGAAGCATGCCCGCGCCGGCGTCGTCCGGGTTCGGTTGGGCTCCGCCGATGGAGTGCTCGAGCTGTCCATCCGCGACGACGGGTCGGGCTTCGACCCTGTTGCTTCGACGATGGGAGCGGGCCTGGGCAACATCCGAGATCGGGTCGAGTCCCTGGGCGGCTGGCTGACGCTGACCAGCACACCGGGCGCTGGCACGATGGTGAGCGCGCGTATTCCGGCCGTACCGGTCGACTACCCACAGCGCGAAGATCGATCGGCACATGCCGCTCGATGAGCTGCGGTCATTCCGGACCCGTCGCGTGGTGGCTTGGCTGCTCGTCGGCGTGACTGTGCTGGCCTGCGTGGCGCAGGTGGTCTTGCTGATCGCCGCCGGCGTGCGGCTGTTGTCCGCGGAGTCCTTGGATCAGGCATTCCCGATCATCCCGATGGCGCTGGTGATCGGCGCTGTGGTTGGGGCGCTGATCATCGGGCGGCACCCCAGGCATCGCATCGGGTGGCTCTTCTGCATCGGGCAGGCTGGGGCGGCGCTTGGGCTGGCGGCGCAGGCGCTCGCGACCGGCGTGCTGCGCCACGACATGCGGTTGCCGGTGGCGGTTGGAGAGTGGGCCGCCTGGGTTTCGCGCGTGTTCGGGGCGTCGTATGCGCTGGCATTGCTCCGCGCGCTGTTGACGCTCGCCCCCGACGGGCACCTGCCGTCGCGGCGCTGGCGCCCAGCATTCGGGCTGCTGGTCGGCGGGTACGCATCGGTGGTCGTCGGCCTGCTGCTGATTTCCCCGAACCAGCTGGGTCCCGGTGGGCCTCAACAGGTTGGCGCGCTCGCGACTGCGATGGAGGTCGCCGGGCAACTGGCCGTCACCGTCGGCCTTCTCGGCGGGGCGATCGCACTGGTGGTGCGCCTGCGTCGATCCGCGGGTGAGGAACGCCAGCAACTGCGGTGGATCGCAGTGGCCGCGCTCGCTCTCGGGCTGACCCTGATCCTCTATGTCGTCGACAACATCGTGCACGCCGGGGTCGGCTCACTGACGTGGTTGTTTTCCGTCGTGTTCTACCTCGGCTATCTGGCCTTACCGGTCGCCACCGGGTTTGCGGTGTTGCGTTACCGCCTCTACGACATCGACCTCATCATCGGCAGCGCCGTCCGCTTCGCGGTTCTCGGCGCCTTCGTCACGATGGGGTACATCGCAGTTGTCGTGGTGATCGGCGCCGCGGTTGGCAGGGCCACTAGTTCCACGTGGACGTCCTTGGCGGCCTACACGCTTGGTCGCGCTGGCTTTTCAGCCGCTCCGTCGACGCGTTGAACGCCTGGCGGATCGAGTGGTCTACGGCGACCGGGCCGCCCCGTACGACAGTCTCGCGGCGTTTGGTAGGCAGTTGTCGGCGACCTTGTCCGAGCGGGAGCTCCTAACCCTGGTCGCACGCAGCAGCGCGAATGCCTTCGGCGTGCCAGGCGCCAGGGCAGCGGTCCTTGTCCCGGGGCGCCCAGAAGTGACTGAGGAGTGGCCGAAGGGCGTTCACTACGCGCCGACGGTCGATGCCCCCGTGCGCTATGACGGGCAAGTAGTCGGTCGTATCAGCCTCGTGCTTACGCCGGGCCGCTCACTGCGGAGGTCGGACATCCGGCTGCTTCAGCAGTTCGCCGATCGTGCGGCGCCCGGATTCCGCAACGCCGCACTTGGCGCTGCCCTGCGCGATCGTGCCGACGAATTGGTGCGTCAGGACGTCGAATTGGGCGCGACCCGACGTCGCCTGGTCACCGCTGCCGTGGAGCAACGCGAACACGTTGCTGCCGCCGTGAGGTCGAATGTGATCGGCCCCCTGTTGGCGCTGCCGTCCACGCTGGACGCGTTGCATGACCGGGTGCTCACCGAACCGGCAGTGGTCGCGCAGGAGTTGAGCCGCCTGCAGACCACCACCGCGGCGGCAATCGAGCAATTGCGCTTCATCACGGCCGGCGTTCTGCCACCGTTGCTGGCTCGCCACGGTCTGGTGGCCGCCCTGCAGACCTACGCCTGTCAGTCCGCGCGGCACCCCGTCATCCACGCGCAGGACGGCATCGAACGGACCAGATTTGGGACATCAGCAGAAGCGGCGGCCTATGTGTTTAGCATTGGATCGGTCGAGAGCCTGCAGTCCGGTTCACGGATCGCCATCTCGGCCACCCGCGGGTGGCTGCGCATTTCCGTGACCGGGACTCGGTCGGGCAGCCGCTCGTTCACCGGGTCACCGGAGTGGCAGCACGTGCTGGACCGGGTCCAGGCGATCGGCGGTCACCTGGCGCCGGTGGATCCGCCGTCGGGTCGGCTCGTCGGCCGCCCGTCGGTCGACGCTTGCCCGACGGCCGGTGAATTCACCGTGGAGGCGGTGCTCCCCGCCGAGACGGCCGCCCAGACCTCCAGTAGGCGCTCGGGCCCGAACTCCGACTTCTCCAAATAGGCGCGGGCGCCGCAATACTCTATTTGGTCGGCGTAATCCTGACGCGAGTAGGTCGACACCAGCACCACGGTCGGCGGCTGCGGATGCGCGGCAATCCGAGTGGCCGCCTCGATGCCGTCCATACCGGGCAGGTTGATGTCCATCAGCACGAGGTCCGGAGCCAGAGCCTCCAGGCAGGCAAGGCCTTCCTCGCCAGAGGCCACCGCTCCGGCGAGGACGAACGGTTCGGTCAGATCGATCACCGCTGCGGCCGCCGCACGGAACGGGGCCTGATCATCGACGATCAGCACCCGCACCGACCTCACCGGCTCGCCTCTCTGCTGAGCATCTCGCGCCCGCCCGCAACACGGTGGCGAGCGTCAAGCACCAACTGTAATGGCTGGGCGGTCGGCCGAACGGGTGGGTGTGAGCGCTTGTGCCGCAGCGCCCAAAGCAGCCCGGCCGCCTGCTTGGGATGCACATTCGGCAGGTAGGCGCGGCTGATCGCCAATCCAATGGCTACCAGGTCGGCCGGCTGGCTGTAGACCAGATAGACCGGCCTGAACTCCGGCCGGAACTTCGCCTTGAAGGCGAGCAGCGACTGAAATCCATACGTGGATTCCAGAAGGCCCGACAGGACGTCCAGAGTGCGGTCCAGAGAGATGCGCGGGCTGGTCAACGGCGAGCGGCGCGCGAGTGGGGCGACCGACAAACTGAGCGTAGCGCAGCCTTCGTTACGGAACAGAAGCGCGCTTTCGGCAATCAGATACTCCATGACCGGACGAAATCCGTCGGACCGGCGTCGCATTAGATCTAGGGTCCAGCCGACTATTTCGCCGGACTCGTGAACCGGCAGCCAGGTAGTGACGCCATGCACGGATCCGGCCGCGTCGATGGCCACATGGGTCCGCATCTCGGGATCGAGCGCGTGATCGACCGTGCCCAGCGTGAAGGCCATCTCCGGAAGGGGTTTCCCGGACACCCATGCCTGCGAGAGTCGCTCGATTTGGCTCCGCAATTCGACCGGGAACTCCGCGAGCCGACCCGTGACCATCGTCATGCCGTCCCTGCCCGCCCGATTGCGGGCCGTCCGCACGTCCTGCCACTCTTTCCCGACAAATTCCAGGGTTGTCAGGTCGAGCACCGTGTCCTCTCCGATCTGCACGGCATGCCAATCCCGAGCGGAGCGTACGAAGCCCGCGGTCGCCGCGAACCAGCACGCGGTCCAGCCTGCATTTCGGCAGAATTGACGGAATTCAGCAATGGCGTCCGCCCTGCACGCGACCGGGCCGACCGGGTCGCCAATGGCGATCGCGACGGTGCCTATCACGCAATAGCTGATTGCCGATCGGCCGTCGCGGGTGATCCAGGTGCTGAACGCGGGCCAGGTCCGCATCCAGCCCAGGGAGCCGCCACCATGACAACGCAGCAATTGCTCCAAGTGGTCTCGCGGGCCGGCCTCGGGTCCGCGGTCGGCGTACATCCAGTTGCCGAGCAGGATCAGCAACGTCAGAGCCCAAGCGACGGCCGACGCGCCCAACAGTGCCCGGAACAGGCCCCCGTGCGGTAGCCGACGGTCCAGCGCTGACGGTGAACTGGGCGAGCACCTGCTGCACCGCATCCACCACGCCTGGCACAGGTTCAAAGAACTCCCGCAGCAAGCAGATCGTCACCATCCAGCCAATACCGAACACACCGACGGCGGCGACGAGTCGCCGAAGCGATCTCACGGTCAGTCCGTCCGGGGTTCGCCAGTGCCAGCTGTCCCGAAATGCGATCAGAATGAGGAGAACCGCGGCGGCGCAAACGGCGTCACCGATGTGGAGGGGCCCGCGGGTGTTGACCAGCGAGTTGATCAACAACACGCCCGATCCGATCGCGGCTACCCACCACGCAGCCGCTCGCCCCCGCCGCAGGGCGTCAGCGACCAGGAGTCCGACGGCCAATTCCCCGATGATGAGCGCAAACCCGTGCATCGGTAGATGAGTCGTAAGCCCGGCGCCGAAGACGCCGCCGATACCCGGGTGAATCGCGTCCACCAGATTTCCCACGGCCATTGACGCGACCAGAGCGCTCGCCACCAACCTCGCCTCGAGCCCTCCGGGACGGGGGAGAGCGGATCGGCAACGGCGGTCGTCCGGCCAGGATCGGACCAAGGAGCACTCCACTGCCGAAGGCCAGAAGCTGCTCTACATCTGGAAGCAGGCCGGATCGGAGCACCATGACCGACAGATAGGCCAAGGCGCACAGGCGCACCCCGCGGCGCCAGGAGTGGCTGATTATTGCGGTTGACGCACCGAGTACGCCGAGCACGCCAGCGGAAATCCCGACATCGACCTGATGCGCCAGACTTGCCGCCCACGCCCAGGATTCGTTGGCCCTCGGCCACAGGAGCGCGGCCGTCACGAGCGTAGCGGCCAACTGGGTGCCGAACAGGGCAACTGCAGTCCGGCGAGAGCCGATCCTTTTCTCGTACGCTGCAAGGCCTATGCAAAGCGTCACCGCGATGACGTACCACTCGGGGCCCGACTGCACGAATGCCCCGATGGCGAAGGTCCATGGCCTACCATCCTGGAGCCGTGGTGTTCCGAAGGACAGGGGAGTCAGGACGTCAGAGACGGCATCTGCGGCATGCCAGAGAGTCCCGGTGTATATCCCCATAGAAAGCACGAGGGCAAGCACGCCGACCGTCACCGGAATTCGGGCGACGGTCCGGCTCGCTGCGACCGCCCAACGGAGCCGGCTCGCTGAGGCAAAGCTGGCCCGCATGTGACGTTGTCCCGCGACGTCGTGGTGCGGTGAAGCCGACACAGGCATGACAGGCGATACGGCAGGCATTTCGAACTCCTTTGAGGTGCTCAGTTTTCCCAACTCCAGTCAACTGCCGCGTCCACCGTCCAAACAGTTGGCTGGCATCCCGATTCCGCAGGGGTGCTGGCCTCCCGGAGCCCAAAGTTTCTGGCTCCGGGGCCGGGCGCGTTTGATTGGTGATCTGGCGGCAAAGGTGAGGGCAAATGACAACGACAGCGAGTGGCCCTCGGATGCCCGATGCGTCGTCAAGCGTCCGTCGAGGTGGGTGGACGCCAGCGGAGCCGGTTGCTCATGATCATGTCCGCTGCCGCGTCGGTTTGTCGATTGACGCCGCGGCGCTGGCGGTGCTGCGTGATGGTGCCGGCCGGGAGAGCGCGGCGCAAGATAGCTGGGCCACCGGCCTCACTACCCAATCTGGGGGACTCTCCCCGCCGGTCGCCAGAAGCAAGGCCGCGCGGATGGTCCACCGCCGAACTCCGCCACCCACAGTGGTACGGGTCAGTTCGGGAGCTCCTCGAGTCGCGTGTTGGCTGCCCGATTTCGATTCGGGGTCGTTGCCGCGGCGGCCCAGACGTCGCAGCATGAGTCAGCCTCGAAGGCAGGATGGTGCAAGCCACTGCTCGGGGCCGAGACGCCGTCGGGCAGAGCGGTCGATCAGGGCCCGGTCGTAGCCGGCCAGCTCGGTATGTAGGTACCTCAGGGCGGTGACCAGCAGTGCGTGGACCTAACTGATCACAGCCATGCGAGCGTTGACCGCGCCGCGCATGGAGGCGGGAGACTAGCTTGGTGGCTCGGGCTGGGATTAGGTCGTGTCCACCACGCTGACGTCACAATGCCGTTCCCCGACAGGCAGCCGAACGATCCACTTCACGGCGGCCGAAACGTCAATAGACGTCTGAGTCATGTGGTCGGCGCGCCGCCCCCTTCGCACAGTCTGTTCGCGTCGGAGTGACCGATGTCCGCGACGAAGGACGAGGGGTGCCAGTGCCATAGGAGTCGCTGGAGTTCGTCGTCCTCCAGTCCGACCGGGCTGCTCTGCGCGAGCTCCCTGGGTCAATGCCGAATCCGCCGGACCTAGCCAGAGTTGGACCATGCATGGCAACCCAACCCGGCAGCACATCTGACCGTCGACCCGCGTCATGGCACGGCGAAGCAGGATTGCAGGTCGTGCCGGCGCCGGTCCGTCTGGGGCCGGACCGGCCATCCGGCGGCGCGGTCAGGGGTCGGGGCAATGACCGTTGGCGGCCGGGCGTCGGCCGTCGAGACGATCGCAGCAATGGTGGGCGGTTCCTGCCCGTCGAGTCGGCCGGGCGTCGGCTGACCTAAAAGCCACGACGGGCAGGGAATCTGATGGATCTCGCTTCATCAACTGCTGTGGGACCAATTCTGGTCGCCAAACCCTCTAGGGGCCCAGGGTGCCAGCCGGTCTGTTGGATGAGGTCAGCACCCCCAATCCGATGCGGACGCCCCCCTCTGGATGAGGTCGTTCGCGACTTGATCAGGGGACCGCCTTGGCGACATGGCTGTTCCTGCCGTCCGCGCCGACGACAATGCGGGCCCTCGCTTCGATGGGCTGACCACCTTGCACGTGCCCCGCGATACCCGTGACGGTGCCATCGTCGGTCAACAGGGAGTCGACATTCAATCCCTCCCAGACCTCGACCCCCGATGCGGTGGCCGCGTCCACGAGGATCTTGTCCAGGACGCTCCGGCGTGGTGCGTACCCGCTGGATTGCCCGTCCACTGGTCGTGCGACCCCCCGGGTGCGTTTTACAGCTACTTCCGGGATCTCCCCACCGACGGGATGGAGGTTTACATCCGCCCGGACCGCGGCTTCGCCGCTGCGCCGACCAACGACGGCATGACCATGGTCGTTGCCGGTTGGCCCTACGCCGAGGCGGCGTCGTTCAAGGCCGACGTGGAGGCAAATTTCTTCAAGACCCTGGACTTGGTGCCGGAGTTCGCCGAGCGGATCGGGGCCGCGACCCGTACGGAGCCGTTCCTAGGCGGAGCCGTACCCGGCTTCTTCCGTACCCCCTTCGGCCCGGGCTGGGCCCTGGTCGGCGACGCAGGCTACAACAAGGACCCGATCACCGCGCAGGGCATCAGCGACGCCTTCGCCGACGCACAGCAGTGTTCGGAGGCCATCGGAGCATGGCTCAGCGGCCGGTCGACCTATGAGGCTGCCATGGCCGCCTGGCATCAGGCCCGTGACATTGCCGCGATGCCCCTCTACGAGTTCACCAGCCAGCTGGCCACCCTGGAACCGCCGCCCCCCGAGATGCAACAGCTGCTGGCGTCGGTGCACGGCAACCAGGAGGCGATGGACGGGTTCGTCAGTGTGGTCGCGGGAGCCGTGTCCCCGGTGGAGTTCTTCTCGCCCGACAACATCGGTCGCATCCTCCACGCAGCCGCGTAGCCGCAGCGCGTCCCGTAGCTGATATTGCCGGTCACCCTGGTCGGCACCGAGGGGCGCGCGGATGTCCGCAGACGTGACCGTCAGAAGGTGCTCCCGCCGGCGGTTTTGGAGCGGGGTTGGCGGCGGAGTTCACCGATCATGTGGGTTATGAGCAGGGCGATCCGGCCGGTCGGGATCGCCGAACTCGCGGAACGGGGTTCGCCCTGAAGTCGATGTCGACCGAGATCGGTCCGGTGCCGTTGGATGTGCCGAGGGATCGGTTGTCGACGTTGGATCCGCGACTGATGGTTGACCGATGTCCACCGAACGGGATGAGCCCCGGTTTGGCAGCGGTTTCCGGGATAGGATCAGGGGACGTGGCCGTTGGCCACCCCCCGCTTTGACCCGCGCACGCGCGCTGGGGCCTCGATCGGCGCGATCGAGGCCCGTTGACGTTGGGACCCGCGTACATTGCTGGGTTGCGTCGCGTCGCAGCCGGAGAAGCTGTGAACCGATGACCTCCGCCACGAATCATGCCGCCAACGGTGATGCGTTGGCCGCGATGGCCGAGCAGTTCGGGCAGTTGGCGCTGTCACTGGCCGACGGCGCGGACCAGCCTTTCACCCAGCAACGGCTGGTCGAGTTCGCCGTCCGCGGGATCCCGGGCGCCGAGCACGCCTCGATGACCGTCGGTCGACGGTCGCCGGGCACCCCGGACCACCGCGGGCACCGACGAGCTGCCCTACCAGTGGGATCAGCTGCAGTACGAGTTCGGTGAAGGACCATGCCTGGAAGCCATCGCCACCAACGGTGTCGAACTGGCATCGGACCTGCGCACGGACAACCGGTGGCCGCGGTTCGCCCACGCCATCGTGGAGCAGACCCCCGCCCGCAGCATCCTCAGTTTCCGGTTGTTCCTGACCGAGCAGAACCGGGCCGGGCTGAACCTGTACGCCACCCGACCCGGCGCCTTCACCGACCAATCCACCGCGACCGGGTCGATGTTCGCCGCATACGCCTCGATGGCCCTGCTCGCCGCAGCCCGCCACGACACCGCCAACCACCTCACCCGCGCGCTGGAGACCAACCGGGAGATCGGGGTCGCCATGGGCATCCTGATGGCCAACGGCAAGCTCACCAGCCAGCAGGCCTTCGACCAGCTGCGGACCGCCAGCCAGAACTTCAACCGCAAGCTCCGCGACATCGCCGCCGATGTCGCCCTCACCGGAGTACTGCCGCGAACGATCGTGAGGCTCGTCAGGCGCTGATCCGTTCCCAGTACGGGCAGAGTGCCTTCATGCTCGAGCCTCGCTGGGCGGGGACCATGGCGGCTTCTACCTCGTACGCCGCCGCCTTCGGTGAACGGATGCCGGATCGTGGAAACCCCGGATGTGATCTACGGAGCGTGCTCAGGCTCCGGGATCGCCGTCCGGGCGGCTCCTCGATCACCGGCCGCGCATCTTCGAGTTCCTTTGACCGCGGGTGGGCGGATCGCCGTTCGCCAGCATTTCCAGACCGACCTGGCTGAATCGGGGAACGACCTCCGGTCGCAGGTTGTGCGAGGGCTGATCAGCTGGGTGGCTTGTTCAGGGTGTGGTCGATGCCGGTGAGCAGGATGTCGAGGCCGAGGGCGAGTTCCGCGGCGCCGTCGTAGGTGCCGAGTTCGGGTTCCAGGGCGCGGATGTGGACAAAGTCGGTGGCCGGGAGACGGCGCAGCCCGAGGCGCAGGAGATCCCTGGATTCCTCGGGATCGGTCCACCGTCTCCTGCAGTTGGTTCAGGGCGTACCCATACAGCAGGGCAAAGTAGGCGCGGTAGATGCGCAGCGCGGTGACCGGCGGGAACCCAGCGTCGATGAGCACAGCCAGCAGCTGCTCCAACGGGCGCAGCGTGCCGATGGGTCGCAGCCCCAACGGGGTCGCCGGCGGTCTGGTGACCAACAGCGGCACCACATTGGGATGCGGCAGGCACAGCCCGCAGAAGTCGTTCGCCGTCCGTCGCAGCCGGGTGCGCCAGTCGCCGCCGCCGCCGGGATCACCAACTGGTTCAGCACGAACTCGGCTACCCCGTCCAGCAGCGCCGCCCGGTTGATGGCGTGCCGGTACAGCGACATCGGGTCCCGGTCGAGTGCGTTCCCCAACCGGCGCATGGTGAGCGCGTCCAGGCCGTCCCGGTCGACCACCGCCAGCGCGGCGGCGAAAATGACCTCCCGGCTCAACGGGGGGCGCCGCGAGGCCGGGACGGCATCAACGCCGCGACCCCTCTCGGATCGGACGGCTCCGACGGGCGATGTCGACATTCGGCCTCCTCTCGACCATTTTGCGGTGACCGGCGGTGTGACGTGCCCCGCATCAGCTGCTCCCAGTTTGCTCGGGGGACCGTCCACAACTCTACGATCTACACCGTAGACCTACAGGTGTAACAGCCCTGTCTGGTCTCCCACGTGGCACTCGCATCCGAGTGCTCGCCAACGCGTGCGGCCCGACCGAGGCCGCGCACCCCGATCCATAGGAGCACCACTCTCATGACCGATACCGACAACACCTACCGCGCCGGCAGCAGCACGGTCGAGCCGCAGCACCGGTTGAGCACCGAGACCAAGGCCGCCACCAAGACCACCGAGTTCTACGTATTCTTGGCAGCGGTGGCCGCCGTGGTGATCACCGCGCTCATGGTCGGCCAGGACGAGAACACCGGCATCGACCCGTTCGGAGCCCTCGACGCGCTGCGTTACATCACCTACCTGAGCATCGGTTACATGGTGGCCCGCGGGCTGGCGAAGTCCGGAAGCCGGGAAAACTACACCAACTGAGCCCAGTTGCCCGCCGAGAGCCCCTGCGCGCCCACAATCCCCAACGGGCGCGCGTGGGGCGCGGCTGCAGTCAGATCGGCCCGTGCGCTCGCCCCGCGGGCCGATTTGGCGCCTCGCTCCGCACCGCGCAACAGGCCCCGTTGCCCCGCCCCCCTGCCGCGCCTTCATGACGACACGGTAGGACGCACCCATGCCCGACGGGCACATCGTTCGCCATCGACCCTGAACAAGAATCTGTCAGCCTCTCAACCTTCAAGGAGACCCGTGTCTGATCAACCGACGGTGCCGGATGCGGCCGCGGCGCCGGATCGACCTGAAGTGTCCGAGCCGGGCCATGACGGAGTGGAGGCGCCGACGGCCGCCGATGCCCCAGGTGTGGACGCGCCGATCGGGCGGGATGGCCGCCCGCGCTGCGCTTCGGCCCGCTGAAGGCGGCGACGGCTTTGGCGGCCATGTTGATCTCGGTCTGAACGCTGGGAGCTCTGCCCAGTCGAGCGGACTGCCCACGAAGTACTTGCAGGCGTTGACTAGCAGCGCGGAGACGCGGGGCCATTCAATTTTGGGGCGCTCCGCCGAATCCGCCGGGCTTCCTCGACGATCTTAGTCGCGTTCGGCTTGCCACGTGTACGGGCAACCATGGCGACCCCTCGAAACGTCAGAGCAATCGTACCGGGCGAACTATCCGATTGGCTCCGAGAAGTCTCGGGGGAGACCGCGCACCGGGACAAGATCACGATGCGCCTAGGGCAGTCTCTCTGGGTGCCACGCGGGGATCACGGCAGGCTCGAGTGGCCCTGGCCGGCGAGCCGCACGCGCCCTCCTCCGCAACGCAGCCACGCCCTGGGACGCACCCCAGATGATGAGGATGGCGAGCATGACCATGCTCGATGGTATCTCCGCGTAGCGACGCCGGGCGTCGCTCGTGCCCTTGGTGTCGGAGTCGAAACTCCACGCGACGACCCAGGCGAAGGTGAATCACGAACTCTGGAAGCTCGCCCAAGAGAGATCCTTCGTCAGGCGTACGGCGCTCCGGTTCGCGGCTGACTGCCTTGCGAGTGTGGTCTTGCCCGCCCCTGGCAATCCGCAGGTCAGAATCAGTCGGGCGTCGCGCACGTAATTAGTCAAGCAGTCCTGCGAGACGCTTTCCACGTCGGCGAATGCATGTTCGCCGAAGGTCACGAGGACCGTTGACCAGCCAAGACATGGGTTCGCGAGGTGCCGGACACGGCGGCGAACTGCCTCAACTGACCAAGAAAGGAGGCTGCCTTCGTCCGGGCAGCACGTTGGCGTCCAGCGTCTGCTCGAGCAGCGGATGCCTGGCGGACAATGGGGATGCGAAAGTCGGTTGCCGGTTGCCGGGGCGGTGGGATTGAGTCCAAGAGTGGATCGAGCTCTGCATTGCAACGAGATTCCGATCGACATCGAGTTGGTCCGCACGTTGGTGGGCCGGGTGATGCCGGATTACGCTGACGCGCCGGTGCGCCGCCTGGCATCGAGCGGCTCGACGAACGCGCTGTTCCGCCTCGGGGACGAGTTCCTCGTGCGATTGCCGCGCCAACCTGGAGGATCGGCGGCCATCTCAAAAGAGGCGACCTGGCTTCCGATGCTGGCGCCGACGTTGCCGGTTTCCGTGCCTGAGGTGGTTGCCGTATTCGAGCCCGACCGGGACTATTCCGAACGCTGGTCGGTGGTCCGCTGGATCGATGGTGAACACCCTGAGGTGATCGAGGCTGAGACCCCCGTCCACCCGCGGCGCGAGAACCTGGCCACGGACCTTGCCGCGGTCCTGGTAGCCCTGAGCCGGGCGGATGTACCCGCGGAGGCGGTCAACAACCCGGACCTGCGGTCGTATCGCGGCGAGCCGATCGCGACCATGGACCGGGCGACCCGAGAGAACATCGAGCGTTGCCGATCGCTAGAGGACTTCGATTTCGACCTAGACGCCGCCGAGCGTTTATGGGACGAAGCCATGAAGCTGCCCGGAGCGGCTGACCGTGTCGCCCCCCGGTGGTACCACGGCGATCTAGCGGCGGAGAACCTGTTACTGCGGAACGGGAAGTTGGCCGCGGTGCTGGATTTTGGGGGCTTATCGGTCGGGGACCCGACGGTCGACCTTGTGGTGGCTTGGGAAATACTTGATCCTCCCGCCCGGGAATTGTTCCGAAGGCAGCTCGGCGTCGATGACGCCACCTGGCTGCGGGGCCGGGCCTGGGCGCTGTCCATCACGCTGATGATCTGGTACTACTGGACGACCATGCCGGAGCGGCGGGCCAGCCGCATGACAGTGGGTCGCAACGTGCTGGCCGACGCCGGATATTCGGTGTGACACACGCTGTTAGCGTCCCACCACTCCTGACCAGGTTCTGGTCGCGAAGCTAGTAGCGATAGCGACGAGTCATTAGTCAAGGGCTGCCATCTCTGGGTTATGAGTCGGGTGCTCGGCGTTTCAATGCTGCGCCCAAGTGCTCGATGAGTTACGGCTGACCTGCGTCGACATGTTTCACCCCGTCTCATTGGTTTCCCGCCGAAACAGCCCGTTCCGGAGGGGTTTGGCCACAAATCTGGTCACAAGTCGCGATGCCTCAGCGTGCTCTGGGCACATGCGAACACCATTCGTAGGGGTGACGTCCAATCGATCGGGACGGTGGTGCCCCTGGGTCGTCCCGTCAGGAGCCCGATCGGGCACTCTTCGGGGACTGCTGACACGAATTACGGCGTCATTGAGGGCCGATCTCAGCGAATTCAGGCTGTGGGTACTGTTTGGACAGCCAATTGCCGAGAGCGTGCATGATGGCCAAAGCAACGACCAGGATGCCGATGCCGACGAGGATCTCCGATCCGCGATGTGCTGCCTCGGTGCCAACCTGGCCGGGCGGGGAAAGAGCGAGAATGACAGCGAACGTCCAAAAGGCGTAGTAGAGCCAGTATTTCTTGTACTGCCAGAACGCCAGCACCAGCGCTACAGCGGCCAGAGCGCTGATGGCCCAGGCAGGCAACCCGACGATCGCCAGCGGTATCGCGGCGACGGCCCCGAGTGCGGTACCGAGCGCCTTTTCCCGGATCCGTTCCCGCTTTCCCATGATGATGTAGAGCGCAAGGATCAGAATCGGCTCCGGAACCCAGTAGGGCTCGGTCCATCCCAGTGCCACGCCGATCGCCGCGGCGCCGCCCAGTGCGACGCCGGACACGATCGCCACAACGGCGGCGGCCGGGAGGGAGATCCGCTGGCCCTCTACGATCTCCGGAGCCTTGAAGCGGCGCATGAGCACGACCCCATAGATGGTGGCTATCCCGGCGATTACGCCGTACACCACGGCGTCCTTACCCGTAGGCACCTGGGTGGCGAACGTGGCGGCGAAGGGAAGCATCAGAAGTGGCGGCAGCCACCCGAATCGCATCCCGGCGCCGGCGATGACGGCCAGGACCGTCAGCAGGGCCACCCACCACCAGTTGTATGCGGTGAACGCGCCGAGTCCTGCGGCCACTGCTATCCCGGGGGCGAGGTAGAGCATCCGGCGGGTACCGCCGATCTTGGATCCGACAACGCCGAGCAGCAGTCCGATGATCATCGCGTCGGCGCCGAACTTCCCGACGAGTGCGTCGATCAGCACCACGGGCAGGACAACTGCCACCAGTACAGCGGCGAGAATGTGGGTGATCCGCCGGGCCCGCGACGGCTGGCCTGAGGCGCCTGCTGGGTCCGCTTCACCCGCGGCGGTGTTCTTCGGAGACTCGATGTTCTCAGCCTCACTCACCCTCGGCCGCCCTTCCATGGCTTCGCGCAGAAGCGCCCCGCCGCGTACGCCGTAGTGTTTGAGTTGATTGTGCCCCTTCGTCCTGTCTGCTGCCCGCGGGTCTTGCCGGGACAGGATCGGTGTCGTGGGTCTGCGCCGCGTGGTGGCTTCCGTCCCGACACCGCCTTGAGCATCGGTCCCCCGACGGCGACACTGCAGGGTACTCGGGAACTTTGGGCTCCGGGCGTAGCGTCGCGGCGGCCGGTGGCAGCCTTCTGGACACCTGTGTTGCCGGAGCCGGAACTCAGGGAGCCGGTGCCTGGTCGGTCTGCAGACCTGACGCCTCCGTCGCGGATCAAGCCTGGACCTCGATCGGCTCAGCCGGTTCCAGTTCCACCGTCAGTGTTTTCGCTCTGATCCCGGCGGGCGACCCCACGCTTGGCCGCGGACGTCAGGAGCCTGATCACCAGGCCCAGCACGGCGAGATTGAGCAGCATCTGCGCCGTCACGAGTAGTTGCATCCCGCCCGTTTTGGGGGTGATGTCCCCGAATCCGACCGTGGCGAACACCGTGACGGTGAAGTACAGGGCACTGTTGTGGTCCAGCGGGACGGTAAAGGCTTCGGGGTTGGCCAAGGAGTTCGAGAGGTAAACCCTTGCGAAGATCAACAGGAACAATGGAACGGTCACCGCGAGCGCCTCGATCGCGCGCACGTTCGGGTATTTGGACTTCATGATCGCGGGTAGCTGGATCGCCGACCACGACACCGAATATGGCCAGCGACAGGATCAGCCAGGGCACGTCTGAATCGTGGCTCTCGCCGATTGTTGGTACCAGGTAATAGGCCGTCATCAACACCGCGATGGTCAGCGTCACCCGGAGCAGCACGAGTATGCCGAGCTTCCACATCACCCTGCGCGGCGGCGGGTTTGCGCTGAAGCCCGGTAAAGACGGGGACGGGGGATCGAGTTGCGTCATGGTCGAACACCATCCCGCGCGGCACCGGTTGGCGTCTAGCGCGGCGCGCGCCGGCGGCGGCGGCGGCTGTCGCGGCCAGGACGGCGGCAACCATCATCATGCTGGAAAGCACCCACTGAAACCAGCAATGCAGATCAGTTGTCACCCCATCCGTGCAGCAGACCCCGACGCTTCCGGCTTGGCCGGAGAATTAGACGGGCAGCGCCTCGCAGGCAAGTCAGGGCGAGATGGAACTTGGAAGCTCGTTGTATTCGGTTAGGCCGATTATGCGACAGCCTGGATGCTCGCGGGGTACGAAGTAGGCCTCGACCTCGCGCCCATGATGTGTCCCGCGGATCAGCACTGGCAACCCATCGCTGAGGTTTTCTTTGATGCGCAGGACATCGATATTGGCCGGCAATTCGACCGCCTCGAGCTGCGATGCTGGGTCCCAAACCAGGAAGTACATGGTGGCGACAGTAACGCTTCGCCGTGCAGCCCTCCGTGGTCAGCGCTGGCCGGGTCTCTGCCGAGACGTTGGGACTACACGGCCGCTGTGGCGGCTGACAACTCAGTCAGTCGCCGCTTGACCGCTGGTTCCGTAAGCACAGACACAACCTCAAGACCTTGGCGTCGGCGAACTCAAGTGCAACGACGGCCGCCAGCTGTTCATCGACGAGTGAGCGCGCCAAGCCGCGCGTCGAACTCGGCATGCACACGCGAGGCAAGGTTGGCCAACTCGTGGAATTGCGCCATCGAGTCGCTCTGTTCGATGGTGTTGCCGGGCATTCAGCGACAACAACGTTGCGGGACATTCAATCTCCGAAACCTCACGAAAAGTGGAAAGCAACACCGATGAAAGCGGTCTGGTCACACTAGGCCGATCTCGGCCGCGACATTGCGCTGACCGGTCTTAACTCTGATCAAAAACCGCGCAGTTCATGGTCTTTCGGGAGAGAACGTCGACGATTGACGATCCGCAGAGCGACCCGGGCTGCCGCTCACAACGCCGACTGTGGCAGCGTCACTGCAGACGCGCTTGGAGGTTACGCGCTCGGCAGGTCTGGACACGCTGGGCCGACCTCGCGGAGGGCAGGCGATCGCCTGGACCGGTCGTGGGTGGCGTGGTCGAGCGGTGCGCTCAAAATGCGGCGACATGCCGCGCATGGAACGTTCCGTCGGAGGCTTGGTTGATCTTCCAGACTCGGAGATCCCGAGCGACTGGTGTGGAGTCCTTCTGATAGAAGCGGATCGAGTCGATCATCGGAGTGCCTGTCCCGAAGACGCTGTGCGGAACACCGTCCTTGATGATGGTGAAGGTGTTCTCGCCTGCGAAGTCGTCCAGCCTGCCCGGGTTGCGCCCATCGACTTCGGTGATCCGGTACTCGGGACCCGATTGGATCGGGTCCTCCAGGGAATTAGTCATCCGTCATCTCCTTTTCCTGCGCCGATTCGTGCATCCGGTGACCGAGCGGAACTCGGCCGCCCGCCACGTCGCCCTGCGACGCCGACACCCGGCAGGGCCTTCGACCGTATGACTCTGGTGAGCGCTGTCCATGACGCGGCGCAGTCGGCGGCTCGGGCCGGCCCCGCAGAATGTCCGCCTCGCGCGGTGTGTCCCATTTGAAGCTGGCACGCGTCATGCGATTCAAGGCTATGAGTCTTTCTGGGTAAGTGCCTCACAGTGATGGTTCGGTCACCGTAAGTTGGCGGTCCGTCTCGCTGGGCGAGCGATGCAGGCAGACGCTCAGATCGGTGGTGCCAAGTGGTCTTCACCTCGGTGGTCCCGGCCGTGGGCGCCTCCAACCTTGTCGGCGGGGTGATCGTCACGGGCTGCCCCCCTGTGGGGGATTGGAGAGGCGGAACGTTTTCTCGGTTTCAAGGTGATCGGGCCGGATGATGCTGAACGATAGTGAGATCGGAGAGCCGCGGCCGCCCTTGGTCTCGATCCTGCGGTCGGGTGCCTACCTGGTCGCGTCGATTCACATCGCCCTGAACGACAGCGAACTGACGCGTTTCCAACGCGATCTGATCGCCCAGGTCGGCCGGTACCGGGCGCGCGGGGTGATCATCGATGTCGCTGCTCTGGATGTGCTGGACTCCTTCGCCTCGCACACCCTGCGCACCATCGCGCGGACGGCCACCCTGCGCGGCGCCAGCACCGTCATCGTCGGCATCAACCCGGAAGTCGCGTTCTCCATGGTGCAACTGGGGATGCGGATGGAATCGGTACACACGGCGCTGGACCTGGACGAGGGTCTGCTGCGGCTCGACGCCCTGACTGCACCGGCGGATGGACGCCGGGGAACAGACCGGACGTCCGGCGGGCGGCCGGCTACCCGGTGACGAGTTCCTGGATCGGCTGCGCCGCGACTACCCCGCCGCGTGGGGCGCCCACGAAGCTCTCCGGTAACCGAATTGGCCGTTTCGCCCATGTTCCGCGGCATTCGTGGCTTGTGAAGTGCTGTCCCGTCCCGCTCGCGTCATGTCGATGACTCCGGCTCGCGTCATGTCGATGACTCCGGAGGGTCTTCATATGCGACGGCGAAGCACAGCAGCATCGGGTCGGCGCACCAGTCGATCAGGGATCCGGGTCATTGGAGGGAGTTGAACATGAAGGTTGGTGCAAGAGCGCTGGCCTCGCTGGTCAGCCTCACGACGGCCTTGCTGCTGGGTCATCGGCCTGGCAGGTCCGGCGACGGCCAAGCGACCTGCGCTTGGCGGCCCGACGGCAGTGATAGGTGCTCCGCTGCGCGGAGGCAGCATGGCGGGACCTTTCCAGCTGCAGTAGTTCACCGTCCACAAGGACGAACTGTCCGCGGCGGGCACGGTCACCGGAACCGTCACCGACGCCGCGGCCACAATGAAGTCCGGCCAGCACTGGGTGTCGCGACCATTGATCGCCGGGTCGTGGGACGGCCCGGAAGGTTCGAGCGGGATCCTCACGCAGCTCGTGAGCGTTCTCAATCCAATGCTCGGGACGCTCGGGCAGGTCCCGGGACCACCGCCCGGCACCGACGGCTGCGGTGCCGGGCCGGTGGCAATCGACGAACACCGGTTACGACGTTGATCGAGTTGAGACAGAGGTTCACTGCATGACCGACCTGGCCAAAGCCGCGATCGGCCGCTGCGAAATCCAACCCTGCCGGGGTTCGTAGGCCACAACAGCTGCAAAGCGCGAAATCATCTAGCGGCCTACCAGACGTGCAACTGACGACAGAGAGCAACGACGCGCATGCATCGCCCCAAGGGGCGCCGAGAAACTAGGGAGAAATCATGACCACAACACACACTCCGGAAAGCCTCCTCGGCCGCAAGGCCGTGGATCTGCAGGGAGACAAGATCGGGTCGGTGGGTCAGGTGTACGTCAACGATGCGACCGGCCGGCCGGACTGGGTGACGATCAATACCGGCTTGTTCGGGCTGCGGGAGAGTTTCGCTCCGCTACAGGAATCGTCGTTTGACGGCGAGAATCTTGTGCTGCCGTTCGACAAAGAGGTCGTGAAGAGCGCTCCGGACATCGAGGACACGAGCCATCTGAACGCCGACGATCAAGACGCGCTCTATTCGTACTACAACCGATACATGACCACGGACTTCGACCTTGGTCGGTCGATCAGCTCCGACACCGTCGGTGCCTTGCCGGGGTCTCAGGGGGACGTACCGACACGCAGCGGAACGGCCACAGAGACAACGGCCGGCGACTCGATGACCCGCTCTGAGGAGCAGCTCAAAGTCGGCACAGAACGGGTAGAAACCGGCCGGGCCCGGTTGCGCAAGTACGTGGTGACCGAGCAGCAGAGCGTGACTGTTCCGGTTTCCCATGAAGAGGTCCGTTTGGTTCGAGAACCCATCACCGACGAAAACGTGGAGGAACTGGACGGCGTCGAGATCTCCGAGGCAGAACACGAAGTCGTGTTGCACGAGGAGCGCCCGGTGGTGGAGACGAAGACAGTCCCGGTCGAGCGGGTACGGCTGGCGACGGAAACGGTCACCCAGGACCAGAAGCTGACCGCCGAAGTGCGCAAGGAGCAGGTAGAGGTCCGTGACGAGACGGGCGACGCCGAATGGCAGCCGGCGGGAACAGGACCGGCCCGGCCGGACGTAGACCCAGAACACCGCTGAGGGATGTGCAGAGCCGCCCTATCCTGAGCGAGGATCCATCGCCCCATAGCTGGGCTTGGTCCTCGATTGGTAGGTGGCGCACCCGGAGCGTGAAGCCCCGCAGAGGGGGTGCAGCGCATCGGTCCATCCGAAAAGCTGATATCCGCAATGTCAATCCGTCCCGCGCGGCCAAGCTCATCAGCGCATATCCGGTCAGCGATGTTCTTGGTGGTTAGGACACTAAGCTGAGTTCCTGCGTGGTGTGGTGCACCACACCACGCAGGAACCTGTGCGGTGCCGCCGCTGGTCTCAATCCTGCGGCCGGGTTCCTAGCTGATCGCGTCCGATCCACACCGCCCTGAACGACAGTGAGCTGGGGCGTTTCCAACGCGACCTGATCGATCAGGTCGGCCGGCATCGGGCGCGCGGCGTCATCATTGACGTCGCAGCTCTGGACGTGCTGGACTCCTTCGCCTCCCACACCCTGCGCACCATCGCGAACGCCAACTCTTCGCGGCGAGCACCGTCATCGTCGGCATCAACCCGGAAGTCGCGTTCCCCATGGTGCAACTGGGCATGCGGATGGAATCGGTCCACACGGCGTTGGACCTGGACGAGGGTCTGCTCCAGCTCGAGGCCCTGACCGCACCCGCAGATCGACGCTCGGGAACAGACCGGACGTCCAACCGACGGCGGCACCTAGTTCCCTGGCTCGCCTGCGCCGCGACTACATCGCCGCGTAGGCGGCGGCACCGAACGAGCCCTCCGGTAACCGAATGGGGCAATTCACCCTTGCTCCGCGGCAGCGGTGGGGTTGTTAGGTGCTGTCCGATCCCGCTCGCGTCATGCCGGTGACTCAAGAGGGTCTTCATATGCGACCGTGACGCACATCAGGATCGGGCGGCCGCACCGTTGATCGAAGCCCATTTTGCGGAGGAGTGGAACATGAGGATGGGTGCAGACGATCGTGATCGCTGGGTCCGCAATGGTGTTGCTCAAAAGGGTTTCAGGTTTCGTTCGGCCGGGCACCGGGACCAGTATGGCAGGTACATCCGACCGGACGGAGATCTGCCGATGACCGTCCCACATGCGCGGGCAATCGATTCGCTGCTCGTGGTCGTCGCAGGCTCGCCGGCCCTCGCGACCGGCGCAGGACCGACAAGCGCCATGTCTCACACCGGTGGCCGATGTTCGCACCGGGAGACGGGGTCGGCACATGACTGAGCCCGATCACCTCCCAAGTGCAGCAGAGGCCGCGCTGGCGGCCCGAGATGCACTCCACGGTGCCTCCAGGCGTCGTGCCGATGCCACCGCGGCTGCGCAACAGCTCATCGACAACGCTCTCGTCACAGAGAAGGCCGAAAAGGACGCCGCACGTTCTGCGCTGGCCGCGAGCATCCGCAGACTCGGTGCTGAGGAGGTTCCGGTCGAGGACATCGCCGACCTGTGTGACATGCCACCCGATTCCATCCGCGTCCTGATCGATCGGCCGACGGCAGGCATCCAAGAGGGCCTCGGAGGCGACCCGGTGCCGGCCGACACATCGGTTGTCACGATTCCGCCGTGACAGAAACGGTCGGCCTCCCTACCTCACGGGAAATCTCCACCGCCGAGAGTTCCTGTGCGCCAACCAAAACCAACGCTACGGCACCGGCCACCGTCGGCCCGCGAGGCCGTGCCCGGCGGGGCAGCACCATTCTCGCACCGCAGAAACGAGGTCGTCATGGCAGAAGCAATTGTCTCCGGACAGCCCTACCAGGTCGTCGGCATCGATCACGCCGTCCTGTCCAGCCTCTGGGACTTCACCGGGCCACGCAGCATCACCCTCAAGTACAAAACAGCCACGCTGCGGGTGACCGGCACTGGCGTCGCCACCGACGACTTCGTGCGCTTCTACGAGAAACGCCCCGACGGCCGAGACCTGCGGATCTGGCGGATCCTGCAGTCCCACGGTGGGTTCAGCGCTGTGCACCAACCCATGATCTAGCGGTCCGCGCGCCGATCGGGTGGGCCACCCGGTCCGGGCGCGTGCCGTGAGAACTCGCTCTACTGGATCAAGCCAGCGCGGCCTTCCAACGCGTCGATGACGGTGGTGCAAACATCGATATCGTAGAGCCTCTCGACGCTTTGCATGCCGCCCGGGCTCTCCGCATTGATCTCCACCACTTTGTCGCCGACCACATCGATGCCGACGAGGAACATGCCGTCGGCGACTAGCTTGTCGCTCAGCGCGTCGATGATTCCCAGCTCCACGTCACCGATGTCGAGTGGGACCGAGCGGCCTCCTGCGCTGATGTTGGCGCGGGGGTCGTTGCCCGTGGGCACGCGCCGGAAGGCGGCCGGCTTGCCGTCGCGCTCGAGGAGGTGCCCGTCGAGCAAGAAGATCCGGGCGTCACCGTTCTCCCCGCCGTCGACGAACTCCTGGATGATCGCGTAGCCGTCCTGCAGCACCGCCTCCGTCATCTGCGCGAGGTTGGTTTCCTGCTGGTCCTCGATCATGAACACGTTCCGCCCTCTGGCCCCGTACAGCGGCTTGACGACGCAGTGTCCGACCATGCCGACAAACCGCTCGATCGCTTCCGGGTCGCGCGTTATGAGGGATCGCGGTCGGATCTTCTCGGGGAACTCCTCCAGGTAGAGCTTGCTCGTGGCGCGAACGAGGGACATCGGGTCGTTCACCACCGTCACGCCCCGAGCCTTGAGCATCTGGCCGAAGACGACACCCAGTGGACTGGCCCACGGCCGCTCCTGCAGATCGTCGATCGACTCGTTGCGTAGGAACAAGGCATCGAGCTCGTCCATGGCGACGCGTTCGGCGTCGCCCGCCTTGATGCGCTCCATGAAGCTTTCGAGGGTGTCGAGTCTGTGCAGGTGCGCAGCATGAGCCCGGGCCACGAGCTGCCCATCGCTCTCGCCCAGCTCGACGTCCCCGACCCCGACGTACCAAACCTGGTGGCCGCCCTGGGCCGCGGCCCTCGCCAGCCGCGTCGTCGTGTACTCGTCCACCTCCGTCGCGACGTCGTTGACAAGGAAGGCAATCCTCATGTCGATACAGCTCCTTCGTAGAGGTCGATCACCGACGCGCCCGCGCGCAGTCTGTCCAGTCGGTCTTGAGCACCGGGCACGTCAAGCCACCGTGGACGGACCCACGGTGCCACGAGCACGTCACGGTCGAGAAGGTCCTGGATCAAGGGGATGTGATCCAGCGCGAACTTGCCGATGAACAGCACATCGAGGTTGCCGCCCTCTGCGAGGAACTCCAGGAGGCGCGTGATGCCACGCAGGTAGATCGCATCCTTGACGGAGCCACCACCGACGACAACCCGGATCGCGATGGACCACGCGGTGCGCGGCGGTAGCCGATGTTCGGTCCGCAATGATTCGAAGATCTCCAGGAAGCCGGCACCGTCGAGCATCTCGTCGACGGCCAACACGCGCGCTGCGAGCACCCGCAAGCGTCGTGGATCCAATCCGCCGACGACGTACTCGGCGAGCACGGCCAGGCCCTCTTGGGTCTCGTCGTAGCCGGGCAGCCCGATCGTGAGCAGCCTCAGTGGTTGCCTGGTGCCGTTCTGATAGGTGACCACGTGGGTGCCGACCTCGTGGTGCAGCAAGGGCTCGACGCGGTCCGCCCTGACAGCAGCGGCTTCGGGGATGAGCAGCCGGCCAAACGACACCATCAACTCGGAGATGTCCTCGCGGACGTCGATGTGCACCGGGAAGTCCGGATATACGGCACGGTATCGATTGAACTCCGCACGAGCCGCTTCCGCGAACGCGCCGGCGGTGACGCTCTCGGAGTTGGGTGCCCGGGCCGGGATGATCTCGAGGAGCTCCCGGGCAATGGTCGTCAGGGACAGCGAGGTCCCTCCGTAGAGCTGCAACGACCCGAAGACGAACCGTGAGGTGTCCCGATCTTCCAACACCGTGATCTGCCGTGCGATCTCGTCGCGCTTCGCCCGGAACAGCGTGTGCAGCGCAGGGTCAGCGACGTTCTCGATCTCGAGGCCGTAGAGGTCACGGCGGAGCAGGTCCGGCTCGAACTCGAGCGGCCGAAGCCGCAGAGTCGGCGCCGTCACGAAGTCGCCACGTCCGAAGTCCGCCCACGCCTCCGCTGCATTGACCGGCGTGATGTTGAGCAGCAGGTCCACGCTGCGCTCGATCTCGGTGAGCCGGGCGTCGATCTCCACCACAGGCGCAAGGTCATGCATGGCGGAGGTCACGCTAAAGACCTACACGCCGGCGTGCGCCGACGCACCTTCTGAGCAGTGAGAGCGGTGCCGACCCAACAGCGTCGAAGGACGTATGGTCCCGCTCACGCACGTTCTCGCGTTCGCCCCGGAGTCTCGCCGAGGCCATCCGCCTCAGCCCTGCGCGCAGCGACCGCTTCCAGCGCTCGTACTGGGCGCCGCAGGATGCGCGCCCGTATTCGGTCATGGCGTTCAGGACGAGGTACGGCCCCTCATTGCGGCTTCGTTCCGTCCCGCATTTGGGGTACGTGTGACGCTTCGTAGTGTCTGTCGACTCGTCCATATCTTGGTTAAGGCCCAGGCGATCAAGGATGCGAGGCCACTCCTTCCAATGTTCCGGCACCTACCCCTGAAGAGTTCTTCGGTACGCAGTCATGACGCGGGTGACATGACGTCATCTGATTGATCCCGGTCGACTGAGAGCCCAGTTGCTACACGCGCACGCGTGCGCCGCCACCGGTGTCCCGGATCTGCGCCGGGGTTGGACCCGATCGTCGGCGCGTTCCGCACCCGAAGCCCAAGAGTGCGGCCGGACCCTTGTCTAACTCGAGCTCTGGAGCTGCGCCCTGCCGGGCTATGACTTCCAGCAGATCGCGCGCAACCCATCCGTTGACCACCGCTTGCTGGGGTGCGCCTTGTGCCCGCGCCCGGTTGGATTGGTCAACCGCAAGGACCGCCCCCGGCTTGGCCGCGACGCCGATGACCTCGGACGCCTGCTCGACGAACTGGAGCAACGCGGTATCGGGCTGACCATCCTCAACCTTGGCATCGACACGACGACGCCCGCGGCCGGCTGATCTTCACTATCCTCGGAGCCCTCGCCGCGATGGAGCGCGAACTTCTCGTCGAGCGCACCCAGTCAAGGCCCGGTCAGCGGCCAGCAGGTCCACGGTGTACCGCTATCTCCAGGTCGACGACAACTACAGGCCGGCGCGCTCCGCACCTCCGAACCGACACCCACGCCGAGAGGTAAGGCCCCGGCCCGCCTTCGGGCCGGTCGGGGTGTTGTCGTGTCCGGAGCACATCAGCGGGTCGATCGTGCGGCTTCGCGCGGCCCGACCGTCATGTCCTCGTCACCGCTTCACGGGGAATGTTGCCCAAGGATGTGGCCGACAAGGTCGCGGCGACTGTGGACACCGGTCTTGTCGAAGACAGTCTTGAGGTGGTCCTGCACGGTGTTGGCGGTGATGTGGAGCGTGTCCGCGATGACCGTCGTCGCCGCCCCGCGAAGAACCAGGGTCGCAACCTGGGCCTCGCGCGGAGACGAACCGTGCGCCAACAGCAGCAGCGGCGCGGTCGCTCGAGCCTCGACGGGTTCGACCACCACGCCAATTCGACGCTCGCCCGATGGTCCGGACAGTCGGGACGCATGCAACCGAAACCATTCGCCCGTTCTCGCGCGCACCAGGGTGCTGGGCACCGACCCGGGCGCCGCGTGGCCCCCTTCGACCGCCCTGAGCGCCGCGGCGACGCTGTGACCGCGAACGGAAGCTCCAGAGCTGCCGGTCGACGCTCCACGATCAAGGCCAGCAGATGCTGTGCCTGCTCAGTGCTCGCCACCAGCGCCAAGTCGTCGTCCAACACCAGCACGCCGGGGGTCCGCGCCACGGACATCTCTCCGGATCCGTTGACCAACAGTGCCTGTCGCAGACCGAATGCGATATGAGGGCCGAGGCGGCCGACCAGAGCGACCTCGGGTCCGGAGAATCCCAAGGGGTGATCTGCGCGATGTAGACACAAGTATCCCCAACACTGCCCGGCGACCATGAGAGCCGCGCGGAGCTCATCGCCCAGGCCGAGCGGTCTGAGGATGTCGCGGAACCGATCACTGGCCCAGCGGTCGCCGCCGGTCGCCCGGTCCAGCGAGGCCACCAGCGTGTGCGAGACCGCCAGTGAGGCGAACCTGTTCACATCGCTCGCGCCGAGCTCATTGTCCAACAACAGCTGCGCGGCCGTGCCCAGCGGATCCTCGGTGTACACACCGGTGAACAACAACGTCTGCGGATCCGCAGTCGCAAAGAAGGCGGCATCGAAGGACACCAACCGCCGCAACAGGCTCAAAACCCGCCCCTGCAGGACATCGACGCCCAGCCCGCTGTGACAGCATCGGATCAGGTCCAGCTCCGCTCTGCCTGCCCCAGTCCTCACCGACACCACCTCAGTGTGCGCCCCGATCGCACCACCGACCCCCCAACTAGTTGGGATGTTCATGGCAGCCCAGGCCCTCCACCATTCGAACATGACAACCGATCACACCACCGCCAACAAGCACTTGGTCGAAGAGTTCATTCAGGCACTGTTCAGCGACGGAGACCTACATGCCGTCGATCAATATCTGGCGCCGACCTTTATGAACCACGACCCGCCGTTCCCCGGCGCACCAAAAGACGCCGCGGGCATGCGGCAGAGCGGCCGTCATGTTCCGGGCCGCACTGCCAGACTGGCACAGTGACCTGGACCAGTTGATCGCCGAGAACGACATCGTGGTCGAAAGGTTCACCGCCAGCGGCACCCACCGAAACGAGCTGATGGGCGTCCCCGGCACCGGGAGAACCATCACACTTCAAGGCATCAACATCTTCCGTATCGAAAATGACAAGATCGTCGAGCGCTGGGGCCGACTCGACGAAATGGGCCTCCAACGCCAACTGGAAATGGTTACCGCCTGAGGCCTGGAACCGGCGGTGCGACCTGGCGACTCAACGCCCGCTGCCGTGCCCGTGCCCGTGTGGGAACACCCACGGCCAGACTTGCGTACCCAAGTGGAAGTCGGACGGAGCTCCGATCGCCGGCGTCGGGAGGGCGAAGTTCTTTGTTCCCGCTACCGCCGTGGGCAAACGGTTCGCGGTGGCGATGACCAGTTCGAAATGCGATCAAGGCTGGACGCTGACGGAAGCCTGATCGCAGAGCCGGACGCCAAATCCGCTCGGTTCACTCCCTGACGTCGACGAGTGAGGGGCATCGACGACCGTTCCGAAGCCCCCATGAGCCGCGTACCGGGCCCGCGCAAAACGTCCAACTGATCCTCGCCACATAGAGAGGCGGTATCTCGGCCGGCGATCTGGTCACCGTGCAGTGCAAGCCGGCCGCCCATGCGGTACCCGATTAGCTGACCTTCGGCGATGCGCCGCCGGATTGTGTGGGTGGCAGCCGATGATCTCGGCCACCTCCACAACCATGCCGGCTCAACAGGTGTCGCGGTACGGGCCGAGGTCGGTGAGGTATGTCTGCCACTCGGCGGCGGTGAGCTGCCGGCCGGCAATGGTGCAGACCGCCGCGAGCTGGTGCTGCGGGTCGAGGTCCCAGGCCGCCACCCCACCGGCCACGTCGACCAGTAGCTCGGTGCCGTCCGGCTTGAGGAAGCCCGGGATCATGAACGGCGCGTCGCTGGCGATCGGGTCACCCAAGCGCTGACCGGTGGCAGTGTCATACAGGCTCACCGTCGAGTCGTTGGCGGTGGCCGCCAGCAGGGATCCGTCGACGCTCAACTGCAGCGAGTTGATCTCGCCGCGGGAGCCCGGCAGGCTGCCCAACTCGGTCATGCCCGGCATCCCGTAGCGGGTGATGGTGCCGGTCAGGGTCGCCGCGTACAGGTCGCCGTTCGGCGCTAGCGCCACGATCAGCGCGCCGGACGGACTCCGGGCGACCACTGCGCCGGTGACGGCGTCGAATACCACCGTGCCGAAGCTCGGGCCGCTGACGTGGGCCACCGCGACCAGCCGGTCGTCGGGGCTCGAAGACACCGAGGTGGGCTCCCCGTCGACCCTCAGCACCGGGCCGACGAACCTGCCGTCGGCCGGGTCGACGGCCCGGACCCGCCCGTCGGTGAAGGTGACGTAGATCCGCCGGCCGGAGGGACTCGGGAAGAGGCTCCTGGCGTCGTCCGCCGATCGGGTCGAGCCCGACGTACCGGCGGCCGGTGGCCACCTCCAGGTACTCGATCCGTTCGGTGTCGGTGAAAAATCCGGCGAGCAGCCCGGTGCCGACCCAGCCCACACCCTGGGCCCGGATCGGAGTCGTGGTGACCTCGGTGTCGCTGTTCGTGTTCCAGACCCGGAACTCGTCGAGCTCATCCCAGTGACAGCGTTCGCCGGCCGGGTCGCAGTGACGATGTGGTCGGTCGCGCCGCCGAAGCCGTCCGCGGCGACCTGGCCGCTGGCGATCAGGCGGGTGATCAGCCCGGCGCCGTCCAGCCGCCACCGGGACACCCCGGCGACCTCGCCGCCGACGGCGGTCAGCGTCGTGCCGTCCGCGGATACCGCCAGGGGCCCGACCGCTCCGTTCTGCCGGTCCAGCGCGCCGGTGACCCGGCCCGATTCCAGGTCGCGGCGCTGTACCCGGCCGAACTGGTCGCCGCAGAACACCGCTCCGGCCCGGGCGGACGCCGCAAGGAATCGGCACGGCGCAGGCTGGGATACGTCGAACTGCGCCGACCACACCACCCGCCCGCCGGCCAAGTCGACCGCGGCGATGAGGTGGTCCCCGGTGGTGATCACCAGGTTTCCGGCGACGGCGAGCGAGGCGCCGACCGCGCCCGGATCGACGGTGGCCAGTGGGCGGCCTGCCACCTCCAGCGCCCCGCCGACCCGGCTGACCACCGGGCGCCCGTCCGGGGCGTAACCGGCCGACAGCACGTGCGGGTCGGCGGTGGCCTCCGTGATCCGCCCGGTGACCAGGTCGACCAGCCCATACCCACCTCCGAAGCCGGTGACCACTGCCTGTGAGCCATCCGGCGACACGGCCAATGCCCGCAGGAACGGCAGCGGAACCGCGTCGCGACGGACCGCTCCGGTCGCCACGTCGACGACGGTGAGCTGCGCCGGTCCCTCCCGGTCCGGGTCGGCGGGCCGCAGGCGGTAGCCGATGACGGCGGTCCGGCCGTCCCCGGACACCGCGACCTCTGGTCGCGAATCCGGCTCAACGGCGGCCGGTCGCGACACGGGCAGCCGGTGTCGCAGGGTCAGCGTCGCCGCGTCGTAGATGCCCGCGGTGCCGTCGTTGCCGGCAAGGACCACCGACCGACGGTCCGGGGTGGCCGCGCCGACGATCCACGTCGCGCCCGGCAGGTAACGGGTGCCCAGGAACCCGCCGGCCGCGGTGAGGGTCGACATCAGTGCGTTGCGGGCGCGGGGGTCGTCGGGCCAGCGCCTGTAGATCTCGGCGGCCAGCAGTGCCGCGAGGTCCCGCTGGGACGACCGCAGCGCGACCGAGGTCGCCATCAGCGAGCTGATCCGGGCGTCGTCCCGGGCCGCGGCCGCCTGGGTGGCTGCCTGCGCGGTGCGGCGCTCCGCGACCAGGACCGCCACGCCGGCGACCAGCGACAGCGCCAGCAGTGCCGCGACCGCGGACAGCAGCCCGCGCAGCCGCCGGTTACGCCGGCGTTCGGTGCGGGCCTGCTCGGCGACGGCGTCCAGCTCGCTGCGCTCCCGGGCCGCGGAGGCGGCCAGGAACCGGCCCTCGATCCCGGTCAGGTCAGGCTGGGTGCGTTCCCGCCACTCCAGCGCCGCCTGCAGCCGCGCGCCCCGGTAGAGGTCCGAGCCCGACTCGCCGTGGAAGGCCCAGTCCTCGGCCGCGATCGTCAGCCCGCGCATGATCCGGGCGCCGTCCAGGTCGTCCTCCAGCCAGCCGCGCAGCCGGGGCCAGGCGGTGGCCAGCGACTCGTGGGCGATCGCCACGGACCGCTCCTCGGTGATCACCAGTCGGGCCCTGGTGAGCCGGGCGAGCACCTCGTCGCGCCCAGCGTTCTCGCGAAGCGGCCCGACCAGGGTGCGCCGTCGTACCGCCACCCCGTCGCCGTCCACGCCGACCAGGCGCAGCAGGGTCGAGCGGCACAGCTCCCGCTGGCCCGGATCGAGCTGCTGGTACAGCGTCTCGGCGGATTGCGCGATCGCTCCGGAGATGCCGCCCGAGGCCTGGTACCCGGCGACGGTCAGCACCGAGCCCTCCCGGCGTGCCCAGGTCTGCACCAGGGCGTGTGACATGTGCGGCAGCGCGGCCGGCCGGCCGTCGAGGTCGCGCAAGATCAGCTCGGTCAGCCCGTGTTCCAACGGTAGCCCGGCCAGCCGTGCCGGCTCCTCGATCGCCGACCGCAACCCGAGCTCGGTCATCGGTCCGACGAACTGGATGCATTGGCTGAGCAGCTCTGAAATGCCGGCCAGCGTGGTGCACCGGTCCAGGGCATCGCTGCGGACCGCGATCAGCACGGTGCCACCGGCGTCGGCGAACGCGGTGAGCGCGCGGCCGAAGGCATCCACCGCGACCCGGTCCAGTCCGAGGTGGAACAGCTCCTCGAACTGGTCGACAGCGACGACCCCGCGTGCTGCCTGTGCGGCGCCGCGGACCGCGTCGATGCCGCCGGAGGAGGGAGTGAGCACGGTGACGGGAAGTCCCCTGGCCCGCAGCGCCGGGATCGCGCCTGCGCGCATCAGCGAGGACTTGCCGCATCCCGACGGTCCGGTCAGCACGATGAACCGGCGAGCGGCCAGCCGGTCAAGCACCTGGGCGACCTCGGTCTCGCGGCCGAAGAAGTCGTCGGCATCGGTGACGTCGAATGCGCCGAGGCCGTGGTACGGGCAGTCGGCGCGCGCCGGTTCGGGTTCGGCGGCCGCTTCCAGGGCGGGATCCTGGCGCAGGATCGCCGCCTCCAGGTCGGCCAGCTCACGTCCGGGCTCCAGGCCGAACTCGTCGAGCAGCCGGTGCCGGGCCTCCCGCAGCGCCGCCGAGCGCGTCGGCCTGCCGCCCGCAGCGGTAGAGCGCGGTGGCCAGCATGGACCAGCGCCGCTCGCGGGTCGGGTTGGCTCGCACCAGCCGCTGCGCGTCGGGGACCACGCTGCGGTGCAGCCCGCTCGCCAGCCGGGCCGCCACCAGCTCCTCCTCCGCCGCGTCACGCATCTCGCCGAGCCGGCCCGCCTCGTCCACCCCGGGCGGCCAGTCCGGCAGGTCCGCGTACGGAGTGCCCCGCCACAGCGCCAGCGCGCCGTCGAAGCTCACCACGGCTCGCTCTGCCTCGCCGAGCACGGTGTGCCGCCGCGCCGTGTCCAGGAGCGACTCGAACCGAGCCGCGTCCAGCTCGTCGTCGGCCAGCCGCAGCGCGTAGCCCGACCCCACGGTCTCGATCCGGTCGGCGCCGAGACTCCGTCGCAGCAGACCGACGGTGATGTGAATCTGCTTGCGCCAGCTGGTGGGCGGCCGCTCCACCCAGACCGCGTGCGCCAGTTCCTCGGCCGAGACGACCTCCCCGCGCCGGATCGCGAGCGCCGCCAGTAGCGCCCGCTCGCGCGGGCTCACCGCGGCGCCGTCGATCCGGACCGGCCCGAGGACCTCGACGTTCACCTCCGCATTGTCGGTATCCGTCCCGACGGCCGTCAACGACCGACGAAGCGGCCGATACCGGACCGATACCGCCTGCGGGCGGAGCCGATACCCCGCTTGTCCAGGGTGGGCTCCATGACCACCACCCCGCACCGCCGGCGGCGCCCCATCGTCGTTGCCGTCGCCGTCATGACCGCGCTCGCCGTGGCCGCGACCGCGGCTGCCTGCTCCTCGCCGTCCTCCACTGCGGGCCCGCAGCCCACGACGGACACCCCGCCGACGGCCAGCAATCCGTCGGCCGCCGCCGCCTCGCCGACTTCGCCGACCTCGTCGGCCGAGCCCGGATGTCCTCGTCGGCCGGCACGTCCTCTGCGGTGCCGATCACCGACCGGCCGTCCTCGCCCGCATCCGCACCGATCTCCACCCCCTCGTCCGCGGCGACGACGTCCCCGACGACCACCTCCACGGCGACGACCTCGCCAGGAGCCGACGTTCCGGCCCCGGCCCTGGCCTGGCCGCTGCGGGGCGATGGCACGCCGACGGCCGGTGACGTGGCCCTGAAGCCGGAGAGCGGCGCGGCCTGGTCCGCCGAAGGTGCCACCTTCGACGGCCAGGGCGGCGCGGTGACCACCGAACCCGTGGACCTCGACCCGAGTGCGGACTTCACCGTGACCGCCTGGGTTCGCGCCGATCCGGGGATCGGCGCGTTCGCCACCGCGGTTGGCCAGCTCGGCGATGTCGCTGGGTCGTTCTTCCTGGGTCGAAGCAACAACGCCTGGTCCTTCGTCCTCAAGGCGAAGGACGCCAACGGCAAGCAGGCTGTGACCAACCGGGCGGAGTCCGCCCCCAGCAACGTCACCGCAGGGACCTGGGTCCACCTGGCGGGGGTGTGGGACGCCACGCTGGTCACCGCAACGCTGTACGTCAATGGCGTGAAGGCCGCCGACGTGGTCTCGGGCGTGCCGTTCGCCGCGCACGGCCCGATCACCATCGGCCGCGCGCAGTCGCAGGGCAAGCCCTCGGACTTCTGGCTGGGCACTGTCGCCGACGTGCGGATCTTCCCCGCGGTCGTGCAGGCCGACGAGGTGGACGCCGTCGCCCACGACGGTCCGCCCGCCGGGGCCGACTTCGCGCCGCCACCCGCCACGACCCCATGCACCTTCCCCGAGGGCGGCGGCTGCCTCGGCGAGCTCACCGCCGGCGAGCACTTCACCCGTGCGATGACCCCGGAGTTCGGCTACAGCGTTCCGCACGGCTGGACCAACGCCCAGGACCTGGCCGGCCAGTACCTGCTGACCACCACAGGCTCGGACCCCACCGCCGACTATCTGGCGGTCTACCAGCGGGTCTCGGGCGCGGTGCAGGACTGCTCGGACGACGTGGACCCGAAGGCCGGCACGACCCCAGAGGCGTACGTCAGCTGGCTGCGCGGCCTGCCCGGCGTCGCCGTCAGCGGTCCACGATCGACGTCTGTGGGCGGGCTGTCCGCGCTGATGGTCGACCTGCGTGCCAAGCCCGGGATCACCAGTTGGCCCTGCGTCGACGGGGACGTCCGGGTGATCCCGATCCTGATCGGCGGCCCGGGAGACACCGATTTCTTCAACCACGCGATCGGGGCCATCACCTCGACCGGCGAGACAATCGGGATGCGGCTCTACCTGTTCACCTGGAACGGCGGCCTGTCGGCGATCGAGGTCAGCACGATCGGCGACTCCCAACACCAATCCGCGTTCGCCAAGGCCGCCGAGCCGGTCATCGCCAGCATCCGGTTCACCCCGTCCTGAGGCGCCGACTCTGTCCCCGGCCGGCGATGCGCCGCAGCGCCCGGTCACTGCTGTCACACACCGACGGTCCCCGGCTCCCGCCCGCGTTCGGCCCAGCCGGCGGGCGGTGGCCGTCGGCCGTCCGGCTCACCCCTTGATAGGCCTAGGCACGCAAGGACCGTGTTCTTCATCAGCGCGTCATAGACCATGCCCACAAGAACGATGATCGACCTGTCGCGACGGATTTCGGCAATGCCCAGATCCATCGGCTGAGGGCGTGGTCGGTGGGTCCTGGATGCGGAGTGCCAGACAGACTTCGGTGCACGGCCGAGTAACTGGACGGACGACGCAGGGCCAGAGGTTTCGGGACCGGCGGAGGCCATGCTCGTGGCGATCACCGGTCGGGCATGCGAGGTCGGTGAGCTGACTGGTCCAGGGCAGCCGGTGCAGGCTGCCCGGCTTGCCCGCTGGACCCCAACGGTGCATCGTCGTCCTCGCTCGCCTCCTCAAGTCGGTCGAGGTCACCGCAGTCGACGAGAGCTTGGGCAGGCGGGGGGCTGTTGGGGCAAGCCGGCCGCAGCGACGCCGTCGACGCCGGGTTGATTGCTTTCGCCCAGACGCGGGCCCGCGCCACATCGCCAGCGATTCAGAGGACATTTGTCCGCTCGGGCTGCGCCCGGCCGCCGATCGTTGATCGTCCTCCCGTGCTGAGCGACGATCGGGAACGGCACGGGATGCGCGCAGACCGGAGGCCTACGGGTGGATTCGCCCGAACCGGCGAACGATGCGAATAATCGATCCTGTCTCGGTTGTCAATGCTTTGCCGGCTCTGGTCGTGTTCAAGACACGCGCCGCTGGCTGACCACTTACCGGATCAGGTCAGGGTCTCCTGCCGGAGGTAGGTCAAGACGGCCATCACCCTCCGGTGGTCTTCGTCGGTGCCGGCAAGTCCCAGCTTGGCCAGGATGCTCCCGACGTGGGTTTCAACGGTGCGGTCGGTGAGCCACAGTCGCCGGGCGATGCCGATGTTGGTGCGTCCCTCGGCCATCAGGGCGAGCACGTCACGTTCTCGCTTGGTGAGGCTGTTCAGCGGGCCGGTGTGCCGCTGCCCCTCGATGAGTCGGGAGACCACTTCCGGGTCGAGCGCCGATCCGCCGCGGGCGACCCGCCGCAGCGCGTCGAGAAAGTCGTCGACGTCGAGGATGCGGTCCTTGAGGAGGTAACCGAATCGCCCGCCGGTGACGAGTTCGACCGAGTGCCGGGTCTCGATGTGTTGCGAGAGCAGAACAATGCCGAGTTCCGGGTTCTCGGGCGCGGATCTCCCGGGCTGCCCGGGCGCCGTCGTCGGTGTGGTCGGGCGGCATCCGCACGTCGATGATCACCAGGTCGGGTTGCTGCGCGTCGACTGCCTGCACGGACACCGGGCGCGTCATCCGCCTTGGCGACGATGTCGTGACCGGAGTCTGCGAGCAGCGCCGCCAGACCCTCCCGGAACAGCACCGAGTCCTCGCCGATCACGATGCGCACGGCAGCACCGCCTCGATCAGCGTCCCGGCGCCGGGCGGGCTGACCAGGGACAGGGACCCGCCGGCCGCGGCGACCCGGTCGACCATGCCCGTCAGCCCGGTTCCACCCTGGAGATCGGCGCCGCCGCACCCGTCGTCCCGGATCCGCACGCGTCAGCCCGCCGTCGGCGTGCGCAACCTCCAGGTCGATTCGCTGGGCGTCCGCGTGCTTGACCGCGTTCGTGACCGCTTCGCTGGCGACGAAGTACACGGTGGTCGCGACGTCATCCGGTAACACGGTCGGTCCGCACGTCGAGGCTCGACCGGTATCGGGGCGGTGCTCGCCAGGCTGATCAGCGCGGGTCCGAGTCCGTCGTCCAGACAGCTCGGCCGTAGACCGTGCGCGATCCGGCGGAGTTCCGCGACCGCGGTAGCGAGTCTCCGCGACGGATCTGGTCGAGAAGGCCGTCGACATCGACGGTGCCGTCGTTCAGGTGGCGTTGGGCGAGCCGGATCGCCATGCCGAGGGAGACCAGCCGTTGCTGCGCGCCGTCGTGCAGGTCGCGCTCGAGTCGTTCGCGTTCCTGGTAGCCGGCCCGCTGCAGACGCGCCCGGCTGGTCTCGGCCTCACGCAGCGCGGTCAGCACCACGACCCGCAGCCGGACGACCTCGACCAGCAGCGCCGACGCGGTGGCCACCTCGGCGAGGAGCTCGGCGGTCGTCCGAGAAGCACCGGACAGCACTCCGATCTCGATTCCGCCCAGCTCGACCGGCGCACCGCGGCCGGCGGCCGATTCGACGCGTCGAGCCGTGCGCGTCGACGAGGTCGGTCCGTCCCGGTATCCGGTATCCGACGATCAGGTCGGGCTCGGCCGAGCGCCGCGCGAAGCACCGGTTGCAGTTCCTCCGGTTGGGCAAGCCCGACGTGCGTCCGGTCCCGGAGATCGGCGATGGCAGCGAGGGTGCGCTGCCGCAGTGGGTAGAGCAGCCGATCGACCCGGCGCTGGACCCGGGTCTTCAGCGGCATCAATGCCGCCGCGCAGATCGCGGTGGCGGCGGCCGCGGCGAAGGCAGAGCTTCCGCCCACCGAAACGCCGACCAACAACCGATAGCGGTGAACACCGCCAGTAGCGCGGCGGTGACCAGTCCGTAGGTCACCGCCGAGCTCACCGCGCGGTCGACGTCGAACAGGTCGTAACGGAGGATCGCGACGGCGGTCGCGGCCGGAATAATGACGGCCACGGCCGCGAGGCCAACCAGTACCAGATCGGATCGATCCAGCAGCAGATAGCTGGCCCAGCACAACAACAGGGTGGCGGGCAACGCCGACGCGCCAAGTGCCAACCATTTCAGTTGCGCACGCTGCACGACGTCGGCATTACTCCGGTATCGCACCACAATTGACGCGGCGCTCAGCACGAGCAATGCCAGCAGACCGACCAACAGCGGAGTGGTCGTCAACTATCAGAACCGGGTCGTCGAGCGTGCCGAGCACATGCCGGGAATCGATGTAGGGCGCGGGGAATGGTTCCGCAGCCATCCCGGCAAGAACGTCGAACAGCACCGGAACGATGAGCAGCCCGGCCACCACCGGTCGCCACCGGCGGCTCGGTAGGCGACCGTTCGGGAAATAGAGCATCAGCAGCGCCGGCGGCACGTACAGCAACATCCAGTCGCCCTGATTGAGGGTGACCAACAAATCGGAGACCGGCAATAAACCGGGCTGCGCAGTGACCACGGCGGTGTAGGTGTCGGTGAACGCCAACATCAATGGCAGCAACCCAAGCAGGCAAAGTATCGGGCCAACCAGATTGCGAGACTCCTTGCGCAGCAACACCCAGCCCAACATCAGGGACGGCAGGCCCAGCACAATACTCACTCCGAAATATCGGGTGGCCGCCAATTCGAACGGCAACAGCAACAGCAAACCGACGGTGCCTGCGATGAGCAGGGCCGCGACGGCGGTGACGATACCTGCGAGCGAACGCGCCCAGGTCATGGGACAAGGCTACGGACAAGTCGCGCCGATTGGGTCCGTACCAGTACGGAGAACATCCGGGTGGCCGCCTCGATGCGCCACAACCGCCCATGGGACGACGGTATACCCAGACGCGGAGCGGATCGTCCGCGGGCGTCACAGGAGGAAATCATGAAGACCTCAGCGCGGATCGGGATTGTCATCCTGGGCCTGATGTCCCTGAGCAATGTGCCGAGCATTCTGACCACGGACGGCGAGCACCCACCGACGGCAATTGCGGCGGTGATGACGTTTCTCGGCATCGCCGGACTGGTGCTCGCCGTGCTCGCCTGGCGCGGAAACCGAGCGTCGCTGATCGCCCTAGTCACCCTGCAGGCGGTGTCGGCGCTGAGCGCGGTGCCCGCATTCACTTCCGATGGTGTTCCCGCCGGGTCGCAGGCTGTGGCCGCAGCCGGGATCGCTATCACCGTCGTCGGTGTCGCCCTCGTCGTGCCCGCCTTGCGCGGACGCCCCGCCCGGGTTGCTGTGTGATGGACGAGACCCCCTTCACCTCAATCACTGCCAGTCCAGACGCTCGGATGCGGGACGTCCGTTCGTTCTGGAGGTGCGTGCTCGCACTCGTCGCACCCCTGCCGTTCCTCGCTCTCACCGCGAACATGTGGGTCCTGCCGTTCGATCTCCGGGCCGAGCTGCGCGCACAGATTTCCAGCATCGCCGAGCACCCGGAACGCATGCAGTCGGCGTTATGGCTCTCGCTGATCTTCATCATGTTCGCGGTCCCGGCGGTGATTGCCGTCGCTTGGAGCAGTCGGCGCAGCGCGCCCTGGTTGAGCCTCACCGGCGGCGTCATCGGCATCGTCGCCTTCGCCGAGGCCGGCACCGGGGCAGGCACCGACCTGCTCGCATTCATCGGGGTGACCCATCAACTCGCGGGCTCGCAGATAGTCGGCGTCAGCGAAGCGATCGCCGTACACCCCGGTGGGCAGATCGGCGTGCCCATCTTCGTGATCGGGCAGGCGGTCAGCCTTGTCCTGCTGGGCATCGCACTGTGGCGCAGCCATCTCGCACCAAGGTGGCTGGGAGTGGTGCTGGCCATTTCCGGCCCGGCGCACTTGTTGATTCCCGGCGGCAACGCCGGGGCCGGAGCCGGTTGGTTATTGACCGCGGTTGGCTGCGTCGGAGCAAGCATCGCGCTGCTACGCACCTCCAACGACTCCTTCGACCTTGCCTCGGAGAATGCACCGCCCGAGCCGACTGACGACGAGGAACCGCCCATTCCGACCCAATCACTGCGGACGAGTACATCATGACCACTCGCACATCCAGCATCAACCGGCCGCATCGTGACGCCCGCACCGGATGGCGGATCCTGCTCGCGATCACCGCACCGATCGCGGCCGCGGCCATCGCGATCTTCCGGTTCCTGTTGCCCTACAACACCCCCGACGAACCAGACGTGGTCTTCGACAAACTCCTGGCGAACCCGGGATTCCAGAACGCCGCGATCTGGCTCGGTCCATTCCTGGCGCCAATGGTTGCGACCGGGGTACTCGCGGTCGCCTGGGTCAGCCGGCGGCGCGCGCCGTTACTGACCACGATCGGCACCGTCCTCGCGTTTCTCGGATTCGCCGCTCTGGTCGCGGGCGGATCGCTGGCCGACCTGATCACCTACGCAACGTCCAATGGAGCCATCGACCGCCAGCTTGGCTACCAGGTCGCGTCGGCCGCTCAAGCCACCCCGCAATCGGTTGTTCTCGGTAGCGTGTTCGTCTTCGGGCATCTCATCGGCACCGTGATCCTGGGCGTCGCTCTATGGCGGTCCCGCGCCGTGCACTGGACGTTCGCCGTCGCGCTCACCATCAGCCAGCCGATGCACCTGGTGTCGGCGATGACCGGGAACCATCCGCTCGACCTGGTGGGCTGGGGACTCACAGCGGTCGGGTTCGGCGCCGCCGGCTGGAAGCTCCTGCACACCAGCAACGACCACTTCGATCTCCCGCCCATCGCAATGCGTCACGTCCCATCGCCGGAAGCCGTCGCCGCGCGCCGATCCGCGACCGGGCAGCGGCGGCCAGAGCAGGCCAAGCACCATGGCAGTCGGGTAGGCGATGGTGCCGACCCCGAAGCGCCGCACGGCCCTCCTGCCGACGTCCGGGGTCACGGGTTGTAGAAGAAGGCCGTGGTGAACCATCCGACTGAGCATGGTGGACCCCACTGCCATGCCGATGTTGGAGATGCCTTACAGGACGCCGACAAGTTCGGGTTGTCGTGGAATCAGATCACTGACCGTCAGCCGGCCGCAGCGAGCGCCGCCCGTTCCACCGCAAGAACACTCGCCGCATGGTGTTCCGCCCGGTAAGCGGCAAGGCCGCCGCGAACTCCGAACAGCCGTTTGGACCAGACCAACCACACCACCGCCGCAATGTTGATCAGCAGGAGCACCAGCCGGAGCCAGGTGACCCGGTCGACGATCTCGTAGATCTCCCACGGCAGGAAGACGCTGGTCGCCACCACCGAGAAGTACTCGCCCCAACGCTTGATCATCCACAGCCCGACCGCCTCGACGAACATGATCGCTGCGTAGCAGAGCAGGCCGATCGCGATCCAGGTCAGAGTGAGCGAGGTCAGTGCGAACACCGCGTCGATCCCGCGGATGATCTTCGAGTTGTCAATGTTCCAGCCGATCTGGTCCGCCAACGGCCGCAGCAGAGGAAGGTCGCGGTAAAACGATTGGCCCAACGAGTCCTTGGACCCACGAAACGCGTACACCAGGACCGACAGACCGATCAGCCCTACGCCGCGGATCCCGCGCTCGACCGCGAGCAGCCGCATGATCCGCCGATCGCGCAGCAACCGTCCGCGCGGGATCTCCGGCGCGAGGTCGGCCGGGCCGGAACCCTTCGCCGGGCCCACCACGTACCCCTCACACCGCAGGCACCGCCACGCCTCGCCGGACGGTGTACTCGCATGCAACCGACCGGCCAGCGCTGCATCGTCCGGCGCATAGGTCGCGTGACCCCGGCGCGCGCAGGCGTTCAGATTCCAGTCCACTCGGCAAGGCTACGGATGGGCTTGCTCAAGTGTCCGGCGAGGACCCCGCGGTTCACCACTTCCGCCCGCGGACCAGCAGCGGTGAATGGCCCTCCGCGACCGCGCAGAAGTGCTTGCTTCTCTGGACATGCAGCTTGTAAAGGTTAAGCGCGCCCATCGCCTTTGTTGGTGGGCCAGAGCGGACGAAGTTCCAACTTACTTTGTTTTGCGAGCGTTCACATCTCGCCCCAGATAAATCATTGGGACTGGTAGATTCGCATACGGCTCAATTGGCTCAAAGCCCAGCTTCTCGTACCAAGCGATTACTTTTGTCCGTGATGGCAAAATATCCAAAACCAAGTGATCGATGTCGTTTTCAGCAGCGTACTTCAAGCATCTCGCCATCAACTTACTGCCCAACCCAAGCCCACGGGCCTCATCCCGGATATAAAGTCGACAAACCTCAGCCGACTTTCCGCCGTCTATCACCTTAAGCCCCACACCGCCCAAATCCCGCCCCGTATCATGAATCAAGAAGAATGCATTCGGAGGCGAATACACTTCGCGAATGTGGTCGCATTCATCGACCAGCGTCGGAGGCAACCCTTTCTCGTTAACGGCATTATTCCCGCGTTCAATCTCGGTCAGAATCATATACTCACGCACCAGATAAGCGACCCGCTGCGCATTAGATGGAGTAAGTTGATCAACACGAATCATAAGTGGCTACTTAAGCTGGTTAGTAACTGCCGGCTTGCCAGTCAGATCGACCTCAAAACTTCCGCCCGGAATCTTTTCGTCGAATGAATTCTTGATATCCACCCAAGCTTTGGGCATGTTGAAACTGGCATAGCAGTAGAGGCGTCTCTCGGGCAAATCCGGAATCATAATAGCCCCGAAGAGGCCTCGACAGCTCGAACAATTTCTTCCAGCGATATCATAAGATGAATGTACCACAGACGACAAAAACGGCCCCGATAAGGGGCGTTTTTCAACTCCTGAGAAATCGCTTGTTCCCTCAGATAGAACCTGCCGCTACCAGCCTCACATTCAGCTAGCTTTCGAGCGGATCGTTACGGTTGCCAGCGTGTTCACGGACCTCGCTCGGCCTGGCGCACCGCATCTTCAGTGGGGGCGGTGGTGAAAACTCCGCCTGGCCGTGCCGTTCGGTGATTCCGGCCATGTCGTCCAGCCCGAGTTCGACCATCGAGGTGGTCACTGCCAGCAGTGTCACGTCCAGGTCGCCGGGGTGATCGGCGTCGCGAGTTTTCGCGATGAGTTGCGCAACGACGGCAGCGGCGGTTGGCCTCATGGCATGCCTTGCGCCCACGGTAAACACACCGGCCTTGGCATGTCGCCACGTCGCGCACTTCAGCCATCCTGCGGCTCGGTCGAGCCGCCCACACGGGTGTGGCTGCGGAAATCAGGTCTTGGTTTTGCAGTCTGTCAATCGCCAGGAGCGTCGGGCTCAATGCCGCGGGCTACCGACTTCGGTCGACCGTGAATCATCATTCTGCTTTTTCCAACGGTCGGCGAATGATTGTCGGCCCGGTCGGCAACAGTTTGAACCGGCCGGGCCTGGGTAGCTGCTGCGTCCGGGCGCCGCAGGAACCGTTTCATGTCAGTGCCCGCCAAGCCGGGCGGCAACACCGGGGGGCACGCCGGCCTCGACAGCCGCTACGCAAAGTCACGCCGCCGGAGGGACTCAATCAGCGATCCACCTGTGGGATTGCGCCTGGCGGGCCGGGCTGTCCCTGGAAACGGCACTTCGCCACCGACCCGTGGCGGACACAGAGATGCCGTTGGAGATCGATCCGGCCGTGGCTCGAGGCGTCGCGGACGTGGTCATCTTCGGTGGCGTTGGGGTGATCAGGCGCGGTCGTGGAGTGTGACCTGGTAGCCGTCGGGATCGGCGAAGGTGAATGTCCGACCGAAGGGTCCGTCGATCGGTGCGGAGACGATCGTGTGACCGTCGGCGACGAGCGCATCGTGAATGGCCTGGACGTCTGTGGCGTGGAGCCAGATCGCGGCGCCGATGCCGGGCTGCGCGACGGATGCGAGGTCCGTGCCGGGAACGACGTCGCGGAGTGCGAACGCGATCGGCTTGGTCTCGAAGACGACAGCGTGCGGGGGTCCGGCCTGCGAGCGGACGAGGCCGAGGTACTGCTCGTAGAACGCCTGCGAAGCCTCCAGGTCGCGCGCTTGCAACGAGATGAAGTCGGGTCCGGTGGCGGGCATGCTGGTGCTCCTTCCTATTGTCAGGTTCCTGACACCCGAGAACGTATGTCAGAATGCTGACATGAGTCAAGCCGGTGTCGATGTGCAGACGTCGCTGGGCTACCTCCTCAAACAGGCGTCGAGCGCGCTGCGCACAGCCATGGAGGAGGTGCTGCGTCCGCTGGGGATGAGCGTGACCCACTACTCCTGCCTTGAGCTGCTGGCTCAACGACCGGGCTTGTCGAACTCCGAGCTCGCGCGGGGCGCGTTCGTGACCCGGCAGTCAATGAACGTGCTGCTTCAGGCCCTGGAACGAGACGGCCACGTGACCAGGCCTGCACAGGCACCCGTCGGGAAGGTTCTTCCCACGCGGCTCACGCCACGCGGGCGGCGAAGCCTGGCAAAGGCGACCGTCGCGGTCCGCTCCGTCGAGGTCAGAATGCTGGCCGGCATGAACGAGACCGAGCAGTCACGCGCGAGGAGGATTCTGCAGAGCATGATCTATTCCCTGCGCGAGGGCCACGACGGTGCATAGCGCGGACCCAGCGAACGCGTCCGTCGGATAGGAGTGAAGCCGAGTACGGCAATCCGTGCATGGACGCCCAAGACCGACAACCCGAGTATCCGGGGTCGAGCCAAGAGGCCCGACTGCGAGGTAAGGGTCTGGAGCCAAGGCCACTCCCGCAGCGAAGAGCTCGGGCATAGTCTTGCCGCGCTGAACGTGCCGCCGACCCGCTCGCAACGGCGACAGACGAATCAGTGGACGGCCAGTGGTCCCACCTCGGTTTGCTTGGGTCACCGGACGGTGATGACGACGTTGCCGACCTTGTTCCCGGTCTGGACGTACCGGTAGGCATCAACGATCTGCTCCAGGCGGAAGTGCCTGTCGATCACCGGGCGGAACCGTCCATCGGCGATGCGTTCGCGCAAGTACTCGACGATCTCCTGGGTCTCGATAGGGAAAGGAAGCATGACCCGGCGACCACGCCCGAGCCGTGTTGCCACCGGCAGAACCAGGTTCTGGGACCAGGGACCGAGATCGGTCGTCAGGAATAGTCCGCCAGGCTTGAGCAACGGTCTGACCCGTCGGAATGAACTCTTCCCGACCGCGTCGACGACGGCGTCGTAGCGCTGGTCGTCCTGAGTGAAGTCCACCGTCTCGCGGTCGATGACCCGGTCGGCGCCCAGCCCCCGGACCAACTCGATACCCGCGGTGCCGCACACCGCCGTCACCTTCGCGCCGATGTCGACGAGCAGCTGGACCGCCGCGCTTCCAATCGCGCCCGTCGCCCCGTAGACCAGCACGTCCTGGCCGCCGCGGATGCCGGCCTTCCTGATGATGGACAACGCATAGTGGGCGCCCTCGATACCCGGCGCAACCTCACCGAAGGACAGGCCCGACGGGATGGGCGCCACCATGCCATGCTCGGGAACGCACACCAGCTCGGCGTGTGCCCCGAACCTCGGGCAGTAGCCGAACACCCGGTCGCCCTCCGAGAATCGTGTCACCCCAGGGCCGACGGCCTCGACGAGGCCCGCGAACTCGTTGCCCAGGATCGTCGCCCGCGGACGGACGAGTCCCGTGAGCGCCCGGATGAAGAACGGTTTCGCCGCGAGGGTCCCGCAGTCGGTGCGGTTCACCGTCGTCGCATGGACCGCGACCCGCAACTCCTTGGGACCCGGAACCGGGGCCGGCACGTCGCTCAGCCGGACCACCTCCGGAGGCCCGTACCTGGTCCGCACCGCAGCCCTCACGATCCGCACCCTACGCGCTGGCTTGGGGTTAATGCTGGCCAACTCAACCGCGACCTCGACGGGGTTGGGATGGTGAGGGTTCGGTTGAATTCGACGGGCGAGCCGAGCCGTCCGGGCTGAAGAAATTCATGGGCACCTCAGCCAGGAAGTCGATGGATTCCGAAATGCGCAATCTCGACGCCGCGAAACCTGTTGTCGAACAGCATAACTGAGGCCGGTCGCCGCGGAGGCGGCGACGTCGACCCGGTGGCGTAGCGAACGGTCTCGACCCGTCCGGCGTAGTCTCAGGACACGGCGGATCGAGCGGTATCCCGACGAGGACGGAAGGGTCGCCTTGGTCTGCGGCTTTCCCGCCGGGAACCTCGCAGCGGAACACGCCACCATGCGGCACGGCGGCACCGCCACGGGCGTCGGTCGACCCGAGGGCCGCCGGATTCGGGAGCTGCACCGCTCGGCTGCGCCGGCGGGCCGCCCAGTCGCTACATTTTGCTGTCACCAAAGCGCCGTAACCCACGGACGTGGATCCACTATTCCCAACAGTCTCACTTATGAGTCCCGCGTGCCGATCCCCTACGGCGTTTGCTGCGCGATTTGGATGAGGTTGCCGCATGTGTCGTCGAGGACGGCGGTGATGACGGGGCCCATTTCCGTCGGCTTCTGCGTGAAGCGGACGCCGAGGGCGCGTAGGCGCTCGTATTCAGCTTCCACGTCGTCGACACCGAAGGACGTGGCGGGAATGCCGTCCTGGACAAGCGCTGCCTTGAACGGCTTGGCGGCGGGATGCTCGTCGGGCTCAAGCAGGAGTTCCACTCCATCGGGAGCCGCGGGCGAAACGACAGTAAGCCAACGGTGCTCGCCGAGTGGAATGTCGTTCTTCTTCTGGAAGCCAAGGATGTCTGTGTAGAACGTGAGGGCCTTGGCCTGGTCGTCAACCAGGACACTCGTCACGGTAATTTTCACGGTTCCTCCTGGGGGGTGCTGGAGCCAGCGGTCCGTCAGCCGCTCCAGTAACTTTTGGTCGAGTCGATGGAACTTGTACCGGCCCTCGCGCCGGGTCTTCACCAGGCCGGCGTCCTCCAGCAGGTCCAGATGCTGAGTGACCGCTTGCCTGGATGATGCGACATCGTGCTTGCTGATCAGGCGTGCACAAAGCTCGAACAGCGTCTGGTCGTCACGCTCGGAGAGTTCATCGAGGATCGCTCGCCTGGTGGGGTCGGCCAAGGCCTTGAAGACGTCGCCCACGGACACCACTCTATGCAAGTAATTACTTGCCTGTCAACGCCGGGCACACTCGATGGCCGGAACTGTCCACCAGATCCTGGTGTACGCCGATCACCGGCGTGTGGGCTGGTGTCAGTACGGAACACCTGCCGAGCTGCCGAACATCGAAAACAAAAAGACGTACGAGCTGACGGCCCAGGACCCTTCCGGTGTGGCGGATCGGGTGCATCTTCACCGCCGGCATGCACCGGGTTCGTCCGCGATCACAAGATCGCCAAGTGGCGCTGGGTCATCCGTGCGGAGGTGCCGGCCACCGGCCCCGCCCGTCGTCGATGAACGACGCTCGCCATCCCAAGCCAGACCGTGATGAGTCCGCGACTCCCCTGCCGCTCGCTCCGTGCGTCCCGCGCCGGGATCGGTCAGCAAGATGGGCGGCTCAGTGGCGGGTCGGCTTCGGACGATCAGATAGCTGTTGCACGAGAGATGCCGGGGCCTTGCGCAGCCACGCTTCGGTGAACAGCTCGCGCAGATGGTCGAGGCTTGCGCCCGACAGGTCAACGACGAGACAGGCCAGCCGCTTGCCCCAGTAGAACTCGTGGAAGACCGCGGGGTTCGCGAAGACAGCGGCGCGGATTTCGGCTTCGTCGACCATAATTCGCAGATGCTCGTCGTCGGGCACGGTCGCGAAAATCTTGCTGTGGACCCGGAACGAGGCCATGCCGTGGTGATCCTGCTCGGTGACCTGCGGCAGCGCCAACGCCAAGCGGCGCGCCTGCTCGACGGTGACACCCATGGGGACTACCGGCCGCCGGACATGGGTGCGCTGAGTGCCATCAGCCCGCCGAGGGGCCGGACCAGCACCGTGAGGCTGACGATCTTGTCCAGCGACTCATCGCTTTCGACGAGATCGACCCCCACGCAGCGTTGTGTCGCCGACTCGGGCCTCAAAGACCAGCCCACACAGTGAATTCGCGACGCTGATCGAGTCCCACGAGGAGGTGGGGATCCGAACTCATCGCACGCGCAATCCACGGCGCGAAGCGCACCAGCACCTGACTCTCGGCCCACCACCGGCTCGTCCGATCCCGGGTTGAGCATCACAACGTCCGGCGCCAATTCCGCCTCCGCGGCGGCAACGCCGTCCGCAGGCAACGCCGCAACGAACCGGTCAGCAGCGTTCACCCTCCAATTATGGCCGCCGCGGATCGAGGCGAACATGATGCCGCCCGCATGTCCGAGAGCCCGGCGACGGCCCGGCCAGACGGGCCAGGACATCGGGCGGAAGAAGCCGGACACTGGGCTGCTAGTGCCCGCGAAGGGTGCCGACTTTTCCATCGGCAATCGCTCAGGGCGGGACCGGTCAGGTTGGTTCACGCGCTCAACGCGGTTGGTGCCTGAGGCCCCATCATTGGGTTCATTCGGGTGGGTTGATTCCGTAGATCTGCAGTTGGATGTGGTCGGGGTCGCGCAGGACGATGAGGGTGTCTCCGAGCGCGGACTCGGCGGGTGGGGAGTGCTCGACTCCGGCTTGGTCAAAGCGGCGTTCCCACTCCGGAAGTTCGCTGACGGGCGCACTGAGGGCCAGGTGGTCGAGTCCGGTGTTGGTTTCGTCGAACGGGTGGTCGGGAGTGGCCTGGTGTTGGACCAGCCCTACCAAGCGGCCGTCGGGCAGCGCGTACAGCACCTTCGCCCCGGCGACGCCGTCGTCTGGGATGTCTTTGATCTTTCGCAGGCCGAGCAGGTCGCTATAGAACGTCGCTGACTGTTGCAGATCGCGTACGGTCAGCAGAACGTGATGTATTCCGAGTACGGCCATCGGATCTCGCTTTCTCTATGGTGGTCGGGTTGGGTGAGGTGGCGGCGACGCCGGCGAGGAACAACCGCACGGCGTGTTCGGCCCGATCGATGAATCGGCGTCCGCCGGGGTCGTTGGCGATCTGTTCGGCGACGAGACCGTTGACCATTCCCCGGAAGACGTCGACATTGGCGGGGTCGTTGACGCCCGCGGCGTGGAGCCGATTCAGCAGGTGGCCCAGTGCAGCCAGGGCGACTTCGTGTGATGTGTCGGTGGGCGTGAATCCTGGCACGGTGCGTTGCAGCATGAGGTGATACCGGGCCGGGCTGGCCACGCAGAACGCGAGCACGGTCTGGACCCCTGCGATCAGCGCCTCGTCGGGGTTGTTGCCACCCGCACCGCGCAGATCCCGGTCGAGTTCGGCGAAGCCGTCCCGGAACAGTGCGTCGAGCAACGCAGACTTTGTCGGGAAGTAGTGCGCCAGGGACTGCGGACGGATATCAAGTGTCCGGGCCAACTCCCGCAGGCTCAGCGCGGCTACCCCGTGCTGCTCCATCTGTGTCCATGCCGTGTCGAGCACCTCCCGAACCGCCGCCTGCCGGCGCTCGCCACCCCGACCCAGCACAGACTTGGTCATCCACGTAGCCTGTCACCAACAGGTAGCCCTGTCAACAACAGACTTCAGGGTGCGGCGGCGGGCCAGTTCCTGGCCCGGGATCGCAGGGTCGGGCCAGTGCCGCGCCGGTCAGACCGGTGAAAGGGAGCTCCACCGCCCAGTGGGAAAGGTGAGGGGCGGATCAGCGCGACTTCTGCTCGGTGGTTTCGGCGGCAGTGTGCGCGCTGATGTGGGCGACCAGTTCTCGGCGGCTGTTGACGCCGGTCTTGGCGAAGACGGTCTTGAGGTGGTCTTGGACGGTGTTGGGGGAAATGTGCAGCGTGTCGACGATGACGCGGGTCGATGCCCCCCGAAGTACGAGTTGGGTGACTTGTGCTTCGCGGGGGCTGAGCCGGTACGCGGACAGCATCAACGGGAGGGTCGCGCGCGCGTGGATCAATTCGACGACGACGGCGATCTGGTCGTCGCCGGTGGCGCTTGCTAGCCGGGAAGCGTGCAGTTGGATCCAGTCTCCGGTGCTGGCGTGCACTCGCGTGCTGGGCAGCTGGGCCATGTCCGTGGTGGCGGAGTGGATGGCGTTGAGGGCTGTCGCCACGGTGTAGACGGCTAACGGGAGGGGGAGGGCCCGGCGGTGATGATCACCGATGAGCGACAACAGCTCCTCCGCCTCAGCCGAGATGGCCACGACGGTCAGGTCCTTGGCGAGCAGGACAACCCCAGGCCGGGTCGTGCGCTGGTCGGCGGCGTGCTGGTGGAGGAGCTGGGCGTGGCGGAGCCCGGAGGCGATGTGGGGGCCGACACGCGCGATGCTGGCGACCTCCGACGGGCTGAATCCGAGCGGGCTGTCGGCGCGGTGCAGGCACAGGTAGCCCCAGCACTGACCGTCGGCGACCAGCGCGGCTCGAAGTTCGTCTCCCAGTCCCATCGGAGTCATGATGTCGCGCGAGCGCACACTGGCACCTCTGTCACTCCTGGTCGAGACGTCGAGGGTTGCCACGTGTGCGCTGGACGTCGCCAGGGCACTGAATCTGTTCACATCGTGACCGCTGAACTCGTTGGCCATGAACAGGCTGGTCGCGGCCCCGAGGGGTTCTTCGACAACCGCGCCGGTGAACAGCAGGGTCTGCGGGTCTGCGGTGGCGAAGAAAACGGCATCCACCGACATCAGCTGCCGTAGCTTTCCGATGAGTTGAGATTGCAGCTCTGCGGTGGCCAGGCCCCGGTGGCATTGCCGGAGCAGCTCTCGCTCCGCGTGCACCACGGCGGCCTTCCGGGTCATACCTTCAGTATCCTGCCGGATGCGGGACCCGCGGAACCCCACATTTGTGGGATGGCGGCCGGCCCAGGTTGATCACAGGCTCAACGCATGAATAACAACCAGATCGCCGCAAACAAGCAGCTCGTTGCCGCGTTCATCCAGGAGCTCTTCACCCACGGAGACCTCGAGGCCGTGGACCGGTACCTGGCAGTCGACATGGTCAATCACGATGCCCCGTTCCGCGGTGCGGCTGAGGGTCGTGAGGGTATACGGCAGGCAGCAGCCATGTTCCGGGAAGCGCTGCCGGACTGGCACAGCGTCGTGGACGAGTTGGTCGCCGAAGGAGACATCGTGGTCGAGCGGTTCACCGCGAGCGGCACGCATCGCGGAAATCTGATGGGTGTTCCGGCGACCGGCCAGACCCTGATCCTGCAGGGAATGCAGATGTTCCGGATCGGGCACGGCAAAATCGTCGAACGCTGGGGTCGGCTCGACGAAATGGCACTCCTCCGTCAACTCGGACTGGTTCCAGCCTGAGCTCAACGAGTGTCACCCCAGATCGACGGCACACCCAACGGGCGAGGGCTGCGGTCCCGGATCATCCGGCGCAGCATGGACGCGCCGCTGATCGTGGATCTGGACGCCACGTTGGTCACGGCCCCCTCGAAGAAGGAGTTTGCCGCAGCCACGTCAAGCGCGGGTTCGGGTTTCACCCGTTGATGGCGTTGATCGATGATCAGGCCGGCGGGACCGGTGAGCCGGTCGCCGGGTTGCTGCGGCGGGGTAACGCCGGGTCCAACACCGCCGCCGATCACATCACCGTCCTGCGTCAAGCGTTGGTGCAGTTGAACCTGCCGCCGCGGCCTGGGAAGTCGGCGCTGATCCGCACGGATGCCGCCGGCTGCACCCACGACGTGGTCACGTGGTTGGTCAACCGCAGGCTTGCCTCTTCGCTGGGTTTTCCCTCAACGAGTCTCATGCCGCGGCGATCCGGGCGCTGCCCCTCGGGTCAACGGCCGGAAGAAAATTCGGGGCTAGACGTGTGGTTGGGCCCCTCAGTGCGGCCAGGTCCGTGAGCTGTCCCGGATCGTCAACCGTGATGTAGCCGGGCGTGGTTTGCGGGTCAGCTCTGGAACTGTCTGTCCCGTTGTGGCATCCACAGGTTGGTCCGGTCTCCGAGTTCGATGTCGATGAGGGCCGCGTCGAGGGCGGTAAGGAACTGGGTGACCAGGTCCGCGGGGAGTCGTCGTCGCCACATGGCCCACCAGTAAAACACCGGGGTCGGGTTGATGATGGGCACGCTGGAGATCGGCAGCCCGGATGGCAATTCCATTCCCGTGCCGACAAGTGATGGTGCCGCTGATCCGTCGGCGACGTGTTCGAGCCAGTGGTCGAAGCCCAACGTCGAACCGGTTTGGTCCACGGGCAGGCCGAACGTGCGGGTGAGTTCGGTGAGCAGATCGGTCCACTCGGTGGGGGCCCCTGCGCTTGGGAACCACAGGGGGTGCCCGGCCAGGTCTGCGAGTGTGACGCTGGTGGTCCGGTCGAGTGCGTGGCCGGAAGGGATCAGCAGCCGGATCGGCTCGGCCAGCACCGCGCGGGCATGGATGTCGGCCGGCCAGGGTGTGCCCACGTCGCCGGGCCGGCCGAGTGCGATGTCGGCATCGCCGTTACGCAACATGGCGACGGCGTTGCGTGCGTCGTGGCGCATCACCGCCGACAGGTGCAGGTGCGGATCAGACTTGCTGACCGCACGTACCCGCGGCAACATCGACAGGTGTTCATCGAGCACGTCCACGGTGAGCGCGGCCGGGCAGCGTCTGACCGCTGCTGCGGCGGCATCGATGGCATCCACGGCCGTTCGTGCCTCGGGCAGCAGGCGCTGCCCGGCGCCGGTCAGGGTGACACCGCCGCGGCCTCGGTCGAGCAGCCGGATCCCCAGGATCGACTCCAGCCGGGCGATCCGTTTGGACAGGGCCTGCTGGCTGATGAATAGACCGCGCGCGGCGTGACCGAAGTGCAACTGGTCAGCGACCGCGACAAACGCCCGCAGCAGGGTGCTGTCCAGGTCCATGAACCCCATCGTCGCTCACAACCAGCGGTTGTCAATCGGGCGACATCGCTGTTGGACGCCAGAGCGTCCAGGGAATTGGCTGAAGACGTGACCCACGCCTCAGCGTCGCCGGCGGCGCGCAAACCACGACGCAGCATTTCCGTTCGGGACGCCACCGGGCCGAAGCGACCGGCAACTCCCAAGCCGCTGCCAACGGCTTCTGAGACGGTTGCGGTCCAGGTCGAACATCTGCGCAAGGCCTACGGCGGCCAGGTTGCCGTGCAGGATGTGTCCTTCTCGGTCGCGGCCGGTGAGATCTTCGGGATCCTGGGCCCCAACGGCGCCGGTAAGACCACGACCGTCGAATGCGCGCAAGGCTTGCGCAGAGCTGACAGTGGCCTCGTTCGGGTGCTCGGCCTGGACGCTGGACGGGACAGGCGGGAGCTGCGGCGGCGGGTCGGATCGCAGTTGCAGTCCTCGGCGTTGCCGGACCGTTTGAAGGTCTGGGAGGCCCTGGACCTGTTCGCGTCGATGACCCCGCACGGCGCTCGGTGGCCGGTTCTGCTCGAACGCTGGGGTTTGGCTGATAAACGCAACAGCTCGTTCGCCGATCTGTCCGGCGGCCAGGCCCAGCGGCTGTTCGTCGCGCTGGCCCTGCTCGGCGCGCCGCAAATCGTGTTCCTCGATGAGCTCACCCAGGGCCTGGACCCGGCAGGACGGCGGGTGGCCTGGGAGTTGATTCGAGAGATCCGCGACGACGGCGCGACCGTCGTACTCGTGACGCACTACATGGATGAAGCCGAGCAGCTGTGTGACCGCCTCGCCGTGATCGACCACGGTCGGGTCGTTGCCCAGGGGACCCCGCAAGGACTGATCGCCCAGGCGTCGTCGGGGATCCGGATCCGGTTCAGCACCCAGGCGGCCGACGTGTCCTGGCTTTTGGCGATCCACGGTGTCCGGGAGCTGACCCGTCGCGGGCAGCACGTCCAGATTCGCGGCGACGGAGCGGTGCTCGCGCTGGTCGCCTCCGCGCTGGTCGATCACGGGATCGTGCCGGTGGACCTCCGGGTCGAGCAGCCCACCCTCGAGGACGCCTACATGCAACTAACCGCCCGAACCCGCCGAGGTGGGATCTGATGCGTGCACTGCGCAAGCTGACCTGGGTCGAGCTCAAACTGTTCACCCGCGAGCCGTTCTCGCTGATCTTCACCCTCGCGTTCCCGATCGTGCTACTGGTCGTGCTGATCGGCAGCTTCAAGCCCAACGATCCCGGCTTCGGCGGCCACCAGCCCGCCAACTACTACCTCGCCACCTACATCGGCGTCGTCATCGGCGCCATCGGCCTGATCGCCCTGCCCGTGCACCTGGCCACCTACCGCGAACGCGGTGTCCTGCGCCGCTTCCAGGCATCCGGTGTTCCGAGCTGGGTGGTCATCGGATCGCACCTGGTCACCGGCCTGGTGATGGCCGCGATCAGCAGCATCGTCCTCGTCGTGGCCGCAGCAACCATCTTCGGCGCCGCACTCCCACGCGCGAGTGGTCCGGTTGCCGGCGCGTTCGTGCTCGCGACCCTGACATTCCAATCGATCGGTTTTTTTATCGGAAGTCTGATCCGGACCGCCCGAGCCGCCCAAGCGGTAGGGATGCTGCTGTTCTTCCCGATGTGGCTGCTCTGCGGCGCCGGCCCGCCCCCAGGCGTGATGAGCGCCGGCATGCGTCACCTGTCCGACGTTCTACCCCTGACCTTCGCCGTCCGGGCGATCCAACAACCATGGCTCGGCGCCGCACCACGATTGCTCGATCTGCTGCTCCTGACCGGGATACTCGCCGCCGCTGGGACGCTCTCGGCCCGCGCCTTACAAACCCGCCACTGACCGCACCCGGTAAGGAGCAGAGCCATGCCACCAGAGCGCCCCCACATGCGCATCGGCGACGCCGAACGTGAGCACGTGGCCAGCCTTCTCGGCCAGCACTTCGCGAAGGGCCGGCTGACCATGGCTGAATATGAGGATCGACTCGATGCCGTGTACGCCGCCCGCACCCGAGCCGACGCCACGGACCTAGTGGCCGACCTGCCGGCCGAACCTCGATCCCACGACGAAGCGGCTCGCCCGCCCGGCCGGACACGACGAACACCATGGACACCGTGGGCGTTGACCGGCGCGATCTGCGTCGTCCTATGGCTCACCACATCACTGGCCCAGGGCCGGCCCCTTGGATTCTGGCCGGGGTGGGCCATCGGCCCATGGGGCATCGTGCTCCTGGCCCGCCGATGGGCACCACCAGACGACCATGACACGCATCGACACACGACCGACAACGCCTCGTAACGACAAGCTCACGCCTCGTAGCGGGAACCGCTGACGCAATCGCCGTTTCCGGTAGCCCCGGGGCTCTACGCAACCTGGTCGGGCGTGGGTCAGGCATCGGTGCGGCAGAGCCGCCAGCCGGCGAAGCTGATCAGGACCGCCGCGTATCCGCATAGCACGGCGAATCCGGTCCAGGGTGCCAGGGCATGGGCCAACCCGGAGGTGTCGCCGGTCAACGCTCCGCCGAGGTTGGACGGCAAGTACTGCACGAAGTGGTCCGTCAACGATGCGGGTAGCAGGAGCGTCACGGTTGGGATCACGAAGAACACCGCGACGAACGTGGTGATCGCGGCGGCGGTGTTCCGCAGCAACGCCCCCAAGGCCAGAGCGGCTATTCCAGCAACGGTGACGTACAACGCTGCGCCGACGACGGCACGAAGAGCACCCGGGTCGGACAGGGACGCGTCCAGCTGCTGCCGGTGCAGTAGTGCTTGGCCTACGAAGAACGCCGAGAAACTGGCGATCAACATGGTCAGGAATACCACGCCGCCGAATACAGCGGTTTTGCCAGCCAACATCGGCAATCGGCCTGGCACCACCGTTAGGGAGGAACGGATCATGCCGGTGCTGTACTCGCCGGTGATCAGCAGCACTCCCAGGACACCGATGGCCAGCTGCGCGAAGAAGATGCCGGACAGCGACGTCGAGATCGGGGATTGCCCCGGTTTCAGACCGCCGGGTTGATTCGCGGTGACGGCCGTGATCAGGGCGCCGAGACCGATCATGAAGGCCACGGCGGCCAGCAGCGTGTAAACGGTGGACCGCAGGGATCGGAACTTCGTCCACTCGGACAGCACGACCCGCGGCAACGTCACCCGCAGACCGGTGGAAGCCAAGCTGGTTGCCGATGTGCGGGCCAGTGTGTCGGTCATGGCGTCATCGTCGCGGTGTCGGTGATCTGGATGGGCGGGATCTCCGTGGAGCGGTATTCGACGGCGTCGTTGGTCAGTGTCATGAATGCTTCTTCCAGGGAGGTCTGTTGGACGGTGAGTTCGAAGACGGGTAGCTGGTTCTGCCAGGCGATGGTGCCGATATGTTCGGCGGTCAGGCCGTCGACCCCCAGGACGTCGGGTTGGCGGATGTCGGTGGTGACGGTGATGTCCGGGCCGAGGAGGAGGTCACGGAGCCGAGCCGCTTCCGGGCTGCGGACGATGACGGAATGGTTCGAGGCCAGGGCAACGAATTCGTCGACCGTGGTGTCGGCGATCAGGCGGCCGCGGCCGATGACGACCAGACGTGTTGCGGTTTGGGCCATTTCGCTCATCAGGTGCGATGAGACGAACACGGTGTGGCCGTCGGCGGCGAGGTCTTTGAGCATGGTGCGCATCCACCGGACCCCTTCGGGGTCGAGGCCGTTCACGGGTTCGTCCAGAACCACGGTCTGCGGGTTGCCCAGCAGCGCGGATGCGACACCCAGTCGTTGACCCATGCCGAGGGAGAACCCGCCGACCCGCTTGCCGGCGACGTCGCGCAGGCCGACGAAGTCGATGACGTCGTCGACCCGGCTCGACCGGATGCCGTTGGTCTGGGCCAGGGCGAGCAAGTGATTGCGGGCGGACCGACCGGTGTGCACCGCCCTGGCTTCGAGGAGTACCCCGAGTTCGGTCATCGGAGCGGCGCAGCTCCGGTAGTCGCCGCCGTTCACGGTGACCCGTCCGGCAGTGGGTTGGTCGAGTCCGGCGATCATCCGCATGGTGGTGGATTTCCCGGAGCCATTCGGGCCGAGGAAGCCGGTCACGATTCCCGGTTGGACTACAAAATTCAATCCGTCCACGGCGAGTTTGGTGCCGTAGCGTTTGCTGAGATTTTCCACTTCGATCATGATGTCTGCCTTTCAGGCCTTGATGGGGTGACGTGGCCTGCTTGGAAGTGCATTGGCTACGGCCGTCTGGTGCACCGGAGAATTCGGAACCGGCCGCTGCGTCGGAGACCTCGCGTGTGTGCGCCCCGCCGTCACGTCACTTTCCTGGTTGCCCCACCTCGTGCTCCCCCTGGGGCGCCATCGGCATCCGGGCGTCGGATGCCGCACTGCTGGTGGGATGGAGACGAGGGGGAACGGAATTCTGGGCTTTCCAGGACTGGGCTAGGCGGTGACGTTGCGGTTGCTAAATGTAGCTGCGCTTGCGGTCATCTCGGCCGTGATGGCGCAGGGCTTGAAGCCTTTGAAGGTCAGGTAGATGCCGAGCGAGAACTCCCACACGGCGATCAGGAGTGCCCCGAGCAGCGACCACACGGACTGCTCGTCGTAGACGCCGAAGTACTTGGCGATAACGGAGGCGAAGATGATGGGTGCTCCGATCAGGCCCAGCAGGGGAAGAATCCGGGGGACGAGGCCCGACTTGTACATCAGAGAGCCCAGCAACACGGCGTTGATCCCCGGCAGGAGCGCTTGTCCGAGCAGGAACGTCCAGTGATACTGGGCGTCCAGCACCTGACCGGTGACCACTGCATTTCCTCCGACGCCGGCCTGCCGCACCGTCACCATCGAGAGCAGGCTCACGACGCCGGCGAAGATGGTGGCGGCTTCCAGTGTCCGCATGGAGACGAACCCCAGTGCAAGGCCGCGCATTCTGCCTCTTGATGACCGGGTACAGGGTGACGGCGGTACCGATACCGGCCAGGGCCACGATGATTTCCAGGAGGCCACCGATGAGGGCCTGGGTGTCCGGGCCGGAGCCGATGATGTAGCCGGCCTTTCTCACCGGGCCGTAGAGCGACAGGGTCGGGATCGAGACGAAGGTGATCAGATAGAACACCCCCGCGGTGAGCGAGGTCTTGCGCAGTGAAGCTCATCGGAGCCCGTTTCGGCGCTGCGGTCTTCATGGTTGACGCGATGGTGGTCATGTCGTTTTCCTTTGGATTGCTGAGTCGGTGGGGGTTCGCCGGGAGGCGTCACAGCCCGCATGGGCGACAGGATTAGGGCCTTGTACCGGGCTGTTCGGGTGGGACTCGGGTGACCGAGATCAGCGGCAGGCCCACGTCGCGCACCTTGTGGAGCAAGCCGTGCAAGGCGGACTGGTCGCCGACAATGCCCTGGATGGTGGTGGTGCCGTCGCTGCAGGCGGTCAGGGTCAGCCCGTCGAACCAGGCGGCCCAACGGTTGTCGAGGTGTCCCTTGAGTCGGATTTCGTACCGTCCGGCCTCATTGGCGGTCGATATTTCGCTCATCGTGCTCCCCTTTCGCTCTCACCCACCCGGATGCATTTCCTGGTCGTTTTGGTGGTGTGATCGAAAGGTAGAAGCCGATGTGGTGAGCCGACATCACCACATGTGGTGATTGAGGTGGTGACCCGGGCGATCGGGATGTGGTGAGCGAGGGCGCCACGGTTGCCGTGCCATGCGGGGATGGCGGTCATCAAGGTAGGCGGGTTATCGGTCCCGGGTGTGGGAGAGGAGGCCCAGCTCTTCGGCCCGGCGGACCGCTTCCCGCCGGTTGTTCACTCCGAGTTTGGCGTAGATGCTTTTGGTGTGGGTGCGCATGGTGTTCACGGACACGAAGAGCCGACGTGCGATGTCTGGCCCGTCCAGGTCGGTGGCCAACAGGTGCACCACGTCCAGCTCGCGTTCGCTCAGCGGCTCGACGGGGCCCACGCCCAGGCGGGTGACCTGTTCGCCGGGGAATGCCGCGGGAGCGGTCTCACCGTCACCGGTACAGGCGGCCAGGAGCCGGCGCCCGTAGTCCCACCCGGACCGCTGCTGGGCCACCGCAGTCAGCAAGCGTCGCCATCGGTGGTCCCTGGCTGACGAACACCCGAACATAGCCTTCCGGTTCGGCCAGGGTCAGCGCCCGGTCCAGCGGCGCCAGCGCGCTCGGGGTGTCGCCGCCGGCGTGGCGGGTGAGCGCCTGCACCACCAGAATCTCGATGACGCTGCCCGTTCTGCCGCCCGCCTCGGCGGCCGACAGCAGCCGCTGCAGCAGCCGCGCGATCTGGTGCAGCGAGCTCGTGTCACCGTCGGTCGCGTATTGCGCCAGCAGCACGCGAGCGAGGGTGATGTGCTCGAATTCCCTGATATAGGAAAGATTGTCGTCCACCGACAGGCCCTGCTCCCGGGCCCAGCCGAGGGCTTGGCTCACATCGCCTTGAGCGGCCAGCACCCGTGCCCGCAGCGCCGGGACCGGCCGCACGTTCGGGAAGAAGTCGCCCACGTAGAGGCGTTGCGCCTCGTCGAGCAGGGTCAGCGCGCCCGCCGGATCGTGTTGGGATTCCAGGATTTGAGCCATCGCAACCCGCCACCGGTAGGGGTTCTGCGGCAGCCCGATGTGCTCGCCCAGCTCCCGGCTGCGGAGCAGGTGCTGGGTGGCGGCCTGCAGATCTCCACGCTCACAGGCGATCTGACTCAAACCCACGTACATGTCCGCCGTACCGCGGAGCACGATCCCGGGTTCCGGAGCCGCCAGCTGCAACGCCTGTTCATAGGTGCGCAGCGCGTCGCCCAGCCGCCCCTTTGTGGTGCGGATGTCCGCGAGTGCGACCGAGCAGCCCAGGACATCGGCGATGTGCCCGGCCCGGCGCAGCCCTTGCACACAGGCGGAGTAGGCCCGATCCGCGGCCTCGAGCTCCCCGCCGCTCCAGTACGCCAGCCCCGAAAGGCCGGCTGCGCCCGGCCTGGACGACGTGATCTCCGGCGGCCGCCCGGTCGATCGCCAGCTGGGCGTGCCGCAGGGTCGCTGGGAGGTCATCCCGCACCAACGCTAATGCGGCCCAATACATCTCGATCGCCGCCGGGGAGGCGGGCGAGCTCCGCCTCGTTACCGACGACCATCCCTTGAGCAACCGTCGGAACCTCGTTACGGCCATCGTGCGTGACCGGCGTCAGGGACTGCTCGACGTCCCGCAGACGTTTCTCGACGCCGTCGAACTCGTTGCCGGACATCAACGCTCCGATGAGGCCGACCGCGAGGACAGGCCGCCGCCGAACGACTCCGTCGGGGAGGACGTCGAGCCAGCCGCGGATGATGGCCTCCTGCCGGCTCCGCTGCAACGCCGGGATCGCCAGCTCGACCAGATCCGCTGCCCGCTCGACGTCCCCGGCAGCCAGCGCGTGACGGACCGCCGCCGCCGGCTGACCGTACTGGTCGTACCACCGGCTGGCACGGCGATGCAGATCGGTGACTTCCTCGCCCCGCTCGTCGAGCAGGCGCGTCTGCAACATGTCCGCGAACAGGTGGTGGTAGCGGTACCAGTGACGTCTGTCATCCAGCGGGACCAGGAACAGGTTGGCGCGGTCCAGCCCCTCGAGGGTGGCCTGGCCGTCATGTCCGCCGGTCACGGCGTCGCACAACGGGCCGCTCAACCGGTCCAGCAGACAGGTGCGCAGCAGGAAGGTGCGGACCTGTTCGGACTGTCGCGCCAGCACCTCCTCGACCAGGTAGTCGACGATGTAACGGTCGTCGCCTGCAAAGCCGGCGATGAAACCGCCGATGTCCTCCCGTCCCTGCATGGACAGCGCCGCCAGCTGCAATGCAGCGATCCAGCCCTCGGTCCGTCCCTCCAACGTGGCGATGTCGTTCGGCGGCGAGGTCCAACCCGATCGACGTCGTTGAGGTAGGCCGCCACCTCCTCGGGTGTGAAGCGCAGGTCGGCGGCACGGACCTCGACCAGCTCCCCGCGTGCCCGGAGGCGGGCCAGCGGCAGCAAGGGGTCAGCTCGGCCGCTGATCATGACGTGTACCTGTGGCGGGAGGTGCTCCAACAGGAACGCCATCCCGGTCCGGATGTCGGGCCCGTCGACGAGGTGGTAGTCGTCGAGCACCAGGTGAACTTCGTTCGGAGTGCCCGCGAGTTCGTTGAGCACCGCGACCAGAACGGTCTCGATCGGCGGCTGGGCCGACTGCAGCAGCGGGAGCACGTCGGCTCCGAGGCCGGGCACCGGCACCTGCAGGGCGGTGATCACGTAGGTCCAGAACGTGGCGGGTTGGCGATCGCCCTCATCCAGGGACAGCCACGCAACTGACCGGTCCTCGCCGGCCGCGGCGGCGAGCCACGCGGTGAGCAGGGTCGTCTTGCCGAAGCCGGCGGGAGCGGAGATCAGCGTCAGCCTGGCCTGCGACCCGCGGCTCAGCTGCCCGCCCAGTCGCGGACGTGCGACCAGATTCCGCCGAAGTGCGGGGACGTAGAGCTTGGTCTGGACCAAACGGCTGGCCAAGTCAACTCCCCTCAAGGTCTCTCGCAGCGGGATGCGCCCGACGCTAGCCCATGCAGTCCTGCCCGATGGGGCTGGCGGCTCCGCTGACGGATGCCTCGCGGTGCATGCCGTTCATCGGACGCGTTTCACGGGCAGGATCGCGGCGCCCGCCATGATGGCGCAAACCCCGGCGACGGTGTACAGCACGGCGTAGCTGCCCCCACCGATCACCAGGATGACCGGGGCGATCGCCGGCGCGATGGAGTAGGGAAGAGCGCCGGCGATGTTCATCACGCCCAGATCTTTTGCGGCGCTGGCTTTGTTCGGCAGCACGTCGATCACCAGCGCGAGGTCGACGGCCATGTACACGCCGAAGCCGAGTCCGCCGATGGCCATGCCGACGAGGAATCCGTTGAAGTTGCTGGCGATCGCGATCACGAACATCGCCAGGCCGTAGACGATCGCCGCGGTCAGGACGAAGACCTTCCGTCGGCCCGTGCGGTCGGAGAGCTTGCCGCCGATGAGGGACGCGGTGACCAGGACGACCGATTGCACGAGAGTGCCGAGGAATATCTGTTGTGGGACATCGGCTTCGGCGGAGCCGATCTTGTCCAGCAGGTAGTAGGCCTGGTAGGTGGTCAGGAAGGCGTAGGCCAGGACGAACAGGAAGCGGCTGGTGAAGGCCCAGGCGAAGTCCGGGTGTTTTCGCGGGTTGACGTAGAAAGTGCCGGCGAATTCCCGCAGCGACCAGGTCGGCCTGTCTGCCTTGGCAAGTCGGCGGTCCTTGAGGATGACCGCGAAAAGCAGGACGAAGAATCCGCCGATCGCGCACGGGACCATGAACATGGCCAGCTGGTTGCCGGTGAACAGCTGGACCAGGAAGGTGCCGATGACGGACGCGATGGGCAGGCAGACGCCGAGAACGCCGGAGACGAGGCCGCGTTGAGTGGTCGGAACCTGGTCGGGCAGCACCGCCACCATGGCGGCGAGCAGTCCGTTGAAGAACAGTTGCGCGGTACACCAACCGACAAGTACGACCAGGATGGTGGGCGCGACCGCGACCAAGAGGATCCCCAGGGACCCCCCCAGTAGGCCGATGAGCATCCAGGGCCGCCGCATGCCCACGCGCGACGTGGTGCGGTCGCTCAGTCTGCCGAAGATCGGATTGGCGAACATGGCCAGCAGAGCGCCGATCCCGGTGACCAGCGCCAAGCTCCTCGGCGCCTGGCCGATCCCGACCAGCGAGTTGACCTTCAAAGCCAAACTGACCAGCAGGGGTGCAAGGAACAGCAGGATGGTGCCGACGTAGGCCAACGTGTAGAGCGAGATGAATCCCCAACCGACCCGACGGGCCGCAAGCGACCCGGGCTCCACATCAGCCCGGGCCGCCGTACGGTAAGCAACCGGGTCGAGCCGCTGATTGGTAGGCAGATCCGGGTGGCCGGTCGGGATGCCACCCGCCGGATCGGAAAGGTCCGACATGGCGCTCTCCTCTGATACGGCGATCTGCCAGCAGATCCCGACGTCGAACGTGCTCGTCCCAGCCGTGGAAGTGCTTCCGGGCCGGGACACCGCCAACCTCATCGAAGACCCGGTTTCAGCGTCGTCGTAGCGCGCCGACGACCCAGCGGTCCTCCTCCACCGGGCGTTCCCGCCGCGGAGTCGATTCGGTGTCAGTATCCCCACCGAAAGCTTGGCATGATGTCTAGCGAGCGTTCAGAAAGTCCAGGGACCTTCAAAAGTCCAGGTAGCGGTCGGCGGCGGATCGGTCCACTCGCGGTGCCACTGGTCAGGACAGCGCCGAGGAGGCGACTTCGCACTCGGCGCGGCAGGAACAACGCTCGACGGCAGCTCTATGTTGAGCACGTGAACCTCGATGCCGCAGTTGAAGAGCTACGCCGCATCGCCGGTATACCGGCAGTGGGCGTGGTCGAGATGTCGTCGTCAGGAGTACACAGCGCTGCGATTGTCGGGGTCCGGCGCACCGATCGACCGGCGCCGATCGAGCCCGGCGACCGATTCCACATCGGTTCCAACACCAAGGCGCTGACCGCTCTGCTCGCGTCATTGACGGTCGAAGCGGGTGGGCTGAATTGGGACACCGCTGCGGGCGACGTCCTCGGCGTCGGCGATCCGACGCTGCGCCAGTTGCTCGCCCACAGTTCCGGCCTCGGTCCTTACACCGACGACACCGAACTCGAGCAGCTGACGATCCCCGACGCCCCGCCGGCGGAACAACGTGCGGCATTCGCCCGCCTCGTTCTGCAGGAACCACCCCGCTTCGAGCCGGCAGCCCGGCATCAATACTCGAACGCCGGCTACGTCGTCGCAGCCGCCATGATGGAGGCCGCGACCGGACAAGGATGGGAGTCCGCTCTTCGCACGAAGATCTTCGAGCCATTGGGCCTGCACCCGGCGATCGGGTGGCCCGCCTCGCACTCTGCGACGGCACCGCTGGGACACTGGGAGCGCGCCGGCCACTACCGCGCCCACGACCCAGCCGCAGATCCCTACGAGGTGCCCCCATGGCTTGCCCCGGCCGGAGGCGTCAGCCTCTCGGTTGGTGACTATGGGCTTTTCCTCGCCGATCAACTGGCGGGCCTTTCGGACCAAGGACGGCTCGGTCCGAACCGGATCTACCGCCAGCTTCACACTCCCGATCCGCCCGACAACGACGACGCGCCGGCATACGCGCTCGGCTGGGGAATTACCCAAGGAGCCTCTGGACCCGTCAGCCAACACGCCGGCAGCGGCGGAACCTTTTACGCCGTCGCCGTCCTGCAAACCCGCCTGGACAGAGGACTGGCCGTCCTCGCCAACAGCGCACGCAGCGCCGATATCTCCGCCATCAACGCTCTGGCCAAGTCATTCCTGGCCCACGGATAGCGGATCATCGACGCCACCAATCCCGGCTGCCTTTGGCCTTGACACTCCCCTCGGGGCTGCCCCGGTTCGGTTGACTCCTTGCCGTGAGAATTGCTCCTCGCTTGAAGGATCAGCATCATGCCGAAGGCCTTGCTCCGGGTTCCGTCGTGACGTGGTCGCGGTCGCCCTGACGGGTGTGGCGCCGATCAGTCAGATCGCAAGGACTTCGGCATCTGCGAGTCGCGACCAGCTGACCAAGTCCTTCCCGATGATCTCGCGCGTGAATCGGAAGCGCGGACGACGACTCGCAGACCGATGCCAGCTGGTCGCCTCGGTTTCGCGGCCTGGGTGCGCCAGTCATCAGCTGGCTGGTGCGATGCGGATGGAGTCCAGGAGGGCCTGAACCTCCGCCTTCTGGGCCGCGCTTTCGTTCGGGAGTTCGTGGGCGTCGATCACGAGCCGTTGGCCGTCGATGTCGAGGATCCAGTATGTATCCCGCTCCCCCGGAACCATGGTGTTGGCCGCGCCCAGTGGCAGTTCCCAGACCGAACAAGTGGCGTTGCTCGCGGGGGCTGTTAGCGTGAGCTGCTTCCCGTGGTAGCCAGCCACGTTGACGTCGGTCGGAGTCGTCGCGACGAGACTCGGCACGCTCGCCAGCGCCTTGGCGAGATCGTCGACTGACGGTCCCGGTCGCGGGTTGAGCAGCCCCCGGTCGACGTGACACGGGTCTGCATAGACCTTGTCGAAGATCACCAATTCCACGAGACCATCGTCGTCGGACACCGTGCCCGGGCTGGGGTCCAGGAAAACGGCATATGGGCCCCCCATGCTCGCGAACCAGCCGGGGGGCGCCGAGAAGGTGACCCTCGACAGGAAGGGGGAGGCCGTGACGTACGTTCCGGACTCCAACGCTTGCGGGCCAACGGTTAGCGCGCTCGCGCTCGGCGACGCAAGCGCCGATGACTTCAACTGTCCCTGTAGGCCCGGTCAGCGCCGATGCCTGAACTGTCCCTGGTGACGCTGTCGACGTTGCGCTCGGCGCCGCCCCGCCGCACGCCGCGAGTGTGATGATCAACCCGATCCCCAGGAGCGGAATACGGGTTGATTTCGCGGCACGCGTGAGAGATATGTCGATCTCCTTGGTCGTCGTATCGTGCCGCGCATCCTACACGGCGCACCACTGGCCCACCACTTCGTGGCGGCCGGGGTTGGTCGATAGCGAAGCGAGACTGGATCCACTGAGTGAGCATGAGACTCAGCCGAATCGATGTCCCGCGATGACTCAGTCGGCTCCTGGGAGGGGAAGGTGGCCCTGCCTCCAGTCCGTCGCCTGCGCGAACAGCGGGCGCCTGATGGACGACTCGCAAGCGGAAATGTTGGCCTTCAGGGCGCTTCCCAAGGGCACACTGGCAGAACGATCTGGTCCACCAACCGCTCGAGCGGATCAACAAGGAGATCAAACGCCGATCCCGGGTCGTCGGGATCTCCCCAACCACGCCGCCCTCGTCCGCCTGGTCGGCGCGATCCTGGCCGACATGCATGACGAATGGCAAGCCGGCGACCGCCGCTACCGATCCGACCAGTCCATGGACTTGCTCTACCCCGAAGGCAATAATCAACCCGCCCTGAGGCAACCACCGCCAACTCTGCGGAACGCGAAACCTGCGGCGGGCTCACGGCTATCGTCCGTCGCCAACCGAATGGGAGTCGAGGGAGCCTACGATGACGAAAGGGCAAGGCTAGCGTCACGGCCGAGCTCGCGCGGCGATCCCGGCCGATGCAATCAACACCGGTGGCAGGTGGTCGCCGTGGGTCGTGGTCCCACAGATCGCGACTGTCGCCCCTGATCGATCGGTTGTTGAGACGCCGGGCGGCTGTTCGATCAGTGGGCACCTGTCAAGATGCATTTCGTGGAGACCGAGCTCGTGTCACTCGCGGTGGCCGCCGTGACGTCGCTTGCTGGAACTTTGGATCTGCACGTCAACGACGCCGTCGTCATCCAGAACTCGAACACACTCGCTCTACGACTGTTGCCGTGCGACAGTTTCGTCCGAATAGCGGTGGTCGGGCAGGAAGTCGCTGCTCTTGAGGTGAAGCTCGCACAGGGCCTCGCCGCACTCAACGGCCCTGTCGCCTCGCTCGACGGTCGAGTCGAGCCGCGCCGCTACGAAGTCGATGGCTTTGCCGCCACATTCTGGACCTACTACGAGACGGTTCCCGACAGGGACTCACCATCCGAGTACGCCGACACGCTCCAGCGGCTGCATGCGGTGATGCGGAGCCTGTCGATCGAAGCACCGCACTTCAGGGAACGGACCGCAGCGGCTGCGCGTCTTGTCGCCAACCGCGACCAAACCCCGGCGCTCGTGAAGCGTGACCGGGACCTTCTCCTGCGCACGCTGCACGGCGCCGGTCAAGCAATTCGGCGCCGAGTGACCGCCGAGCAAGTGCTACACGGAGAACCGCATCCGGGTAACCTCCTCGCGACCACGGATGGTCTGCTATTCATCGACTTCGAAACGTGTTGCGTGGGGCCGATCGAGTTCGACGTTGCCCACGTGCCGGCCGAGGCAAGCGCGCTCTATCCCGGAGTCGATCAAGTTCTGCTTCAGGAATGTCGGCGGATTGTTCTCGCAATGGTCGCCGCCTGGCGCTGGGACGTCACCGACGACTTCCCCAACGGGCTCCAACTCGGCAAAGAAATCCTTGGCGTGCTCCGGGAAGGCCCGCCCTGGCCCACCCTTGATGTCCTCTCAGGCAGTGGCGGGACGCCGGCCCTACAGACACCGCACCGGTAACCGATCGCCCACCGGTCGCCGGAGGGTCGGCCAACGGTGGTGGGAGTCTTTTGCCGACGCGGTGAGGGTTGTCGAGAATCGGCCCCACGATGAACTCGTACGCCGCGAACGCCGCCGCCTCGGGCAGGCGGTCCGCAAGCTGACGCCGAGCAGTGGGCGATGACGAGCGATTAGCGACCGGCAGCGCGCGTCACACAGATTGCCTGCGCCGCTCCGCCATCGCCTGGGCGAGATGAGCCTCGGTCTCGCCTTCTCCGCGTGCCAGCCCCGGCGTCCCAATCGATCCACAACCGTCGCGAACGGTGCGGTACGGCCGTCGGGTGCTACGCGCACTGTCAATTGATGATCTCGCCACGCTCGTTCGCGCGAAGCACCGACAGGCGCTCCCGCCATGTCTGCAGCTGTTCGGGTGTCAGTCGGTCCACCCGGTGATCTCGCTGACGACTCGCAATGGGGCGCTGCTGCGGTACGACCGGGTGGGGTTACCGGGGAACTTCTTGTCGGTCACGTTCGGGTCGTTCTCGAACGCCCCGGTTGGCTCGACCTCATACACCCTTGGAATCGCTTCGCCGTCTGCGAGTTCTGCGGCGATCTCCGCAGCGAGGCCGGCGCCGTCGACACGAGCGGTGAAGTAGATGTGGTTCATCACGATCTCGGGACGGTAGTTCGATCGACGGCCTGCCGTGAGGAATTCCCCCACGCTCAGATGCGCGATCGTGCCATGGAAGAACGGGCCCTCATCGAGCGGTCTCGGACATCTGCAACCCTCCTTTCGTGGTTGTTGGACGCTCGAGTCTGCCGCGCCGCCCAGGTCATGCCGCAAGCCCCCTGACCGGACATGCGATCAACGTGGCGTGCCGGGCCCTTCCTGAGAGCCGACTGTCGGTCGCGGCGTTACGATCTGGCGGGCCGAACCGACGGCGGCCCGCGGTGGGGACCGGCGGGTGGGCCCGCCCGGTACCCATCAGGTCAGTGGCCGGTGCTGTCAGATGCAGGAGGGGTCGTTCTGTATGCAGGTTCTGATCACCGGTGGTGGCGGGTTCATCGGCAGTCGGCTCGCGCTGAGGCTTCTTGAAGTCGGCAGCCTGGTCGGACCCGACGGTGGGAGGCGGCGTCTGGACACGATCACGCTGCTCGACGTTGCCCATCCGACCGGGGTGCTGCCTGCCGAGGACAGCCGACTCCGGCGGGTCAGCGGCGACGGCACGGACGCCGACCTCGTCCGAGGTCTCGTCGATCGAGACGACGTGGGGGTGTTTCACCTCGCGTCGATGGTGAGCGCCGGGTGCGAGGCCGACTTCGACGGCGCACTGTCGGTGAACCTCGGTGCGCTGCGGGCGGTGCTGGAGGCCACCAGAGCGCGGCGATCTCGGCCACGGGTGGTATTCGCCAGCAGTCTCGCCGCCTTCGGCGGTCCTGCTGTCGCCGACACCGTGACGGACTCCACCAAGCTCACCCCGGAGACCACCTACGGCGTCACCAAGGCGATCGGTGAACTGCTGGTCAACGACTACACCCGCAAGGGATTCGTCGACGGGCGCTCGGCTCGCCTGCCGACGGTTGTCATCCGTCCCGGCCTGCCGAACGCCGCCGCGTCATCGTGGGTGAGCGGCATCTTCCGGGAGCCGTTGAACGGAGCGACGGCGTTCGTGCCGGTGGGCTACGACATCCCCGTGCCGATCAGTGGATACCGCACAGTGGTGGACAACTTGATCCGGCTGCACGATGCACCTGGCGAGGGCCTCGGCGCCGATCGTGCGGTGAACCTGCCCTCCATCGCGCGTGACGCGCACAGCATGATCGCTGCGTTGCGAACAGTTGCCGGTGAGCGGATTCTCGGCCCCATCGTCCACCGACCGGATCCGTTGATCGAACAGATATTCGCCGGTTGGGCGCAACATGCCTCTTTCGAGCGGGCCACGACGCTGGGCCTGACCGCCGATCGTGACCTGGAGTCGATCATCACCGCCTACATCGAGGATTTCCTGGGCCGGCCCTGACCGCCAAGATTTTCCGCCCGCCGACAGTCGTTGAGCGGGCGGTGTTGTGGGCAGGATCAGTCGCTGACACGCGCATTGCCGGTCATCGACCGGGATCGCGTTCTGTGGTGGTGTGGGACGTTTGAAGTCCGCGACGCGGCCCTGGGATCGCCGACGATCTTGCCGATGGGCCCGGAGGGGAAACCCTGGCCACGAGGCCCGGATGTGTTCTGGCCGACCGGGTGCAGTAACCGCAGAGCCGCTGCGACCGCCGCGGTCAGGTGATCGAGGCCCACCGCGCCCGGAAAGTCAATCCTTACGCGGGACGCGCTGAGCGATCCCGGACATGGACGGTGTTGTGCGCTATGGCTGCTGGTGAGCGGATGGCGCGAACGCGCTGTGGCAGTGGTTGAGCAGTTCTCGTAGTGCCGGGCTGGGCGAGCGCGACCAGGCCAGTGCGAGTAGCGCAGGAGTCCTGATGCCGCGGATCGCGATCGCGGGCAGGTCGTAGTGGGCGGCCATAGTGTCGCTGAGGACGGCGACCCCCATGTTTCTGCGGGCCAGGTCGACGACGGCGTCGGGTGCGCTCGCCTGGAGCGTGACGATCGGCGTCCGGCCCTGGGCGATGCATGCCCGGTCGTAGACGGTGCGTACGCCGGTGCCCTCAGGCAGGCAAAGGATCGGATACTTCGCGAGTGCGGCGAGCGTAGTGGTGCGTCTGGTGGCGAGTGGGTGCCCTGGCGAGACGATGGCGCGGAGTCCTTCGCTGACGATCACCAGGGACTCCAGCCCGGATGGAGGTTCGCCCGCGACACCCACGAGCGCGAGGTCCATGTCGCCGTCGCGTACCCGTTGCACGAGGCGGTCGGAGTTGTCCTCCTCGAGGCTGAGGACGACGCCGGGGTGGGCGCCGTGGAACGCGGCCAGCGCATCGAACAGCGGGGTGACGGTGCACGCGGTCACCATGCCGACCACGAGCCTGCCGCGGACGAGGTCGGTGATTTCGTCCACCGCACGCCGTACGTCCTCGACCACGGAGAGCGCGGCTCGGGCGTGACCGAGCGCGGCCTGTCCGGCTGCCGTTAGCGTGGCTGTCCGTCCGGACCGGTCGATGAGTGCGGCTCCGAGATCACGTTCGAGCTGCTTGATCTGAGCGGAGACCCCCGACTGGCTGATGTGTACCCGTTCGGCGGCGCGGGTGAAGTTGCCCTCTTCGGCGACGGCGACGAAGTACTCGAGCTGACGAAGTTCCATAACTGCAGATTCTAGTGATGATCACAACCATCTGTTGGACTTCTCGTTGGATCGGACGCACGCTGGAGGTGAGACAACGAAGGAGAAGCTCGTGACCGAGTATGAGAAGGCCGTCCGACCTGAGGACCTCACCCGACTGTTCGTCGCCGCGGCAAACGCCAACGACGCCGACGCGATCGCCGCGCTCTACGAAGACGACGCCGTGATGGCCTACCCACCCGGGCAGGTAACCGTCGGGCGCGAGGCCATCCGCAGGCTGTGGACCGAAGCGGTCGAGCACATGCCGACCATCGAGCCCGAGGAACCTTTGCCGACGCTCGTCAGCGGTGACATCGCGCTGACGTCGACGCCGGCCCGGGACGGCTCGGGCGCACGCGCCCAGGTCGTGAGGCGGCAGGCCGACGGCAGTTGGCTGCGCCTGATCGACCAGCCCGAGTTCACCCGTCCGGCCCCATGAATGCGGCCGCGAAGCTCCGCCAGATCGCCTTGGAGCAGCCGGACGCCGAAGAAGTCGAGACGTGGGGACACCCGACCTTCCGGGTCGGCGGTCACATCTTCGTCGGCTTGGACGAGGTGGCCGGAACCGCCAACATCAACGCCACGCTCGAGACCCAGGCTTGGCTCGTAGGCGAACATCCCGACGTCTTCAGCGTCTCGCCACGCGTCGGCAAGTCGGGCTGGGTCACGGTCGTCCTGGCCGAAGTGCACGCGGACAAGTTGCGAGAACTCGTCGCCGACGCCTGGCGCCTCACCAGCCAATCCGACTGATCAGCGCACCCAGTTCAGTGAAGATTGCGCGAGCCACACGGTCAGATGATCCCGAGGTGACGGAGGCCAGACAAACCGGAGAGCGCTACAAGATCACGAGATCGCCGGATGAGTCGACCAGCGGCGAAGGCCCGTGCGTTCGCCGAGTCGAGACTCATTGCGATAGCGTTGGATCAGCCTCGCGTGTCGGTGGCAGACCGTGTCAGGCATGGAGGCGTCGGGACCGAAGGAGGAGGACGACGGTGCAATCGGCGCGCCCTTCGCTCTCGCGTGACTGAGCGCGAGACAACCAGGCTGGTCGCCTGGAGCAACGAGCTTCGCGAGGTGCATGCACGTCTTCGCGAAGCCCTACGCATCACACGGCATTCCATCTCTGACGGCGAACCCATGCAAGCGGTCAGCCGCGAGCTGTTGCTGTTCTGCCACGGCTTCTGCGCCGCCCTCGCCGGCCACCACCAGGGCGAAGATCGGACCTCTGTTCCCCGCCATCGGCGCCGCGCACCCAGAGCTTCGCCCGGTTCTGCGCTCGCTCGAACAGGATCACTCGATGATCGCCGGCCTGCTCAATGAGTTCCGGGGCGTTCTCGACCGTGCCGCGCCGGCCGACGAACGTAGGCCGCCACCTCGAGGGCGTCGCGGCCATCATGGAGAACCACTTCCGCTACGAGGAGCGACAGCTGCTCACCGTGCTGGACTCGCTTGAGCTGACAGTCGAGCCGTCAGAGGCGCTTGGCTCGCTTTGAACAAGAGAGCCGAGGACGCCTCCGCAAGCCGCACCATCGGCTGCGACGATTCCGTCTGGCCCGCACATGACTCGCCCTGAGTCCGCCATGCTTCGTGCGGCTCCGGCGAGCTCGTGCTGCCGGCCGCCGGGCAAGAAGCCCGCCGGCTGGCGGGCGGGCCAGTTGGGTCGTATGTCCTCTGGCGCCTGCAGAGAGGTGACCGGTACAGGCAGGGCGGCCAGCCGCCGTAGGAGTTCAGGCGTCCGCAGGAATGTGCGCCAGTCGTCGATCAGGCTTCGGTGAAGGGCTTCGCCGTATTGGCGAGAGCCATGTGGCTCCGTGTTAGGCGCGCTTGGTAGGTGGCATGTCAGTCGCGGTCGTTCTGGATGCCGGTACCGGCGAAACTGATCAGCGACAAGATGACTTGATTGTGTCCTCGGGTTATCGGCCGGCCTGGACTTTGATGCGTTTGGAGTGGGCGGCTTGTTGCAGGGCGGCGTGGTCTTGCTCGTTGAGGTCGGCGTAGGCGACGGCGAAGTCGGCGACGGCCTGGTCGAAGGTGTCCTTGCCGCCCAGATAGGCGGCGATGGCCAGGCGGTCACCGGAGCGGGCATGTGCGCGGGCGAGCGTCCATCCGCACAGTCGGCCGTAGATCGCCACGCCTTCAGGGAGCATTTCCTCTGGCGGCAGGGATCCCTTCGAGTCCCGCAACTGGCGGACGTAGTAGTCCCGCTCGACGCCGTCAATACCCTTGGTGCGCCGCCAACCGAGGAAGATGTCGGAGCTGGCCTGCATCAGGTGCTGACCGGCGACGACCCGTTCCCCGTGGTTGCGGTACAGGCTGGCACCGGCGAAGGCCTCCAGGACCGAGGCCTCGGCTTCCTTGGCCTGAAGGAATATCGGTCCCGCTGGTCCACCCCTTGCATCAACAAGATCCACGCGCGAGTACCGACGCTGCCCACGCCCACCACCTTGCGTGCCATGTCCACCAGCGTGAAACCCTCCAACAGGTGCCGTCGATCCGACTGCAAGGTCCGCCGGTAGGAGCGCAGCAGCCCCTGGATTTGTTCGACAGGTCGGCCCGGTCCGCGTCGGAGAACAGCTCGGTGATCGGCACGATCAGCGGGGGATCGCTCGATGATCCGGGGTTGGCCGTCCACCACCTTGACCAGCTTCTTGAATGCCTGCATGCTGTCCCGGGTCTTGGCGGTGGCCAGAAGTTGCGCTGTCGACTTCGCCCGCGCCGGCTTCAATTGGGAAAGGATCGAAGGCAACACTTGGTCGACGTCCAGGTGGGCGTACCAGACATCAAGATTGGTTTGCCCGGCGAACGTTCGCATCGCTTCCCGGATAGCCCCGGGTGGCCGCCAGCACCACCAGGCGCCGATCCTTCCGTTTGAAGCCGTTGTCGCGACCGGCGATCTCCAGGCTCGCCGCCAGCCGCTTGACGTCCCACTCGAAGGGCCCGGGTAGCGTCTCATCGAAATCGTCGACGTCGAAAACCAGATGGCGCTCCGGCGAGCCGAACACCCCGAAGTTGCTCAGGTGCGCGTCACCGCAAATCTGCGCGCGCACCTGAGATCGGTGTTCCGGCAAGATCGGAGGCCATCACCAGGGCCGCTCCCCGATAGAAGGTGAACGGCGAAACGAGCATCCGCCCATACCTGATCGGGACCAGTTCGGGCACCGGGTGGCCGCCTGACGTTCCAAGAGTTCGACCGGATCCGCCCGCAACTCCGTCGGGGCCAGCACCGACGAGACTCCAACGGCACAGCTCCGCGAGCCGCCTTCCCGACGGCCACTCCGCTCAACCCGACCTGCAGCTTCGGCTGAGCGCCAGCCGGCCGCACCCGACGAGCCGACCGGTGCTCGACCTCGACAGCAGACACCTCGACAGTCGATCGACATCGACCTTACTTCGCCGTCCCGGCGAGCCCCGGACGGTGACTCACCGGCTGCGCCGTCGGAAATGGATCGCGTCGCATGGCGTTCTGCTGTTCGGGGGTCGACCGAGGCGGGATCTGCGTCACGTCGCGCCGGCTCGGCGTCCGTTCCACCTCGGCCTCATCGTCGCGGTGTTCGGGTCTCATCGGCCGCCGAACGTGCTCAGACCCCGAAGCCGGCATCGTCGATCAGGACGATCGAACATTCCGGCGCGCCACCGGTGGGCGGACGTGGTCGATCCGAGTCCAGTCCGCACGCAACGTCCATGGTCCGCGCCGCGGGCCGGAGAACCCGGGCGTCGGACCGAAACCTCGCGCTATCTGGCCCGCTCATCTCACTCCCGGGTCGCGATGGAACTACAACACGGCAGTCGCCGGCGAAATCCGGATCAGCCTGTCGCCTGGCGCCGAGTCGCTCGCCGATGCCCCAGCACGCCGCCCTTGTGTCCCCGGCCGTTACGAGTCCTCGTGGGCAGATCGGACGGCCTACGAAGTAGAGATCCAACCTCGTCGAGATCGAGGAACCCACCTGGCGAGCCGTGCTCAGGAAATGGTTCTGGTGGCCGGCGCACTCCTACGGTCTCGTCACGGACGCGCTCGACCCCCGACCTACCTGCGTGGGTGTCGGGAGCTGATGGGGGACACGAAAAGATGTATCGAAGCGGGCGCCGCATCCGTTGAGCAGGCGTAGCCGGACAGCGAAGGCTTGCTCGATCGCGACGTGGCACGACAAGGACACGTCGGCCGCGGAATAGCTCGCCGACAGTCGCTGTCGCCATCAGGTCGATCGTCTGTTTGCCGCAGTCCTGGTCCGAGAACCAGAATGAGGGGACCGGCAGGCGTTCAGTGTTGTACACGTCCTCGTGTGCGGTCGATATTGTTCAAATCATGGTGATCCAACCGAGCAGCGGCGACCCGGTAGATCTCACGCTGCGCTCCTACCAGGCAGCGGCACAGCGCTACGCCGACCACGGCACAGCGGCTCCGGGACCCGCCTTGGCACGCTTCCTGGACCGCCTGGCTGACCTGGTCGGAACGGGGCGGTTGCTGGAGGTAGGTAGTGGACCGGGAGTGGATGCGAGGTACCTGCGAGGGCGCGGGGTGGACGTGTGGCCCACAGATGCGACGCCCGCATTTGTGGACATGATGCTCTCGACCGGTCTCGAGGCGACCCGGCTCGATCTTCGCTCCGATGACTTGGGTGGTCCCTGGCAAGGAGTACTCGCGCAAGCGGTCCTGCTCCATCTGAATCGAGGGCAGCTCGCCCAGGCGCTTCACCGCCTCCGCGCCGCGGTAGTGGATGGTGGTGTCCTGGCTTTCACGGTCAAGGAGGGTGACGGCGACGGGTGGAGCAATCTCAAACTGGAACTACCGCGCCACTTCACCTACTGGCGGGAACGTCCACTTCGCGACGCGCTCGCACAAAGCTCCTGGGACGTAAAGTCGGTCGACCACGTCGTCGGTCGTACCGAGCCGTGGCTCTACGTCCTGGCCTGTGCAGCGTGAAGTGAACATCCAACCTCCTGCCGACCGCAGGTTGGTTCTACCGCGGCGACCACCGAAGCGGCTTCACAGCTCCTGCCACGAAGAATCGCCTCCATCGCCGGTCGGGAATCGCTTGCGGCGCGCAGCTTCGGTCGAGATGCTCACGGTATGAACAGAGAACATGGCGCCGGTTCGGCCGTGACATCCATTCAGCCCGAGCTCTGGGTCGACCGAGGCGCGGCCGCTTTGGCGTTCTACGAGGCCGCGTTCGGGGCGACGGTGGTCCACTGCGTCGGCGAGGGAGATGACATCGTCGCCCAACTCGCCATGGGCGATGTGGCGTTTTGGATCGCGGTTGCGGGGTCGAGCACGGAGCGCCTCGTCCCGCGAGCCGTCGGCGGCGCGACGAGCCGAATACTCCTCGTGGTCGACGATCCAGACGCGATGTTCGCCCAAGCGATCGCCGCTGGGGCTGAATGCAAGTCGACTGTCGCCGAAGAACACGGCTGGCGGGTGGGCAGAGTCGTTGATCCGTTCGGCCACGAGTGGGAAATCGGCAAACCGCTCGTCGCCTGGCCCCCTGGTTCACCGCAGTAGCGGATCCTTGAACGGTCGTTGAGCCTGCCCTGCTGGGGCCGTGGGCATGTCGGTTAGGCCCTCACTGCCCGTAGCGACAGCTGCCGGACATCCCGAGTGCTCTGCACTTAGGGGGTTCCTGGTTACCGTTCGTACGGCCGTCACGGCGCCCATCGCGGGCATCCAAGGGTCGGCACCGTCAGTGGCGATTCGTCGGAGAAGACGGTGACGGTCAACACTGCAACCGTCCTGTTCTGCCCAGCCCGGGGCGGTCAAGCAGCCGTGACCTGTCCTGCCCCAGTCAGAACGGCGGCTCGTCAGGGTCGCGGGCCGGGCCGAGTTCCGTTCCGTGTTCACCGGTCTCGGCAGGCCCTGGGTCCATCTCGGCGGTCAGATCCGGGCTGGCGTAGCCGACCGTGGGCGCGTCGTCCTTGAAGCTCATGGCCCCGGTGCCGCTGAGGTTCAGTGGTGTGCCGGTGGGGAGGTCGGGTGTTGGTCGGTCGACGTGGACGCGGCCGAGGGGGCTGGTCCAGGTCAGGGTGTTGGCTTGGTGGTCGCGGACAGCGGTCCAGGTGGTGAACGTTTTGTTGCGGTGGTGGAAGCGGCACAGGGTGTCGATGTTGCAGGGGCAGGTGGCGCCGCCGGTGTCCCAGGTGGTGCGGTGGTCGTGGTCGCAGCGTTCGGCGGCCATGGGACAGCCGGGGAAGCGGCAGCGTTGGTCTCGGGTGTTGACGCGGTCGATGACGGTGGCGGGTGGCCGGTAGGTGGTGCGGCCGAAGTCCAGGACGGTGCCGCAGTCGGGTGAGTGGTGGTGGAGGCCGCCGTTGTTCCGCCGTCGCCGGGCCGGGGGCCGGGCGGGGATCCGCGGCGTTGCGGTGGGTCGGGTGGGTCGGGTGGGTTGTGGGTGACCAGGATGCGGACGGTGCCGGCCGCTGTGGTCAGGGCGCGGGCGGTGTCGGCGGTGATCACGCCGAGTCCGGTGAGGCGGGCGGACAGGTCGTCGCAGCCGGCCAGGGTGGACAGCGCGACGGTGACGTCCAGGTTGACCCGCACCCCGGCGGGTAGTCGGACCAGGGACAGCAGCCCACCCCGCCGCTGACCGTCCGGGTCGAGGCGGGATTCCCAGTCGCTGCTGCGCAGCCGCGCGAGCAACTCCGCCGCGGTCGGCCGAGAAGTTTCGGGGTCGGCCCCCTGCCGGCCGCGCTCGGGTCGGCGGGGCTCGAGTTACTGGGTTCGGGGCAGCCGGGTGTCGGCCTTGACGACCCGGCCGCGTCCAGGTCCGAAGGACCTGGTCCGGATGGTCGGGTTCGGTGCCGTTGTCCCGCAGCGGCCGCCCGGATTCAGCGGCATCGGGTGGGGTGGCGGGGTGCTCGGTGTCGGCGGCGGGTTCGGCTCCGCGTCGGGTCGGCTCCGGGCCCCGGGCTGCATCCGTGTCGGTGTCGGCCTTGGTCCGGTCCGGTCGGGTCGGTCGGTCCGCATCCGCCGCGTGCCGTGTCGGCGGCGGTCGGAGTGGGGTCGGTGCCGGCCGTGTCGGGCGGGCGGTGTCGGTGTCGGTGTCGGCTGGTTCGGTGGGGTCGATGTGGGGGTTGAGGCCGCGTAGGTCGATCAGGCCGGTGTCGGCGAGTTCGGTGAACAGGTCGGCGAAGATGTCGGCGCGTAGTTGGGACATGCCGCGGCCGTGGCGGGCTTGCGGCGGGATCGCTTTGGCCAACAGGTCGAGCACCGCTTGGGTCAACGCGGCGTCCTCGACGGCCAAATCGGCGGTGAACCGGCCCAGGTCATCGTCGAGGTTGCGCACACCGGTGCCGCGGCGGGCGCGGGCCTGCTCGGCGCGTTTGCCGGCGGCGTCGGGGTCCACATCGGCGACGACCGTGGACGCCAGGCGCCGCAGATCGCCCGGGCACATGCCCCGCTTCGCCCGGTCCAGGATCACCGCCTCGGCCCGCCGCCGCAGCTGCGGGTCGAGCACCGCGGTGGTCTCGGCGATGATCCGGGCCCGGATCTCCTCGATCCGTCCGTCTTCCAGGGCCTGGAAGGTGTCGGGCAACTCGTCCACCAACTCGTGGGCGTCGGCGATCCGGCGGCGGGCGGTGATCGGCGCGACCAGCCACGCCGCCGACAACTCCGACTCGGCCAGGCCGGCCGCCTCCGACGCCAGCAACGCATCCCACACCGGGTCGCCGACCACCTCGGTACCGGCCGCGGCCCGGTCCGCCAGGTCCGGCGGAATCGGGCCGGCCGGGATCTGTTCATCGTTGCGGTGCGCGATGCGAGTCCAACACGTCCGTCACGGGTACGGCCACGCCGGGCCGGGCCAACGCCGCCGTCCACCGGTGCTGCTGGGCCCTGGCCCAGGAGACCAGACGTTGCGCGCCCAGCACGGCCTGCATCATCACCGCCGGCGGCAGCTGTTCGGTCGGCACGTCCCGGATGATGCCCAGCCCGAACATCGCGTCCGCAGCCGGACCGTCCAACAACTCGGCCACCCCGGGGTCGGAGCCGGCCGGCGGCCCGGACCCGCAGCCGCAGTCACGGTCGTGGCCGCAGTACTCGCGGTCCCATTCCTGGCAGGGCTGATCGTCGTCGGGGTACCGGCGGTACTCCTCGCCGCCGCCGTCGTACGGCTGGTCGTGGTCGGCTGCGGTGCTCATCGCCTGGATCCCCCCTTCCCCCGGCTCCTATTTTCGCATGGACGTGTGTTTGATTCAATAGCTGTGGACAGCTATAACGAGTTTCACCCGACCGGCCCATCGACCCGAACTGGAGGGTCGTGACGGCGGGAATAACACCCCTAGGTCGGCCCTCGACAGGCGAGCGCACCGGGCCACCGCGACCGGGTCCGGGTCGCGCTATCCGACGAGACCGGTGGCCCGGCAGCGAGACTGGTGGGCCACCCGACATACGTGCCTGTCCACAACTGCGCCTTCCTCACGCACAATGGGCGCTCCGGGGCAATCGCCCGGACTGCGACAGGAGGTGGCCGAGCAGTGGACCTGCACACGGTGTCCTCCTATCGGCAGGCCCGGCACCGCGGCGACCTGGCACTGGCGCCCGGCGAGACGCTGCTGGCCGGCGGCACCTGGCTGTTCTCCGAGACCCAACCCGACGTCACGGGCCTGGTCGACCTGACCACGCTGGGCTGGCCGCCGCTCGAGGACCTGCCGGATGGTGGCCTGCGGATCGCGGCAACGTGCACCATCGCCGAACTGGTCGACCGCCCGCGACGTCCGGAATGGCACGCGCAGCCACTGTTCCGGCAGTGCGCCACTGCACTGTTGGCCTCGCCGAAGGTGTGGCGGGAGGCGACCGTTGGCGGCAACATCTGCCGCGCATACGCCGCGGCCGGCATGGTCGCCCTCGCGGTCACGCTGGATGCGACGGCCCTGCTGTGGACCGCGGACGGCGATTGCCGACTCGAGGTGGCCGACCTGGTCATCGGCGACGGCACGACCAGCCTGCAGCCCGGCGATGTGCTGCGCGCCATCGACATCCCGGCATCGGCGCTGCGGGCCCGGACCGCGTATCGCAAGATCGCCCTGGCCGAACTGGGCCGGTCCGCCGCCGTGCTCACCGGGCGGGTGGACGCGGACGGCCACACGGTGCTGGTGATCACCGCGGCAACCGCACGACCCTCCGTGCTGCGGTACCGCACGCTGCCGGACGCGGCTACTCTGCGCGCCGACGTCGAGGCTCTCGACGGCTGGTACTCCGACGCACTCGGGAGCGCCGACTGGCGGCAGGCGATGAGCCGTCTGCTGCTCGATGAGGTCCGTCAGGACTTGGCTTCATGACTCGGATGAAGGTGACGGTGAACGGGGTCGCCGCCGAGACGGACCCGCGGCCCGGACAGTGCCTGCGCACCCTGCTGCGTGAACTCGGCAACACCGAGGTGAAGAAGGGCTGCGACGCCGGCGACTGTGGGGCATGTTCGGTCCTCGTCGACGGCGTCGCGGTGCAGTCGTGCCTGTACCCGGCGGTGCGCGCGGACGGCCGCACGGTGACCACCGTCGCCGGACTCGGCAGCGTCGACGACCTGCACCCGATGCAGCAGGCGTTCCTCGACTCGTTCGCGTTCCAGTGCGGCTTCTGCACGGCCGGGATGATCGTCACCGCGTCGACGATCGAGCTCGAACAGGTCGACGACCTGGCCCAACAGCTGAAAGGAAATCTCTGTCGCTGCACCGGATATCGGGCCATCCGCGAAGCAATCACAGCCGGTGTCACCGGAACCAAGGCCCCGGCCGCGCCGCCCGCCGCCCCCGAGCCGACCGTCGGATCATCCTTGCGCCCGCCCGCCGGCCCACGGGTGGTGACCGGTGCCGAGAGCTACACGCTTGATGAAATACCCTCCGGCTGCCTTCATCTCGCAGTCCTGGGCGCCCCGCACGCCCACGCCCGGATCCGCTCCATCGACACCACGGCCGCGGCGGTCCTGCCCGGCGTAGTGGCCGTGCTGACCCACGCCGACGTACCAGAATTCCGGTTCTCCTCGGCCCGCCACGAGTCACGCCTGGACGATCCGGACGACACCAGGGTGTTGGACGACGTCGTCCGGTTCGTCGGGCAACGGGTGGCGGTTGTCGTCGCGGAGGACCCGGGGACGGCCGAGGCCGCGTGCCGACTGATCGACGTCGACTACGAGATCCTGCCGGCGGTGTTCGATCCCGAGCTGGCCCGCTCCCCCGGTGCCCCGCTGGTGCATCCGGACCGAACACTGGCCGACCGGGTCGCTCACGCGGAGCGCAACGTCGTCGCCGCCCTGCACGATGGCATCGGCGGCGACGTCGACATCGCACTGGCCGCTTCCGAAGTCACCGTCACCGGCACCTGGCAGACCCAACGAGTCACCCATGCCCAACTCGAGACACACTGCACCGCAGGCTGGCTGGACGACGACGGGCGGCTGGTGCTGCGGACCAGCAGCCAGGTGCCCTTTCTGACCCGGGACGAGATCGCCCGACTGGTCGACCTGCCGCCGGAGCGGGTGCGGGTGTTCACCGGGCGGATCGGCGGTGGTTTCGGCGGTAAGCAGGAGATGCTCACCGAGGATCTGGTGGCGATCGCCGTGCTGCGGACCGGGCGCCCGGTGGTGTACGAGATGACCCGCGCCGAGGAGTTCACCAGCGCGACCGTGCGGCATCCGATGCGGGTGTCGGTCAGCCTCGGGGCGTCCAGAGACGGCCGACTGACGGCGATGAAGGTCGACGTGCTCTCCGACACCGGCGCGTACGGCAACCACGCGATCGGCGTGCTCTTCCACGGATGCGCCGAGTCCATCTCGCTCTACCGGTGTCCGGTCAAGCGGGTGGATGCCGAGGCCGTCTACACGAACTCGGTGCCCTCGGGCGCGTTTCGCGGTTACGGATTGGGCCAGGTGATCCTCGGCGTGGAGAGCGCCATGGACGACCTGGCTCTCGAGCTCGGCATCGACCCGTACGACCTGCGCCGGATCAACGCCGTCCGGCCCGGCGACCCGCTGCTGACCGTGCATCCGGTGCCCGAACCCGACCTGGAATTCGGCAGCCACGGCCTGGACGAGTGCCTGTCGTTGGCCCGCACCGCGATGCGCCGCGGCAACGGTGTCCGCCCCCCGGTCGGCGAGCACTGGCGGGTCGGCGAGGGCATGGCCGCGGCCATGATCGCCACCATGGCTCCGCGCGGCCACATCGCCCGGACCATGATCGAGGTGGATCGCGCCGGCACCTACCGATTGCGGGTGGGCACCAGCGAATTCGGCAACGGCACCACCACCGTCCACCTGCAAATAGTCTGCTCCGTCCTCGGCCACCGACCCCGGACCGGATCGAGCTCACCAATTCCGACACGGACGGCGCCGACTACGACACGGGAGCGTTCGCGTCCGCCGGCACCACGGTGGCCGGCAAAGCGCTGCACGCCGCGGCCCAGCGCCTGCGCCGAATCCTGTTCACCGCCGCTTCGGCCCTGGCCGCGACGGATCCGGAGCGCTGTCGGATGCATCGGGACGGGGTTCGCGCCGGCGGACGGCTGATCGGCTTCGCCGAGTTGCTCGACGCCGTGCCGCTCGAGCATCGCCGGGGCGACGGTGTCGGCGCCGAGGGCAACGAGTTCGGCGAACGCCGTTCGCTGGCCTTCAATGTGCATGCGTTCCGGGTCGCGGTCGACATCCGCACCGGAGAGGTACGGATCCTGCAGTCCGTGCAGGCCGCCGACGCCGGGTTCGTCATCAACCCGGCGCAATGTCGGGGTCAGGTCGAGGGCGGCGTGGCACAGGCGATCGGTTCGGCCCTCTACGAGGAGGTCCTGCTCGGCCCGGACGGCACGGTCGTCAACCCGGCGTTTCGCACCTACCGGGTACCGCAGCTCGCCGACATCCCCGACACCGAGGTCTACTTCACGCACACCCACGACACCCTCGGTCCGTTCGGCGCCAAGTCGATGAGCGAGAGCCCGTACAACCCGGTGGCCGCGGCCCTGGGCAACGCCATTCGACGGGCCACCGGGGTACGGCCGTACGAGACGCCGTTCTCCAAGGATCGGGTGTGGCGAATGCTGCGGGCGGCCGAACTCGACCGCGCCGACGCCCCACCATGGTGACCGCAACCTGATCGCTCGATCCCGGACGGTGCCGTCCGATAGTTTCGCCGCTCTGATCGCAACATGACCGTCGAGCAGTGATCCACGACACGTCGTCAAGCATGCCGACGGTCAGAGTTTGCTCATTCGAGGCCCGTGCCGGCCCCGCGCGGTTGGCAGGTGGCACGGCGGGGACGGTCACGGCATGACCGGGACGACGATGCTGTGGCTCCGCCGCGACCTGCGAATCGATGACCACCCGGCCCTGTTGTCCGCGGCCGAGGGTGACCGGGACGTGCTCGCCATGTTCGTGGTCGACGACACGCTCATGCGGCCGTCCGGCCTCCCCCGACGGCACTTCCTGGCATCCTCGCTCGCCGCACTCGATGACTCGCTGGGCGGACGTCTGCTGATCGTGCACGGCCGGCCGGCCGTCCTCGTCCCGCAGCTCGCCCGCGCCGTCGGCGCAACCGAGGTGCACCTCACGGCGGACTACGGGCCGTACGGCCGCGCCCGCGACGCCGCCGTCGAAGGTGCCCTGGCCGAACATGACATCGCCATGGTGGCCACCGGTTCGCCGTATGCGGTCGCACCGGGTCGGGTCCGCAAACCGGACGGCGGCGGGTATGCGGTCTTCAGCCCGTTCTTCCGCGCCTGGGCCGCACATGGCTGGCGCCTTCCGGCCGGCACCGGGCCCAAGGTCAGCTGGATCGACCCGGCCGGTCTGCCGGCCAAGCACTGGAAGCCGACGGAGATGCTCACCGGGCAGCCCGGCCCGACGCTGCCGAAAGCCGGTGAGCACGCCGCGCACACCGCCTGGCGACGATTCCTGGAGTACGACGTCGACGACTACGCCGCCGACCGGGACCGGCCGGATCTGGATCGGACCAGCCGGATGTCGCCGTATCTCAAGTGGGGCGCGATCCACCCCCGGACCCTGCTGGCCGACCTTGCCGGACGACGCACCCAGGGCGCGGCGAGTTACCGGCGGGAGCTGGCCTGGCGGGAGTTCTACGCGGATGTGCTGTTCCAGCACCCCGACTCGGCGCGCCGATCCCTCGATCCGTCGGTGGATCGGATGCGCTGGGACTCGGGCGCCGACGCCGACGACCGGTTGCGTCGCTGGCAGCTGGGCCGCACCGGCTACCCGATCGTCGATGCCGGCATGCGGCAGCTGCTCGCCGAGGGCTGGATACACAACCGCGTGCGGATGATCGTCGCCTCGTTCCTGATCAAGGACCTGCACCTGCCCTGGCAGTTGGGCGCCCGGCACTTCCTGAAGCATCTGGTGGACGGCGACCTGGCGTCGAACAATCACGGCTGGCAGTGGGTGGCCGGCGCCGGTCCGCAGGCGGCGCAGTTCACCCGGGTGTTCAATCCCGTCCTGCAGGGCCGCAAGTTCGATCCGGACGGCGGGTATGTCCGTCGGTACGTCGAAGAATTGCGTGGGGTCGACGGTGCCGACGTGCACGAGCCGTGGGAGTTGCCGGGCGGGCCACCGGCCGAGTACCCCGAGCGCCTCGTCGACCACGCCACCGAACGGGAGGTCACCCTGCGGCGCTGGGCGGCTCGGCCCCGGTGACCGCCGGCACCCGCAGGGGCGTGAGACCCCAGGAGCCGGACCACGCTTCGCCCGGTTCGAGCCGGCGCAGGCCCCAGCCGTTGTTGAACGCGTCGGCGGCGCAGGTCATGGGTTCGATGGCGACCGCGGTCCGCGAATCCGGGTGGCCCGGCTTCGGGAAGTTGGCCGGGGTGAACACCTGCACCCAGCCGAAATCCGGGTCGGTCCAGAGCATCAGCCCGCGCCCGTCGGGGGCCGTCAGGACATGCTCGAACCGGTCGGACACGGCGAGAGTCAGGTCGGTGAAACCCGGTGTCGGCGCCCAGGCCGCCGACCCGGGCACCCCGGCGTAGGTCGAAGGCAGTGCCCGCCACCGGTACCCGCTCGACCGGTATCTGTCGGTCGTCGACGGTCAGCATGGTCTCGGCGGCCACGGTCACCGTCAGGTCGGCCGACGGCACGTCGCCGATCCGCAGGTACGGATGCGCCCCGACCCCGAACGGTGCGGCGCCGGTACCAACGTTGCGCAGCGTGTGGGTGACCCGCAGACCCTCGTCGGTGAGCCGGTACTCGACCGCGGTGTCGAGGTGGAACGGGTAACCGTGCTGGGGAAAGACGGTGGCGCTCAGCCGGACCGCGTCCGGGGCCAGCACGGTCGCCGCGTACCCGGTGTTGCGCAGCAGGCCGTGGGAGGCGTTGCCGCGGCTGGGCTCGGTGACGTCCAACAGCTGCGGTCGGCCGTCCAGCGACCAGCGGGCGCCGGCCACCCGATTGGGCCACGGCACGAGCACGATCCCGCAGCCCATGGGCGAAAGTTCGTCGTCGGGCCAGGTCTCGGTGTAGTGCGTGCCGTCGACGGTGAAATCGCGCAGCACCGCGGCCAGCTCGGCGACCCGGGCCACGGCGGCCCCGCGGCGCAGTTCCACCTGGGCCCCGGTCGCCGGGGTCACCGGACCAGCGCGGCGTAGTGCGACAGGGCCCGGCCGAACTGCAGGAGCCGCTGCATCTGACCCCGGCCGCCGTCGGTGATCGACTTGGAGAACCGGTAGGTCTCGACGTACTGGACCGTGCGGGTCTCATTCGCCTCGGCGAGCTCGGTCATCGACCGCTCCGGCGTCTGGGTCGACAGGTAGAGCATGACCGTGTGGAGGGTGCGGGCCCCGTCGTCCTCGACCCGGAATCGGGTGCGCAGGCCCTGGTCGACGATGGCGGGCAGCGGGATCGTGCGCACCGAGGACGAGAACATCAGGGCGTCCGAACGGTCCTCGTCCGCCTCGTCGTCCCCGTGCCACAGGATCAGCCGGTGTCCGTCGGTGACCGCGATCTCCTGCCACAACGCTTCCCCCCACGGCTGGGTCGACGGCACCCGTTCCAGGGTGAACGCCTGCACGGTGGAGAAGTCCAGCACCCCGCGCAACGAGTCCAGCGCGACCTCGTGATCCCGGGTGTACGACCGGACCGCGTCCTCCAGTCGCTGGTACGGAGCCCAGTCCTCTGCGGGAACGCCGGGATAGCTCATCGCGGTTGCCTCTCTGTCGTCGACGCGCTGCGGGCTGCTCGAGGTGGCGGACGCTGCGCCTTCGTCGGGCGGCGGGTGGGCCCCGGGCCTGACGCTACGCCGGACGGATCTACGCGCGCTGACGACGTCGGAGGCAACCGGTCGGTTCCGGGTGTCGTACCGCCACAGCGAGGGCCCGAGCCGGGCGGCGACCACCGTGAGCACCACCACCAGCACGCCCCCGCCGGCCACCGCCACGGCCGTCCCGAACGCCCCGGCCACCAGGCCGTGGGCCAGGTCGGCCAACCGTGGGCCGCCGGCCACGACCACGGTGAACACACCCTGCATCCGCCCGCGCATGTCGTCCGACACCTCGACCTGCAGGATGGTCGATCGGTAGGCGGCGGAGACCATGTCGGCCCAGCCCCCCACGGCCAGCATGGCCACCGCCACCCAGATCGCGGTACTCAATCCGAGGAAGGTCATCGAGGCACCCCACACCACGATGGCGATCACGATCGCCACCCCCTGCCGGTGAACCCGGTGGATCCACCCGCCGGTCAGGCCGCCGATCACCACGCCGATGGCCATTCCGGCGTTGAGCAGGCCGAGCTGGATGCCGCCGCCCGGCGGCCCGCCGAAGGTCTCCTCGGCCATCTGCGGGAAGAGCGCGCGGGGCAGCCCGAAGAACATCGCGATGATGTCGACGACAAACGTCATGAGCAGCAGCGGCCGGGTGCGGAGGAAGGAAAGTCCGTCGAGCACCTTGGCGCGGCCGATCCGGTCCCCGAGCGGCGGGATGGGCGGCAGCCTGATCACCGCGTAGAGCACGGCGAACAGGGTCACCGCGTCGACGAAGTACAGCCACTGCAGGCCGATCAGCGGGATGAGCATGCCGGCCAACAGCGGGCCGACGAGCACGCCGAATCCGAACAGGGTGAAGTTCAGGGTGTTGGCCGACGGCACGAATTCGATCGGGATGATCCGCGGAATGATCGCGCTGCGGGTCGGCTGGTTGACCGCGAAGAACAGCTGCTGAAGGGCCAGCAGGGCCATGATCAGCGCGACCGAGTGCAGCTGCAGGTGCGCCTGCAGCCAGAGTCCGGCGGCGGTCACCCCGATCCCGGTCGAGGTGATGATCGCCAACTTGCGACGGTCGTAGCTGTCCGCAACGGCCCCGCCGATCAGCCCGAACACGATCAGCGGCACCAGCGCGACCAGGGAGGCCACGCCGACCCAGACCGAGCTGCCGGTGAGGTTGAAGATCTCCTGTTGCACGGCCACCGCGGTCAGCTGGGAACCGACGACGGTGACCGCGGAGCCGAAGAACAAGCGCCGGTACGCGGGAAATCGCAGCGGGGTGAGGTCGGGGCCGATCCGGTGCTTGGTCTTCACCGCCGCGACGACGGCGCCGGCGGCCGCCGCCTCGTTCTCCGGGATCTCTCCGGGGTCGGCGGGGGCGTCGGTCGGTCCAGGTCGGACGGGATCAGCTGGCGTGGGATCGGATGACTCCGGCGACGTCACGCTCGGCAGGCCTTGCTCACGGGGCGAGCCGCTCGATGACCCAACCCTCGTCGGTGTGGCGGTAGCGCAGCCGATCGTGCATGCGGGCGGTGCGGCCCTGCCAGAACTCGACGGTGCGCGGCACGATCCGCCACCCGCCCCAGTGCGGCGGGACCGGGATCGGCGTCGTGCCGTCCGCGCCGCCGAAGGTGCGCTCGACCTGGGCCTGCAGGTCGTCCAACGCACGTCGATCGGCGATCACGGTCGACTGCGGGCTGGCCCAGGCACCCAGTTGCGAGCCACGAGGCCGGGTCGCCCAGTACGCGGCGGTGGTTACGTCGTCGACCTTCTCGATCGTGCCGCGCACATGGACCTGGCGGTGCAGCGCGATCCACGGGAACGTGGCCGACGCATGCGGGTTGGACTCCAGGTCCTGCGATTTGGCCGAGGTGTAGTTGGTGTAGAACACGACGCCGCGCTCGTCGACCGCCTTGGCCAGCACGGTGCGTGACGACGGAATGCCGTCGGCGCTCGCGGTGGCGACGACCATGGCGTTCGGCTCGACCAGCCCGATGGCGACGGCATCGGCCAACCAGGAACGGAACTGGGCCACCCAGTCGGCGGCCAGCTGGCCGACGTCCAACCCGGCGCCGGCGTACTCGGCACGCATCAGGGCGAGCGCATCGTCCGGCTGCTCGATGGGCCGACGGGCGTCCATCACGTCCTCCAGATTCCGGTCGGGGCGAGGGGGCACCACGGCCGCCGGCATCCGACGTTACGCCGTCCGAACGACCTGTCCGGTCCGGCGGTCCCGGATAGCATGACCTCCGTCCGGCGGAGGGATCTCAGCCGTCCGACTCGGCTGGTGGAGGCTCTCGAGGTCAGACCCCTTCGCGCGCCTCGATCTTCCCGTCGTGGATCGCGGTCACGAATTCCTGGTAGTCGAGTTCGTTCTGGTCGGCGTAGCGTTCCGCGAAGTCGGCTATGGCCTTGTCGAACCGGCCCTTGGTGCCGAGGTAGGCGGCAAGGGCGACCGCGTCCCCGGAACGGGCGTGCGCTCTGGCCAGGGTCCATCCGCAGATGCCGGCGTACCAGTTCAGGCCGAGCGGGATCATGGTCTCCACCACCGCCGAGCCCTTCATGTCGCGCAACTGCCGCCAGTAGTAGTGCCGGTCGGCCTTGGGTGCCCCCTCGGACCAGCCCAGGAAGATGTCCGAGGCGGACTGCATCAGCTGCTGGCCGTGCACCACCCGCTCGCCCGGTTGGACGAATTGGGACTTGGGGAGGTACGACTCCAGGACCGAGCTGGTGGCCTCCTTGACCTGTAGGAACAACGGGTCGCCGGCGTCGCGGCCCTCTAGCAACACGACGAAGGCCCTGGTCCCGACGGAGCCGACACCGACCACCTTGCGGGCGACATCGACGATCTCGAACCGGTCGATCAACCGGCGGCGGACCTCGGGCAGCGACGACCTGAACTCGGCGAACTGCTTGTGCACGATCGCTTCCATCTCGTCGGGGGACAACCCGTAGTGCCGCTCGAGCTCGCGGAGAGGCACCAGCACCGGCGGCTGGCTGACGATCCGCTGTTTGCCGTCGACCACTTCGACCAGCTTGGCCAGGGCCTGCAGGCTGGTTCGGGTGTGCGCCTTGGCGATGGCGCCCTCGGCGATCTTGGCCGCCCGGTCGACCGCCTTGGAATCTGCTCGCCGGATGCTCTGTTTGCGTTTCGCGTCCGCCGTCGCCCGCTGTTTCCGGAGGTCGGCGATCCCGGCTCGCAGGTCATCCTCGGACATCTTCGCGTACCACAGATCCATCGTCCCGGACGCGGCGAAGGTGGCCATCGCCTCCCGATAGGCCCTGACCGAGGCCAGGGTGGCCTCCCGGACCTCGGCGCTGGGGAACAGGTTGTTGCGCGCGGCGATGGTGAAGCTGGCAGCCATCCGCTTCACGTCGTACTCGAACGGACCCGGCAGCGTCTCGTCGAAATCGTTGAGGTCGAAGACCAGTTGACGCTCGGGCGAGGCATAGGCGCCGAAGTTGGACAGGTGTGCGTCCCCGCACAGCTGCACGTCCAGCCCCGCGTTGGGCGTTGCCGCCAGATCAGCGGCCATCACCGTGGCCGTCCCCCGGAAGAACGTGAACGGCGACACCATCATCCGGCCGTGCCGAACCGGTACCAGGTCCGGATCCCTGGTCTTGTTCTGCTCCTCGAGCAGCGCGAGGGGATCCGCTCCGGTCCGCCGCAGGTACCCAGCCGGTGTGCAGCGCATGATCCGTGCGAGCGCGTGCCTCCTGCCCCAACTGCTCTCGCTCGGCGACACTGAGATGGACGGCGGCGGCCTTCAGCTTCATCGCTGCTCCTTTGATCCGAAAGACGGGCTGGAGATGGGCGGGACGGCGGGCTCGGACCGGAACGCCGCGACCGCGTCGTCCACGGAGTCGTAGATGTGGTCGACATTGAGCATCTTGAGCACTCCGAGTTTGGCGAGATCGGCACGCAGATCCGGGTCCGGCGCCGCGAGCGCGAACACCGCACCGCGGTTGTGGACGAAGGTGATCAGGCCGTCGAGGGATGCTCCGGCCGAATAGTCGACGTCCGGGATCGATGTGCAATCAAGGACCAGCCAGCGGACCGGATCGGGTGCGCCCACGACCAACTGCTGGACGTCGTCGGAGAACTGGTTGGCGTTGGCATAGAACAGATCCGCGTCGTAGCGGAAAACCAGCAACCCGGGCGCGCTCTGGGTGCCCGGTTTCGCCGGCGTGTAGGTGGACTTACCCTCGGCGTCCACCCCGACCACGAAGCCGGCCTTCCGGTATCCACGGAGCCCGAGGGGCACAAACCGGGTCAGCAGGCCGACCGCAGGCGTGCTCACCGACTGCGCGCGGCCGGGTGCGGGTCGAACTGCCGGTTGGTTGTCATCGGCGCTCCGTGGTCTGGGTAACGTCCCTGGTCGTCCTGGTCTGTCCGCTTCGACCTGGTTCGACTATGCCTTCCACGGCGCGGACCGGCAACCTCAGGGTCGGTATGAGCGGTGACGACGAGCACGCTCCGGGCTATGAGACGACAAGTCGGGCGACTTGCGGGTTGACTGTTCCCCGGGCCGGGACCACAGGTGCCGCCGCCGACCCGCGCCCGCGGGCCGGCCGTGATCAAGTCATGAAAACTGTGAGGCTCTTGATGACGGAAGCTTGTCGTTGAATGCTGCCAGCACGAATCAGCGACGGTGGAGCGCAAATCGGAGTTACATCCATGGCGTGCCGTCGTTCGTCATCTGATGAGCAGGAGGAGCCGATGGCACGTTCGCGGCAGCGGTACGAGGATCTAACTGCGTCCCAGCGACGCCGGGCGATAGCGCTCGGGGTTATCCGGGCGATGCTCGTCGGCGTGGTGATCACAGCGGGGTATTACCTGCTGCCCATGAACGAGCCCGGAATCAGCGCGACCGTCTTCTTGGTGATCGGCTTGCTCGCGGTCTTCGGTGTGCTGACCTGGCAGATCCGGGAAATCCTGACCTCACCATTTCCGCGGGTGCAGGCGGTTCAAGCCCTGCTGGTGGGAATACCTTTGCTGCTCTGTGTTTTCGCGTCGGTCTATTTCGTGATCGGGGGGTCCCAGGCGGGCAGTTTCACCCAGCCGATGAACAAGGTGGGGGCGATGTATTTCACGGTCACGGTATTGTCGACCGTCGGGTTCGGCGACATCACCGCCAAGACCGACCTCGCTCGCACCCTGGTCACCGTCCAGATGATCCTGAACCTGGTCGCCCTCGGTCTGGTCATCAGGTTGTTCTCCAGGGCGGTCACCATAGGGATGCAACGCCGATCAGCCGGACATGCGCCCCCGGCGGCCGACGCCGACCTCCCGGCGCCGGCGGCCGACTGAGAGTCCGAATCCTGATTGAAGACCGGCCGCATGCACCGCCCCTCGTTTGCGAACGTTCAAGCAGAGGTGGGCGCGCACCAGGTGGCGCGACCCGGACGAAGGACATCGGGTGACGAAGCCCACCGTGCCAGCCCCTTGGCTGCCCGAAGGGCAGGGTGCACATTGTCCCGAAGGCGACCCGTCGGGGCGGGCGGCCAGCCGGCTGTACCCGGCAACCACGCCCCGCGGCTCGAGCGGTGATCCTCAACGTGGAGGTGGGCGAATGACTACGTCAGCGACAGCAAACGGAACGACGCCGACGACGAACGGGTTCGTGCCGGGCCTGGAGGGCGTCGTCGCCTTCCACACCGCGATCGCCGAACCCGACAAGGACGGCGGTTCGCTGCGCTACCGGGGCGTCGACATCGAGGACCTGGTCGGCCCGGTCGGCTTCGACGACGTCTGGGGGCTGCTGGTCGACGATGCCTTCGGGTCGACCCTGCCGGTCGACATCTCGCTGCCCCCGGTGCGCTCCGGCGATGTCCGGGCCGACGTCCAGGCCTCAATGCCGTTGCTGGCGCCGGGCCGGGGGTACGCACCGCTGCTGGACATCTCCGACGAGCAGGCCCGCGACCAGCTGGCCGCGACCACCGCGGCCGCGCTGTCCTACGTCGCCAGGTCCGCGCGCGGCGACGCCCCCGAGGTACCGGAATCGCTGGTGGCCGGTTGCTCGACGATTGTCGAGCGCTTCCTGACCGCCTGGCTGGGCGAACCGACGCCGGAGCAGATCAGGGCCATCGACGCGTACTGGGTCTCGGCCGCCGAACACGGGATGAACGCCTCGACCTTCACCGCCAGGGTCGTCGCCTCGACCGGGGCCGACATCCCGGCGTGCTTTGCCGGCGCCATCGGCTCGATGAGCGGGCCGCTGCACGGCGGCGCCCCGGCCCGCGTGCTGCCGATGATCCAGGAGGTCGAGCGCACCGGGGACGCCGCCGGCCTGGTCAAGGGCATCCTCGACCGCAAGGAAAAGCTGATGGGCTTCGGGCACCGGGTCTACCGGGCCGAGGACCCGCGGGCCCGGGTGCTGCGCCGCACCTGCCAGGAACTCGGCGCCGAGCGCTACGAGGTCGCCGCGGCCCTGGAGCAGGCGGCGCTGACCGAGTTGCGGGAGCGCCGCCCCGACCGGGCCATCGAGACCAACGTCGAGTTCTGGGCGGCGGTGATCCTCGACTTCGCCGGGGTGCCGCCGGCCGTGATGCCGGCGATGTTCACCTGTGCCCGGACGGCCGGCTGGAGCGCCCACATCCTCGAGCAGAAGCGGCTGGGCCGGATCGTCCGGCCGTCGGCGATCTACGACGGCCATGGCCCGCGCACGCCGGACGAGGTCGCCGGGTTCGCCGCGAGGTGACGACAGGGGCCGGTGTGATCGTGCTTGCACCTGCGCCCTGACGGTGCGGAAGCACGTCATCGGGGCTGGCAGGATGGCAGCAGGCACCGCTGCCCATGCACGGCCGGCGCGCCGTGCCGTCCCAGAGGAGATGTCCCGAGCTCATGTCCGACCTGTCCAGCCTGGTCCTGCCCGACGATCTCAAGCCCTCGCGACGGCCGTTTCGGCTGCGGACCGTCCAAGGTCCGCCCCGAGGCGCTGGCCGCGCTGGCCGCGTCCGGCTCGTCGGTGATGGGCACGTCGCACCGGCAGGCGCCCGTCAAGACACTGGTCCGCCGGGTGCGGGAAGGGTCTGACCCAGCTGTTCGACCTGCCCGACGGCTACCAGGTGATCCTGGGCAACGGCGGCACCACCGCATTCTGGGACGCCGCCGCCTTCGGCCTGATCCGGGATCGGGCGCAGCACCTGACCTTCGGCGAGTTCTCGTCCAAGTTCGCCACCGTCACCGGCAAGGCTCCGTTCCTGGGTGAGCCGTCGATCAGCAAGGCCGACCCGGGGACGCCCCCGACGCGCATCGCCGACCCGTCGGTCGACGCCTACGCCTGGGCGCACAACGAGACCTCGACCGGCGTCGCCGTTCCGGTGGTCCGGCCGGCCGGTGCGACCGACGACCAGCTGGTGCTGGTCGACGCCACCTCCGGCGCCGGCGGCCTGCCGGTGGACATCACCGAGGCCGACGTCTACTACTTCGCCCCGCAGAAGGTGTTCGCCTCCGACGGCGGACTGTGGGTGGCCATCGCCTCGCCGCGGGCGCTGGCCCGGATCGCCGAGATCGCCGACTCCGGCCGCTGGATCCCGGAGTTCCTGTCCATCGCCACCGCGCTGGACAACTCCACCAAGGACCAGACGCTCAACACCCCGGCGGTGGCCACCCTGTTCCTGTTCGCCGACCAGATCGACTGGCTGCTCGAGCAGGGCGGTCTGGACTGGGCGACCAAGCGCACCGCCGACTCGTCGTCCCGGCTCTACACCTGGGCCGAGAAGACCGGCGTCACGACGCCGTTCGTGGCCCGGCCGGAGCTGCGCTCACAGGTCGTCGGCACCATCGACTTCGACGACGCCGTCGACGCGGCGGCGATCGCGAAGGTGCTGCGCGCCAACGGCATCGTGGACACCGAGCCCTACCGCAAGCTCGGCCGCAACCAGCTGCGGATCGGGATGTTCCCGGCGGTCGAGCCGGACGACGTCTCCGCGCTGACCGCCTGCATCGATCTGATCCTGGGCAGGCTGTAACCCCGGAGATCAGGTCTGGGCGGCCGGCTTCGCCAGGTTCATCCGCTGCCGCCAGGTCTGGCTGCCCGGGCCCGACCGGGACGTGCTCGCCGGCCACGGCCATGCCGAACCGCGGCATGTCCGAGTAGATGCCCTCGTAGTTGCCGGCCGGCACCACGTAGGTCTCGTGCCAGATGCCGACGTCACCGCTGCCCGCGATCCGCTGCATGAACTCCCGCCACGGCGCGGCGTGCGGCGCGTCCGGGTCGGCGGCGAACCGTCGGATGTCCTCCGCCGTCCGCCAGTACGACACGATGATCGTCGTCCGGCCGAACCAGGAGTGGAAGCCGAGCAGCCCGGCGTCCGGGTGGGTCATCAGGTGTCGGAGCATTCTGGGCATCGCCGTGACTGTCGGCCACCAGGAACCGACCTTGCGGAGCCGGTTGAAGCGCATGCCGATGAGGAACACCGCGACGCCGTCGTCCGGGGGTACCGCGGTCCACCGTCCGGTGACCACCTCTGCCGCCATCGCTCGACCTCGTTTCGGGACGTTGTTACGTTATGCTGTTATGTAACACCGTTGCGATAGGATGTGCAAGTGCCGAGACCCAAGATCTACGACCAGGAATTGAAGCGGCGGCTGCTCGACGAGGCCGGCCGGGTGGTCACCAAGCACGGCCTGGATGCGCTGACCTTGCGGCGAATCGCCGCCGATGCCGGAACGTCGACCTCGGCGATCTATGCGCTGATCGGCGGCCGCGACGAGCTGATCCTCGAACTGTTCGTCGAGGCCTACCGCAGCTTCGGCGCTGCGCAGTTCGCCGTTGTCCCGACCGGTGACACCGCCGTCGACCTGCACGCGCTCGCCGTGGCCTATCGCGCCTGGGCGTTGGAGCACGTGTACCTCTACCAGGTGATGTTCGGTGGAGTCCTCGGCGACCTCGAGTTGACCGAAGAGCAGCGGGACAGCTGCCTGGAGACGCTGAAGCCGCTGCAGACCGTGGTCAGCGACGGCCTTGCGTCCGGGGCGCTGCAGGGCGGGACGGCGGACGAGCTCGACCCTGAGCTTCTGGGGTCTGGTGCATGGCCTGGCTTCGCTGGAGTTGACCGCGAACGCGGAACTGCCGGCCGACTCCCGTGCTCGGATCTTCGAAGCCGCGGTGACCGCATTGGCCCGCGGCTGGCAGCGCGCCGGCGGCTGATCTGCCCCGGACGAGCGGAGCGCCGCGCCGGGCAATACCGTGGCTGCCATGAACGTGATCCTGATCGAGCCGTTCTTCCCCAACAACCAGCGCCGGTTCGCGCTCGCGCTGCGCAACGTCGGGGCGACGGTGATCGGCATCGGCGAGTACGACGAGAACGGGTTCGACCCCGAGCTGCGGGACGCCCTGAGCTACTACTACCGGGTGCCGTCGGTGGTCGAACATCGACGCCCTGCGCACGGCCGTCGCCTGGGCCCAGTCCCAGGTGTGGGTGGACCGGATGGAGTCGACCGTCGAGGCGCACATCCTGCCCGTCGCCCAGGTCAGAGAGGAGGCCGACATCCCCGGCACCTCGGTGCGCACCGCGTGGCTGTGCCGGGACAAGCCGGCGATGAAGGACGCGCTGCGCGCCGCCGGGGTCCGGACCGCGGCCTCGATCGCCGCGGACAACGCCGACCAGGTCATCGATTTCGCCAACGCGATCGGCTTCCCGATCATCCTCAAGCCGCGGGCCGCGGCCGGCGCCTCCGGCACCGTCCGGGTCGACTCGATGGCCGAACTGGGCGCCGCGCTCTCCGGCTTCGGCGACGTCGAGTCGATCGCGGTCGAGGAGTTCGTCAGCGGTCACGAGGGCTTCTACGACACCCTGTGCATCGACGGCAACACCAGCCCACGACTTCGTCTCGCACTACTACCCGAACGTGCTCGAGGGCATGCGCGAGCGCTGGATCTCCCCGCAGTTCATCTCCACCAACCAGGTCGATTCCTCCCCGGCCTACGGCGAACTCAAGGAGATGGGCGCGCGGGTCAACCACGCACTGGGCATCGGCACCTCGGCCACCCACATGGAGTGGTTCTTCGGCGACAAGGGCCTCTACTTCTCCGAGATCGGCTGCCGGCCACCGGGTGTCGGCGCGTGGGACCTGTACTCGGTCGGCAACGACGTCGACCTCTACACGGAGTGGGCGCACGCCATCGTGCACGGCAGCACCGACCGCCCGCTGTCCCGCCGGCTGGCCAGCGGGCTCGTCGCGCTGCGGCCGGACCGGGACGGGCACGATCACCGGCTACTCCGGTGTCGACGACGTCGCCGCGCGGCTGAACGAGTGGGTCATCGACTGCCCGCTTCCCGGACCCGGGTACCCCGACCCAACCGGTGGAGGCGGGCTTCATGGCCAATGCCTACGTGCGGATGAAGCACCCCGAGTTCGACACCGTGCGGGCGATGCTGGACGACGTGGGCCGCACCGTGCACGTGCACGCCGCATGAGTATCGTTCTGCTGGGGCCACAGCGGTTTCGGCAGTCCTCCCGGCAGGCCGTGCGGGACCTGGCCGACGGTGGCCGGACGGCCGTGATCAACGCCGGGTGGGGCCAGCGCGAGTCGGAGGACGCCGAGCTGCTCGACGTGATGGGCGACGGTGCGCGCAACCTCGAGCTGTACCGGCGCTGGAACGAGGTGATGGACGACGACCCCGAGTTGGCCGAGGAGTACGGCCGGCACAGCGCGCCGCCTCGCCGAACATCAACTGCTGTACGAGATCCGACTCAATGCCGCCCTCGAGTGCTTCCACACCTTGTGGCGTCGCCGGGTACAGGATCCCGGCCTGCACGACGGCGCGCTCACCGCGGCGCTGGCGGCGGTCCGCGACGTCGACGAGTGGCACCTGTACCAGACCGGCCTCCTGGCACAGGAATTCGCCGCCCGTACCCGGCCCGGCGGAGCGGCCTGTCGGTGGCCCGGCACCGCGGCGAGGTGGCCGAGATCCTGGCCGACAGTAGCGGTGCTGGCGATCGCCGGCGGCCACGTCGGGGTGCTGATGGAGTGTCTGGAGACCTTCGGCGTCGCCCCGCTGCTGACTTCGAACCGCCGGCCGCCGCTGGTGGCGTGGTCGGCCGGCGCGATGGTGCTGGCCGAGGTGATCGTGTTGTTCGCCGACGACGCACCGCAGGGCAACGGCCATCCGGAGATCTACCGGTCCGGTCTGGGCGTGGTCCGCAAGCTGATCCCGCTGCCGCACGCCCGGCGTCGGCTGCAGCTTGGCCGACCGGGCCCGGGTGTCCGCGCTGGCCGGTCGCTTCCCCGGGTTCACCTGCGCGATCTTCGACGACGCGGTCCGGGTGGCCATGCCGGCCGACGGCGGCGCGCCCGCGCGGACTGCCCCGACTGACCATCAGCGGCGACGTCGTCGAACCGGAGGCGGCATGAGCGCGTCAGCGAGCGCACGGTGAGCCGGTCACACGCCAAGCTGGCCCATCAACCGGTTCGGGAGCGCCGCACCTCGACGCCGGAGTCCGTCTGACCAGGTTCCTGGAGCGGTACGGCTCCCCGATCGTCGAGGGCCCCCTCACCACCTTCCTGCATCGCGGCCGGGCGCGACGCGGTGTCCGGTGCGCCACCGGGTGGTCGGTCTGCCCGATCCGTTGCCGATGCGCCGGCATCGAGGAGACCGACCTGTGGTTCGTGGTGGTCGATCTGCCGGCGGGTTCGCAGGATCGAGTACCAGCTCGAGGTGTCGATCGACGGTCGGCACGGACCGGTTCAACGACCCGTACAACCCGCGGTTGGCGCACAACCCGTTCGGCGCGAGTTCGGTCTGCTACGCCACCGGCTACCAGGTACCCGACTGGGCGCAACCCGACGAGGAGAGCCGGCCGGGCGAGCTGGTCGAGATACTCGGTCCGCAGCCGGGCGCTGCGCCGCGAGACCACGCCGCTGGTCTACCTGCCGGCCAGGTATCGGCGGACCAACCGGTATCCGCTGCTGGTGGTGCACGACGGCACCGACTACCTCAACTTCTCGTCCGATGAAGACCGTGCTGGACAACCTGATCCACCGGATGGACGTCGCCGAATTGATCGCGGTGTTCACCAGGCCGGGCAACCGGCTGGTCGAGTACGCCAACGACGCCGCGCACGCCCGGTACCTCACCGCCGAACTCGTGCCGGACTCTCGAGGACGAAGCTGCCGCTGGCCGGGTGCACCGGCCGGACGCTGCCTGATGGGATCCAGCTTCGGCGGCGATCGCCAGCCTGTCGACGGCCGTGCGTAGCCCCGGGTACTACGGATCGCTGCTGCTGCAGTCGGCGTTCGTTCGTGTTCACCGACATCGGCACGGACCACGGTGGCGGACCGGTCTTCGATCCGGTGGTGCGGTTCATGAACCGGTACCGGGCAGCACCCGATCCGGGCGGTCGACCGGATGTTCGCCAGTTGCGGCGTCTACGAGCCGCTCGATCACCGGAAACCGTGCGATGATGCCGATTTTCACCGAGGCCGGCATGGAGGTGAAGTACGTGGAGTCACGCGATGGACACAACTGGGAGAGCTGGCGCGATCGGCTGCGGGACGGACTGTGCTGGTTGTTCCCCGGTCCACAGAAGTTCGTACTACGAGTAGGGCGCCATGAAAGCCGACCGAACGCTGGTACTCCAGCCGCATCGAACGGGACATCACGCTGGCCCGCTGGGGCCACTACGGGACACCGGTGCTGGTGTTCCCCACCGCCGGCGGCGACGCCGAGGAGATCGAACGCATGCACCTGGTCGGTGCCTGCGGCGACCTGATCGACGGCCGGCCGGATCAAGATCTACTCCTGCGACAGCGTCGCCGGGCAGGGCGATGGTGGACGGCGAGGGTGACTTCACCTACCGCACCCGGCTTGCTCAACCAGTTCCAGCAGATGATCGCCGAGGAGATGGTACCGGCCATCCACGCCGACAGCGGCGGTCCGCGTGCCGATCGTCGCGGCCGGCGCGTCCATCGGCGCGTTCAACGCGTTGGCCGCGCAATGTCGCTACCCGTGGTTGTTCCGGACGTCCATCTGCATGAGCGGGTCGTACCGGCTGCAGCGGTTCCTGGGCGGCGAGTACTCCCCCGAGCTGTACCTGTCGTCGCCGCTGGACTACCTGCCCGTCCTCGACGGTCCGGTCCTCGACCGGCTGCGGCACGGATTCGTGCTGCTGGCCTCCGGTGAGGGCGCCTGGGAGGACATCGGCGAGAGCCTGGGACGGTGGCGAATACGCTCGGCGCAGCAAGGGAATACCCAACCGCGTCGACTCGTGGGGCCCGGACTGGGAACACGGCTGGGACACCTGGCGGGCCATGCTCCCGGCCTATCTGCGCGAGTTCACCTGAGGTCTCTGACACCGACCCAGGGGCGAAGCTCGCCCGACCGCGCGTCCGCCGCTCACCCGCATCGGGCGTGAGGAGCGCCGACCGGGCCGAAGTCAGGCCGGGCGGGATTGCCGCAGCCAGTCCTCGACGCCGGAGATGTGCACCAGCGCGCGGGCGGCGGCCAGGTCCGGGTCGTGCTGCTCGATCGCGTCCAGGATGCCGGCGTGTTCGGCCATCGGTCCGCGGCAAGGCATCTTCCTCGGTCAGCCCGCGCCAGATCCGGGCCCGGGCGGTCGGCATCGCGATCGAGTCCAGCATGCCGGCCAGCACCGGATTGCCGGAACCGGCGCCGATCATGGCGTGGAAGCGCAGGTCGTGCTGGACGAGCTCGGTGACCGAGGTGTCGGCCGAATCGGCGGCGATCACCTCGCGGATCGCGGCGATACCGGCCGCGGTCAGGTTCCGGGCGGCCAGTGCCGTCGCCGCCGGCTCCAGGATCCGGCGCACACCGAGGAAGTCGAGCACCGAGTCATCCCGGTGGAACTCCACCAGGAAGCCCATCGCATCCATCAGCACGTCGGGCTCGAGACTGGACACGTAGGTGCCATCACCCTGCCGGACATCCAGGATGCGCACCAACGACAGTGCCCGGACCGCCTCGCGCAGAGAATTGCGCGACACCCCGAGCTCGGCGGCCAGGTCCGCCTCCCGCGGCAGTCGCGACCCCGGCCTGCAGCCGGCCGGACACGATCATCTCCTTGATCCGGTCGATCGCCTCGTCGGTGACGGACACTGCGCTGCCTCCACTCGTCACGCCTGCCCCGAACAACAACGGTCGGTGACCCGGCGAGGTCACCGACCGTTGTCCTACTTGTCCGATGGTCCGTCGACCGGCCGGCCGGTGTTTCTACTTGTACAGGACGGCCTGCGATCTTCGGGTCGTTGATGTTCGTCTTGTCGTACCAGTAGAACCCGGTGTCGATGACCTTCGGCAGCGTCTGACCCTGGATCGCCGCCACCGCCGCCTCGCACCGTCTTCTCGCCGATGCCGACCGGGTTCTGGGTGATCGCGCCGGCCATCGGTGCCGTCGTTGATCGCGTCGATCTGGGCCTGGCCGGAGTCGAAGCCGACGACCACGATGCCCTTCTTGCCGCTCTCCTCGACGCCCTTGACGACGCCGATGGCCGAACCCTCGTTGGAGCCGAAGATGCCGGTCGATGTCCGGGTTCGCGGCGATGATCGACTTGGTGATGTCAGCCGACTTGGCCTGGTCGCCGCCGCCGTACTGCGGGTCGAGCACGGTGATGCCGGGCGCGTTGGCCTTCATCCACTCCACGAAGCCGTCGCGGCGGTCCTTGCCGGACTGGCTGGTCTGGTCGTGCACGACCAGGGCGACCTTGCCCTTGCCGCCGAGCAGCTCGCGACATGTGCTTGGCCGCCTCGGCGGCCGCCGCCTTGTTGTCGGTGGACGCGGTGGTCAGCGGGATGTCGCTGTCCACGCCGGAGTCGAAGGCGATCACCGGGATGTTGGCGGCCTTGGCCTGCTCGCAGCAGTCGGCTCGGCGGCCTTGGAGTCGAGCGCGGCGAACCCGAGCGCGGCCGGCTTCTTGGCCAGCGCCTGGGTCAGCTCGTCGATCTGGATCTCGACGTCGGACTCGGACGGCGGGCCCTCGAAGGTGATCGTGACGCCGAGCTTCTCGGCCTCGGCTCTCGGCGCCGGACTTGACTGCCTGCCAGAACTGGTGCTGGAAGCCCTTCGACACGATGGCGACCAGAGGCTTCGGGTCGGTCGCCATCGACGACGGAGCTGGCCGCGATCTCGGCGGCGGACGACGCCGCGCGCCGACTCGCCGCCGAGCCGGAGGCCCGGGGACGACGCCGCCGGTGTCGGCGGCGAGCGGCCGAGGTGGCTGCTGCGGTGGTCGCCGGGGCGGCGGCTGATGTGGTGCTGGTCGAATCGCTCGCCTTGGAGCAGGCCCCGAGGACAAGCCCAGGACGGCGACCGCGGATACCGCGGCAACCTTGAACTTGCGACGGTGCATGGTGGGTCGATCTCCTCTCTGGTCGTCCGCCGGCGGATGCGGCGGGGCTGGAACGGCCGGGCCCGGGCGGGCGTCGGCCGAGGTGGTGACCTCCGACGGACGGGGGCCGACGTTCGGTCGGGTCACGCGCTTCTTTGCGGGCCATGTCGGCGTAGACGGCGGCCAGGATCACCAGGCCGAGAATGACGTTCTGCCACTCCTGCGGAATCGACATGATCCGCAGGCCGTTGTTGAGCACCGAGATGATCAGCGCGCCGATGATGGTGCCGATGATGGAGCCCTTGCCGCCGGTCAGCGAGGTGCCGCCGATCACGACGGCGGCGATGGCCTGCAGCTCGTAACCCATACCGGTGGCCGGTTGGGCCGATCCGAGCCGGGCCGAGATCATGATGCCGGCGATCCCGGTGAACAGTCCGGCGACCGTGTAGATGAGGATCTTCCACTTCCGGACGTTGATGCCGGAGAGCTCGGTGGCCTCCTCGTTGCGAGCCGATCGAGAAGGTGTAACGGCCGAACAGGGTCCGGGTCAGCAGAATCGCGGCCAGCACGGCGAGCAACGGCCAGCACCAGTACCGCGTTCGGCACCTTCGGGATCAGTTCACCGGTGGAGATCTTGCTGAACTCCGGGAGGGCGTTGAAGTAGATCGGCGCGCTGCCCGAGATCACCAGCGCCAGGCCCTGGGCCACCAGCATCATGGCCAGGGTGGCGATGAACGGTGGCAAACCGAGCATCGGAGACGTTGAAGCCGTTGACGAATCCGATCAGCCCGCCGAACAGCACGGTCAGCAGCAGTCCGAGCCCGAGCGGCAGATTCCAGGTTGATCAGGAACGTCGCCGGCCATCACGGCGCACAACGTCATGCCGGTGCCGATGGACAGGTCGATGCCGCCGGTGATGATGACGAACGTGGTACCCAGCGCCAGGGTGCCGATGACCACGGTGGAGAACAGGATCGCGGTGAAGTTGGAGAACGTGCGGAAGTTCTCGTTGGCGATCGAGAAGAACACCACGATGACGAACAGCCCGGCGAAGGCCAGCAGCTGCTCGCAGCCGGCCGCGCCACGCCGACTTGCCTCCCGCCGGCCGCGGGCATCCGGCTGCGGTCTCCGGCGTCGTTGCAGTACTCATGAGGTGGCTTCCTCTTCGTCGTTGGTTTCGAGCGCGGTGGTTTCGGGCGGTTCCAGCCCCAGTTCCGCGGCGTCCGCGAAGTTCTCGTCGGGACGCAGGGTGGCCAGGTGCATCACGCTCTCCTGGTTCGCCTCGGCGGCGGACAGCTCACCGGTGACCCGGCCCTCGCTCATCACCACGATGCGGTGCGACATGCGCAGCACCTCCGGCAGTTCCGAGGAGATCATGATGATCGACTTGCCGCCCTCGGCCAGCTCGTTGAGCAGCCGATAGATCTCCTCCTTGGCGCCGACGTCGATGCCCCGGGTCGGCTCGTCGAAGATCAGGATGTCGCAGTCCTTGAGCAGCCACTTGGCGATGACCACCTTCTGCTGATTGCCGCCCGGAGAGATTCTTGGTGGTCTGCGAGATCGACGGGGTCTTGATGCGTAGGGACTTCACGTACTCCCGGGACTTGACCCGCATCGGCCGGTCCTGGACGAATCCGGCCTTGGCTGAACAACTCCGAGAGCGAACTCAACGCGATGTTGGCGTTGACCGTCTGGTCGAGCAGCAGGCCGAGGTGCTTGCGGTCCTCCGACAGATAGCCGATCCGCAGGTCGGCGGCCTGGGCCGGGTTGCCGACCGAGATGTTTCTGCCGCGCAAGTGAAATGGTGCCGGCGGTGATCGGGTCGGCGCCGACGATCGCCCGGGCCACCTCGGTCCGGCCCGCGCCCATCAGGCCGGCGAAGCCGAGGATCTCGCCCTCGAGCAACTCGAAGCTGACGTCCTTGAGCAGGTGCTTGGTGGACAACTCGTTGACCGACAGGATCACCGGCCGGTCGCTGCGCACGTTCTCCGGCCGCGCGTCCGAGGTGATCTCCCGCCCGACCATGCGGGCGATGACCTCCTTCATCGTGGTGGTCTGCGGTGTCCAGGGTGTCGATGTAGCGACCGTCCCGGATCACCGTGATCCGGTCCGAGATGGCCTTGAGCTCGTCCATCTTGTGCGAGATGTAGATGACGCCGGTCTCCGGCGTGACGTACCGGCGGATCAGCTCGTGCAGCGTGGCCACCTCGGCGTCGTTGAGCGCCGCGGTGGGCTCGTCCATGATCAGCACCCGGCCGTCGTAGGACAGCGCCTTGGCGATCTCCACCATCTGCTGCTTGGCCACCGTCATGGTGCCGACGGTCTGCCTCGGGTCGAGCGGCAGTTGCAGCCGGTCGATCAGCTCGGCGGCCTCGTCGGTTCAGGGCCCGATCGTTCGGTGAAGAAGCCGCCGCTGCGCGGCTCGCGGCCGATGAAGATGTTCTGGGCCACGGTGAGATCGGGCATCAGGTTGAACTCCTGATGGATGATGCTGATCCCGGTCTCCGAGGCATGCTTGGGGCCACTGACCTGATAGGGCGCCCCGTCGAAGTAGAACTCCCCCTCGTCCGGCGTGTAGATGCCGGACAGCAGCTTCATCAGTGTCGACTTGCCGGCGCCGTTCTCGCCGACCAGGGCGAGGACCTCGCCCCGGCGCAGGGTCAGGTGCATGTCCTGCAGGGCTTTGACCCCGGGGAAACTCTTGGCGACCCCGCGCACTTCCAACAGCGGGACACCGGTGGGGTCGGGCGCGAGTGTGGTTGCCGGTTCGGTCATCGCACGCTCCTTCGGGTGCGGGAAAACGATTGCTGACGGTATGCCGCTAAACCGATTCGGTCAACGCCGGGTGCGCCGTCGGGGCTCATATCGTCACCAACTCGTTGTCTTTGAGCGCTCGCCACAGCTCGTCGGGAATCTCCGCGGCCATCCGCTGCGCGTTCTGCCGCACCTGGTCCGGACGACCACCACCGACGACGACGCTGACCACCGCCGGATCCTGGAGTGCGAACTGGATGGCTGCGGTGGGCAGCTCGACCTCGAACTGGGCACATACCGCTGCGATCCGGCGAACCCGAGCGAGTAACTCGGCGGAAATGGCGCCGTACTCGTACCTGGCCCCCGCGGTCGGTACCGGCGCGGGCCAACACGCCGGAGTTGAACACCGCCGCGGCGATCACCCCGACCCCGCGGGACCGGCACTCGGGCAGCACCTCGAGCGCCGCCGGCTGTTCGAGCAGGGTGTACCGGCCGGCCACCATCAGCAGATCCAGCTCGCCGGTCCGGACCGCCGCGAGCAGGGCGGCGGTGGACTTGGACCCGATGCCGGCCGCCCGGATCCGACCCTGGGCGCGCAACTCGGCCAACGCGGGGACCCCGGTCGCCAGCGCCGACGTCAGGTCGAACTCCTCGGGGTCGTGCAGGAACAGGATGTCGACCGCATCCAGACCCAGCCGCTCCAGCGATTCGTCCAGGCTGAGCCGGATACCGTCGCCGGTGAAGTCCCACACCCGGCGCAGATCGCCGGGAACGGCGAAGTCGTGCGCGAGGTCGGTGGTGTCGGCGCCTTCGGGGTTGGGTCGCAGCAGCCGGCCGACTTTCGTCGAGACCACATACTGCTCACGCGGTTTCGTGCGCAGGAAGGCACCGAGGCGACGTTCGGACAGGCCCAGGCCGTAGTGCGGCGCCGTGTCGAAGTACCGGATGCCGCTGTCCCAGGCTGCCTCCATGGCCGCCCACGCCACCTCGTCGGAGACCTCCCGGTAGAGGTTGCCGACGTTCGCTGCGCCGTAGCCGAGACGACCCAACTCCACCTCACTCATCGGCGGACCAGGTGAACGTGGCGATCGACTCCGGGTACATCTCGGTGCCGGCCCCGGGCGCCGTGGGCGGCCAGTACCGCCCGGCGTGCACGTCGACCGGCGCGCCGAAAATGCTCGTGCAGGTGGTCGACGAACTCGATCATCCGGCCCGGCCATCGAGCCCGACACCGCGACGAAGTCGAACATCGACAGGTGCTGCACGGCCTCGCACAGGCCGACTCCGCCGGCGTGCGGACAGACCCGGACGCCGAACTTGGCCGCCAACAACAGGATCGCGATGTTCTCGTTGACGCCGGCCACCCGGGTGGCGTCGATCTGCAGTACCTGCAGGGCGTTCGCCTGCAGGAACTGCTTGGCCATGATCCGGTTGGCCAGGTGTTCGCCGGTCGCCACCGGAATCGGTGCCACCCCCTTGGCGATCGCGGCGTGCCCGAGGACGTCGTCGGGGTTCGTCGGTTCCTCGATCCAGGCCGGGTCGAACTCGGCCAACCGGGCCATCCAGTCGATGGCCTCGTCGATCTCCCAGCGCTGGTTCGCGTCGACCGCGATCGCGATGTCCGGACCGACCGTCGACCGGGCGATGCCCAACCTGCGGACGTCGTCGTCGACGTCCTGGCCGACCTTCAGTTTGATCTGGGTGAAGCCGTCGGCGACCGCCTCCCGGCACAGCCGGGCGAGTTTCTCGTCGTCGTAGCCGAGCCAGCCCGGGGTGGTGGTGTAGGCCGGGAAGCCGTCGGCGAGCAGCTGGGCCGTGCGCTCGGCCCGACCCGGTTCGGCCGCCCGCAGCAGCTCCAGTGCCTGCTCGCCGGGTGAGAACATCGGACAAATAGCGGAAATCGACGAGGTCGACGATCTCCTCGGGCGTGAGGTCGGCGAGCAGTTGCCACAGCGGCAGCCCGGCCCGCTTGGCCCGCAGATCCCACAGCGCGTTGACCACCGCGCCGACCGCCATGTGCATGACGCCCTTCTCCGGCCCGAGCCAGCGCAGCTGCGAGTCGTGCACCAGCTCGCGCCAGAAGCCGCCGAGATCACCGAGCACCTCCTCGACCGGCCGGCCGACCAGCAGCTGGGCCACCGCACGCACGGCATACACCTGCACGTCATTGCCCCGACCGATGGTGAAGACGAAGGCGTCCCCGGTCAGTCCGTCGTCGGCATCGGTGACCACCTGCAGGTACGCGGCCGAATAGTCGGGGTCGGGATTCATCGCGTCGGACCCGTCCAACGAGGCTGACGTGGGAAACCGGACGTCGTGCGTCCGCACGTCGACGATGGACGACATCGGCTCGGCACCTCCATGTGCACACGCGGCCGGCGCTTCACACGCATTCGACCTGAGAGACGGGCGTCACACTATAGGTAGGATGTTTAGGGGTCAAGCGTGGCACCTGACGTTGCCCTGTCGGGGACACCAGGCACACTGTGGGTCACAGGTTGGATGTCTCACGCAGCGATCAGTCGCCCGCACGGGTGACGGAAGGACAACCAGATGACGGGCGAATTCGACGGCCTGGTCGCCGTGGTGACGGGCGGCGCCTCCGGTATCGGCGCGGCGATCGCGGCCGGATTGCAGGCCGGCGGCGCGCAGGTAGCGGTGCTCGACCTGACGGTCGACCCGTTGCCCGACGGGCAGTTCGGGGTCGCTACCGACGTGACGGACGACGACTCGGTCCGAGCTGCGGTCGACGGCGTGGTCGCGCGGTACGGGCGGCTCGACATCGTCGTCAACAACGCCGGTATCGGTGCTCAGGGCACCGTCGCCGACAACGACGACGATGAGTGGCGCCGGGTGTTCGACGTGAACGTCCTCGGCATGGTCCGGGTGGCCAGGGCGGCGCTGCCGCACCTGCTGGAGTCGCCGGCCGCTGCGATCGTGAACACCGGGTCGGTCGCGGCGACCGCCGGACTGCCGCAGCGCGCCTTGTACAGCGCCACCAAGGGCGCCGTGCTGGCGCTGACCAGGGCCATGGCGGCCGACCACCTGCGCCAGGGCATCCGGGTGAACTGCGTGAATCCGGGGACGGCGGACACGCCCTGGATCAATCGCCTGCTGGCCCGGGCCGACGACCCGGAGGCCGAGCGCACGGCACTGAATGCCCGCCAGCCGCACGGGCGGATGGTCAGCGCGGACGAGGTGGCCGGGGCCGTGCTGTACCTGGCCAGTCCCCGATCGGGGTCGACCACCGGAGTCGGCCTTGCCGTCGACGGGGGCATGCAGGACCTGCGACTCCGCCCGATCCAGAGCTGACGGCCGGCCCAGTCGTGGCCACGATCTACCAGGTCGCCGCCCGGGCCGGCGTCTCCCCCGCGACCGTCTCGCGGGTGTTCAACGGCATCACCGTCGGCCCCGGGTATGCCGAGGCGGTGCGCGCGGCCGCGGCCGAACTCGAGTTCGTCCCGAACCGGACCGCCCGCCGGCTGCGCCGGCAGAGTTCCGAGGTGATCGCGCTGATCATCCCCGACATCGAGAATCCCTTCTTCACCGCGCTGGCCCGCGGCGTGGAGGACCGCGCGCAGGCCGCGGGTTTCTGCGTCGTGCTGTGCAACAGCGACGAGCAGTCGGCCAAGGAGAATGCCTACCTCGATGTCGCCATCGCCGAGCACATGGCCGGTGTCATCCTGGCCCCGGCGACGGCCAAGCCGCGGCTCGATGCGGTGCTGGCCAAGGGGATTCCGGTGGTTGCGGTGGACCGCTCGGCCCGCAACCACCAGGTCGACGCGGTGCTGGCCGACAATCGGGCCGGGGCCACCGCTGCGACCGAACTGTTGTACGCGAAGGGGTTTCGGCGAGTCGGCTGCATCACCGGGCCCTCGGGGACGCAGACCGCCGACCTGCGGGCCGCAGGCTGGCGAGCCGTGTTCGGCCGCCGGCACCCCCGGGCCGACCCCGACCGATACCTGCGGCATGCCGACTACCGGGTGGCCGGCGGCCGAGCCGCGATGACCGCCCTGCTGACGGCCGGCACGCCGCCGGACGCGGTGGTGGTCGCCAACAACCTGATGACCGTCGGGGCGCTGCAGGCGCTGCGCGAACGGGGTCTGGCGCCCCCCGCCTACGGAGTGGCCAGCCTGGGTGACCTGCCCTACGCGGCGCTGGGCCACGCCGGGGTGGAGGTCGTCCCGCTACCGGCCCGGGCGCTGGGCACCAGGGCCGCCGAGCTGCTGCTCGGCCGGATCGCGGGCAGCACCGAGCGGGCCCGGACGTTCATCGTCGGCGCCGACACCGATTCGGCCACCCCCTTGACCGCTGAAATCGGTTTCTGAGACGGTGGGGGCCGACGGTCCACAACGAGGAGTACCGCGATGAGCTACCAGTTCCCCAGCCCCACGCCGACGCCCCGGGCCGAGCCGGGGGTGGTGTGGACGGTGGCCTCCGGCGACCTGCGGCCCGCGGCGAACGTGACGTGCTGGCCCACCCAGGCCCAGCTCGAGTCGGACGTCACCGCCGCAGTCACCGCACTCGGCTGGCGGGTGCAACGCGGCCACGAGTTCGACGAGGCCGCCGGACACGGGTTCATCGACTCCCAGCGGGCCGGGATCGAGGTGTTCAAGCACATTCCGCCGGATGCCCCGTTGATCGTCGTCGAGGCCGTCTGGCAGTACTCGCACCACGTGCTGGCCGGCCTGCGCTCGCACCAGGGCCCGATCCTGTTGGTGGCCAACTGGTCCGGCCAGTTCCCCGGTCTGGTCGGACTGCTGAACCTGGCCGGCAGCCTGACCAAGGCCGGGGTGGACTACTCCGCGCTGTGGTCACCGGACTTCACCGACGAGTGGGCCCGTGACGGCCTGAAGACGTGGTTGACCGACGGCAGCGGTCGAGCACGACATCAGTCACGTCCGCGACCTGCCGGCAGATGGCCGAGTCCGACGAGGTCCGGTTGGGTCGGGGCCTGGCCGCCCAGCTGCGAGCCGACAAGGCCATCCTCGGTGTGTTCGACGAGGGCTGCATGGGCATGTACAACGCGATCTTCGACGACGAGTACCTCAACCCGATGGGCCTCTACAAGGAACGGCTCTCGCAGTCGGCGTTGGTGGCCGAGATGAACCGGGTGAGCGACGACGAGGCGCAGGCGGTCCGAGCCTGGCTCGACGAGGCCGGCCTCGAGTTCCGCACCGGCACCGATGAGGCCACCGAACTGACCGACGCGCAACTGCACTCGCAGTTCAAGATGTACATCGCGGCCCTGCGGATCGCCGACGACTTCGGCCTGGACGCGGTGGGCATCCAGTACCAGCAGGGCCTCAAGGACACCGTCCCGGCCTCGGATCTGGCCGAGGGACTGCTGAACAACGTGCGAACGGCCGCCGGTGCGCTCCCGGGACGGCGGGCGCGACCTGTACGCGGGCGCCCCGCTGCCGCACTTCAACGAGGTCGACGAGGGGGTCGCGGTCGATGCGCTGGTCACCAACCGGATCTGGACCGCGATGGGACTCGACCCGGCCACCACCCTGCACGACGTGCGCTGGGGCGACGACGTACGACGGGCAGTTCGTCTGGGTGTTCGAGATCTCCGGGTCGGTGCCGGCCTCGCACAACGGTGGGTACGACAAGTCGTATTCGATGCGCCAGCCGCCGATGTTCTTCCCGCTGGGCGGCGGCACCCTGTCCGGCGTCTCCAAACCGGGCGAGATCGTCTGGTCGCGGGTGTTCCTGATGAACGGCGCCCTGCACGTGGATCTCGGCCGCGGCACCGTCGTCGAGCTGCCACCGGCAGAGACCCAGCGGCGGCTGGATGCCACCAACCCGCAGTGGCCGATCATGCACGCCGTGCTGCACGGCGTCTCCCGTGACCAACTGATGGCCCGGCACCGGGCCAACCACGCCAACGTGGTCTACGCCCCGGACGCGGACACCGCCGACAAGGCGCTGACCGCGAAAGCGGCCATGTTCGACGCCATGGGCATCCAGGTGCACCTGTGCGGGGACGTCAACCTCTGACCTGAGCGCTGGCCGGCACGCGGTTCGAGACGTTCGGCGCGCCTGGCTGCCGTGACGAAGTGCGCCGGATAGCGTGACGAAACGAGGGCACTGATGTTGCCCGGCGGGAGGAGAACGCATGCGCAGCCTGCAGGTGCTCGGGCTCGCCGAGGTCGGTGAGGTCCTGGTGTGCAAGGACCCGGCGACCGGCGAGCTGTTCGGAATTCCGGCCGACGAGCGGCTCCGCGCCGCGTCCCGCGGGGATGTCAGCCGGCTCGGCCAGTTGGAGATCGAGATGGAGTCACAACTGCGTCCCCGGGAGATCCAGGCCCGGATCCGGGCCGGCGCCACCGTCGAGGAGGTCGCGGCGGCCGCGGGCACCGACCCGGTACGCATCGAACGGTTCGCCTACCCGGTGCTGCTGGAGCGGTCGTCGATCGCCCAGAAGGCGCAACGCGGTCACCTGATGTCCAACGGAGTGCCGGGTCGGCGCCGGCTCGGTGACCTGGTCGCCGCTGTGCTCGCCGATCGAGGCCACGCCGACGAGCTGACCTGGGACGCGTTCAAGAACGACGCCGGCTGGGTGCTGCTGGCCACCTGGCGCGCCGGCCGCAGCGAGAACCGCGCGCAGTGGCGGTACCACCCCGGGCCGGACAGCGGCACGCTCACCCCGCACGACGCCGCGTCGGCCGAGCTGTTCGACCCAGCGCCGAAGCCGCTGCGCACCGTGCAGGCCGGGCCCGTGGCGACCGACGACGACCCGCCCACCCAGGAGATCCCCAAGATTCCGGCCGAGCCAGACGCCCGTGCAGGACCACGCCGAGCCGGCGACCGACGACACGTTGTCGGTGGTCGACGACCGATCGGCGATCATCCCGGCCTCGGCCCGGCAGCGCGAGGCGCGCACCGGCACCGATTCGGCCCGCGGTGGTCCGACCGAATCGGCCGGGGTCGAGCAACCGCGCAGCAAGGCTCCGACCCGCAATGCCCGACGCGGGACCAGGCCGGCCATGCCGAGCTGGGAGGACGTCCTGCTCGGCGGATCGTCCCGCTGAGGCCGCTCTGCCCCCCGCTCCCCGGCCGGCAGATCAGCTGCCGGCGAGCTTGTTCAACACCGGCTCCAGTTCGCCGACCGAGCCGAGCAGGAACGAGCTGATGCCGAATTCCTCACGCAGCTGCTGGAACTTCTCGGCCAGCCGGTCGGCCGACCCGATGAACAGGTGCGGCGACTCCAGCACCTGTCGTTCGGTCAGCTCGGTGCCGGTGCGCTCGGCCAGCCCAGCGATGACCTTGGTCACCTCACCGGCCAGGTCGTCGGTCAGCACCGGCGGCCAGCCCGACGGGTACACGTTGAACTCGAGTTCGGCGAACCGGTCGCCCGCCGCCTCGCGGACCCACTCGATCTTCTCCCGGGTGGCCTCGGCGGTCAACGACCAGGCGTCCATCCCGGAGCGGGTGATCCGCGGCGCCAAACCGACGATGTCCGCCTCGCGCCCGGCCAGCGCGAGGGTCCGCCGCCCGCCGCCGCCGACGAAAACCGGAGGGTGCGGACGCTGCACCGACGGGCTCCCCGGTGTAGTCGGTGATCCGGTAGTACTCGCCGTCGAAGCTGAACGGCCCGCCGGACAGGCAACCCTTCACCACCGTCACCGCTTCGGCCAATCGCGCCTGCCGTACCGGTGTCGCGTCGAACGGGATGCCGATCGCGTCGTATTCCGGCTTGTTCCAGCCGGCACCGATCGCGATGTCGAGCCGGCCACCCGACTGCACGTCGATCGCAGCCAGATCCTGCGCGAGCACCGCAGGATGCCGCAGGTCGTTGTTCAGCACGAACGCGCTCACCCGCAGGGTGGTGGTGGCCGCGGCGATCGCGGTCATCCCGACGATGGGCGACAACTGACCCATCAGATGGTCCGGGATCACCAGAGCGTGGTAACCCAAGCCCTCGCTGCGGCGAGCCAGCGCGGCCAACTCGGCCCCCGGGACGATGACCCTGGCGTCGGCCAGGAAGTGAAAGGGACGCATCCGTTCATCCTGCCCTCCCCGAAAACCGGTTCGGCGCTGTCCGTACCCCCACGTAACGTGGGGCAGGCCATGACGACGAGTGCGCAGACATCGACCCAGCCGGACCACGACGAGGACCCGGCCACGACGCGTACCGCATCAAGGCCGCGAGCGGCACCGCGGCACGACCATTGCCTCGCTGCGTCGGCTGTATCCCTACGCCCGGCCGGCGCTGCCGTGGATCGCCGGATCGGCGGCCGCGGCCGCCGTGCGCCACGTTGTGCGGCTTGGCCTTTCCGCTGGTCATCCAGCAGATCATCGACGGTCCGATCACCGACGAGGACATGACGGCGCTCTGGGGCCCGGCGATCCTGCTGGTGATCCTCGGCCTCGCCGAGGGCAGCCTGTTCTGGTTGCGCCGGGTGCTGGCCGCGCGCCCGACCATGCAGGTCGAGGCGACCATGCGGGCCGACCTGTACGACCGGCTGCAACGGCTCCCGGTCGCCTGGCACGACCGCTGGCCGGCCGGCCAGCTGCTGTCCCGGGCCGTCTCCGACCTGTCGACCATCCGCCGGTTCCTGGCCTTCGGGCTGATCTTCCTGGTCGTCAACACGGTCACTCTCGTGGTCGGCATCGGCATCCTGATCGCCTTGTCGTGGCAGCTCGGGCTGATCTTCGCGACGCTCGCGATGCCGCTGGTCGCCATCTGTCTTCCGCCTACGAGTCCCGGTACCAGGTGCTCGCCCGCCGTTCGCAGGATCAGGTCGGCGACCTGGCCACCACCGTCGAGGAATCGGTGCTGGGCATCCGGATCCTCAAGGCCTTCGGCCGCAGCGCCCACCTGGGTCGCGGCGTTCCTGCGCGAGGCCGGCGAGCTGCGCGCCACCGAGCTGAGCAAGGCCAAGGTGATCAGCGTGCTGTGGGCGGCCATCATCGCGCTGCCCGGAGATCGCGCTGGGCATCGCCCTGGTGCTCGGGCATCTGGCAGGTCGCGGACGGCAGCCTTATCGGCCGGGACCCTGGTGGCGTTCTTCGGCAGTGGCGATGGGCCTGCGCTGGCCGATCGACTCGATCGGCTGGCTGCTGGCGATCAGCCAACGAGACCGCGACCGCGTCCGACCGGTTCTTCGAGGTGATGGACTCGCCGCTGACGGTCACCTCGCCGGAGCACCCGGTGCCGGCACCGCCGGCCGCGGGCCGGGTGCGGTTCTCCGGCGTGCGGTTCCGCTTCGCCGACGCGCAGGCCGGCGCGCCGGACCTGCTGCGCGGGATCGACCTGGACGTCGCCGCCCGGCGAGACCGTCGCCCTGGTCGGCGCCACCGGATCGGGCAAGACGACGCTGACCGCGCTGGTCAACCGGCTCTACGACGTCACCGGCGGGTCGCATCTCGCTGGACGGCGTGGACATCCGCGATCTGGACCTGGCCGACCTGCGCAGCCGGGTCGCGGTCGCGTTCGAGGAGCCGACGCTGTTCTCCGCGTCGGTGCGGGAGAACGTGCTGCTCGGCCACCCGGACGGCACCGACGACGGAGGTCAGCGACGGCGCTGCAGATCGCCCAGGCCGACGTTCGTCGACGATCTGCCGTGGGGCCTGGACACCAGGATCGGCGAGCAGGGTCTGTCGCTGTCCGGCGGTCAGCGGCAGCGGCTCGCGCTGGCCCGCGCCGTCGTCGGGCCGGCCTTCGGTGCTGGTGCTGGACGACCCGCTGTCCGCGCTGGACATCCACACCGAGGCCCAGGTCGAGGCAGGCCCTGCGCTCGGTGCTCGGCTCGACGACCGCGCTGATCATCGCGCACCGGGCGTCGACCGTGATGCTCGCCGACCGGGTGGCGCTGCTGGAGGACGGCCGGATCGCCGCGCTCGGCACGCACAGCGAGCTGATGGCCACCGTCCCCGCCTACCGCGACCTGCTGACCAGCCGGGACGACGACCCGACCGGCTACCGGGTCCGGGCCGCTCGCGACCGGACGCAGGAGGTGAGCACGATGACGACGCACGACGCCGACCACCACCCCGGTGGTGCTCGACCCGAGGCCGACGACGCACTGGCGCGGGGTGGCGACCGAGGACGACGACGAGATCAGCGCCGAGGTCGGCGTCAAGCTGCAGGCCCGGTCCCGTCGGCTGCTCGGCTCGCTGCTGCGCCCGCACCAGCGGACTGCTCTGGCTGTGCCGGGCTGGTCGTCGTGCTGCGACCAGGCGCTGTTCCTGGCCGGTCCGCTGGTCGTCGCCTACGGCATCGACACCGCCGTCCCGGCGCTGGCGGCCGGCGACGGCGCGCCGCTGGTGTTCACCGCGCTCGGCCTACCTGACCGCCGGCGTCGGTGGGCGCCGCTGCACCAAGGCGCTGTTCATCCGGATGTCGGCCCGGATCACCCAGGACGTGCTGCTCGACCTGCGCGGCCGGATCTTCGACCACGCGCAGAGCTGTCAGCTGTCCTTCCACGAGAAGTACACCTCCGGCCGGGTCATCTCGCGGATGACCAGCGACCTGGACACCCTGTCCGACCTGGCCGAACAGGGCCTGGACGAGCTGGTCTCCGGTCTGCTGTCGGTCGTGCGTGATCAGCGTGGCGCTGCTGTTCCTGGACCTGCCGCTCGGCCTGATCGCGCTGGCCGCCTTCCTGCCGATCTTGCTGGTCACCCGGTGGTTCCAACGGCGTGTCGCGGCCGATCTACCGGCGCACCCGAGGCGCGATCGCCTCGCTGATCGTCCAGTTCACCGAGACGATGAACGGGCTGCGGGCGGTGCTGGCGTTCCGCCGCGAGGAGCGCAACCGGCAGATCTTCGTCCGGCTTCAACCGGCAGTACGCCCGCGCCAACGGCGACGGGCTGGTCGCGATGGCCAAGTACACCCCGGCCGTCCGGATCATCGGCAACCTGACCCTGACCGCGGTGATGATCGTCGGCGCCGTCCGGGTGATCGACGGCTCGATGGCAGGTCGGCGTGCTGGCCGCGTTCCTGCTGTACGTGCGCCGGATGTACGACCCGCTGGACGAGCTGGCGATGTTCTACAACTCCTACCAGTCGGCGGCCGCGGCCCTGGAGAAGATCTCCGGGCTGCTCGAGGAGCAGCCCGTCGGTGCCCGGAGCCGGTCGACCCGCGGCGCCGGTCGGCGCGTTCGCCGGCGACGTCGGTTCGACGAGGTGGCAGTTCGCCTACACCCCCGAGCGTGCCGGTGCTGCGCGCCGCTTCGACCTGCACGTGCCCGGCCGGGCAGACGGTCGCCGTGGTCGGCGCGACCGGCGCCGGCAAGTCGACGCTGGCCAAGCTGCTGGCCCGGTTCTACGACCCGACCGCAGGGCACGGTCCTGCTGGACGGCGTCGACGTCGGCGACCTGGCCGACGCCGACCTGCGGCGCGGCGTGGTGATGGTGACCCAGGAGTCGTTCCTGTTCTCCGGCTCGGTGGCGGACAACATCGCGCTGGGCCGGCCCGGACGCCGTCGCGGGCCGAGATCGAGGAGGCCGCCGACGCGATCGGCGCCGGCACGTTCATCCGGGCGCTGCCCGACGGCTTCGACACCGACGTGCGCAAGCGCGGCGGCCGGCTCTCCGCCGGTCAGCGGCAGCTGGTCGCGTTCGCCCGGGCGTTCCTGGCCGACCCGGCCGTGCTGATCCTCGACGAGGCGACCGCGTCGCTGGACATCCCCGTCGGAGCGGGCGGTGCAGCGCGCGCTCGCGCACGGTGCTGCACGGCCGGACCGCGGTGATCATCGCGCACCGGCTGTCCACGGTGGAGATCGCCGACCGGGTGCTGGTGATGGAGCACGGGCGGATCGTCGAGGACGGCACCCCGGCCGAGCTGATCGCCGGCTCCGGGCACTTCGCCGGGCTGCACACCGCCTGGCGCGAGTCGCTGGTCTGAGTTCCACGCCCCACTCCCGGCGGCGGCCGGCTCAGGGGTGTTGGGCGCCGCTCGCGTTGACGTAGACCGAGTACAGCGACCGGGTCGCGACCATGAACAGCCGGTTGCGCTTCGCGCCCGCCGAAGGTCAGGTTGGCGCAGGCCTCGGGCAGCACGATCCGGCCGAGCAGGGTGCCGTCCGGGTGGTAGCAGTGCACGCCGTCGAAGCCGGCGCCGCCGCCGGCCGCCGCCGACCAGACGTTGCCGGCGGTGTCGCAGCGGATGCCGTCGGAGTTGCCCGGCGCCATGTCGACGAAGCGCCGGCCGTTCGCCGGCAACCCGTCGACCATGTCGAACACCCGGATCTCCCCCGTGTCCACCACGTACAGCAGGGACTCGTCCGGCGAGAAGCAGATGCCGTTGGGTCGGGCCATCTCGGTGATCACCGCCGCCGTCTCGCCGGTGTCCGGGTCGATCCGGTACACGGCCATCGGCAACTCCGGATCCGCCCGATCGCCCTCGTAGTCGTTGATGATCCCCCAGCCGGGGTCGGTGAACCAGACCGCACCGTCCGCGCTGACCGTCACGTCATTCGGGGCGTTCAGCGGCCGGCCGTCGTATTCGTCGACCAGCACCGTGATCGATCCGTCGTGCTCGGTCCTGGTCACCCGGCGGGTGAGGTGCTCGCAGCTGACCAGCCGGCCGGCCCGGTCGCGGGTGTGGCCGTTGGCGTTGTCCGCGGGCGCCCGGAAGACGGTACTGACCTCATTGGTCTCTTCGGTCCAGCGCAGGATCCGGTTGCCGGGGATGTCGGAGAACAGCAGGTAGCGGCCGTCGCCGAACCAGACCGGGCCCTCCAGCCACTGCCCGCCGGTCCACAGCCGCTGCACCACGGACTGCCAGATCCGCAACTCCAGGAACCTCGGATCCACCGCCTCGATGGCCGGATCCGGGATGTGCAGCGCGGTCCGGTCGATCGCCCAGGCGGGTCCCCCGGCGGGCGGCAGCGAGTGCGGTGCGTCGGCCATGAGTCGGGACCGTAGCAGCGGCTCGAGGTCAGCCGCCCGCCGGTGGCCGCCGGCGCCGGGCGATCAGCCGCCACCCTGCTACCACCAGACCGATCAGCACCAGCAGCAGCAGGATGGCGATGTCGACGGGAATCCCGTAGGTGTCGACGGTGTAGGTGGGGATCACCTGCTCGTCGGTGGGCGCGGTAGTAAAGGTGAAGTCGGAGACGATGTTCTCCGACGGCCGCGCGAAGTACTGGTCGACCACCGTCAGGTACGGCGCGGTGGCCAGCGCGGACGTCAGGGCGGTGGACGTCATGTCGGCCAGGTCGGCCGGGTCGACCGGGCCGGCGAAGACCACGTGTGGCGACCCGACCGCTGCAGTGGCGTCGTCGCGCTGGACCCGGTGCTCACCGAGCACGTAGGTGCGCACCGACTCGGCGGCAGTCGCCGCCCGCGACATCCGCATCGGGTAGACCAGGGTGCTGCTCTCGAACGACATGACGATCGGCGGCAGATCCCCCTGCAACGCCTTGCCCTGCTGGGTCAACCGCACCGCGACGAACGTCCAGCCCTCGTCGATGTACGGGGTCAGTTGCGCCTGCAGGCCGTCACGGATCTGGTAGTCGTGCTCGGCCAGCCACGCGTGCAGCGCGGCCGGGTCGTCGGCCCGCAGCGTCGTCGCCTCGAGGGGGCCGAGGTCGACCGTGGACAACGCGGTCACGCCGGTGCCGGCCGCCGCCGAACTCGCCCCGCTGGATGATTCGTTGCCGCCGTCGAACAGCGCCGGCGGCCCGAACAGGTGGAACTCCTGGACCGCGCGCGGGCGTACCGCCGTGCTCAGGTCGTCGAAGGTGGTGCGCTCGCCCAGGGTGACCGTGGCCGGGGTCGGGGTCGGCACGAGCAGGCCGAGATCCTCCGCGGTGGAGTCCATGGACAACTGCATGGTGATCGACTCGGTGCTGCCGTTGTGGGTCAGCAGTGCCACCTCCCGATCGACGGAGGTCTGCGTGCCCGGCTCCGCAACCACCCCGCCGCAGCCACAGGCCATCGCCGAGGGTCCGGCGAACACGGCCGAACCGGCCAGCGCCAGCACGACCGCGGCTCGCAGCACCAGGCCGAGGACGGGCGGGCCGGGGGCGCTGCTTGTGGTGGGCCATGGGAGTGGGATGACGGCGGGCCGGCGCCCCGTTCCGGTCCGACCATCACGATCCGATCTCACCTTCCCGATGCCACGGGGGCAGACTGACCCGATGGCATCCGACACGCTGCGTACCGTCGCCCTTGACCGCACCGGCGCCGGCACCTTCCGGGCGACGAACGTCCGCGGCGGCACCGTGGAGATCGCGTCCGACGGTTCGCCGACGTTCACGCCGGTGGAACTGCTGCTCGTCGCCATCGGCGCCTGCACCGGGATGGACGTCGACGCGATCACCACGCGCCGTGCGGTGCCGGACGAGTTCGCGATCACCGTGGACGGACACAAGATCCGGGACGCCGGCGGCAACCGATTGACCGACATCGCCGTCACCTTCCGGGTCTCGTTCCCGGACGGTGACGGCGGCGATGCGGCGAGAGCCATTCTGCCCGAGGCGGTGCGACGATCGCACGACCGGTTGTGCACCGTCAGCCGGACGGTCCAACTGGGCACTCCGGTGACCACGACGGTCCAGTGACCGGCGCGAGGCCCGATCCGGTGGCGCTGCTGCGAGCACTGCCGACGGGAACCAGGGTGGTGATCCGGATGCGGATCCCCGGCGGTTTCACCGACGTCCTCGGCGATCTCGAGGCCTGCACGGACTCCGACTGCACCGTGCGCACCCGGCGCGGGCCGGCGCAGGTGCCGCTGTCGGCCGTCGCCTTGGCCAAGCCCGTGCCCCCGCCGCCGCCGCCCGCCGACCCGGCTCGCGCCGTGAGCACGGCCGAGGGCGACCGACTCGCCCAGGCCGACGCCGGCAGCCAGCCGTGGCGGGACTGGGGTCCGTACCTGTCCGAACGCGCCTGGGGAACGGTGCGCGAGGACTACAGCGCGGACGGCAACGCCTGGGACTTCTTTCCCCACGACCACGCCCGGTCCCGGGTGTACCGGTGGAACGAGGACGGGATGGCCGGGTTCTGCGACGCCACGCAGAACTGGTGCCTGTCGCTGGCCCTGTGGAACGGCGTCGACCCCATCCTCAAGGAGCGGATGTTCGGCCTGACCGGCCCGCAGGGCAACCACGGCGAGGACGTCAAAGAGTATTGGTGGTACCTGGATTCGACGCCCACGCACTCATGGAACACCTGGCGGTACCACTATCCGCAGCGGGAGTTCCCCTATCAGGAGCTGGTCTCGGTCAACGCCGGACGGACCAGGCTGCAGCCCGAGTACGAGCTGGTCGACACCGGCGTGTTCGACGAGAATCGTTACTGGGTAGTGACTGTCGACTACGCCAAGGCCGGTCCCCGGGACCTGTTGATGAACATCACCGTGCACAACGCCGGGCCCGACGTGGCCACCGTGGCGGTGCTGCCCACGCTGTGGTTCCGCAACACCTGGTCCTGGGGCTACCCCGATCACCCGAAACCGCACATGCAATGGGCGGCGGACCGGATCGTGGCCGACCATTCCCGTTCCGGCCCGTTGGTCCTCGTCGGCGACGGCGATCCCGAGCCGTTGTTCTGCGAGAACGAAACCAACGCCCTCCGGCTGTTCGGTGCGACGAACGAAACTCCGTATCCCAAGGACGGCATCAACGACCACGTCCTGCACGGCGCCGACACCACCGCACCGGAACGCCGTGGCACCAAGGGCGCGCTGCACTATCGACTGACCGTGCCCGCCGGCGGCACCGGGCGGGTCCGGGTGCGGCTGGTCGGGGTGCCGCATCCGGCGCTGGATGTCGACCCTTCCCCGCTGGCCGCCGACCGGATCGACGTCGGCGACGAGTTCGACCGGATCCTGGCCGACCGGCGGGCCGAGGCCGACGCCTTCTACGACGCGGTGATCCCGGTGGACCGCGCCACCGAGGAGCACCGGGTGGCCCGGCAGGCGTTGGCGGGACTGCTCTGGGGCAAGCAGTTCTACCACTACGACGTGACCCGGTGGCTGGCCGGTGATCCCGGGCAACCTGCGCCACCCACCGACCGGGCAGCGATTCGGAACGGCCGCTGGCGGCACCTGAACAATCACGAGGTCCTGCTGATGCCGGATCCCTGGGAGTACCCGTGGTACGCGGCCTGGGACCTGGCCTTTCACTGCGTGACCATGGCCCACATCGACCCGCAGTTCGCCAAGGATCAGCTGATCCTGTTGCTCCGCGAGTGGTACATGCATCCGAACGGACAGCTCCCGGCCTACGAATGGAACTTCTCCGACGTCAACCCGCCGGTGCACGCCTGGGCGGCGATCCGGGTGTTCGAGATCGACGGCAGCTCGGACTTCGAGTTCCTGGCCCGGGTGTTCCACAAGCTGCTGATCAACTTCACCTGGTGGGTGGACAACAAGGATCGCGAACAGGACAACCTGTTCGAGGGCGGCTTCCTGGGGCTGGACAACATCTCACCACTGGACCGGTCGACGCTCTCCGCGTCGGTCGGTTTCCTCGAGCAGGCCGACGCCACCGCCTGGATGGCCGTGTACGCCCTCGACCTGCTCGACATCGCGCTGCGGTTGGCCGAGCACAACCGGTCGTACGAAGACGTGGCCACCAAGTTCTTCGAGCACTTCCTGACCATCGCGGGTGCGGCGAACAACGGGCTGATGTGGGACGAGCAGGACGCGTACTACTACGACGTGCTGCACCTGACCGGCGGCGGCGATGTGCCGATCAAGGTCAAGTCCCTGGTCGGGCTCATCCCGCTGCGGGCGGCGCTGACCTACGACGACAGCGTGGCCAACGACAACCTGGCCAACTTCGCGTCCCGGGGCGTCTGGTATCTGACCAACCATCCGGAGTACCGAAACCTCTTCCACGCCAGCGACGTCGGCGGCCAGCAGCACCAGATGCTGGCGCTGGTACCACCGGATCGGCTGGTCCGCCTGTTGGCCAACGTCTTCTCCGAACAGGGGTTGCTGGGCCCGTTCGGCATCCGTTCGGTCTCGGCCTGGCATCGGGAGCACCCGTTCTCGGTGCAGGTCGACGACAGCGTCGCCACGGTCGACTACGAACCGGCCGAGTCCACGACGGACCTGTTCGGCGGCAACTCGAATTGGCGCGGGCCGATCTGGATGCCCCTGAACGTGCTGCTGGTCGAGGCGCTCCGGGACTACGACCGGCTCTCTCCCGGAGAGATCGTGGTCGAGTATCCGACCGGATCGGGCGGCCGGATGGCGCTGCGCGCGGCGGCGGACGACATCTCACGCCGGCTGGTGTCGATCTTCCTGCCGGGCCCGGACGGCCGTCGCCCGGTGCACGGGTGGTACGACCTGCTGGCGACCGACCCGCTGTGGAAGGACAACCTGCCGTTCCATGAGTACTTCAACGGCGACAGCGGGATGGGTCTGGGTGCGGCCCACCAGACCGGATGGACGGCCCTGGTCGCCCACCTGATCCTCACCACGGCCGCGGCCGACCGAAATGGGTCTAGGTCGGGAACGGGATGACGAAGCAGGCGAGCCAACCGGCCAGCACACCGAGCGCGGCGCCCCAGGCGATGAACCGCAGGACCGGCAGGTTGCGGGCCAGCCACAGCTGCGGTCCGATGCCGGCGGCCACCAATACGTTCAAAAGCACGGCCAGCCAAGGGGTGTCGGACACCCCGGCAGTCAGTACGAAGATCGCCGAGGCGACCAGGAACACCATGAACGCGCCGAGCGCGATGCCCTGGGCCCAGGGCGTCCTCTCCCCGGACGCGCGCCACTCCGCGACCCAGGCCCAGTCCGGGTCGGTGGAGTGCTCGTCGTCGAGCAGATCCGGCCCCTCGGCCAGGGCTACGACACCCGGTGCCGGTTCCGCCGGTGGTGGCCCGGGCGGCTCCGGCTCCGACACGCCGGTCATGAAACCGCCGGCACGGTCGACCCGGTGGTCCGGGTCCGCACGTCCGCGCACGCCTCGCACACCGACTCCGGGATGATGCCCAAGGTCTGCAGCCGGCCGAAGATCAGGCACCCGACGCAGAAGCCGGCGGCCGCCTCGGCGGTGGCGAAGACCGCGATCATGCCCACCAGTATCCAGGAGAGGGTCGGCGCGCCGAGCAGGTACGCGACGACCGCGGTGACGCTGCAGAACGCGCCGATGCCCTGGGCGAATCGCTTCGGAGGGCCGGGTACGAGTGTCGGCGCGCCCAGCCGCGGGGCGATCACCCTGGTGGCCAGCTGACCCAGCGGCGAAAGGGTCGGTCCGGTGGCCACCCGGGCGACGAACCCGTAGGCCAGCAGGCCGAGCAGCCACGGCGTCCGGAACCACAGGGTGGCCACTGCGAGGACGACGACACCGGCGGCGACGGTCCGCGCGGCCTTCTCGTTGACCGGGTTCGGGAAACGGAACAGATCGATCACCGGTCCAGTGTCCAGAAGACTTGCATGAACCGTCAACTACCATCCCAACCAGCGGGAACCCGGCGATCCATGGCGGCGAACGCGATCGCGGCCGCGGTGCCGACGTTGAGCGAGTCGATGGCTCGGGACATCGGGATGCGGACGTGCAGGTCGGCGGCGGCGAGAGCGTCGTCGGTGAGCCCCGGTCCCTCCGATCCCAGCAGCACTGCGATCCGGCCGCGGGCCAGTCCCGCCTCGGCCAGGCGCAGCGCACCGGCCCGCGGCGTCAGCGCGACCAACCGGAAGCCGCCGGCACGCAGCAGGTCGGCACCGCCGTCGGGCCAGCCCGGCAGCGCGGCGAACGGGATCTGCAGCACGGTGCCCATCGACACCCGCACGCTGCGCCGGTACAGCGGGTCGGCGCACCCGGCGCCGAGCAGCACGCCGTCGACGCCCAGCGCGGCCGCGCTGCGGAAGATCGAGCCGAGGTTCTCGTGGTCGCCGACCCCCTCGAGGACGGCCAGCGCCTGCGCACCGGCGATCAGCGGCTCGACCGGCGGGGACCCGGCCCGGTCCGCGGTGGCCAGCACCCCGCGGTTCAGGTGGAAGCCGACCACCGCGGCCATCAGCTCCGGTTCGACCACGTAAAACGGCGCCGAGTGGGCGGTGAGGTCGTCGGCCAGCTCGGTGTACCGGCGGGCGGTGCCGAGCAGCCGCCCGCGTCGGGTAGGGCGAGACCAGCAAGCGCCGGACCACCACGACCCCCTCGGCGATCACCAGCCCGCGACCGCCCGGACGGTCAGGGCGGCGGTCGGCACGGGCCAGGTCGCGGAAGTCGTCCAGCCTCGGGTCGGCCGGGTCGGTGACCTCGATCCGCGGTGCCATCCATGCCTCCTCGCGCATCGCCTGTGGCGGCCGGCCCGACCAGTCTGCCTGTCCGGCCGGCGGCGAGAATGGCCCGGTGACCGATATCCAGGCCTGCCTGTTCTGCCGGATCGCCGCCGGTACCGAGGTGGCCGAGCTGGTCCTGGACACCCCGGAGGTGCTGGCCTTCCTGGACACCCGACCGGTGTTCAAGGGGCACACCTTGGTGATCCCGCGCCGGCACGTGGAGACGATCGTCGAGTTGCCGGCCGAGTTGGTGCCGCCGCTGTTCGGCGCGGTGCAGCGGATCGCTAAGGCGGTGACTCCGGCGTTCGGCGCGCAGGGCTCGTTCGTCGCAACGAACTCGCGGGTCAGCCAGTCGGTGCCGCACCTGCACATGCACGTCGTGCCGCGATCCAAGGGTGACGGTTTGCGCGGCTTCTTCTGGCCGCGGACCACGTACCGCTCGGCCGACGAGGCCCGGGACTACGCCCGGCGCTTGGCCGACGCCCTCGGCTGAGCAGCGCGGGTCGCATGCACCCGGTTCCGCGGCGCACCCGGGTGCCGCCGCGCACCGCGGCCGGCGCCGGTCATCGCCCGACCCGCCCGCCTGGCCACCCAGGCCGGCGCGCGGACCGTCCGGCGGGCCGACCCGGCCATCCGTTCCACCGAGGTCGCAATGGTCTGCGAGAGGTGCTCGTCGTCCGGGTCGTCCACCTCCGGATTGACCACATGCACGTGTGGCACCGGATGCACCCTGAGCTCAACGTGGACCCGGCCGGTCCGGGCGATCCACGAGCCCAGCACCACGGCGCCCACCGCCGAGACCAGCCCACCCAGGATCAGCGGCGCACCGCCGCCGAACCGCTCGGCGATCAGCCCGAGCACCGGCGAGATGAACGGCGTGCCGCCGAGGAACACCAGCGTGTAGATGCCCATCACCCGGCCGCGCATCTCGGCCGGCGTGGTCAGCTGGACCATCGAATTCGCCGCGTTGACGAACATCAGCATGAACACGCCCTGCGGCACCAGCAGCACCGCGAGCATCAGGTAGGACCCGGTCAGCCCGAGGACGATCTCGGTGATCCCGAACGCCAGCGCGGTACCGACCAACAGCCGCAGCCGTGGTGGCTTGGTCCGTCGCGCCGAGATCAGCGCACCGAGCAGCGCGCCCACGGCCAGCGCCGTGGTCAGCAGCCCGTAGGACGACGCGTCCCGGTGGAACACGGTCCGGGCGATGACCGCCAGGGTGAGTTGGAAGTTCATCCCGAACGTGGCGACCAGGAACAGCATCGTCAGCACCAGCAGCAGATCCGGACGGGTGCGCACGTACGCGAACCCGGCGCGCGCCTGGCCCTTGGCCCTGGCCACCGGCTTCGACGGGTGTAGTTCGGAGGTCCGCATCCGGGTGAGGCCGATGATCACCGCGATGTAGGACAGGCCGGCGACCACCATCACCGGGCCGGTGTCGACCAGCGCGATGAGCACGCCGGCGATGGCCGGACCGACGATCCGTGCCCCGTTGAAACCCATGGAGTTCAGGCCAACGGCGTTGGTCAGTTCCCGCGGCCCGACGATCTCCACGACGAACGATTGGCGCATCGGTCCGTCCAGCGCGGCGGCGCTGCCCACCACCACGCAGGCAAGATAGACATGCCAGATCTGCGCGCTGCCCGACCAGGCCAACGCGCCCAGGGCGACGCCGGACAGGCCCAGCACGGTCTGGATCCAGACCAGCAGCTTCCGCTTGTCGTACCGGTCGGCCAGGATGCCCGCCCACACCGAGAACAGCAGGATCGGGCCGAACTGCAGCGCGGTGGCGATGCCGAGGGCGACGGGGTCGTCGTGGGTCAACTGCAGCACCAGCCAGTCCTGGGCGACCCGGTTCATCCAGGTGCCGACCTGGGACACCACGTTGCCGGTGAAGTACAGGCGGTAGTTGCGGATCCGCAGCGAGCGGAACATCCCGGTGTCGGGTTCGCCGACGGGCGGGGTGGTCACCGCGCTCGGCGCAGGGGCAGGAGTGGACGATGCGGACGTAAGGGGCGGGGCGGTAAGGGCGGGCGGGCGGGACAAAGTGGGGGTCCTGGATCTCGATGTGGCTGGCGTTCGTGGCGGACGGCTCAGGTGGGCGGAGTGATGCGGTACTGCTGTCGTCTCGGCCCGGTTTCGGGCTCGACGTGGCAAGACGTCCGACGACGGCTCAGGGTGGCTGCAGTGTGGCCGTTCTCACCGCCCGGCGAGGCGCACGAGCAGGTCGCACGCACGTTGCAGGGTGGCCAACTCGTCGTCGGACAGGTCGGCGAGTTGCTCGGTGAGCCATTGCTCGCGCAACTGGATGTAGGTCTCCATGGTCGCCCGCCCACGATCGGTGATCGACACCATGACCTGGCGGGCGTCGGCCGGGTTCGTCGTCCGCTGCACCATCCCGGAGGTCTCCAGGGCGGCGATCATCCGGGTCATGGACGGCGGCCGCACCTGCTCGGCCGCGGCGAGATCACCTGCGGTCAAGGAGCCTTCGCGAAACACCACGGCCAGCGCGGAGATCTGGCTCAGCGTCAGGTCGTCCGGCGGATTCTCCTGGCGCAGCCGTCTGGTCAGGCGATGGACGGCCAGCCGTAGCTCTCCGGCGAGCTCCGCGGTGTCCGTCACGGTTTCTTAGGCTACCTCACGACCCGCGCGCCCCCCGGTCTGCCCTACGCTGCCGGTGATGACCGAGCCCGATTCCGCCGACGGCCCTGCCGGCCCCCCGCCGCTGCCCCCGGTGCGGGCGGGGCTCGCGCACATCGTGATCCCGATCACCACTGTGTGGTTCGTGGGCTTCGTGGTGCTGCTCTTCTTCACCGACGAACTCCGGGCGCACGACGCAATGATCTGGCTGTGGACCTGCCTGGCCGGCTGGGTTCTCGGCCTGATCGGCCTGTCGGTCTATTTCTGGCAGCGCCGCGCCGCGCGCCGCGGCAGCAGGTCGGCCAACCAGATGGCGCTGGACGAGCGGCTCTAGGCACCACGCTCATCCCAGATAGCGCACCGGTAGAGCGGTTTCGATCGCGCGGGACCCGTCCCGGACCACCTGGACGGCCACCCCGTCCCGGCGCTCGGCCACCGCCTCGACCAGCACGCCACCCCGCCAGAGCAGGGCCACCCCGTCGTCGGCGGCGTGACCGTCCGGCAGCTCAGCATCGGCGATCATCCGCAGATAGGCCGGGCGCCGGTGCGGCTCACCCAGATAGTGCGGGCAGGCGGAGCCGGGCAGGAACCCGAGGCCGTCGGTCAGCGCGGCGAGCGGACCGAACGAGTCGGTGACGGAGCCGTCGTACCAGCAGTTCATCCCGGCCGAGATGCCGGCGAGCACGGCACCTCGGTCCGCGGCCAGGGCGAGCAGGCGGTCCAGCCCGTGCAACCGCCAGAGCGCGAGCAGGTTGGCCGTCGAGCCGCCACCGACGTAGATCAGGTCCATCTCGACCAGTGATCCGAGGGACTCGACAGGTATGACCGCGCCGTCGACGCGGTTGAACAGCGACAGCACCACGGTGTCGGCGCGGTGGTCGAACGCGGCCCGGAACCTGGCGACGTAGGAATCCGCGTCGCCGCTCGCGGTGGGGATGAAGCAGACCCGCGGCCGTGACCGGCCGGTCAGCGACCAGACGAAGCGGTCGAGCAGTGAGCCCGGCAGGTCCTCGTCGCGGTCGACCATCGAGAACCCGCCGCCGCCCAGGGTCACCACGGTGCGCACGGCGGCGAGTCTGCCAGTGATCCGGTCGATCCGGGTCAGTCCCAGGCGTGTTCGGCCAGTCCGACCGGGTCGGCGAGCGCGGCGGCGACCGCGGCGTGCCGGGCCGGCCAGCGGCCGGCCAGCCAGGCGATCGCCCGGCCAATGCCCTCGGCCGAGCCGTCCACGACCGCGTGCCCGTCGTCGATCCACCAGCGGACGGGCCGCAGTTCGTGGTCGTCCAACCGGGCCTGCAGGCCGGTGACCACGCTCAGGCCGGGCCGGCGAACTCCCACCGCCGCGGCGGCCCGGTCGGCCGCCGCTGCCCACTCGGTGGCCGGAATGCTGTCACCCGGCTCGATGCGGACGCGGTGCCGCTCGGACGCCAGCTCCAGGTCGAGGGTGCGTGCCGTCGCCTCCGGGTCGCTGCCGGGTGCGACCAACCGATCGGGCTGGACGACCTGGGCCCACCACGGTCCGTCCGGCACCACCACGTCACCGGCGGCGGCGACCGCGCCGGTGAGCACCCGGACGGCTGCCGGGAGCTCCTCGACGTCGGCGAGGCGGTCGACCAGGTGCGCGGTGAGCGCCGGAACTGCATAGGGCGCCACGGTTCTCGCCGGATCGGCGAACCGGCTCAGGACGTCGGCCGGATCGGCGTCCAGTGCCTGCACCAGGCCCGTCCGCACCCCCAACGCCGCCGCCACCACGGCGTCCAGGTCCATCGGCAGTGCGTCGTACAACCCCTCGAGGTCGTCGGCAGTAGCCAGCCGGAAGTCGGTCAGCGGCCGCCCGTCGACCACGGCGAACCGGCTCAGCCACCAGGCCGAGTAGGTGGGCGTCACCTCCGCAGAGTGCAGGGCGGCCCTGGCCTCCCGGTCCGCGGCCAGCACCTGCAAGGCCGGTATCCACACGGCATCCTCGACCAGGTCGAGGTCGGCGACGGCCACGACGTCGTCCGGCGGCGGCCGGTCACCGACCACCTCCGACCACCACCGGTCGACGTCGGCCAGGTCGGCCGGCTCGCCGTCCGCCCCCACCAGCGGGATCACCCGGAACCCGTCGCGCACACCGAGGGCCACCAGCACCTCCCGCGGCCAGCGCTGCAGCCATGTCGACCCGACCACGCCGAACGCATCGGGATCGACCAGCGCGGCGAGTGTCGCGTCCGGCAATCGAAGTTCGCCCGCCGGGCACTGCGCACCGTCGCTATCGGTCAACAGCAGGTCGGCCAACCGTTCGTCCGGCACCCGACCACCGGCCGCGACCAGGTCGCCGACCGCGAAGCCGAGCGCGTCCGGATCCGCGGAATCCAGATCCGGCTCGCCCTCCTCGTCCAACCGGCGGGCCAACTCGACAACCAGTTCCGGGGCCGCCAACAGGGTTGACGGGTCGGCGGGGACGGCCCCCAGCCGGAGGAGCAGCGGATGCGCGGCCGCGGGATCCACCACGGCCAAGCCCGGGACCTGGCTGGCCAGGCCGTCGACCGGGGTCCCGGGTTCGGCCAGCAGCAGGCCGCGCGGGCCGATCACCTGGCGGCCGTCCACCAGCGGCACCGGCAGGCCGGCCAATGCATCGGCCGGTGACCCGTCGAGGGCGGTGTAGACCTCCGCCCAGAATTCGGCGGGCCGTCGGATCTCGGCGAGCGCGGTGATCGCGTCGGCCAGGCCGAGCGTGGCCACACCCAGCCGACGCAGCGCGTCCAGTCCGGCGGTGGTGCCGGGGTCGGGCACCAGCGTCGGCTGCGCGTCGGCCAGCAGGACGGCGAACCGGCCGGACCCGGGCAGCACCACGGCGTCCCGCGGCTCGACCGGGTCGCCCGCGGTCGAGACCAGCAGCGGCGCAGCGGTCATCCGCTCGGTGATCCGGTCCCGCAGCACGGCGTCCACCCGGCCCTGCGGGAACCCGGACGGTGGTACCAGGGCGAGCCGCTCGGGCAGCTCGACGGCCCACGCCAGGTCCAGATAGGCGGCGACGGCCTCGTCCAGCAGATGCTCGGTGAGCGGACCCTCGACTATGTGACGGCGGGTGTCGTCCACCGGGAAGGTGCCGACCAGCCGGGCGGGCAGCCCGAGCAGGTCGTCGGTCGGGGTGGGTGCGCCGATCGCGGCGGAAGACTCGACACCGGGACCCAGGGGATCCGCTGCGGCCGACGAAGCGTCGACCAATGGCAGGGCCCAGGTGACGGACCAGCCGCGCCGGCCACGTTCCTCCACCGGCCGCCCGACCAGGTCCGTCGGGTCGACCGATCCGGACCGGCTGACCACCCGGAACCGCTCGACGTCCGCCCCGGTCCTCTGTCCGGCCGTCCCCGTCCTCGAGCCGGCGGTCCCCGGTCCGACAGTGCGCAGCTCGACGGTGCCGTCGGGCGCGTCGAGGCGGCCGATGACCCGGCCGGGCAGATCGAGTTCGGTCAGTCCGGGCAAAGACCAGAAGAACTGCTCGACCGGTCCGGCCAACTCGGCGGCGAGCGCCGGGACCAGGTCGGGCGAGCGCAACGGCAGCCGGACCTCGGAGACGTAGCCGTTCGGAATCGGGTCGGCAGTGTCGTCGGCCGGCCACGGCATCCGCAGCGCCGGTACCGCGTCCTGCCGCCGGACGAGTTCGGCGGTGAGGTCGTCGACACCGGTAGCCCGGATCGCTGCGGCCGTCGCGATGCGGTCGAATCGGACGCCGCCCGACCGGGACAGCACCACCGGTGCGTCGCTGACCCCGACCACGGCGGTGAAGCCGACGCCGAAGTGACCGACCGCGGCGTCGTCGTCCCGCTTGGCCGAAGCCCGCAGCGTGGCCAGGCCCTGGACGCCCGCGGCGGTCAACGCCGCGCCGGTGTTCGCCACCCTGAGTTCGCCGTCGACGATCCGGATCCGGACCCGCGCCGGCTCGGCGACGGCCCGGGCCGCGTCCACCGCGTTGGCCAGCAGTTCGACCAGCACCCGGCCCGCGTAACCACCGAGGGCCAGTGCCTCCTCGGCGTTCGCGTCCTCCCGGAACCGGGCCGGCGACGCGGCCCACGCGGCGAGCACCGCCGAGCGGATCGCCGCGGTGTCGAACGGGTCAGCGGTCGGCATCGACGGCGGCCGCAGCCGCCTCGGGCCGCGGGTGCACCTCGAGCCGCAGTTCGTCGATCACTGCGACCGCGCCGACTTCGGCCCGCAGCTCGGCGGCGGCGTCGGAGTGCGCGCCGCAGCCGTACCCGGCGTCGACCACCCGGCCGTCCGCGGGGGCGAACTCGTTGCCGCAGGCGCCGAACAGCGCGCCGAGCGAGCCGGCCAGCGGAAGGTAGAACGCGCAGCTGGCGCAGTGCGCCGGGGCGTGCGTGGCCATCGGGGTGTCGGGGCCGAAATCGCCGTCGTGCCAGCGGTCGGCTGCCTCGAGTCCGGCCGTCCCGACCGAGCACCTGCCGTCGGCCCAGTCCCAGTTCGTGCGCCACGGCCTCGACCGCCGGGTCGTCCGAGGCCAGGTAACCGGGGACCAGCCGCGGGTCGTCCTCCTCCGGTGGGAGCAGATCACCGACGCCAAGGTCGCCGGGCCGGACCCGTTGCTCCCACGGCACCCAGGCCGGGGCCAGCAGGGCTTCTGCCCCCGGCAGCATGACCACCTCGGAAACCGTCGACTCCGCGTCCAGCACGGCGACGGTGACCGACCAGACCCAGCCGCGGTACCCGGGATCGGAGGCCAGGAAGGAGACGGTGACCGCAACGTCGTCCTCGCGGTACGCGCCGACCAGCTCACCCACCCCGGTCGGGCCGGCCTCGTCGAGCGCCGCGGCCCGGGCGACCGCGACGACACCGTCGTCCGGCACCACCGGCTCCGCTCTGGGGCGCGACCCTCGGCTGGACTCTCCGATGCGCCCGGGACGGCACCCGGGCTGGTGGCCGGGCTTGTGCCCGGGATTGTGCTGGGCCCATCCGGCCCGGCCGGGGCGAGGTCGTTCTCACCTGCTGCGATCACCTGGTCATGATGCCGTACCGCGGGCCGTCGTGGCGCCGCGCCGACGACCGGGGCCGCGCCACGCGTACCCGCGCCAAGGTCTCGGCCGATCCGGCCGGGTACGGCAGGATGTACGCGTGACCGGTCCCGATTCCCGCGGTCCCGAGCGCCGATCCGGCGGCCGGGGCGGGAAGGGTCGCGACCAGCCGGTCGACCCGCCCGATCAGCCGACCACAGCGCTGCCGCGGCGACCGGCCGGCGAGCACACCACCGACGAAATCCCCAGGGACCGCAGCGCCGATTACCCGCCGCCGCCGGCGTCCGGCGACTACTGGTACGACCGCACGGAGGACGAGCGGCCCGTCCGCCGCCGGCCTCCCCGATCCGAGCGACGCGAGCCCGTGGACCCGCGGCTCCGCCGATCGGTACCCGCAGGACCGGCGGTACCCCGACGACCGCTCCTACCCCGACGACCGGCGGTACGCAGGCGACGGGCGGTACCCCGCCGACGGGCGGTACCCCGCCGACGACTACCCCCGCGACTACGACCGGCCTCGTGCGGACGAGCGTCGAGCGCGTCCGCGCCATGACCCCCGGGACGACGGTTACCGGGACGGCGATTACCCGGACGAGCGCTATCCCGACGACCGCTATCCCGACGGCGGCTACCAAGCTCGATACCCCGACGAGCGCTCTGGGCGCGACCCCCGGGCCTACGACGACCGAGAGGTCGGACCCGGCCGACGCACCTACCGGGACCGCCCGTATCTGGACGCACCGCGGGCGGCGGAGCCGTACGACTACCTCCCGCCCGGCGAGCCGATGCCGGGCGGCGGCGCGCTCGAGCCGGTCCCCCGACACCAACCGGTCCCGCGCGGTTCGCACCTGCCGCCCTACCAGGAGCCACTCGCCGCGCCACCCGCCGGCTCCGACGGCCGGGAGATCATTCCCGGCCAGCCGCGCAAGCTCACCGTCACCCGGGTGGCCGCGCTGCGCAGCCGGCAACTCACCCAACAGGGCGTGCAGCTGTTCCGGCGCGCGGCCACCGCCGACGGCGCCGACCGCTCCGGGTTGACCAACCTGACCTACGCGGTGATGGCCAACTACGCCGCCGACGCTGCGCTGGCGGTGGCCCTGGCCAACACGCTGTTCTTCGCCGCCGCCACCGCGGAGTCACCCGACAAGGTGCTGCTGTACCTGCTCATCACGGTCGCCCCGTTCGCGGTCATCGCGCCGCTGATCGGCCCGCTGCTGGACCGGCTGCAGAGCGGTCGGCGGTTCGCCCTGGCCGCCTCGTTCTTCGCGCGCGCCGTGCTCGCGGTGATCATGGTGTTCGAGTTCGACAGCTGGGTGCTGTACCCGTGCGCGTTGGGCATGCTGGTGCTGTCCAAATCGTTCGGCGTACTCAAGGCCGCGCTGACCCCCCGGGTGCTGCCGGACGAGAGCACCCTGGTCAAGACCAACTCCCGGCTCACCGTCTTCGGCCTGGTCGCCGGCGGCGTCGCCGGCGCCTTCGCGGCCGCGTTGGCCTGGATGGCCGGGTCCGGCGGCGCGCTGGTGCTGACCTCGTTCATCGCGGTCGCGGGCGGCGTGTTGTGCCTGCGCATCCCGGGCTGGGTGGAGTCCACCGAAGGCGAGGTGCTGGTCGGCGACACCGGGGTCTTCCAGCGCCGACGCAAGGTCCCGTTCCCGATGCCGGTGTCCGCGACGCTGTGGTGCAACGGGACCATCCGGGTCGAGACCGGCTTCCTGGCCTTGTTCATCGCGTTCGTGGTGAAGAGCGACTTCGCCGATGCCAGCGCCTTCACCCAACTCATGCTGCTCGGTCTGGTCGGACTGGCCGCCGGCATCGGCGGATTCGTGGGCACCATGCTGGGCGCCCGGCTGCCGCTCAATCGCCCGGAATCGATGTCGCTGTACTCGCTGTGCGCCGTGATCGGCGTCTGCGTGGTCGCTGTGCTTGCCCCCGGGCTGGCGACCGCCGCGATCGTCGGGCTGATCGGCTCCACCGCATCGTCGGTGGCCAAGGTGTGCCTCGACTCGGTGATCCAGCGTGACCTGCCCGAGGTCTCTCGGGCCTCGGCGTTCGGCCGCAGCGAGACCGCGCTGCAGCTGTCCTGGGTGTTCGGCGGCGTTCTCGGGCTGCTGATCGGCGGCGTTTGGAAGTTCGACGGCGCCTCGGTCTATGCCATCGGGTTCGGCGTGGTCACAGTGATCCTCGGCATCGGGCTGACCCAGTGCCTGCTGGTCCGCAAGGGCCGCACCATGATGCCGACACTGCCCTTCCGCCGCCGCTCCGCGCGGCGGGCGGCCGCCCGGCCGGGCGCTGCCCCCGCGTCCGCCCCGACGTCGGGCGGACCGGCATCGGGCCGGCCGGCATCGGGTGGACCGGCATCGGGTGCTCCCGGCGGACGTGCGCCGGGCACGGGCGGCCCACAAGGCACCACCGCCATGCCCCCGGCGGTGGTGCCGCCCCCGCCTGCGGCGCCGCGGCCGGCCGGCAGCGCCCGGCCCACGAAGACCCCCCGCAAGGCAGGGGGGAAGCGCTGAATCGCGAACTCCGAGGCCTGCTGCAGTCGCGACGACGGGTCCGACCTCAACCGCGGCGGCGGGTCCGCCCGCTGGTTGCGGTGCTGGTGGGCGTGGGACTGCTGCTGACGGGCTGCACCGCTCCGTTTCCCGACGTCACGTTCTACGGCAACCGGACCACATCGGTCACCGGGCCGAGCCTGTGGTGCACCGTCAATGGCACCGCCAGCGCGGCCGCGTGCGCGGTCGATCGGTCTGACACCGGAGCGGCGAGCCTGACCCTGCGGCCCGGCCAGGGCGTCGTCATCAGCGTCCCGGAAGAAGTCGCCGACCAACCGTGGACGGTGGTGTTCAAGTACCGGCAGGGCTCGGGCGCCGAGCAGGACGCCCGGACCGCGGTATTCGGCCCGGGTGACCAACATGCCTACGAGCTCACCGCGCCGGCCGCCGACGCCACGCTGACCAGGGTCGAGGTGCAGAGCGGACTCACCCTGGTCGCCGCGAACGATGGCGGGGTCGACATCGCCGTGCTGCGCAGCTGGGTGCTGCTGATCACCCCGGAGACACCGGACGCTGCGTCCGGCGACTGACTCACTGGCCGAACCGCTGAGCCGGTCATGAGGTGCGTCCGGTCACTGCAGGTCCACCGGCCTGGGACTTGACGGATCCAGGTCGCAAGCTGGGTGGCGGTGGTGGACGGCGCGGCGACCGCCGAAGCGGTGATGGGCAGACCGAGCAGGGTGACCGCGGACAGACCGCACCGAATTCACCCCGGGCACACGCGGCCGGTGAGCCGACCGATACTGCCGAACGAGTTCGCAGCGTTCGGGACGATCGGACGCGAGGGTCAGGCGTCGAACTCCGAAGCGACCGCACGCATGACGTCGGCGATCCGGCCGCCGATCGCCTTATCGGGATACCGTCCCCGGCGCAGGTCGGGCAACGCCTTGGACTCCAACAACTTGATCATGTCGTCGACCAGGCCGTGCAACTCCTCGGCGGGCCGTCGGGTGGCCGCGGAGATCGACGGTGGGGCGTCCAGCACGGTCACCCGCAGGGCCTGCGGACCGCGACGGCCGTCCGCCACATCGAACTCGACCTTCTGCCCCGGCTTCAGCGCGGTCATCCCGGCCGGCAGGGCCGAGCTGCGGACATGCACGTCCGCGCCGCCCTCCTGGGCGAGAAAGCCGAACCCCTTGTCGGCGTCGAACCACTTGACTTTGCCGGTGGGCATGATCCCGATCACCTGTCCGCTCAGCCGACGCCGTCCGGCGTCGGATCTCCGCCGCCAAGCGTACTGGCGCCGAGCCACCCGGATTTCCGCCCGGGCAGCGGGACTCCCGGCCGACGACCAGCGCCCCGCCCACAGGCGACCGATCGGACCGGCGGCGGCACTATCCTGAGCCGGTGACCAGCACCAGCAGCCCGCCCGAGCGCCCGGCCCGGCCACCCCGCCGGAACGCGCAGGACGCGACCGGGGCGAAGGTCGACCAGCCGACCGGCGTGCGCACGCATCCACGGTGGACGGACCGCCGCAAGTCCGCGCCGCTGGTCAAGGTCGGCATGATCCTTTTCTTCATCGGCGGCCTGGCGATCCTGGCCGATGTCGTGCTGTTCGCCTCGGGGCACCAGGACCTGCCACTGTGGCTGAACCTGTGCGCCCTGCTGGCGCCGATCGGCTTCGGGGTCGGCATGGTCGGCGTATTCCTGGAGGCCAGATCCGCCGCCAAGAAGTCAACCGGCCAGCAGACCGCTGAACCCACCGCCGAACCCGCCGGCTGACCGCGCGCCGGGTCGCTCAGCGCACGTCCAGCCGTTCGAGATCATCGGCCAGCAGTTCGATCCCGCGGACCCGGCCGTCCTCCACGGTGAACGCGAAGACCACCTTGAGCTCGCCGCGCAACGTCCACTTGGCCGCGGCGTAGCCGTCCAACTCGGCCCGGCGGGCCGCCTTGGCCTTCCCGTTGAAGAACTCCGCCACGGCGTCCCGCCCGCTGATCAACGCGGGCGAACCCATCGCCGCGGCCACCGCATCCGAGGACACCACCGCATCCGGGTGCAACAGCTCGACGAGCCGGGTGAAGTCGGCGTTCTTGGACGCGTCCATGAATGCTTCCACCACCTCACGCTGCCGCTCGCGGTCGACCTCGACGGCCTCACCCTGACCACGCACCCGGCGCCGGGCCCGGCTGACCAACTGCCGGCAGGCGACGGTGCTGCGGCCGAGGGCGGCGCGCCAGTTCGTCGTAGGACAGGCCGAACAGGTCGTGCAGGCAGAACGCCAGACGCTCGGCCGGGCGGAGCGTGTCGAGCACGATCATCAGGGCTCGACCCACCTCGTCGGCCTGCACCGCCTCGGCCGCCGGGTCGAGGGCCGGATCGTCGGGAAGCTCCGGATGCTCGGCCGCCAGATCCTCGCGCCGCGAGGAGCGCGACCTGAGCTGATCCAGACAGATCCGGGACACCACGGTGGTCAACCAGGCCGGCAGATTCTCGACCGCGGACAGGTCGCTGCGCTGCACCCGCAGCCACGCCTCCTGCACGGCGTCGTCCGCCTCGTGCACCGACCCGACCAGCCGGTAGGCGACGGCTCGCAGATGGGTCCGTTGCTGCTCGAAGACCGCCGCGACCCGGTCCAGGGCGGACGCGGAGTTCGGTGTCGTCGGGTGGTCCATCGCAGTCTCGTCGTTCATGGTTGTCACATTCTGCTCGGCTGCTCCGTCAACCCCTCGACGATCCCGCGGCCGCAGACGTGACCGCCCCACCCGAAGGAGTCGCAATGAGCACAGCCATCCGCAGTCTGGTGATCCCGGTGACCGACCTCGCCGCCGCCAAGGCGATCTACACCCCGTTGTTCGGGGACCCGCACACCGACGAGTCGTACTACGTCGGCTACAACGTCGACGGTTTCGAGGTGGCGCTGGCCCCGGGCGGGCCGACCGGCGCGGCGGTGGCCAACGCCGACGTGGACGACCTGGACGCGACGCGCGAGGCGCTGTTGGCGGCCGGGGCCACCGAGCGCGATGCGCCCCGCGCGGTTGCCCCGGGCGTGCGGGTCTGCGTGCTCTTCGACGCCGACGGCAATCCGTTCGGCCTGCGCGGGAAATGAGTCCCGTCCAGGTTCGGGCTCAATGCACCGTGGCCCGCAGGTAGGTGCCCAGCCAGGCCGGGAAGTAGGTCAGGTCGGGCAGCACGACGTCGGCGCCGGCGGCGGTGAGATCGTCGGCGGAGATCGGTCCGGTCGCCACGGCGACGGACAGCGCGTCCGCGGACCTGGCCCCGGTGATGTCGCCGAGATGGTCACCGACATAGATCTCCGCCCCGTGCTCGGTCAGCGCGGCGGCCTTCCCGTGGCTCCACAGGTCGCCGACCACCGCCTGTACCTCGATGCCCAGCGCGGTCAGGTGCCGGACCGCGGTGGGCTGGTACTTGGCCGTGACGACGATCACGGCGCCGTCGTGGTCGGCGACCGATTTGACCGCCTCCTTGGCCCCGGGCAGGGCCGTCGTGGTCGGGATGACGACGTCGGCGTACAGCTCCCGGTACCTGCGGACCAGGTCCTCGACGGTCCGATCGTCCAGCCCGTACCGGGCGAACTCGTGCGACAGCGGCGGTCCGAGCCGGCTCACGAAGCCGGCACCGTCCAGGGGAATTCCGGTCTCGTCGGCGAGCACCCCGAACAGCTCGATCATGCCCGGACGCGGGTCGATCAAGGTCATGTCGAGGTCGAAGCCGACGGTGAAACGCACGGTCCGAGCGTACGGTCGGCGACACCGCCGACCGGCCCAGCGAGACGGGTCGAGGCCGGACGGTGACCAGGTCGTTACAACCCGTGTGACGCCGTTCACATCGTGTCACCGTTCGAGAGCCGCCGCGGACGCCTGGCGCGAGCTCGGCGGGGCCCGCCTTCACAGCCCCCTCACCGCTCGGTTGGTCCGAACGGGTGAATTCACGGAAAGGGTGCGGCGGCCCTCAAGATCGATAGTCCATGCCGGTGCATCGTCCTGACCTGCACAGAGTCGGCACATCTCAAGAGGGTAACGATCGTTACCCGGCTGTGATCAGAACCCGGGGTGACCTGACGGATGCGGTGTGTCTCCGTATGGTCAACCCGGATCGCGTCCGATGCGCGATCGGCACCACCCACCCGGAGCGTCGCGCCGAACGCTGTCCAACGCTCCCGGGCCCCGACACGAAAGGCCAGGACAGCGGCGGGGGACCCACACGTTTCCCGGAGTGACCCTCCTCGGGGTGAAGCCGGTACCTACCGGCCGGGCAACCTCCCTCGAGCCACCCAGCGTGGTGGCCGCCCGAACCCGACAGCTGACTTCGCAGGCGCAGCGCACAGGGAGCAGCATGTCGCGTTACAAGGGACGGCACCGCAAGCCGTCCACCGCCCGCACCGTCGCTCTGCGTACCGCTACCGCGGGCGCCCTGATCGGCGGCCCCGCCCTCGCTCTCGCCGCTCCGGCCTCCGCCGCACCGTTGTCGGTGTGGGACTCGGTGGCTCAGTGCGAGTCGACCAACAACTGGAGCATCAACACCGGCAACGGCTACTACGGGGGGCTGCAGTTCGCGCAGTCCACCTGGGAGGCCTACGGCGGTCTGCAGTACGCGTCCCGGGCCGACCTGGCCACCAAGTCCGAGCAGATTGCGGTCGCCGAGAAGACCTTGGCCGGCCAGGGCTGGGGGGCCTGGTCGTGCGCGTCCATGGTCGGCGCCTACGGCAGCCCGGAGAACCGGGATGCCGGGGCCTCGGGCGGCTCGTCCGACGCATCCACCTCGCCCGCCCCGGCCGCCGAGACGCGGTCCACGACCCGGGCGGTCAGCACCTCGTCCGCGTCCGGTTCGGGCGGCTACACCGTGAAGTCCGGCGACACCCTGTCCACCATTGCCTCGGCCCTGGGGACCTCGTGGGAATCGCTGTACAACCTCAACCGCAGCATCATCAGTGACCCGAACTGGATCCAGGTCGGTCAGCAGCTGAAGACCGGCGGTTCGTCGTCCACCAGCACCACGGCGCACAGCACCACCCCGAGGACCACCCACGCCGCGGCCAGCACCGCGGCGGCGAGCGGGTCGGGCAAGACCTACACGGTCCGGTCCGGCGACTCGCTGTACAAGATCGCCAGCAACCAGCACGTCTCCGGCGGCTGGTCCGGGCTGTACAACCTGAACAAGGGCACCGTCGCCGACCCGAACGTCATCCAGGTCGGCCAGGTCCTCACCCTTGGCTGACCGCTAGCCCGGTTGCCCGACGCACGCGGCCCCCAGCGCAATGCGCGCCGGGGGCCGCTGTCGCGTCCGTAGCATGGGGCCGGTGATGACCGAGGCGACCGCACCAGCGCTGGACCGGGCCGTCCGCCCGGCCCGGTGGTTGTTGCTCGGCCTGAGCGTGGCGGTGCTGCTGATTCTGTTCTGGCCGACCCGGCCGGCCGGGGGCGACCAGGCCGGACTGGCCCTGTGGTTGACGCAACAGCACCGCTCGAGGTCAGCTGCGCTGGCTCACCTTCGGCCTGATCGAGTTCGTGTCGAACGTGGTGATGTTCGTGCCGCTCGGTGCGCTGGCCGCACTGTCCCGGCCGCGCGGCGGCGACAAGGTCGCGCTGGCCGCCTGTTTCGGGTTGTCCGTCTTCGCCGAACTCATCCAATGGCTGGTGCTGCCGCATCGCACCGGCGACCTGCGCGACGTTCTCGCGAACACGCTGGGCGCCGCGATCGGCATCGGCGTGGTGGCCCTGATCCGCGCCCGGCGGCAGTCGGCGCGCTGATCAGGCGTGCCGGATCGCGGCAACCTCGGCCAGGCCGAGGATCTCGACCGACTCCTCACGCATCTGCACCTTGCGGACCTTGCCGGTGACCGTCATCGGGAACTCGTCGACGACGTGCACGTACCGCGGGATCTTGTAGTGCGCCAGCTTTCCCTCACAAAATGCCCTGACCGCCTCGGCCGTCAGCGGCTGCGCTCCGGAACGCATCCGGATCCAGACCATCAGCTCCTCGCCGTACCGCTGGTCGGGGACGCCGATCACCTGGGCGTCGAGGATGTCCGGGTGGCTGTAGAGGAATTCCTCCACCTCACGGGGGTAGATGTTCTCGCCGCCGCGGATGACCAGATCCTTGATCCGGCCGGTGATGTTGAGATAGCCCGCGTCGTCCATCACCGCGATGTCGCCGGTGTGCATCCAGCGCGCCGCGTCGATCACCTCGGCCGTCTTCTCCGCCTGCTCCCAGTACCCGAGCATGACCGAATATCCGCGGGTGCACAGCTCACCGGGAGTGCCGCGGGCCACCGTCAACCCGGTCTCCGGGTCGACCACCTTGGACTCCAGGTGCGGATGCGTCCGGCCGACAGTGCCTGTCCGGCGGTCGAGATCGTCGTCGGCCGCGGTCTGGGTGGACACCGGCGACGTCTCGGTCATGCCGTAGCAGATGGTCACCTCGGACATCCCCATCCGGTCGATCACCTGCTTCATCACCTCGACCGGACACGGTGAACCGGCCATGATCCCGGTGCGCAGCGAGGACAGGTCGTAGGAGGAGAAGGTGTCCAGGGCCAGCTCGGCGATGAACATCGTCGGCACCCCGTACAGCGACGTGCACCGTTCGTCCTGCACGGCCTGCAAGGTCGCGGCCGGGTCGAAACCCGGTGCGGGGTAGACCACCGCGGCGCCGTGCGAGGTGGCGGCCAGATTGCCCATGACCATGCCGAAACAGTGGTAGAGCGGCACGGGCACACAGACGATGTCCTGCTCCGTGTAGGCACAGCCCGCACCGACGAAGTACCCGTTGTTCAGAATGTTGTGATGAGAAAGGGTGGCGCCCTTGGGAAATCCGGTGGTCCCGGAGGTGTACTGGATGTTGATCGGCTGGTCGGCCTGCAAGGGCAGACCGGCCAACCGGTCGGCATCGCCGTCGCGGCCGGTGTCGAGCAGTGCGTCGAACTGCGAACCCAGATAGACCACCCGGCGCAGGGCGGTACACCGCGGACCGACCTCGTCGACCATGGCCCGGTAATCGCTCGTCTTGAACAGGTTCGCCGAGATCAGCACCGAGATGCCCGACTGCTGCAGGACATACTCGAGTTCGTGGGTCCGGTACGCCGGGTTGATGTTGACCAGGATCGCGCCGATCCTCGCGGTGGCGTACTGGGTGATCATCCACTCGGCACAGTTCGGCGCCCAGATGCCGACCCGGTCACCGATCTGCACCCCGTCGTCGTACAGGGCCAGCGCCAGCGCGTCCACCTCACCGGCGAGTTCACGGTAGCTGTAACGCTTCCCGGCGGCCACGTCGACCAGCGCCAGCCGCTCGCCGTGGGCGGCCACGGTCCGGGCGAGGTTGTCGCCGATGGTGTCACCCAGCAGCGGGACGGCCGCCGTGGCGCTGGTGTACGAGGGCAGCGGAGCCGTCATGGGTCAACCTCCGGTCGGGGCCCGGCCACCTGCGGCGGGCACCACCATCCTGCTGCCGCCACCCGGCTCACGCCAGGGGGGCGAACGGGTCGGCGGTCCGGCCGACCAGTTCGGCCACCGAGTCGATGACCAGGGACGGCCGGAACGGGTACTGCTCGATGGTCTGTCTGGTCGAGATCCCCGACATGACCAGGATGGTGGCCAGCCCGGCCTCAAGACCGGAAATGACATCCGTGTCCATCCGGTCGCCGATCATCAGGGTGGACTCGGAGTGCGCGCCGATGGCCCGCAGCGCCGACCGCATCATCAGCGGATTCGGTTTGCCGATGAAGTACGGCGTGCGCCCGGTGGCCTTCTCGATCAGCGCGGCGACCGCTCCGACCGCCGGCAGGATGCCCGCGCGCGAGGGGCCGGTCGCGTCCGGATTGGTGGCGACGAAGCGGGCGCCGGCGACGACGAGCCGAATCGCGGTGGTGATGACCTCGAAGGACAGCGTGCGGGTCTCCCCCAGCACGACGTAGTCGGGGTCGCGATCGGTGAGCACGAAGCCGGCCTCGTGCAGGGCCGTGGTCAGGCCGACCTCGCCGATGACGAAGGCGGTGCCGCCCGGCCGCTGCTCGGCCAGGAACTTCGCGGTGGCCAGCGCCGACGTCCAGATCCGGTCCTCCGGCACGTCCAGACCGGTGGCCAGCAGCCGGGCCCGCAGGTCACGACGGGTGTAGATGGGGTTGTTGGTCAGCACCATGAAGTTGACGCCGCGTTCGGTGAGCTCGGCGATGAACTCGTCCGCACCCGGGATCAGGTGCTCCTCGTGCACCAGTACGCCGTCCATGTCGGTCAGGTACGCCCACTCCCGCGGACCGGTCTGCTCAGTCATCGGTCAAGCCTCTCACCCCGCCCGCGCCCCCGATCAGCGCAACAGGACTCCCCCGCGCCGCGGGGACTTCCTCGAAACCTCGTGTCGGATTTGTCGGGAAAAAGTCCCCGCGGGCCGGGTGTCAATGCGGGTTGATGCGGATTTCGGTGGCCTTGACGACCAGGTGCACCGCGGTGCCCAGGGTCAGGCCGAGTTCGGCGATCGCTGCCGGGGTGAGGTCGGCCGCGACGCCGAGTGACGTGCGCACCCGGACCCCGTCCGCGGCCGGCTCCAGCCCGCTGACCCGCACCGCCCATTGATTGCGGGGCGAGCCGGCGACCGGCTCGGTGTAGACGGCCACGGCCGACGGTCGGAACACCGCGGCGGCGCGGCCACCGACCACGATCGGGACGTCGGGGATCCCGGTCACCGCGGTGCCGTCCCCGGTCCGCAGGGTCACTGTGCCGCCCCCGACTCCGGTGACCTCGCCGACCACCAGGTTGACCCCGGCGATCTGGGCCGAGAACGGGGAGCGTGGCGCGCTGAGCACCCGGGTGGTCGGTCCGTCGTCGACCACGGCGCCGCGGTCGATCACCACGATCCGGTCGGCCAGCACCGCGGCGTCCAGCACGTCGTGGGTGACCAGCACGGTCGTCGTGCCGGCGGCGGCCAGCCAGGTCCGCAGCAACTGCCGGATCTCCGGGGCCGTCTGGACGTCCAGCGCGCCGAGGGGTTCGTCCAGCAGCAACAGCTCCGGGTCGGCGGCCAGGGCCCGGGCCAGCGCGACCCGCTGCCGCTGTCCGCCGGAGAGTTGCGCCGGCTTGCGGTCGGCCAGCCCGTCCAGGCCCATCCGGGCGAGCTGCTCGACCGCTGCGGCCCGGGCGGCCGCCCTGCCGGTGCCGCGCGAGCGGGGCCCGAACGCCACGTTCTCCACCGCCGACAGATGGGGGAACAGCAACGGATCCTGACTCATCAGCCCGATCCGTCGCTCGGGCACCGGTACCGGCCGCGCCCCGGGCGCGGACAGCACCCGGCCGGCCAGCTCCAGCGATCCCGACGTCGCTCCGAGAAGCCCGGCGAGCAGATGCAGCACGGTCGACTTGCCGGCGCCGTTGGGGCCGAGCAGGGCCACCACCTCACCCCGGTCGACGGCCAGCGGCACGTCGACGGTGAACCCGTCCCGGGCAACGGCCAGATCGGACCGCAGGTGACTCACTGCAGGCCTTCGACCGGACGCGGTCGCAGCACGAGCAGGATCACCGCGGCCACGAAGATCAGCAGGAACGACAGAGCGATCGCCGTCTGCTGGTCGTCCAGCGAGGCGTTGAAATAGGTGTAGATGGCCAACGGCATGGTCCGGGTGACGCCGAAGGCGTTGCCGGCGAACAGTGCGGTGGCCCCGAACTCGCCCAGCGCCCGGGCGAAACACAGCACGGTCGCGGCCAGCAGACCCGGACCGACCAGGGGCAGGGTGATCCGCCGGAACACCGTCCAGCGTCCCGCGCCGAGCGTGGCCGCCACGGTCTCGTACCTCGTTCCCGCCGTGCGCAGTGCGCCCTCGAGGGAGAGCACCAGGAACGGCAGCGCCACGAATGTCTGGGCGATCACGACGGCCAGCGTGGTGAACGGAATCCGAATGCCGAGTCCGAACAGGTAGCTGCCGAGCCGACCCTGCCTGCCGAACAGGAAGAGCAGGGCGATGCCGCCGACCATCGGTGGCAGCACCAGCGGCAGGGTGACCAGCGCCCGCATGACCCTGGTCCATCCCCCACTGCTGCGCGCCAGCACGAGCGCCATCGGGATACCCAGCACCAGGCAGGCCAGGGTCGCGGCGACCCCGGTGATCAGCGACAGCTTCAGCGCATTGAGCGCGGCCGGGGAGGTGATCGCCGCGGGCAGTTCGGCCCAGTCGATCTTGTCCAGCAGCGCCAGCAGGGGCAGCACCAGCAGGCCGACGCCGATGACCGCCGGGATGTACAGGCTGCGTGGAATCGCGGCGGCGGCCGGTATCCGCGACCGCGCCGACTGCTCAGGAGCGTCGGTTCGGGTCACGCCCCCGGCTTACCGAACCCGAGGTCGGCCAGCACCGCCTGTCCGGCAACCGAGGTCACCAGATCGATGAAGGCCTGACCGGCGTCCGGGTTCTTCGCGTCCTTGAGCACGGCGATCGGGTAGTGGTTGACGGCCTCGGCGGCCTCGGGGAAGTCGACCCCGTCGACCTTGCCGCCGGATGCCATGACGTCGGTCTTGTACACCAGCCCGGCATCCGCGTCACCCGAGGCGACCTTGGTGAGCACCGCCGTCACACTCTGCTCCTCGCTGACCGGGGTGACCGTGACGCCGGCCTTGTCCAGCGCGGTGTGCGCGGCGCTGCCGCACGGCACCTCGGGTGCACACAACACCACCGTCACGCCGGGCTTGGCCAGATCGGCCAGACTCGTGATGCCCTTCGGATTGCCCGGCGCCACCGCGATCTGCAGGGTATTGGTCGCGAACTCGACCGGCGTCTGAACCATGTCGGCGATCTTGTCCATGTTCTTGGTGTCCGCGGAGGCGAACACGTCGACCTGGGCGCCGCCCTGGATCTGGGTGACCAGCGCCGACGAGCCGTCGTAGGTGATCTCCTTGACGGTCACGCCCGGATTCGCGGTCTGGAACTGTTCCCGTAGCTCGTCGAAACCCTTCTTCAGCGAGGCCGCGGCGAAGATCGTCAACTCGCCGGACAGAGTGCCGGCGCCGCTGGATGTGCTCCCCGCGGCGCTGGTGGTCCCGCCGGAGGCGTCGTGCCGGCCGTCGTGGTGCCGCCCGAGTCGGACGACGAGCACCCGACGAGGGCCAACGCGGCCGTGACGACGGCGGCCAACGCGATGGTCAGACGTCGTCTCACGAGCGTCCCTCCGGGGTTTCGACGATGACGGTGGTGGCCTTGACGACGGCGACGGCCAGCGAGCCGACCTGCAGGTCCAGATCGCGGACGGCCTCCGAGCTCATCAGCGACACCACCCGGTGCGGTCCGCACTGCATCTCGACCTGGGCCATCACCGTGTCCGCGGTGATCGCGGTGACCAGGCCGACGAACCGGTTGCGGGCGGACCGGCCGACCCCCGACGGGTCGGTCGGCGGACTGGCGTGGGTTCGGGCGAACTCGGCGAGCTCGGCGCCGGCGATCACCGCTCTTCCGGCGGTGTCCTTGCCGGCACCGAGCTGCCCGCCGTCGATCCAGCGACGGACCGTGTCGTCGCTGACCCCCAACAGATGGGCGGCCTCACTCACCCGGAACTGCGTCATGGACAGCACTGTAACGCCGCAAATACGGAATAACCACGCGAGGGCAGTACCGCTGACAGCTTGACCTCATCCGACGACGAGCAGCTCGAGCGGTCGGCGGTCCGACGGCTGCGCCGGTCCAGCAGCCCCGAGGTCAGGGCCAGCCCCAGGCCGAGCACGGCCAGCGACGCGCCGATCACCTTCTGGGCGAGCAGTCCGAATCCCCCGGCGATCACCATGCCACCCAGGTAGGCACCGATGGAGTTCGCGAGGTCGAAGCCGGACTGCACCGCGGCCGACGACACGGACGGATTCCCACCCGCCTTGTCCATCACCCTGGCCTGGACCTCGGGCCGATCGGGAACGCGGCGAAGCCGATCGCCACCAGGCCCGGCCGACCTCGTGGTGGGCCCGCCACGTGTACGGCGACAAGCGTCGGGCCAAGGCCCTGACCAGGGCCGAAAAGTTCGACGCCCGATGGGATCCGAAGTGGCGCTGGTTGTCCGACGTCATCGCCGGGTCGCCCACCCGACCGGACCTGCCCGACGGCACGCTGCCGTCGGACCCGGTGACTGCGGCGACCGACCCGGCGGACGCACGCGCGTACGTTGAGTGACATGGTGATGCGTTTCGGAGTCTTCATCCCGCAGGGCTGGCGCCTGGATCTGGTCGGGATCGACCCGGCCGACCACTGGGCCAGGATGAGCGGCCTGGCGACGCGTGCCGACGCCGGTCCCTGGGAGTCGATCTGGGTGTTCGACCACTTCCACACCGTGCCGATGCCGACCGATGAGGCGACCCACGAGGCCTGGACGCTGATGTCCGCCTTCGGTGCCGTCACCTCCCGGGTCCGGCTCGGGCAGATGTGCACCTGCATGGCGTACCGGAACCCGGTCTACCTGGCCAAGGTCGCGGCCACCGTCGACCACATCTCCGGCGGCCGGGTCGAGATGGGCATCGGCGCCGGCTGGTACGAACACGAGTGGCGGGCCTACGGCTACGGTTTCCCGCCGGCCCGGGACCGGCTGGGCATGCTCGACGAGGGCGTGCAGATCATGCGGCAGGCCTGGACCACCGGGACGGCGACGCTGGCCGGCAAGCACTATCAGGTCGACGGAGCCATCGTCCGGCCGCTCCCGCTGCAGGACGGCGGCATCCCGCTGTGGATCGCCGGCGGCGGGGAGAAGGTCACCCTGCGCATCGCCGCGAAGTACGCGGCGTACACCAACTTCGACGGCACCCTGGACGGGTTCACGCCACAAGTCCGAGCTTGCTGGCCGAGCACTGCGCCGACGTCGGCACCGACTTCGACGCCATCGTCCGCTCGTCGAACTACAACGTGGCGATCGGCCGCGACGCGAGGCCGAGGTCGAGGATCGGATCGCCTGGATCACCGACCATCTCACCCGTTCCGTCGGGGCGGACCGGGCCGCGCAACAGGTGCGGGCGGTGCGCGGGATGCCGGCCAGCGGGACCCCCGAGCAGATCGTGGAGAACCTCATCGCGCTGAACAAGGCCGGCATGTCCTACGGCATCTTCAACTTCTATGACGCGGCCTACTCCACCGACAGCCTCGAGTTGTTCGAGACCGAGGTCATCCCGGCCCTGACCGGAGGCTGACCGCCGGCGGATCAGAGCGGTCTCCGGGTCCCGCAGACGGTCCCGGCGTCGTCAGCCGTGCAGACCCGGGGCTCGGATCAGCCGACGGCGGCGAGCACCGCCCGACCGGTGAGCACCCGGGCCAGGTGCTCGCGGTACTCGGCGGCGGCGGAGGTGTCGTCCACCGGCGAAGTCCCCTCGGCGGCCGCCTGGGCCGCCGCGGTGATGGCCTCGGCGGTGGCCGGACCGCCGACCAACGCGGCCTCCACCGCGGACGCCCGGATCGGCACCGGACCCATGTTGGTCAGCCCGACCCTGGCCTCGGCGACACTTCCGCCGTCGACCCGGACGGCAGCGGCCACCGAGACGATCGACCAGGACTGGGCGACCAGGTGGAACTTCTCGTAGTGCGCGCCCCACCCGGCATACGACGGGAACCGGATGCCGGTGAGGATCTCGTCCTCGGCCAGCGCAGTGGTGAAGTAGTCGACGAAGAAGTCCGCCGCCGGCACCGTCCGCCGGCCGCCGGGCCCGGCGATCTCGAACGTGGCATCCAGGGCCACCGCCACCGCACCCAGGTCACCGGCTGGATCGGCGTGCGCCAGCGCGCCGCCGAGGGTGCCGCGATGCCGCACCTGCGGATCGGCGACCGTCTCGGCTGTCTTGGTCAGCAAGCGCCACATGCTCAGCGAGCAAGGGGTTCTCGACCACCTCGGCGTGCGTGGTCATGGCGCCGACGACGATGTCGTCACCGTCCCGGCGCACCCCGTGCAACTCGGTGATCTTCCGCAGGTCGACCAGGACGCCCGGAGCGGCCATCCGCAGCCGCAGCACCGGCAGCAGCGACTGGCCGCCGGCCAGCACCTTCGCCTCGTCGCCGGCCTCGGTCAGCGCGGTGAGCGCGTCCTCCAGACTGTCGGGGGCGACGTAGTCGAACGACGAGGGGATCATGCCTGCTCTCCTTCGGGCGCTGCCGGTGCTCCGGTGGCTGGTGCTCCCGTCGACAGGGCGCCGGGATCACCGGGCGGACCACCGGTCGGGCCGGCCGGCGCGGGTTCGGTGGGCACCGTGCCCGGCCCGCTCGCGCCCTGGATCGCCCGCCACACCTTCTGGGGCGTGCAGGGCATCTCGATGTCCGCGACGCCCAGATGGCGCACCGCGTCGATGATCGCGTTCACCACGGCCGGGGTGGAGGCAATGGTGCCGGCCTCACCGACGCCCTTGACGCCCAACGGGTTCGTGGTCGACGGGGTGACCGTGCGCCCCAGGGTGAACGACGGCAGATCGGCGGCGGTCGGCACCAGGTAATCGACCAGGGTGCCCGCGGTGAGCTGGCCGTCCTCGGTGTACATGGCGTCCTCGTAGAGCGCCTGGGCGATGCCCTGGGCGAGCCCGCCGTGCACCTGGCCCTCGACGATCAGCGGGTTGACCACGACGCCGACGTCGTCCACGCAGACGTAGGACCGCAGGTGCACCTTGCCGGTCTCGGTGTCCACCTCGGCCGCGCACAGGTGGGTGCCGTGCGGGTAGGAGAAGTTTTCCGGGTCGTAGGTGGCCTCCGAGTCCAGCGAGGCCTCGGCACCGTCGGGCAGGTCGTGCGCGGCGAACACCGCGAGTGCGATGTCACCGATGGACTTGGACTGATCGGTGCCCTTGACGGTGAAGGTCCCGTTGGCGAACTCGAGGTCGTCCTCGGATGCTTCGAGCATGTGCGCGGCAATGGTTTTGGCCTTGGCAACCACCTTCTCGGCTGCTTTGACCACGGCGATGCCGCCGACGGCCAGTGACCGGGAGCCATAGGTGTCCAGGCCCTTCGGCGAGGACTGCGTGTCGCCGTGAATGATCGAGACGTTCTCGAACGGCACTCCGAGCTGGTCGGCGACGATCTGCGACCAGGCCGTCTCGTGACCCTGACCATGAGCCGACGATCCGGTGACCACCTCGACCGCACCCGACGGCAGCATCCGGATCGAGGCGGTCTCCCAACCCCCGGCACCGTAGGACAGCGAGCCGAGCACCCGGGACGGGGCCAGTCCGCACATCTCGGTGAACGTCGAGATGCCGATGCCCAGCTGGACCTTGTCACCACGGGCGCGGCGCTGCGCCTGCTCCGCGCGCAGCGCGTCGTAGTCGAACAGCTCCATCGCCTTGTCGGTGGCGGCCTCGTAGTTTCCGGAGTCGTAGGTCAACCCGGCGACCGTGGTGAACGGGAACTCCTCGTGGGCGATCCAGTTCTTCCGCCGCACCTCCATCGGCTCCATGCCCAGCTCGGTGGCCAACTCGTCCATCATCCGCTCGATGGCGAACGTCGCCTCCGGCCGGCCGGCGCCGCGGTAGGCGTCGGTGATGGTCTTGTTGGTGAACACGTTCGTACAGGTGAACCGGTAGGCCGGGATCTTGTAGATGGCGTTGAACATGAAAGCGCCGAGGATCGGGATGCCCGGGGTGACCAGTCCGAGATAGGCGCCCATGTCGGCCAGCAGGTCGACGTCGAAACCGGTGATGGTGCCGTCCCTGCGGGCCGACATCTTCAGCCGCTGGATCTGGTCACGACCGTGGTGCGCGGCCAACAGCGACTCGGAGCGGGTCTCGGTGTACTTGGCCGGTCTGCGCAGCCGCCGCGCCACCATCAGCGTGACGATCTCCTCCGGCGTGACCTGCAGCTTGCCGCCGAAACCGCCGCCGACGTCCGGCGCGATGACCCGCACCTGGTGCTCGGGGATGCCCTGGGTCAGCGAGATCATCAGCTCGCAGGATGTGCGGGACCTGCGTCGACGACCACATGACCACGCCATCGCCGGTCGGGTCCACCACCGTCGACCGCGGCTCCATGAACGCCGGGAGCAGGCGTTGCTGCCGGAAGGTGCGCTCGACGACGATCTGGTCGTCGTCGGCCGCGGCGGTCGGTCAGCGCCTCCTCGACGTTGCCCCCGGTGCCGGCCTGGCCGGAGTCGAACACCCAGACCGCGTTGCGGTTGGTCTCGAGGTCCGGGTGGATGAGCGTCGCGCCGTCGGCCAGCGCCGCATTCATGTCGGTGACCACCGGCAGCGCGTCGTACTCGACGTCGATCAATTCGACCGCATCGACCGCCTCGGCCTTCGACCTGGCGGCGACCACCGCGACGATCTCGCCGGCGTGCTTGACCGTGCCGACCGCGACGGGATTGTGCACGGGGGACTTCATGTCCGGGGTGATCGGCCAGGCACACGGCAGACCACCCTGTTCGGACAGGTCCTCGCCGGTCCAGGCGCCGACCACGCCCGGGGCGGACTTCGCCGCACCGGTGTCGATCGAGATGATCCTCGCGTGGGCCATCGGCGAGCGGAGCACCGCGATGTGCTGCATGCCGGGCAGCGTGATGTTGTCGGTCCAGCGGGTGCGACCGGTGATCAGATGGGCGTCCTCCTTGCGGCGGCGCGCCTTGCCGATCTCGGCGGTCGGCTCGGCTGCAGTGGGCTCGGCGACGGCGGTCATGACGCCGCTCCGGCGGTCTGGCCGGCCTCGGCCCCGGACATCGACTCAGCGGCGGCCTGCACCGCGGCGACGATGTTCTGGTAGCCGGTGCAGCGACACATGTTGCCCTTCAAGCCGTCCCGCACCTGCTGCTCGTCCGGATGTGGATTCTCCCTGAGCAGGCACACCGACTGCATGATCATGCCCGGGGTGCAGAAGCCGCATTGCAGCGCATGCTTCTCGTGGAACGCGGCCTGCACCGGGTGCAGGGACCCGTCCTCGGCGGCCAAGCCCTCGATGGTCAGCACGTCGGCACCGTCGGCCTGCACGGCCAGCACCGAGCAGGACTTGACGCTCGTCCCGTCCAGCAGCACGGTGCAGGCTCCGCAATTGCTCGTGTCGCAGCCGATCACCGTCCCGACCTTGCCGAGTCGTTCCCGCAGGTACTGCACGAGCAGCAACCTGGGTTCGACATCGTCGGAGTAGGAAACTCCGTCAACCGTCACCGACACCATCGTCATTACGGCACTCCTTCGAGCCTGGCAGGGTTCTTCGGTGGCCGGACCGCGGGGCAGCGTCCGACGTGACCGTGATCACGACAATCCTTGAAGATCCGCACCGCCGCAAGGGGTGGCGCGCTGTGCGTGCAGATGCGGGTTGCAGGCTTCGTTTCCACCCGCAATTGCGGATTACGCTCCGACAGGTTCGCCGGCCTGGGCGACCGGCTCCCGATGGATCGCCCCGCCGAGCTCGGTGAGCGGACGCCCGCCACCGGACCACTGCCGGGCGATGATCTCCGCCGCGATGGACACCGCGGTCTCCTCCGGGGTCCGCGCACCCAGGTCGAGACCGATCGGGCTGGACAGGCCGGCCACCTCGTCCTCGGTCAGCCCCGCCTCCCGGAGCCGGGAGAGCCGATCCTCGTGCGTGGAGCGCGATCCCATGGCGCCGACGTAGGCGACGTGCTGCCGCAGGGCGAGCTCCAACACCGGCACGTCGAACTTCGGATCATGCGTGAGCACACAGATCACCGTGCGGGGGTCGATCGCGTCGGCGTCGATCTGGGCCTGCAGGTAGCGATGCGGCCAGTCGACGATCACCTCGTCGGCGTCCGGAAAGCGCTTGGCGGTGGCGAACACCGGCCGGGCATCGCAGACCGTCACCCGGTAGCCGAGGAACGTGCCCATCCGGGCCACCGCAGCGGCGAAGTCGATGGCACCGAAGACCAGCATCCGGGGCGCCGGCGCGAAGCTGGCCACGAACACCTGCAGCCCCTCGCCCCGTCGTTCGCCGTCCGGCCCGTAGGTGAGCGTGCCGGTGCGCCCGTGGGCCAGCGAACCGCGGGCGTCGTCCCGGACGGCGTCGTCGATGCGGGCGCTGCCCAACGAGCCGGCCGACCGGTCCGGCCAGATCACCAGGTGCCGGCCGACCTGATCCGGACGCCCGGCGACGGTGGTGGCCAGCGCCACCGGCGCACCGGCCAGGATGGACCCGGCCAGCTCGCCGAACTCCGGGAAAGTGTCTGCGGGACACCGGTTCGGTGAAAATGTCGATGATGCCGCCGCAGGTCAGACCGACGGTGAAGGCGTCGTCGTCGGAAACCCCGTAGCGCTGTTGGCGGGGCGGCGCCCCGTCGCGCACCTCGGTGGCCAGCTCGTACACCGCACCCTCGACGCAGCCGCCGGACACCGAGCCGACGGCGGTGCCGTCCGGTCCGACCAGCATGGCCGCCCCGGCCGGTCGCGGGGCCGAGCGCCACGTGCCCACCACGGTTCCCATGCCGGTCGTCGCGCCGGACTCCCACCAGCGCAGCAGATCCGGCAACACGTCACGCACGACGAACCACCTCCAACAAGTCCTCCAACGCCGCCAGCGAATGCCCGGCGACGAAGTGATCCAGATACGGCAGCACCGCGACGATGCCGCCCTGGACCGGTGCGTAGCCGTCCTTGCCCTTGTGCGGGTTGACCCAGATCAGGCTACGGGCCAGTCGATGAAGGCGGCTGATCTGCTCGGCCAGCTCGTCCGGGGACCCGCGTTCCCAACCGTCGGAGAACAGCACCACGACGGCGCCCCTGGCCATACCGCGCCGACCCCAGCGGTCCAGGAACGCCTTGAGCGTGTCGCCCAGGCGGGTGCCGCCGGAGTAGTCGGGGATTGCTGACGCAGCCGAGGCCAGCGCCCGGTCGGGGTCCCGGTGGGCCAGGCCTCGGGTGATCCGGGTCAGCCGCGTGCCGAGGGTGAACGTCTCGACCGCGCCGGGCTGGGACCGGTGCACGGCATGGGCGAACCGGAGCAGGCTGTCCGCGTAGGCGGCCATCGAGCCGGACACATCGATGAGCAGGACGATCCGCCGGGGGCGGGTCCGGTGATGCCGGCGGGCCGGTACGCCGGGCTCACCGCCGTTCGCGAGCATCGCCCGGACGGTGCGGCGCGGGTCGATCGGGCCGCGGTGGTGCGGGGCCCGGCGCCGGGACGGGCGCCGCGGAAGCCCGGGCTGGAGCAATCGCAACAGCTGCGCGAGCTCGCGCCGTTCGGACTCGGTGAGCCGCGGCCAGGTCCCGCTGCCGCAGCACCTCGGTGGCCGCCGCGCCGGCCTTCACCGACGGCGGCGCCTGCTCGCCCTGGTCGCCGCCTGCCGGGCACCTCGGCCAGCGGCACCAGCGTCTTGGTCGGCAGTGCCGGCGTTCTCCGGGCAGCCGGCAGATCGCCCAGGTCGGAGAAGTAGGCGGCGAACACCGCGTCGTAGGTGGACAGGTGATCGGCGTCGGACGTCAGCGTGGCCCGCCCGGCCCAGTAGACGTCCCGGCCGCTGTCGACCCCGAGGGCGGCGGCCGCGCGCAGAAAGGCGCCGGTGCGCTCGGCGCCGATCGGCAGGCCGGCGGCCGCCAGCGCCCGGGTGAACGCGACCAGCACCGTGATGCCGTCGTGCCGGGTGTCTCCGGTAGCCGTGACCATGGGCGCGGCGCAGCGTCAGGAGGCCAGGAGCGTGGAGAGCCCGGCGGCGGTGATCCGTTCGATGTCCTCCCGGATCTTCAGCACCGCCCCCAGGGTGAGCGCGGCGCGCTCCGGATCGAGATCGCGGCAGCCCAGCGCGTCCAGGGCGCGGGCCCAGTCCAGCGATTCGGCCACCCCCGGTGGCTTGATCAGGTCGGCGGCGCGCAGCCGCGCCACGGCGGTGGCCACCCCCAGCGTCAGCGCCTCGCTCACGCCCGGCAGCCGGTGCCGCAGGATCTGCACCTCGCGCTCCAGCGTGGGATGTTCGATCCAGTGGTAGAGGCACCGGCGCTTGAGGGCGTCGTGCACCTCGCGGGTGCGGTTACTGGTGAGCACCACCAGGGGCGGCTCGGTGGCCGCCACCCGGCCGAGTTCGGGGATGGTGACGGCGAAGTCGCTCAGCACCTCGAGCAGAAAGGCCTCGAACTCGTCGTCGGCCCGGTCGATCTCGTCGATCAGCAGCACGGATCGGGGGCTGCGCAGGGCCCGCAGGATCGGCCGGGCGAGCAGGAACCGTTCGTCGTACAGCTCGGACTCCACGCCCGCCAGGTCGACCTGTCCGGCGCCCGCGGTCCCGACCGCCTCCACCGCCCGCAGGTGCAGCACCTGCCGCGGGAAGTCCCAGTCGTACAGGGCCTGGGCCGCGTCGATGCCCTCGTAGCACTGCAGCCGGATCAGCTCGGTGCCGCGGACCTGGGCCAGCGCGGCGGCCAGCGAGGTCTTGCCGACCCCGGCCTCTCCCTCGAGGAACAGCGGCCGGTCCAGGGCGTCGGCCAACGCCGCAGCGGTGCTGATGCCGCGGTCGGACAGGTAGCCGACCGCGCGCAGCTGTTCGGTCAGCGCGTCGGGGTCGGTGACCGGTCGGCCGCTGCCCGCTCGGTCGGTCGCCGTCGCGGACTGCGTTGTCGTTGCCTGGAGCCACCGCACCACTATCCCCCACGCGCGCACCGGTGCGCGTGGCGCCCCGGTCGCGTGCGACGGTGCGCCACCCGCTGATGTGCGCCCCCAGTTCGTTGTCCATGGTCGACTGGTCGGACCGGGATCGCCGACAACCTCAGCGTGTCGGAGCTGCATCGCGCGCCTGATCCGCAGGTGCGGAGCACTGGCCGCAGGCGATCGCACGTTCGGCCGGCAGACTGCGGGCCTGGGCCGGCTACCCTGAAGCCATGACGGTGGTGTCGCTCGGCCTGCCGGTCCGCACCCACCGTGGGTCCGAACCGCTGGTGGCCGCCGACCGCCCCGAGCACCCGGGGCTGATCGACCGCTTCGGACGGCGCGCCACGCGACCTGCGGGTCTCGCTGACCGATCGGTGCAACCTGCGCTGCACCTACTGCATGCCGGCCGAGGGCCTGGACTGGATGCCGACGCCCGAACTGCTCACCGACGACGAGCTGGTCCGGTTGATCCGGATCGCGGTGGAGCGGCTGGGGATTCGCGAGATCCGTTTCACCGGCGGCGAACCGCTGCTCCGCAAGGGCATCGTCGAACTGATCGCCGCGGTCGGCGCCCTGCCGGACCGACCGCAGATGTCGCTGACCACCAACGGGATCGGTTTCGCCCGACGGGCCGAAGACTTCGCCGCGGCCGGGCTCGACCGGGTGAACATCTCCCTGGACACCCTCGACCCGGACACCTTCCTCACCCTCACCCGGCGCCGCCGGCTGCCGGACGTGCTCGACGCACTGGCCGCCGCCCGGCGGATCGGCCTGGACCCGGTGAAGATCAACGCCGTGCTGCTGCGCGGGGTCAACGACCGCGAGGCGCCGGCCCTGCTGGAGTTCGCCCTGGCCCACGGATTCCAACTGCGGTTCATCGAACAGATGCCGCTGGATGCCGGGCACCAGTGGACCAGAAGCGCCATGGTCACCGCCGACGAGATCCTGGCGTCGCTGTCCGCGCACTTCGACCTGCAACCCGACGGTGAGCCGCGCGGCGGGGCCCCGGCCGAGCTGTTCCGGGTGGTCGGACACGAGGCGCCCTACGGTCCGGCCACCGTCGGCATCATCGCCTCGGTCACCCGGCCCTTCTGCGGGGACTGCGACCGCACCCGGCTCACCGCCGACGGCCAGATCCGGACCTGCCTGTTCGCCCGCACCGAGACCGACCTGCGTGCGCTGGTCCGCGGTGGTGCCGACGACGAGGACCTGGCGCAGGCCTGGCGCACCGCCATGTGGGGCAAGCTGCCCGGTCACGGCATCGACGACCCGTCGTTCCTGCAGCCGGATCGGCCGATGAGCGCGATCGGTGGCTGACGCCACCTCCGTGCACCTGCGGGTGCGGTACTTCGCGGCGGCCAGGGCCGCGGCCGGCACGGCGGAGGAAACCCTCACCCTGACGGGTCCGGTCACCGTCGCGGACGCGTTGCGGGCGGTGTGTGACGCACACGGCGCTGCCCTGGGCCGGGTCCTGGACCGCTGTTCCTACCTGTTGGACGAGGTCGCCGTGCACGGCACGTCACAGCCGCTCGCCAACGGCGCGACCCTGGACGTCCTTCCCCCGTTCGCAGGCGGCTGACCAGCGCCTTCGGGTCGCGAATGGGCGCAACCGGTGGCCGTCCGGGAGCGCAGCGGATGCGGTCCGGACAACCCGGCAGGTATCACCACGGCGACGGGCACGCTCGAACACCCCGACCACCGCGTCGATGATCACTGGGTGTGTCCACTATCCAGGGCGTGGGGGGAGCGATACCGTTCGGACCGTCGTTTGCGTGCCGTTAGCGTGCGCACACGCGCACAGATCTGGAGGAACTGTGACCCAACCCCCGGCCGGCGGATACCCGCCGCCGCCTGAGCAACCCGGCGGATATCCGCCACCCGGCGGCCAGGTGCCGCCGCCCGCGCCCAGTGGACCGCCCCCGGTGGCTACCCCGGCTGCACCCGGCTCCGGGCGGCTATCCGGCCCCCGGCGGTCCACCGGCTCCCGGCGGCTACCCGGCGCGCCGAACCCTGACCCGGCGTCGGGCCAGGCTCCCCCGGGCGGCTACCCGCCGCCGCCGCAGGGTGGCTACCCGCCGCCCGGTGGGTACCAGGGACAGCCCCAGGGCGGATTCGCGCCGCCGCCGCAGGGCGGCTATCCACCGCCCGGCTACGGCGCACCGGCGGCAGCCGCCAAGCCGTCCGTCGATCTGTCCAAGGTGTCGATCGGCGACTGGATCGTCCTTGGCATCGGCGTCCTGATGATCATCTTCGGGACCTTCGGCTGGATCAGCGTGTCGACCCCATACGGCGGCGGCAGCACCGGCGGGTGGCACATCTGGTGGATCGTCATCCAGCTGCTGCTGGTCGCCGTCGTGATCATCCGCGCGGTGCAGGTCCTCACCGGTCAACTGGTGACGCAGATCCCGGTGGTCTATCTGGTCTACGCGGCTGTGGTGCTGTTCGTGCTCTACGTCATCGCGTTGATCCAGATCTTCGTCGAGTTTACCACGGCCAGTCCGTTGCCGGCACTCTGGCGCGGCTCTGTCGGCGGCTACAGCACTGGCCCCGGCATTCGGCATCTGGGCGTGCGTGATCCTGTCGATCGCGTTCGTCTACTTCATGGCACTGTCGGCCCAGAAGGCCGGCGCGAAGCTGCCGATGAAGGTGCCGGGACCGGCCTTCTAGTCAACCGTCACCTGCACGTCGAGAGGCCGGGACCGGGTGGTCCCGGCCTCTCGATGTCTCGGCCGATCGACGTCCGCGGGCCCTCCGCTCGCCGCCACCGTCGCGGACCGGCAGGATCAGCAGCGCATCGCACGCCCAACGCGGGAGGCTGAGCATGACCGATCCGACAGGATCCGCCGAGAACGGGCCGGATCCGGCCGGCCGCACGGTCACCCCGATCGCGCACCCGCCGGTGGTCCTGCCGCCCAACCCGGTGCCGGAGCAGAAACCCGGTCTCCGCGAACTGCTGATCGGTCTGCTGGGATTGATCGCGTTCGGCTCCACCTTTCTGCCCTGGGAGCACGATCCGACCCGCAACGCCTGGCCGTCCGGGGTATGGATCGCCGGGGTGCTGGCGCTGATCGGCGCCGGGGCGCACATCGGTCGCTACCTCCCCCCGGCCGACAAGGCCTTCGGCGCGCTGCTGCCCCTGCTGCTGACCACCGGTGCGGTGTGGATCCCGGTGGCGCACCTGCGGGGCAACGCGGGCACGGTCGGCACCTGGGTCTGTCTGGTGGCCGGCGTGCTGTTGGTCGGCCTGTTGATCGGCGCCGCGATGACCGACCCGGCGCTGCGCTCCCCGGACAACCCTGACGACCCTTTCGATTGAGCATCCCACCTGGCCGGCGAGGCTCAGGCGGAGCCAACCCATTCATCGGTGTCGTCGTCGAACACCTGACGCTTCCAGACCGGCAACCGGTGCTTGACCTCGTCCACCAGGTCGCTGCAGGCGGCGAACGCCTCGGCCCGGTGGGCGGCGGAGACGGCCGCCACGATGGCGATCTCACCGATGCCGAGCAGGCCCGTACGGTGCACCACGGAAACCGCGAGGACGCCATCCCTGGCGGCGATCTCACCGGCCACCGCGGCGACCACCGCCGACGCCGTCGGGTGCTCGTGGTACTCCAGTGCGGTCACCGTCCGGCCGCCGTCGTGGTTGCGCACCCGGCCGACGAAGGACACCGCGGCGCCGGCCGCCGGATCGTCGACGGACGCCAGCACCGCCTCGGGCTCGAGCGGCTCGGCGCTGACCCCGGTGGCCACCACCCGGCCACTCACGGAGCGCCGCCCTGTGGGTGGTCGCCGCCGCGCAGTTGGTCCAGCGCATGGTCCAGGACCCCGCCGAGCACGGCCAACCCGTCGCGCACGCCGCCGGTCGAGCCGGGCAGGTTGACCACCAGGGTGCGGCCAGCGACGCCCGCGAGACCGCGGGACAGCACCGCGGTCGGCACCCCGTCCGCTCCGAAACGACGAAATTGTTCGGCCAGGCCAGGAATCTCGTAGTCGAGGAGTTCGGCGGTCAGTTGCGGGGTGCGGTCGGTCGGCGAGATCCCGGTGCCGCCCGAGGTGATGACCAGGTCGACGCCGAGCGCTGATCGCAGGGCGGCCGCGAACGGATCCCCGTCGGCCACCACCTCGACCCGCACGGCAAACCCGCGGGCCTGCAGCCATTGTGCGATCACCGGACCGGTACGGTCCGGGTACACCCCGGCCGCGGCCCGGGTGGAGGAGATGATCACCGCCGCGGTGCGGGCCGGCCCGGTCATCGGTCGGTCCGGTCATCGGTCCGCCGGACGAACCCAGTCGCCGGTCTTCCCGCCTTGTTTGCGCTCCACCCGGACGGCGTCGAGCACGGCGGCCGGGTCGACGGCCTTGACCATGTCGTGCAGGGTGAGTCCGGCCACCGCCACCGCGGTCAACGCCTCCATCTCCACCCCGGTGCGATCGGTCGTGCGCACGGTCGCGGTGATCTGCACCGAGTCCGGACCGGGCGAGAGGTCAACCGTGACACCGGTGATCGCGATCGGGTGACACAGCGGGACCAGGTCGGAGGTGCGCTTGGTGGCCATGATGCCGGCGATCCGGGCGGTGGCCAGCGCGTCGCCCTTGGGCAGTCCGCCCCGGTTCAGCAGGTCGATCACCGCGGCGGTGGTCCGCAGCACCCCGGTGGCGACCGCGCTGCGCACGGTCGGGGCCTTGTCGGACACGTCGACCATCCTGGCCGCGCCGTCGGCGTCGACGTGGGTCAACATCGGCTCGGTCATGGTGTCGGTTCCACCACGCCGTGCCCCGCGGACTCCTTGGCACCACCGGCCACTCGGCCGCCGGGCCGGGCCGCGGCCACCACCGCCCTGGCCACCGCGGGGGCGACCTTCTCGTCGAACACGCTGGGCACGATGTAGGACGCGTTGAGCTGATCGGGGGCGACGACGTCGGCGATGGCGTCGGCCGCCGCGTCCAGCATGGCCTCGGTGATCTCGGTCGCCTGCGCGTCCAGCAGCCCGCGAAACACCCCGGGAAAGGCCAGCACGTTGTTGATCTGGTTGGGAAAGTCGGATCGGCCGGTGGCCACCACCGCGGCGTGCGGTTGGGCCTCCAGCGGGTCGATCTCCGGGTCAGGGTTGGCCAGCGCGAACACCACCGCATCGGCCGCCATGGCCGAGATGTCCTGCGCGGTCAGGATGTTCGGCGCCGAGACGCCGATGAACACGTCGGCCCCGACCAGCGCGTCATGGACGCTGCCGGCCATTCCCCGGGGATTCGTGCAGCCGGCGATCTGGATCAGGTTGTCGTCCATGCCGTCCCGGTCGGCGCGCACGATCCCCAGGATGTCGCAGGCCACGATGTCCGTGGCGCCCTGGTGCAGCAGCAGCCGGATGATCGCGCTGCCCGCGGCCCCGGCCCCCGACACGACGATCCGGACGTCCTCCAACGCCTTGGAGACCACCCGCAGGGAGTTGCGCAGGGCCGCCGCCACCACGATCGCGGTTCCGTGCTGATCGTCGTGGAACACCGGGATGTCCAGCAGTTCGCGCAGTCTCGCCTCGATCTCGAAGCAGCGTGGGGCGGCGATGTCCTCCAGATTGATCCCCCCGTACACCGGCGCGAGAATCTGCACCGTCCGGATGATCTCCTCGGTGTCCGTGGTGTCCAGGCACACCGGCCAGGCGTCGACGCCGGCGAACTTCTTGAACAGCGCGGCCTTGCCCTCCATCACCGGGAGCGCGGCGGCGGGCCCGATGTTGCCCAGCCCGAGCACGGCCGTGCCGTCGGTGACGACGGCGACGGTGTTGCGCTTGATGGTCAGCCGGCGGGCATCGGCCGGGTTCTCCGCGATCGCCTGGCTGATCCGGGCGACGCCGGGGGTATAGGCGCGGGACAGGTCGTCGCGATTGCGCAGGGCGACCTTGGAGGTGACTTCGATCTTGCCGCCGAGGTGGACCAGGAACGTCCGGTCGGACACCTTGCGGACGGCGACGCCGTCCAACTCGTTGATCGCGTCGGTGATCGCGGTCGCGTGGTCGGCCGACTGCGCGTTCGCCGAGATGTCGACGACCAGCAGGGCGGCCGTCGACTCGACGACATCGAAGGCGGTGATCACGCCGCCGGCCTTGCCGACGGCGGTGGTCAGTTCGCCGGCGGCGCTGGCCGACGGCGGCGCGGCGATCCGCATGGTGATCGAGTAGCCGGGACCGGGAACTGCCATGCCTGATGTCCTTTCCACCACGGGCGCAGCCTCACCGCCGGCACCGCTGCTGGTCGCGCCGAGCGAAGCGGGCCGCAATTCGGCACTGTGGGCAGGTCTCCCGCGGTGTGGGGAGACGTGCCCTAGCGATGGTAGTCGGGGGCGGGATCAGGTTCCGGACGGTCCACGTCGGCGCCCCGGGCCAGGTCGCCGCACTCGATCAGCGTCACCGGATGTGCGGCCAGGTAATCCCGCGCCCCGCGATCGCCGGCCGCCGTCCCGGTGATGTCGGCGAAGTGCGAGCGACCGAGCAGCACCGGATGGCCGGGCTCACCCCGGTACGCCGCCCGGGCGAGCAGCCCGGGCAGGTTGTCGGCGGTCCGGGCCGCGGCGAGCACCCGATCGATCACCGCGGCTCCGACGTCCGGCAGGTCGACCAACATGACCAGGGCGGCGTCCGCGGCCGCCGGCACCGCGGCGAGCCCGACCCGCAGGCTGGAACCCATGCCGCCGTCGTGGTCGGGATTGCGCACCGACCGCACCTGATCGGGCAGCAGTGCGACGACGTCATCGGCCTGGGCGCCGATCACCACCAGCAGCTCGTCGCAGCCGGCCATGGCGGTCGCGGTGCGCAGTACCCATGGCCCGTCGCCCGTATCCACCAGGGCCTTCGGCCGGCCGTATCGCCGACCGGACCCGGCCGCGAGCAGGACCCCCGCGATCATGCTCAGCGGTTGATGACCGTCTTCGGGTGGGTGTAGGGGATCTCGTTCGCCGGCAATGGGAACTCGATGTCGCCGAAGGGAGACAGCGCGCCCTGCACGCCGGCGTTGAACTCGGAGAGCACGTGCTCGCCCTCCTCGACCTCTGGCCAGGTCGGGTCGACGCCCTTGCCGCGGAACTCGGCCACCGGTCCTCCTCGCAGTCCTGTTGGACATCCCGGGGCCGGCGACCCCGTCGACGTCCAGTCTAGGACGGCGACGGGTCTGTGGCCCGGCACCCCACGGTCGTCGGTCACCACCGTGCGGCTCACACCCTGCGGTCACTACCGTGACAGGGATGTCCGGCACCCTGGCATGGCTGCGCGGGCGGTCCGACGAGGCCCTCGCGCGACTGCTGCGCGCCCGGCCCGACCTGGTGGTGCCGGCGCCGGGTGACCTCGAGGTGCTCGCCCGCCGACTGGACAGCCCCCCGTCGGTATGGCGGGTGATGGAGGGGCTGGATGCCTTCGCCGTCCAGATCCTGCAGGCCCTGGTCCTGCTCGACGCCCAGCATCGCCGCGTCGAGGTGGCCGACGTGGTCGCCTTCTTCGGTCCCGCCACCGAGCGTGCTGCCGTGATCAGGACGCTGGACCGGGTGCAGGACCTGGGTCTGGCCCGGGATCCAGGTCTGCGGATCCCCCGTTCGGTGGTGGACGTGCTGTCGCCCTACCCGGCCGGTCTGGGCCGGCAGGCGGGGCTGAACCCGGCAGAGGTGGCCGACAAGCTGAACGGGTTGAGCGCAGACGCCGCCGGGGTGCTCGATCGGCTGGTTCCCGGGCCGCCGGTCGGCGTGCTGTCCGAGGGCCGACCGGTCCCTGCGGGCGTGGCCGAGCTGCTCGCGGCCGGTTTGCTGCGACACATCGACAAGCACACCGTCGAGCTGCCGCTGGAAGTCGGGGTGGCGGTGCGGGGCGGGCCGCCACTCGGGCCGACGGAGCCCGATCCGCCGGTCGCCCCGGTCCTCGCTCCCGGCACCAAGACGGTCGATGCCACGGCCGCCGGCCAGGCACTCGCCGCGTTGGGTCGGGTGGGCCGGCTGCTCGACCTGGTCGGGCACCGGTCGGCGCCGGTCCTCAAGTCCGGTGGCCTCGGCATCCGGGAGCTGCGCCGGGTGGGCAAGGAACTGGAACTCGACGACCATCTCGCCGCGCTGTACGTGGAGGTGGTCGCCGCCGCCGGCCTGCTGGCCCCGTCGGACGCCCGCGGCCGTCGGGAACCCGGTTCGCACTGGACACCGACGCACGCCGCCGACGAATTCGTGGCCGCGCCGCCCGAGCAGGCCTGGTCCCAGCTGGCCGAGGTCTGGCTGGACCTGCGTCGGGATCCGGCGCGGGTGGGCAGCCGGGACGACGCCGACCGACTGCAGAACGCCCTGGCCGCCGAACTCGCCTGGACCCGCGGGCCGGCCGATCGCCGGTTCGTGCTGGGCGTGCTCGCCGCGCTGCCGCCCGGCACCGGCCGGTCGCGGGACGACCTGGTCGCGCTGTTGGCCTGGCAGGCGCCGCTGCGCAGCGCCGAGCGCCGCAACGCGCTGCTCTCCGCCACCTTGATCGAGGCCACGGAGCTGGGCGTCGTTGCCTTCGACGTGGTGGGTACGGCCGGCCGGGCCGTGCTCGCCGGAGATCTGACCACGGCGGCCGAGACGATGGCGGCGGCCATGCCGCCCGCGGTGGACACCGTCCTGGTGCAGGCGGATCTCACGATCGTGGCCCCCGGCCGGCTCGATGCCGAGCTGGCCGCCCGGCTGGAGCAGGCCGCCGACGTGGAATCGGCCGGCAGCGCGACGGTCTACCGGGTGACGCCGGCCAGTCTGCGTCGCGCGCTCGACGGCGGACTGACCACCGGCGACCTGCACGCACTGTTCGAGACACACTCGGCGACCGGCGTCCCGCAGTCCCTGTCCTACCTGATCGACGACGTCGGTCGGCGCTACGGCAGGATCCGGACCGGGATCGCCAGCGCCTACCTGCACAGTGAGGACCCGGCGCTGGTGACCGAGGCGATCGCCGCGGCGGGGGCGGCCGGGGTCACCCTGCGCCGGCTGGCCCCCACGGTCGCGATCGGGATGACCGAGGTCGAGGACCTGCATCAGGTGCTGGCCGACGCCGGACTCGCCCCGGTCGCCGAGGACGCCGCCGGCAAGGTGCTCGATCTGCGCCGCCGGCCCCGCCGGACCCAGGTCGGCCTGGTGACCCACCAGCGCTGGCGGGAGCCGCCCGTGCCGTCGGACGACCAACTGGCCGCGCTCATCGCCCGGATGCGTTCGGCCGACACCGCCGCCGTCGAGTCCGGCCAGACGCCTGCCGCCCAGCTGGCGATCCTGCGGGACGCCGTGACCCACCGCCGGCCGGTGTGGATCAGCTACGTGAACTCGTCCGGAGCGACGACCCGCCGGATGATCGAGCCCGTCGGCGTCGCCGGGGGGCGGGTGGCGGCATTCGACCCGCTGCACAACCAGATGCGTCAGTTCGCGCTGCATCGCATCACTGCGGTCAGCACCACACTTCCCGACGACTGAGCACTCGACCCCCGGCAGGTCGCTGTTGATCATGGGAGTGGCCGCCGGTCGGGCCTTATCGATGTCGAGGGTGCGAGAGGCCCGAGAGCTGGGCGACGCGTCAGGCCGGGCCGACGTCGACGACGTGCACGACGGGTTCACCGGCCTCGTCGGACGCGGCCAGATCCACCTGCGCGGTGATCCCCCAGTCCTGGTCGCCGGCCGGGTCGTCGAGGATCTGCCGGACCGTCCACACCCCGGGCTCCTCGGTCACCAGGAACATCGCGCTGCTCCGGGCATGCGCGTCGATGCCCAGATCCGGGTACTCGGCGAAGTAGGAGTCCATCGCCTCGGCCCATCGGGTCGCGGTCCAGCCGGCCGCCGAGTCCAGCTCGCCCAGGGTCTGGTAGTCCTCGCGGGCGGCCAGCTCCACCCGGCGGAACAGCGCGTTGCGCACCAGCACGGTGAACCCGCGATGGTTGGCGGTGATCCCGCGAGAAGCGTTGGGCGGACGGACGGTACCGGCCTCCCGATGCGCTTCGTCCGGGTGGGCCAACGCCTCCCACTCGTCCAGCAGGCTGGAGTCGACGCCGCGGACCAGTTCACCGAGCCAGGCCACCAGGTCCTCGAGTTCCTCGGTGAGCGCATCGGCGGGCAACATCCGGCGCAACGCGCGGTACGCGTCGGTGAGATACCGCAGCAACACGCCCTCGGATCGGGTCAGTCCGTAGAACGCGACGTACTCGCCGAACGTCATGGCCCGCTCGTACAGGTCCCGGACCACCGACTTGGGCTCCGGCGAGTACTCGGTGACCCACGGATGGCCCGCCCGGTACGACTCGTAGGCCACCTCGACCAGGTCGGCCAGCGGCTTGGGGTGGTCGACATCCTCGAGCAGATCCATCCGCTCCTCGTACTCGATACCCTCGGCCTTCATCGCCGCCACCGCCTCCCCGCGGGCCTTGAAGCGCTGGGCGGCCAGCACGATTCCCGGGCCGTCCAACACCGCCTCGACCAGGGACACCACGTCCAACGCGTACGACGGTGTCTCCCGGTCGAGAATCTCCAGGGCCGCCAGGGCCAGCGGCGACAAGGGTTGGTCGAGCGCGAAATCGGTGGGCAGATCGACGGTGAGCCGGTAGCGGCGACCGAACTCGTCGAGCTCGTCCAACCGCTCCACCACCCCAGCCGCGATAAGACCGCGGGCGATGGCGATGGCCCGGCGGATGTGCCGGAGTTGCCGCTCCCGCGGCTCGTGGCTCTCCTCGATCAGTCGCCGCAGTGCGGCTACCGCGTCCTCCGGACGGGACAGTACCCCGAGCAACATGGCGTGGGTGACGACGAAGTGCGAGGTCAATGGTTCCGGTTCGGCCTGCACCAACCGCTGGAACGATGGCTCGCCCCAGGACACGAACCCTTCGGGTGCCTTGCGGCGAACCACCTTCCGCCGTTTGGCCGGGTCGTCGCCGGCCTTGGCCAGCGCCTTCTCGGTCTCGATCACGTGCTCCGGCGCCATCACCACCACATCGCCGGCGGAATCGAATCCGGCCCGCCCGGCCCGCCCGGCGATCTGGTGGAATTCCCGCGCCGTCAACTGGCGGGTCCTGGTTCCGTCGTACTTGGCCAGCGCGGTGAACAACACCGTGCGGATGGGCACGTTGATGCCGACGCCGAGAGTGTCTGTGCCGCAGATGACCTGGAGCAGGCCGGACTGGGCCAGCCGCTCGACCAAACGGCGGTACTTGGGCAGCATCCCGGCGTGGTGCACCCCGATGCCGTGCCTGACCAACCGGGACAGGGTGCGGCCGAATCCGGCCGAGAATTGGAAATCGCCGATCAGCTCGGCGATCTCGTCCCGCTGCTGCCGGGTGGCCAGCGCGATGCTGGTCAGGGCCTGGGCCCGCTCGAGCGCGGCCGCCTGGGTGAAGTGCACGATGTAGACGGGCGCGCGACTGGAGTGCCGCAGGTCCTCGAGTTCCTCGGTCAGCGGCTGCACCGAATACGAGAAGTGCAGCGGCACTGGCCGTTCCACGCCGGTGAGCACGGCCACCGTTCGCCCGGTGCGGCGCTGCAGGTCGTCGACGAAGTTCTCGACGTTGCCCAGCGTCGCGGACATCAGCACGAACTGGCAGGTGCGCAGTTCCAACAGCGGGACCTGCCAGGCCCAGCCGCGTTGCGGGTCACCGTAGTAGTGGAACTCGTCGAGCACCGCGACGCCGGCGTCCGCGTCGACGCCACCGCGCAGCGCGACGCCGGCCAGGATCTCGGCGGTGCAGCAGATGATCGGCGCGTTCGGGTTGACCGCCGAGTCGCCGGTGATCATCCCCACGCGGCCGGCCCCGAAAATGTCCACCAGGTCGAAGAACTTCTCGCTCACCAGCGCCTTGATCGGGGCGGTGTAGTAGGCGCGCCGGCCGGTGGCCAACGCGACAAACAGCGCCGCCGTTCCGATCAGGCTCTTGCCCGATCCGGTGGGGGTGGCCGCGATGACGTGCGAGCCCGCAACGATCTCCAGGAGCGCATCCTCCTGGTGCGGGTACAACTGCAGGCCCCGGCCGGCAGCCCAGTCGAGGAATGCGTCGACCAGCAGGTCCGGATCCGTCTCGGCATCGGGCACGACGGGCAACGACGCGGCGAGGGTCACGGCAGATCCCCTCGATTCGGCATGGCGCGGCTGGTCCACCGACCCTATGGGAGCGGTCCGGCGCCGGGCGACCGGATCAGCAGGCGGGTCCAGGCATCGGCGAGGTGGGTCTGGAATTCCGCCGGGGTCCAGGATCGTTCCCGGACGAGCAGATCCCAGTATTCGGCCGAGTTCATGCTCCAGATGATGTCGGCGATCTGCTCGTCGGTCAGGTCGTCGCGCAGCTCGCCGGTCCGGCGCAGGTCGGCGACCAGGTGGCGCATGTTCCGCGCCCGGCGCTCGGCGATCTCCGTCCACAGTGCCGCGCAAGCCGGGTCGGTGGCAGCCGCATCCCGCAGGGTCAGGAACACCGGTGCGAGTCGCTGGTGGATGGCGGTGACCGCTGCGGCGTAGATCGTCGAGCGCTTCGCCGGCGCCCGCGGCGTCATGCATCCGAGCCACGTAGTCGCGCTGCGCGCCCGGTATCGGGCCGAGTCGGTGCCGGAGATCGCCGTCTCGACCAGCTCGCGGAGCAACGCCGGTTTGCGGCCTACCGTGGCGTAAACGGTGTCGACGGACACCCTGGCCCGAGCGGCGATCGCGGCCACGGTGGTTCGGCACGTAGCCGTCGGCCACGAACAACTCGCGCGCGGCCGCCAGGATCTCGCGTCGGGTCGCCGCCGCCTGTTCGACCCGCCGCGGCGAGGAATAGCCGCGCTTGTCGCCGCTCTTGACGCCGTCCGACATCGGGCCTATCGTCTCCTTATTCATCCGAAGCGCATTCGGATTAAATTATCACAGGGAGTTGACATGGTCTACGCCTTCCGCCAGGACGTTCCCATCGGGGAGCAGCAGTACCGGTCGATCATGGACAAGATCGGCCCCGAGCCGATCGCCGGCAGTCTGCTGCACCTCTGTGTGCGCGAGCCCGACGGCCGACTCCACTACATCGACGTCTGGGAATCCGAGGAGGCCTGCGCCCTGGCCTTCGACGAGCGCATCCATCCGGCCGTCGATGCCGCTTTCGGTGGGCAACGCCCGGGCCCCGAACCGCAGGTGCACCGACTGGACGTTCTGCACGCCAGCGGTACGGCGCTGACCGGCGATGTCTGGTCGTGACGCTCATCGACCCGGCGACGGCGCAGCGGGGCGCGTCCGTCGCCCCGATCCCGCCGCCGATGTACTACGTGGCCGCCTTCGTCGCCGGCTTGGGGCTGCGCGCGTCGACCGTGCCCCTGACGATCGGCGCACCCGCGCTCAGAGTTCCGTTGGGCGCACTGGCCCTGGCCGCGGGCGTCGCGCTCGCCGGGGCCGGGGTGGCCGCGGTGGTGCGGCACCACACGACGATCGTTCCGCACCGTCCGGTCGCCACCTTGCTGACCACCGGCGTCTACCGACTGAGCCGCAATCCCATGTATGCCGGTCTGGCACTCGCGTATCTGGGAGGGGCCGCGATGATCGGATCCTGGTGGCCCTTCCTCACCCTGCCGCTCGCCCTGCTGGCCGTCCGGACGCTGGTCATCGGCCCCGAAGAGCGTTACCTCGCAGCAAACTTCGGCTCCCGCTTCACCGAGTACCGGCGCCACGTCCGACGGTGGCTATGAGGCAGTTGGCCGCCGAGGCGGCCGACCGGCTCTGAGTCAGGAACCGATCAGGCGTCGGCGAAGCACACCACGTAGTTGCGCTTGGTCGAGCTGTAGGCGCCCACGGAATCGGGCGGGCACTTCGACTTGTCGGCCGACGTGGTGTCGAAGAGCAGGACCTTGTACTTGGTCGTCCCACTGATCGAGGAGCAGTCACCGACCTGCGGAAGCTGCACGGTGGTCTCCGCCGGCACGAAGCACTCGCCGGTCTGGAAGTTCGGCCGCAAGCAGATCCGGTCGGTCACATCACCCTTGGAATTCTTCTGGTAGTACTCGGCCTCGGCGTCCTCGCAGCTCAGGTTCTCGTCGCCGGCTTCGGTGACCACGAACAGCGCGGAGGCGTCGTTGCAGTCGACCTGGCTGGTGTCCGGGTTTCCGACGGTGCTGGTGCCCTCGACCTTGATGCAGTCGCCGGCCTTCGCGTTGACCGTCGCGTTCTGCGAGCGGATGAACGCCCAGATCCCGACGCCGATCACCAGCACGCCGATGATCGACAGGATGATGATCCGCTGCGGGGTCATCCCCTTCTTCTTGGCCGGCTCGGCCGCCGGCGGCATCATCCCGGGGTTCACCGAACCGGGCGGCGGATACATGCCGGGGGCCATGCCCGGCTGCTGGGCATCGCCGTACGCACCGGTCGGCGCCGGGTACGAACCCCCCGGATACGAACTACCCCCCGGAGGCGGATAGGAACCAGCCGGAGGCGGGTAGTCCCCGGGAGGACCAGGCTGGTACCCGCTGGACGGCACACCCGGGTCCGGCGGCGGGGTACCCCACTGCCCGGGGTACTGACCCGGCTCGCCCCCCGACTGCGGATCTCCCGAACCCGGTCCCTGCGGCGTGCTCATGACTATGGATGTCCTTCCCCGACAAGACCGGCACCGACCTGTTTACGCCGGTCACCCTATCGACCTCGATGCGCGTCCTCGACCGTTCGGGGAGTTGTCCCCATGGGTCGACCACGCTCCAGACGTCGGCGGAATCGGCGGCAGGCGTGGTTCGTTGGACAATGGACTGTTGCGGTCGCCCGATGCGCTCGCAGGACAACGCTCCACGAGAGGACACCGGTGACCGACGGACCCTTGATCGTCCAGTCCGACAAGACACTGCTCCTGGAGGTCGCCCATCCCGACGCGCCGGCGGCCAGGGCCAACATCGCCCCGTTCGCCGAGCTCGAACGCTCACCCGAGCACATACACACCTACCGGATCACCCCGCTGGCGCTGTGGAACGCGCGCGCCGCCGGACACGACGCCGAGCAGGTGGTGGACGCCCTGGTCCGCTGGTCGCGGTTCCCGGTGCCGCAGGCCCTGCTGGTGGACGTCGTCGACACCATGGGCCGCTACGGCCGGCTGGTGCTGCAGACGCATCCCGCGCACGGCCTGATCATGGCCTCGCGGGACCGGGCGGTCCTGGAAGAGGTGCTGCGCACCAAGAAGATCAGCCCGATGCTGGGGGCGCGGATCGATCCGGACACGGTCATCGTGCACCCGTCGGAGCGCGGTCGGCTCAAGCAGGCCCTGCTCAAGGTGGGCTGGCCCGCCGAGGACGAGGCCGGCTACGTCGACGGTGAGGCCCATCCGATCTCGCTGAAGACCGACGACTGGGCGTTGCGCTCCTATCAGCTGGACGCGGTCGAGGGCTTCTGGGCCGGCGGCTCGGGCGTCGTCGTGCTGCCCTGTGGCGCCGGTAAGACGCTGGTCGGTGCGGCCGCCATGGCCAGGGCCGGCGCGACCACGCTGATCCTGGTCACCAACACCGTCGCCGGCCGGCAGTGGCGACGGGAACTGCTGGCCCGCACCTCCCTGACCGACGAAGAGATCGGCGAGTACTCCGGCGAGCGCAAGCAGGTCAGGCCGGTCACCATCGCCACCTACCAGGTGATGACCCGCAAGTCCGGGGGCGTCTACCGCAACCTCGAATTGTTCGACTCGCGGGACTGGGGATTGGTGATCTACGACGAGGTCCACCTGTTGCCGGCGCCGGTGTTCCGGATGACCGCCGACCTGCAGTCGCGACGACGGCTCGGGCTGACCGCCACGCTGGTCCGGGAGGACGGCCGGGAGGGCGACGTGTTCTCGCTGATCGGGCCCAAGCGCTACGACGCCCCGTGGAAGGACATCGAGCAGCAGGGCTGGATCGCCCCGGCGGAGTGCACCGAGGTGCGGGTCACCATGACCGACCACGAACGACTGACCTACGCCATAGCCGAGCCGGAGGAGCGATACCGGATCGCCTCGACCGCGCGCACCAAGCTGCCGGTGGTCAGGGCGGTGCTGGACCGGCACCCCGGCGAACCGACCCTGGTGATCGGCGCCTACCTCGACCAACTCGACGAATTGGGCGAAGCGCTACAGGCCCCGGTCATCCAGGGCTCGACCAAGACCGCCGAGCGGGAGCGGTTGTTCGACGCCTTCCGGGCCGGCGAGGTGTCGACCCTGGTGGTCTCGAAGGTGGCGAACTTCTCCGTCGACCTGCCGGAAGCCGCTGTTGCGGTTCAGGTCTCGGGTACGTTCGGCTCCCGGCAGGAAGAAGCACAGCGGCTCGGTCGGCTGCTGCGGCCGAAAAAGGACGGTAAGCAGGCGCACTTCTATTCGGTGGTGGCCCGCGACACTCTTGACACCGACTACGCGGCGCACCGGCAACGGTTCCTGGCCGAGCAGGGCTACGCCTACCGCATCGTCGACGCCGATGACCTGCTCGGACCGGCCGTACCTGGCTCGGCTGAATGATCCGTCGACTGCGGCGCACGGCGGCGGTCGCCCTCGTGGCGTGCGCCGCGATGCTCGGCGGATGTACGAGCGGGGGTCCTGATCCGGGTACCGCGGCGCCGTCGAGCGCCCCGGCGTCCACCGGGACCGGCGCGAGCAGCCCGCCGGCCGAGCGCACCGCGGCATCGGCGGCGCGCTCCGAGCCGAGCACCGTGACGAGTACCGTGACGACCACCACCAGCCTGGTCCCACTGACCCCGGACGGGTTGCAGACCGGCCCGGGCGTCGAAGCCGACCGGATCACCCTGGGCCTGCTGGTCGATCCCAGCCTCGATCGTGGGTTCTCGGCCGGGGTCCGGCTCTGGCAGTCGACGATCAACCGCACGACCGGGATATGCGGCCGCACCATCGAGTTGCGCGCAGCCGAGTCGTCCGCCGGCGTCGACGCGGCCGTGGCGGACTACCGCGAGATCGCGCCGGCGACGTTGGGGCTGGTGACGCTGACCGACTCGTCGGTGCAGTCCGCGCTCGCCGGACGTTTCGTCGACGACCAGGTCCCGGCGGTGACCCCCGTCGGACGCTCCGTCGATCTGTCCCCCTGGGGACCGATGATCGTCGGCGCGACCCAGGACATCCTGGCCATCAACATCGGGTCCTACCTCGGGCAAGCCGGCATCCTCCGGCCGGGCGGCGAGTTGGGTGTGCTCACGGACGGTTCCGCCAACGCCACCGAGCAGCAGGCCGGCCTTCAGTGGTTCGCGGACCGCAACGGCATCAAGCTGCGGACGTTCAGCGATACGGCGGCCGCCGACTGGACCGGGCTGGCAGCTGTCGCGGTGCTCGGCGGACCGAAGTCGACCCGACAGGTGCTGACCACCACCGGGTCCGGGGTCACCGTGGTCACCACGCTCGATGGCTTCGACGCCGCCGACATCGAACCGGCTTGGCACGGGCGGTTGCTGGTCAGCACCCCGACCACGGCCCTGAACTCGGATTATCCGGCGGCCAAGGCCGTGATCACCGCGTACAACGAGAGCGGCGGGACCGACCCGGGTCCGTTGCTGTTCGCCGGATATGCCAGCGGCGCGACCTGGGGTCGCCTGCTGCAACAGGCCTGCTCGCAGGCCGACCTCACCCGAGCGGGGATCCGCGCCGCAGCCGCGGATCTCCCGCCCGCGCCGGCCGATTCACTTCTCGGGGCAACAGATCTGCGTCCGTTGGTCACCGACGGGCTGCCGGCGACCCGGGTTTCGGCCGTCTCGGCGGCGGACCCGCAGGCCGCCGGCGGTTTGTCGGCCGTGACCTGGCTGCAGGCCGCGCCCGGCATCTCCGACTACGTGCCCGGCGGCTGACCTCCCGCGCTGCGGATGGGCAGACCGGCGGCCCGCCACGCAGCGATCCCGCCGATCACATCGGTGGCCCGCCAGAGCCCGAGATCCAGCAGCGCCGCCGCCGCCAGGCTCGAGGTGTACCCCTGCGAACAGATCACCACGATCCGCACATCGTGGTCGACGGCCGCCGGGATCCGCGCGTCGGACGCCGGATCCAACCGCCATTCCAGGACATTCCGCTCGATGACCGTGGCGCCGGGAATCTCGCCCTCCACCGAGCGCTGGGCCTGTGGGCGGATGTCCACCAGCAGTGCACCCTGCTGAAATTCTTCATGCGCGGCAGTCGGTTCCACCCGGCCCAGCCGCTCCCGGGCCCGGTCCAGCAGGTCGTCGATCGTGGTCACGACTCTTCCGGCTCGTCGCCGAGTACGGTGCGGGTCGGCTCCAGACCGGCGTCGCCCCACCGGTAGTAGGTCATCCGGCTCAACTTCGGGGCGTAGGCGTGGATGCTGATGGCCGGAACGGCGTGATGGTTCTGCACGTCGTGCACCACGCCGCGCGCCACCGTACGCACCGCGGAGGAACTGAGCTCGGCGGCGCTCAGTTCGCCGTCGTCGTCCACCCGCAGCTCGGTCAGGGTTCCCCCGACGACGGTGAACGCGGCCGCCGAGTCGCCGTGGTCGTGCAGCTCGGTGCCCTGCTCCGGCAACCAGGTCAACAGCCAGACATCGACCGCGGCGGGGGCCGGAAGTCTTGTCCAGTAACGTGTTTCGGTGAACTTGACGCGCGGCTGCCACAGTCGGCTGTTACCGGCGAGGGCGCGCACCAGGGTGACCAATCTGGTCAGCGTCGGATCGGGCGGAGCCAGCGGGTGGACGGTCGGCGTGACATCGAAGGGACGGACGACGGGCGCGGCAAACCGCGCCGGAAGGACGGGAGACATGGGAACACTTTCGGGTTAACCGCACAGCGCGGCAGATGGTCGGGGGCGCGAAATCAGGACGCCGGACACACTGCCGTGCAGGTGCGCATGAGATCGACGTGGCGCCTCGCCACGAAATCCCACGCCCGCTCGGTCATGTTGATGAGTTTGAAGGCTCATCCAGGTGATGTCAATGACCGCCGGGCAGCGACGACTTGATCGCCGGGGGCGGCTCGGGCGCCCTGCTGCTCCAGTCGTAGATCACCTTGGTGCGGAGTACGACGTCCTGCACCGACCGCCGACGACGGTCGAGCACCGCCCAGAACAGCCCGATCGGGAAGACCACACAGAAGACTGCCCGGAGCAGCGCCCCGGCGAAGCGCATCACCCGACGACGCGGGCCGACCACCCGCACGCCCATCAGGGTCCCACCGATGGTTCGTCCGGAGGTGGCCCAGAAGAACGTCAGATAGACGACGGCGAGGGACATGGCGCCGACCATCGAGAGCCAGAGGCCGGTGTCCGGCCAACTGAAGTTCTTCGGGTCGATCAGGAGCTTGAAGAACGCGAAACCCAGGTAAGTTCCACTGGCCAGCAGTACCACCACCAGGATGTCGACGGCGCACGCCAGCGCCCGGGTCACGATGCCCGCCGGGCGCTCCGCCCTGGCCAAGCGGCTCGCGATCGTCATGACACGACCCTCCCGTCGCCGGCGCTGGGGTTGGGGTGCGCCATGAGGTGCTGATGATTCGCTCGCCGGCGCCGGCTCATGACGGCTCCGCCCGGCGATCACGGCCGAGCAGTCGACCGACGAAGCCGGCGACCGCGTCGTCGGCCTGCATCGACTGCGCCCGCACGCCCTGGACCGCATCGGCGCCCAGCGAGCCGGTGGAGTCGCGGATGATCTGCGGGAGGTCGATCTCGTCGATGACCTTCTCCGCGATCCCGATCAGGTCGATCCGGGCGATGATCGCATCCATGTCGAGCCGGTCGACGACCGCATCCAGATCGACGGTGCCGACCACGGCGTCGATGTCGACCTTGTCGATGACCTTCCCGACGTTCACCCGATCCACGATCGCGTCCAGATCGACCCGGGACACGGCCGAGTCGAGATCCACCTTGGCGACAACGGAGTCCAGATCCACCTTGCCGATCACCCGGTCCACATCGACCCGATCGATGATGGGATCGAGGTCGATCCGCGCTGCGATGGCGTCGATGTCGACCTTCTGTTGCACGATCGCATTGAGATCCAGTTCCTCGAGCGCGATCTCGGCAATGGCCCGGACCGTGGCCCGCAGGGCGGGGTCGGCCACCCTGACCGTGGCCATGGCCGCACCGGTGGTGGCCCTCGCCGCGGCGCCGGCCACCCCACTCACCGTTTCGGTGACCGTGTTGGTCACCGCCGCCGTGGTGTGCACGGCACTGTTGACGGCCCAGCCGGCGGCCGAGCGCAGCGCTCCGCGGAGCCCCCCGGTCGGCGTGGCCGGCCGGCCGGTCGGGCTGTTCGGCGCGGAAGGTGCGTCGGCGCCAAGGGCATCGGTCGGCCCGGTGGGCACCGCACCCGCGTCGTCCATCCGCCCACCTCGCTCGCCGCGGGCAGCCTGCAGCGCCCGGTTCCTCCGCAGAGTATGGCCGAGGACCGGACCAACCGCCTCATCTCACCCGAGGGATGCCCGACGGGACCGCGCACCTCGGACAGGCGGAAGGGCCCGCCACCGCGAACGGTGGCGGGCCCTTCCGACAGATAACGCGTCGAGGAGCCGGACTCAGAAGTCCATGTCCCCGCCGCCCGGCATGGCCGGGGCGGCAGACTTCTCCGGCTTGTCCGCGACCACAGCCTCCGTGGTCAGGAACAGCGCGGCGATCGACGCAGCGTTCTGCAGCGCCGAGCGGGTGACCTTGGCCGGGTCGATGATGCCGGCCTTGATCAGGTCCTTGTACTCGCCGGTGGCGGCGTCCAGACCCTGGCCCGCGGGCAGGTTCTTGACCTTGTCCGCGACCACGCCACCCTCGAGACCGGCGTTGATGGCGATCTGCTTGAGCGGAGCCTCGACGGCGACCCGAACGATGTTCGCCCCGGTTGCCTCGTCGCCGGTGAGCTCGAGCTTCTCGAACGCCTTGGTGGCGGCCTGCAGCAGGCCGACCCCACCGCCGGCGACGATGCCCTCCTCGACGGCCGCCTTGGCGTTGCGCACGGCGTCCTCGATGCGGTGCTTGCGCTCCTTGAGCTCGACCTCGGTCGCCGCGCCGGCCTTGATCACCGCAACGCCGCCGGCCAGCTTGGCCAGCCGCTCCTGCAGCTTCTCGCGGTCGTAGTCGGAGTCCGACTTCTCGATCTCGGCGCGGATCTGGTTGACCCGGCCGGCGATCTGCTCGGCGTCCCCGCCACCGTCGACGATGGTGGTCTCGTCCTTGGTCACGATGACCTTGTGGGCGGTGCCCAGCAGGGTCAGGTCGGCGTTCTCCAGCTTGAGCCCGACATCCTCGCTGATGACCTGGCCACCGGTGAGGATGGCGATGTCCTGCAGCATGGCCTTGCGCCGGTCACCGAAGCCGGGTGCCTTGACGGCAACCGACTTGAACGTGCCACGGATCTTGTTGACCACCAGGGTGGGCAGTGCCTCGCCGTCGACGTCCTCGGCGATGATCAGCAGCGGCTTGCCGCCCTGCATGACCTTCTCCAGAACCGGGAGCAGATCCTTGATCTGCGAGATCTTGCTCGAGGCCAGCAGGATGTAGGGCTCCTCGAGCACGGCCTCCTGACGCTCGGCGTCGGTGGCGAAGTACATCGAGATGTAGCCCTTGTCGAAGCGCATCCCCTCGGTGAGCTCCAGCTCCAGCCCGAAAGTGTTGGACTCCTCGACGGTGATGACGCCTTCCTTGCCGACCTTGTCCATCGCCTCGGCGATGAGCTCGCCGATGGCCGGGTCAGCAGCAGAGATCGAGGCCGTGGCCGCGATCTGCTCCTTGGTCTCGATCTCGACGGCGTCCTCGAGCAGCTGGGCGCTGATGGCCTCGACGGCCTTCTCGATGCCCCGCTTCAGACCGAGCGGGTTCGCGCCGGCCGCGACGTTGCGCAGACCTTCGCGGACCAGGGCCTGAGCCAAGACGGTTGCCGTCGTCGTGCCGTCGCCGGCGACGTCGTCGGTCTTCTTGGCAACTTCCTTGACGAGCTCGGCCCCGATCTTCTCGTACGGGTCCTCCAGCTCGATCTCCTTGGCGATCGACACACCATCGTTGGTGATGGTGGGCGCTCCCCACTTCTTCTCCAGCACGACGTTGCGGCCACGCGGGCCCAACGTCACCTTGACGGCGTCGGCGAGGATGTTCATCCCGCGCTCCAGCCCGCGACGCGCTTCCTCGTTGAAAGCGATCAGCTTCGACATGAGGTGTGAATCCTCCAGATTCATCCGTCCGCCGCACACACGGCGACGAGCAGAGACAGGGCAGGTGACGGCCGGCGACGACGCCCGCGACGGACGAGAACGCCCCGCCGACCGGGTGGCCGACAGGAGCGGCCCCTCGCCGCACCGACCTGGCACTCGCAGTACCCGAGTGCCAGGTTTCAGTTTGGCACTCGGACCGGGCGAGTGCAAGACAGCCGCGGGGCGATCAACGACCGCGCCGCTGACGGACCGCCGGGACGGCAGCGGCGCCGCCGCGTGGATTCACGCGGCGGCGCCGTTGGATGTTGCTTCGGATCCGGGAAAGTGCCCCGGGTCAGCTCACCGTCAGCCGGCGTACCCGCAGGCCCATGGCGAGAGGCCACGTCCGGCGTAGACGCGCTCGGCGATGGCGATCTGCTCATACTTGCTGGCCATGTCGGCGCGCGGCGCGTAGGCGCCGCCGCCGGCGCCCAGCCAGGTGCCATAGTCGAACTGCAGGCCACCGTAGTACCCGTTACCGGTGTTGATGCTCCAGTTCTGGGTGGACTCGCACTGCGCGATCCCGTCCCAGTTCACACTCCAGTGGCTCCGGTCGGCGTACCAGCCCGGGGTACCGGGCGCGACCGACGGAGCAGGCCGAGATGCCGACAGCACGCTGGCCTCGGAGTCGCAGTGACCCGGAAGGTTCGGCCGACTGTGAAGACCGAGGTCAGCTGCTCCACCGTGGACGGCCGAAACCTGGCGGTGACCTTGTGAGACCCGACTGCGCCGGACACCGAAATCGACCCGTTGCCGTTCGTGTTCAGCGGCACTGTCCTTGACGGCTTGCCGTCGATGAAGAAGACGGCCATGCCGCGACCCGCGGAGTGACCGTTGTATCGCACGGTGACATTCGCAGTGACTTTGCCGCCGTTTGCGACGGAAGTCCTGTTCAGCGTCACGTTGGTGGCAGTGGCGAAGGGCACGACAGTGAAGACCTGCCCGGACGCGAAAGCGGAGGTCAACTGCGTCGAGGTCGCCGGAATGAACCGCGCAGTGATTCGGTGGGTGCCCACCTGTCCCGAGATCAACACCCCCCCGTTGCCGTTGCCGTTGAGGGTGATGGTCTGCCACGGGCGGCTGTCCACGAAGAACGCAACCTTGCCTCGTCCCGGGTTGTGGCCGTTGTAGCGCACGGTCACATTCGCCCGCAACTTGGCGCCCGGGTTGATCCGGGTCTTTTCCACGCTCACCTTGGTCGCGGTCGTGACGGCGGACGCTGCGGCGGCCGAGGACGTCCCGGTCGCGACGATCATTCCGGCGAACACAGCCGCTGCAATGACGATGGCGGACAGCCCGCGGCGGACGACCGGGCGTTTCTCATTCGTTTCCGACAAACCAGAACTCCTTGCTGATTGCGCGCAGAACAACATGGATGGAACTACGCGATTGGACTTTGCACTTCTGGTGCTGCGTGACACGTTCGCGAACTTCTACACAATTTCGAACGCGTCACGGAACGATAACGAGCCATCAATTGCCGGTCAAACTCTGTGCAACCGCATAGGCTTTGTTGATCTTCCGGACATGGCACAGAGTTGTCATTCGAGAAGAATTGAGGAAACCACGCACAAATCGCCGGACTTCGCAATCCGGGCGTTAGTCAAGGCGCTGACCAGCACGAACGCTTGAACATCCGAGCGTATTACCCGTCCCCGAGTTCGTTCAATCCTCCTTACCCTGGGTCAGGAGATCTGCGTCGATGAGACGTCCGCCACACTGGTCGGAATTGCGCTCGGTGGTTGCGAAAGGCGCTTCGAGTGTCACTGCCGGACGATGCAGGGTCGCTCGGCGGACCGCTCAGCCGGACGTCCTGATCGGCACCGAAAGGCCCGTAACGGTGCTGACCAGGGACGGATCGATCATCGTCGGGAGCAGTTCCGACGGCACCGAACCGGTGGCCTGACCCGTTGTCGCGGCCGTCGGCAGGGTCGGACTCTGCTCTCCGGGCCCCGTCGAATCGCCTTTGTCGGCGAGCAGCAGATAAAGGGTCAGCAGCAGTGCGGCGAGGATCAGCACGCCCAGACCCAGGTACGCGTACAGCCGCGATTTCGACGGGGATTTCGAGGGTGCCGCCGGCGGCCCCGCGGCCCCGGGTGGACCCGGGTGGAAGTTCGGTGGCCGTGGCCCCGGCGGCGGACCGACGGAGCCCCCGGGTCGCTGACCGGGCCCCGGCGGCTGGAACTGGTACGCGCCGTGCGGGTACGGCGGTGCCGCCGGTGCCGGATGGCGGTCCGAGACGTCGGCCACGTGGGTGCCGACCTTCGGCTGGCCGGAGACCACCTGGGTCGGCCCGAACAGCCCGGTGTCGGTCGGCGCCCGGCACGTCCACCGGCCCGGTCTGCTCCCGGGTGCCGGGCGGGCCGGAGGGCCGGGTGCGGTCCGCGAACGGCATCGGCTGTGGGGTCGGCGCCGGAATCGGGTCCTCGTCCCGCAGCGAGGTCAGCGCCCGCCGGGCCGAGCCGAGTAGGTCGGCGCTGGTCGGGTAACGGGCCGCCGGGTCGGCGGCCAGGCCGCGGGCGATCACCCGGTCGATGCCGGAACTGAGCCCGGTGAGCGCCGACAACGACGGCACCTGGCCGCGTAGGTGGCCGGTGACCACGGTGGTGACGTCGCCGACGAAGGGTGCGCGGCCGGCCAGGCAGGTGAACAACATGCACGTGAGGGAATAGGTGTCGGAGGCCGGTCCGACCTCCTGACCCCGCAAGTGTTCCGGCGAGGCGTAGCTGGGCGAGCCGAGGAAATCACCGGCGGCCGTCCGGTGCCCACTGGTGCCGCGCCGGGTCAGCCCGAAGTCGGCGACGTAGACGTGTTCGGTACCGGACGACTCATTACGCGTCATCAACACGTTCGCCGGTTTGACGTCCAGGTGCACCAGGCCGTGGTTGTGCAGCATGTCCAACGCGGCGCCGACCTGGTTCAGGATCTCCAGGGTGCGACGTACCGGCAGGGCGCCGTAGGCCACCTCCTTGGCCAGGTCGGTGCCGGTGACCAGCCGCATGGCGATGAACAGCCGGCCCTGCGCCTCCCCGAAGTCGTACAGCGGGACGACGTTCACGTGATCGATCGCGGACGCCGCTCTGGCCTCCTCGGTGAACCTGACCCGGAACTCGTCGTCGACGGACAGGGCCTCGCTCATCACCTTCAGCGCCACCGGGCGGTCCAGTCGCTCGTCGATGGCGCGGTAGACCACGCTCATGCCGCCGCGGCCGATCACGCTCTCGACCTGATAGTGGCCGAGACGCGCCCCGGTGAGGTCCGCCGTCACAGCCGCAACCCTAGAGTTCCGACGGCCCGGACGGGCCATGACGGCGCCGTTGGCCCCTCCGCAGGCTGCCGACCCACGCACGCGTCCGGCCGAACGGTGTCGGGCGGCCCGGGCAGATAGGGTCCGGCCATGTCATCGCAGGTCCCTGCCCCGGTCGAGGTCCGGCTGCTGACCGGACCGAACCTCTACTTCCCGCGCCCCGCCGTGAAGTTGACGCTGGATGCCGCAGCCGCCATCGCCGCCGACCCGGCCACCTTCTCGGGCTGGCAGCGGGCGACCGGAGCCGGCGGCGCCGCCGGGCTGCCGGGATCGCCCGCGCGCGCCGACGCCACTGCGACCCTGGCCGCCGCGGTCGTCCGTCGAGCCGGGGCGGCCATCCGCACCCGACTTCCGGTGGTCGGCCGGGCCGGCGACGACGAGACCGTGGTCGTCGCGTACCCGTACCGGCACCGCGGCACCGCGGATGCGTTCGCGCGGGCCGCCGCCGACGCGTTCGGGCAGATCGTCACCGGTGCCCTGGCCCCCAGGGCCGCCGTCGCCGCCGTCCGCACCGCGATGGCCGGCGTGGACCCGGGAGAGACGGTGCAGGCCATCCGGCCGCGCATCCCGGTGATCGCGGTGACCGGCACCAACGGCAAGACCACCACCACTCGGCTGATCTCCCACCTGCTGGCGGCCGATGGCCAAGTTCCCGGTTGGTCGTCCACCGACGGCATCGTCATCGCCGGCGAGGTCGTGGAGACAGGCGACTGGTCCGGCCCGGGCGGCGCCGGCCGGGTGCTGTCCGATCCCAGAGTCACCGTGGCGGTCACCGAGACCGCCAGGGGCGGCATCCTGCTGCGCGGCGTCGGCACCGCGGTCAACGACGTCTCGGTGATCACCAACGTCTCCGCCGACCACCTGGGGCTGCTCGGCGTGCACACCCTGGCGCAGCTGGCCGAGGTCAAGTCGGTGGTCGCCCGGATCACCAAACCGACCGGCTGGACCGTGCTCAACGCCGACGACCCGCTGGTCCGTGACATGCGGCTGCTGTCGAGGGCCAAACCGTGGTTCTTCTCCCCCGATCCGGACAACCCCCACTTGCCGGAGGCGCTGGACGCCGGCGGCCGGGCCATCACCGTGCAGGACGGCGTCATCGTGGTCCTGGCGCTCGGGCTCGACCCGCGGCCGGTGGTACCGGTGGCCGAGGTTCCGCTGACCATGGCCGGTGCCTCCAGGGTCAATCTGGAGAACGTGCTGGCCGCGACCGCGGCCGCGCTGGCCGCCGGGGTCTCCGAACAGGCGGTCGCCGGCGGGCTGCGGAGCTTCCTGCCGGATGCGGCGCACAACTCCGGACGGCTGAACTGCTACCTGCTGGACGGCACCGTGGTGGTCCTCGACCTGGCACACAACGAGGCGTCCCTGGCCTCCCTGCTCGACGTGGCCGAAGCACTGCGGCTGCCGGGTGGCGAGCTGGCCGTCGTCGCGGCCACCGCCGGGGACCGGACCGACGAGGCGATCCACTCGATGGGCGTCATGGTCGGCGCGCGGGCCGACCGGATGGTGGTCGCCGGCATGCACAAGTACCTGCGGGGCCGAGCCGTCGAGGAGATGGACGATGTGTGGAGCGGCGGGGCCGCGGAATCCGGCATGGTCGACGTCGACCGGGCCGCGACCGAGCTGACCGCGTTGACCCAGTTGCTGGACGGCGGCCTTCCCCACGGTTCGGTCATCGCCGTGTGCACGCTGGAGGATCGCGACGAGATGGCGGCCGAGGTCCTCGCCCGCGGCGGACATGCCATGTCCCCGGCCGAGGTCGCGACCCGGGTGACGCCGGCGAGCGCTTGACGCCTGTCCGGCAGGATGGACCCATGCGCAGTGTCACCGACCACGCCCGGATCATCGTCGATCTGCTCTCACCCATGCCGGCGGTGTCCGTCCCGCTGGACCGGGCCCTCGGTCTGGTGCTGGCCGAGGATCTGGTCGCCGGGCTCGACCTGCCGCCGTTCGACAACTCGGCCATGGACGGTTATGCCGTGTACGCCGCTGATGTCGCCCGGTTGCCGACGGAATTGCCGGTCTCCCAGGACATCCCGGCAGGGCGGCTCGATGTCGCCGCGCTGACTCCCGGCACGGCGGCCCGGATCATGACCGGAGCGCCGGTCCCCGACGGAGCGGGAGTGATCGTCCCGGTCGAGCTGACCGACGGCGGAGAGGCCGTCGTCCGCATCACCGACGCGCCTCCACCTGGAATCCACGTCCGCCGCCGTGGCGAGGACGTTCGGCGCGGAAGCCGGGTACTGCCGGCCGGGACGGTCATCGGCCCGCCGCAGATCGGGGTCGCCGCCGCCCTCGGCGTCCGGACGCTCTCCGTGCATCGCCCGATGCGAGTGCTGGTGCTGTCCACCGGTTCCGAGCTCGTTGCCCCCGGGGAACCCTTGCAGCCGGGCCAGATCTACGAGTCGAACGCGGCCATGCTGGCCGCAGCGCTGGCCGAGATCGGCGCCGAACCGGTGCGGGCCCACCTGGTCGCCGACGACGTCGACTCCTTCCGCGGACGCCTCGCCGAGCACGCGGCCGACGTCGACCTGATCGTGACGTCCGGCGGCGTGTCCGCCGGGGCGTACGAGGTGGTCAAGGACGCCCTGTCCGGTCAGGGCGTCGAATTCGCGAAAGTGGCCATGCAGCCGGGGATGCCGCAGGGGGCCGGCGAGTGGGACGGGGTGCCGGTGGTCACCCTGCCGGGCAATCCGGTGTCGTCGTTCGTCTCGTTCGAGGTGTTCCTGCGGCCGGCGATCCGGGCGGCCATGGGGCACCGCGATCCGGTGCGGCCGGCGGTGCGGATGCCACTGTCCGTGGCGATCGATTCCCCCGCCGGTAAAAGACAATTCCGTCGGGGTGTGCTGGATTCGATTGCCGGGACGGTCGCGCCGTGGGGCGGGCCGGGGTCGCACCTGCTCGGGTGGCTCGCCGGCGCGGACTGCATGGTGGTGATCGGCGAGGACGACACCCACCTGGACGCCGGCACGCCGGTCGAAGTGTGGCTGCTGGGCTGACCCGGATCAAACGGCCGGCTGGTATTCGAGGTTGCTGCCACCGCCCGGGCGACTACCGGACCGGCGCTCAGCCCTCGCCGGCGTCCGGCACCTTGTCGGTCACGTTGTCCTGGGTCGCGCCGCTCGGCAGCTCGGCCGGAGCGTAGATCAGTCGAACCACGCCCGTCGGGTAGACCTCGGAGCTCAGCAGCTTCAGCGGCCGGATCTCGGTGGCCTCACCGAACAGCCGCTCGCCGTGGCGCGCTGCCACTGGGTGCACCAGCAGGCGCAGCTCGTCCAGCAGCCCGGCGTCCAGGAGCTGCCGAACCACCGAAATCGACCCGGCGACCAACACCTTGCCGATCGCAGGGTCGTCGCGCAGTGCGGTCACGGCCGCGACGACGTCGTCGGTGCGTTCGACGTTGCGCCAGCCGAGGTCCTGCTCGCCGCGGGTGGCGACGACCTTGCGCACGTCACCGAGTTCCTTGGCGAAGCCGGCGAGGTCGCCGCCGGCCTCCTCCCGACCAGGCCACGCTCCGGCGAAGCTGGCGTAGGTGACCCGGCCGAGGACGAGCACGTCCACGTCGGCGTAGTCCTCCCCCACTGCCTTGCCCATGTTCTCGTCGAAGTACGGGAAGTGCCAGTCCGGATCGACCTCGACCACCCCGTCCAGGGAGATGAACAGGGTCGACACAAGCGTGGCCATGGTGGAATCCTCCGTCGGACGTCGGGGTTGTCGATGCTTCAGACCAGGGTGCCGGGCGCAACTCATCGCACGCTGGGTAGGTTCGTGTGATGAGCACGCTGGACGAGTGGCTGACCGAATCGGGGCGAGCGCTGGGTCTTGACACCCCGGCGATCCCGGCCGATCTGCGCAATCAACTGCTCGACCTGACGCGCGACGTCGCACACGGGGTCGCGCGCATCGCCGGACCGTTGACCTGCTACCAACTCGGCCTCGCGGTGGGTCGGGGCGCTGCCCCGTCCGCGGCCATGGCCGCGGTCACCGACCTGGCCCGGGCCCGACTGGCCGACACGGCCGACGAGTCCGACGCGGCGGTGCCGGAGCAGGCGGTGCCCGGCGCGGACACCGCGGTCCCCGCCGCCCATGAAGCGGCCGACCAGGCGACCGCAGCCGGCAGTCAGGAGTCCGGATGAGCTGGCTGTCCTGGATCTTCTTCGGCGCGTTGGCCGGCTGGCTGGCCTCGCTCGTGGTGCGTGACCAGCGGCCCCGCGGCTGCCTGACCAACATGCTGACCGGCATCGTCGGAGCGGTGCTGGCGGGGTTCATCTATCAGTTGGCGACCGGCAAGCCCTGGACCTTCGGCTGGAACTGGGCCAGCTTCGGCGTGGCCATGGTCGGCGCCATCGGGCTGATCCTGGTGATCAACCTGGTCACCAGGAGCCGCATCCCACCCAGCCGCTGACCGCACCGACGGACGGCAGTCGGTCACCCCGCAGGTCAGGCCTCGAAGCCCTCCGCCCCGGCCTGCGCGGTGTGTCCGATCAGCTGCAGTTCGTCCCAGACCGCCCTGGCCCGGTCGACGCACAGCACGACCAGGTCGCCCGGGTTGGCCCGGACCAGTGCCGCCCTGGTGGCCTCGATCTCCTCCAACACGCTGTCGATCTCTTTGGCCCTGGCCACCCCATCCGACTGAGCCTGCTTGGCGCCCTTGGTGATCAACGCGGCCGTCTCCCCCGCTGCCCGGCCCCGCAGGTGGTCGTCCTCGCGCACGATGATCCAGTCGAAGTGTTTGGCCGCCTGATAGCCGAGGTCGAGCATGTCCTGGTCGCGACGGTCGCCGGCGGTGGCCACGACGCCGATCCGCTGCGGGCGCTCGATGCTGCCGGTGTCATCGAAGAAGTTGTCGACGAACTCGCCCAGTGCCACCATGGCCGGTGCGTTGTGGCAGTAGTCGACGATCACCTTGACGCCGTCCACCTCGGTCAGGTTCATCCGACCGGGCGCCTGGTAATAGGACGGGGTGAAGGAGCGCAGACCGGCCCGGATGTCGTGCAGATGTGCGCCGGCGCAGTAGGCGGCGCCGGCGGCGGCCATGGCGTTCTGCACGTTGAACTTCGCCTTGCCGCCGAAGGTGACCGGCAGCAGATGGGTGTAGGCCAACGGCATCCGCCGCCGACCGTGCACCAGCACGATCAGATCGCCCAGTTCGCTGGGCTCCAGGATCACCGCCTTGCCGCCGCGCCGGCAGTGATCGGCGATCATCCGGTTGTTCGGCTACCAATGAGAACCAGACCACCTCGCCGGAACAGGCCCGCCGCATGCCGGCGACCAGCGGGTCGTCGGCGTTCAGCACCGCCGCCCCACTCTTCGGGACCGCCTCCACGATCACCTGTTTCACCTGGGCGAGTTGCTCGATCGTGTTGATCCCGCGCAGCCCCAGATGGTCCGGTGCGACGTTGAGGACCACGGCGACGTCGTTGCGGGCGTAGCCGAGGCCTTCCCGCAGGATGCCACCGCGAGCCACCTCGAAAACCGCGAAGTCGACCCGCGGGTTCTGCAGCACCATCCGGGCCGACCGCGGGCCCGAGGCGTCCGACCGAATCACCAGCCGGTCGTCGATCACCACGCCGTCGGTCGATGTCATGCCGACCTTGCGGCCGATGCCCTTGAAGATGTGCGCGATCATCCGGCTGGTGGTGGTCTTGCCGTTGGTGCCGGTGACCGCGACGATCGGGATCCGGGCCGGAGTCCCGGGCGGGAACAGCAGGTCCACCACGGGTTTGGCCACGTACTGCGGTTCACCGATGGTCGGATGCGTGTGCATCCGGAAACCGGGCGCCGCGTTGACCTCGCAGATCCCGCCGCCGGTCTCCCTGACCGGCTGGGTGATGTCCGGGCAGAGGAAGTCGATGCCGGCGATGTCAAGGCCGACCACCCTGGCCGCTTCCTCGGCGATGTCGATGTTGTCCGGGTGGGCCTCGAAGGTGCGGTCGATCGAGATGCCGCCGGTCGACATGTTGGCGGTCAGAGCGAGTTTCACCATCTCACCCTTGGGCGGAACGGAGTCGATGTCGTAGCCCTGGGCCTTGACCAACTCGATCGCGGCGGCGTTGACCACGATCCTGGTCAGCACCTTCTCGTGGCCGACCCCGCGCCGTGGATCGGCATTGGTCGTCTCGACCAGTTCGTCGACCGTCTTGACCCCGTCGCCGATGACATGTGCCGGTACCCGTTCGGCGATGGCGACCATGTTGCCGCCGATCACCAGCACCCGGTAGTCGCGGCCGGTGATGAACTGCTCGACGATGACGTCGCCGCGCCGGGACTGCCGATAGGCCTCGTCGAAGGACGCCCGGACCTCCGCCTCGTCCCGCAGATTGATCGCCACCCCGCGACCGTGGTTGCCGTCCAGCGGTTTCACCACCACCGGGTAACCGATCCGGCGGGCCACCCTGACCGCCTGGTCCGCGGTGACCACCACGTCCGACGCCGGCACCGGCAGGCCGGCGGCGGCCAGCAACCTGTTGGTCAGTTCCTTGTCCGAGGCGATGTCCACCGCCAGCGAACTGGTGATCGACGTCATGGTCGCGCGGATCCGCTGCTGGTGGACCCCCTGCCCGAGCTGGACCAGCGAGGCGGAGTTCAGCCGCTGATAGGGGATGTCGCGGACGATGGCCTCGTCCAGGATCGCCTGGGTGGACGGCCCGAACGCGACCCGCTGCGAGGTGCGCAGGAACGTCTCGAGTTCCGCGGTGAAGTCGAAGTCGTCCTCGGGGACGATCAGATGGTTGACCAGTCGCACGGCCAGCTTGCCGGCCAGCGTGCCCACGGTCTCGTCGAGGTAGCCGTAGATGACGTTGTAGACGCCGCGCTCGCCGGTCGAGCGGGTCTTGCCCCGGGTCAGTTCGTGGCCGGCCGCGCGCTGGATCTCCAACGCGACGTGCTCGGCGACGTGGCCGACCCAGGTGCCCTCCAGCAACCGCTCGACGAACCCGCCGTCCCGACCGCGGGAACACTGATGATCGTGCAGCCCGGGGAGCAGCGCCAGCAGCTCCTCGGTGAAACCGGGGAGCGTGTCGGTCGGCTCCTCCTCCAGGGCGCCGATGTCGAGCACCATGTGCACCGACTGGTCGTAGGAGTAGTAGTTCGGGCCCCGGTACACCCGCGTCTCACGGATGGTGATGGCGCGCTGTTCCGACATCGGCGACCCTTTCGCTGACGGACCACGGGCGGCAATGCAGGTGCCGCGCCCACCCGGCCTCAACCAGGCGCGGGCGCTGGCTGATTCTCCCCCGATGCCGCGGCCGCTTCGCAGGGGGAGCCCGGCGGCCGGTCGGGGTCAGCCCTGCCCGGGGCGCCGACGCAGCTGCTCGGTCGTCTCGTGCGCGCCCTCGGCCGCGATCCGGCGGGGCCGGGGCCGGGTGCCTTCGGGCACGTCGTCGGTGTCGAGCACCCGGGCGCGGCTCGGTGACCTCGGGCAACCCCGGGGCGCTGACCAGCTTCCGGCCGTGCAGGTCGAAGACGGCACCACGGGGCAGCGTGTGCAGCCGCACCCCGGAGAGCATCAGCGGCTGGGTGCCGGTGGCCGTGTAGGCCGTCGTCACCACGTCGGATCCGTCGACGACGGTGACGACCCCCCGCCCGCGGACCTCCATCCGGCCGTCCGGCTCGATCACCGCGGCGGTGTCCTCGTCGATGCCGAGGCCGAGCTGTCCGGGGTTGGCCGCGACCAGCGCCAGCAGCCGACCGAACCGGTTCCGTTGGGTGAAGTGCTGGTCGACGATCACCCCGTCGAGCAGCCCGAGGCCCTGGGACACCTGGCCGACCCGGAACTTCGGGGTGGCGCCGCCGCTGCCGAACGAGACCATGAACCTCGAGCAGATGCTCGCGCCCGCCGACGTTCCGGCGATCAGCGCGCCGCGCCGATGGGCCGCGCTCGATGGCGTCGCCCAGCGGGGTACCGATCACGAGAGTGGCCAATTTGGTCTGGTTGCCACCGGTCATGAACACGGCCGTGGCCTCGTCCACCGCGCGGGTGACGGCCGGGTCGGCCGACTGATCGCGGGACTCCGGGCGGATCGCCGCCGCCGCGCCGATGCCGAGCGCGTCGAACAACTGCAGGTAGGCATGGGTGATCTCGTCACCGAGCGACGAAGCGGTGGACAACACCACGATCCGGCCGGCGGGCCCGCCGGCCAACCGCACCACCTCGCGCAGGATCGTCATCCGGCCGACCTTGTCCTCGGCGCCGCCGATCGGCATGACGATACCCGGTCTGGTCGGCAGGCGCGGATCGGTCACGACGGACAACCTATCCAATCCGCCGGTCGGTGAGCCGACCTCACAGCACGCCCGAGGCCCGCTGGGGGCGAATGCGGATGACCACGCGCTCGTCACGGACCATGGCTGCCCGATAGTCGTCCCAATCCGGATGCTCGCCGGAGATCGACCGGTACACCTCCACCAGCAGGTCCAGCGTGCCGGCGGCGGACTGGTCGACAATCTCGGCCGGCCCCTCCAGCTGCACCCACTGGCCGTAGAAGCCATCGTTGAGCACCAACACCGACGCCTCCGGCCGGCGCCGCAGGTTGGCCACCTTGGCCAGCATCGCGCGGCTGGAGATCACCACCGTGCCGTCCACCACGCCCGCGTTGACCGGGGACATCTGCGTCCCGCCGTCGGCACGGCGGGTGGCGAGCACCGACGCGGTGGTGGTGGCCAGGAAGTCGAGACCGAGCTGCGGCGTCCATCTGGCCAGTCTGACCGATCCGACCCGCGTCCGGTCGGCCGACCCCGTCAAAGGTCGGGTGACTGCGCGGTGCCGGGATCTGTCCGGTCCACTGACGATACCGTGAGCGGCAACGCAGGACATCCGCCGGACGACCGGCGCCGATCAGGGAGGCCTCGCCGGCTCGATGGCTGACGACGGCAGCAGCGTCGACCCGGGCCGGGCGACCCACCTGATCGGTCTGGTCCGTACCGCCGTCCCGCCGATGCACCGCGGGCGGGCGGCCGATCGTCTCCGGGCTGGCCGTCGGCACGGTGGCTGCTCCGCGGCCTGCTCCGTCGGGTCGGCGCCCCGCGCGCCGGGCAGCTGGTGACGAGGGCGGGACTGGCCGCGACGGCCGGCAGCGCGCTGTTCTTCCGGGCACCCAGACGCGTCACGCCGACCGACGTCGGCCTCGTGGTGGCGCCGGCGGACGGTCTGGTCTCGCTGATCGAGGACGCGGTGCCGCCGGCCGGAACTCGGACTGGACCCCACCCCGCGCCCGCGGGTGTCGATCTTCCTGTCGGTGCTCGACGTGCACGTGCAGCGGGCCCCCGTCACCGGCATCGTCACCCATCGGGCCTATCGTCCGGGCGCGTTCTTCTCGGCCGACCTGGACAAGGCCTCCGACCGACAACGAGCGCAACTCCTTGGTGATCGGCGCGGCCGGTGGGGGCGAGGTCGTCGTCACCCAGATCGCCGGCCTGATCGCCCGGCGCATCGTCTGCGACGTCGACCCCGGCGCCCAGCTGCTCGCCGGACAGACCTACGGCCTGATCCGGTTCGGTTCACGGGTGGACACCTATCTGCCGGCGGGCGCCAGGCCCGCGGTGCTGCTGGGGCAGCGGACGATCGGCGGCGAGACCGTGCTGGCCACGCTGCGAGCACCGGGTGCCGGGACCGGGCCGGCCTGATGGCCTCCGTGCCCGGCGTGCGCTTCCTGCCGAACGCGATCACCGTGTTGGCCCTGTGCTCGGGCCTGACCTCGGTCGCGTTCGCCTACCGCGGGGCAACGACCGACTCGTCGCAGCAGTACTTCCTGGCGGTGGGGGCCATCGCCACGGCAGCGATCCTGGACTCGCTGGACGGGCCGACCGCTCGATTGCTCAGGTCCACCAGCCGGATCGGCGCCGAACTCGACTCGTTGTCCGACCTCATCTCCTTCGGCGTCGCGCCGGCGCTGGTGATGTATCTGTGGGAGCTGCATCTACACCCGATCGGCTGGGCGGTGTGCCTGGTCTACGCGGTGTGCACCGCGCTGCGGCTGGCCAGGTTCAATTCGTTGCTGGACGACGAGAACCCCAAGCCGTGGGCGAAGGGGTTCTTCCTCGGCGTACCGTCGCCGGCCGGGGCACTGCTGGCCTGCATACCCCTGCTGATGTGGATCCGGTTCGGGGACGGCTGGTGGTCCAACGGCTGGCTGGCCGGAATCTGGCTGCTGCTGGTCGGTCTGCTCATGGTGTCGCGGATCTCCTCCATCGCGCTGAAATCGGTGCGGGTTCCGCCGTCACTGATCGCACCCATGCTGGTCCTCCTGGTGGCCGGCGTGGCGGTGCTGTTCTACGAACCTGAAATCGTCACCACCCTCGGCCTGCTGGTCTACCTGCTGCATCTGCCGTACGCCGAGTGGAAGTACCACCACCTCGAACGGCACCCGGAACTCTGGGGCGGTGCCCGTCCCCGGGTCCGGCCCGCGAGCACCCGCCGCCTGCGCATGTCGGTCCGGATGCCCCAGCGCCGACGGGTGGCGGGACGGGCGCCCGATGGCACCCCATTGCCACCCGAACGGCGCAGGGGCTCGGGTACGGCCGCACGACCCGGCGCAAACCGGCGCCGGCTGCGCTGACGGATCGGACCGAGCTTCCGGGCGTGGAACGACGAAGGGCGGTACCGCTGCCGCGGTACCGCCCTTGTGTCATCCCTGCGGCGCTCAGCCGACGCGGGTGCCATCCGTTTCGGCGCCGACCCTGGTGCCGTCGGTGTCGGAGCCGACCCGAGTGCCGTCCGTGCCGGTCGCCGTGTCACCGACCGTGTCCGAGCCGACGCGGGTGCCGTCGGTGTCGGCCCCCACCCGGGTGCCGTCCGTGCCGGTCGCCGTGTCACCGTCCGTGTCCGAGCCGACCCGAGTGCCGTCCGTGTCGGACCCCACCCGGGTGCCGTCGGTGTCATCGCCCACCCGGGTCCCGTCGGCGGTGCCCGCATCCGATCCCGGGTCGGGGGTGGCGGCCGAGCCGCCGGCCGGAGCGCTGGACGCGCCGGCGTCGGTGGGAGCCGGGGTGTTCGTGTTCGTCGTCCCTGTGTAGCTGTCGACGACGGTGAAGGCCGGGGCAGCGGTCGCTGTTCCGCTACCGAAAAGAGTCAGCGCCAAGCCGCACGCCACGATGCCGACCGCGCTGAGCACGGTCTTGTGACGTCCCCCGATAGTCCGGTGTGACACTGAGCCTCCTGTTCGGTTGCGCGCGCAATCTGCTTCCGCGCCGCGGATAGTCCACCTGATGGTTCCAATACCCGATGGGCGGTGTCAACCTGGACGATCTCGGACCCTCCGTGTCGGTCTCGGCCGGACAACGCGACGCACGTTTACCCGACCGCGTCAGGGTTCACAGAGGGTGCTGACCACTCCATCAGGCTAATCAGCGCTGTCGCTGCGAAGACTGGGTCTATCCGGCCCGTCGCCCGCGACCGCCTCGGTCAGACGTCGAATCCGAGACGGCGGGCCGATCGTGACTTCTGCCGGCTGGTGCGCAACCGACGGAGCCGGCGAACCAGCAGGGGGTCCTCGGCCAGTGCCGCCGGGTTGTCGATGATCCCGTTGAGCACCTGGTAGTACCGGGTCGGCGAGAGGTCGAACATCTCCCGGATTGCCTGTTCCTTGGCCCCGGCGTACTTCCACCACTGCCGCTCGAAGGCCAGGATGTCGCGGTCCCGGCGGGACAGCAGCGCATCGCCGGGCGCGCCCTCGGGCTGCTGTTCGGCGGCCGTGTTGTCCATGCCTCGTCCTCCCGCACGGCCGCGATCGGTGCGATCGCGCGCCGAATCACAGGTGTGTCATTCGTCGTGCATCCCATCATGCCCGGCCGCCAGAGGCCAGCAGGCGCGACGGGCGGGCCGACCTCAGCCCGAGAATCGGGGGTGGACCGCGGCGTGCCCGGTGACTTCTTCGAAGCCGGCCGCGACCGCCAAGAGGTCCCGCTCACCGCGATGACATCCGACGAATTGCACTCCGATGGGTGATCTTGCGCGGGAGAAGCCTCCGGGCACCGCGATCGCGGGGTGTCCGGTCACTGTGACATGGCAAACCGGGCGCATCCAGCCCAGGTAGTCCGCCTGGAGCTCACCCGCGACCGTCTCGGGGTACTGCTGGTCAGCATCGAAAGCGGGCAGCGGCGCGACCGGGAGCAGCAGCGCGTCGTAGGTCTCGAGGAACTCACGCATCCGGTGAAACAGGACCGTGCGGTGGACCGCGGCCCGACCCACCTCGGGCCCGGTGAGTGTGCGCCCGGCCAGCATGTTGGCGTACAGGCTCGGCCGCACGACATCGGCGTGCTCGTCGAGGATCTCACCGAGTCCGGCCTCGAACTGCCACGCTCGCAGGACCCGGAAGCACTCGTCCGCGCCGGAAAAGTCCGGACAGGCCTGCTCGACCCGCGCCCCGGCGGTCTCGCACGCGGCGGCCGCCGCCCGCACCACGTCGGCCACCTCGGCCTCCACCGGCACCGCCCCGCCGAGGTCGGGGCTGAAGGCAATGCGCCGACCGGTCAGCCCACCCTCCGGCACGAGGGCGAAAGTGCTGCCCGGTTCTTCCAGGGAGATGGGTGACCGCCGATCCGGGCCGGCCATCACGGAGAGCAACAGGGCAAGGTCGCGCACGGTGCGGGCCATGGGCCCGGATACCGACAACCCTGCGTAACCATCGGACGCCGGATATACCGGTACCCGCCCGGCCGACGGCCGAAGGCCGACCACGTTGCAGTAGCCGGCCGGCAGTCGCAGCGAGCCACCGAAGTCGTTCCCATCGGCCAACGGGTGCATGCCCGACGCCAGAGCCGCGGCGGCCCCTCCTGACGAACCGCCCGCGGTGAGGCTGCGGTCGTAGGGGTTGCGGGTGGTGCCGAACAGCTGGTTGAACGTGTGGCCGCCGGCCGCGAACTCGGGGATGTTCGTCTTACCGAGGGTGATCACGCCGGCGGCCTTCATCCGCTCGATCACCAAGTCGTCGACATCCGGCACGAATGTGGCGCGGGCCCGCGAGCCGAACGTGGTCCGGATCCCGGCCGTGAGGTGGTTGTCCTTGTGCGCCACGGGCAAACCGTGCAGTGGCCCGGTGAACCGGCCGTGCGCGGCCTCGGCGTCCGCGGCGGCGGCCTGCTCGAGCGCGGCCTCGGCGGTCAACGTGACAATGGCATTGACGGCAGGGTTGACCGACTCGATCCGGTCGAGATGGGTGCGCACCAGCTCACGGGCCGACACTTCGCCGGCTCGCAGCATCCGCGCCAACGTGGTGGCCGGCAGGTAGTACAACTGCTCGGACACGGCGCCTCCTCGATGCCATGGTGACTCGATACCCGGTGCGGGTCGCCGTCGCAGCCGGCGCAGGGCCCCGATCATCGACCCCACCGGCCGAGCCCAGTATCGCCGTGCGCGGATGCGGCGCAGCAGCGCCCGGTGGGCCACGTCCCGGGAGATTCGGATTTCGTCGTCCGAACGCCGACGTTGGCGGGGAGGTCCACCATGACAGCTGGCGTGTTCGGCCATCCGCCGGAGCTGGACCGACAGGGCGGGCCGGCCGTCCACCGGCAGATCGAGCGCTGGCTCACCGGCGCGATCGCCGAGGGCAACCTGCAGCCGGCGGAGAAGTTGCCGACGGAATCCGTCCTGGCCCGATTCTTCGGCGTCGGGATCCGGTGATCGCCGAGTACGGCGGCCGGCCTGCCGGTCGAGTTCACCCGCGACGTGTTTCGCCCCGACCGGGTACGGATCACCGTGCGCAGCGGCCTGGCCGCCCGCGCGGACTGATGGGTCAGCGGGTGGTGGGCAGACCCTCGAGGATCTCCAGGAACTCCTCTGAGCCCTCGGCGGAGGCGCGGTCGGCAATGGCGTAGAGCTCGGCGATCTCGGCCGGGGAGGTGTAGGCGGCCAGCTCCCGCTCGAGCCGCTCGCGGGCCTCGCGCTGCGCGCGCTGCGTCCGCCGGGTCTGGCGGTAGGTGGTCCAGCGGTCGCCGATGGTGGGTGAGCCGTGGTGACGAACAGTTGTGGTGGTCATGTCTCTATCGTCCTCAGCGATGACTCATGCGTCCAATGAGAACTCTGTAGGCAATCCATGTCCGACAAGCATGACTAAGAAGAATCGCCCCGGACTCGACTCCCCCCGGGTCGTAGACCGGTTCGCTGACGACGGTTGCCGGGATCCGCCGGCCGAACATCTCGACCACGCGCTGACCCGGATCCGGATCATCCAGGCTCAGACAGCAGAGCCGCCGTCCGATCCCCGGATCCCGTTGCCGCTGCAGCGCCTCCTGGCCCACGAAGGCACCGGGCTTGTCCCAATGCACGGCGAAGTCCAGACCGGCCTCCGACGGCGAGGTCTCGGACGGGAAGGCGCCGTGCCGGGCGCCTCGCTGTGGTCCAAGCTCACCGCGTCCGGGGTGCCGGCCGACGGCATGCTGCTGGCCGCGGTGGTCGCCGCGGTGACCACCCTGCCGGCCCTGGTCGAGGTCGACATCAACGGTGCCCCGGTGCCGGTGACGTTCTTCGCCGTGGTGTCGATCGGCGTGGTGGGGTGGTAGGTCGCATTCGCCATCCCGATCTTCCTGCGCTGGCGGATGGGTGATGCGTTCAAGGTCGGTTCCTGGAACCTGGGCCGGCACTACAAATGGTTGGCGCCGATCGCGCTGATCGAGATCGATATCACCTCCATCGTGGCGATGTTCCCGACCAGTGCAGGCGGCATGCCCTGGGACCCGAGCTTCCAATGGAAGTACGTGAATTACACCCCGGTCTTGGTCGGCGGTGCGCTGATCGTGCTCTGGATCGCCTGGCACCTGTTCGTCAAGCGCTGGTTCACCGGTCCGCGGACGACCGTCGACCTGCCGGACGGGGTGTCGTCGGCGGACGAGATCCGCCTCGAGCACTGCCCGAACGTTGGCACCGGCGGCGGCCCAGCCGCCCGTGGCATGCTTCCCTCCGGATGCTCTGCGTCCGCGGAGTTCGCCCAGACCGTCGACCGCGAAGGGGACCACACCATGGCCGATCATCCCCGCAATCCCCGGCTGCTCTCCGTGGACGAGCTCCGGGCCGGAATCGACGACGGGGAGATCGACACCGTCGTCGTGGCCTTCACCGACATGCAGGGCCGATTGCAGGGCAAACGGTTGCACGCCCCGTACTTCCTCGACGAGGTGCTGGACCACGGCACCGAGGGCTGCAACTACCTGCTGGCCGTCGACGTCGAGATGAACACCGTGCCCGGATACGCCATCTCCTCGTGGGAGAAGGGCTACGGCGACATGATGTTCGTCCTCGACCTGGACACCATCCGGCGGCTGACCCACCTGCCCGGGACGGTGCTCATCCAATGCGACCTGGCCTGGCTCGACGGCGAGCCGGTGGAGCAGTCGCCCCGGCGGATCCTGCGCCGCCAGGTCGACCGGGCGGCCGAAGCCGGCTACCAGGCCTTCGCCGGCACCGAGCTCGAGTTCATCGTCTTCGAAGACACCTACGAGCAGGCCTGGGACGCCGGCTACACCGGGCTCACCCCGGCCAATCAGTACAACGTGGACTACTCGATCCTGGGCACGACCAGGCTGGAGCCGCTGCTGCGGGACATCCGCAACGTGATGTACGACGCCGGGCTGACCGTGGAGTCGGCCAAGGGTGAGTGCAACTTCGGCCAGCACGAGGTGGCGTTCCGGTTCGCCGAGGTGCTGACCACGGCCGACAACCACAGTGTCTACAAGAACTCCGCCAAGGAAATCGCCGACCTGCACGCGCGTTCACTCACGTTCATGGCGAAATACGATGAGCGTGAGGGGAACTCGTGCCACATCCACCTGTCGCTACGCGGGCTGGACGGCGAGTTGGTGTTCGCCGACGGGCATGAGCGATCGGCCCTGTACGACCAGTTCGTGGCCGGAGTGCTGGCCACCATGTACGAGTTCACCCTGCTGTACGCACCGAACATCAACTCCTACAAGCGGTTCGCCGACGGCTCGTTCGCCCCGACGACGATCGCCTGGGGCACGGACAACCGCACGTGCGCCGTGCGCCTGGTCGGGCATGGCGCCGGCATGCGGATGGAGAACCGCGTCCCCGGCGGGGACGTCAACCCGTACCTGGCGATCGCCGGCATGCTGGCCGGCGGGCTGTACGGCATCGCCGAAGGGCTGGAGCTCGAGCCCGAGTTGATCGGCAATGCCTACGAATCCGGCCGCCCGACCGTGCCGCGGACGTTGCGCGAGGCGCGGGACGCGTTTGCCGGCTCGTCGGTGGCCCGGGCGGCGCTGGGCGACGCGGTGGTGGACCACTACGTGCACGCTGCAGACACCGAGCTGGCCGCGTTCGGGGCCGCGGTGACCGACTGGGAGCGTCGTCGCGGGTTCGAGAGGCTGTAGATGAGTCCTTCGGTGACCACGCCGTTCTCGGGCGACGGGTCCACGGCCGTCATCAACCCGGCGACCGGCGCGTCGGTCGACGAGGTGCCGCGGGCGTCGGTGGCCGAGACCGACGCGGCGATCGAGGCGGCGCATGCCGCGTTCAGATCCTGGCGCTTGGTGGCGCCGGGCGAACGGGCCCGGCTGCTGCGGTCGTTCGCCGCGGTGGTGGACGCACATCTCGACGAACTGGCGGCGCTGGAGATCCGCAACGCCGGGCACACTCTCGGCAATGCCCGCTGGGAGGCCGGCAACGTCCGGGACGTGCTGAACTACTATTCCGCGGCACCCGAACGGTTGTTCGGCCGGCAGATCCCGGTGGCCGGCGGGGTCGACATCACCTTCCGCGAACCGCTCGGCGTGGTCGGCATCATCGTGCCGTGGAACTTCCCGATGCCCATCGCCGGCTGGGGTTTCGCGCCGGCGCTGGCCGCCGGCAACACCGTGGTGCTCAAGCCGGCCGAACTGACTCCGCTGACCGCGCTGCGGCTGGGCGACCTGGCGCTCGAGGCCGGGTTGCCGCCCGGCGTGTTCACGGTGATCCCGGGGCGCGGCTCGGTCGTCGGCGAACGGTTCGTGACGCATCCGTTGGTGCGCAAGGTGTGCTTCACCGGTTCCACCGCGGTCGGCCAGCGGATCATGGCCGGCGCGGCGGATCAGGTCAAACCGGTGACGCTGGAGCTCGGCGGCAAGTCGGCCAACATCGTCTTCGCCGACGCCGATCTGGAACTGGCGGCCGGCGTCCGCGCCCGGGTCGGTGTTCGACAACGCCGGGCAGGACTGCTGCGCCCGGTCGCGGATCCTCGTGCAGGCCGCGCGTGTACGACCGCGTTCTGGAGCTGCTCGGCCGGCGGTGTCCGGGTTCCGGGTCGCCGACCCGGCGTCGCCGGACGCCCAGATGGGACCGCTGATCAGCGCAGCCCAGCGGGACTCGGTCGCCTACGTACGTCGTCGGCCGCCGATGTTGCCTTCGCGCGGCTCGGTGCCCGACGACGACGCGTTCGCCGGCGGCTTCTGGTTCCCGCCGACCGTCGTGCTACCGCGATCGGTGGACGATCCGGTCTGGCGGGAGGAGATCTTCGGCCCGGTGGTGGCGGTACTGCCGTTCTCCGACGAGGCCGACGCCATCGCCAAGGCCAACGACAGCGACTACGGCCTGTCCGGCTCGATCTTCACCTCCGACGTCGGCCGCGCACTGCGGGTGGCCCGCGGCGTGGACTCGGGCAACCTGTCGGTCAACTCGCACTCCTCCGTCCGCTACTGGACGCCGTTCGGCGGCTTCAAACAGTCCGGCCTCGGCCGCGAACTCGGGCCCGACGCCCCGGACGCCTTCACCGAGCTCAAGAACGTCTTCATCGCCACCTGAGCTCCGAGTCTTCAACCCGGCCCGCGGGGAGTTAATCCGCCCATATCGGACGGAATCCTTGGAGCAAGTCCCCGCGGTGTACGGGAAGCTTGTGCATTCGACCACGTGAGGAGACAGCATGGCAGGACGGTTGGACGGCAAGGTCGCGGTGATCACCGGCGGCTGCTCCGGGATCGGGCTGGCGACGGCCGGCGGTTCGCCGCCGAGGGCGCGAAGGTCGTCATCGGTGACATCGACGATGCCCGCGGACCGGCCCTGGCCGAGGAGCTCGAGCGGTGCGTACGTGCACGTCGATGTCACCGACGCCGAGCAGGTCGAGGCGCTGTTCGCCCACGCGGACAACACCTACGGCAGCGTCGACGTCGCGTTCAACAACGCCGGCATCTCGCCGCCCGACGACGACTCCATCCTGACCACCGGCATCGAGGCCTGGCGTCGGGTCCAGGAGGTCAATCTGACCAGCGTCTACCTGTGTTGCAAGGCGGCGCTTCCGTACATGCTCGCGCAGGGCCGCGGGTCGATCATCAACACAGCGTCGTTCGTCGCGGTGATGGGTGCGGCCACGTCGCAGATCTCCTACACCGCGTCCAAGGGCGGTGTCCTGGCGATGTCGCGCGAACTCGGCGTTCAGTTCGCCCGGCAAGGGGTACGGGTGAACGCGCTGTGCCCCGGGCCGGTCAACACCCCGCTGCTGCAGGAGCTCTTCGCCAAGGATCCGGAGCGTGCGGCGCGCCGACTGGTGCACATCCCGGTCGGTCGGTTCGCCGAGCCCGACGAGATCGCCAACGCCGTCCTGTTCCTCGCGTCCGACGAGTCGTCGTTCATCACCGCGTCCCAGTTCCTGGTGGACGGCGGCATCTCCGGGGCCTACGTGACCCCGCTGGACTGAGCCAGGAGGATCCGGCCCGCGGGGAGTTAATCCGCTCAAAACAGACAAGCGGGTAGGCGGAAGTCCCCGCAGACCGGGGGGTTCGGGGGAGTCCGGCCTCCGGCGGTACTTGTCCACACAGCGTCCGGCTGTTCACACCAGGAGCGAGTCGTTCCCGGCGTCCCATCGGTAGGCGCACCGTCGGACAGATGACTCACCCACTCCTGTCCAAGCCTCCCGCGCTCCCGCCCGAACTGCTGCGGCTGGCCTCGAGCCAAGACGGCATCCTGACCACCCAGAATGTGACCGCGGTGGTATCCGCCAACACGTTGGCGAACTACGTGCGCAGCGCTCGCCTGCTGCGGCTCTGGCGTGGCCTCTTCGTCGTCCCAGGCTGGATCGACACGACCGAGACCCGGCTGCGGGCCGCCGAGTTGACGTTGGGTCGCCCGGTGGTCCCCTGCCTGCACAGCGCGGCATCTCTGTCCGGATTCGACATCGCCGGCGACGGCGCCGTACACGTGCTCGCCCCAGAACCGTGGGGATCAGCGCGCACCGGGCTCGTCCTGCATCGCCGTTTGGTCACCAGCCCACTCGTGGAGGTCGGCGGACGCCTCGTCACTGATCCCGCGCGAGACCGCGTTGTGCATCGCCGCACTGCAGCGGCAACCCCCGCGCATGCTTGCCGTCCTCGACGCAGCGCTGCGGTCGGGAGCTGTCGCCGACCCGCAGGCACTGATCGATTTCGCGGACCGACTTTCGGTGAACCGGATCCGCAAGGTCAGGCCGATCGCCCCGTGGGCTGACGGCCGGGCCGAGTCGCCGCCCGAATCCTGGCTCCGGTGGGCAATTCTCGATGCGGAGCTGCCGCCACCCGTTCCGCAGGTCACCGTCGTCACGCCGTCCGGCCGCGTACGCCGATTCGACCTCGGCTGGCCGGAGTACCGAGTGGGTTGCGACTTCGACGGTGTCGAGTTCCACACCGGAGAGGCGCTTCACCACGACCGCGTCCGGATGAACGACCTCACCGCGGCCGACTGGCGCAACCTGTACATCACCAACCAGATGATCTGGTACGACCGCGCGGCGATGCTCGGTCGCGTCGAGGCGCTCCTGCGCTCTCGTGGCTGGCGACCGGGCCTTGGCCCCTCCGGCTCCCGGCCCGCGGGGAGTTAATCCAAGGATGGCGTCCGATTTGGGCGGATCAACTCCCCGCGGGCCGGGTGTTACTGCTGGAGGACCGCCACGGTGCGGGGCGGGACGGTGACCGAGCTCGCCGTGACCGAGGTCTGCTTGACGACCGGGTCGGAGCCGTTGGCCTGCACGGGGTTGAGCGCCAAGCCGGCGGCATCGGAGAGGGGGATCGTCTGCGCGTTCGGCGTGGCGTTGAACACCACGACGATCCGCTTGAGCCGCGGATCGATGTTGCGGCCCGACCGATCGTCGATCTGCATGACGATCACCCCGGGGATCGCGGACGGCCCGGAGCTCGGGAACGACACCTTCTGCTGGATCAGGGCCGCCGAGCCCAACCGGAACAGCGGCGAGGAGGACCGGATCTTCAGCAGCGCCTGGGCCCCCGCGGTGGCGGCGGCCATGTCGGCCGCGCCCGGCTTGAGCGCCGGGTTCGCCAGCAGGGCGCGCATGTACGGCCACTTGTCCGAGTTGTCCGACTCGACGGCGGCAGCCCCGAACCGAACGTCGACTGCCGGCCGGAGAAGTCGATCCGGTTGAACCAGTCGCCGGAGTCGTAACGAGTTGCGGTCCAGCGACTTCGACCGCAGCAGATCGGTCCCGGCGTGCCAGAACGACGGGCCCTGCCCGAGGGTCACGGTGGCCAGCGACAGGGTGTTCATCCGCACCCGATCGGCCATCGAGGTGGCCAGCGGCAGCTTGTAGGTCAGCGCGTCGAACAGCGTCTCGTTGTCGTGGGCGTCGACGTAGTTGATCACCTCGGACGGGTCGGCGGTGTAGCCGGTGGGCGCGCCGTTGTAGTCGACCTGAGCGCCGGTCACCGTTGCGCCGGTGCGGTCGACGAAGGTGTAGTCCGCGCAGGTTGCCGGCCAGCCCGACCTTGATCCGGTCCTCGTCGCAGCAGCAGGGTGGCCTTGCGCCGCCGTCACCGGCCGTTGCCGGCGTCGGCGTTCGGGTCGGTGAACAGCCCGGACCCGAAGCCCTGCAGCCGCGGGTCGTCGTCGAACGGCCCGCCGCCGCGCACCGCGTCGCGCAGCCGGTCGTTGAACGTGCCGATCCCGGTGCCGGCCATGTTCAGCCTGGGTGGCCTGCACGAACCGGGCGTTGTCGGCGACCTCGCCGAAGTTCCAGCCCTCGCCGTACAGGTAGATCTGTCTTGCCGTCCACCCCGTCGCGGCGCACGCGTCAGCTTGTCCAGCGCGGCCCGCAGCTGCACCATGATCGCCTTGCGGCTGGTGGCCCATCAGGTCGAACCGGAAGCCGTCGACCTTGTAGTCGCACGGCCCAGGTGACCACGGAGTCGACCACCAGCTTGCCCATCATCGCGTGCTCGGTGGCGGTGTTGGCGCAGCAGGTCGAGTTCTCCACCGTGCCCGGTCGCCGACAGCCGGTGGTAGTAGCCGGGAACCACCTGGTCGAGCACCGACTTCGGGTCCTGGCCGGCGGCCGTCGGTGTGGTTGTAGACCACGTCCATCACCACCCGCAGCCCGGACGTCGTTGAGCGCGGCGACCATCTGCCGGAACTCGCGGGTGCGTGACGGCCCGTCCGGGTTCGTCGCGTAGGAGCCCTCCGGCACCGTGTAGTGGAACGGGTCGTAACCCCAGTTGTAGCCGTCGGTGGCCGCCTGCGCGTGACACGCAGGCCTGCTGCTGCTCGCCCGCCGGGTTCGCGGCGGTCAGCGCCGGCAGGTCGCAGGCCGGCGTCTGTCTGGTCCGCCTTCGTTCTCGGGGATGGTGGCGATGTCGAAGGCCGGCAGCAGGTGCATGGTGTTCAGACCGGCGCCGCCAAGCGCCTTCAGGTGCTTCATCCCGTGCGACGTTGGTGTCGGTGAACGCCAGGTAGGTGCCGCGGTGCGCGGCCGGCACGGTGGTGTCGCCGATGGAGAAGTCGCGGACGTGCAGCTCGTAGATCGTCGAGTCCTCCGGCTGCGCCAGCGCCGGCTTGCGCAGCGTGACCAGCCGGCCGGCGTCAGCGACGCGCGCGTCGAGGTCGACGATCACCGAGCGCGGTCGAGTTCGTCGTCAGGGCGACGCGAGTACGGGTCGGTGACGTCGTTCACCTCGACCTTGCCGGTGGCCGGCACGTAGACCGTCACCTGGTACCGATAGGTCGCCCCGTTCCAGCGATGGCGTTACCCCGGGCCGACCAGACGCCGTCGTCGTCCCGGCGCATCGGCGACGGCCTGCTCGGCCGGCCGCCCCGGCGGGTCGATCAGCAAGGTCGACATCCTGCGCGGTCGGCGCCCACACCGACAGCATCGGCGTTCCGGCCGTTCCAGGTCGATGCCGAGCGTCCGCTTCGTCGCGCCGCGTGGTACAGGTCGTCGAGCACGCCGGGGAGCTGCACGCCGGTGGCGTCGACCAGCTGGCCGAGGTCGTCGTAGGCGGCGACCGCCACCTGACCGGTCAGAATCGCCGTCAACAAACGTTCTGTCGCGCGCATCGGATGGTCTGCAGCCGCAGCGCGTCGTACGCCGGCCAGCTGCGGGATACTGCGTCTTCAGCTCGCGCGGACAGGCCCGTGCGGGTCGAGGGTCAGCGGGATCGAGTCGCCGCCGGTGACCGCCTCGGCGTCGAGGCCCAGCCCGCCGTCCTGCGACCAGTGCAGCCGGAAGTGCCAGGTCGACGCGGCCGCCGGGCAGGTCCATGGCCACCACGTCCCGCGGTCAGCCACTGCGCCTTCGACGTGGTCAGATCGGCGCTGGAGTCGCGCCGCGGTGGTCACGGTCAGCACGTGGGTGGACAGCACGTAGGAGAACGTGGTGAGCGCGCCGGCGCCGACGCTGAAGGCGATGTTGGCGCCGCCGGCGAGCTCCACCGGCGCCGTAGTTCTCGTCCCAGGACTAGCCCATGGGTCGACCTTCACCTCGTAGCTGCCGGCCGGGATCTGCGCGGTCGTGTAGGTGTAGACGCCGTCGCCGTCCGGATCCTCGCAGCCAGGACCGCAGGCAGTCCGGGCCGCACCAGTCCGCCGGGACAGCCGAGTTCGGACTGGAACGACCCGGCCGCGGTGACGATCGGGCTCTGCGCATCGCTGGTCGCCCAGTGGGTCCGGTGGTCGTAGTAGAACGTCACCGGAGTGGCCGCCGGCACGGTCACCGCGATGTTCCCACCGTTCTTGACGCGCCTTGGCGCCGTAGTTCTCGTCCCAGGACTTGTTGATCGCCGCCTTGTACGCGTAGGTCGCCGGCCGGCAGGGTGAAGGTGCCTCGACCAGATGTCGTCCGTTGGCCCTGGGCCAGGTCAGTGCGCCGGCGCGCAGTCCGGCTGCCAGTCGCCGCGGGCAGCCCATCTCGCGAGTTCAGGTCGCCGGCACGCGTCACGTTCGCCGGCTGGGTCGACCGGTCCGTCGTCGCCCGCCCGACGTCGACCGGCCGGCGGGCCGGATCGCCGACGATGGCCGAGGTGCCGGTCGCCGACAGGTTGCCGGAGTTGTCCTTGAGCACCGCCCGGTACTCCACGCAGCGTGCCCTTGGCGAGGCCGGTGACGTCGTGGAACACCCGGTACGGCGCGTTGTCGTCGGTGCCGAGCGGCTGTCCAGGCCGTGGTGCCGACCGGGCGCCAGGCGAAGCGTCACCTGGTTGAAGCCGCCGGCGGGCACGGCGACCCCGACCTCGGCGCGGCCACCGACCGTGCTGCCGGCCACCGACGAGCGGAACGTCGATGGCCGGCGCGGCCTTCGACCGAGCCAGTCGCCGTCGGCCTTCCACACCGCCACCGACAGCGGCGGCACGGTGACCGTGACCCGGCCCTCGTCGTCCGAGCGCAGCGACGGGTGCCGGCCGGCCAGAGCCCGGAGTACCGCGCGTTCTTGTTGAACGTGCGAAGGTCGCGGTGGCCGGGGTCGTCGAGTTGTTGGCCGCGACGACGTACTCGACCTGCTCCTTGGCGTCGATCCGGCTGAAGGCGTAGATGCCGGCGTTGTTGCTGGCGTACCGGTGGATCTGCGCGCCGTCGGCCAGCGCCGGGTACTTGTCCCGCGGAGCTTGGACAGTTCGCGTGATCCGCTGGAACAGCGGGATTGTCGGTGCCGAAGTTGTCGCGTGGCGGTGGTCGCGTCGGTGCCGATCAGGTCGTCGTCGTTGTAGGACGCGACCTGGCTGGCGAACATGTCCTGCCGGGCGTCCTTGTCGCCGCCGTCGCCGATGAAGCCCTGCTCGTCGCCGTAGTAGGTGACCGGCTGACCGCGGGTGAGGAACATCAGCGACTGGGTGAGCAGGTCGCGCTGCAGCAGCTGGTCGCCGGAGTACTGTGGACGCCTCAGGAAGTTGCCGATCCGGCCCATGTCGTGATTGCCGAGGAACGTCGGCAGCGAGTAGGCATTGGAGTCGGTGTCGGTGTAGTAGTCGTCGTCCGGCGAACAGGTCACGCAGATCCCGTGGTGGCCCCGCCCTTGCCGAAGCTGGTGGCCGCGGCCTGGAACCCGAAGTCCAGGGTGGCCGGCAGCTTGCCCTCGGTGGTGAACCGGGACATCTTCGGCGGCGCTGGCGTCGTAGACCTCGCCGAACTGGAAGAACTTCGGCTTGCCGACCTGCGCGGCGGCCTGCTCGCATCGCCGGGGCGAACTTCTGCCAGAACTCGATGTTCACGTGCTTGACCGTGTCGATCCGGAACCCGTCGATGCCGAACTCGGCCCAGAACTTGTAGATGTCGATCAGACCGTCGCGGACCTCGGGCTGCTCGGTGAACAGGTCGTCCAGACCGGACGAAGTCGCCGTAGACGTCGCCCTCGCTGCCGTCGAACTTGGCGTTGCCGCGGTTGTGGTAGTAGGTCGGGTCGTTCAGCCAGGCCGGCACCTTGACGTGCGCCTTGTCGGCCGGCACCGAACGTCGGCGGGTAGCGGGAACGACGTCGGCGGCATCGAGCGTCGGGAACGTGTTGCCGTTGACGTAGTCGCGGTCGTCGAACGTCGTCGCCGGTCGCGTCCCTGTACGGGCTGGTCTGCCTTGGTGATGTAGTCGTACGTGCCCTCTGTGTTGTCGATGACGTCGGCCGTGTGGTTGGTGATGATGTCGAAGAACACCTTGATGCCCTTGGCGTGCGCCTCGTCGATCAGTGTCTTCAGATCGGCGTTGGTGCCGAGGTGCGGGTCGATCTGGGTGAAGTCGGTGATCCAGTAGCCGTGGTAGCCGGCGCTGGCGTCGTCGCCGGTGCCCTGCACCGGCTGGTTCTTGAACGACGGCGTCATCCAGACCGAGGTGACGCCGAGCTTCTTGAGGTAGTCGAGCTTGCCGGTGATGCCCTTGATGTCGCCGCCGTGGTAGAAGCCCTTGTCGGTCGGGTCGTAGCCCGGTGGTCAGCCGGTCGCCGGTCAGTCCGCCGGTGTCGTTGGCGGTGTCGGCGTTGGCGAACCGGTCGGTCATCACGAAGTAGAACCGCTCCCGGGTCAGGTCGGCCCGCAGGCTGCTCCCGGCCAGGCCTCGGTCGGCGGCGGTCACCCGGTCGGTCTGCTGGGCCACCGGCGACACGGTCGATCAGGTGCGATGGTCAGGTCGTAGCTGAACAGGACGCGCGGCGGTGCCGCCGAGCACCAGCGGGATGTTGGCGCCGACCTGCACGCCGCCGGCCCCGTAGCTCTCGTCCCAGCTGTGGTTGTGCGCGATCTTGAACTCGTACGACCCGGCCGGGCACGGTGAACGTCGCGGTGAACACCCCCGGCGAGGTCTCCGGCCAGATCGGTCGCCGTGCAGGTCGGATCCCAGTCGCCGGCGCAGCCGAGTTCGCTCTGCAGGCTCCCGGCCACCGTGACGGTCGGGGAAGCGGCGGCGGCCAATGAGTCGACCAGGGCAGGAGCCGGCGGAGCAGCCGTCGCCACCGGCGCCGTGACGAGGGACAACGGAAGCAGGAGGGCCAGAGCGAGTGCGACAAACCTGCGGCGACTGCGACGGGGCATCGATGCTCCTGCATGGTGGAGGACGCGAGGGGGGCATCGTGACGGTAGTCACAGCCGCGCGGCACCGCCACTTCACGGAGTGATCCGTACCCGAAGCGCAACGTCCCGCATGCCCGCGTCCCAAGGTGCTGCGAGGATCAAGGCTGCAGTTTTGGGACGTAAGTGACAGGGGACGCCGACTTCGTCCGCGCTTAGGCCAGTTGATCCTCGTAAGTACCGTGGGTCGGCCGGGATAACGTGGCGCGGTGAGGGCGCAATGATCCGGCCGGTGATCGGCATCAGCACGTACCGCGAGCCGGCGGACTGGGGACAGTGGCGAGGGGTACCGGCGACGCTGCTGCCGGCCCGCTACGCGGCTGCGGTCAGTGCCGGCGGCGCCACTCCGGTGCTGCTGCCGCCGATGGGCGTGGCCGACGACGTTCCCGGCGTGGTCGCAGCGGCTGGACGGTCTGGTGATCGCCGGCGGCTCCGACGTCAACCCGTCGCGGTACGGCGCAACTGCCGCACGATCGGACCGCCGGGTGGCGGGACGACCGGGACGTCTCCGAGTTCGCCCTGCTGGATGCGGCCGAGGACCTCGGCGTCCCGACCTTGGGCATCTGCCGTGGCATGCAGGTGATGGCGGTCCGCGCCGGCGGAAAACTCGTCCAGCACGTGCCCGACCTGGTCGGCCACGATCGGCACTCCCCCGGCCCCGGTCACTACGGCCGGGTCGAGGTGAAGACCGAACCGGGGACGACGATCGCGGAGATCCTCGGCGAAGCCGTCACCGTGCCGTGCCACCACCACCAGGCGGTCGCCGAGCACCCCGGCTTCGCACCGGCCGCGTCCGCCGACGACGGTCTGCTCGAGGCGATGGTGCACGTCGGCCCGTGGTGGGCGCTCGGCGTGCAGTGGCACCCGGAGACCGACACCGACCTGCGGCTGTTCCAGGCGCTGGCCGGCATGGCGACGGCCCGCGCCGAAGCCCGCTGATCCTCGCCCCGAACCACACCCGACCGAGCCCGACCAGGTGTGCCACGCTGAGCGCGTGCGCATGCAATTCGCCAGCGGTCCGGATCCGACCGACCTGCTGACGCTGCCCTGGTCGACGCCGCTGGAGGACTGGCCCCGCGAGAAGATGGTGTCGCTGCCCCGCGGAATCTCCCGGCACGTGGTCCGGTTCGTGCGGATCGGCGGCACCGTCTACGCGATCAAGGAGATCTTCCAGGACCTGGCCGAGCACGAGTACGCGGTGCTGCGCGAGTTGGTCAAGCAGGGCGTCCCGGTGGTCCAGGCGGTGGGCGTGGTCGCCAACCGGATCACCCCGGACGGTGAGCCGCTGGACGCCGCGCTGGTGACCAAGCACCTGCGGTTCTCGCTCCCCTACCGGGCCCTGTTCTCCCGTCGACTCGACCCCGACCTCGAGACCAAGCTGCTCGACGCGCTCGCCGAACTCCTGGTCCGGTTGCACCTGAGCGGGTTCGCCTGGGGCGACTGTTCGTTGTCCAACACGCTGTTCCGGCGCGACGCCGGCGCGCTGGCCGCCTACCTGGTGGATGCGGAGACCGGCGAACTGCGTGAGGTGCTCTCGCGCGGCCAGCGGCAGAACGACCTGGAGATCGCCGAGACCAACCTGGCCGGCGAACTGTTGGACCTGCAGATGTCCGGACTGCTGCCCGAGCACGTCGACCCGCTGGACACCGCGTTGTCCGTGGTCACCCGATACGAACGGCTCTGGGCCGAACTCACCCAGCCGCAGACCATGGGCGCGGACGAGTGGTGGCGGATCGAGCAACGGCTGCGCCGGCTCAACGAACTCGGGTACGACGCCGCGCAGATCCAGGTCACCGAGCAGGACGGGAACAACCCGCACGTGCTGGTGCAGACCCAGGTGGTCGAGGCCGGCCACCACCGGCGCCGGCTGCAGGAGCTGACCGGCCTGTCCGTCCAGGAGAACCAGGCCCGGCGGATCCTCAACGACCTGGACAGCTTCCGGTCGCGGGCCGTGCTGCCGGAGAACGACATCGACGAGGACACCGTCGCCCGCTACTGGATGGAGGACGTGTTCGAGCCGGTCATCGAGGCGATCCCGCCGGACCTGGCCAAGAAACTGGAACCGGCCGAGATCTTCCACGAAGTCCTGGAACACCGCTGGTTCCTGTCCGAGGCGGCCGGCCACGAGGTGTCCTTCGAGACCGCGGTCCAGTCCTACATCGAGAACATTCTCCGGTTCCGGCCGGACGAGCAGGCGATGCTCGATCCCAGCCTGATGGGCATCGGCTCACTGGATGCCGTCGACGACCTCGAGTGAGCGCCGCGAAGACCAGAAACGGCCGATCCGCAGCGGCGCCGGACGTCGGCGTCGACTGCGGATCAGCAACATATGCAGGTCCCTGGCCGAGCCGGTCGAACCGATAACTCCGCACAGGTCCGTCCGGCGCCGAACGGATCAGCTCGTCGCCGTCGGAAGGCGGCGACCCGGGCGGCGTGCCCGTGGAGAGCGGATCGACGGATCGGGAGCGAGTCGGCGCGGGGCCGGTGCTCGGGATCGTTGTCGCCTGGAAGAGCGCCGACGGTCCCGCGCTGATACCGACGCCCAGCGGAAACGCCGTCAGACGAGCCAGCGGTTCTTCTGGACGAAGTGCAGGCTGGTCCACCACCGGCCGAGACCGAAGGTGTTGCCGGCGTGATAAGCGGCCAGCACGAGGAGCACGAGCATCAGGATGATGTGGTCGTCGACGATCGGGTTGGTCGAACCCGTCGCTTTACCGGCGTCGTCGAACCGGGCCATCGGCCAGGACGCCGTCCACATCAGCAGCAGCATGATCGTGCCGCTGACCGCTCCGATCCACATGCCGGCGCCGAGGATCAGCGCGACGCCGATCCCGAGCAGGCCGAGCATGAACAGCCAGTCCAGGAACGCGTTGCCGGCCATCGAGCGGTACATCGAGGCGAACGGCCCGACGTGACGGCTGCCCAGGAAGCCCGCGGTGGGCGAGCCGCCGTTGATCCACGCCTTGGCCGATGGCGTGGAGTAGCCCAGCCCGAACGTCTTGTCCAGGAAAGCCCAGAAGAAGTAGAAGCCGGCGACGATCCGCAGGATCGCCATCATCGTCCGGCCGAACGCAGTTCCCGGCTGGACATCCTCGACGGGGGTGACAGCTTCGGTACTCGGTGTCGCTGGCCACGGTGCCCTCCATGCTGGTCGGGACGACGGCACATCCGCCTCGACGACACGTAGACGGGTGCCACCTACGGTTGGTAACGGTGCTCTCACGCTGAGCAGTTGTCCACCGCTGGCGGTGAACCCGGAGATGAACTGTGTCCGAATTGTGACCAGTGTGACCAGTGTGAATACACTGCACGGTCGCGCTCCCTTCGGTCGGAGGCAACACAATGGTCCACTCGCTGGTGTGGGTTGCTCTCGCCGCCGCGTTGGCGCCACTGCTGTCGGCGCTGATCGGCCGGGTGGTGCGGGTCCCGGTCGTGGTGATCGAGATCGTGCTCGGTCTGCTCCTCGGGCCGGCCCTGCTGGGCTGGGTGGACGACCTGACGCTGATCTCGGCGCTGTCCTCGATCGGCCTGGCCCTGCTGTTCTTCATGGCCGGCACCGAGATCGACTTCGCCCGGATCAAGGGCACGCCCCCTGAACCGGTCGATCGCCGGCTGGCTGATCTCGCTGGTCGGTGGGTTGATCGCCGGCCTGCTGCTCGGCCCGTCCGTGCCGGCCGCGGTCTACATCGGCATCGCCCTGTCCAGCACGGCGCTGGGCACCCTGCTGCCCGTGCTGATCGACTCCGGGCAGCTCCGCCGACCGTTCGGCGTCGCGGTGACCGCGGTCGGCGCGGTCGGCGAGTTCGGCCCGCTGGTGGCCATCTCGATCTTCCTGTCCGCTCGCAAGCCGGGCGCGGCGACGGTGGTGCTGCTCGCCTTCGTCGCGCTGGCCGTCGGCGCGATCCTGCTGGCGGCCACCGGAACGCACCAACGCCTGCACCGGCTGATCACCGCCACCCTGCACACCAGCGGGCAGTTCGCCGTCCGGCTGGTCATCGCCATCGTGGCCGCGTTGGTCGGCCTGAGCATCCTGCTGGGTCTGGACATGCTGCTCGGCGCGTTCGCCGCCGGCGTGCTGGTCCAGTTCCTCCTGCAGAGCGCGACGCCGGCCGATCGCGCCCAGGTCCACTCGAAGCTGGACGCGGTGGCGTTCGGGTTGCTCGTGCCGATCTTCTTCATCAACACCGGCATCGACTTCGACCTCGACGCCCTGGTGCACGACCCGACCGCGCTGGTGTACCTGGTGGTGTTCCTGGTCCTGCTGCTGATCCTGCGCGGGCTGCCCGGGCTGCTGTCCGCGCCGGTGGGCGCCACCGCGGAGGAACGGCGCGCCCTGGCGCTGATGGCCGCCACCGGGCTGCCGATCATCGTCGCGGTGACCAAGATCGGCACCGAGAGCGGCGAGTTGCCGCACTGCGATGGCCGCCGCGCTGGTCGGGGCCGGGATGCTGTCGGTGCTGCTCTACCCGATGCTGGCCACCCTGATCCTGGGCCGACCGGGACGGCTCGCACCTGATCCGGTCCCCGGCCGGGGAATCGTCGATCGACCCGGCCGGCTCCGAGGGCTGAGGCCGCCGGCTACCGGTCGGGGGCGGCCGGGACGGCGGCCGGCTCGGCGGAACTCGTCGACGGTGCATCCGCCGCCCAGTCGAGTTCACGGCGCAGTCGACGACTCACGGACGGCACATTGGCGAACGCCACCGCCATCACCGTCAGGTTGATCCAGCCGAAGGCGGCCGAGAGCACGAGCAGGACCACGGCGATGAGGGTCGAGTCGTAACGCTCGCCCATGCCCTTGGCCGAGTAGACCCGCCAGATCAGCAGGAACAGCACCAGGTACGAGATCGCCCAGGTGACCGCGAACTCGAGAACGAACTGACGCAGCGTGCCGCTCTGCCGGTGCACCTTCAACGGTGCGTCCCGGATCGGCAGGACCACGGAGAGCAGGTTGCCCACTCCGCTCCACAGCAGCAGGATGCTCAACACCAGGGCGATGGCGGCCAGCAGCGTCGCCGGACGTCCGGTGAGGATGGCCAGGGCGACGCACATGGCCACGCCCAGCGGCAGCACCAGCGCCATCAGCGCCACGTTCTTGACCACCAGGATCTGCCACATCCTGGCCCCGCTGTCCAGCGCCACCCGCACCCGCTGGGCGTCGAACGCCATGCTGTTGAAGCAGGCCGACGTGCCCATCACCGAGCTGATGAACAGCACCGCCAGATACGGCGCCCACTTGCCGTAGGTGTTCCAGCTGAACAACCGGATCCACACCATGTAAGCGATGGCGCCGAGCAGGGCGATCGCCAACGCCCTGAGCACCTTGCGCGGCTTGCGGCTCACCAGGTAGCGGTACTCCGACCGGACGCCCGCCCACATCGCCCCGCCCTGCGCCGACAGGGTGCGCGGCACCCGCACCGACGCGCCGGTTGGTCCGCTTGCCCTCGGCGACCTGTTGCTCGGCCGACGCCAGTTGCGCGGCGAGCACGGCCTCCCGAGCCGCAGCGACGGCGTCGAACGCGGCGATGACCTTGGTGGCGGCCTCGCGAGCCGCGGCGGCGGCGAGCCGGGTTCAGGGCGTCGAGTTCGACGTGCGGTCCGGCCGGCGTCGGGATCGACGCTTTCGCTGTCAGCGAGCGCGTCGAGGCTCGGTACCGGATCGACCGCCCGGGCCGCCGCGAGCCGCTCGGCGATGGCCTGCGGGTCTTCCCAGGAAGCCGCGCGGGCCTCGTGTTCGGCCGCGCGGGCCCGGTCGGCGAGGCGTGGCCAGGGACAGGGCCAGACCACGGCCGACGGCCGCCTTCATGGTCAGCGCGTCCATCTCGTCGGTCGGCGTCGGTTGCTCGTCCGCTGATACCGTCATTCGACCCCCATTCGCTGTGACGTGCGCCGGCGGCGCCCGTCGAACTCGGGCGACCGACAATCGCCGGAGTGAACAGCCCGTTCGAGCGGATAGTACGCGGCGAACCTCACGAACCGGGCGGCTTGCGTCCACGCTGGACAGCGGCCCTGGGCGGCCGCTGCTTCATCCGCCGCCCACTTGGGAGACCTCCCGTGACCTACGGCGCTGGCTCACCGCCCAACGTAGCCTGCCGACCCGGTCGGCGACCTCGCCCGTGACGGCGTCAGTGCGCGGGGATGGCGAGTTTCAGGACCACGATGATGATGCCCGTACTGAAGTTCAGCGCGACGGTGCGGGCCAGAGTCGTACCGGTCAGTCCGGCGTGTCGGACGGCGGCTACGCCCAAAGCTGTTGCTCGGCGATGGCAACGACGAATGCGACCAGACGCCGTCTGCCGGGCTGACGTTCGATCCCCCGCATGTGAGGGCCGCCACGGCGGGTGCGACAGCAGCGGCGGCGACCGGCCATTCCTGGCGCAACCCGGTGCGGAGGCCGCGGTGTGCCAGCCACCGTGGACCGAAGCAACAGTGGCGGCATAGACATGCGCCAACCAGAAGACGACACCGCTGATCATCAACAGCACCCGAGGGTGAATGGTCCCCTGCTGTCACCGAGCTGACTATGACGGTGGCGGCAGCACAGACCCGGGAGCCACTGGTCGGACTTGAACCGACAACCGCCCGATTACAAGTCGGGTGCGCTACCAATTGCGCCACAGTGGCCTGCCGGCATCCCGGCCCGATCAGCGTAACGGCCGCGCGTACGCCGGAATCGAATACGTCAGCCACCGGGGGCGCGGGCGGCCGGCGCTGCCGCCGAGGTCGCCGCGGCCGCGGAGGTCGCCGGGGCGGGAGCGGGTTGGCAGATCACCTGGACCTGGCCGTTGTAGACGGTGGTGAACGGCTCGCGACGGACGACCTTGCCGTCCAGATCCTTGATGATCCTGGTGTTGACCACCGAATAGCCCGACGACCCGCTGCTCGCCGAGCAGGACTGGCCGTAGGGGATGGTCCTGGTCTCCGGCGCCGTGTAGCCGAACGGCTCGCCCGTCTCCGACTCGACAACGACGTGCTTGGTGCCCCAGATCCGGACCGTGATGTCGGACTCTGTCCAGATGGTCTGGATCATCACCGCCGTGTCGTAGTCGTTGGAGAACGCCAGGTCGATCAGGCCGTCGTAGACCGTGGCCTCCCGCCCCAGCGGGTACCGGCTGATGTAGAACGAGTGCGGGGTGTGGGTGACGTCGCCCATGCCGGCGAAGTAGGCGGCGTTGTACAGGGTGGTGGCGAACTGGCTGATGCCGCCGCCGACCGCAGTGCCGATCACCCCGTTGTCGATGACGCCGGCCGGGATGTAGCCCTCGGCCTCGGTTCGCTGACCGGTGAAGGTGTTCAGCGAGAACGTCTCTCCCGGCCTGATCAGCGCGCCCTGCACCTTCTCGGCAACGACCTTGACGTTCTGTCCGGAGGCGTAGGCGAATCCACCGGTGGTGAATTCACCGATCACCTCGGTGAGTCCGTAGGCCTTCGCGTCCGCGGTGCTGAACTCCGGCTCGGTCGTCGTGTAGATGACGGTCCAGACCCGTTTCCCGGACATCAGGGCCTTGCCGGCGGCGGCCTCGGTGGCGTCCCAATCGACGGTGCGGCCGGTGACCCCCGGGGTAATGGTGGGTCGGCCATCGGTCAACGCGATGCCGGCATCCTTCGGCGTCGTCTCGGTTGCGGTGGCTGCCTTCTCGATGGCGGCCCGCAGAACGGCCGAGTCGACACCGACGGCAAATCCGTCGTCCTTGTCCCGGATGGTGACGGCCTTGGCCACGGTTGCCGCCGGGACGATCAGCGTCCCGGTCGCCGGTCTTCACCGTCAGGTCGCCGCGCAGCAGCGTCTCGGCCTCGACCTTGGCCGCCGCCAGGGCCTTGGCCGACACCCGGACCGGTTCGGTGGTGGTCGGCAGGTCGAGTCCGTTCAGCGTCGCGGCGTTCCCGGTGCGCCAGGCCGTGGCGATCGCCGTGACCGCCTCGTCCTGCCGCAGGTGCCGACCGACGACCGGTTCGACGACGACCACCTCGACGCCCTGGCGGGCGAACTCCCCTTCAACCGGCTCGACGTCGGTCCGCTCGGCTACGCCGGCCACCCAGGCCCGCAGTGCGGCTTCGTCCACGGTGACCGCCAGCGGCACCTCGACGGACCGGTGGAAGGACATCAGCCGGTCCCACGGGGCCGACGAACGCAGACCCGCCGCGGCCACCGCGGCCTCGATGTCCGCGCTGAGCCCGGCTCCGGCCGGGTCGAGGGTGACCTTCTCGCTGTGCGCTTCCAACGTCAGCGGGGCGGCGAACCTGGGCGCGAGTTCACGGGTCAGTCGCTCGGTGGCCTCGGCCGGAGTCAACGCGCCGACCTGGATGCCCGCGATGCTGGTCCCGCGATCGATCTGGCCGGCAGTGCGGTTCAGCTCGACGAGGTACGCGACACCGGCGCCGAGAACGAGGAAGCAGCCCGACCCCGAGCCCGATCCATGGTCCGCGCCCGCGCCGACGCGCCCGGGGACGGTCACCAGCAGAGGCCGCACCGTCACCGTCGACGCGGTCGTCGGTCACGACCGGGAGCACCGTCATCGCGTCGTCGTCTGGTTCTGCCACACCCATCCCTCGTCGACCCGTTAAGTCCGTGTTCATTCTTCCTGAGCACGAGGGGTGACCGGGGCCGGTTCACGCGAAGAGTGTGGGGAAAGCCTCACCGGGCGCGGTTCAGACGGCGGTGGCGCTCGGCGCCGAGAGGGCTGCCGCACTGTACTGCCAGGTACCGCCGAGGCCGTGCGCGCTGCCGCCGGTGGCCGGCGCAGCCGTGTGGGTCTGGGCGCCGTCAGTGGCGGACGCGACCCTGGCCAGCAGGCGACGGAACTCGTCCACAGACATGTCCGCCAGCGCTGCCAGCGCGGACACTGCCGCGGTGTCGAGGGTCTCGGTGGCCGGGCGGTTGGACGGGTACCGCAGTTCGAACCACTTGCGCGCCGCGGCCAGCCGTGAGTCGGCGTTGGCCATCAGCCGGGGGATCTCGATGGTGACCGGGCCGGGCGACTGGGCGTCCGCGCTCATGCCGGCCGAACGTTCGGCGGCGGCGATCAGGACGCCCGGCTCGGTGTCCAGCGCCCGGGACAGCGCCCAGAAGATGTCGACCCGCATCGAGCGATGGCCGGTCTCGTAGTTGGCCAGGGCCGCCTTGGAGATCAGACCACCGGTCCGGGTGGCGAGCTGCGCTTGGGTGAGCCCCAACCTGCGCCTGGCATCCCGCAATTGCGCGCAGAGCGCGCGCGAGAACACCGCCTGTGCGTCGGCATCGACCGGCAGAGCCACAACAGTCCTTTCCCAGCGGAAGGCCGGGCCCGATCATCGGGCCCTGTCCGTACCACCTGACTCGCCACGCCTTAACACGATTGCCGAAGTTAGATGTATCGCTTCGTGACGACAATCGGAACAGATGGCGTGAACCTCCCAGAAACTATAGCCCGGTTGGCCTATTACCACTGGGTAATACCATCAAGACGTAACCATACGGGTGAAGCCTGAGAGTCTTATGGGCGACCTGTGCGAGCAGCGTTCGCACTATCCGGACGCGGATACGCCTCAACCCCGGCGCCGGGGGCGCGGGCCACCGAGGGGACTGTCCTGGTCAACGCGGCGAGGTCGGCTCGGTGCCGGCAGTGGTATCCACGGCGTCCGCCAGCACCTCGATCGAGTCCGCCCGCGAGCGTGGGCGTCGGCGTCAGCTTCTCCCGGTGCGGCCGGGCGGAGTCATCGGCCGCCGCGCTCCCCGTACGCGTTGTTCCGCATCCTGGTCGCCGACAGCACCCACCGCCACGGGGCACGGGCCGGACGACCAAGACGTGCGGGCCCACAGGGCCGCACCGGGTACGCCAGCGGCCAATTGCGCGCAGTTGCGCCGGCCACCGTCCCGTCGTCCTCACGGTCAGGATCCGGCTGTCCGCCCGCCCTACTGCTTAGGTGCGATCCGCCAGCCCCGGCGGCGGGACGACGCCATCCACAGCATCGCCGCACCGACCAGGATCAGGGCCAGCCCGGTGATACCGGGTCCGGCGACGTCGACCCCGGTGTTCGGTAGCGGTGGCTGCGGTCCGTTGGTCGGATTCTGCAGGACGATCGCCAGCTCCTGTCCACACCGACGGTCACCGTGACCGAGCCGGTGGATGTGCTGCCGTCCGGCAGGACGAAGATCGGGGTCCCCCACACGATCGACGTATCGGACGGCACAACCTCGGTCAGCGTCACCGTGGTCCCGGTCGGCACGCCGGACACCGAGACCGTCTGGCCGTTGACCAGAGTCACGATTCCGGGACCCTTGAGGCCGAGGCCCTCGTACGTGTAGTCCACCGTGAAGGTCGTACCCGGTGGCAACGAGGCGGCACCCGGGCCGGTCACCTGCTTGGTGAGTGAGATCGAACCGGTGAGCTTGTCGGCGACGTCGACCGCCGCGAACTCGGCCGTCGTCTCGTCGGTCGAGTCACCGACGACGAACGAGGCCGTCCCGTCGGGGTTGACGGTCAGTCCCTCGTCGGCCGCCCATCCCTGATCGACCCAGTTCACCGAGGGGCCGGCGCCGGACTCGGTGCCCTCCGAGAGGGTGACCACGGTCCCAGTGGGCAACTCCACTCCGGACTCGGCCCGGAAGGCATTCTCCTGATCGAGGGTTACCGTCACCGAGCCGGCCTTGAGGCCCGGGCCGGCCGGCCACGACGCCGTGACCGTGTAGGTCGTACCGATCACCGCGGGCGAGAACAGGTGGTAGTCGCCGCCGACCTTCTTGGCCAGGATGAACGTCCCGGTCAATTTCGTGGCGTGGTTGGTGACCGAGAACTGCGGCGATGTCCCGTTGCCGATGTCGAAGGACACGGTGCCGCTGGGGTTGACCGTCAAGCCGTCGCCCGACCAGGTCACGTCGTCCCAGCGGACGTCCGGCGGGGTTCCCGACGGCTCCAGTTCGGTGATCGTGACGGTTGTCCCCAGCGGCAGCTGCACGCCGGAGGCGAGCCGAGAACCCGTTGGCCGCGGTCAGCTTCATCGTCACCGAACCGGCCTTGAGGCCGGGCGCCGGCAACCACGCCGCATCCACCGTGAAGGTCACTCCGGCCATCTCTGGCGACGACGCGTTGAAGTCGCCGGTGAACTTCTTGGCGACCCCGAAGGTGCCGGTGAGCTTGGTCGCCGTGTTGGTGACCGTGAACTCCGGTGCCGTGTCATCGCCGATGACGAACGATGCCGTCCCATCGTCGTTGACCGTCAATCCGGTGCCCGACCACGTGACGGCGCCCCATTCGACATCCTCGGGTGCGCCAGAAGGCTTGACCTCGGACAGCGTCACCACCGTTCCGGTGGGGAGGTAGATCCCTGCGTCCTGGGAGAAGCCATTGTCCGCGTTCAGCACGCCGGTCAATGACCCGGCGTCCAGTCCCGGCGCGGCGGGCCAACTCGCGGTGACCGTGTAGGAGACGTCGGCGAGCTCCGGGGAGTTGATGTCGAGGTCGCCGTCGACCTTCTTGGAGACCCCGAAGGTGCCGGTCAACTGCAGGACGGTGTTGGTGACGGTGAACGTCGGCGAGGTGCCGTCCCCGATGACGATCGAGGCCGTGCCGTCCGGGTTCACGTCCACCCCGTCACCGGACCACACGATGTCGCTCCACTGCACGTCGGGCGGCGTCCCCGACGGCGTGACCTCGGAGAGCGTCACCACCGTGCCGGTGGCCAGCTGTTCCGGATAGGTTGCGGTGAAGGAGTTGCCGGCGTCGAGCACCAGGTGGGTCGAACCGGCCTGCTGACCGGACGAGGCGGGCCAGGACGCATTGCACGGTGAACTTCACCCCGGCGAGCTCCGGGGAGTCGAAGTCGAAGTCGCCCGAAACTTCTTTCGCCACACCGAAGGTCCCGGTCAGCTTGGTCAGGGTGTTGGTCATCACGAAGCTCGGCACCGTGTCGGATTCGGTGATGGTCAGCGTCGCAGTGCCATCGCCGTTGTCCGTGATTCCGTCGCCACTCCAGGCAGGTTCGCCGTCCCAGCCAACGTCGGGTGGGAGCCCGCCTGCCTCGGGTTCTGACAGCGTCACGACGGTACCGACAGCCAGCGTCTTACCGAGTTCGGTGCTCCAGTCGTTCTCTTCGTTCAGCAACAGGGAGACGCTGCCCTCAGGCTGGCCGATGTCGGGACGCGCATCCCAGTGGGCCAGGACGGTGAAAGAACGCATTGTCGAGTTGGGGATCGTCGAGAGCGAAGTCGCCGTCCAGCTCCTTGTGGATCGCGAACGTGCCGGGGACGATGCTCGCCCCGTTCACCAAGGTCGCCTGGGCCGGCAGGATCTCGTCCGAGATGGTCACCTGGCCCTTGGTCGGGTCGTCCGGATCGGCCGGGGTCCAGGCGGTCGGTGTGACCAGGACACCCGGGGGTACCCCGGTGATGCCGGTCTCCTCCAGCGAGATCACCGTGCCCAGCGGGAAGGTGACCGGGTCACCCGCGCCGTCGACCGGACCTGCGGTGAAGCCATTCGCGAAGTTCAGCTCGATGGTGCCGGTCTGCCGGTCCGGCGCTGTCCAGGTGACCGTGACGACGACCGGGGCCAGCCGCGGGTCGTCCGGCTCGATCGGATCGCCCGCCGCATCCTGGAAGGCCTTGGTCACCTCGAAGGTTCCGACGCGTTCACTCGTCGAGTTCGTGATCACGGCTTCGACGGTGGTCCCGTCGCCGATGGTGAACGTCGCCGTCCGGTCCGACGCTCGTGACCCCGGTTCCGGACCAGCCTTCGAAGTCCATCGACAGGTTGCGGCGGCGATTCCGGTCGGCGTGCCCTCGGTGACCGTCATCTTCGTCCCGGTCGGGTAGTCCTGGGAGGTGACGGTGAAGTTGTTGGCCTGGTTCAGGACGAACGTCTGGCCGGTGACCGGGCTCTGTCCCGGGATCGTGTAGCTGTAGGTGAAGGGGATCTGCACGGTCGCAGTAGATCGGGTCGGTCAGGTCGGGGAAGTCCCCGGTCGCCTTCTTGGTGACCGTGACGTTGCCCAGCGCATTCTCGACGGTGTTCGTCAGCGCCACGTGCACCGGCACCTGGTTGTTGCTGATGATGGTCACCGTTGCGGTGCCGTCAGGATTCGCGATCACGTTCGGCGGGTCGGCCGTCCAGGTCCCCCCGGTCCACTTCACTCCGGGCGGCAGGTTGGTCGGGGTCGCCTCGGAGAGCGTGATCTTGGTGCCGACCGGGAACCACAAGGCCGGTGTCGGCTGGGCGACCTGGTCGCCCTTGAGCGTGATCGTGCCGGATGTCTTGCCGCCGGCGCTGTCCGGATGGTCCGATGTCCAGTCCACGGTGAACTCGAGGTCGGCGGACGCTGCCTGGGCTTGATCGTCGCCGTCCAGCGATTTCACCACTTGGAACGCGCCGTAGGCGTTGGTGACGTCCAGCGTGATGGGCGTCCCGTGCAGGCGCGGGCCGATGATCACCCGCGCCTGTTCGGGGTTGTCCGGATCGGCGGGCTTGTAGGTGACCGCGTCCGGCGGCAGGCTCGGGTCGGTCTCCTTGAGGGTGAGCTCGTAGCCGTAGGGGAGATCCTGGTCGCTGGGCACCGGGGTACCCGGGGTGAGCACGTAGCTCGTCTTCGCGACCTTGGGATCTCGGCCGCCGGGATCGGTCGCCGGCCGTGGTGAGGCGATCGTCACCGCGGAAGTTGGTCGCGCCGGTGACCGTGACCGTGTACTTCTGGCCCGCCGGGGCCTGCCCGGTGACGGTCTTCTCGACCTGTAACGGCGCCTCGCCGTACCAGCCGGCGTCGATGGTGTGATCGTTCTCGCCCGGTCCGCCGACCGTGACGGACGCCCGTCCGGTGGTCACGTTCGGGTCGGAGTCGTTGAGGGAGTTCGTGCCGCCGTTGCCGGCGCTGGCCGAGATCGCCTGTTGGGTTGTCCGCTGAAGTTGGTCCCAGGTCAGACCGATGAACCCGGGATGACCAGCATTCGGTCCGCGGAACTGCACCAGGCCGTCACCGGGCGGGAAGACGAGCACGTAGTTGGCGTTGGGGACGAAGCTGACGGCGTCATGCCCGGCGCAGGGGACGTCCTGCAGCTTCGAATTGTCGGAGCGGAAGTAGTAGGTGCCGGGCTGAGCGTCGAGCGTTGCCGTTTTGGTCTCGCCGATCTTGCACACCGGTGTGTCCGGGCTCGCTGGATCGGCAGTCCACAGCTCGACCGGGGCGCCGTTGATGGCCGGTTCGTCCGGGTCCTGGCGTCCGTTGAGGTCGGCGTCGAGCCAGACCCGGTTGCCGATCTCCACGGGCGCCGCGACGCCCAGCAGCGCGGTGGAACCCAGGCCGCCGCCCTTCTGGAAGGTGCTCGACTGGTTGTTCTGGTCGCCGACGACCTGGTCGAACCCGCGAGTGGCGACCCCGGTGTTCTGGTCGAACCACATGAGGCCGTTGCGGTTGATGCCGCTGTAGGGGTCCATGGCCGACGAGGCGATCTCGTCGACGCCGGGGTAGGTGACCACCGAGCCGAGGGTGTTCTCGTTGTGGTTGCCCCCTGTCCCCTGGTCGCGCCGGTCGTTGAGGAACTCGCCGCCGCCGGGACCCTCACCGTTGCTGGAAGGTGGGGTTCTGGCGTCGGCGTGCCAGCCGCGGCGGTGCGTTGGGGCCGCGCTCCGACCTGCCCCTTGCACTCCAGCACGAAGTTCTGGCCGGTCGCGCCCGGGCAGCCGGAGGGCACCGTCGGCCACTGTCGCCTTTGGCGCGGCGATCAGCGTGTCGCCGTTCGAGATGGACTCCCAGTAGCGTCCGGTCGTAACGGTCGAGGTCGCGGCGAAGTTGCGGTTGCCGCTCTGCAGGGCGCTCCGGTCGGTGAAGCCCAGGATCATGTAACCGTCGATGTCGAAGGTGATGCCCGACAGCACCGGCTGCGCGTAGGCCTGCTCCCAGCCGGTGCCGTAGCCGCAGCCGCCCGGCAGGCCGACGGTGCCGCCGCCGGCCTGGACGGCGCTGTCGAACGGGTCGTCCGTGTCGACGGCTGCGCCCGAGGAGTTCCAGGACCAGCTGTTGGTCCAGGTGTTCCACCGTTTGACCTGCGGGAACGAGGCGTCGAAGGTCGGTGAGCCGGCACTGGGTTGCCCGTTGACGCAGTCGGTGCGCGCTCTCAGGTCGCCGCCGCGGGTCGGCCAGTTCTCCATGTTGGAGCCCTTGGCGTACCCCAGGTCGACGGTGATCTCGGGACGCCAGGTGAGGGGGGCCAATTGAGCGCGCACGACGCTGTCAACCGCATCCTGAAGGGGGATCGACACGACGTAGGCCTTCAGGCCGACCGATGACGCCGACTGGCCTGGCCTGGTCCCGGTGTCCACATACCCGAGGTAGAGCCGGCCCTTGTAGGTGGACAGCGCCCAGAGCTGCTGATCGGCGCCGACCGGGGTCGGGATCTTCACCGCGTATCCAGGGGTCGCGCCCGGATCGTCGAGCGGAAGGGGAATGCCGTAGATCGACTTGTCGTGCAGGTTCGCGATGAACATGGCCCGGCCGTCCAGCGAGGTGGCCATGCCACCGATGCCGACTTCAGCCGACTTGGTGAAGCCGTCGAGGTCCTTGGCTGGGGTCTTGTGGTCGGAAAGCCCCCTCTGGGCGTTGGTCGCGATCGTGCCCAGGTCGACCTTGCTGGCACCCGCGTCCGCCACGGTGAGGTCCTGCACGTTGAACCACACCGAAGGCGTCGGGGTCGAGGAATTCAGGGTTCCGTCGGCGTTCAGGACGTTGTTGACCCGGTAGATGTTGCCGAGTGCCCGGGAGCCGCCCACTCCGCCGAGGCCGGACATCCGCTTCACCACCGGCGAAGCCAGCATCACGTTGCCGTTGCGGATGTAAGAGGTGCCCCAGATCGCCCCGACCTGGCCGAAGGTGGCCAAGGTGACCCGGTTGAACGGCCAGGCGGGGTCCTCGGCTGCGCCGTAGTCCGACCACGGTTGCGCCACGAGCGCGGCATCGGTGCCCAGGGTGTTCGCATTGCTCGGGTCCCCGGCGTATTCGATGGCCGTGGCGATGGGTGCGTCCCCCTGGATCACCTGGTCGGGAATGATCAGCCCGAGATCGACGTGCGCGGCTTCCGGCGTGCCGAGCTCGGTGAACTGCACCGACGTGTCGTTCTCGCCCCGTGAGTTCGCGGGTATCGGGGTCTGCGCGGCGAAGCCCGGCTGGTAGACCGTGGGGTCCCAACCGGAGAACTGGATACGCAGGTAGTTGGACTTCGCGCCGTTGACGTTGATCGTGTAGGTACCGTCCGAGCCACTGGTGGCTGTTCCGACCGTCTTGCCGTCGGCGTCGTAGGCCGTCGCGGTGACGCCGGAGATCGGTCGGTTGCGCGGCTCCCCGGTGGCGGCGTTGCCGGTGGTGTAGAAGCCGGTGCTGCCGAAATCCTGGAAGACGACGCCCTTGACCGTGCCGTCGACCGCAGCGGCGGCCTTCCCCGCAGCCGCAGCGTTCGCGGCGGCGGCCTTCCCCGCGGCGGCAGAGTTCACCGCTGCGGCAGCAGCCGGGCCGCTCTGCGGCCCGAAGGTGGCCAGGCTCGCGGTCAACAGCAAGGCGCCGAGCGCCGCCGGCCATCGCCGCGACCAAGCTCCGCGGCGTTGTCCCGCTACCGCCTCAACCATCTCTCACCCCAAGCTGGCCTGCCGGCGCCCGGGTCACAGCCGGACACACGACTGCGGGTCCGCGTCGGGCGGCGCAGGACCGACGGTAAGTGTGCGGGTTAGCAGGGGTCCCTGGCAATCGGCTGTGCAGAACCTGAGGCATCTGTCCGGTTTCTGGCCGTCCTGGCGAGGACCGGCCGACAGCGGCACGCGCGCTCCTATGCTCGGGGCGTGTCCCTGCGCTCGGTGGTGCGGATTCTCGCCGCGCTCTGCCTGGTGGCCGTTGCTGTCGGATGCAGTTCGGGTACCGGGACCGGCAGCGCGTCGACCGGCGCTGATCTGGCCCTCGTCCGCGTCCCGCAGGACGCCCCGACCCTGACCGAGGCGGCCTCCCGCGTCGCCGCGGGCGGCACCATCGTGCTCGCCCCCGGCACCTACACCGAGCAACTGCAGATCTCCACGCCCGATGTCACGGTCCGTGGCGAGGATCGCAACCACACCGTGATCGACGGCGGCGGCATGCGGCCCTACGGCATCGTGGTCATCGCCGACGGCGTGCGGGTGGAGAACCTCACGGTCACCGGCGCGACGTTCTACGGCGTGCTGTTCACCGGGCTGCACGACGCGAACGGTCCGTCCGCCCACACCGCCGACGGCTACCACGCCTGGGACCCGGCGAAGTTTCCGCCGCTGCAGCGCTTCCGGGTCGACCATGTCACCACCCACAACAACGGCCTCTATGGCATCTACGCGTTCGACGCGCGGCACGGGGTGATCGCCGACTCCTACGTCTCCGGGTCCGCGGACAGCGGGATCTACGTCGGCCAGTGCACCGAGTGCGACATCCTGGTCAGCGGCAACGTGGCCGAACGCAACGCCGTCGGCTTCGAGAACGCCAACGCCTCGGACTCCGTCGTGCTCACCGGCAACCGGTTCTCGAACAACCGGGTGGGCCTGACCCTGCTCTCCAGCTACCAGGAGGCGTTCACCCCCCAACAAAAGAACCAGGTGGTGGGCAACCTGATCAGTGACAACAACGAGTCCGACGCGCCATCGCAGGCCGAAGGAGGATTCGGCACCGGCATCGGCATCAGCGGCGGACAGCGCAATACGATCGAGCGCAACCGGATCACCGGCCACCAGAGGGCCGGCGTGGTGCTTGCCAACACCGAGGACCTGCCGGCCGCGAAGAACACCTTCAGCGGCAACGTCTACGACGACAACGCGGTCGATCTGGCCAACGTCTCGGCCGATCGGACACCGGCCACCGGCAACTGCGCCGAGGATGTCGGGACGACCGCACCGAAGGCGCTGCTGACGGAGCTACGGCTGGCTTGCTCGGGAAACCAAACCGCGAAGCAGGCCACCGACCCCGCTCTGGCCGGCCCTGAGGCACCGCCGGGGCAGAGCTACAAAAAGGTCGCCGCGCCTGCCGATCAGCCCAGCTTGACGGCGGCGTCAGCGGCCGCACCACTGCCCGCGACGGTCGACATGCCAGATCTGGCCGCCGTCACCGTCCCGCCGACCGATCTTCTCGAGTCGAACGCCGGTAGCCGGTGAGGTCTCGGCCGCCGATGGTGGCGCGCAGGCGCTACCGACGTGCCACGCTCTGCGCTGTCCTCGTGGTCACAGCACTCGCAGGCTGCTCGAGTGACCCCGCCCCGGCCGCCGAGCAGCCGCACCCGGTGACCACCGAGGAGAGCCAGCTGCTGGCCACCGTCCGGTTCAACAACTTCGACGCCGGGTCCCGGCCGTTCCGCGCCGAGCTCACCGAGAAGGGCACCGACCTGCATCTGCAAGGGTGGATCGACTACGCCTCGCATATCGGCTACGCGCAGGTCACCGGTTCGTTCGCACCGCAGGCGCTGCTGTGGAACGGCAAGACCGTCGGCGTGCACGACAGTCAACCCGATGCCGACGGCAACCCCGTGCTGCCCATCCTCGACCCGACGGACCAGGCCTGGGTCAGCCATCCGCTGGACGCCTCCTCGTCCCGGCTCGACGCGCTGCTGATCACCCTCGGCGGGCTGGGCAGCGACCGCCCGGACAACCCCGTCCTGCTGCAGCAGGCCGGCGCCATGTGGCTGCGCACCGACACCGTCGACGGCACCCCGGTCACCGTCTTCGCCGCCCCGCCGAGTGACAAACCGCTCGACGGTACGACGAAGGTCACCGCCGACACCTCGCCGCTGCGCCTCTGGGTGGACGCCGTCGCTCTGCTCCGGCGCGCCGAGGTGCGCCTCGGGTCCGACTGGGTCACGGCAGACTTCCCCGACACCCAGGCCCCGCGACTGACCCTGCCGAAGAACTCGGGATGACCGAGCCCCCGCAGGCCGAGTCGCCCGGCGTCAGCCGGCGCCGATTGCTGCTCGGCACCGGCGCCGGTGTGCTGGCTGCGGGTGCCGCGGGGGTCGGCGGCTTCGCGCTCGGTCGGGCGACCGCACCGGAGCGATCTCGGCGGTGACCACTCCCGGTCCAGCCCGGTTCCGTCCGCCGGCGTGCACCAGGCCGGGGTCAGCCGCCCGTCGACACCCCAATCGTCCGCGCTGGTGGCCGTTGCCGACCTGGATCTGAACCCGGCCACGCTCGCCGCGAGCCTGGCCGCCCTGGGCGAGGACATCGGCAGGGTCACCGATGCGAGCGACCCGGACCTCGCATTGACGCCCGGACGGCCCGGGCGACCTCACCGTGACGGTCGGCCTCGGCGCCGACGCGCTCGCCGCCACCAGCCAGCCGGACCTGGCGAAAGCGGTACAACTGCCCCGCTTTCCCGGTGACGCCGCCCTGCCGGCCCGCCGGCTCGGCGGCGCCCTGCTGATCAGCGTGAACGGAAGCGACCCGACAGTGCTCGAGCCGGTGCTGTCTCGGCTGGTCGGGACACTGACCGGATACCGGCTGCGTTGGTCCGACTACGGCTACCGAGGGCCGGCCGACCAAGGGGTCACCCGCAACCCGTTCGGCTACTTCGACGGCATCATCGTTCCTCGCACGCCGGCGGACCAGGACGCCGACGTCTGGATCGGCGATGGACCGCTGGCCGGCGGCACCATCTGCGTGGTCAGGCGGTTCCGGCTGAACACCGAGCACTTCCGGGCGCTCGAACCCGCCGCCCAGGACCGGGTGATCGGTCGGCACCGGCAGGATGGCTCGCCACTGTCCGGCGGCGGCCGGTTCGACCAGATCGACCTGGATGCCAAGACGGACACCGGCGACCTCATGGTGCCGGCGCGTGCGCACGCCCGGGCCGCGCACCCGTCCTTTACCGGAAGTCGACTGATGTTGCGCCGCAGCTACAACTACCGCGCCACGGCCGACGATCACGGGCACCTGTTCATCAGCTACCAGAACGACGTCGGGGCGTTCGCCAAGACCGCAACTGCGGCTGGACGAGGTCGACGATCTGATGAACTACGCCACCCCGACAGCGACTGCGGCGTTCGCGGTGCTGCCGGGCACCGTCGACGCCGCTGGTGCCGCCCGGCCGCTGGGCAGCACATTGTTCTGACCGGTCAATCGGTCAACAGGGCCTTGCCGAACCAGTCTCCCGCTGCCGAAAGGCCCGGGGGGATCGCCCAGACGCCCCCGCCGATGTGCGCGATGTACTCGTTGAGCAGGTCGAACTGGCCGAGCCGCGACTGCAGCACCTTGAACTGGGCGTGCGGGTCCTTCTGGTAGGCGAGGAAGAACAACCCGGCGGACAGCTTGCCGGTCACCGGGTCCTGGCCGTCGGTGTAGTTGTAGCCGCGGCGCAGGATCCGGATGCCGGTGTTCTCCTCGGGCGAGGCGAGCCGCACATGGGAGTGGACGTCGATCACCGGATCACCCGACGGGTCCTTGGCGGTGAAGTCGATCGGGGTGAACTCCTGGCCACCGGTGAGCGGCGCACCCGAGGTCTTCACCCGGCCGAAGATCTTCTGCTGGTCCGAGCAGCGGATCGACGTCCCAGTGCTCGATCTCCATCCGGATCTTCCGGGCCACCAGGTACGACCCGCCGTGCATCCAGTCCCGGTCGGTCTCGTCGGCCGCCCAGACATGGTCGTCCACCGCGGCGGTGTCATCGGCGTGGATGTTGTTGGTGCCGTCCTTGAACCCCATCAGGTTCCGGGGCGTGGTCTGCCCGGCGCCGGTGGCCGATGCCCGGCCGAAACCGAGCTGCGACCAGCGCAGCACCGCCGTCCCCGGGCCGCCCGCACCAGGTTGCGCACCGCGTGGAAGACCACCTGCGGATCATCGGCGCAGGCCTGGATGCACAGGTCGCCGCCGCTGATGTCCTCGCGCATCACCGCGTCGCCGGGGATGGTGCCCAACGGTTTCAGTGCGGCCGGCAGCTGGTCGGCCAGCCCGAACCTGTCGTCGAACAGCGACGCGCCGAAGCCCACGGTGATCGTCAGCGAGTACGGGCCGAGATCCTCCGCCTCGCCCGTGTCCACCGGCGCCTGCTCGTCGGCGGGTGCGGCGTCGGACACCGGCAGTCCCTGGGTGAACCGGGACGCCATCGCCGCCCACCGGCCCAGCATCCTGGCTAGTTCCTCTTTGTCGGTGGTGGTGACGTCCAGCGCCGCGAACATCAGGCGCTCCTGTTGGGTGGTGGTCACGCCGGCCTGATGCTCGCCGTAGAACGGGACCACCGCCGCCGCCCTGGCGGTGTCCGTGGTCCCGCCCGCCGGAGGTGCAGCCTGGCTGGTCGGCGTCGCGCCGCCCGCCCCGGTCGCCGTCGCGGTCGTTCCGCCCGCCGACGACGGCGCGGGTTCCGCGGCATCCCGACTCCGTCCCAGGGCCACGCCACCGGCGACGCCGACGGCAACGCCGGCGGCGGCCAACCCGGCGCCACCCAGGAACCGCCGCCGGGTCGGGTTCGCCGGACCGTCACCCGGGCCGGCGGGGAGGGCACGTCGCGAATCGGAAGGATCCGACGGCGTGTTCTCCCCCGACGGCGGGGGTGCGGAGGGCGGGACAGAACTCATACGGCCATTCTTCTCGGGGTTACGCGTTGGCGATCTTCGCGCTGACGTCGGACAGCGGCTCGATGACCGCCAACAGGCCGTCCGTCAACGTCTTGGTATCCGACGTGTCGAGGTCGACATACAGCACGTAGCCGCCCAGCTCCGACGGGTCCTTGTAGGTGTCCAGCTGCGCGGTCAGGGCGTCGAATTCCTTGTCGATCGACGGCACCACCGTCGGGTCGATCTGGTTCAGCGCCGGCTTCAGCGCCTCGAAGGCCTGCTGAGAGCCCTCCACGTTGGCGGCGAAGTCGAGCAGGTCGATGTGCGAGTACCGCTCCTCCTCGCCGGTGATCTTCGACGACTGGACCTCACCGAGCAGCGCGACTGCGCCGTTGGCCACCTCGTCCGGCTGGTAACGGTCCTTGGCGGCGTTGTTCCGGGTGTTGGTACCGAGCTGCTGGGCACGCTTCTGCAGGTCCTCGACATCGATCTGCAGCTTGTCGGCCAGCTTGTCGATGCCCTTGGTCGTCTTCTTGGCAAATAGTGCCTGCTCGATCGGGTGGAACCCGGTCCAGTCCGAGGCCGGCACGTCACCCTCGCGGGCGTCGATCGCCGGGTCGAGGTCACCGAACGATTCGGCCACCGGCTCGACCCGCTCGTATGGGGCCCGGGCCCGTGCGTATGCCGTCTGTGCCGCCTTCAGGTCGCCCGTCTTGATCGCCGCGACCAGCGGCTTGACCGCATCGACCAATAGAGCAGTCTGCAGGTCCACGTAGTCGGCGTAGTCGAGCGTCGCCTGCTGCAGCAGGTCGGCGACGTCGGTCGAGGCCTGGGCGGCCTCACCGGTCACCGTGAACGGCACCCGTTCGGTGCTGGCACCGGGGCAGTAGACCTCGTAGGAGCCCCCGTCCAACTTCACCGAGAAGGTGTCGTCGAACCCGGGGGCGAGGTTCTCCCGCTCGCCGCGGATCCGTTCGTTGGAGACCAGTTCGACCTCGGTGACACCGGCGGCATCCTGGTTGACCACATGGAAGGTGACGGCTCCGGCCGGCGCCGTGTTCGGCGTCGCGACACAGCCGTTCGCCTCGGAGATGACGATCTGCACCGTGCCCGGGGTGGCGGTGCCGGGACGATGCGTCGACGGAACCGCCGCCCGTCGCTGCCGTGGACCCCGCCGCCGTCGTGGTCGGGGCGGTGGACGCGGCCGAGCTCGGCGAACTGGCCGCCGGGGTGGAGCTGCCACAGGCCGAAGCGACCATCGTCAGGCCGACGGCTGCGGCGCCCACCACGGCGCGGCGGATGGAAACACTTGTCATGACTGAACTCTCCTGGGATCGGCGCTCGGGATTCGGGCGCGGTCGAAGGCAGCGAATGAGTGGGTCGGGAAGGTTG